>NZ_SDDV01000009.1 GCF_014773545.1 Hydrogenophaga sp. | reverse complement strand
ATCTACCGCCGATCACACCGGTGCTGACGCAGTATTTGCGCCTGCGCGGTGTCTGTAGTGGTTGCGGCCACAAACATCACGCGGCGTTGCCCACGGGTGTGCCCAACGGCCAACTCGGTACGCGCGCCCTGGCACGGGTGGGCACGCTGTCGGGCCAGTTTCACCTCACGCAAGGCAAGATCCAGCGCCTGCTGGAGCAGGTCATGGGACTGAAGTTCAGCATCGGCACGATCTCGATGGCGCACGGCCACGTCGCGCAGGCGCTGGCCGAGCCGGTGCAGCAGTTGCAGATGCACCTGAGTCAGGAGCCGGTACGCCATGCCGAGGAGACCAGCCACAAGAACCACAACCACATGATGTGGGCGTGGACGCAGGTCTGCGACTGGGGCGCGCATTGCGCCGAGCGGGTGTTGCGTGGCTTCGTGATCAAGCGCAAGCTCTCGTTCTTCACCCGCTCGGGACGGGGGCTGAGATTCCTGGAGCGGATTTTCTCGACGGTGCAGACCTGTGCACTGCAGGGAAGACAGACCTTTGGCTTCCTGCAGGCGGCCATCGACAGCTGGCTGGCCGGCAAGACCGCCCCGTCACTGGTGCCCGACCATGTCTTGGCTCGTCAGGCCTGCGCCTGACGGCTGTGTTCCCCTGTGGGGGGCTGAATGGTTACTGCAGATGTTCGTCCTGCGCCGCCTGGGCTGCCTGCTGGAGCCCGCGAAGAAAGCGGTGCTCGAAGAGGTGCGCTTGCAACGTGAAAACACGCAGCCATAGTTCCGCTATGGCGCGGATTTGCAACGACATCAGGGGCGAAAAGACGCGGTTTTATGTTCCATCAAGCGCGCAACACCACACTAGCGCTCTGCCAAATCAGCCATGGCGGCAATGGCCTCTTGCCGTTTCAGCCCGGCTCTTGCCGCCTGATCGGTGCCGACGAGGGCGTCTAACGCGGACTTTTTGGGCCCGCAATCGTTGCCGAGGGACGCGATCTGGTCCACCACAGCCAGCGCTTCCAGGTCGATCTGCCCGAATAGAGCAGGCAGCACCGGCGCATCGCCCACCGAGTTGGGAGTGACCTCGATGGCCCGGATATCCAGCGTCTGCGCGTCAATGCCCAGGTGCAACTCGCGCCACTGGCGCCGGTACTCGGCACCGTGCTGCTTGCGCTGCGCCAGACGATGAGAGCGCCTCGTGATTGCAGGGCTTGGTTGTAGCGCCTCTCAGTGGGTCGCCTTGTGCTTGGCGGGTTCTGGCCTGACTCTGTCGCTCATGCCGGCAGCTTACGGAGGTTGCGCCGACGAGCGCACGGGCGATATGCGCAACAAAAGCCTCTGCGGCAGATAAAAAAAGCCAGCGCGGGGCTGACTGCTTAAAACTGGTGGTGATAGGTGGACTTGAACCACCGACATCAGCATTATGAATGCTGCGCTCTAACCAACTGAGCTATATCACCAACGAAGGCATCATTATAGCCAAACTTCGGCCCGATCAGGCGTGCTTGAAGTTGGCCTTGCGCTTGTTGACAAAGGCGTCCATGCCTTCTTTCTGGTCTGCGGTGGCAAACAGGGCGTGGAACAGGCGGCGCTCGAACATGACGCCGTCCGACAGGTTGCCCTCAAAAGCACGGTTGACCGATTCTTTGGCCGCCATCACGCTGGGCAGCGAGTATTCGCAGATTGTCAGCGCCGCACCCAGCGCCTCGGTCATCAAGGAAGCCAGCGGTACCACGCGGCTGACCAGACCGGCGCGCTCGGCCTCGGCGGCGTCCATCAGGCGAGCGGTCAGCACCAGATCCATCGCCTTGGCCTTGCCGACCGCGCGCGGCAGGCGCTGCGTGCCGCCAGCGCCGGGAATGATGCCGAGTTTGATCTCGGGCTGGCCAAACTTGGCGTTGTCGGCGGCGATGATGAAGTCGCACATCATCGCCAGTTCGCAGCCGCCGCCCAGAGCAAAACCGCTGACGGCGGCGATGACGGGCTTGCGGATGCTGCGTAAGGCTTCCCAGTTGCGGGTGATGTAGTCGCCCTTGTAGACGTCGGAAAAACTGTAGCTCGCCATGGCGCCAATGTCGGCGCCGGCGGCAAAGGCTTTTTCGCTGCCGGTGACGATCATGCAGCCGATGGTGTCGTCGGCGTCGAAGGCTTTGAGCGCCGCACCCAGCTCGTTCATGAGCTGGTCGTTCAAGGCGTTGAGCTGTTTGGGCCGGTTCAGTGTGACGATGCCAACGCGCCCTTCGGTGCGCACGTTGATCAGTTCAGGGGCTGTGGTCTCGGTCATGGGAACTCCTGGGTTAAACCTCGATTGTCCATGAGACGGCCCGGATCGTGCCAGGCCTTAGCGCGAGCGGCGCACGCGCAGGATTTCGTCCAGGATCAGCGTGAACGCGCCGATGGTGATGCCGACGTCGGCAACGTTGAACGACGGGAAATGCCCGCCGTGGAAGATGCCGGCCAGAAAACGAAAGTGAAAGTCCAGAAAATCGACCACGTGGCCGTAGATCAGGCGGTCGAGCACATTGCCGATGGCGCCGCCCAAAATGCAGGCCAGGGCGAAGGAAAACAGCTTTTGTCCGGGGTGCGAACGCAGCATCCAGACGATGAAAACCGCCGCGCCGACGCCGATGGCGGTGAAAAACCAGCGCTGCCAGCCGCCCGCATCGGCCAGCAGCGAGAACGCCGCGCCATAGTTGTGCGCGCGCACGATGTTGAAAAAGCCGGTCACGGGCGTGCTGTCGCCCAGTTCATAAAAGCCCACAATCAGGGTTTTGGTGAACTGGTCGAGCAAGATGATGGCCAGCGCCAGACCGAGCCAGGGCCAGCAGGTGGGGGAGGTGCGGGTTTTTGCCATTTGGGTTTCGTTCGGGATTCAGGCGAAGCGGCGGCTCTCGCCGGCGCCAAACAGGTTGCTGGTGCAGCGCCCGCACAGCAAGGGGTGCGCCGGGTCGTGGCCAAGGTCGTCGCGGTAGTGCCAGCAGCGCTCGCACTTTTGCGCCGCACGGGGCTGCACCAGAACGCGCAGCTCGGGGCCGTCTTGCACGCGGGCGGCCGAGGTGATGGTGACGAACTTGAGCTCGTCGCCGAGCGAGCGCAACAGCGCCGCGTCGTCGCCGCCGGCCTCAAACACCACTTCGGCCTGGAGCGAAGAGCCGAGCTGGCCGCTGGCGCGAACGGTCTCGATTTCCTTGTTGGCCAGATCGCGCAGGGCACGCAGGCGCGCCCACTTGGCCAGCAGTGCGGCGTGCGGTGTGGGCAGCGGCACATAGGTCTCGAAGAAGATCGAGCCGCGATTGTTCGCCCCCGCCAGCAGCGGCCAGGCTTCTTCGGCGGTAAAACTCAGGAACGGCGCCATCCAGCGCAGCATGGCCTGGGTGATCTGGTGCAGCGCGGTCTGGGCGCTGCGGCGTGCCGGGCTGTTGGCCGCGCTGGTGTAGAGCCGGTCTTTCAGTATGTCGAGGTAAAAGCCGCCCAGGTCTTCCGAGCAATAGAGTTGCAGCTTGGCCACCACCGGGTGGAATTCGTAGACCTCAAAGTGCTGCAAAATTTCGGCTTGCAGTGCGCTGGCGCGCGCCAGCGCGTAGCGGTCTATCTCCAGCAACTTCTCGGGCGGCACGCTGTCGTGCGCGGGCTCGAAGTCGGACACGTTGGCGAGCAAAAAGCGCAGCGTGTTGCGGATGCGGCGGTAGGCGTCGACCACGCGAGCCAGAATTTTGTCGTCGATGTTGAGGTCGCCCGAGTAGTCGGTCGAAGCCACCCACAGGCGCACAATCTCGGCGCCGAGCTTGTCATTCAAGCTTTGCGGCTCAACTGTGTTGCCCAGGCTCTTGCTCATTTTGCGGCCCTGGCCGTCGGTGGCAAAACCGTGCGTCAGCAGGCCCTTGTAGGGCGCGCGGTCAAACAGCGCGCAGCCCAGCAGCAGCGAGCTGTGAAACCAGCCGCGGTGCTGGTCGTGGCCTTCCAGGTAGAGGTCGGCCTCGGGGCCTTGCGCGTGGCAGGCGCCGTTCGGGTAGGCTTGGGCGTGGCTGCCATGCTGGCGGTTGAGTACGTGCCAGAAGGTCGATCCGGAGTCGAACCAAACCTCCAGAATGTCGCTGCTCTTGCTGTAGTGTGCGGCGTCGGCCGCGCCGAGCATGTCCTGGGTTGTGACGCGGCTCCAGGCCTCGATGCCGCCTTGCTCGACGATGCGGGCCGCCTGATCGAGTATCTCCATCGTGCGCGGGTGCAGTTCGCCCGAGTCTTGGTGCAAAAAGAACGGCAGCGGCACGCCCCAACTGCGCTGACGGCTGATGCACCAGTCGGGCCGGTTGGCGATCATGTCGCGCAACCTGGACTTGCCGTTTTCCGGGTAGAACTGCGTGTGGTCGATCGCGTTCAGCGCCAGCTCACGCAGGGTTTTGGCGGCCTTGTCGGTGCTGAACACGCCCTCGCCCTGGTCCATGCGAATGAACCACTGCGCGGCGGCACGGTAGATCACCGGCGTTTTGTGGCGCCAACAGTGCGGGTAGCTGTGCGTGATCTTGGCTGTTGCCAGCAGGCGGCCGGCGTCGCGCAGCGCTTGCAAAATGACCGGCACCGCCGCCCAGATGTGCAGGCCACCAAACAGCGCAAAATCGGCCGCATAGCAGCCGTTGCCCTGTACCGGGTTCAGTATGTCGGCGTAGGCCATGCCGTGGGCCACGCAGGTGTTGAAGTCGTCCACGCCGTAGGCGGGCGCCGCGTGCACGATGCCCGTGCCGTCGGCGTCGCTCACGTAGTCGGCCAGGTAGAGCGGTGAGCGGCGCTGGTAGCCCGGGTGCACGTCGTGCAGCGGGTGGCGGAAATTCAGGCCGCCGAGTTGATTGCCGCAGGCGCTGGCCAGCACGTTGCCGCTCAGGCCAAAGCGCTCCAGGCAGGTGGCGACCAGGGTCTCGGCCAGCACCAGGCAGCCGATCGGCGTGTCCACCAGCGCGTAGCCCAGTGCCGGGTGGGCGTTGAGCGCTTGGTTGGCCGGAATGGTCCAGGCGGTGGTGGTCCAGATGACGACAAATGCGCGCTTGCCCGCTGGCAACTGGCCCAGGCCGAAAGCGGCGGCCAGTCGGGCCGGGTCGTCGGCTTCAAACGCCACGTCCAGCGTATCGCTTTGCTTGTCGGCGTATTCGATCTCGAACTCGGCCAGCGACGAAGCGCAGTCGAAGCACCAGTAGACCGGCTTCAAGCCGCGGTAGACGAAGCCGCGTTCGATCACGCGCTTGAAGGCGCGGATCTGGCTGGCCTCGTTGGACGGGTCCATGGTGCGGTAGGGGCGCTCCCAGTCGCCCAGCACGCCCAGGCGTTGGAAGTCTTGGCGCTGCTGCTCGATCTGTTCGCTGGCGTAGGCGCGGCTCCTGGCCTGCATCTCGTCACGGCCGAGTTTGCGGCCGTGCAGCTTTTCAATCGCGTTCTCGATCGGCAGGCCATGACAGTCCCAGCCGGGGATGTACTGGGCGTCAAAGCCGGCCAGTTGGCGGCTTTTGACAATCATGTCCTTGAGCACCTTGTTGAGCGCGTGGCCGATGTGCAGTTTGCCGTTGGCGTAGGGCGGGCCGTCGTGCAGCACGAACAGCGGCGCGCCCTGGCGGGCCGTGCGCAGGCGCTGGTAGAGTCCGTTGCCGTTCCAGTCGGCCACCCAGGCCGGTTCGCGTTTGGGCAGCTCGCCGCGCATCGGAAACGGCGTCTCGGGCATGTTCAGCGTGGCGCGGTAAGCGCCGCCCGAGCTGTCGTTTTTCGCGGCGGGCTTGGCAGCAAGGGCTGCGGAGGGTTTGTGGTCGGACATGGAGGTGGCGCGGTGGCGGCTTCGATCCTTCGACAGGCTCAGGATGCGCGGATTTCAGCCCGAACGGGGTGAGGGTGCGAGGGAGGGAAATCCGTTCGCCCTGAGCTTGTTGAAGGGTGACGACCCCGGTGAGGTCAGAAGGTCTCGGTTAAATGCGGTCGCGGGTGGTCTGACGTTGCGTCTGGGCCTGCAGCGACGCAAAGAAAGCACGCGCGGTGTCACAGTCTTGGGCAATGCCCCGCGTCAAGGCGTCCAGGCTGTCGTACTTCAGTTCGTCGTGCAGTTTGTGCAGCAGCTCCACGCGAATGATTTTACCGTAGGCCTCTGCGCCGGGCAGCGCGGCGGCCAGTGCGGCGGGCCAGTCCAGGCAATGGGTTTCCAGCAGCACGCGCCCGCCGTTGACATCATCTGGGTCGAGCGAAGGGCGCACGCCCAGGTTGGCCACGCCGCGCAGCGCTGCGGCGTCGGCGCTTGGCCCAAGCCCGTGCACGTGTACGGCAAAAATGCCGCTGGCAGCGGGTTTCCAGTGCGCAAAACGCAGGTTGAGGGTGCGAAAACCGTTGCCCAGGCCGGGCGCGCTGGCACCGAGTTCGCGCCCGAGCTTGCGCCCGTGCAGCACGTGGCCGCTGATGCTGTAGGGCCGGCCCAGCAGGGTCGCCACTTCTTCCATGCGGCCAGCGCTCAGGGCCTCGCGCACGGCGGTGCTGGAGACGCGCAGGCCGGGGCCATTGGCCTGCTCAATTTCGTAGCTCGGCATGCGCGCCAGCGCAAAGCCCTGGCTTTGGCTGGCGGCTTGCAGCAGCGCGTAGTCGCCCGCGCGCCGCCGGCCGAAGCGAAAATCATCGCCCACCAGCAAATACCGCACGCCCAGCGCGCGCACCAGCGTGTCGTCTATGAAGGACTGCGGCGACTGCGCCGCCAAGCGGGCGTTGAAGGGCAGAATGACACAGCGATCGACGCCGGCGCGCGCCAGTTGGTCTAGCTTATCGCGCAGCGTGGCGATGCGCGCTGGCGCCAGTTCGGGTTGCCGGTAGTGGGCGGCAAAGTAGTCGCGCGGGTGCGGCTCGAAGCTCAGCACGCAACTCGGCACGCCCAGCCGGCGCGCCTGCTCGATCAACAGCGCCAGCATGGCCTGGTGGCCACGGTGTACGCCGTCGAAGTTGCCGATGGTCAGAGCGCAGCCGGCCGCTGCTTGCTGTTGTAGCGCGTGGTGCAGATTCCACAGGCCGCGAATGATTTGCATGGGTATCAAGGCCAGGTCGCGCAGGCTGGCTCGGGTCGGCGGTATTCGTCACAGAAGCGCGGTATATTGACACACAACACGTTGGCCCGAACTCGGGTGGCTGGCGCTGCAGACGAATGTTCCGGTTGTGCTTGCGCATGGAGGTTGGTCTTGAAGGTCTTGAAGCTCTCCGCCCAGGGGCTGCCACAGTCGTGGATCAGCCTGGAAGAAGCGGTGCTGCATTACGCAGCGCAGGAGGTGCGCTGGGAGATAGGGGCCGAGGTGGCGGTGTTCCACGGGGGGCACAACGCGATCACCGGGCGCCAATCCGTCATCACCGTCAACTCCATCATCGGCACCCAGGGCGTGCCGCGCATCAACCCGTTCGAATTGCGGCCCACGCTCACCAACAGCAAGCTGTTTGCGCGCGATCGCTGCCTGTGCGGCTACTGCGGGCAGCGCTTTCACGAAGAAGCACTGACCCGCGAGCACATTGTGCCGCTGGCGCAAAACGGGCGCGATCTGTGGATGAACGTGGTCACCGCCTGCCGCTCGTGCAACCACCGCAAAGGCAACCGCACGCCCGAGCAGGCCCACATGCCGCTGATGTATGCGCCCTACGTGCCCAGCCTGTGGGAAGACTTCATTTTGCGCAACCGCCGCATCCTGGCCGACCAGATGGAGTTTTTGGTGGCGCACCTGCCCCGGTCGTCGCGGCTGCACGCCTGAGCTGTTCAGCCCTGTCCGGGCGGCGACAGGCCAAGCTGCTCGTGCAGGTGTTGCAACTGATCCTGCAGCCGCGCGACCTTGCTTTCCAGCTCGGCGACGCGGCGCGTGAGCGCCGTCGGCTCGTCTTCGCTCGCACCGGCTGCGCACGCGCTGTCGGCTCGGTCGCTCAGCAGGGCGGCGTCGAGCGGCCCGCACAGCAAATGCGCCCAGCGCTGCTCGCGCGCACCGGGCGCACGCGGCAGTTTGAGCGTCAAGGCGCCGCCCTTGTCGGCCGGGCGGTCTTGCAGTTCTTCCAGAAAAGCGTCGACCGAGGCAATGTCCAGAAACTTGTGCCAGCGCTCGCTGTTTAGGCGCAGCTCAGCCGCGGTCTGCGGGCCGCGCAGCATCAGCAGCCCCAGCAGCGCGGCCGATTGGGTCGGCACGCCGACCGTGCGCACAAAATTGTGCGTGTAGCGTGTGACGCGAGCACCGCTGGACTCGAGAACCAGGTGCAGCGCACGCAAACCCTCCAGTGCTTGCAGCACCTGCTCGTCGCTGAGCTGCAGCACCGGTTCGCGGCTGGATTTCTGGTTGCAGCCGGCCACCAGCGCGTTCAGCGTGAGCGGGTAGCTGTCGGGCACGGTGCGGGCCTTTTCCATCAAAGTGGCGAGCACGCGGGCCTCGGCAAACGAGAGCGGGCGCTGCTGGAAATCGTGCGGGTGGGTGGCGGGGCTGTGGTCTGGGGTCATTACACTTCTCTGCATGTCCGGCGTGAACAAAAACATCGTTATTCTCATCTCTGGCGGCGGCTCGAACATGGCTGCTCTTGTGAAAGCCGCGCAGCAAGGCCGTTGGAGCGAACGCTTCGGCGCGCGCGTGGCGTGCGTCATCAGCAACCGGGCCGAAGCGGCGGGCCTGTTGCTGGCGCGTCGGCAGGGCATAGACACTGCTGTGCTCGAACACAAGAACTTTGCCACGCGCGCGGCGTTTGACGCTGCCTTGATGAGCGAGATCGATCGCCACGCCCCGGTGCTGGTGCTGCTGGCCGGTTTTATGCGCATCCTCACGCCCGGCCTGGTCGCTCATTACGACGGCCGCTTGCTCAATATCCATCCCAGCTTGCTGCCCGCTTTTCCCGGCCTGCACACGCACCGGCGCGCCATCGACATGGGCTGCAAGTTCGCCGGTGCCAGCGTGCACCGCGTCACGGCTGAAGTGGATCAGGGCGAATTGCTGGATCAGGCGGTCGTGCCGGTGCTGCCCGACGACACGCCAGACGCACTGGCCGCGCGCGTGCTGACGCAGGAACACCTGATGTACCCGCGCGTGGTCGAAGGTTTGCTGGCCCGGATGGACTGAGAGCCGTGGCTTCGTACAGACTGAACGGTATTGGGCCTGGGCGCTTGCCTTACAAGCCCTGGTGAAACACCAGTCCGGCGTGTTCGCGCAGCGCATGGAACGTGATCCTGGGCCAGTTGGCTTGCACCGCGCGCAGCGTGGCGGCGTGGTCTACCAGCAGCGTCGGCGCGTCCACCGCGTCCAGCGCCACCCGGTGGCTGTTGGCGTCAATGAAGCGTTTGAGCTCCGCTTCGCCGCCGTCTTCGGGTGCGCACGTGACCCAGCGCGCCACCTGGTAGGGGCTGTTCACGATGCGCGCCTTGACACCGTATTCGTGCTCCAGCCGGTGCGCCACCACCTCGAACTGCAACTGGCCGACAGCGCCCAGCAGCAGCACCGAGCCCGCCACCGGACGAAAGACCTGAATCGCGCCTTCTTCTCCCAATTGCGTCAAACCGGCGCGCAATTGCTTGCTGCGCAGCGGATCGGCCACCTCCACGCTGCGGATGATTTCCGGCGCGAAGAAGGGCAAGCCGGTGAACTGCAGGCTCTCGCCTTCGGTCAGTGTGTCGCCCAGTTGCAACACGCCGTGGTTCGGAATGCCGATGATGTCGCCGGCAAAAGCCTCATCGAGCAGCTCGCGCCGCTGCGACAGAAAGCTCACCACCGTGTTGGGCCGCAGGTCTTTGCCGCTGCGTACCACACGCAGCTTCATGCCGCGCTCGAAGTGGCCGCTGGCCACGCGCACGAAGGCAATGCGGTCGCGGTGCGCCGGGTCCATATTGGCCTGGATCTTGAACACCACGCCGGTGAACTTGGTCTCTTGCGGGTGCACCACGCGCTGGATGGCTGGCCGGTCGCCCGGCGGTGGTGCCAGGTCCACCAGCGCGTCCAGCACCTCGCGCACGCCAAAGTTGTTGACCGCCGAGCCGAACAGCATGGGGGTCTGTTTGCCGGCCAGGAACAGCGCTTCGTCGAACGCGGGTGATGCGCCTTCAACCAGCTCCAGCTCGCCTTTGGCCTGCTCGAACTCGGCGCCAAAGCGCTGCAGGCTCTCGGGGTTGTCCAGTCCGGCCAGCACGGCTTCGTCGCCACCGCGGCGGTCTTCACCGGCGGCAAACACGCGCATCTGGTCGGTGCGGCGGTCGTAGACGCCGCGAAAGGTCTTGCCCATGCCCACCGGCCAGGTGAACGGCACCACCGTCATGCCGAGCTCGCGCTCGATCTCGTCCATCAGGTCCAGCGGGGCCTGCACCTCGCGGTCCATCTTGTTGACGAAGGTCAGGATGGGCGTGTTGCGCGCGCGGCAGACCTGCAGCAGGCGCCGCGTCTGCGGCTCCACACCGTTGCCGGCGTCGATCACCATCAGCGCGGCGTCCACGGCGGTGAGCACGCGGTAGGTGTCTTCGCTGAAGTCCTGGTGGCCGGGTGTGTCGAGCAAGTTGATCACGCAGTCGCGGTACTCCATCTGCATCACCGAGCTGGCGACGGAAATGCCGCGCTGCTTCTCGATCTCCATCCAGTCCGACGTGGCGTGGCGCGCCGCCTTGCGCGCCTTCACCGAACCGGCGATGTTGATGGCGCCCGAGAACAGCAGCAGCTTCTCGGTCAGGGTGGTTTTACCGGCGTCGGGGTGGGAAATGATGGCAAACGTGCGCCGCCTTTTGACCTCATTGACGATTTTATCGTTCGACATCAATCAGTAATCCCGTTATGTACACAGCTCGGTACGCATTTCTCATGGTGCCCACAGCGATGTGCATATCGGCCTTTGACCCTGGCGCCAGACTTGGTCGGGCGCCGCGCCATTTTATCTTGCGAGGGAGCCCCGGGCACTTCCCGGCGCGCACATGCTGTGCAAGCGCTTGGTCTGGGCCAAAGGCATAAAGGCATCGCCGCCGCAGGCGCACAGATGCAGGGGCGTGACAATACGGCCATGCACCCCAAAGCCTTGCTGGACGAATGTTCCCACCTGATCGAACAGGTTTTCAAATTTGACCACCCCGCCGACGCCGTGTTGGCGCGGCATTTTCGCGCCAAGCGCTCGCTGGGCCCGCGTGAGCGCGCCACGCTGTCCGACACGGTGTTTGCCGTGCTGCGCCAGCGGCTGCGGCTGGAATGGCTGGCGCGCTCGGGCAGCGGCTCCAAATGGCGCCGGCTGGCCATACTGGCGTTTGCGGGTCCGCGTGAATTTCTCTTGAGCGCACTCTGCGACACCGAAAAAATCTGGCTGGCCCACTGCGACGCCGTCAGCGACGCCGATGTGCTGGCCCCGCACCGGCATAACCTGCCGCAGTGGCTGGAGGCGGCGTTGCGCGAGCAGGTGGGCGACGCCTTCGACGCCCTCGCAGCCAGCCTGTTGCTGCCCGCGCCGCTTGATTTGCGCGTCAACTCGCTGAAGAAAAAGCGCGACGCTGTGCTGGCCGAACTGCGCCAGGCCGGACTGACTTGCGAGCCCACGCCCTACTCGCCGCTGGGCATTCGGCTGCAGGGCAAACCGGCGCTGCACAAACTGCCCGCCTTTGTGCAGGGCGAGGTGGAAGTACAGGACGAAGGCTCGCAACTGCTGGCACTGCTGCTGGACGCCAAGCGCGGCGAAATGGTGGTCGATTTCTGTGCCGGCGCCGGTGGCAAGACGCTGGCCATTGGCGCGGCCATGCGCAACAGCGGCCGCCTGTACGCCTTTGACACCTCGGCGCACCGGCTCGACGCGCTCAAGCCCCGGCTGGCGCGCAGCGGTCTGTCCAACGTACACCCGGTGGCGATTGCCCACGAGCGCGACGAGCGCATCAAACGGCTGGCCGGAAAAATCGACCGCGTGCTGGTCGACGCACCCTGTTCGGGGCTGGGCACGCTGCGCCGCAACCCCGACCTGAAGTGGCGCCAAACCCCATCAACCGTGGCCACGCAGGTGCAGGTGCAGGCGGCCATTTTGCACAGCGCGGCGCGCCTGCTCAAACCCGGTGGGCGGCTGGTGTACGCCACCTGCAGCCTGCTGAGAGAAGAGAACGAACAGCAGGTGCTGGCCTTTGGTGCTGCGCAGCCGGATTTTGAAGCGCTGTCGGTGTCTGAGCTGCTGGCGGCTGCATCCGTGTTGCAGGCCGATACGCTGTGCAGCGGCCCACAAGGCCAGTGGCTGCGTCTGTGGCCGCACCAGCACGCCACAGACGGTTTTTTTGCTGCCGTCTGGCACAAGCGGAGTTGAACCTAAATCCGGCTTTGACCGCTCATCTCCCGCTGGCGGATGAGGGCAGGGGTGAGGGATGCGGACCTGGCACATGGCCGTTTCATGCTCCGGGGCGGCCGGGCGCCATGTCCGTTCGCTGCAGAAGCGGCTGTGTTTGCGCCAACAAAAAAGCCGCCGTTTTCACGGCGGCTTTTTGGCTGGAGGAATCCGGCTGAATCACTTCAGCTTGATTTCCTTGTAGTCCACGTGTTTGCGCGCCTTCGGATCAAACTTTTTGATCAGCATCTTCTCTGGCGTGGTTTTTTTGTTCTTGGTCGTGGTGTAAAAATGACCGGTACCCGCGGTGGATTCCAGCTTGATTTTTTCGCGTCCGCCTTTGCTTGCCATGGTGCGTGCTCCTTAAGCTTGGCCGCGTGCGCGCAGGTCTGCGAGCACGGCGTCGATGCCGTTTTTGTCGATCAGGCGCAGGGCAGCGCCCGAGACGCGCAGGCGTATCCAGCGGTTTTCGCTCTCGACCCAGAAACGGCGGTATTGCAGGTTCGGCAGGAACCGGCGCTTGGTTTTGTTGTTGGCGTGGGAAACGTTGTTCCCGACCATGGGCTTTTTTCCCGTGACTTCGCAGACGCGTGCCATGTGGACACTCCGATCTCATCAAACAGCCGCCACCTGAGCGGTGGGGGCCTCACCTCGCCAGAAAAAAGGGTGGCGGTAACCCGAGATTTGCAGACCAGGTCTCAAGTGAAACCTGGCAACAAAGCCCGCGATTATAGCCAACCAGAAGTGTCTCGGTCGGTGTTAGGCGTTTTCCAGAAATCGCTGCGCGTCCAGCGCCGCCATGCAGCCGGTGCCGGCGCTGGTGATGGCTTGGCGGTAGACATGGTCTTGCACGTCGCCGGCGGCAAAAATGCCGGGCACGCTGGTCATGGTGGCCATGCCTTGGCGGCCCGATTGGGTCAGCAAGTAGCCGTCTTTCATCTCCAGTTGGCCCTTGAAGATGTCGGTGTTCGGACTGTGGCCGATGGCGATGAAACAACCCTGAACCGCCACGTCTTCGGTTGCGCCGGTTTGACCGTTTTTCAAGCGCACGCCGCTCACGCCGCTGGCGTCGCCCAGCACCTCCTCCAGCGTGCAGTGCAGTTTGAGCTCGATCTTGCCGCTGGCGACGCGCTCCATCAGCTTGTCAACCATGATCGGCTCGGCCTTGAAGCTGTCGCGCCGGTGAATCAGCGTGACTTTGCGGGCGATGTTGGAGAGGTAGAGTGCCTCTTCCACCGCGGTATTGCCGCCGCCGACCACGCCTACGTCTTGCCCGCGGTAGAAAAAACCGTCGCAGGTGGCGCAGCCGGAAACGCCTTTGCCCATGAAGGCTTGTTCAGACGGCAGGCCCAGGTATTTGGCCGAGGCGCCGGTGGCGATGATGAGCGCGTCGCAGCTGTATTCGTCACTGTCGCCCTTGAGAACAAAAGGGCGTTGGGAAAAATCGACCGCGTTGATGTGGTCGAACACGATCTCGGTCTTGAAACGTTCGGCGTGCGCCAGAAAGCGCTGCATCAGGTCTGGCCCCTGCACGCCATGCGCGTCGGCCGGCCAGTTGTCCACCTCGGTGGTGGTCATGAGTTGGCCGCCCTGGGCGATGCCTGTAATCAGCACCGGGTTGAGGTTGGCGCGTGCGGCGTACACGGCAGCGGTGTAGCCGGCGGGGCCGGAGCCCAAAATCAGAACTTTGGCGTGCTTCATGGTGCAAAATCCCAGCAAACTCTGGGCTGTGTGGTTCAACGGACGAAATCAGCGGGTTCGAGACGCAGCGCCGCAAGGCCGATTGGAACATTGCCAACGGTTGGCGGTCCAGCCATTATAGTCCATGGGGTATACGAACGGTGGCTGTGCGCGCGCCGGCCAAGCAAAGGAATTGACCCGTGACTCTGTTGCCCAGCCTCGATTGGATTCGCCGCGTGCCCTTGTTTGCGGCCTTGACCCAGGCTCAGGCCGAGGTGCTGGCCGCTGACTTGGCACAGGACGGCAGCATCGTCATCAAGGAACGCATCAATACCCTGAGCTGAACTTGGCCAGCCGAGCTCTTGTTGGTCGAGACATACAAACGTGCTGCTGCACGTACACATCGTCATGACTTATTCACTCAATACGCTCAATGCCGACCGCCTGTCGCCCCAAGCGCAGGGCGCAGCGCGCTTCACACGAGAAATCGGGCTGCTGTTGGGCGCGGTGGCGCTGCTGTTTTGGCTGCTGGCCATGCTGAGCCATTCGCTGGCCGATCCGGCCTGGAGCACCAGCGGCACCCAGCCTGTCGTTGGCAACTGGGGCGGCCAAATCGGCGCCGTGTTGGCCGATGCAAGCTATTTTCTGTTCGGTTTTTCGGTCTGGTGGATTTTCTTCGTCGGCCTGCGGCTGTGGCTGGCGACGCTGGCTCGCGGGCTGCGCGGCCAGCCGCAGCAGCCGCCACAGGGGTTGGCTGCGCCTGGCCGCTGGCAACGCTTTTGCGCCGGGCGCGCCTCCTTCTGGCTGGCGCTGGCATGGCTGCTGCTGGCCAGCGCAGCGCTCGAATGGAGTCGCCTGTATCGGTTTGAGCCGCTGCTGCCCGGTCATTCGGGTGGCGTGCCGGGCTATCTGCTGGGGCCGCTGGCGCTTCGCTGGCTGGGCAACACGGGTTCGGTCGTGATTTTGCTGGGGCTGCTGCTGGTCTGCCTGCCGCGGGTGTTTCATTTTTCCTGGGCGCACTGGGCCGAGGCGCTGGGCCGCACATTGGAGCGCTGGTTCCAGGCCCGGCGCGAGCAACGCGAGGCAGTGCAGGATCAGCGCATCGGCGCGCAAGCGGTGCGCGAGCGCGAGGAAGTGGTGGTCGAGCGCAGCGAGCCGGTCGAGCCGCTGCTCAAGCCGGTGCAGATCGTACCCACACCGGTCGAGCCGCCAAAAAGCGAGCGCATCGCCAAAGAGCGGCAAAAACCCCTGTTCACCGAACTGCCCGACAGCAAGCTGCCGCAGGTCGATCTGCTCGACGGTGCACCGGCGCAGCAAGCCGGCGTGGACAGCCAGACGCTGGAGATGACCAGCCGCCTGATCGAGAAAAAACTGAAAGACTTTGGCGTTGACGTGCGGGTGGTGGCCGCTGCGCCGGGGCCGGTGATTACGCGCTACGAGATCGAGCCGGCCACCGGCGTCAAGGGATCGCAGATCGTTGGCCTGGGGCGCGATCTGGCGCGTTCGCTCTCGCTGGTGTCGATCCGCGTCATCGAGACCATTCCGGGTAAGAACCTGATGGCGCTGGAGCTGCCCAACGCCAAGCGCCAAACCATCAAACTGAGTGAAATTCTGGGCTCGAAGGTCTACAACGACGCCAAGAGTCTGCTGACCATGGGGCTGGGCAAAGACATTGCCGGTCTGCCAGTGGTGGCCGATCTGGCCAAAATGCCGCACTGCCTGGTGGCCGGCACCACCGGTTCGGGCAAGTCGGTGGGCATCAACGCCATGATCTTGTCGCTGCTCTACAAAGCCGACGCGAAAGACGTGCGGCTGCTGCTGATAGATCCCAAAATGCTGGAGTTGAGCGTTTACGAAGGCATACCGCACCTGCTGGCGCCGGTGGTGACCGACATGAAGCACGCCGCCAACGGCCTGAACTGGTGCGTGGCCGAGATGGACAAGCGCTACCAGCTCATGAGCAAGCTCGGCGTGCGCAACCTGGCCGGCTACAACGTCAAGATCGACGAAGCCCATGCGCGCGGCGAGACCATAGGCAACCCGTTCAGCCTCACGCCCGAGCAGCCCGAACCGCTGGCGCGGCTGCCACACATCGTGGTGGTGATCGACGAGCTGGCCGACCTGATGATGGTGGTGGGCAAGAAAATCGAAGAACTGATCGCGCGCCTGGCGCAAAAGGCGCGCGCAGCCGGCATCCACCTCATCTTGGCCACGCAGCGCCCCAGCGTGGACGTGATCACCGGGCTCATCAAGGCCAATATTCCCACCCGCCTGAGTTTTCAGGTCAGCAGCAAGATCGACAGCCGCACCATTTTGGATCAGATGGGCGCAGAAAGCCTGCTCGGCATGGGCGACATGCTCTACTTGCCCTCGGGCACCGGTTTTCCGGTCCGGGTGCACGGCGCCTTTGTCAGCGACGACGAGGTGCACCGCGTGGTGGCCTACCTCAAAGCCCAGGGCGGCGAGCCCAACTACATCGAAGGCGTGCTCGAGAGCCCGGCGACCGACGGCGACGCGCTGGATCCGCTGGGCGAAGCAGGCGCTGAGGGCGGAGAAAAAGACGTTTTGTACGACCAAGCGGTCGAGATTGTGCTGAAAGACCGCAAGGCCAGCATCTCTTACGTGCAGCGCAAGCTCAAAATCGGCTACAACCGCGCCGCGCGCCTGCTCGAAGAGATGGAAAAAGCCGGTCTGGTCAGCGCACTCACCTCCAGCGGTCAGCGCGACATTTTGCTGCCGGCGCGCGGCGAATGAGGGCGGCATGCAACCTTGTGCGCGCCAACGGGTCAACCGCAGACGGGTTTCGTTTTTAGTCACAGACCAGCATGGGCCATGATCAAATTTCTTCTTGTTTGCGCCGCACTGGCGCTCAGCGCCGCTGCGGCGCGCGCCGACGGTCTGCAGGATTTGGAGCGCTTTTTGCGTGAGGTGCACAGCGGGCAGGCCAGCTTCACCCAGGTCGTGACCCTGCCGCGCCGCGCCGGCGACACTGCCGCGCGCAGCAGAACATCGAGCGGAAGCTTTGAATTCTTGCGCCCGAACCGGTTTCGCTTCGAATACAGCCGGCCGTTCGAGCAGATCATCGTGGCCGACGGGCAAACGCTGTGGTTGCACGACGTCGATCTGGATCAGGTGACGGCGCGCCGCCAGCAAGACGTGCTGGGCAGCACGCCGGCGGCGCTGATCGCCGCCGGCACCGATATACGCACTTTGTCTGATCTGTTTTACCTGCAGGCGGCACCGGCGCAAGACGGTCTGCAATGGCTGCTGGCGCGTCCCAAGCTGCAAGACGGACAGTTGCAAAGCGTGCGCATCGGTTTTCGTCAGGGCCAACTCGCCGTGCTGGAAATCGCCGACAGCCTGGGTCAGCGCTCGGTGCTGAGCTTTGGTCCCTGGCAGGAAACGACGGCACTCAAAGCCGAGCACTTTCGCTTTCAGCCACCGCCCGGCGTGAGCGTGATTCGCCCTTGAGTTCCGCCGTGCGCCAGGCCGCTGCCAGGCACGAGCCGCTGGCCGAGCGCCTGCGCCCGCACACGTTGGCCGAGGTGGTCGGCCAGCAGCAGGTGCTGGGCCCGGGCACGGCGCTGCGCCTGTCATTTGAATCGGGCCAGCCGCACAGTTGCATCCTCTGGGGCCCGCCCGGCGTGGGCAAAACCACCATCGCACGCCTGATGGCCCACGCCTTTGACGCCCAGTTCATCAGCATCAGCGCGGTGCTTGGCGGCATGAAAGACATTCGCGAGGCGGTCGAGCAGGCGCTGGCCGCGCGCGACGGCTTGCCGGCCCGGCGCACCCTGGTGTTCGTCGACGAGGTGCACCGCTTCAACAAAAGCCAGCAAGATGCGTTTTTGCCACACGTCGAATCCGGCCTGTTCACCTTCATCGGCGCCACGACCGAAAACCCGTCGTTCGAGGTCAATTCAGCCTTGCTCTCGCGCGCCACCGTCTACGTGCTGCTGCCTTTGTCTGAAGACGACCTGCGCCAGATCGTCGACAAAGCGCAGGCCCAGGCCGCCGTGCCGCACATCGAGCCCGAAGCGCTCGCGCTCTTGATCGCCCACGCCGACGGCGACGCGCGGCGGCTGCTCAACACACTGGAGACGCTGACGCTGGCCGCCCGCCAAGAGCAGCGCACCAGCGTCAGCGCAGCCTGGGTGCAGCAGGTATTGGGTGAGCGGATGCGGCGCTACGACAAGGGCGGCGATCAGTTCTACGACACCATCAGCGCGCTGCACAAAAGCCTGCGCGGCTCCGACCCGGACGCCGCGCTGTACTGGTTTGCGCGCATGTTGGACGGCGGGGCCGATCCGCGCTACCTGGCGCGGCGCCTGATCCGCACCGCCAGCGAAGACATTGGCCTGGCCGACCCGCGCGCGCTGCGCCTGGCGCTGGATGCGGCCGAGGTGTACGAACGCCTGGGCAGCCCCGAAGGCGAACTGGCGCTGGCCCAGTGTGTGCTGTACCTGGCTGTGGCGCCGAAGTCGAATGCGGCCTACCAGGCTTTCAATGAGGCGCGCGCCTGGGTCAAGAAAGACGGCACGCGAGCGGTTCCCAAGCACCTGCGCAACGCACCGACTGATCTCATGAAGGCGCTGGACTGCGGCAAAGGCTACCGCTACGCGCACGATGAGCAAGATGGCTTTGCCGCCGGTGAGCGCTATTTGCCCGTCGGCATGGCCGAGCCGGGTTTTTACCGTCCGGTCGAGCGCGGGCTGGAGATTCGTATTGCCGAGCGCCTGCGCGAGCTGAAAAGGCGCAACCAGCAGAAAAATTCAACCTGAACCCGGCCGTTGGACGCGACCCAGGGCGGCTCCAGCGGGAATTGCGCGGCCAAGTACCTGATTCAGGTTCACGAGCCCGCATCCAAAAACGCCTGTCGAGTTCCGTGTGATTATGTCCCGCGTCAATGATGGAGCTTTTCGGATTCAGCAAGGGTGAAAGCCGGTTTTGGGACGATAGCAATTCCCTGCAAACCGTTCGCCCTGCAAACCGTTCGCCCTGCAAACCGTTCGCCCTGAGCCTGTCGAAGGGCCTGTCCTGAGCTTGTCGAAGGAAGCCTGTCGAAGGGCCGCAACGCAGCACCGGCACCGACGTGCCGCCGATCCCCGTTCGCCCTGAGCTTGTCGAAGGGCTTCCTTCGACAAGCTCAGGCCAGTCGGAAATACAGGCTCAGCCCGAACGGGGGTCTGGGTGTTTCAACAATGCCCGCGGGCTTCATCATGCGATCGTTTTTCGACAGACTTCTGCGGGCCGGATCAATAGCTTTCAGCCGGATTCGATAGCCTGAACTGCCGGATTTAGGTTTAATCCACCCGAAGCGGCGCGCGCGCAACCGCCGCGCGCTTGTGAAAGCCGTCACATCAGGCGGCCCATGGCCTCGCCCATGCGCACGCTGCGACCTGCAGCCCAGTCGGGGTGCAAAGCCATACAGCCTTTGGGCCACAGCAGCACCACGGTCGAGCCGAGCAAAAAGCGCCCCATTTCCGCGCCTTGCTCCAGCGTGATCGCCGGTTCGTCGTAATGCCACTGGCGCAGGTGGCCCGGGCGCGGCGGGTTGACCACGCCGTGCCAGACGGTGGCCATGCTGCCGACCACCGTTGCGCCCACCAGCACCAGCGCAAAAGGGCGGGTCTGGCCGCCGGCTGGCAGCGGCAGATCGAACACGCAGACCACGCGCTCGTTGCGCGCAAACAGCCCCGGCACGCCGCGCGCCGTCGCCGGGTTGACAGAAAACAGCTCGCCCGGCACGTGCAGCATGCGCCGCAGCCGTGCGCGCGCCGGCATGTGGATGCGGTGGTAGTCGCGCGGGCTGAGGTAAATGGTGGCAAACACGCCGTCGTCGAACTGTGCTGCCAGCGCCGCGTCGCCGCCCAGCAGCGCTTGCGTGCTGTAGCGGTGGCCTTTGGCCTGGAAAATCTGGTCGCGCTCGATCGGGCCACATTGGCTGATGGCGCCGTCGACCGGGCAAACCCAGTCGGCCGGCGCCAGCGCCCGAGCGCCTGGGCGCAGCGCGCGGCTGAAAAAGTCGTTGAAACTGGCGTAGCTGCGCAAATCGGGATTGGCCGCTTCGCTCATGTTGACCTGGTAGCGGCGCACAAACCAGCGCAAGACAGCCTGCGTCAAGCGCCCGCCCTGGGCAGCGGCCAGGCGTCCGGCGAGTTCGGTCAGGGCGCGCTTGGGCAGCAGGTGCTGGAGGGCAAGGTGCAAAGTGCTGGACACGGCGGGCAATCCTGGGGCGAAAGGGCCTGATTATCCGCACTTTGCCGCCCACACCGCGCACGGCTCAGACGGCAGCCGCCGTCAGCGGCTGTCCAATCCCGTGCGCCGCCGTCAATCGGTCCAGGGGAACTCTTCGGATTCGGCATCGGCTTCATCGTCACCCGGCAAATACAGGGTCAGAGTGAAGCCGACCTGACCCATGTGGACGTCAACCCGGCTGCCGTGCCCGTCGCTAAGCTGCAAGACGCCTGCCACGGGGTAGAACGCGCCCATCTGCAAGGGTTGCGGGGTGTTCACGCCGTACCAACTGTCGTCGAGGGCGATGTGGCCGCTGAAGGTTGCGGTGCGGGGCGAAACATCATGCCGCATCACGGTGGGTGTAGTCGAGCGTCATGGTGCCGACCGCGGAGCTGACCAGCAGGCGATCGTAGTCAAGGGTAATGCTGCCGGTGTCGGCCACCATTCGGACTGAACCAGCCCCTACCTCGCCAGCGCTGCTGAAGTTGTCGAACGTCAACTTCAGCGTGACAGCGTCCCATTCGTCCAATCGATTTGCAACAAAGCTGATGTGTTCCAAATCAAAGCGCAGACGTCCGCTGACCGGCGCAAGGCCGGCTTCAAGCACACATGCCTCTGCATGCACGGTCATCGAGTCACCACTGGACGGTGCCTGGTTGTTGTCGGCGTCGTTAAGGGTGGTTTCTAATGTGCCGCTAATCGGACAATCAACCACCTCGGTGTAAATAGACATGGGCCGTTCCAGCGGCGTTTGCCGCTGCTTCAAACGGTCAATGGCAAAGCGGGCCATGTCCGCCACCCGACCCGTGGCCAGCGCGTGTACGCCGGATGGCGCAGGGCTGGCGGCGCTGCTGGCCGTCTGCAAGGGAATGAATGAATAAACGATGCCGCTGTGGATCAGCGGATTGACCACGTTGCGCGAGATGTCGCTGTAGTTGGCAGCCGTCAGAGGAGTTGACGCGGTGAGCGCTGCACCGCCAGTGCCACCGCCGCCGCCGCCACAGGCGACCAACAGCAAACTGGAGCCGAATGCGAGTGCGACAATGCAAGTCCTGATCATTTTTTCCTCCCGGGATGAGTGGTGTGTCAATTTACATCATTGTGCATCGTAACGCAAGCATAATCGCAGCCTTTAGCCGCACAATTCCCAGCCGTGACCAAAGCACTGTTCGACTGCCAGCACCTCGTCAAGCGCTACGGCGCTGCCACCGTGGTGGATGACCTGAGTTTTGTGATCGAGCCCGGCGAATGTCTGGGCGTCATTGGCCCCAACGGCGCGGGCAAGACCACCACCATTCGCCTGTGCCTGGGGCTGACCGTTCCCGACAGCGGACACATTTCGGCCTTTGGACTGCAGATGCCGCGCGATGCGCTGGCGATCAAGGCGCAACTGGGCGTGGTCAGCCAGCTCGACACCTTGGACCCGGATTTTTCCTGCGCTGAAAACCTGCTGGTCTACGGCCGTTATTTCGGGCTGACGGCAGCGCAGATGCGCCCGCGCATTGCCCCGTTGCTGGAGTTTGCCGCGCTGGCGCATCGTGCCGATGCCAAGCCAGGTGAGCTCTCGGGCGGCATGAAGCGGCGCTTGTCGCTGGCGCGCGCGCTGGTCAACGACCCGCGGCTGCTGTTGCTCGATGAGCCCACCACTGGGCTGGACCCGCAGGCGCGCCACCTGCTGTGGGAGCGGCTGCAGCGCTTGCTGCAACAGGGCAAGAGCATTTTGCTCACCACCCATTTCATGGACGAGGCCGAGCGCCTGTGTTCGCGCTTGCTGGTGCTGGACCACGGCCGCAAAATTGCCGAAGGCAGGCCGCGCGAGCTGATCGCCCAGCACCTGGAGCCCGACGTGGTCGAGGTCTACGGCGGCGGTGCGCTGACGCTGGCGCGCGCGCCGCAGCATGCCGCGTTGCGCGCTTTGGCCGCACGCGTCGAGGTCAGCGGTGAGACGGTGTTTTTTTACACCGCACAGGCGCGTCCGCTGCTGGCCGCGCTGGCAGAGCACGCGGCCTTGCGCACCTTGCACCGACCGGCCAACCTGGAAGACCTCTTTTTGAAACTGACCGGACGCCAGATACGGGTTGACTCATGACGCCTACCGCAACGCCACGCCAAGCTTCACCCTGGGCCGCGCCGCGCTTGTCGATGCGTTGGTGGCCGGTTTTCTTGCGCAACCTGCTGGTCTGGCGCAAGCTGGCCGTGCCCAGCTTGGTGGGCAATATTGCCGAGCCGCTGATGTGGTTGGTGGCGTTTGGTTACGGCATGGGCATGCTGGTCGGCCAGGTTGAGCTGAGCACGCCGCAGGGGCAGGTGCTGCTGCCCTATATTTTGTTTCTGGCCAGCGGCAGCATCTGCCTGAGCGCCATGAACGCGGCCAGCTTCGAGGCGCTGTATTCGGCTTTTTCACGCATGCACGTGCAAAAGACCTGGGACGGTATTTTGAACGCCCCGGTCAGCCTGGACGACGTGCTGCTGGCCGAGATGCTGTGGGCTGCCTTCAAAGCCTTGTTTGCAGTCAGCGCGATTTTGCTGGTGATGCTGGCGCTGGGCATCAGCCACGCCCCCAAGCTGTTGCTGGCTTTGCCGGTGCTGCTGGGCGTGGGCATTGTGTTTTCCTGTCTGGCCCTGGTATTCAATGCGCTGGCCAAGGGTTATGACTTTTTCACCTATTACTTCACGCTGTTTCTGACGCCGATGATGTTTTTGTCTGGGGTGTTTTTCCCGCGTGAGCAGTTGCCGGACTTGGTGCAAGACGTTTCAGACTGGCTGCCGCTGACGCACGCGGTTGAACTGGTGCGCCCGCTGTTTCTGAACCAGTGGCCAGCACAGGCCTGGCTGCATGGCGGGGCGCTGCTGGGCTACGGCGTGGCGGCGTTCTGGCTGGCGCTGGCGCTCACGCGCAAGCGCTTTGCGCGCTGAAGCAATATCCGCGCTGCGTCCTCAGTGCAAGGCTTGCAGCGCGGGCTGCGCCCGCAGATAAGGATTGCTGCCGCTGTCCATGAAGTCTTGGCTGTCCAGGGTGGCATCGAAAGCCTGTGCCACCCCGTGCGTCTTGGGAATCAGTGGCTTGTCGAGCGGGCGGCAGATGTGCTGGCGCAGGCTGTTCAGTTTGCTGCTGTTTTCGATCACCCGCAGCACGGCCTCGGGGTCAAGCATGAGAACAAAAGGGTTGACAGGGCTTGGGCTGTGTTTCATGGCGTGTTCCGGTTCGATGCAGGGCGGGCAAACAAGGCGTTTGTTCATGTCTGCAACTGTATTCAAGCGCAAGCAGATTGTTGAGTCGGCAGCCATCCATTCCACGTGTAGGAAATAGCCAGACAAACGCAGAAATGCCGGGTCTTGGCCGGCCAGTTCTGCGCTGCGCCGGCGCGGGTCCGTGCCGCAGCAGCCATCAGGCCGCAAAGCGCGGCCCGAGCGCTTGCAGATCGAAGGTTTGCAGCAACTGTTGCAAGCGTGTGCGTGCCTGCGCGCGCTGATCGGGCTGATCGGGTTGCACGCGGCGCGCCAGAATCAGCTCGTTTTTCATTGAATGCTCCCAACCCACCAGCTCGGTCACGGTGACGCTGTAGCCCTGCGCCTGCAACAGCAGGCAGCGCAACACATTGGTGATCTGGCTGCCCAACTCGCGCGTGTGCAAGGGGTGGCGCCAGAGTTCTGCCAGCGGCGTGCGGCGCAGATTCAAGGCCTTGTGTTGACGCAGCACGCCCGCCACCTCGGCCTGACAACAGGGCACCAGCACCATGAAGCGTGCCTGGCGCGCCAGCCCGAAAGCAATGGCGTCGTCGGTGGCAGTGTCGCAGGCGTGCAGGGCAGTCACCACGTCTATGCGCGCAGGCAGTTGCGGGTGCGTCAGCGCCTGTTGCACCGTGCCGGCCAGAAAACTCATGCGGGTAAACCCCAGACGCTGCGCCAGCGCACGGGAGTGTTGCACCAATTCGGCGCGCGACTCCACCCCCAGCACCGCGCCAGCCGGTTTGTCCTTGAAAAACAAGTCGTACAGCATGAAGCCCAGATAAGACTTGCCGGCGCCATGGTCGGCCAGCGTCACCTCAGCCTGAGCCGCCAGCACCTCGGCCAGCAGCGGCTCGATGAATTGCAGCAGGTGGTTGACTTGCTTGAGCTTGCGCCGCGAATCTTGGTTGATACGGCCGTCACGGGTCAGAATGTGCAGCTCTTTGAGCAACTCGACGGACTGCCCGGCGCGCAAGTCGGGCAGATGGTGTTGCAATGTGACTGCCGGGGCAGGGGGGGCGGATTTGGACATGCGCCGATGATAGGGGGCCCGGTCAGATGAATTCCCCCTTCGGCCGGCCCTTCAACCGGCTCAGGGCCGGCTTGGCGAAGGGCGGCGCGTTCGGGCTGGGCTTCGACAGGCTCAGCCCGAACGGCAGTGGAGATTCCATCGAGACGGCAGTGGAGATTTCATCGAGACGGCAGTGGAGATTCCATCGAGACGGCAGTGGAGATTACTGAAGTGTCAAGTGTTCACCCTGAGCCCCTGAACCGTTCGCCCTGAGCCTGTCGAAGGGCTTAAGAAGTGATCCGTAAAGAGAAAACCAGCGCCCTGAGCCGTACTTCATACGGTGTCCGGGCGTGCAGCGCTCGCACCAGCAAGGTGATCGACCTGAATGTCAAAAAACTTTTGCATATCAAACCCTTGTGCGCACAATCAAGCGCTCATCTGCCGGTGCCAGATTCAATAGCTGCGCCCGCCCTTGTAAGCCGCGTGGGTGCGCGCTTGCAAGTTGCCGACTTGGCCAATGGCTTGCAGCGTGCGGCTGACCTGGGCGTGCGTGATCGCCAGCCCGAGCGCATCGGCGGCGTCCGGGCCGGGTAGGCCGGGCAGCAGCAGAAGGCGTTTGACCATTTCCTGCACCTGGGGCTTGCTGGCCCGGCCGTAGCCGACCACCGCTTTCTTGAGTTGCAGCGCGGTGTATTCGGCCACGGGCAGTTGGTTGGCCACCAGCGCGGTCAGGCAGGCGCCGCGTGCCTGACCCAGCAGCAGCGTGGCTTGCGGGTTGATGTTGACAAACACGATCTCGCAGGCCGAGGCCTCGGGCTGGTAGCGTTGCACCACCTCGCCGATGCCGTCAAACAGCAGCTTCAGGCGCGCCGGCAGCAAGGCGCCGTCGCTTGGCCGCGTTCGGATGGTGCCGCTGGCGACGTAGCGCAGGCTGGCGCCGTCGGCGTCAATGACGCCAAATCCGGTGCACTGCAGGCCCGGGTCTATGCCGAGGATGCGCATGTGGGGGGATGTGGGGGGTTTTGGTCAGGGCAGGCTGACGTCGCCCATGCGCGCGACGATGGTGGCAGCGCGGCGCGCCAGAAAAGCCGAATTTTGGCGGGTTTCGAAAAACTTGGGCCGCGGCAGCATCACTGCCAGCCGCGCCGCTTCATGCGCGCTGAGTTGGTGCGCCGATTTTCTGAAATAACGCTGGGCGGCGGCTTCGGCGCCGAACACGCCTTCGCCCCATTCGACGCTGTTGAGGTAGAGCTCCAGAATCCGGTCTTTGCTGAGCAAGGTCTCCAGCGCCAGCGCCAGCACCAGCTCCTGGCCTTTGCGCAGCAGGGTGCGCTCGCCCGAGAGCAGCAGGTTTTTTGCCAGTTGCTGCGTGATGGTCGATCCGCCGATGATTCTGACCGGGCGCTGCGGCGCCGCGCTGGCGCTGGGGTTTCGGGCCTGCTGGCGCTGCAGCCGCTCGGCGCGTTGTTCGGCCAGTTGCTGGCGGTGTTCGTTTTTCTCCCAGGCCGCTTCGATGGCCTCCCAGTCGACGCCTGCGTGTTCGATGAAGCCGGCGTCTTCAGAGGCAATCACGGCTCGCTTGAGGTTGGGGCTGATTTGCTCGGCGTCTACCCACTGGTGCGACCAGCGCCAGTTTTCTGTACCAACCAGGCTTTGGCTGGCCAGCCGCCAGGCTTCCGATCGCATGAAAGCCGTGCTGTGCGGGTCCAGCACAAGCAGCAGCGCAATGCGCAGCACAAAAAAGAGTTGCAGCGCCACCCCGGCCAGCAACAGCCACATCAGCCAACGGCCAAGCGATTTCAGGCGGGGGCGGGTTTCGGTCATGGGTTGGAGAGTTGAGCTTGCAGGGTTTCGTCGCGCGTGAAGCGAAAGCGCGACACCACCACCAGTTGATCGGCCTGGCGGCGCATGGCTGGCGTGAACCGATCAAAGCGCAGGCTGTGCACGATTGCCTGCGCGCGCCGGTCCAGCAGGGGAATGTCCGACGCCTGCACCACTTCGGTGTGCAGCACCTCACCCGTGTGGTTGACCGTGATCAACATGGTGAGTTCACCGTGGAGTTTGCGTCCACCGGCGCTTGGAAAGTTGCGCGTGCCGTGGTCCTCGATACGGCGGCGCAGTTCGTCATGGTAGATGGCGTACACCGCCTCGCGTGTGGCCGGGCTGATGAAGCGTTTTCTGGGGCGCTGGTTTTCTTCCTGGATGCGCTGCTCGATCGCGGCCAGCATGTTCACCAGCGCCAAGCGCTGCTGTTCGCGCTCGCTGGCTTGCGGGTTTTGGCGCTCGGCGGGCAGCTCGGGCAGCGCCAGCATGGCCAGTTGTTGCCTGACCTGCACCAATAACTGGTGTTGCTGTTCTTTGAGCGCGTCTATGCGCTGCTGGTCTTCCTGCGCTGACTCACCCAGGCGTGCCTGCGCCGCCGGTGGCAGCGGTGAGCTGGCGCGGCCGCGGTCGGCCGCGCCGCCGCCGGCCAGCGCGACCTGGGCAATCGCCTGCGCCTGTTCGGGCGCTTGCTCGCTGGCGGCGTTGACCAAAATCACCTCCAGCGGCGTATCCTTGAACACGCGGTCAAAACTTTGCGGGTCGATAAAGCGCACCGTCAGCAGCGCAGCGTGCACCGCCAGCGACAGGCCCAGCGCCAGGTGCAGGGCACTGAGCTTGCCGAGTCCAGACAGCAGGGTTTTCACGCCAGCCTCAGGGTTCGGCCGTGGGGCTCAGGGCGGGCTGCTGGGTTGGGGCCGCCGCCGGGTCTTCGCCCTCGTTCTCGTTGACGTCGATGGCCAGCGCCAGCGGCGCCGCCAGCAAGGCATCGTCGCCGTCTTCGTCGGCCGCATCGCCGTTGTCGGGCAGCTCGGCCAGCGGCAGGTCTAGCCGCTCTTGCACGCTGGCGTTGAGCTCCAGCGTCATGAGGTCGATCTGGCCCAGCCGCACCCGCAGGTGCGCACCGCGCGGCAGGCCTTCTGCGCCCAGCACCGGCAGCACCAGCGGCAGCGTATCGGCGCGCACCAGATTGTCCTTGATCAAGGTGGCGCTCAGTTCGGTAATGCCGTTTTGCCGCAGGTACTGCAGCGTCCAGTAGCGCTCCATGCCGGACTGGAACGCGTGGTAAGCGGTGTAGGCGGCGTCAAATGCGCTGATGACCGCAAACAGGTTGACGTCTTTGGGTTTGAATGGTGCGGCCAACGCAGCCGCTTTGCCGTGGCGTGCGCAGGCAATGATTTGCCACTGGTTGACCAGATCGACGTAGCGGCGCAGCGGCGAGCTGCTCCAGGCGTAGCTTTTGACGCCCAGGCCGGCGTGCGGCAGCGCTTTGCTGCCCATGCGCACCTTGACGCCGGGCGCCAGACTGGCCTGGCTGCGGTAGATGCCGGGCACGCCGCACTCGGCCAGCCACTGGCCCCAGTGGCTGTTGGCCAGAATCATGGTCTCGGCCACCATCAAGTCCAGCGGCGCGCCGCGCTGGCGGGTGCTGATGACGACGGTTTCGTCTCCGGTGGGTGCGTGGCCACTGAGGCCTTCAAGGCGGAAGTTGTAGTCCGGGCGGGTAAAGGTTTCGGGTTTGCCGCGCTGCAGCTCGCGCTCGGCTTTGAGTTGCAGCGCCAGCCGGTGGATGAAGGCCAGCGTGGGTTGCAGCGTGGCAACATCAGGCGCTGCCGTGCTGGCGCTGACTTGGCCGAGCAGCCAGTCTGGGGTGATGACGGTGTCGAGTTGGTCGTGGCGCAGGTTGTGTGCTATCGGCACCCGCTCGACGGCGGTGCGGCTATCTTGCAGCGCCAGCGTGCCCTCGTCAAACGTCAGGTAGAGTGAGACGGCCGGGCAATCGCGTCCGGCCTCCAGTGTGTAGGCTTGCACCACGGCGTCGGGCAGCATGGTGATTTTGTGGCCTGGCATGTAGACCGTGGACAGGCGCGCGCGCGCTATCTGGTCGAGCGCGCCGTTCGGGCTGATGCCCAAAGCGGGGGCGGCAATGTGTATGCCCAGCGTCACCGTGCCCGTGCCCAGGCCTTGCAGCGAGAGCGCGTCGTCGATCTCGGTGGTGTGCGAGTCGTCGATGGAAAACGCCTGCACCGCTGCCAGCGGCAGCTCCTCGCCGTTGCCTGGCAGCGGCACTGGAACGGACGCAAAACCCGCTCCCTTGGGAAACTGCTCGTGCAGAAAACGCTGCCAGTGGAACTGGTAGGCGCTTTCAATCGCGCCGGCGTTTTGCAGCAGGGCCAGCGGCGCGCTGTGGCTGTGGCGCGCGGCATGCACCACGGCCTTGTACGCGGGTGCGTTTTTGTCCGGCTGGAACAGGATTTTGTAGAGCTGATCGCGCACCGGCGCCGGACACTGCCCGCTGAGCAACTCGGCGGCCCAGGCGTCGATTTGCTCTTGCAGGACGCGCTTTTTCTCTATGGCCGCCAGCGCCTGCGCCAGAATGTCGGCCGGCGCCTTCTTGAAGCGGCCTTTGCCGGCGCGGCGAAAGTAGTGCGGCGCACCGTGCATGCACAGCAGCGCGGCCACCTGGTGTTCGGCGTCGGCCGGGCGGCTGAAGTATTCATGCGCCAGATCGACAAAACCAAACTCGTCTGGCGGCGCAAACTCGTACGCCAGCTCCAGCTCCATGGCTGCCGCCAGCGCGCTCGCGGCAGCCATGAGCTGGGCCGGCGCGGGTTTATCGAAACGCAGCAAGGCGTTGGTGGTTTTTACTTTCAAGCGCTTGCCCGAGTCCAATTCCACCTGGAGTGAATGGTCTGTTTCGGACAGCAAGCGTCCGGTCAGCAGTTTGCCGGCTTCGTCGAACAAGATGTGCATGGGCGGAATTGTCCCATGCATGCGCCCCGCCGGCGCGCCCGCCAGTAGCACAGGCGGGCAATCCGGGACAATCTCGGATAATCCATGACCGTGCCCCTCGTCCTCAACAAGCTCCCCTTGCGCCAGCGTATCGCCCCGGTTTTCCGGGGTTTTGACGCGCCGCTGCTGCTGGCCATGGCACTGCTGGCCGGCCTGGGTTTGCTGACCATGTATTCGGTGGGTTTTGACCACGGCGCGCGTTTTTCCCAGCACGGCCGCAACATGCTGATTGCGCTGCTGGTGCTGCTGCTGGTGGCGCAGATCCCGCCGCAGCGGCTGATGGCGCTGGCGCTGCCCATCTACGTCGCCGGGGTATTGCTGCTGCTCGGGGTCGAGCTGTTTGGCATCGAGCGCAAGGGCTCGCAGCGCTGGATCGATCTGGGCGTCGTCATTCAGCCCAGCGAGCTGCTGAAAATCGCCATGCCGCTGATGCTGGCCTGGTGGTTTCACCGCCGCGAAGGGCGTTTGATGCCGCTTGACTTCGTCGTCGCGCTGCTGGTGCTGGCGCTGCCGACCGCACTCATCATCAACCAGCCCGATCTGGGCACCGCCTTGCTGGTGCTGGCGACTGGCTTGTTTGTAATTTTCTTCGCCGGCCTGAGCTGGAAATTCATCCTGCCACCGTTGCTGCTGGCGGCGCTTGGCGTGGTTGCGCTGATCGTGATGGAGCCGCAGTGGTGCGCGCCCGGGGTTGACTGGCAGGTGCTGCACGAATACCAGCGCCGCCGGGTCTGTACCTTGCTCGACCCGCTGGAAGACCCGCTCGGCCAGGGTTTTCACGTCATCCAGAGCACGATCGCCATCGGCTCGGGCGGCATCTGGGGCAAGGGTTTCATGCAGGGCACCCAGACCCACCTGGAATTCATTCCCGAGCGCACCACCGACTTTGTCTACGCCGCCTTTGCCGAAGAATTCGGTCTTGTCGGCGTGTTGATTCTGTTCGGTGGTTTCCTTTTTCTCATCGTGCGCGGCTTGCAAATCGCGCTGGAGGCGCCGACGCTGTTTGCCCGCTTGCTCGCCGCAGCCTTGTCGCTGAGTATTTTCGTGCATGTGTTCGTCAATATCGGCATGGTCAGTGGCATCTTGCCGGTGGTGGGTCTGCCGCTGCCCTTTATCAGCTACGGCGGCACCGCCATGGTCACACTGGGCGTGGGGCTGGGCATGTTGCTGTCGATTGCCAGAGCCCGGCGGCTGATGCCGTCCTGAGCGCGCGGCCAGCGGCCAGCGCCCGGTCTGCCTACAATGTGCGGCATGATTGCACGCGAACCCACCTTGGCCCGACTGGCCAGCGCCCAGAGCCTGCTGCTCGAACCCTATGGCCTGAACATCGCCAAGCTGCGCCGCGCGCTGAGCGAGATCATGGCGCACGGCGCGCACGACGCCGACCTGTATTTCCAGTCCACCCGCAGCGAAGGCTGGAGCCTGGAAGAGGGCATCGTCAAGACCGGCAGCTTCAGCATCGATCAAGGCGTGGGGGTGCGCGCCGTCAGCGGTGAGAAAACCGCTTTTGCCTACTCGGACGACTTGTCCTGGAGTGCGCTGCTCGACGCCGCCCACACCGTGCGCTCGATCAGCGCGCAGGGGCAGTCGGGCCAGGTGCGACTGCCGCGCAGCAAAGTGGCCCGGTCGCGCTCGCTCTACCCCGGCCTGGACCCGATCGGCACGCTAGACAGCAGCGCCAAGGTGGCACTGCTCGAACAAGTCGAGCGGCTGGCCAAGGCCAAAGACCCGCGCGTGGTGCAGGTCATGGCCGGCTTGGCCAGTGAGCACGACGTGGTGCTGGTGGCGCGCGCCGACGGCACCCTGGCGGCCGACGTGCGGCCGCTGGTTCGCTTGTCGGTCAGCGTGATTGCCGAGTACAACGGCCGCCGCGAAGTGGGCAGCTCGGGCGGCGGCGGCCGCTTTGGTCTGGCGTACTTTGACGCCGCCATGCTGCAGTCCTATGTCGACGAGGCGGTATCTGCGGCGCTGACCAATCTGGATGCCCGGCCCGCGCCGGCCGGTGAAATGGTGGTGGTGCTGGGGCCAGGTTGGCCCGGTGTGCTGCTGCACGAAGCGGTGGGGCACGGACTCGAGGGCGATTTCAACCGCAAGGGATCGAGCGCCTTTGCCGGGCGCATCGGCCAGCGCGTGGCGGCCAAGGGCGTGACCGTTCTCGACGACGGCACCTTGCCCGATCGGCGCGGCTCGCTCAACATCGACGACGAAGGTTGTCCGACGCAAAAAAACGTGCTGATCGAAGACGGTATTTTGCGCGGCTATTTGCAAGACGCACAAAATGCGCGCCTGCTCGGCGTCTCGCCGACCGGCAACGCGCGGCGCGAGAGCTACGCGCACGTGCCGATGCCGCGCATGACCAACACCTATATGCTGAGCGGCGACCGGGCACCGGAGGAAATCATCGCCAGCATCGAGCGCGGCTTGTACGCCACCCACTTCGGTGGCGGTCAAGTCGACATCACCAGCGGCAAATTCGTCTTCTCTGCCAGCCTGGCGTACTGGGTTGAAAACGGTCGCATTCAGTACCCGGTCAAGGGGGCCACCCTGGTCGGCAGCGGCCCGGACACACTGACCCGCGTCTGTATGATAGGCAACGACATGCGGCTCGACAGCGGCGTGGGCGTTTGCGGAAAAGAAGGCCAGAGTGTTCCGGTCGGCGTGGGCCAGCCGACGCTGCGCATCGACGGCCTGACGGTCGGCGGCACCGCCTGAGCGCCAGACCCTTGGGTTGCGCCTGGGCGCGCCAGCGCAACCGGCGCAGCGTCCACTCGATACCTGCTGGCGCTGTGCTGTTCAATGCCGGTTTCAGCGCATGGGCCAAGTTTGCGCTGTCCCGAGGCAGCCACCCGGGCGGCGCCGGCTTGATAGCCCTTATTGCGCAGCGGCACCTGCGCCGGGGTAGACCGTCAGGCGCTGGCCTGGGCACTGGCCTCTCGTACCCGTGCTTGCAGGTGGGAAATTCCACGCCGGATGAGTTCGACCTGCAACGCAATCGGCGCTGCAAGCGGCAACGCCCCCGTCAGCACGATTCGGATGTCATCTGCGGTGCGCGCGGCATCGACCGTTCTGGGCAGCGCAGGCAGATCGGACAAGGGGCCGCTTTGTGCCGCCTGGGTGGCAATTCGTTGTCCGCCACGAAACAGCTCCATCTGCGGTATGCGGCGCGCATCGGCCACCGGTTCGCCCTCTGTGCCGCGCAGCAGCATGGCGTTTGCACCCATCAGCGCGAAAGTCGCGGCCATGGAGACCGCGTATTCGGGGTGGGTGTAACTGCCGACAAGGAAGGCGCGTCCGGCACAAGGGCGTCTGCTCAGGTGATGGTGGCCTCGTCGGTGCGGGTTGCACCGCGGTTGTCGACCCAGCGGATGCTGACCTTGTCACCCCTGGCCGCACCGCGAAATTTGAACAAGATGAACGGGTTTTGCGATACCGCGGTGCTGAATGCCGCCCTGAGCACCGTGCGGCCGTTGTGCGTGGCCTGCACATCCCTGATGTAGTGGGCCGGCACGAGGGCCCCGGCCGCGTCTCTGCGAAGCCCGGTCTCCATGGGGTGGGACATCAACACGCGCACGGTGGTTTCCTCACCGGCAAGGGCGGCGCGAATGCGCATCGGATCAGCCATGAGGGACTCCTGAAAAGTTCAATGAAGGTGTGCTTGCCGTAAGGTCTGAGATTTGCAGCCGCACTCAGCCACCGCAGCCGCCCAGCGTCACCCGGGTTGCCTTGACGGCTGAAAACAGCCGCCCACCTGCACGCACCACCACCACCACGTTGCTGCTCTCGCTCATTTTCAGTCGCGTTTGAACGTCGGCTGCGGTGCCGGCAGGTAAGAAGAAGGCGGCCGCCAGCGGCAGCGGATTCTTCTCGACCAGAAAATAAATCTCTGTGGTGTTGAGCAGCCTGCTGATCGCGCTCACCGGTACCACGGCACCGTTTTCCGCAACGTCGGGCGAGACGACGCTGACCTGATCGCTGGTGGCGGGGGTGCTTCCCAGGGCACGCAGGGCATCGCTGAGGGTTTTTGCTTGAAAACCGGCGCGGTTCATGGCGCTCTGGGCCTGACTTGGGGTGGCGATGCCCAACGAAACCAGCACAGCAAAGGCCCCGCTGGCTTTGAGTGCAACGCGGCGTGATGGGTTCATATCGTGTTCCGGCAATGAGAAGAGACTGGACGTAGTTTATAGATTCGTTGCAGCGGCATTAATTCAATTGTCCGGCAAGCCCGGATCGGTGGCGCGGCGTTTGACGGGTGCTGCCATGGTCGCGCTGGAATGTGTAAACTGACCCGCACCGGGATTCGAGGAGGCCTGCTGGCTTGAGTCAGACCGTGCTGGTCTGACGGTCAAGTTGGCTGTTTGTGTCTTTGGATTTTCTGTCATTGAGCCCCAGCAGGGGCCGCATCAGTGAGCTTGTCCAGTAAACCCGGTTCGCATCGGCCGCTCGGCCTCGATGCGACTTTGAACAACTACATGTTTACGTACAACCACCACATCCCGCAGCGCTCGCTTGGACATCTTTCACCGGTCGATGCCCTCAAGTCCTGGCGCGAGAAAAAACCGGAACTCTTCATCCAGCGCGTCTATAAACAGGCGGAACTTGACAAATAGGCAATGTTCAAGGTCAACCCAGAGAATCGGCCCAGATGTTGCGCGCCCAACCGATGGCGTAGAAGGCTTCGAGTTCATTGGCGGCGCTTGAGACGCCGCCTGAGCCCGGCACGGTGAGCATGGTTCTTTGTGCGGCGTCAAAACGGTGCACGCTGGCGACGTGAATCGCCTCCTCGGCCGTCACAAAGCTGTAGCAGGTGTTGGCGTAAAGCGGCAGACTCGGGGGCTCTTTGCCTTGCAACAAGGACAGCACCGCCGCCGCGCAGACCTTGGCGTGCTGGTTCGCCATGTGGCCCGATTTGGGCATGCCTGGTGCGATCTGAATCGCGTCGCCCAGCACGTGGATATGCTTCGCAGCCTTGGATTCGAAGCTCAGGAAATCGACCTCGCACCAGCGCTGGTTGGCGGTGGCCAGTCCGGACTGGACGGCGATGGCGCCAGCGCGCTGGCTGGGAACCACATTGGCCACGCTGGCGGTGAAGGGGTCATTGAATTCGAACTGCAGCGTGTTGGTGGCGGCATCGACGTCGATGACGCGGTGCTTGGGCCGGTATTCGATGATGTCTTTGTAGTGATCGGCCCAGGCCCTGAGGAACAGACCGCGTTTGGAGGTGACGTCGTCGTTGGCGTCGAAAATGATGACCTTGCTGCGGGGTTTGGCTTGCTTGAAATAGCTGGCCACCATACAGGCGCGCTCGTAAGGGCCGGGCGGGCAGCGATACGGAACCATGGGAATCGAAAGGGCGTAGACGCCGCCATCCGGCATGGCTTGCAGTTGTTGGCGCAGCGCCGCCGTTTGCGGGCCGGCCTTCCAGGCGTGCAACACCTTGTCTTTGGCAGCCTGGCTGGCCATGCCGGGCAGGGTTTCCCACATGAAGTCGATGCCAGGAGAGAGAATCAGGCGGTCGTAAGGCAGTTCGCCACCGCCAGCCAGGCGGACGCGGCGCTGCTCGGCGTCGATCCGGGTCACGCTATCGCGCACCAACTTGACGCCGTGGCGGCGTTGCAGGTTCTCGTAGGAGTGGGTGATGAAAGCCATGTTTTTGTGGCCACCCAGCACCAGATTGGAGATCGGGCAAGAAATGAAGCTGGCGTTGGGTTCGACCAGGGTCACGTCTATGCCCTGGTTGGAAAACAAGCGCAGGTATTTGGCCGCCGTGGCACCACCATAGCCGGCACCGACCACGACCACTTTGGGCGCACCGGGCCCAGGGGTGGCGCAACCGCCGAGCAAGCCCAGACCGGCAATGGCAGAAGTCGCTGTAGCGGCATGTACAAATTGACGTCTTTTCATGGCGGCTTTCTTATTTCGGTTGGGCGGCAAAATAAGCCGAGATCTGCTGGATCTGTTCGTCCGAAAAACCCTTGGCGAGTTGGTGCATGACGGTGGCGGGTTTGCGGTCGGCTTTGAAGTCCATCATCAGACGGGTCAGCTCTGCCGCACTTCTGCCGGCCAGCGATGCCATGCCAGGCTGGGCGCGGCCTGCCGTGCCATGACAGGCTGCACAAGACGCCGCCCAGACCCGCACTTGCAGCGGGTCTATCGGGGTGCTCTGGGCGTGCGCCCCAGCGGCTGCGACACACAACGCGGCTGCCATCAGCCGCTTGGTCGATTTCACCATCGTCACCTCCAAAAATGTGATTGAACAGGAATCAGAAAACGGTACGCCTGGCACATTATTCAAGCCGGCTGCAGAAAAACGCGCGCCTTTTTCGGTGCCAGCACCACGGTGTCGCCGTCCTTGAGGGCGAGCGCTCGAAAGTGTTCGGCTGAAATCTGCGCCTCGATCAGCGCGTCGGCGCCGGCGCGGCCCTGCGCGTCGACTGGCAGCAACTCCAGCCGCGCCAGCGGCCCGACTACGATGGCGCGCTCGAGCGTGGCGACGATGCCGACCAAGCCGGCGCGGTAGTGCTGCACGTCCAGGTCGTGCGGCCGCACGTAGGCAAAGGCTTTGGCGTCTTGTGCCTGGGCGTGCTCGGGCGATTCTATCGAGACGCCGTCCAGGTGCAGCAAGCCTTCGTGCGCGCGGCCATGAAACAGGTTCACGTCGCCCAGAAAACCATACACAAAGGGGTTGGCCGGGTGCTCCCACACCTCTTGTGGCGTTCCGACCTGCTCGATCTGGCCCTTGTTCATCAGCACCACGCGGTCGGCCACTTCCAGCGCCTCCTCCTGGTCGTGGGTGACGAAGATGCTGGTCACGTGCAGTTCGTCGTGCAGACGGCGCAGCCAACGCCGCAGTTCCTTGCGCACTTTGGCGTCGAGCGCGCCAAAGGGCTCGTCCAGCAGCAGCACCTTGGGCTCGACCGCCAGCGCGCGCGCCAGCGCGATGCGCTGACGCTGCCCGCCCGAGAGCTGCGCCGGGAAGCGGTCGGCCAGCCAGTCGAGCTGCACCAGTGCCAGCAGGTCGTGCACTTTTTTCTTGATCTGTGCCTCGCTCGGGCGCAGTGCGCGCGGCTTGACGCGCAGACCAAAGGCCACGTTCTCGAACACCGTCATGTGGCGAAACAGCGCGTAGTGCTGAAAGACAAAACCCACGTTGCGATCGCGCACGTGCTTGTCGGTTGCGTCTTCACCGGCAAACAAAATGCTGCCCCGATCGGCCGTTTCCAGTCCGGCAATAATGCGCAGCAGCGTGGTCTTGCCGCAACCCGACGGTCCGAGCAAAGCCAGCAGCTCGCCCGAAGCAATGTCCAGGTTGACCTGTTTGAGGGCTTGAAAGTCGCCGAATTGCTTGTCGACTTTGCGAATTTCTATGCTCATGTGCTTGCTTTCATAATCACGGGTGCGCGCTCGGGCGCCAGCTCGACGCTGGCCCTGAGTTCGTTTTCGTGCCGCCATTCGACCACCGATTTGATCACCAGCGTGACGATCGCCAGCAGCGCCAACAGCGAGGCCACCGCAAACGCCGCCACCGCCTGGTATTCGTTGTAGAGCACCTCGACGTGCAGCGGCATGGTGTTGGTCTGGCCGCGAATGTGGCCCGAAACCACCGAGACGGCGCCGAACTCGCCCATGGCGCGTGCGTTGCACAGAATCACGCCGTAGATCAGCCCCCATTTGATGTTGGGCACGGTGACGCGCCAAAAGGTCTGCCAGCCGCTGGCACCCAGCACCAGTGCGGCCTGTTCTTCTTCGTTGCCCTGCGCTTGCATGAGCGGAATCAGTTCGCGGGCGATGAAAGGAAAAGTGACGAACAGCGTGACCAAAATGATTCCGGGCACGGCGAAGATGATCTGGATGTCATGCTCCAGCAGCCAAGGCCCCAGCCATCCGTGGGCGCCAAATACCAGCACGTAAATCAGGCCGGCGACCACCGGTGAGACCGAAAACGGCAGGTCGATCAGCGTGGTCAGGAACGACTTGCCCCAGAACTCGTGCTTGGCCACCGCCCAGGCGGCCGCCACGCCAAACAGCAGGTTCAGCGGCACGGCCACGGCGGCGGTCAGCAGTGTCAGGCGAATCGCGGCCTGCGCGTCGGGCTCTTGAATCGCGCTCAGGTAGGCAAACCAACCCAGTCGCAGGGCTTCGGTAAAGACAGCCGCCAGCGGCAGCACCAGGAACAAAAACATAAAGCCCAGCGCCACCCCGATCAGGGTGCGGCGCACCCATGCCGACTCCGTCGTGCGCGGCAGCCTCAACTGAGCCACACTTTGCTGGCTGCGGCTCATATGCTGCCTCCCGAACGCTTGCGCTGCCAGCTCTGCAGGCCATTGATGAGCAGCAGCAGCAGGAATGAGGCGAGCAGCATGACCGATGCGACGGCGGTGGCGCCGGCGTAATCAAACTGCTCCAGGCGGCTGATGATGATCAGCGGCGTAATCTCCGACACCAGCGGAATATTGCCCGCAATGAATATCACCGAGCCGTATTCGCCCACGGCGCGCGCAAAAGCCATGGCAAAACCGGTCAGCAAGGCCGGGCCAATGGCGGGAAAAATGATGCGGGCAAAAGTCTGCCAGCGCGTTGCACCCAGGCACATCGCGGCCTCTTCCAGCTCCTTTTCCAAGTCTTGCAGCACCGGCTGCACCGTGCGCACGACGAAGGGCAGTCCAATGAAGATCAGCGCCACCACCACCCCGGCCGGGGTAAAGGCAATCTGAATCCCGTGCGGCTCCAGAAAGCGGCCGATCCAGCCATTGCCAGCCAACAACGCCGCCAGCGAAATACCGGCCACCGCGGTGGGCAAGGCAAACGGCAGATCAACCAGGGCATCGACGATTTTCTTGCCTGGAAATCGGTAGCGCACCAGCACCCAGGCCACCAACAAGCCAAAGAACGCATTCACCAGTGCGGCCAGCAAAGACGCGCCAAAGGTCAGGCGGTACGAGGCGAGCGCGCGCGGCGTCGTCACGGCGTCCCAAAATTCGGCCCAACTCAGGGTGAACGTTTTGAGCACCAGCGCCGACAGCGGAATCAGCACGATCAGGCTGAGGTAAAAAACGGTGAAACCCAAGGTCAGGTTCAGCCCCGGCAGCACGCGCCGATTGGGGCGCCGTTTGCCGGCGGCAGGCAGCAGGTCTGGCCGCGCTGCTGCCAAAGTGGCAGACGAACTCATTTAGCGCCCCTGGGTAAAAATCTGGTCGAAGGTGCCACCGTCGTTGAAATGCACCCGCTGCGCCTGTGCGGGCGAGCCAAAGTACTCGGAAATGGTGAATAGCCTGATCGGCCTAAAGGTATTGGCGTGCCGCTGCAGCACCGCCTGCGAGCGCGGGCGCAGACCGTGGCGGGCGGCGATTTCCTGCGCTGGCTCGCTGTAGAGAAAGTCCAGGTAGGCGCGGGCCAGCGCCTGCGTGCCCTTGCGCTCTATGGTGCGCTGCACCAGCGCCACCGGGTTTTCCGCTTTGATGCTGACCGACGGGTGCACCACATCGACCCGGCCCAGGCCGAATTCACGCTCGACCAGCACCACCTCGGATTCAAAAGTAAGCAGCACGTCGCCTATGTTGCGCTGCAAAAAGGCCCCGGTGGCGTCGCGTCCGGCACGTGCCAGCAAGGGCACGTTGCGGTAGAGCTGGCGCACAAACTCTGCCGCCTGCGCGTCGCTGCCGCCTTGGCTGCGCACAAAGCCCCAGGCTGCCAGATAAGCCATGCGGCCGTTGCCGCTGGTTTTCGGATTCGCCACCACCACCTGCACGCCGGGACGAATCAGGTCGTTCCAGTCTTTGATGCCTTTGGGGTTGCCGTTGCGCACCAGAAACAAGATGGTCGAAGTGGTGGGTGCGGCGTTGTGTGGAAATTGGCGCGCCCAGTCGGCGGCAATCACGCCGCGGCCGGCCAGAAATTCCAAGTCGGTAACGGTGTTCATGGTCACCACGTCGGCCGCCAAGCCGTCGGAGACGGCGCGCGCCTGCGCGCTGGAGCCACCGTGCGACTGGTTGATGGTGATGGTCTGGCCGCTGCTGGCCAGTTGCTGGGCAATGAAAGCGGCGTTGATGTCGCGGAAGTATTCGCGCGACAGGTCGTAAGAGACATTTAGCAGCGTGGTCTGGGCTCCCGCCAGGGCCGAAGCGCTCAAAGTGAGTGCGACAAGCGCAGCGCGCAGAAAATGTTTCATCAAAACTCCAAAACAAACAGGGGAATGGCGTCGATTCTGAGTGGATGATTTTGAATCGCAAACGACTTTATTTTTGTTTCTTTATAACTTTCGGTGATAAACGCCTGGAGAAAAAGTGTCGCAAGCGGTTTTTCTCATGAAAAAACCCGCTTTGAGCGGGTTTTTTCATGAGTGGCCAGAAAACCGGCCGACGGAGCTGGCAGCGCTGCTGCGCTGTCGATCAGATGCGAAATTCATCCAGCGACCGGCCGGCCGCCAGCGCATCGCGCACCCATTCGGGTTTGCGGCCCGGGCCACCGGCCCAAAGTTCGCCGCTCGGGCCACGGAATTTCGCTGGCAGAACTGCTTTTGACTTGGCACCTTTGCGCACTCCTGCGCTTGCATTGGCACTGCCTAGGTCGGCGACCTTGATGCCGTACTCTTTCATTTTGGCTTTGATGTCTGCAATGACGGCGGAGAGTTCATCTTTGCGCGCCTGTTCGGCTTGGGCAATAAGTGCCTGCGCCTGTGCCATGAGTTCGGAATAAGTGGACATTTTATGAATCCTGGAGGGGTCGGTAGGTTGTGATGCGGATGACGTGGGCAGCACAAGTCTGCTGCGCGGCATTGTAACTCGCTAGGCCACGGTTTGCAGCCAGATATGCAAAGCGGCAGGCAATTCGGAATGTAACTCGAGGGCATCAGCCGTGATGGGGTGCGTCAGCCGCAGCCGCCAGGCATGCAGGAACATGCGTTTGCAGCCGCACTGGCTCCATTGGCGGTTGAATTCGAAATCGCCGTATTTGTCGTCGCCCGCTATTGGGTGGCCAGCACTCGCCAGATGCACCCGAATCTGATGTGTGCGTCCGGTTTTGATGTTGACTTCGAGCAAACTCAAGCCAATCGTCGGCGCCGCCGCCAGTCCCGCCGCTGCCGTCAGGCGCTTGAGCACCCGAACCTGGGTCAGCGCGTATTGACCGTCGGGGTCGGCGGCGGTGGTGACTTTGACCCGCCGTTCGCCGTCGGCCAGCACATATTTGTGCAGCGGTTGATCCAGTTGTTTCAGTTGTGCAGGCCAATGGCCTTTGACCAGCGCCAAATAGGTTTTGCCAGTGGCACGGGAACGAAACTGGTCTTGCAAGGATTTGAGCGCGTTTTTTTTCTTGGCAATCAAGAGCAGACCGCTGGTATCACGGTCGAGTCTGTGCACCAGTTCGAGCATCGGCGCCTGCGGTCGGGCTTGGCGCATTTGCTCGATCACGCCAAAACTGACGCCACTGCCACCGTGCACGGCGACCCCAGCCGGCTTGTCAATGGCCAAAAAGAAATCGTCCTCGTACAGCACGGGGAAGTCTCGCGCGGGTGCGGGATGGTCAATTTTCTCTTGGGCGCGCTCGGACACGCGCAAGGGTGGAATGCGCAGCGCGTCACCGGCGGCGACGCGCTCGTCGGCGCGCACGCGGCCCTTGTTGCGGCGCACCTCGCCGGAGCGGATGATGCGGTAGATGTGCGACTTGGGAACGCCCTTGAGCTCGCGCAGCAAAAAATTGTCCAGCCGCTGGCCGTCCGATTCGACATCGACCGTGAGGTGCCGCACGGCAACAGGGGAGGGGGCGTGGGACATGGGCAGAGGGCGGCAATCGTTGAGCAAAAGCAGGACTATAATGCGTCACGCCAGTCATACGCCGTAAGTGTTTGATTCGCCAGAAGTTTAAGGTTAGCCCTGGAGTCTGGCAAGGGACCGCACGTGACTGGTTGAAGTTGCCACCCGCGCCAGCGGGGCTCTGCGTCCGTTTCCTGCTGCATTCCGAGGTGAATCCAGGTGTGGCGCCAGCCCTGGTTTAGGCGGCGGGCGAACCCGCCAAGAAAACTGCGAACCTGAATACGGAATACCCCAATCGGCCAGCCGGCGCAAAACGGCTGTCCGAGGACAAAGTGAAACCAGAGACACTGCGAGCCGGTTCATGTCACTGACAAGCCACTGGCCAATTCCCTGCTCACCCGACTCCACGCGCCTACGCCCTGACCCGGTGGTTCGACGCGGCATGCTTGGCGCTTCCATGCGCTGGCCGCCGCCCCGAATCGCGGGTCATCGGCTCTCCGGCAATTCCTCCCCCCGTTCGTGCTTTTCCGCTGGTTCATGGCCGGTCGACGCCTGGGTTCTTCCCGGTGTCTTGTTTGAGTTTGAACGAAGGAAAACGTCTCATGAAACGCATGTTGATCAACGCCACGCAGGCCGAAGAGCGCCGCCTGGCGATTGTGGACGGGCAAAAACTGCTCGACTACGAAATCGAAATCGAGGGACGCGAGCAGCGCAAGGGAAATATCTACAAGGCCATCGTCACGCGCGTCGAGCCCGCGCTGGAAGCGTGTTTCGTCGATTACGGTGAAGACCGGCACGGTTTCTTGCCGTTCAAAGAAATTTCACGCCAGTACTTCCAGGGCAATGCGGCGCCGGCGCAGGCACGCATCAACGACGTCATCCGCGAAGGTCAGGGTCTGCTGATTCAGGTTGAAAAGGAAGAGCGCGGCAGCAAGGGCGCAGCCCTGACTACGTTCATCAGCCTGGCCGGGCGCTACGTGGTGCTGATGCCCAACAACCCGCGCGGTGGCGGCGTCTCGCGGCGCATTGAAGGCGAGGACCGGCAAGATCTCAAGGCTGCGCTCGACCAACTGGAGTACCCCGGCGGCATGAGCATCATCGCGCGCACCGCCGGCATTGGCCGCGACGCACCCGAGTTGCAATGGGATCTGAATTACCTGCTCAAATTGTGGAGCGCGATCGACGGCGCAGCGCAAAGCGGCAAGGGCGCGTTTTTGATCTACCAGGAGTCAAGCCTGGTGATTCGAGCCATTCGCGACTATTTCAACAGCGACATTGGTGAGATTTTGATCGACACCGATGACATATTTGAGCAGGCGCACCAGTTCATGAGCCACGTGATGCCCGAGCAGAGGCATCGCGTCAAGCGCTACCGCGACGACGCGCCGCTGTTTTCGCGTTTTCAGATCGAACACCAGATCGAGACCGCCTACAGCCGAACGGTCAACCTGCCTTCGGGTGGCGCCATCGTGATCGACCAGACCGAAGCGCTGGTGGCGGTGGATGTCAACTCGGCGCGCGCCATCAAAGGCTCGGACATCGAGGAGACCGCCACCCGCACCAATCTGGAAGCGGCCGACGAAGTGGCGCGCCAGGCCCGTCTGCGCGACCTCGGCGGCCTGATCGTGATCGACTTCATCGACATGGATGAGAGCAAGAACCGCCGCGAGGTGGAAAACCGCCTGCGCGACGCGCTGCGCCAGGATCGCGCGCGCGTCCAGTTCAGCGCCATCAGCAAGTTCGGTCTGCTCGAGATGAGCCGCCAGCGCCTGAAGCCCGCGCTCAACGAAGGCGCGTCCATACCCTGCCCGCGCTGCGGGGGCTCGGGCCATATCCGCGATACCGAAAGTTCGGCGCTGCAAATCCTGCGCATCATCCAGGAAGAGTCGCTCAAAGACAGCACGGCGGCGGTGCTGGTGCAGGTGCCGGTCGAAGTGGCCAGTTTCTTGCTCAATGAAAAGCGCACCGAAATCACCAAGATCGAACTCAAGCAGCGCATCAACGTGCTGTTGGTGCCGAACAAGTCGTTCGAGACGCCAAACTACAAGCTCGAACGCCTCAAACACGACGACCTGCGCCTGGAGAGCCTGGACGCCAGCTACAAGCTGGCCGAGGAAGTCGACGCCATCGCCACCTTCACGCGCCGCAGTCAAGAACGCAGCAACAAGCAAGAGCCGGTCATCAAGGGTGTGCTGCCCGATGGACCGGCCCCGCTGTCCGCCGCGCGCACCACACCCCCCCCTGAGGCGCTGGCCCAGCCAGCAGCTACAGCAGTGGCCCAGCCCACGGTGACATCCGAAAAAGGCTTTTTCGGCTGGATCAAAAGCCTGTTCGGCGGCGGTGGCGCGTCAGTGCCCGCTCCAGCGGCGGCACCGACAGCAGCCGCAAGCCCGCGCGCTACCCTGGCGCCCGTGCGGCGCGAGGGCAGCGGCCACACGACGGCCGAGGCGCGAGAGCCACGCGCGGCGCGGCCCGAGAGCCGCAACGGCCGCGGCGAACGGCGCGAGGGCGACAGCCGCCCGCCCATCCGCAATGAACCCAGGCGTGGCGAGGCGCGCACAGAAGCCCGGGATGCAGGTCGCCCCGAAGCGCGCAGCAGCGGTCGGCGCGAACAGCGGCGCGACACCCCAATCGCCCCCGAAGCCTTGGGCGCAGACCAGGCTGCACCGGCCAGCAGCGCCCCGTTGGCCGCACCAGCCGACGCTGGCGCCCCTGTGCGCCGCGAGCGCGCGCCGCGCAATGACAGCCGAAGACGCCAGCCCGAGGCAGATAGCCCGCAGGCAGAGCTTGCGCCGCTGCAAGATGCCGCCACAACCCGTTCAGTTGCCGTGCAGCCTGACGCTGCAGCAGCCAGCGAGGCGCCGCGTGAGCCACGCGAGCGCCGCAGCCGCGACCGCTACGGACGCGAGCGGCGTGAACGCACCGCCGGCGATGCCACTGCTGTGACCGCTCCAACTGACAGCACGGCGGCTGCCGCCGAGTCCAAGCCGACCGGAAACGTTGTCCCGCTCGAGGCGCCGCTGCGCAGCTACTTCAACCAGTCGCAGAGCAGCGCACCCGTCCATGCGGCCCATGCTGCGCTGCAGGACGAGCCGCTGGCGCCGCCGCCACCCACCCTTGTGGCGCCGCCGCTGCCTGCTGCTGCACCTGTGGCCGCTGCGCCCCTGGCCGCCAGCAGCCGCAGCTTGCCCCAGGTGCAGCCATTTGCCTTGGCACTCGATGAACTCAAACAAGTGGCGCAAGCCGGCGGGTTGGAATGGGTGAATTCAGACGCCGGCAAAGTGGCGCAGGCACAAGCCAGCATCGCCGCCGAACTGCCGTCGATCCACACGCCGCGCCAGCCCCGGCAGGTCGCCGTGGTCGACGACGCTGCGCTGGTGTTGGTAGAAACCCGCAAAGACCTGAGCAAGCTGACGCTCCCGTTTGAGACGCGCTGAACGCTGGCGCAGGCGGGTCGGGCAGAACGTGCCGGCCTGCCTTGGCCGGGCGGGATCGAGACCGGCTTGACGTGCCCAGGGGCGTTTGGACCTGAGGCTGAGCCGCTTCTTGCGGCGAGGCTGCGTCCTTCATCGCTGCACTCGCGCAGAAGCGGGTGGCGCGAGCAGGAAAAAAAACCGGACTCAGACACGTCACAACACTTGACGGTAGCACGGCGCACCACTAGACTGACATGTCAGTTCAGCGGGTGTTCGTCTTGGAGCCCGGCTGCCTGTTCCATCTAAATCACAGGAGAAGCTCTTGCTGCCCAAAGCCACAGGTGAAGACCGCCGCGAACAACTGCTGCGCTGCGCCAAGATGGTGTTCGCGCAGCGCGGCTACCACGCCGCCAGCGTGGCCGACATCATCGACGCCGCCGACGTGGCACGCGGCACTTTCTACCTGTACTTCGACGGCAAGCGCCAGATCTTCGACGTCATTCTGGACGATCTGCTGGCCAGCATCGGCCAGCAGATCGAGGTGATCGAAATCAGCCCGCTCATGCCGGCGCCGCTGGAGCAATTGCGCGCCAACCTGGAACGGGTGCTGGCCCTGGTTTTGAGCGACCGCGACCTGGTGGTGATTCTGTTGCACCAGGCGCAGGGACTCGATGGCGATTGCCAGGACAAGCTTGAACAGTTCTATCAGAGCATTCTGGTTTTGATCGAGTCGGCGCTGCGCATGGGCATGAGCATGGGTCTGGTGCGCACTTGCGATCCACGGCTGGCTGCCGCCGCCATTTTGGGCGCAGGCCAGGGCATTGTGGCGCTGGCTACGCGCATGCAACCCACGCCGGCGGTCAAGTCCATCGCCGACCAGATGCTCGACATTGCCCTGTACGGCTTGCTCAAGCCCTTGCCGCGTTCATAGACCTTTCTAAACCTTTCGAAGGATTCCAGCATGCAAACCATTCAGCCCGGCAGCGGCGCCGAAATCGGGCAAGCAATCGTCATCGGCATCGACGTCGGCTCGACCACCGTGAAGGCGACCGTGGTGGATGCACACAGCAAGGCGATCTTGTGGTCCGACTACCGGCGCCACCAGACCCGCCAGCCTGAGCTGGTGCTGGAGTTTCTGGGCGAAATCGAAGCCGCTTTTTCCACGGTCGCGCGGCAAGACATGCGCATTTTCATCACCGGCTCGGGCGGCTCGCCGCTGGCGCCGCAACTCGGCGCCAAGTTCGTACAAGAGGTCAACGCCGTCACGCTGGCGGTCGAGACGCTGCACCCGGATGTCGGTTCGGTGGTCGAACTCGGTGGGCAGGACGCCAAGATCATCATCTTCAAAGAAACCGAAAACGGCGGCCGTTCGGTGTTCACCTCGATGAACGACAAGTGCGCCTCCGGCACCGGCGCCACCATCGACAAATGCCTGATCAAGGTCGGGCTGTCGCAAGAGCAGGTCGCCAGCATCGCCTGGGACGACAGCCGCCTGCACCACGTGGCCGCCAAATGCGGTGTGTTTGCCGAGACCGACATCGTCAACCTGGTGAAAACCGGTGTGCCGGCAACCGAGATCATCTGCTCGCTGGCCGACGCCATCGTGCTGCAAAACCTCTCGGTTCTCACGCGCGGCAACACGCTGCGCGCCAAGGTGCTGTTGCTCGGCGGCCCCAACACCTACCTGCCGTTTCTCAAAGCCTGCTGGCGCCAGCGCATCGTCGCCACCTGGCAAGAGCGCGGTTACGACTACGCGCGCGAGCTGCCGGTCGAAGAGCTGATCATCACCCCCGACAACGCCCAGTATTACGCCGCCTTTGGCGCGGCGCTGTACGCGGCGCATGAGGCGGCCGAAGTCGGGCGCTACCTGGGCACGTCCGCACTGCTGGAGTACATCACCCACGGCCGCAAGGCGCGGCTGGGTGCGCAGGCCGGTCCGCCGCTGGTGGCTTCGACGACCGAACTCGATATTTTCCGCGAACGTTACGCCATTGCGCCCTGGAAACCGCCGCTGATCGCTTGCGGCTCGGTGGTAGAGGCCGTGATTGGCGTCGATGGCGGTTCGACCTCGTCGAAAGCGGTGCTGGTGGACATGCAGGGGCGGCTGCTGCGCAAGGAATACCAGCTCTCCGGCGGCAACCCGATCCAGGACACCAAGGAGCTGCTGGCCAAGCTCAAGCGCTACGTGCATGAAGACTGCGGCGCCACGCTGTCGGTGCGCGGTTTTGGCGCCACCGGTTATGCCGCCGACGTGCTCGAGCAGTGCGTGCGCGCCGACGTCAACGTGGTCGAGACGGTGGCGCACATGCTCTCGGCGGTGCATTTCTTCGGCGACATCGACGTCATCTGCGACATCGGCGGCCAAGACATCAAGGTCTTGTTCATCAAAAACGGCGACATCAACAACTTTCGCCTCTCCAATCAGTGCTCGGCCGGCAACGGCATGCTGTTGCAGGCCATGGCCGCTCAGTTCGGCCTGAAAGTCACCGAATACGCCGACAGCGCCTTCCAGGCCGCGCTGGCACCCAAGTTCAGCTACGGCTGCGCGGTGTTCCTCGACTCTGACCGCGTCAACTTCCAAAAAGAGGGCTACTCCAAGGACGAGATGCTGGCCGGTCTGGCGCAGGTGCTGCCGAAAAACGTCTGGCAGTACGTGGTGCAAATTCCGCGCATGGCGGCGCTCGGGCGCAAGTTCGTGCTGCAAGGCGGCACCCAGTACAACCTGGCGGCGGTCAAGGCGCAGGTGGACTACATCAAAGAGCGCGTGCCCGACGCCGAGGTCTACGTGCATCCCCATGCGGGCGAAGCCGGCGCCATTGGCGCGGCCATGGAGACGCTGCGCGTGGTCAAGCGCAACGGCTCCCGGTTCATCGGGCTGGACGCGGCGATCAACCTGCAATACACGACGCGCAACGACGACAGCACGGTCTGCCGCTCGTGCGCCAACGAGTGCTCGCGCACCTTCATCGACGCGAGCACGCCGGACGGTTTCACCGCGCGCTACATCGCGGGTTTTTCCTGCGAGCAGGGAACGGTCGAATCGAAGGAGGCTTTGAAGCAGTTGACGCGCCGGCGCAAGGAGCTGATGAAGCAGTACCCGAACCTGGTGCACTACGAGGCCGAACACGTGTTTCGCCACGGCTACGACGAAGCGCCGCTGCCGGGCGCCGACAGCCCGGTGCAGGACATCGCGGTGAGGAAAACCTGGAGCGGCAAGATCGAGCGCAAGCCGGTGCTGCGGCCGTTTCGGCGCTCGCCCGAGGCGGCGGCCCAGCGGCGTGAAAAGCTGCGCATCGGCATTCCGCGCGTGCTCAGCCTGTGGACGGTGGCGCCGTTCGTTCGAACTTATTTCGAGACCCTGGGCCTGCTGCGGCAAAACGTGGTGTTTTCCGATGAAACCACCGAGCCCATGTGGGTCGAGGGCGGGAAATACGGCTCGGTCGATCCCTGCTTTCCGGCCAAAGTGGTGCAAGCGCACGTGCACAACTTGCTGTTTCACCACCACAGCGAGAAAAAACCGCTCGATTACGTGTTCTTCCCCTGCATCACCAGCATCGGCTCGCCGCTCAAGCACGTGATGGGAAACACCTCGTGCCCCATCATCGCCGGTGCGCCGCTGGTGATCCGGGCTGCCTTTACCAAGGAATCTGACTTTTTCGCCAGCCGCGGTATCAGCTACCTGGCGCCGTCGCTGCCCTTTACCGAGCCAGCGCTGCTGAAAAAACGCCTGTTCGAGTGCTTTGCCGAGCTGCTGGGCGTGACCGAGGACGAGTCCGACTTCGCCTGCGAGCAAGGCGCGCTGGCGCTGGAGCAATTCGACGCCGATCTCGAACAGCGCGGACGCGCCATTCTGGAGGAGGTCGAAGCCAAGAACAGCATCGCATTGTTGCTGCTGGCGCGCCCCTACCACACCGACCCCGGGCTCAATCACGGCGTACTGGAAGAGTTCCAGGCGCTGGGCTACCCGATTTTGTCGATCCGCTCTATCCCCAAGGACGAAGCCTGGCTGGCGCGTTTCTTTGAAGCCGACCTGAGCAAGGGGAGCATCGCTTCGCCGCTGGACATTCGCGACGTCTGGCCAGAGAACTACTCGGCCAACTCGGCGCTCAAGGTGTGGGCCGCCAAATTTGCCGCGCGCCACCCGAACGTGGTGGTGCTCGATCTGTCGTCGTTCAAGTGCGGTCACGACGCGCCCACCTACGGCCTGATCGACAGCGTGATCGGCGCCTCCGCCACGCCTTATTCGGCCTTGCACGACATCGACGCCAACAAGCCCGGTGGCTCGATCAAGATTCGCGTCAAGACCTACGAGCACGCGCTCAAGCTGCACCAGGAGCGCTTGCAGGACGTGGCACGCAAGAAGCAGGAGCTGGTGCAGCGCATCGATGAGAAGCGGCTCGAGCTGCTGCAACTCAAGAGCGCGCAGTTGGCCGCGCGCCATCAGGCCGACTTGGGTCTGGTGCAGGAAATCGCCACCCTGCGCGAACGCGTGCGCCACTACCAGTCACCGCCAAGCCCGCAGCCCAGCGCCACGTCGGCGCGGCGGGTGATTCCGATCGCCGCCATGCACTAACCCCCAGGAGAGTTACTATGCACATGCCTGCCGCAAACCACAAAGTGATCCCGATCACGCCGCTGACCTCGTTCGCCCCGTCCGGCGGCGGCGGCGCCAGCGACATAGACGCTGAGCTCGAGCGTTTCGAGGCCGATGAACGGCTGCGACTCGGTTTGAAAACCGAGCCCAAGCAGTGGCACGACCCACTGCCGAAAAATTTCAGCGCCTCGCAGCGCGCCCACACCACCATTTTGTGTGGCGGACTGACCGCCGCGCACGACCGCCTGATCGGCGCTGCCCTGTGCGGTCTGGGCTATCGCGTGCTGCCGCTCGATCAGCCCGACAACGCCGCGCTGACCCTGGGCAAAGAATTTGGCAACCGCGGCCAGTGCAACCCGACTTATTTCACCGTCGGCAACCTGGTCAAGCACCTGGTGGCACTGCGTGACGAGCAGGGTCTGTCAACGCGCGAGATCATAGAAAACCACCTGTTCGTCACCGCCGGTGCCTGCGGGCCGTGCCGCTTCGGCATGTACTCCACCGAATATCGAAAAGCCTTGCGCGACGCGGGCTTCGACGGTTTTCGCGTGCTGCTGTTCCAGCAAACCGGCGGTCTCAAGCAAGCCACCGGTGACGAGCAGGGGCTGGCCCTCAATGCCAGCTTCTTCTTCAAACTGCTGCAAGCCTTCATGCTGGGCGATGCGATCAACCTGCTGGGCTACCGCCTGCGGCCTTATGAGGTGGTGCCGGGTGCGACCGACGCGGCGCTCGAACGCGCGCGCACCCGCATCGACGCGGCCTTGTGCACGCGGCGCGGCCTGGGCGCCGCGCTGCGCGCGAGTCGGCGCGAACTCGACGCGATCGAGCTCGACCGCTCGCGCGTCAAACCGAAAGTGGCGCTGATTGGCGAATTCTGGGCCATGACCACCGAGGGCGACGGCAACTACGGCTTGCAGCGCTTTTTGGAGCGCGAAGGGGCCGAGGTCGATATTCAGCCGGTCAGCAACTGGCTGCTGTACCTGATCTGGACCGCACGCTTTCAAACCGGCGAGCGCCAGCTCTTGCGTGGCGCAGCCAGCGCCCCGCCCAGCAGCAACACCAGCACGCGCAAGCTGTTGGCCATTCTGTGGCTGGCGCGGCACGCTACCCACCTGTTGTTCCACTGGTACGCACGCCGCCTGGGCCTGCGCGGCTATCACTTGGCCGACATGAAGGCGATTGCCGAGGCGGCGCGCTCGCACTACCACCTCGACGTGCTGGGCGGCGAAGGTCATATGGAAGTGGGCAAACTGATTCTGAGCGCGGTCAAACGCAAGGCAGCGCTGGTGTTGTCGGTCAAGCCCTTTGGCTGCATGCCGTCCTCCGGGGTTTCCGACGGCGTGCAATCCTTTGTCAGCGAGCGTTACCCACAAGCCCTGTTTCTGCCTATCGAGACCAGCGGCGACGGCGCCGTCAACGTCTACTCGCGAGTGCAGATGGCCTTGTTCAAGGCACGTGCGGCCGCGCAGCAGGAAGTGGCCCAAGCCGAGGCTGACACCGGTTTGACGACCGCACACGCCAACAGCGCATGGCTGCCCTGGACCCGGGGCGCGCTCAGCGCCCCGGCGCACTCGTACCGTGCCAGCACCACGGCCGCCAACTGGCTGTACGCACTGGCTCGCTGGCGCAAACGCTTGTGGTTGCGCTCGCCGACGGCCCCTGCCAGCGCACAGCAATCGGGTTGAGCCCGGGGAGCCGCTGAGCCTCTTCGCTCTCAGGGCAGCAGGGCGGCTTTTTTCCAGGCCGCCTGCGCCGCCGGCTGGTCAGCGCGTTCTTCGGCCAGCAGCGCAAGCGCGCACCAGGTGCGGCGCAGCAAATCGGGTTCGCGCAGGCTCTGGCTGGCCAGCCCGAGCAGTTGCGCCGCCTTGCCCCAGAGCTGACGCTGCAAAAAAGCCTGACCGGCCAGATAGTGCAAAAACGGGTTGCTGGGCCGCTGGCGCTGCGCCTGTTCCAGCCGTTCCAGCCAGGTGGCGTCCAGGTCGCCCAGGCCAGGCTCGAAGGCCAGCACCAGCAGCCGTTGCTGCGCTGCGTCTAGCGCATCGAAGTCGCTCCAGAGTGAATCGAGCCAGTCGCGCACCAGGGTTGCGGCTCTGGCACGCTCGGCCGCTGTGGCCGAGCCGGCGCACAACTGGTTGGCGCGCTGTGCTGCCGCCAGAGCCAGATCGGGCCACTGGCGTTCGCTGATGTCCAGGCTGCTCCAGAGCTGTTCGAGTTGATCCAGATCGTGCGTCTGGCGCAGCGCTTCGAGCGCCAGACCACGCACCATGCTGCGTGCCGCGCTGGGCGTAAACGCCCGGTGCTTGGCCAGCAGACGGGCGGTTTCCAGCGCCTCTGTGCTCTGGCCCATGAGTTGCGCCAGGCGCAGGCGCAGGCGCAGCGCCTGTGTGCGGCGCGCCAGGCCAGGCGGCAGTTCTGCCAAGCGGATGCGCGCTGTCTCGGCGTCCCGGTCTTGCAGCGCCCAGCGCAGCGCGCGCAACTGTGCGCCTTCGTGCGCCTGTGCGGCGTGGCGCGCCAGCGCCGGCGCCAGTGCCGCTTGCAGGTGCTGATCGCGCCGCAGCCGGTCTTGCAGCGCGTGCGCGCTCTCGGCAAACAGCAAATGGGCCAGCAGTTCGATCTGCTCGCGGCGCGGCAACAGATCAGGCGTGAGCGATTTCAACTGCGCCAGCGCCTGTTGCGCGGCGGCCTGGGAACGCACGAAACGGCCAGCCAACTGGTTGGACAGCGCGTCCAGCAGCGCGCCCACGGCGGCGCGCTCGGCCTGCTGGTTGCGCCAGCGCCGGGCCTGGGCGGGCAAGGCGCGCAGCGCTGAAAAAGCGCGCAGCGCCAGATGCAGTAACACAAAAGTGCAGACCAGCGCAAACAGCGCGAGATTAAAGGAGATGTCAAAGCGGTACGGCGGCCAAAACAGCGTCAGCACGGCCGCGTTGCGCCCCACCAGCAAGGCCAGTGCCACCGCCAGCGCCGCCAGTCCGAGCCACCAGAACAGCTTGCGCAAAACCCCATCTGCTTTGACCGCCATCAGCGTCCTCCTGCGGCCGCAGCCAATGCAGCCAGGGTGGCATCAGGGCGCGGCACCTGATGCGCCAGCAGGTCTTTGTGTACTGCGCTCAAAATGCTTTTTGCTTCTTGCACCTGCGGCGACAGCGGGTCGAAGTAGCGCGTCAAGGCAGCGTGCACCGTCAGCACGTCGGACTGGCTGCTAAGCAGGTGGCGCCCCAGCAAGCCAAGCCGGGCGTTGAGCAAGGTGAAGCGCAGATTTTCGCGCAGGAAAACCGCTTGTTCGGGCGCCAGCAAAAGGGCCTCGGGCTGCTCGATGCGGCGCACGCGCACCAGATCGCGCGCCGCGAGCGTGAAGTCGGCCCAGACGCGCTCCCATGTGCTGCGCCAAGCCGGCGCCAGGCGGTCCAAGGTCTGCGCCAGCACACCCGGTGCGGCTGGCGCAGCTTCGACCGCCACCGCATCGGCTGCCACCGCATCGGCTGCCACAGCAGCCGGTGCGGGCGGGGTCGGCGCGGGCGCCGCACGCTGGGGCCCGACCGCGTTCAGCAGTGGCCAGTGATCGACTTGACGGCCGAGCTGGTCCAGCCGCAGCACCAGCGTTGCAATATCGGCCAGCGTGGCTGAGTGAATGATCTCGATGTCGCGCGCGATGGCGCGCTGCACCGGATTCAGGCGCGGCTGCGCAGCGCGCGCGATGCGCTGGTCGGCCGCTTGCAGGGCGGCAATCAGGGGTCTGGCGCTGCCGGTGAGTTCGGTTTGTTGCTGCGCCAGCCGCAGGCTGGATTCGAGTTCTTGCACCAGGGCGTCATCGCGCGAGCGCGACAGCGTCAGCACCAGCTCTTCGAGCTGGGTGCGCTGCAGACTGACTTCAGACAGGCGCAGCTCCGCTGCCGCCAGCTGGGTCGCCAGCGCTTGGGTCTGTGCCTGCGTCTGGGCCGCCAGGGTGCTGGCTTGCGCCGCCAGCGCCGCACTGTCCTGACTGCGCCGCGCCAATTCCTGCTGCGTGAAAGCCAGTCGCTGCCAGGTCAGTCCGCTGAGCAGCAGTGCCAGCGCGGCCAGCAGCAGCGCCAGCCGCAGCGGCCAGCGGCCGCCCCCCGGCACCGGCGCAGCGGGCGCTGCCGTTGCGGCGTCGGCCACAGGCCAAGCGAGCGGCGGCGCGGCGGTGCCGGGGGGCGGTGAATCGGGTGTGTTCATGGGCGGCTCCAGTCTGATTCTAGAGCGCGCAACAGATCGGGCAGCGTCGGTCTGATTTCCCATGTCTGGCCGAAACCGGCGGCGCGGGCGGCAGCGGCGATGCGTGGATGCGTGCACAGCGCGCCGGCCCGTATCTCGGCCGACGGCACCGCCCGGTCCGCCAGGGACGCCACCGCTTCGGAGCTGCTGAACAACCAGGCGCTGCCTGCTTCAAGCGCGCCAGCAGCCAGGGCGCGCTGCGTTGGGCTCCAGATCGGTGCGCGGCGCTCGTAGGCGACGCAGCTTTCAACCCGGGCGCCGACAGCCTGGCATTGTCGGATCAGCCAGTCGCGCCCGCTGTCGGCCAGTGCTGCGTCGCTGGGCTCGCTGGTGTCGGCGCAGGTATGGCCGCGCACGATCAAAATGCGGTCGCCGCTGCGCAGTCTGGCTGCCACCAGCGGCCACAGGGCTTGCGAGTCGAACTGGGCGGCGCTGGCGGGCGGCGCATCAATGCGATCGGCGCTGATGCCAAAGTGCGCCAGCGCCAGGCCAAGGGCGCGGGCAGTGCCGGGGCCGGGTGCCCAGAAACGGGTGCGAACCAGACTGCCAGGAGGTGGCGGCGCAAACGCCGCCGGGTCGGAAAAAAAATACCGCACCGCCGCCGTGCTGACGAACATGATGGCATCGGTGGCAAGCCAGTGCGAACGCCACCGCTGCAGCGCTTGGTGTGCCAGCGGGTCTTGCGCTGCGGCGATCTCGAGCAGCGGCAAGGCCTGGGCCGGCCAGCCGTGGGCACGCAAGTCGTGCGCCCAGGCGCTGGCCTCGGGTTCGGGCCGGGTGACGAGCAGGCGCTGCAAGCGGCTGCGTTCGGGCGCAAAGGCCAACGCGGGCATGACCGTATCAGCCGGTAACAGCGGCCGGCTGGGCGCCAGCGGCGCGCAGCGCAGCAGCGGCGCGCTGGCCCAGCAACTCAGCCTGCGCCAGCGTGCTCACCTGCGCGTGCTCAACGACGCGCAGCAGTGGCCCGCGGCCGTCCGGGTCGCCCCAGGCGGCATCGAGCTGCAAGCAGTCTGGCGCCGTCCAGTGGGCATAAGCGGCCAGCGGCACCGAGCAACTGCCGCCCAGTTCGCGCGACACCGTGCGCTCGGCCGCCACGCACAGCCAGGTCGGCTGGTGCACCAGCGGGGCCAGCGCTTCGATCAGGTCGCTGCGCCCGGCGCACAGTTCTATGCCCAGCGCACCCTGCCCAGCGGCGGGCAGCGCGTCGCTAGGCTCGAAAATGTGGCGGATGCGCGACGCCAAGCCCAGCCGTTTGAGGCCGGCCGCCGCCAGCACGATGGCGTGGTACTGACCTTGGTCCAACTTGCGCAGGCGAGTGTCCAGGTTGCCGCGCAGCGGCTCGATGCGCACGTCGTCGCGCCCGAGCGCGTGCAGCGCGGCACGCAACAGCACCAGGCGGCGCAGGCTGGAGGTGCCGACCACGGCCTGCGCAGGCAAATCGGCCAGACCGGCGCAAGTCGGCGAGACCCATGCGTCGCGTGGGTCTTCGCGCTCCAGCACGCAGCCCAGCAGCAGGCCATCAGGCAGCGTCATCGGTACGTCTTTGAGGGAATGCACCGCGATGTCGGCCCGGCCTTCTTGCAGCGCCAGTTCCAACTCCTTGACGAACAAGCCCTTGCCGCCCACTTGGGACAGGCTGCGATCCAGAATCTGATCGCCCAAGGTGGTCATGCCGAGCAGGTTGACGCGATGGCCGCCCTGCTCGAGCCGGGCTTTGACGTGTTCAGCCTGCCACAGCGCCAGGCGGCTCTCGCGGGTGGCAATGGTGATGGACAAGGCGGGGCAGGCGTTTGAATCGGGCACGGTGGGTCGAAAAAAAAATGTTCACGGCCAAGGCGGTGTGGTTACGCCGCAGCTTGCCGTTGAGGCGGCTTTGGATGCTAGCATGGGCCCTGTCAAAACATTTTCGCGCTCCCGCTGCGCAAGTCCCGCATGAGTCTGAGCACCGCCCAGCCCGCTGCCGCCCTCGCCGACTGGATCGAGCCTGTGGCCAGGCCCCAGGCCCGCAACGGCAAGGATCAACCCTTGATCGACGACATCCGTCTGCTCGGGCGTTTGCTGGGTGACGTGATTCGCGAGCAAGAAGGGCAGGCGGTGTTCGATCTGATCGAGCAAATCCGCCAGCTCTCGGTCTCGTTTCGTCGCCACGCCGACCCGGCGGCCGATCTGGCGCTGAAAAGCCTGCTCGAAGGCTTGCCCAGCGAGCAGGCGGTGAGCGTAATCCGCGCCTTCACTTTCTTTAGCCACCTGGCCAATCTGGCCGAAGACCGCCACCACGTGCGCCGCCGCGCGGTGCACGAGCGCGCCGGCAAGTTGCAGCAAGGCAGTCTGGCGCTGACGCTGCAACGCCTGCAAGACGCCGGTATCACGTCCGACCAGGTGCGGCGCGCGCTGGCGAAGTGCCACATTTCGCCGGTGCTGACTGCGCATCCGACCGAAGTGCAGCGCAAAAGCATTCTGGACGCCGAACGCGCGCTGGCGCGCTTGCTGAGCCAGCGCGAGCACCGCGACCAGTTGCCCCCGCGCGAGCAGGCCGACATCGAGGCGCAGATGCGCGCGCGCGTGACGCAGTTGTGGCAGACCCGGCTGCTGCGCTTTACCAAGCTGAGTGTGTCCGACGAAATTGAAAACGCGCTGGGCTATTACGAAAGCACCTTCCTGCCGCAACTGCCGCAGCTTTATCGCGAGTTGGAGCAAGGGCTGTCGGCGCCGGGCGCGCCGCCGGCGCCGGTTGCCAGTTTTTTGCGCATGGGCCAGTGGATTGGCGGCGACCGCGACGGCAACCCGAACGTGACGGCGCAGACGCTGGAGCTGGCGCTGCAACGCCAGGCCGAGCTGGTGTTGCGCCAGCACCTGACGCAGGTGCATCTGCTGGGTGGCGAGCTATCGATGTCGGCCGTGCTGGTTCCGGTCAGTGCGGCCATGCAAGCGCTGGCCGAGCGCTCGCCCGACCGCAACGCGCACCGTCAGGACGAGCCGTACCGGCGTGCGCTGACCGGCATTTATGCGCGCCTGGCCGCCACGCTGAAAAAGCTCAGCGGCACCGATGCGATGCGCCACGCGCTGGCGCCGCAAGACCCCTACGCCAGCGCAAGCGAATTTTTGGCCGATTTGCGCACCATAGAAGACTCTTTGCTGGCCCACCACGGCGCGGCGCTGGTGCGCGTGCGGCTGCAAGCGCTGCTGCGGTCGGTCGATGTGTTTGGCTTTCATCTGGCCACGCTGGACCTGCGCCAGAGTTCCGAGCAGCACGAGGCAGTGGTGGCCGAATTGCTGGCTGCGGCGCGCGTCGAGCCCGCTTACAGCGCGCAGGGCGAGGCCGGCAAGCGCGCCGTGCTGCTGCGCCAGTTGAACGACGTGCGGCCGCTGCGCGTGCCGGGCGCGGCCTATTCGGCCCACACGCACAGCGAGTTGGCGATCTTCGAGGCGGCACGCCAGGGGCGCGAGCGCCTGGGCGCAGCGGCGATTCGCCACGCCATCATCAGCCATACCGAAGCGGTCAGCGATTTGCTCGAAGTGCTGTTGCTGCAAAAAGAAACCGGTCTGCTGCGCGGCCTGCTGAGTGCCGGCCCGCCCAACGCCGTCTGCGAGCTGATCGTGGTGCCCTTGTTCGAGACCATCGAAGACCTGGCGCAGTCGGCCACCATCATGCGCGATTATTTTGCCCTGCCCGGCGTGCGCGAGCTGGTGCAGCGCGGCGCCGCCGACGGCTACGGTGAGCAAGAAATCATGCTCGGCTACTCCGACAGCAACAAGGACGGCGGCATTTTTACCAGCAACTGGGCCTTGTATCAGGCTGAAATCGCGCTGGTGGCGGTGTTTGACGAAATCAACCAAGCCCAGGCCAGACCGATTCAACTGCGGCTGTTCCACGGCCGCGGCGGCACCGTCGGGCGCGGCGGCGGGCCGAGCTACCAGGCGATTCTGGCCCAGCCGCCGGGCACGGTGCGCGGCCAGATTCGCCTGACCGAGCAGGGCGAGGTGATCGGCTCCAAATACGCCAACCCCGAGATCGGGCAGCGCAACCTGGAAACCCTGGTCGCCGCCACGCTGGAGGCCACGCTGCTGCAAACCACGCGCAGTGCGCCGCCTGAGTTCGTGGCGGCGGCGGCCGAGCTCTCGCGCCGCAGCATGGCGGCCTACCGCGCGCTGGTGTACGAGACACCTGGTTTTGCCGACTACTTTTTTGCCGCCACGCCGATCCGTGAGATCGCCGAGCTCAACATCGGCTCGCGCCCGGCCTCGCGCAGGGCAACGCAGAGAATCGAAGACCTGCGCGCCATTCCCTGGGGTTTCAGTTGGGGCCAGTGCCGCCTGACGTTGCCGGGCTGGTACGGCTTTGGTTCTGCGGTGCAGGCGTTTGTGCAGCAGCACGGCCCCGGCGGCGCAGCGCAGCAACACGCGCTGTTGCAGGCGATGCTGCAGCAATGGCCGTTTTTCAGCACCCTGCTGTCCAACATCGACATGGTGCTGGCCAAGAGCGACCTGGCGCTGGCCTCGCGCTACGCCGAGCTGGTGCCCGACCTGGCGCTGCGCCAGCGCGTGTTTGGCGCCATCGAAGCCGAATGGCAGCGCAGCGCCGACGCGCTCACGCTGATCACCGGCCAGGCGCAGCGGCTGGCCAACAACGCCGCGCTGCAACGCTCGATGCAGCACCGCTTCCCCTACATCGATCCGCTGCACCACCTGCAAGTCGAGCTGGTGCGGCGTTTTCGCGCCGGTCTGCACCCGAGTGACCGCGACGACAAGGTCAAGCGCGGCATCCATCTCTCGATCAACGGCATCGCGGCTGGTCTGCGCAACACCGGTTGAGGCCAGCACATGAAACGGCGCGTCGCTGCAACCGATTGGCTGCTCGCCACGCTGGGGCGCGGCCTGCTGTTGGCCGCCCTGTGGTGGACCCTGACCGATGGCCGCACCTATGCCTGGGGCGTGGGCGCGGCCAGCGTGGCCTTGGCGCTGCTGGCCAGTCTGCACCTGTTGCCGCCCGCTTCGAAGCCGCTCTCGTTGCTCGGTTGCCTGGCTTTTGCCGGCTTCTTTCTGCGCCACTCGATCCAGGGCGGTCTGCAGGTCGCTGCGCTGGCGCTGCGCCCGCGCCTGGACATCGAGCCGGCCCTGCTCGATCTGCCCCTGACGCTCGCGCCCGGCGCCGCGCGCGTGCTGCTGCTTTGCACCCTGAGCCTGCTGCCCGGCACCCTGAGCGTGCGCGTCCTGGGCGACACGCTGCGCTTGCACGCGCTCGATCGGCGTCTGGCCGTCCGCGAAGAGATGCGCGCCGCCGAGGCGGCGGTCGCGCGCATTTGGAGATCATCGACATGAACCACCTGGAAGGCGCGCTGGCGCTGTTTTTGCTGTGCAATCTGTTGCTGGCCCTGGTGCGCGCGGCACGCGGACCCACCGCCGCCGACCGCATGTTGGCCGCCTTGCTGTTTGGCAGCACCGGCGTCGGTGCGCTGCTGCTGCTGGCGCACGCCGACGGCGCCGCAGCGGTGCGGGCGGCGCTGCTGGACGTGGCGCTGCTGCTGGCCTTGCTGGCCGCCATTGCCGGTCTGGCCTTCGCCCTGCGCGCCTGGGGCCGGGAGAGCCGCAATGACCGAGCCTGAAGCCGACCTGCGCAGCGGCCAGGGGCCAACCCCGCCGTGGCTGCGCCGTGCCGTCATCGCCGCTTTGCTGGCCGGCCTGTTGCTGGTCGGCTTCGTCGTCATGCAGCCATTCCTGGTCGCGCTGGCCTGGGCCGCGATCCTGAGCTTTGTCACCTGGCCGCTGCTGCTGCGGGTGCAGGCGCGGCTGGGCGGCCACCGGGCCTGGGCGGCATTCGTCATGACGCTGCTGCTGACCCTGCTGCTCAGCGGCATCTTGCTGTGGATGGTGTTGCTGCTGCGCGGCGAGCTGACGCTGGCGCTGACCGAGTTGGCCGCGCTGCTCGAAGGCGGCGTGCAACTGCCCGAGGCTGTTTTGCGCCTGCCCTGGCTGGGCCCCTGGCTGCAGGAGTTGGTGCTCGAAATCGGCGCCGATCAGGCCGCCTGGGGCCGTTACGCCAGCACGCTGGCCCAACAATGGGCCGGTTCGGCGCTGCGCGTCGCTGGCGACCTGGGCGTCAACCTGATGCTGTTCGTGGTCTCGCTGCTGACCTGCTTCTTTCTCTTTCGCGATGGCGACCGCCTGCTCGAGCAGTTGCGCAACATCCTGCGCGGCCTGCTCGGCGAGCGCGTGCAGAGCTATTTTGCCGCTGTGGGAGACACCACGCGGGCGGTGGTCTATGGCATTTTGCTGGCGGCCATCACCCAAGGCGTGATGGCCGGTCTGGGTTATTGGGCCGCCGGGGTGACGGCGCCGGCGTTCTGGGGTGCGACCACCGCGCTGGTGGCGCTGATTCCGTTTGGTGCGCCGCTGATCTGGGGTCCGATCGGCATCTGGCTGCTGCTGCAAGGCCAGATCGGCGCCGGCATCGGCCTGCTGCTGTGGGGCATGCTGGCGGTGAGCTGGATCGACAACCTGGTGCGCCCGCTGGTCATCAGCGGCGTGGCCAACATCCCGTTTCTGCTGGTGTTGTTTGGCGTGCTCGGTGGCTTGGCCGCCTTCGGCCTGGTCGGCCTGTTCGTCGGGCCGGTGATTCTGGCCGTGCTGCTGGCGCTGTGGCGCGAATGGGCCGCCGCCCATGCTGACCCCGGTGTGCGGAGCGAGCCATGAGCGAGCTGCTGACCTGGTTGAGTCACGCCTTGCTGCTGCTGGGTGCAGGCTTTTATTTCGCCGGCACCGTCGGCCTGCTGCGCTTTCCGGACGTCTACGCCCGCTTGCACGCGCTGACCAAGGCCGACAACCTGGGGCTGGGCTGCATCGTGCTCGGGCTGGCCTTGCAGGCCGAGCACCTGAGTCTGGTGCTCAAGCTGTTGCTGATCTGGGCGCTGGTGCTGCTGGCCAGCACCATGCTGGGCTACGCCATTGCCGGGCGTGCCGACGCGTTGGGCATCAAACCCGCCCAGCAAGGGTCTGCGCGCTCATGACGGCGGCCTGGCTCGACTGGTTGGCGCTGCACGCAGCCTGGGCGCTGGCGTTCTCGGTGCTGGGACTGGTGGCGGCGCTGGCGCTGCTGCCGCTGGTGCTCTCGCGCCTGCCGGTCGATTATTTCTGTGCGCGCCGACGCCGTGCCGTGCCCCAGCGCCACCCCGTGCTGGCGCTGGCGCTGGCGCTGCTGCGAAACCTGATCGGCGGCTTGCTGGTGCTGGTCGGGCTGATCACGCTCTTTACCCCTGGTCAGGGGCTGGTGACGCTGCTGGCCGGGCTGATGATCGCCAACTACCCGGGCAAATACGCCCTGGAGCGCTGGCTGATCAAACGCCCGCGCGCGCTCTCGGGCGTGAACTGGATGCGCGCACGTTCGGGCCAGCCGCCGCTGCTGCACCCGGACGAATGCGGCGACGACGAGACCGACCCAGCCCAGCCAGCGGCAGGCAACGGAGCACCCCATGACCCTTACAGCCACTGAGTCCGGCACCGAGCTCTATTGGCTAGACGCCTGGTGGCGCGCGGCCAACTACATCTCGGTCGGACAGATTTACCTGCTCGAGAACCCGCTGCTGCGCGAGCCACTGAGTGCCGCACACGTCAAGCCGCGGCTGCTTGGCCACTGGGGTACAACGCCGGGGCTGAACTTCATCTACGCGCACCTCAACCGCGTCATCAACAGGTTCGACCTTGACGTGCTCTACATTGCCGGCCCCGGCCACGGTGGCCCGGCGCTGTTTGCCAACACCTGGCTCGAAGGCAGTTGCGGCGAGATCTATCCCCACCTGAGGCGCGACGCCGAGGGCATGCGCGAGTTGCTGCGGCAGTTCTCTTTTCCCGGCGGAGTGGGCAGCCACGTCGGCGCCGAAACGCCGGGCTCGATCCACGAGGGCGGTGAACTCGGTTATGCGCTCTCGCATGCCTTCGGTGCGGCGTTCGACAACCCGGAGTTGATCGTTGCTTGCGTCATTGGCGACGGCGAGGCCGAGACCGGGCCGCTGGCTGCTGCCTGGCACTCGAATAAATTCCTCAACCCCGCCAGCGACGGCGCGGTGTTGCCTATCCTGCACCTCAACGGCTACAAAATCGCCAACCCGGCGTTGCTGGCGCGCATCCCGCACGCCGAGCTGCTGGCGCTGTTGCAGGGTTATGGCTACCAGCCGTATTTCGTCGAAGGTTCAGAGCCGGCGGCGATGCACGCGCAGATGGCGGCCACGCTCGACGCGGTGCTGGCCGAGATTCGTGCCATTCAGCGCGCCGCACGCGCTGGCGCCCGCAGCACGCCGCTGCAGCGGCCGCGCTGGCCGATGATCGTGCTGCGCAGCCCCAAGGGCTGGACCGGCCCCAAGCACGTCGACGGCAAGCCGAGCGAGGGCAGTTGGCGTTCGCACCAGGTGCCGCTGGCCAACACCGCGCACGATCCGGTCCAGTTGCAGCAGTTGCAAGACTGGCTGCTGAGCTACCGGCCGCAGGAATTGTTTGATGCACAGGGCGCGCCGCGGGCTGAAATAGCCGCCCTGGCGCCCCAAGGGACGCGCCGCATGGGAAGCAACCCGCACGCCAACGGCGGCCTGCTGCTGCGCGCGCTGCGGCTGCCGGATTTTCGCGCCTCGGCCGTGGCCGTACCGCAGCCCGGCGCGTGCGATGCACAGGCCACGCGCGTGCTGGGTGGCTATTTGCGCGAGGTGATGCGGTGCAACCTGGCGGCGCGTAATTTTCGCGTCGTCGGCCCGGACGAAACCGCCTCCAACCGGCTGGATGCTTTGTTCGAGGTGACGGGGCGCACCTGGCTGGGTGAGTACCAACCCGACGACGAGGGCTTGTCGGCCGATGGCCGCGTGATGGAAATCCTCTCCGAGCACACCTGCCAGGGCTGGCTGGAAGGCTATTTGCTGACCGGGCGGCACGGTTTTTTTTCTTGCTACGAGGCCTTCATCCACCTGGTCAGTTCGATGTTCAACCAGCACGCCAAATGGCTCAAGGTGTGCAGAGAGGTCCCCTGGCGCCGCCCGATCGCCTCGCTCAACTATCTGCTGACATCGCACGTCTGGCGCCAAGATCACAACGGCTTCTCGCACCAGGACCCCGGCTTCATCGACCACGTGGTGAACAAGAAAGCCGACGTCATCCGGGTCTATCTGCCGCCGGACGCGAACACGCTGCTGTGCGTGACCGACCGCTGCCTGCGCTCGCGCAACCTGGTCAACGTCATCGTGGCCGGCAAGCAAGCGGCGCCGCAGTGGCTGGATATGGATGCCGCGATCAAGCACTGCGCGGTCGGCATCGGCATTTTCGAATGGGCCAGCAACGACGTGGATGGCGAGCCCGACGTGGTGCTGGCCTGCGCTGGCGACGTGCCGACGCTGGAGACGCTGGCCGCCGTCGATCTGCTGCGCCAGCACCTGCCCGCGCTCAAGGTGCGCGTCGTCAACGTGGTCGATCTGATGAGCTTGCAGCCGCGCGAAGAACACCCGCACGGCCTGTCGGAGCGCGACTTCGACACCTTGTTCACCACTAAACAGCCCATCATCTTCGCCTACCACGGCTACCCCTGGCTGATCCACCGCCTGAGCTACCGGCGGCGCAACCACGGCAACCTGCACGTGCGCGGCTACAAGGAGGAGGGCGGCACCACGACGCCGTTCGACATGGCGGTGCGCAACGACCTGGACCGCTACCACCTGGTGTGCGACGTGATAGACCGCGTGCCCACGCTGGGCTACAAGGCCGCGCGCATCCGGCAATTGATGCGCGACAAACTGATCGAGCACCGCGAGTACATCGAACGCCACGGAGAAGATTTGCCGCAGATTCGGGATTGGCGTTGGCCCGCCGCCATCGCCGGCGGCTGAGGCCATGAGCCTGGCGTTCGATACCCTGCTGGTCGCCGCGCTGCTGTGGAGCGCCTGGCGCGCGCTGGCAGCGCCCGAGCTGGTGCGCGCGGTGGTGCTGTTCATCGTCTTTGGCCTGCTGATGACGCTGGCCTGGGTGCGGCTGGACGCGCCCGACCTGGCGCTGGCCGAGGCTGCCATCGGCGCCGGCCTGACCGGCGCCCTGCTGCTCGACGCCTTGGGCGTGCCAGCGACCACCCCGTTGCCGCAGCGGCGTGCCGTGCGCTGGCTGCTGCTGACTGGCCTTGCAGCGCTGGGCGCCGGGCTGCTGCTGGCGGTGTTGCAGGCGCCGCTGGCCAGCCAGCGCGTGGCCCCGCTGCTGGAGGCGCAGATGGCCAGCAGCGGCGTGACGCACCCGGTGACGGCGGTGCTGCTGAACTTTCGGGCTTACGACACCTTGCTCGAAGTGGCGGTGTTGCTGGTGGCCTTGCTCGGCCTGCTGGCGCTGGGCCGGCACCCGCAGGCGCTGCCCGCACCGGCCAGCGCCGATCCCCTGCTGCAAACGCTGGCGCGGCTGCTGACCCCGCTCATGATTCTGGTGGCCGGCTACATGCTGTGGGCCGGCGCACACCAGCCCGGCGGCGCTTTTCAGGCCGCTGCCGTGCTGGGTGCGGCCGCTGTGCTGCTGCATCTGGCCGGGCTGCTGCCAGCCTGGGGTGAGCCCAGCCGCCTGCTGCGCCTGGGTCTGGCGGCGGGTTTTGGGTTGTTTTTGCTGCTGGCCGCGCTCTTGCTGAGCCAAGGCGCGCTGTTGCTTTACCCGCCGGCCTGGGCCGGTGCGCTGATCCTGCTGATCGAGGCCGGTCTGACGCTCTCGCTCGGCTTGCTGCTGGCCGGCTTGTACCTGCTGCTGGCGCAGCAGCGCGGCCTGCCATGAGCACGGGGTTGCTCTACGCCCTGGCCGGGGTCGCGCTGTTCGTGCTCGGCCTGGGCGCCATGCTGCTGCTGGCGCAGCCGCTGCGCAAAATTCTGGCCTTCAACATCATGGGCAGCGGAGCTTTTTTGGTGTTTGTCGGGCTGGCGCAACGCGCTGGCGGGGCCGACCCGCTGCCGCAGGCCATGGTGTTGACCGGCATCGTGGTGACGGTGGCGGCCACCGCGCTGGCGCTGGCGCTGCTGCGCCGTCTGCAGGAGGCTGCGGCGGCGCCGGCCGAACGCGCGCCCGAGCAGCAGCATGACTGCACTTGATTCCTTGCTCGATCCGCTGCCCTGGCTGATCGTGCTGCCGCTGGCCTGGGCCACGCTGGCCTTCGTGCTCGGCCCGGGGCGTGGCGCGCGGCTGGCGATCGCCTGCCTGGGCGTGCAACTGGCGCTGGCGCTGCTGCTGGCCGCACAACTGCTGACTGAGGGGCCGCGCACGCACGCCGTCGGCGGCTGGGGCGCGCCGCTGGGCATAGACCTGCTGGCCGACGGCCTGAGCGTGCTCATGCTGCTGCTGACGCAGGCCGTCGCCTGGCCGCTGGCGCTGTACGCGCGCGCCTATTTCCGTCTGCCGGGGCAGGGCGCGGCAGCGGCCTGGTTCTGGCCGCTGAGCGGTTTTTTGCTCGCCGGCATGAACAGCCTGCTGCTGTCGGCCGATTTGTTCAATATCTACGTCACGCTCGAACTCTTGAGCCTGGCGGCCGTGGCGCTGGTGGCCGCCGGCGGCGGCGCAGCGCGGCTGCAAGCGGCGCTGCGTTACCTGCTGGTCAGTCTGGCCGCCTCGGGCTGTTATTTGCTCGGCGTGGCCTTGCTCTACGGCGTCTACGGCAGCGTAGACATCGCCTCCCTGACGCCCTTGCTGCGCGCGCACGTGCCGCTGGCGGCGTGGGCGGCGGCGGCGTTGATGTTGCTGGCACTGCTGGCCAAGACCGCGCTGTTGCCGTTTCATTTCTGGCTCCCCGCAGCGCACGCCAGCGCCGCCGCACCGGTGTCGGCGCTGCTGTCGGCGCTGGTGGTTAAAGCCGGTTTTTACCTCGTGCTGCGGCTCGCGCTGGGCGTGTTCGCGCCGCTGGCCGAGGTGGCCGCGCTGGCGCTCGGGCTGTTGGGCGCGGCTGCCGTGCTCTGGGGTGGCTGGCAGGCGCTGCGCGCGCCTGAACTCAAGCTGCTGGTGGCGTATTCCACTGTGGCGCAACTGGGCTATTTGTTTTTGATCTTCCCCTTGCTGGCCGCCGACGGCGTGGCCGTGCAGGCCGGCGTGTTGCAAGCGCTGGCGCACGGTTTGGCCAAGGCCGCCATGTTCGCCGCCGCCGGCGTGCTGCTGCTGGCGACCGGACAGCCCCTGGTGGCGGGTTTGCGTGGCACGGCGCAGACGCAGCCGCTGACGCTGTTTGCCTTTGCACTGGCGGGCCTGACGCTGTGCGGCCTGCCCCCTTCGGGCGGCTTTCTCGCCAAGTGGCTGCTGATCGACGCCGCGCTGACCCAGGGCCAGTGGGGCTGGGTGCCGCTGCTGCTTGGCGCGAGCTTGCTGACGGCGGCTTATGTGTATCGGGTGCTGCGTCCGGCTTTTCAACTGGCGCCGCAACCGATTCGGCGCCACGCCGTGCCGCGCAGCCTGGAATGGGTCGCCTTCGGGCTGGCCGCCGCCAGCGTGCTGCTGGGTTTTTTTGGCGTTGCGCTGGGGCGCCTGCTGTCGCTGGGGCTGGCATGAGCCTGAACGAAGCGCTGCCGCTGGCCTTGCTGGCTTCTTCGCTGCTGCCGGGGCTGCTGATTTTTCTATTGCCCGAACACAGCGTCAAACTGCGCAGCGCGCTCAACCTGTTCGGCGCCCTGGCCAAGCTGGTGCTGGTGGGCGTGCTGCTGCGCGGCGTGCAGGCCGGGCAGAGCTACGAATTCAGCTTTGCGATGCTGCCCGGCATCGAACTGGTGTTCAATGCCGACCCGCTGGCGCTGCTGTTCGTCACCCTGTCGGCGCTGCTGTGGCTGTGCACCACGCTGTACGCCATCGGTTACTTGGAAACCTCGCCGCAGCGCAGCCGTTTTTTTGGGTTTTTCAGCCTGTGCGTGACCGCCACGGTCGGTATTGCCATGGCCGGCAATTTGTTCACCTTTTTCATTTTCTACGAGCTGCTGACGCTCGCTACGCTGCCGCTGGTGTTGCACCGCGGCAGTCCGGCAGCGCTGCGCGGTGGCAGCATTTACCTGGCCTACACGCTGGCCGGCGGCGCGCTGTTGCTGGGCGGCATCGTCTGGCTGCACAGCCTGGTCGGCCAGCCCGAGTTCAGCGCCGGTGGCGTGCTGGCGCCACTGGCGCCGCAGCACACGCTTGAATTGCAAATCATTTTCGTGCTGTTGATTGCCGGGGTCGGCGTGAAGGCGGCGCTGGTGCCGCTGCACGGCTGGTTGCCGCAAGCCATGGTGGCGCCGGCGCCGGTGTCGGCGCTGCTGCACGCGGTGGCGGTGGTCAAGGCCGGCGCCTTCGGCATCGTGCGCATCGTCTATGAGGTCTACGGCGTCGAGTTCGCGCATGCGCTTGGCCTGCTGCTGCCGCTGGTTTTGCTGGCCTGCGCCACCATCGTCTGGGGCTCGCTGCGCGCGCTGCAGCAAGACGATCTGAAAAAGCGCCTGGCTTATTCGACCGTTAGCCAGGTGTCGTACATCGCGCTCGGCACCGCGCTGCTGGGCCCGCTGGGCACCATCGGCGCCCTGGTGCACCTGGTGCATCAGGGCGTCATGAAAATCACGCTCTTTTTTTGCGCGGGCAACTACGCCGAGACGCTCGGACTGCATCGGGTCAGCGAACTCGACGGCGTTGGCCGCCGCATGCCCTGGACCAGCGCGGCCTTCAGCGTGGCGGCCTTCGGCATGATCGCCGTCGCGCCGACGGCCGGCTTCATCAGCAAGTGGTACCTGGGCCAGGGCGCACTGGCAGCCGGCATGCCCTGGGTGCTGGCGGTGTTGGTGCTCTCCAGCTTGCTCAACGCTGCTTACTTTTTGCCCATTTTGCAGCGCATCTGGTTCAACCCGCCGGCCGGGCCCTGGCGGCACGAGAACCTGGCGCGGCGCGGCGCCTGGGAGACTTCCGGCTTGTTGCTGCTGCCACCGCTGTTTACCGCCGCCGCCGTGTTGGCGCTCGGGCTGCTGGCGGGCAGCAGCGTCAGCCCGCTCGAGTGGGCGCGTTCGATCGCCGCGCGCGCTTATTTGCCATGAATGCACTGGCGCCCTGGTTGCTGCCGCTGGCGCTGCTGGCGCCGCTGCTGCTGCTGCCACTGCTGGGCTGGCGCGCGGGTCGTCCGCTGATCGAGCGGCTGGCTTTGCTGGCGCCGCTGCCGGCGCTGCTGTTGGTCCTGGGCGCCCCTGTGGGTCTGACGCTGGATTTGCCCTGGCTGCTGCTGGGTGCGCGCTTGCAACTCGACGCCACCGGACGGCTGTTCCTGGGGTTTTCCGCGCTGGTCTGGCTGCTGGCGGGCTGCTATGCCCGGGCTTATCTGCGCGCTGACGCGCGCCGGCATCGCTTCTGGTTTTTTTTCCTGGCCACCCAGGGCGCCAACCTGGGGCTTTGCCTGGCTGCCGACCTGGCCAGTTTTTACCTGTTGTTCGCGCTCATGACGTTTGCCGCCTACGGGCTGGTGGTACACAGCGGCAGCGCCGAGGCCCGGCGCGCCGGGCGGGTGTACATCGTCATGGCACTGCTGGCCGAAGGCGCGCTGGTGGCCGGCATGTGGCTGACTGCATACGCCGCCGATTCCTTGCTGCTGGCCGATCTGACTCAGGTTGCTGCGCCCACGGCGGTAGTGCTGTTGTTGCTTGGCTTTGGGGTCAAGGTCGGTCTGCCGCTGCTGCACATGTGGCTGCCGCTGGCGCATCCGGTGGCGCCGCTGCCGGCCTCGGCGCTGCTCTCGGGCGTCATCCTCAAGGCCGGCTTGCTGGGTTGGCTGCGCTTTTTGCCGCTGGGCAACGTGGCCTTGCCCGAAATCGGCACGGCCTTGCTATCGGCTGGTGTGCTGGCGCTGTTTTTCGGCGTCGCCGCCGGCTTGATGCAGCGCGAGCCCAAGGTGCTGCTGGCTTACTCCAGCATCAGCCAGATGGGCTTCATGGCGCTGGCGGTGGGCGCCGGGCTGCATACGCCGACCTTGTGGCCGCTGTTGTTGCCGGCGCTTTGTTTTTACGCCCTGCACCATGCGTTGGCCAAGAGCGCCTTGTTTCTTGGCCTGGGCGTGGCGCAGGCACATGGCGCGCGTGCCTGGGTGCTGGCTGGGCTGGCGCTGCCGGCGCTGGCGCTGGCTGGTGCACCGCTGACCAGCGGCTTGCTGGCCAAGGCGCAACTCAAAGACGCGCTGCTGCCCTGGGAGGGCGGTATGGCGGCCTGGTGGCCACTGCTGCTGGCGCTGGCCGCCGTCGGCACCGGGGTGTTGATGCTGCGCCTGTTGTGGCTGGTCGCGGCCCGGCCAGCCGCAGCGGCCCCACCCGGTCTGGCGCTCCCGTGGGGGTTGCTGCTGCTGGCTGGTTGGGCGGCTCCGTGGGGGGTGGCGCCCGTCCTCAGCGCGGCGCATCACCTGGAGCTGGGCACGCTGGCGCTGGCGTTGGGGCCAATCGGGCTGGCGGTTTTGCTGCTGCTGCTGGCGCGGCGCCTGCGCTGGCGCGCACCCGCGCTGCCACCGGGCGATCTGGTGTGCGCGCTGGAACGGGTCGCCGCTGCCCTGGGCAGCAGAATGCTTGCCCGCGCAAGGAAGTCCGCGTCCTGAGAGCCGGCCAGCCAGCGCTGCGTCATCCGTGGTCTTGGTGCTGCAGTCGTTTTATGATGCGCGCATGAGCAAGGCCTTTACGCGCGAGTCTGAGGCGGACGATGCCGACGAGCAGCCGCCCGAACTGAACATCCCGGGCGGCAAGAATTACATCAGCCGGGCCGGCTACGAGCGTCTGCGCGCTGAGTTGTTCGCCCTGCTCGACGTCGAACGGCCAAAAATCGTCGAGATCGTCCACTGGGCCGCCGGCAACGGCGACCGCTCTGAAAATGGCGACTACTTGTACGGCAAGAAGCGTCTGCGTGAAATCGACCGACGCATTCGCTACCTGAGCCAGCGGCTCGAAATCGCCGAGGTGGTCGACGCTTGCAGGCACCACGGCAGCGATCAGGTGTTTTTTGGCGCCTGCGTGACCTATGCCGATGCGGCGGGCCGGCAGACCACGATCCACATTTTGGGCGTGGACGAAGCCGACAGCGCGCAGGGTCAGATCAGTTGGGTTGCACCGGTGGCGCGCGCGCTGCTCAAGGCGCGGGCGGGTGACGTGGTGCGTCTGCTGCTGCCGGACGGCGCGCAGGAGCTCGAACTGCTGGCGGTGCGTTACCCGCAGCCCTAGCCTGATCAGGTCTTGACACTTTTGACGCGCTGCGCCTTGAGCACCGGCGCACACCGTTTGAGGCTGCGCAACACCTCGGCCAGGTGTTTTCGGTCGCGCACCGCGATCGAAAAGCGAATGTCGTCCGCGCTCAGATCGGGCTCGTCGCCCATGTACACGTGGGTGATGTCGGACTCGGCGGCGGCAATCGCGGCCGCCACTTTGGCCAGCACGCCCTTGCCGTTGGCTACCGTGACGGCGATGGTGGACTCGAAGGCCCGGCTCGGTTCATCTGACCATTCCACCTCCAGGAAGCGCTCGCTGTCGCGCCGCAGCAGCCGCTTGCCGACCGGGCATTCGTCGGTGTGTACTGCCAGACCCTCGCCACGGCCGATGTGGCCGACGATGCGGTCACCTGGAATCGGCTTGCAGCAGGCAGCGTATTCCACCGACAGACCTTCGCTGCCGTCGAGCGAGACCACGCCTTGCGCGCTGGAACCGTCAGCGCCGCTGGCGTAGCGTTCGGTGCTGATGAGCAAGGCGTCTGGCCTGTGCCCGGCCTCGGTCAGCAGCACAGCGAGTTTTTTGCCGACCATGTTGGCGATGCGCTTGCCGGTGCCGATGTCGGTCAGGAGTTCGGCGCGCGATTTGTTGCCGGTAAAGCGCAGCAGCTTGTCCCACAGGGCTTTGTGCTCACCGTTGGCGGCCGGCAGAGCGGCCATGCCTTCGGAGCGCAGCGCCTGACTGAGCATGCGCTCACCCAGTTCGATCGATTTTTCTTGCGTCGCGGTCTTCAGATGGTGGCGTATCTTGGAGCGCGCGCGTCCGGTCTTGACGAACGAGAGCCAGGCCGGGTTGGGTTCGGCGTTCTCGCCCGTGATGATCTCCACCACGTCACCGTTGTTCAGTTCGGTGCGCAGCGACTGTTGCTCGCCGTTGATGCGCGCAGCCACCGTGCGGTTGCCCACGCCGCTGTGGATGGCGTAGGCAAAGTCCACCACAGTCGCGCCGCGCGGCAGCGACATGATCTTGCCCTTGGGCGTGAACACGTAGACCGCGTCGGGAAACAGGTCGACTTTGATGTGATCCCAGAATTCTGCCGCGTCGTGGGTTTCTTGCTGGATGTCGAGCAACGACTGCAGCCACTGTGCGCCCAGGCGCTGCGAGGTGTCGCTGCCGGGCTCGTTGGCTTTATAGAGCCAGTGCGCCGCCACGCCCGATTCGGCCACCACATCCATCGAATGGGTGCGCAACTGGAATTCGATGTTGGTGCCAAACGGGCCCACCAGTGTGGTGTGCAGCGACTGGTAGCCGTTGAGCTTGGGGATGGCCACGTAGTCGTGGAACTTGCTCGGCAAGGGCTTGTAGAGCTGATGCAGCAGCCCCAGGCCGCAGTAGCAGTCATTGATTTCGGGCACGACGATGCGAAAGCCGTAAATGTCAGTCACCTGTGAAAATGACAGGCGCTTGAACTTCATTTTCTGATAGACCGAGTGCAGCGTTTTCTCACGCCCGACGATGCGCGCGGCCGTGCCGTGCGCGGCAAAGACGTTTTCCACCTCGCGCTGCACGCGCGCGATCAGGTCTTTGCGGCGCGTGCGCGCCTTGTTCAGCGCCTTGTTCAGCACCGCGTAGCGCCAGGGGTGCAGGAAACGAAAAGACAGGTCTTGCAATTCGCGGTACGCGAAGTTCAAGCCCAGCCGGTGCGCAATCGGGGCGTAAATCTCCAGCGTTTCGCTGCTGATGCGCTGCCACTTGCTGCGTGGCATGTCGTCCATGGTGCGCATGTTGTGCATGCGGTCGGCCAGCTTGATGAGGATGACGCGCACGTCGCGCGCCATGGCCAGCAGCATTTTGCGAAACGACTCGGCCTGGTTTTGCTCACGGGTGTCGAATTCGAGTTTTTCCAGCTTGGTCAGGCCGTCCACCAATTCGGCCACCGGCGCGCCAAAGCGCTCGGTCAGCTCGGGTTTGCTGACGCTGCAATCTTCCATCGCGTCGTGCATCAGGGCGGCCATCAGCGCTTGTGCGTCGAGCTTCCATTCGGCGCACTGGGCGGCGACCGCGATCGGATGCGTGATGTAGGGGTCGCCATTGCGGCGCAGTTGCCCCAGATGGGCTTCGTCGGCAAAGCGGTAGGCGCGGCGGACGTGCTCGATTTCGCCCGCGCCCAGATAGTCGAGCCGGCTCAACAAGGCGGCGAAGCTGGCCGCGGCCGCACTGGTGGTGGGGCCGGATGCGGCGGCGCCGGGTGGGCGCACAGCGGAATCGACTGCGGTGCTCATCTTGCTACTTTAGCGCCTTCTGAGCGGCATCGCTCAAGCCAAAAAAAACACCGCACGGGGCGGTGCGGTGTTCTGGGCTGAGGCGCTTTAAAGAGGCACTTTTTTCAGCATTTCGAGGCCGATTTTGCCTTCGGCAATCTCGCGCAGCGCGGTCACCCCGGGCTTGTTCTTGCTCTCGATCTTGGCCGCATGACCCTGGCTGAGCATGCGGGCGCGGTAGGTGGCGGCCAGCACGAGCTGAAAGCGATTCGGGATTTTTTCCAGACAATCTTCGACGGTGATGCGTGCCATGGGCAGACTCTTAAAAAAAGGGTAGTCAAAGGAGGCGCAGCGAACGGAAGGTGTCGCTGCGGGTGGCACGCTGGGCGTAAAACCGAAGCCGCTGGGCGTGGACGATGGTCTTGAGATCAAACAAGGCCCGCTCGAACAGGTCGTTGATTATAACGAAGTCGAATTCCTGCGCGTGCGCCATCTCGGTGGCGGCGTTTTGCAGTCGCAGCTCGATCACGGCGGCGCTGTCTTCGGCGCGGCGTTCGAGGCGCGCGCGCAGCTCTTCCCAGCTGGGCGGCAGAATGAAAACCAGCACCGCTGCGGGGAAGATGCGCTTGACCTGGATGGCGCCTTGGTAGTCGATTTCCAGCACCACGTCGGCGCCCTGTGCCAGCCGCTGCTCAACTGCGGCTTTGCTGGTGCCGTAGCGGTTGCCATGCACCTGGGCCCATTCCAGAAACGCGTCCTGAGCCACCATCTGGTCGAAACGGTCGTTGCCAACAAAGTAGTACTCGCGCCCGTGCAGTTCTTGCCCACGCGGTGACCGGGTGGTGTGTGAGATCGAGGGCGCAACGCGCGCGTCCAGCTCCATCAGCGCCTTGACCAGACTGGACTTGCCGGCCCCGCTGGGGGCGGCGACGACATACAGGTTGGCGCAGTGTGGCATGGGCTGGCAGGGTGAGGTGACGGCGGGCAAGCGGCATTGTCCTTCAATTGCCCGGCGGGCAGGAGAGCGAAACACGCTCGGCCTCTCAGTGGCTAGCGCTCTGGGCTGCGGCCGGGCTGCGCCGTGCCGTCAGGTCAAAGCGGAACAAGCGGCATTCAATCGGGCCGTTCCACAGCGGCACCCGGCGCGTTTCTTTCAGTCGCATTTTGCCTGGCAGCTTGAGGTCTGGCGTCAGCACCCAGGCGGTCCAGCCGGCGTAGTGGCTTTTCCAGTGCGCGGCCAACTGCTCGAAGAATGCGTCGGCGTCACCGCCGTCGGCCATTTGTGCGCTCTCGCGTGCGCTGGTCTGGGCGCGTTCGTGCGCGCGCTGGCCGGCCACGCCGGCGGCGGCTAGGCGCTGCCCATAAGGCGGGTTGAGCAGCAGCAGCCCGGCGCGCGGGCAAGGCGGCAGGCGTTGCAGCGCGTCGCCGCCGCGCAGCAGGATTGCTTGCGCCACGCCGGCGCGTTCGGCGTTGCGCTGGGCAAAATCGACCATGCGGTGCGAGACGTCGCTGCCAAAGACGATCGGGCCGTGGCCGGCTGGCCAGGCGCGTTGTTGGCGGATCGCTTCGTCCTGGAGCGCGTTCCAGACGTGGGGCTGGAACGGCAGCAGTTGTTCAAAAGCAAAGCGGCGTTGCAGCCCGGGCGCTATTCGCAGCGCGATCTGTGCCGCCTCGATCAGCAGCGTGCCGCTGCCGCAGCAGGGGTCGACCAGCGGTTCGATCTGCTCCAGCGTCTGCGCCTGCGCGCCATTCCATCCGCAAGCGGCAATCAGCGCTGCGGCCAGGGTTTCTTTCAGCGGCGCGTCGCCCGTGTCTTGCCGCCAGCCGCGCTTGAACAGCGGCTCGCCTGAGGTGTCGATGTAGAGCGTGAGTTGGTCGGTGCCCAGGTGGGCATGAATGCGCACGTCGGGCCAGGTGGTGTTGACACTCGGGCGTGCGCCGCAGGTGGTGCGAAAGCGGTCGCACAGCGCGTCTTTGATCTTGAGCGCGGCAAAGTTCAGACTGGTCAGCGGGCTGTGCTGGGCGGTGATTTCGACCTTGATGGTCTGCGCCGGGGTGAACCAGGCCTCCCACGCCACCGCGCTGGCCGCTTGGTACAGGTCTTGTTCGTTGCGGTAGCCACCGTGCCACAGCTGCACCAATACCCGTTGAGAGAGTCGGCTGTGCAGGTTCAGCCGCATGGCTTCGCGCCAGGACGCCTGTACGCCGACGCCGCCGCGCGTCTTGAACGCCAGCGGTTGCGCCGTGATGCGCTGCACCTCGTCGGCCAGATAATCCTCCACGCCAGCGGCGCAGGGCAAGAACAGGTTCAATGGGTTCATGGGTGTAGGGTGGGCCCGGGTGCGCCGCAGTGGGAGGGCGTTAACGTGAGAGTCGGGCCGCGACTCACTTCGCTCCCCTCTCCCGCGTGCGGGAGAGGGGTTGGGGGTGAGGGAGAACGGGCATGACTTTCATTTTTTGGGGTGGCTTTCAAAGTCATGCCCGTTAGCGCTGCTTAGCGTTTGCGCAGGCTGGCGGGCGCGATGCGCAGGGCTTCACGGTATTTGGCCACGGTGCGGCGCGCGCATTCGATGCCTTGTTCGCGCAGCAGCTCGCAGAGCTGTTGGTCCGACAGCGGCTGCGATGCGGGCTCGGCGGCAACGAACTGCCTGATCAGTGCGCGCACGGCGGTGCTCGAGGCGTTGCCGCCGGTCTCGGTGGCCAGTGCGGAGCCAAAAAAATACTTCAGTTCGAAAGTGCCAAACGGTGTTGCCATGTACTTGGCGCTGGTGACGCGGCTGATGGTCGACTCGTGCAGGCTGAGTTCGTCGGCGATTTCACGCAGCACCAGTGGACGCATGGCGAGCTCGCCATGCATGAAGAAGCTGCGCTGGCGCTCGACGATGGCGCTGGAGACGCGCAAGATGGTGTCGAAACGCTGCTGGATGTTCTTGATGAACCAGCGCGCCTCCTGCAGCCGTTGCTGCAGGCCGGCGTGGGCGGCGTTGCTGCTGGAGCTGCGCTGTTGCCGCAGGGCGTTGGCGTAGACGTCGTGTACGCGCAGGCGCGGCATCACTTGTGGGTTGAGCTGCACTTTGAAGCCGCGTCCGGCGCGCGTGACGATGACGTCGGGCAGCACCACGTTGCGCTCGACATCGGCAAAGCGGCGCCCGGGCTTGGGCTCCAGGCGCGCGATCAGCGCCAGTGCGGCGCGGGCGCAGGCTTCATCGATGCCGCACAGCAGGCACAGGCGCTTGCAGTCGCGTTTGGCGATGAGTTCCAGCGCTTGCTCGCAGATCGCCAGCGCCGCGCGCGCCTGCGGGCTGTTGCGTTGCTCCAGAATTTGCAGCCGCAGGCATTCGGCCAGGTCGCGCGCGCCGACTCCGATGGGATCCATCTGCTGCAACAGGTGCAAGGCCCGCGCCAGGCGCTGCTCCAGGGCCAGGCGCTCGGACGCGTCGGCGGCGTCTGGCCCCGTTGCCGGGTTCGACAGGCGCAGCCAGGCAGCAGCCAGTTCGTCCAGGCTTTCTTCCAGATAGCCGTCGTCGTTGATCGATTCGATCAGCAGGTGCAGCGCGGCGCGGTCGGGTTCGTCCAGGCGCAGACAGCGCGCTTGCTCGTGCAAGTGGTCTTGCAGCGTGATCGGCGCGCGCGCTAGATCGCTCGCGCTGGCGTTTTCGTCGTCGATCGACTCAGACTGGCGGGCTGCGGCTTCGCCGCCCCATTCGCCGTCGTCGCCGCTTTGTTCCAGGCTGCCGTCGCCGTCCCAGCTCTGCTCCAGCGCAGGCGCCGCGTCGAGGGGGCTCTGCAGCGGCTCATCAGGCGCAGCCGCGTCTTGGCCGCGTTCGGGCGGCGCGCTGGCGGCATCAGCGCTGGGTTCGCCCGCACCCCCGGGCGCATCGGCCGGCTGCGGTTCAAAGTATTCGCCTTCGGCGGCTTCTTGCTCGCGCTCCAGAAATGGGTTGTCGTCCAGCATCTGCTCGACTTCCTGTGCCATCTCCAGCGTCGAGAGTTGCAGCAGGCGGATCGATTGCTGCAACTGTGGTGTCAGCGCCAGGTGTTGCGAGACGCGCAGCGACAGGCCCTGTTTCATGTTCAGGCGCGCCTCACATCTTGAAGTGTTCGCCGAGATAGACCCGGCGCACCTCGGCGTTGGCGACGATCTCGGCCGGCGTGCCGCTGGCGAGTACCTGGCCGTCGTTGATGATGTAGGCGCGGTCGCAGATGCCCAGTGTTTCGCGCACGTTGTGGTCGGTGATCAGCACGCCGATACCGCGTGACTTTAGAAAACCGATGATGCGCTGGATCTCTATCACCGCGATCGGGTCGATGCCGGCAAACGGCTCGTCGAGCAAGATAAAGCGCGGGCTGGTGGCCAGCGCGCGCGCAATTTCGACCCGGCGCCGCTCGCCCCCCGAGAGGGCGGGTGCTGGTGCGTTGCGCAGATGCTCGACGTGCAGGTCTTGCAGCAGGGCGTCGAGGCGCTGTTCCATGGCGGCTTGGCCCAGCGGCCGACCGTTGGCGCCGGTTTGCAGTTCGAGCACCGCACGCACGTTCTCGGCCACGGTCAGTTTGCGGAAAATGGAGGCTTCCTGCGGCAAATACCCCAGGCCGAGGCGCGCGCGCCGGTGCATGGGCGCGCGCTCGATGGGCTGACCGTCGAGCACGATCTGTCCGCCGTCGGCGCGCAGCAGACCGACCAGCATGTAAAAGGTGGTGGTCTTGCCGGCGCCGTTGGGCCCGAGCAGGCCAACCACCTCACCTTGGCTGACCGTCAGCGATACGCTTTTGATCACCTGGCGGCTGCCGTAGGACTTTTTCAGTCCGTGCGCCTCCAATCGGTGGCAGGCGGGGGCGCTGGGGCTGCCGGTGGCGGCCGCCGTCACGGGCGCGCCCCGCCGAGTTCGCCGCTGGGACGCAAGGGCAGCGGGGCAGGCGCTGGCGCGGTGGGCGCGGCGGCGCGCGGCGTCGGAGTGATCATGGCGCGCACGCGCCCGAGCGGGTTGGCCGGGGTGCGGCTGGCAGCGCCGCCTTCGACCGTGAACATGCCGTCGCGGTTGTTGTAGGTGATCAGGTGGCCCGAGGTTTCATCGTTGAGCCGCGCGTCCAGAAACCGGCGCAGCACGGCGTTGCCGATCAGGCGCACTGCGTCGGCCTGGCCGTCGTGCTCGATGCGCAGCGCCTGGCCTTCAATGAATTCGTTCAGACCGCTGCGCTGCTGGCGAAAAAACGCCGGATTGCCGGTAATGATGCCTCGTTGCTGGCCCTGGGCGTTGCGGCTGATTTCCACCTCGGCGCCGCGTATTTGCAGGCTGCCCTGGGTGATGACGACGTTGCCGGTGAACACGCTGATCTGACGCGCGTCATCGTGGCGCAGCGCGTCGGCTTCGATGAGCATCGGTTGCTCGCGATCTGGCCGCTGCGTTTGCGTGGCAGCCCAAGCAGGCAGCGCCAGCGCCAGCGCGACAGCCAGCGAGCAAAATAGGCGGGTGAGGGGCAAAGGGGGCATGGCGGAAATTGGGCACGGAACTTGCGTCTATTGTACCCAGCTCGCTGGCGCGTGTCTGGCCGCTCGGCAAGTCGGCCTGCCAAAGACCCGCGCGCAGCGGGTTTTTGATCGGGCGCTCAGGCGCTGCGCAGACCGGCGATCAGCGCTTGCGCCACCTGCAGGGTGCGCGCGCCTTGGCCCGGCACGTAAAAGCGCCCCGCCACACCGAGCGAGGGCGTGCCCTCGACCAGGTAGGCCTCTTGCAGTTGGGTGGCACGCCGCACCCGGCCGGCGACCGCGAAAGAGTTGTAAAAGCCGCTGAATTTTTCCCGATCGACGCCTTGTCTGACGACCCAGTCGGTGATGGCTTCTGGGGTTCCCAGGCGCTGCCGGTCGACATGAATGGCGCGAAACACGCGCGCATGCAGTGCGTCGATTTGGCTCATGGCTTCAAGCGCGTAGTACAGGCGCTGGTAGGGCACGAAGGCGTCGCTGAAGGCCACCGGCGTGCGGCGCACTACCACGTCGGCTGCCTGGGTGCGCATCCAGGCGCTCAGCAGCGGCTCAAAGTTGAAGCAGTGGACGCAGGTGTAGGCAAAAAACTCCAGCACCTCAATCTTGCCGGGCGGGCTGTCCACCGGGGCGGGGCGCGCCAGGCGAAGAAAATCGCGGCCTTCCCTGGGGGCGGCGGTTTGCGCGTGCGCGGGCCGCTGGCTCAGCAGGCCCGCCAGGCCGACGCTGGCAGCGGCGCCGCTGAGCAAAGCGGCGCGTGAGAACTCTCGTCTTTGCATGGGTCAAGCTCCTTGATGGCGTTCTTGGGAGTCGAGGCCGGGTTGCCAAGTTCCCGTCAGCTCGGGTTTCAGCGCTGCACGTGCACCAGCGTCGCGTCCAGACCCTGGGCCTGCAACTGGTCGCGCACGGCTTCGGCTGCAGCTTGTTGATCAAACGGCCCCAGCCGCACCCGGTGCACCGTGCGGCCGGCTTGTTCGCGTTCGCTGATGCTGGCGTTCTGGCCCATCAGCACCAGTTTGGCGCGCTGGGTCTGGGCTTCTTCAGGGTTGGCAAATGCGCCGGCTTGCACGTAGAAAATGACCGGCCGCGCGGTGGTCGCGGCGCGCTCCGGCGCGTCGCTGGCTGCGTTGGCTGCGTTGGCTGCGTTGGCTGCGTTGGCGCGGGCCTGGTCCAACTGGGCCCGCGCCAGATCGCCCAGCGGATCGGCTGCTGCGGTCGGCGCAGCAGGTGCGGGTGTTGCCAACGGCGCGGGCGGCGTCGCCGGGGCGGCGCTTGCGGGCACTGTGGATATGGGTGCGACCGGCGCTCCGGTGCCCAGAGCGGCGTTCGGGTTCCAGCCGATGTTGCGTTCGGTTTCTCTAACGTCCTCGGCCGGGTCGCGCGTGACATCGCGCGCGACAAACGGTGCTTGCACGCGCGTGACGTACAGCGCCACCAGCAAGGACAGCGCCAGACCGAGCAGCAGGCCCACGCAAAAGCCCAGCAGCGTGCCGCCGCGTTGCAGGCGGCTCAGTGGGTGGTCGCCAGGGCTGTGCTGGCCGATCGCGAACGATGGATGTTTCATGAGGCCCGATTATCAATCAGCCGCCGTCGCCGGGTGCGGTGCGCGCCACGGCAGGGCAAGCAAGCTGACTGGGCGGGGTCGCCCCGTGGCCGTTTCACATTTTTTGCGGCGCGCTCACGCCCAGCAGCGCCAGGCCGTTGCGCAACACCTGTGCGGTGGCTGCCACCAGCGCCAGTCGCGCGCGCTTGACCTCGGGCTCGTCGACCAAAATGCGTTCGGCGTCGTAGTAGCTGTGATAGCAGGCCGCCAGTTCGCGCAAGTAAAAACTGAGGTCGTGCGGCGCAAAGTCGCGCGCGGCATCGCTGAGCATGGCGGGGTATTTGGCCAGCAGCAGCATCAGCGCCTGCGCCGGTGGGCTGTTGAGCGCGCTCAGGTCGGCATCACACAGCGTGGCCGGGTCGCCGCTTTCTTTTTCTTGCCAGGCTGCCAGCACCGAGCAGATGCGTGCGTGCGCGTACTGCACGTAGTAAACCGGGTTGTCGTTGTTTTGTTGCACCGCCAGGTCGACGTCGAAGGTGTATTCGGTGTCGGGTTTGCGGCTGAGCAGAAAGAAGCGCACCGCGTCTCTCGAGGTCCACTCGATTAGGTCGCGCAGCGTCACGTAGCTGCCGGCGCGTTTGCTGATTTTGACCTCTTGGCCGGCGCGCAGCACGCGCACCATGGTGTGCAGCACGTAGTCGGGGTAGCCCGCAGGGATGCCGATGTTCAAGGCCTGCAGGCCGGCACGCACGCGCGCGATGGTGCCGTGGTGGTCGCTGCCCTGGATGTTGACGACGCGGGTAAAGCCACGCTCCCACTTGCTGACGTGGTAGGCCACGTCGGGCACGAAGTAGGTGTAGCTGCCGTCACCCTTGCGCATCACGCGGTCTTTGTCGTCGCCGTAGTCGGTCGAGCGCAGCCACAGCGCGCCGTCGTGTTCGTAGGTTTTGCCGGCCGCGCGCAGTTGCTGCACGGTGGCGTCGACCTCGCCGCTGGTGTAGAGGCTGGATTCGAGGTGGTAGTGGTCGAAGCGGACGCCAAAGGCCTGCAGGTCTAGGTCTTGTTCGTGCCGCAGGTAGGCCACGGCAAACAGGCGGATGTCGTCCAGCGCCAGCGGGTCCCCGCTGGCGGTGTAGGCGCGGTCGTCGGCGTACACGGTTTTTTTGGCCAGGTAGTCGGCGGCGATGTCGGCGACGTAGTCGCCGTTGTAGGCCGTCTCGGGCCATGTCGGGTCGCCCGGCTGGTAGCCCTGGGCGCGCAACTGGGTGCTGCGCGCCAGGGTGTTGATTTGCACGCCGGCGTCGTTGTAGTAAAACTCGCGCTGTACCTGCCAGCCTTGGCTGGCGAGCAGGTTGCAGATCGCGTCGCCCAGGGCGGCTTGGCGGCCGTGGCCGACGTGCAGCGGACCGGTCGGGTTGGCCGAGACGAATTCGACCAGCACCCGCTGACCCTTGCCGGGCGCCGCGCCAAAGAGCGCGCCTTCTTGCAGCACCTCGCGCACGATTTGCTGCTTGGCTTGCGTTTTCAAGCGGATGTTGAGAAAACCCGGGCCGGCGATGTCGATGTCGCACACCCAGCGCTGGTAGACCGCTTGCGCCAGCAGCGCATGGCGCAGCGACTCGCCCAGTTGGCGCGGGTTGAGCTTGAGCGGCTTGGCCAACTGCATGGCGGCGGTGATGGCGAAGTCACCGTGCGCGGCCAGCTTGGGTGATTCAAAGGCGGCCTTGGCGCCGGCACCAGGCGCAAGGGCGTCGAGCGCGCTGGCCAGACCGGCGAGCAATTCTTGTTTGATCTTGAGCATGGGGCGATTTTAGAAGCCTGTCGGGCTTTGCTCGTCGAGCGCATTCTCGAAGAGCGAAGGCGTGTCTTGATCGCTGGTTGTCGGCTGCTGCCGTGCGCCCGATGCGGCTGCAGTTCGAGGGGCTGAGGATGGTGAGTGCGCACCACCACACCAGTGTTTGTACCGGCAGCGCAGTACGTGTAAGATCAAACCGACTTGTCATCCTTGCTTTTGCGCCTGTCGTCGGCGCTGATCCTGTTGGGTTCTTTTACAACCCGGAGACTGCCGTGTCGCTTCGAACCCTGATGGTCATTTCACTGTGGACGCTGGCCAGCGCCGCAGCGGCCCAGACAGCGACCTTTGCCAGCCGGTCCTTGACCCCTGAGCTGGCCTTGCAGGCTGCGCAGGCGGCGCTGGAGCGTTGCCGCGCGCAGGGTTTTCAGGTGGCGGTGGCGGTGGTCGATCGATCGGGAACGAAGCAAGTCTTTTTGCGCGACCGCTTTGCCGGCCCGCACACGGTGGAAGTGGCGTCCGACAAGGCCTGGAGCGCGCTCAGCTTTCGCACCTCGACCCTGGAGCTGGCTGGCCTGACGCAGCCGGGCCAGCCCATGAGCGGCCTGCTGGGCGTCTCGCGCATGTTGGCGGTAGGCGGGGGCTTGATGATCGAGGGCGGCGGTTCGATTTTTGGCGGCATCGGTGTCTCGGGTGGGCCTTCTGGCGAGGCTGACGACGGCTGCGCGCAGGCCGGTCTGCACGCCATTGCTGAGGAGATTCAGTTTTGACCCGCAGCAGCAAAAAAGCGGTCGCATGACCGTTCAGACCGACGATTTTTCGCCTGTACCGCGTTTGGTGTCGGCCGTGCCCGCTTCGCCCAAGGAAGAAGCGATCGAGCGGGCGCTGCGGCCCAAGTTGCTGGACGAATACGTCGGTCAGAAAAAAGTGCGCGAGCAGCTCGAAATTTTCATCGGTGCGGCAAAAAAGCGCGGCGAGGCGCTCGACCACGTGTTGCTGTTTGGCCCGCCCGGGCTGGGCAAGACCACGCTGTCGCACATCGTCGCGCAAGAGCTGGGCGTCAAGCTTCGTCAGACCAGTGGGCCGGTGCTGGAAAAGCCGAAAGACCTGGCCGCGCTGCTGACCAATCTGGAGCCCAACGACGTGCTGTTCATCGACGAGATTCACCGTCTGAGCCCGGTGGTCGAGGAGATTTTGTACCCGGCGCTGGAGGACTACCAGATCGACATCATGATCGGCGAGGGCCCGGCGGCGCGCAGCATCAAGCTCGATTTGCAGCCCTTCACCCTGGTGGGCGCGACCACGCGCGCGGGCATGCTGACCAACCCGCTGCGCGATCGCTTTGGCATCATTGCCCGGCTGGAGTTTTACACGCCGCAAGAACTCGAGCTGATCGTCACGCGCAGCGCGCGCCTGTTGCAAGTGGAGATCGACGCCCAGGGCGCGGCCGAACTGGCGCGGCGCTCGCGTGGCACGCCACGCATTGCCAACCGGCTGCTGCGCCGGGTGCGCGACTACGCCGACGTCAAGGGCAGCGGCCGCATCACGCACGAGCTGGCGCAGCGCGCGCTGGCCATGCTCGACGTCGATCCGCAGGGCTTTGACCTGATGGACCGCAAACTGCTCGAAGCCGTGATTCAACGCTTCGATGGCGGCCCGGTCGGGCTGGACAACATCGCCGCCTGTATCGGCGAAGAGCGCGATACCATCGAGGACGTGATCGAGCCCTACCTGATCCAGCAGGGCTTTTTACAGCGTACGCCGCGCGGGCGCATCGCCACCCAGTCGGCCTACCGGCACCTGGGGCTGGCACCGTCGGCCGTTGCGGCAGATTTGTGGACGACCGGCACGCATCTTCCCTTTCCTCAGACCTGAGCACAGCATGAGCAAGCACGATTTTGACCTCTTTGTGATAGGCGGCGGCAGCGGTGGCGTGCGCGCCGCGCGCCTGGCGGCCCAGTTGGGCGCGCGCGTGGCGCTGGCCGAAACCCTGGGCCCCGAGGGCCTGGGCGGCACCTGCGTCAATCTGGGCTGCATTCCAAAAAAACTCTACCGCTACGCGGCCGACTTTTCCCATGCCTTCGATGACGCGCGCGGTTTTGGCTGGCAGGGCGACAAGCCCAGCCTGAACTGGGCGGCGCTCAAAGCCAACCGGGCGCAAGAGATCAACCGCCTGAACGCGGTGTACGCCGACTTGCTGCGCGCCGCAGGCGTCACGCTGTTCGACGGTTTTGCCCGTCTGCAGGGCGAGCGCGGCGTCGCTCTGGCCACGCTCAACGCCGACGGCAGCGCGGGGCATCGGAACTTCAGCGCCGAGCACATCCTGATTGCCACCGGCGGCACGCCGCACGTGCCGCACTTTCAGGGGCGCGAACACGCCATCACCTCAAACGAGATTTTCGATCTGGAGCCTTTTCCGCAGCGGCTGGTGGTGGTCGGCGGCGGCTACATTGCCTGCGAATTTGCCTCCATCTTCACCGGCCTGGGTGCGCGGGTGACGCAGATCTACCGCGGCGAGCAGGTTTTGCGCGGTTTTGACGACGAGCTGCGGCATTTTGCCGCTGCCGAGTGGGTCAAGGCGGGCCTGGACTTGCGGCTCAACAGCGGCGTGGTCGATATTCGCCGCAGCGCCGACGGTTTGCAGGTCGATCTGGAGGGCGGCGGCGTGCTGCAGGCCGACGCCGTGCTCTACGCCACCGGCCGTCGGGCCAACGTGCAGGGTCTGGGGCTGGAGTTGGTGGGCGTGGCGCAGGGCGCGCAAGGCGAGGTCTTGGTCGACGCGCATTACCAGACCAATGTGCCCGGCATCCACGCCGTGGGTGACGTCACCCAGCGCGTGCAGCTCACGCCGGTGGCGCTGGCCGAAGCCATGCAGGTGGTGCAGCGCTTGTTTGGCAGCGCGCCCCAGGCAAGCGCGCAGGCGGTTGGCGCAATGGACTACGAGGGCATACCGAGTGCCGTCTTCACCCATCCGGCGCTGGCCTGCGTCGGTCTGACCGAGGCCGCTGCGCGCGAGCGCCTGGGCCAGATCAAGGTGTTTCGCAGCGAGTTCAAAGCGCTCAAGCACACCTTGTCGGGTCGCAGCGAGCGCACGCTCATGAAGCTGGTGGTCGACGGCGCCAGCGATCGCGTGGTCGGTCTGCACATGGTGGGTGCCGACGCGGCTGAGATCGTGCAGGGTTTTGCGGTTGCCATGAAAGCCGGCGCGACCAAGGCGATGTTCGACGCCACCATCGGCATTCATCCCAGCGCAGCAGAAGAATTCGTCACCATGCGCGCAGCGCTGCTGCGCTAAAACACAGCAGCGCCCAGTCCACATGCCAGAGTCACCGCCCTATATCGCGCCCGCTTTTTTCAGCGACGCTGCGGCCGCCTTGGCCCAGGTGCAGCAGATTTATCGCTTGGGTGTGGCGTTTTTGCAGCGCTCGCTGCGCGAGTTCGTCGACGACGCACAGCAGGGCCGGCGGCGCGTGCGCGCCTGCTACCCCTGCGTGCGCTTGCACGCTGGCAGCCAGACCGGGCATGGCGCGCGTGCGCTGCAAGGCCTGAGCTACGGCTTCGTGGCCGGGCCGGGCCGCTTCGAGGCCACCCTGACCCGGCCCGACCTGTTTGCCGATTACTACCTGGAGCAGTTCGAGCTGCTGCTGGCCAACCACGGCGGCCCGCTCGAAGTGGGCACCAGCACGCAGCCGATACCGGTTCATTTCGTGTTCTCCGAGCACGAGCACTTGCAAGGCCAGCTCAGCGCCGAGCGGCGCTTGCAAATGCGCGAGTGCTTTGATTACCCCGATCTCGCTGCGATGGACGACGGCATTGCCAACGGCACGCACCAGCCCCGCGCGGGCCAGCCGCAGCCGCTGGCGTTGTTCACCGCGCCCCGGGTCGACTATTCGTTGCAGCGGCTGCGCCACTACTGCGGCAGCTCGGCCGACTGGTTTCAGAACTTCGTGCTGTTTACCAACTACCAGTTTTACATCGACGAATTCATCTTGCTCGGCCAGCAAGAGATGGCCAACCCGCACAGTCCGTACCAGGCCTTGGTCGAGCCGGGCAACCGGGTCACGCGCCGGGTGGGCTGTGCGGCGCAGGCGGCTGATGCGCTCGGGCAGGAGCCGTCGCGCCTGCCGCAAATGCCGGCCTACCACCTGTGGCGCGAGGGTCGCAGTGGCATCACGCTGGTCAACATCGGCGTCGGGCCGGCCAACGCCAAGACCATCACCGACCACATTGCCGTGTTGCGCCCGCACGCCTGGCTGATGATTGGCCACTGCGCCGGTTTGCGCAGCACCCAGCAACTGGGTGACTATGTGCTGGCGCACGCCTACGTGCGCGAAGACCACGTGCTGGACGAAGACCTGCCGCTGTGGGTGCCCATTCCGGCGCTGGCCGAGATTCAAGTGGCCCTGGAGGCTGCCGTGGCCGACGTGACCGGCCTGGCGCCGCATGAGCTCAAGCGCATCATGCGCACCGGCACCGTCGCCAGCACCGACAACCGCAACTGGGAGCTGCTGCCGGACCAGCAGCCGCAGCGCCGTTTTTCACAGTCGCGCGCGGTGGCGCTCGACATGGAGTCGGCCACCATCGCGGCGAACGGTTTTCGTTTGCGCGTGCCCTATGGCACTTTGCTGTGCGTGAGCGACAAGCCGCTGCACGGCGAGCTCAAGCTGCCCGGCATGGCCAACCAGTTCTACCGCGAGCGGGTCGACCAGCACCTGCGCATTGGCGTGCGCGCGCTCGAACGCCTGCGCCAGGATGGCGTGGGCCCCTTGCACAGCCGCAAGCTGCGCAGCTTTGCCGAGGTGGCGTTTCGCTAGCTAGACTCGGCCCGCGGCGCAGTCTTGCGTTTCGTTCGGGTTGAGCCCTTCGACAAGCTTCCTTCGACAAGCTCAGGGCGAACGGTTGGGCAGAGCAATTCTTGTTCCCGTTCGGACTGAGCCTGTCGAAGTCCAGATCGCACGCGCCTTCCTTCGACTGGCTCAGGGCGAACGGTTGTTGCTCACTGGGTTGAAGGCGCGCTTTCATGCAAGCGAACGCGCTGCAGCGCAGCACGGGTGGGGCGGCAGGTGGCTGCCCGAGCCGGCCAAGGCTCAAGTCTCTTTCGAGATTTTTATGCTCGGAAACTTGGAAGAAAAATCCTTTGCCCGGGCGGCGATTTTGATCGCCACCTGACGCGCCACCGCTTTGTAAATGGCGCTGATCTCGCCATCGGGATCGGCCACCACGGTGGGCGTGCCGCTGTCGGCTTGTATGCGAATTTGCATGTTCAGCGGCAAGGCGCCCAGATAGTCCATGCTGTACTCGGCCGCCATGCGTTTGCCGCCTTCGGCGCCGAAGATATGCTCGGTGTGACCGCAGTTGGGGCAGCAATAGACCGCCATGTTCTCCACAATGCCCAGAATCGGCACGCCGACTTTTTCGAACATTTTGATGCCTTTGCGCGCGTCGAGCAGGGCAATGTCTTGCGGCGTGGTAACGATCACCGCGCCGGTCAGCGGCACGCGCTGGGACAAGGTGAGCTGGATGTCGCCGGTGCCGGGCGGCAGGTCGACAATCAAATAATCCAGCGCGCCCCAGTTGGTCTGGCGCAGCAGTTGCTCCAGCGCTTGGGTCGCCATCGGGCCGCGCCAGATCATGGCTTCGTCGCGGTCGATCAAAAACCCGATCGAGATCACCTGCACGCCGTAATTCTCCATCGGCTCCATGGTCTTGCCGTCGGCGCTTTCGGGGCGGCCGCTCAAGCCCATCATCATGGGTTGGCTCGGGCCGTAGATGTCGGCGTCCAGTATGCCCACGCGCGCGCCTTCGGCGGCCAGCGCCAGTGCCAGGTTGGCGGCGGTGGTGCTCTTGCCCACGCCGCCCTTGCCAGAGGCCACGGCAATGATGTTCTTCACGTTCGGCAGCAGTTGCACGCCGCGCTGCACGGCATGGGCCACAATGTGGCTGCTCAGGTTGATCGAAACGTTTTCCACGCCGGGGACGGTTTTGGCCGCTTGGATCAGCGCCCGGCGCAGCGCCGGGAGCTGGCTTTTGGCCGGGTAGCCCAGCTCGACGTCAAACGCCACGTCGCGCCCTTGGATTTGGAGGTTTTTCAGCGCTCGGCTGGAGACGAAGTCGACGCCCGTGTTCGGGTCGGTCACGGTTTTCAGGGCGCTCAGCAGCGTGGCTTGGTCAATGGTCATGCGAGAAGGTCTCCTGGCGGGTTGTTCGAAGGGTGCAAGCGCCTGCAGTCTACCGTTGCCGGTGGCAGCACAAGATAGACGGCCGCCGGCAAAGGGTATCGCGCGCGGGCGGCCTAAAATCGACGCTTCCCGGATCGAAAGCATTCCCCCATGAGTCAGCGACACCCGCGCCGCCTGTTCGTCACCACCGCACTGCCTTACGCCAACGGGCATTTCCACATCGGCCACATCATGGAGTACATCCAGGCCGACATCTGGGTGCGCTACCAGCGCATGCAGGGCCACCAAGTGCACTTCGTTTGCGCCGACGACGCGCATGGCGCACCGATCATGATTGCGGCCGAAAAGGCCGGCCTGAGTCCGCAGCAGTTCGTCGCCGCCATTGCGGCTGGCCGCAAAGCCTATCTGGACGGGTTTCACATTGCTTTTGACCACTGGCACAGCACCGACGCGGTGGAAAACCACCAGCTCGCGCAAGACGTGTACCGCGCGCTAAAAGCGAACGGTCTGATCGAGACGCGCTGCATCGAGCAGTTCTTCGACCCCGAGAAGGGCATGTTTTTGTCAGACCGCTACGTGCTGGGGGGGTGCCCGAAGTGCGGCGCCCAAGACCAGTACGGCGACAACTGCGAGGTCTGTGGTGCGGTCTATGCGCCGACCGAGTTGACAAGCCCGCGCTCGGCGCTCTCGGGTGCGGTGCCGGTGCTGAAGTCTTCCGAGCATTTTTTCTTCCGACTCTCAGACCCGCGTTGTCTGGCCTTGCTCGACCAGTGGACGCAAAGCGGCGCGGTGCAGCCCGAGGTGCTCAACAAGATCAGCGAGTGGATAGAGCCCGGCGCAGACGGCAAGCCAAAAATGGGCGACTGGGACATCAGCCGCGACGCACCCTATTTCGGTATTGAAATTCCTGATGCGCCGGGCAAGTATTTCTACGTCTGGCTGGACGCTCCCATCGGCTACCTGGCGGCGCTGAAAAGTTATTTCGACCAGGGCGGCGCCCAGGCGGCATGCGGCGAGACGCAGTCGTTCGAGGCCTTCATGGCCGACCCCGAGACCGAGCAGTTCCACTTCATTGGCAAGGACATCATCACCTTTCACACCTTGTTTTGGCCTGCCATGCTGCATTTTTCCGGTCGCAAGCTGCCCAATGCGGTGTTCGTGCACGGCTTCCTGACCCTCAACGAAGGCGAGAAAATGAGCAAGAGCCGGGGCACCGGTCTCGATCCGCTCAAGTACCTCTTGCTGGGCATGAACCCGCAGTGGCTGCGCTACTACCTCGCGGCCAAGCTCAGCGGCAGGAGCGAAGATGTCGACTTCAATCCGCAAGACTTCATGGCCCGGGTCAATAGCGATTTGGTGGGCAAGTACATCAATATCGCGTCGCGCGCGGCCGGCTTCATTGCCAAGCGTTTCGACGCCCGCCTGGGCGAAGTCTCCAGCGACGGCGAGACCGTGCTCGATCAGTTGCAGATGGCCGCGCCGCTGCTGGCCCAGCTCTATGCCGAGCGTGAAACCGGCAAGGCGATGCGCGAGATCATGCAACTGGCCGACCGCGTCAACAGCTACGTGGACCAGAACAAACCCTGGGAGCTGGCCAAACAAGACGCGCTGGCAGGACGGCTGCACGACGTTTGCAGCACCTGCATCGAGGCCTTTCGCCTGCTCACGCTTTACTTGAAGCCGGTGCTGCCGGCGCTGGCGGCCGAGGTGGAGGCGTTTTTGTGCATAGAACCGATGCAGTTTGCCGACGCGCAGCGCCTGCTGGGTGCGGGTCACCGCATCCAGCCCTATCGGCACTTGCTGCAGCGCGTCGATGCCCAGCAGCTCGAAGCGCTGTTCGAGCCTTCGACCGCCACAGCCGAACCCAAACCCGCGCCCAAACCCGCTCTGCCCGGCGGGCAAGCGCTGGCGCCGACCATTGCCATCGACGACTTTGCCAAGATCGACCTGCGGATCGCGCGCATCCTGGCCTGCGAAGCCGTGCCCGGATCGACCAAGCTGCTGCGTCTGACGCTGGATGTGGGGGAGGGCGTTGACGCGCAAGGCCAGCCGCTCACGCGCTCGGTGTTGGCCGGTATTGCCAGCGCCTATCAAAGCGCTGACTTGGTCGGCCAGCTCACCGTGGTGCTGGCCAATTTGGCGCCGCGCAAAATGAAGTTCGGTCTGAGCGAAGGCATGGTGCTGGCCGCCAGTGACGCCGATGAGCAAGCCAACCCAGGTATCTACCTCCTTGCGCCGTGGCCGGGTGCACAGCCGGGTATGCGGCTGCGCTGAGGCCGGCTCAGTTGCGCTCGAGCGCCGGGTCGCGCACCGAGTGGGTCGAGGCCACGCGCAAGTCGTGGTCGAACACCACCGTGAACACTCGGGAGTCGCTCTCGTTTGGGCCGTCGCGGTAGCGCCAGTCGTAGTGCAGCTCGCGCTTGAGATCGAAACGCAAGATCGCCTTTGGCTTGCCCAGCATGCGGCGCACCTCTTCCATGCTCATGCCGGGCTTGATGCGCGCAAAGTTGTGCGCTGTCAGCACCTGGTGTCGTGCGCTCATGCTGCCGTCGGCAGCGATGGTAATCATGTAATTCTGGTAGCCGCCGGGTTGGTGGTTGTATTCGAAGATTTGCGCCCCGTCCGGGCCGTCCCAAATGGCCTCGGGTGCCCCAAAGCGTTCGCGCACATCGGCTTCGGTGGATACGCCTGGTTCGAGTTTGCCGATGTGTCGGGGGTCGCAGGCGCTCAGCAGCAGGGCAAGGCCCAGCACGGCGGACCAGGTCGACCAAGGTCTGGCTTGCGTTCGAAAAAACGTGTGCATGGCAGCTCCGGCTTGAGCCCCGATTGTCAGGCCTGAGCAGGCCGTTCTGCTGCAACTGGAGTGGGCAAAAAAAAAGCGGATTCAAACCCGAAGTGCAACACCCTGGGGTTCAACCTAAATCCGGCAGTTGACCGCGCAGTTTGCGCTGGAAACGCCCAGGAACACACACTCATTTGACCACGAAGGCACTCACCTGCTGGGTGCGAGCGCTACGCACCCGATTGAGCCGCCCTGGGGCGCGTCCAACTGCCGGATTTAGGATCAATAGGTCAAGGCGCGCGCCTTGCCCCAGAACGTTTTGTACATGAAGATGGTGTAGCCGATGATGAGCGGCACCATGATCGCCACGCCGATGAAGGTCACGGTCAGCGACTGGGTGATGGCCGCAGCTTCATGAATGGTCATCTGGCCGATCACGACATAGGGGTAAAGGCTGTAGGCCAGGCCAAAGAAGGCCAGCACGAAGATCAGTACCGTATTGGCAAAGATCAGCCAGCCGTAGCCGGCATTTACCAAGGCCGGACGTGCGCTCACCCAATGGATAGCCACCAGGGCCAGGACACTCATCAAAGGCACGGGCAAGAGCATCAAAAACTCCGGTACCGCAAACCACTTGTCCCAGACCTGTTCACTGACCAGTGGGGTGGCCACCGATATGGCTATCAACGAAAACGCCATAGGCCACAACGCCCTGTGCGCCCAGCGCACCGCCTTGTCTTGGAGCTCGCCTTCGGTTTTCATGATCAACCAGCCGGATCCCAGCAATACGTAGGCCGCCGGCAACGTGATGGCGATCGCCAGACTGAATGTCCAGCCCAGCAGACTGTTGTCGAATCCGGTGATGTAGCTGCCCAGCATCCAGCCTTGCGCCGCGCTGGCGATCAGCGAACCCGCAAAGAACGCCCGGTTCCAGAAGGGTTTGTAGGGCAGCGGCGCCTTGGATCGGAAGTCGAAGGCCACGCCACGCAAAATCAGGCCGATCAGCATGACGGCGACTGGCAGGTACAGTGCCTGCAGTACCACACCATGCGCCTTGGGGAAGGCCACCAGCAGCACACCAACGCCGAGCACGAGCCAGGTTTCGTTGGCATCCCAGAAGGGGCCTATGCTGGCAATCATGGTGTCTTTTTGGGTGTCGCTGCCCAAGGGTAGAAGCAACCCAACGCCCAAATCGAAGCCGTCCAGAATCACATAGGCCAGCAAGGATAAGCCCATCACGACCATGAAAAACAAGGGTAGGAATTCAGCAAATGTCATGTCAGGCTCCTGTCTTTCCCAGGCTGGCGTCGGCAGGCGGGGTGATGCCCACCGGCTTGGGGTTTTCCGCCATGTGCTTCAGCACCCCGATGTACCCAATCAGCAACAGCGTGTAGACCACCACATAGACGATCAGCGTTGCCCACACAGAGCCGGGGGGAACTATTTGCGTCACCACCTCATCGGTTCGCAGCAGTCCGTACACCACATAGGGCTGACGGCCGATTTCCGTCACGTACCAACCCGCCAGTGTGGCGACCCAACCCGAGAAGGTCATGCCCGCCAGCGTCCACAACAAGGGCCGCGACAACTGGGTGCTTGCTGCCCGGCGCTGTGGCCAGAGCTTCCAGGCCGACCAGAAGGCCACGATCAGCATCAACATCCCGACACCCACCATCAGGCGGAAGGCAAAGAACACAGGCGCCACGGGGGGGTGCGAACCCTCGAATTCATTCAGGCCTTTCAGTTCGCCATACCACTCGTGGGTCAGAATCAGGCTGGCCAGGTTGGGTATTTGCACGGCAAAGTGGGTTGTCTGGGCTTCTTCGTCGGGAATCCCAAAAAGCACCAGAGGTGCGCCACGCTGGGTCTCCCAGATGGCTTCAATGGCGGCCACCTTGGCCGGTTGATACTTCAGGGTGTTGAGGCCATGCAGATCGCCAACAAAAATCTGTATCGGCATGACCACCACCGCAACCAGCACGGATGCACGCAAGGCCTTGTGGGTGCCGCGGGTTGCGCTGCCTTTGATCAACTGCCAGGCACATAGGCCGGCTATCAGAAAGGAGGCCGTGAGGGCCGATGCAAGCAGCTTGTGCGACAGCCGGTACGGGAATGACGGGTTGAAGATGATGGACAGCCAGTCCACCGGTATGAATTCGCCGTTGACAATTTCGTAACCCGCTGGGGTCTGCATCCACGAGTTCAAGCTCAGAATCCAGAAGGCCGACAGGGTGGTGGCACAAGCGACCAGCAAGGTGGCCGTCATATGCACCCGCTCGCTCACACGGCCTCGGCCAAACAGCATGATGCCCAGAAAGCTAGCCTCCAAGAAGAAAGCGGTCAACACCTCGAAGCCCAGCAACGGCCCCGAAATATTGCCGGTTCGCTCCATAAAGCCCGGCCAGTTGGTGCCAAACTGGAAGCTCATCACAATGCCTGAGACCACGCCCAGGGAAAAGGTCAGGGCAAATATCTTGGTCCAGAAATAATACGCCTCTTCATAAGCGACATCGCGGGTCCGAATGAAGCGGATCCGAAAGTACACCAGATACCAAGCCAACGCGATGGTGATGGTCGGGAAGAGGATGTGAAAGCTTATATTGACCGCAAACTGAATGCGAGACAGCAACAAGGTATCGAATTCCATGTAGGGCTCCGTTGCGAGGTTCAGGCAGCGTTGCTGCTGGGATCTTCTTTTCTGCGGCTGGATTTGCCAGTCAGACGGTCTTTGAGCTCCAAGACTTTGGAGACCTTGGTTCCCATGTTCAGCAGTTGTTTCGCAGTTTCTGGCGACAGCTTTTGGACTTCGTCAAACCAGTCCATGAGCTGCTCGATCAAATCGTGCATCTCGCGCATTCGCTCCTGGGCGTAGACTTCGTCTTGGTTGCTGGGGGTTTGCAGCAAGGCCACGCGCAACATGCTCTGTGTGGGCTCGACCTCACGCCGTCGCCGCTGGTCGGCTAGGGTGTGGAAGATTTTCCACACGTCTTCGGGTGCCTCGAAGAACTCGCGGCGATCGCCCGGAAAGTGGCGCAGCTTCACCAGCTGCCAAGACTGGAGTTCCTTGAGCCCCATGCTGACATTGGATCGAGAAAATTGCAGCGCTTGCGCAATGTCATCCGCACACAGCGGCTCGCGCGAGACGAACAGCAGGGCATAAATCTGACCGACCGTGCGGTTGATGCCCCAGCGGCTGCCCATTTCACCAAAATGGTGAATAAACGAAAGGGTGAGCGGTGTGGTTTCCATGACTTTTCTAGTTTTCTGAGATTTCTGAGATTTCTGAGATTTCAGAAAATTGTGAAATTCTAGGGAGTCATTGAAGTCCTTTGGGCTCCCTGGGTTATTGCAAGACGGCCCGAGCTCAAAGTCCAACTGCAACACATTCTTCTGGAGAGTCTGTTGCTTGCCCAAGACCTACACCCCAGTCGTTGGGCTGGAAGTCCCCTGCTGAGCTGCTTCTTCTTCAGGGCTCGTTTGACTTTCAGGCCTACTGGTCCACTATCATCAAACCTGTTGCACTTGGGACTTGAATGTGCCGGCGCTTCAAAACCGTTTCAGATCAAGAACATGAATGACATTTCCAGCCAGGTCCGCCTCATCGACGTTGGCCCGCGCGACGGTCTGCAGAACGAAAAGCAGCCGGTGCCGGCCGCGGTGAAGATCGAGCTGGTGCAGCGCCTGCAGGCGGCCGGCCTGAGGGAAATCGAGGTCACGTCGTACGTGAGCCCGAAGTGGGTGCCGCAGATGGCCGACAAGCACGAAGTCATGCGTGGCATCAGGCGCCAGGCCGGCGTGCGCTACTCTGTGCTCACACCCAACCTCAAGGGTTTCGAGGCCGCCCTGCTCGACCAGCCACACGAGATCGTGGTGTTCGGCGCCGCCAGCGAGGCTTTCAGCCAGAAGAACATCAACTGCTCGATCGCGCAGAGCATCGAGCGCTTCGCCCCGGTGGTCGAAGCCGCGAAGGCGGCGGGCATTGCGGTGCGTGGCGCCATGAGCTGCGCCGTGGGCTGTCCGTACGAGGGTGAGATAGCCCCCGAGCGGGTGGATTATCTGGCGGGCCTGATGAAAGGCATCGGCGTGCAGCGCGTGGACGTGGCCGACACCATTGGCGTGGGCACGCCCAAGCGCGTGCAGGCCGCCATCGAGGCGGCGCTGAAGCACTTCCCCATCGACCACGTCAGCGGCCACTTCCACGACACCTACGGCCAGGCGCTGTCCAACACGCTGGCCGCGCTGCACATGGGCGTGTGGAACTTCCAGTCGTCCGTGGCCGGGCTGGGCGGCTGCCCCTACGCCAGAGGCGCCAATGGCAACGTGGCCACCGAAGACCTGGTGTACCTGCTGCACGGCATGGGCATTGAAACCGGCATCGACCTGGCTGCGCTGGTGGACGCCGGCCAGTTCATCAGCGCACACCTGGGTCGCCCGAGCGGCTCGCGCGTGGCGCGCGCGCTGCTGAGTCGGCGATAAACTGCGGGGATGCTCATGAACCAAGCGTTGATCAACCTGCACGATGCGCGCGCGCAGCACGTCGGCCCGGGCGTGCCCTCGCCCTGCGTGTCGGTGTGCGAACTGGACGAGGCCCTGGGTCGCTGCAAGGGCTGCTGGCGCACGCTGCAAGAAATTGGCCAGTGGACGCAGTTAAGCGATGCCGAGCGGCTTGAGGTCTGGGCACAGATCGAAGCGCGCCAGCTTGGCAGCGTCTGAGGACGGGATCGATATGGAAGACATCACTTTTTTCTACGACCCGCTCTCGCCCTATGCCTATCTGGCATTCGAGTGTCTGCCGCAGGCGCTGCAAGGCCACAGCCTGCGGCTGCGCTACCAGCCGGTGTTGCTGGGGGCGCTGCTCAAGGCACACGGACTGCGCGGGCCGGCAGAAATACCGGCCAAGCGCCAATGGATGCTGCGTCAGGTGAACTGGCTGGCACGGCAGCACGGTGTACCGTTGGACTGGCCGGCCGAACATCCGTTTTCGTCGCTGGCGCTGCTGCGTCTGGGGTTGGCCTGCGCCAGTGAAGACGCGCCCACGCAGACCAACCGCTACGTCACCGAGCAGTTGTTTCATTTCGTATGGCGCGGCGGCCACAGCGCGAGCGACCCGACCCGTCTGGCCCAATTGCAGGATCGCTTGCAAACGCACATGGCGCAGCGCGAAAAACCCTGGCTGGCGCCGGACAGTGAGGCGGTCAAGCAGCGCCTGCGCGCCAATACCGACGCCGCCCTGGCCCTGGGTGCCTTTGGCGTGCCGACCTGCTTGCTGCGCGGCGAGTTGTTCTGGGGTCTGGATGCCCTGCCCATGTTGCGCGAGCGCTTGGCTCAGGGCGGCGCTGAGGCAGCAGAGGCCGGCTTGTAGGTCGCTGGCCAGCCCGATCAAACCGGTTTCTTCTGAGTCCATCGAAGGACTCTGGGCTGGCCCGGCCTGCGTCTGACTCAAATCGCTTTTTGCACCAACCAGCCCTGGAACAGATAGGGCAGTCGCGGTCCCTGTTTCCGGGCGAACGGGTATTTCCAGAAGTGCCCAGATACGTTGCTCGCCGTAAGCTCGCCGCTCATCGTCCCAGGCGAGCACCAGACCATCGAATATCGCCTCGCAGCCCA
>NZ_SDDV01000008.1 GCF_014773545.1 Hydrogenophaga sp. | reverse complement strand
GGCATCGGCTCACAACAAACGCTTCAGGTAGCGCCCGGTGTGGCTGGCCGGGTTGGCCGCGATGTCTTCCGGCGTTCCCACGCCCACCACGCTGCCACCGCCTGAGCCGCCTTCGGGGCCCATGTCTATGACCCAGTCGGCGGTCTTGATGACGTCGAGGTTGTGTTCGATCACGACGATGGTGTTGCCGGCGTCGCGCAACTGGTGCAGCACCTTGAGCAGCAGCTCGATGTCGGCAAAGTGCAGGCCGGTGGTGGGTTCGTCCAGGATGTAGAGCGTGCGGCCGGTGTCGCGCTTGCTCAGCTCCAGCGCGAGCTTGACGCGCTGCGCCTCGCCGCCCGAGAGCGTGGTCGCGCTTTGGCCAAGCTGAATGTAGGACAGGCCCACGTCCAGCAGGGTTTGCAGCTTGCGGTGCAGTGTGGGCACGGCATGGAAGAAGGCGTGCGCCTGCTCGACCGTCAGCTCCAGAATCTGCGCGATGTTCTTGCCCTTGTATTGCACGTCGAGCGTCTCGCGGTTGTAGCGTTGACCGTTACAGACCTCGCACAGCACGTAGACGTCGGGCAGAAAATGCATCTCCACCTTCACCACGCCGTCGCCCTGGCAGGCTTCACAGCGGCCACCACCGGCTGCTGCGCTGACGTTGAATGAAAAACGCCCCGGTCCGTAGCCGCGCTCGCGTGCGCTCGGCACCTCGGCCATGAGTTCGCGGATGCCGGTGAACAGCCCGGTATAAGTGGCCGGGTTGCTGCGCGGCGTGCGGCCGATCGGCGACTGGTCCACGTTGATGACCTTGTCGAAATGCTCTATGCCTTCAATCGCCTGGTGCGCGGCCGGTTCGTCGTGCGAGCGGTACAAGGTGCGCGAGACGGCGGCGTAGAGCGTGTCGTTGACCAAGGTCGACTTGCCCGAGCCGGAGACACCGGTCACGCAGGTGAGCAGGCCCACGGGGAAGGCCACACTCACGCCTTTGAGGTTGTGGCCGCTGGCGTTGACCACGCGGATCTCCTGCAGCTCGCCCAGCGTGGCCAGGTGCCGTGCTTCGCGTGCGCTGCGGCGCTCGGCGGCCGGGCTGAGCGGAAAACGCGACTTGATGGGCGCGGCCTTGGCTGCGGCGGCGGCCTGGTGCACCGGCAGCCAGGGCGTGCGCCGCTCTGGCAGGGCAATGGCGCGCGCGCCGCTGAGGTATTGGCCGGTCAATGAATGAGGCGCGTCCATCACCTGGGCACACGTGCCCTGCGCCATCACGCGCCCGCCGTGCAGACCCGCGCCCGGCCCCATGTCTATCACATGGTCGGCGGCGCGAATCATGTCCTCGTCGTGCTCGACCACCAGCACTGTGTTGCCCAGGTCGCGCAAATGGCGCAGAGTGGCAATCAGGCGGTCGTTGTCGCGCTGGTGCAGGCCTATGCTGGGCTCGTCGAGCACGTACATCACGCCGGTCAGGCCGCTGCCGATCTGGCTCGCCAGGCGGATGCGCTGGGCTTCGCCGCCCGACAGGGTTTCGGCGCTGCGGTCCAGGCTGAGGTAATTCAGCCCGACGTCGTTGAGGAATTTCAGGCGCTGGCGGATTTCGTTGATCACGCGCGCTGCGATGTCGCCGCGTGCGCCCTTGAGTTCCAGCGTCTGGAAATAGGCCAGCGCCTCGCCCAGCGTGACGCGACTGATCTGGTAGATCGGCTGCTTGTGCTCGCCCTCGCCCACGAACACATGACGTGCTTCGCGCTTGAGCCGCGTGCCATGGCAGTCGGGGCAGGGTTGGGTGGAGCGGTAACGCGCCAGCTCTTCACGCACGGCGGCCGATTCGGTTTCCCGGTAGCGGCGCTCGAAGTTGCGGATGATGCCTTCGAACGGGTGTTTTTTGCTCACACGCTGGCCCGACTCCATGCCGTAGTCAAACTGCACGTCTTGCGTGCCCGAGCCGTAGAGCAGCGCTTGCCGCACGGTTTCGCGCAAGCTCTCCCACGGCGCTTCGACGTCAAAGCCGTAGTGCGTCGCCAGGCTCTCGATCAGGGCGAAGGTGTAGCTGTTGCGCCGATCCCAGCCCTTGACGGCGCCGCTGGCCAGGCTCAGCGAAGGGAAGGCGACGACGCGCTCGGGGTCGAAAAAATCGGTGTGGCCCAGGCCGTCGCAGCTCGGGCAGGCGCCCATGGGCGAATTGAAGGAAAACAGGCGCGGTTCAAGCTCGCCCACGGTGTGTGCGCACGCCGGACAGGCAAAGCGTGCGGAAAAGCGGTGTTCAGTCGCTTCGTCCATCTCCAGCGCCAGTGCCTTGCCGTCGGCCAGGCGCAGCGCAGCCTCGAAGCTCTCGGCCAGGCGCTGGCGCAAGGGGTGGGAACCGTCTGCGTTGGCCTCTGAGCGCACCTTGACGCGGTCGATCACCACGTCGATGTTGTGCTTCTCGTTTTTTTTCAACGCCGGCAGGGCGTCGAACTCCAGCAGAGCGCCGTCGACCCGAAAGCGGACAAAACCCTGGGCCTGCATGGCGGCGAACAGCTCGGCGAACTCGCCCTTTTTCTCGCGCACCAGCGGTGCCAGAATCATCAGCCGCGTGCCTTCGGGCCGGGCCAGCACCGCGTCCACCATCTGCGCCACGCTCTGCGCAGCCAGTGCTTGGCCGTGCTCCGGGCAGTGCGGCGTGCCGACGCGCGCGTACAACAGGCGCAGGTAGTCGTGGATCTCGGTCACCGTGCCGACGGTGGAGCGCGGATTGTGGGAGGTTGCTTTCTGCTCGATCGCAATCGCTGGCGAGAGGCCTTCGATCAGGTCCACCTCGGGCTTGTCCATCAACTGCAAAAACTGCCGCGCGTAGGCCGACAGGCTTTCCACGTAGCGGCGCTGACCTTCGGCGTACAGCGTGTCAAACGCCAGACTCGACTTGCCCGAGCCCGACAGCCCGGTGATGACCACCAGCGCGTGCTTGGGGATGTCGAGATCGATGTTCTTCAGGTTGTGCGTGCGCGCCCCGCGCACCGAGAGAACGGCCGCGCTGCGCCATGCCGCGGCCTGGGCTGCCGTTTGGGCCGCAACAGATGGGGCGGGCGGCGTGTCCGGGGCGCTGTCCAGGGCTGGCAGCGGGGGGAGGTTCTGGTTCAAGGCAGGGGCGCCAGGGCAGGGTTCTGGCAGCAGCAGGGCAACCCGACATGATAAGCCGGCGCGCGCTATCGAGTGCTCCCGGTCCCAAGGCAGAGATGGCGTCTCAGGCCCGGGCGGTTTGACGCTCGGGTTGCACGGCTGTCACCGCCGTTCGGACGAAGCGCTGTTCGTCGCGTGCAAAGTCCCATTGCTCGATGCGGCAACTGCGCTGCACCTCAGACCAGCCTAGGTCATTCTGCACGTCATTCTGCACGTCAGGCGCATCGCCCCAGCGCAGGATGTTCACCGAGTTGGGCAGCCCAGCGCGGGTGCGCCGCGAGACGGCGGTGCCCGCCTGCACCACCCACAGCGGCCGCTCCAACCCGTGCAGCGCCAGCGTGTACGGCAGGTGAATGTGGCCGCCCAGCAGCAGGTCGACCCCGGCCGCTGCCCAGACCCGCAGGGCATCGCTGCGCCCGCGCAGCAGGTTGGTCCGGTCGCGCGCCTCGGTCACGGCAACCGGCTGGTGCACCAACACCACGCGCAATTGCCCCGGGCTGGCCGCGCTCAGCCGCTTGGCCACCCTATCGATCTGCGCCGTGGACACCTCGCCGTTTTTATGGCGCCAGGCGCGCGTGGTGTTGACGCCGATGACCAGCCATTCTGGCGATGAGTGCACGGGCTCAAGATCGGCCCCGAATGCGGCGGCGTAGCGCGCGTAAGGGCGGCTCAGACGGGCCCAGAGGTCAAACAGCGCAATGTCGTGGTTGCCGGGGATGGCCAGGACCGGCGCACCGAGTCGGTCGACGAAGGCCTTGGCCGCGCGAAACTGGGCCGGCCGTGCGCGCTGCGTGATGTCGCCTGTGAGCGCCACCAGGTCCGGCCGCTGCTGCGCTGCCAGGGCCACCAGCGCCTCGACCACCTGGGGTTGTTCGGTGCCGAAATGGGTGTCAGAGATTTGCAGCAGCACGCTCATGCGGCAGCTTCTGTCGCCTCAACCGAGCCCGGTGAGTCAGGGGCCTGGAGCAGGTACAGGGGCTTTTCGAGCACGCGAAAGTCGATCGGTGCGCGCATCCGTGCCACCTCGCCGTCGAACGCCACCACCACCTCTTGGCGGCCGGGGAGCAGGGTGGGCCTGACCACCATGTGTTGAAACTCGAAGCTTTCCACGCCAGCGGCTTCGTCCAGATTGCCCATGGCTCCATGCAGCAGCAGCCCGATCATGGACAGCGTGCCGATGGGACGCAGCATCAGCGCGGCCATGCTGCCGTGTCCGGGCGTGCCGACCACGGTGTCTGGCGGGTTTGCACCGAAATGCTCGAGTTGCAGCCGGTTGTTGCTTACGAAGAGCGTCAGGGTCTGCACATCGCGGACTGTGTTGCCCAGCTCGATGTGCAGGCGCAGCCGGCGTTGCGCGCGCAGCAAGGTGGCACAGGCCGCCACGAACGCCACCCAGCGGCTGCGGCCAAAACGGGCCTTGTAGGCCTCTCGATCCCGTAACAGCTCGGGGTAGACGCCCAGGCTGGCGTTGACCAGGAACACCCGGTCGTTGATGGCGGCCACCTGAACCGGCAACGGGCGCGCGTCCAGCAGCAGCCGCGCGGCAGCGGCCGGGTCGGTGGGGATGCCGTGCGTCCGGGCAAAGTAGTTGAAGGTGCCGTAGGGAACGACGCCCATGGCGCAACCGGTTTTGTGCGCGGCCTGAGCCACCGTGTTCAGACTGCCATCGCCGCCCACAGCGACCACCGCTGTGCCGCGCGCCAGCGCCGCCGCTGCGGCCTGGGCGGCCACCTGCGCCAGCTCGGCGGGCCTGCAAATCAGCAGTTCGCCTTTGCGTCCACGCGCGGCCAGGGCCGATTCGATCACGGCCCGCTTGACATCGATGCCAAAGCCTCCTGCAGCGGCGTTGACCACGAACAGCAGCGCCGACTCGGGGTCCAGGGCCGGGGCAAAGGCGCTGGAGGCCATCAGTCGTGCTGCAGCAGATCGCCGAAGACGGTGTGCTCGCCGTCCCGGCGATCGGCGCCCGGCGCGTCGTACAGCACCAGCCAGCGCGGCTGCCCGTTGGCCAGTTCTGGGGGCAGGTCACAAATTGCCTCCGCGCGGTTTGTGCCGCGCCCGTGCGGCAGCGCAACCGATTCTGTCAGTTCATCTTCAAAACACACAGGCTCGCGGTTGGCAGCCATCGCAGTCCGGGCCAGCGGCCACTTGAAGACACGGATATCGCCGTTGAGCACCATCGTCGGACCGGCCAAGATGTACAGGTCGTCACCAGAAAAATGCAGGTCGCGAATGCCCAGGCCGTCGAGCTGCAGGAAGTGCTTGCGCAGCAGCGTGCCGCTGTCGTCCAGCGGCGCCAGGCGCAGATGATCCCCGCGCGCCTCGACCTCGATCTCGAGCAGCGCCGACCAGCCGCGCAGCACCGGGCCGCGCAGGCCAAGCAGCAGCCGGCGTCCGTCCACCGCCAGGCCTTCGATGTCGAAGCCGTTGTCCTTGCCTGGAATCGCCATGTAGGGCCCGAAGTGGGGGTCGTCGGCCAGGGCGCGGGTGAGCAGGTTCGCCTGCGCATCGCCCTTGAGCCGCAGGGCCCGGCGCCCGTCTCGGGCCTGTCGCACCAGGCCGGGCGCGCCCTGGGCGTCGGGCTCGATGGGCAGACAGGCCAGCAGGCGCCGGTTGCCGTCCAGCGCCAGCTTCGCCAGCCGTCTGGCGTTGTCGGCGTGGGCCCGGTCTGGCTTGGCGTTCTTGCGCTTGAGGCCATGCGAGCCGACCACCCAGAGGTAGCCATCGGCCACCGCCATGCCTTCCAGGTCGGCCTCTTCGTCGGCTGAGCCTGGCAGGTCTAGCAAATCGGCCAGAGGGAAGTCGCGCACCTCGCCAAAACGCAAAACGTCGGACCCCATGGGGTCGAGCCGACGCAGGCGATCCAGGCCACAGGCTTCGTCGCCAGCCACCCAGAGCCAGTCGCCGGTGAAGGCCGCGCCCGACAGGTTGGTCTGAACCAGGGAGTTGGGTGCAAACTCCAGGCGGACGGCGTTTGCGTTGCGTGAATGGGGCATGGGGTGGGTGCTCTGGAAGTTGCTGTGTGGGCTGGGGCGATACCGGCAGCGTGCGCAAGCCGCAGCCCTTGCTATTCTGCGCTGATAGGCTGTTGCTCGGTCAGGTGTTTTTGATCCGATTTCTACTTTTTTGGGATGCTTGGGCAATTCTGCAAAACTACCTCCTGCTTGACGGAGCTGAACACCTGGGCGTCGCGGTAAAGCGTCATCAGTTCGGGGCGGCGCATCAGGAGAAAGCTTGCCTGGGCATGCGCCGCCGCATCGGGTCGTTTTCGCGCAGCGTCGCACACACGTGAGCATGGACTCAATTCCGCAGGAAGTCGCGGATGGCGAACAGGGTGTCGTCGGGCGCTTCGGTCATCTGGTGGTGGCCCACCGGCAGGCTGAGCACCTGCACAGCCTTGGCAGCGGCCTTGCCCGCCTTGATCAAGCCCTGCGCCGCTTTGGGCGGCGTCATCTGGTCCTGCTCACCCAGCAGGAACAACACCGGGCAAGTCAAGGCCGCCATGGCCGCTTCGCCGCCGCGGTAGCTGTCGCAGGCCACAAAGCCGCGGTGAAACAGGTTGACCGTCGGGTTGCTGGCCAGCACGCGCCGCCCCAGCGCCAGGCTCGCGCCATAGACCCAGGTGCCTGGGCCCAGCGTCGAGGGCGGTGCGGCCAGCGTGCTGCGCGAGAACACATTGATCTGAGTCAGCGCCTTTTCGGGCTGCTTGAGCGAGGCATCAAGCAGCGCGGGCGAGACCTTCATCGGGTGTGCGGTGCCTACCAGAACCAGGTGTGTGACGCGGTCTTGCAGCCGCGCCGCCGCTTCCAGCGCGATCAGCGAGCCCCAGCTATGACCGATCAGCGCAGCCTTTCGTACGTCTGCGGCGTCGAGCAGCGCACCGATGAAGTCGGCTGCTTCTTCGACCGATGAGGGTGCTTGGCCGGCGCTCTTGCAGTGGCCAGGCAGGTCGACCGCCAGCACGTTGTAGCCGTGGTGCGCCAGGTAGCGCGACTGCAGGATCCAGACGCTGTGGTCGCCCAGCACGCCGTGGATGAAGACGGCGGTGGGCTTGGACGGGTCAAAGGCCTTGCCTCCGCTGTAGCAGTAGGTATTGGCGTCGTTGACAGTGAGATGCATCAGAAGTCCCCCATTCGTTCGCCCGGCGCTTGGCCTGTTCTGATGAGCCTGCCGAACGGATCAAGCGGCCTTTTCTGCAGCCTTGAGGGCACGTTTCAAATCCTCTATCAGGTCATCCGGGTCTTCCAGCCCGATGGACAGGCGAATAGTGCCGGGGCCGATACCGGCGCTGGTCAGCGCCGAGTCGCTCATGCGAAAGTGTGTCGTGCTGGCCGGATGGATCACCAGCGAGCGGCAGTCGCCCACATTGGCCAGGTGGCTGAAGATTTTGAGTGTTTCGATGAAGGTCTTGCCCTGTTCGCGCGAGCCCTTGATGTCGAAGCTGAACACCGAGCCTGCACCCTTGGCACCATGACGCAGCAGCCGCTCGGCCAGTGCGTGACTGGGATGCGATTCGAGCAGCGGGTGGCCAACGCGGCTCACCAGCGTTTGCTTGACCAGGAAGGCCACCACTTTTTCGGTGTTGGCGATGTGGCGCTCCATGCGCAGCGGCAGGGTTTCTATGCCTTGCAAAATCAGCCAGGCGCTGTGTGGGCTCAGGCAGGCGCCGAAGTCGCGCAGGCCCTCGCGGCGCGCGCGCAGCAAGAAAGCACCGACCGTGCTTTCTTCGCTGAAAATCATGCCGTGGAAACCGTCGTAAGGTTCGGTCAGTTCGGGGTATTGGCCCGAGGCCTCCCAGTCGAAGCTGCCGCCATCGACCACCACGCCACCGATCACCGTGCCGTGGCCGCTCAGGAACTTGGTGGCCGAGTGGTAGACCAAGTCGGCGCCGTGTTGGAAGGGCTGGATGAGGTAGGGCGTGGTCAGCGTGCTGTCCATCAGCAGTGGCACGCGCGCTTCGTGCGCGATCTGCGCCACGGTCGGGATGTCCAGCACGTCCAGGCCGGGGTTGCCCAGCGTTTCACCAAAGAACAGCTTGGTGTTCGGGCGCACCGCAGCCTTCCAGCCGTCGATGTCGCCGGGTTTGACGAATGTGGTCTCGATGCCGAAGCGGCGCAGCGTGTAGTGCAGCAGGTTATGGCTGCCACCGTAGAGCGCGCTGCTGGCGACGATGTGCGCGCCAGCGCCCATCAGCGTGGCAATCGTCAGGTGCAGCGCGGCCTGGCCGCTGGCGCATGAAATGGCGCCAATGCCACCTTCGAGCGCGGCCACGCGCTGCTCGAACGCCGCGTTGGTGGGGTTGCTGATGCGGCTGTAGACGTGGCCCGCGCGCTCCAGATTGAACAGCGCGGCGGCATGGTCGCAAGACTCGAACACGAACGAGGTGCTCAGGTGAATCGGCAGCGCACGCGCGCCGCTGGCGGGGTCGGGTGCGGCTGCGGCGTGTAGCGCCAGGGTGTCAAAGCCGGGGTCGGCATAGCCGGGCATGGACTCTCCAGTGGTTTCGTGCGGTTCAATGCCGCTGCACGAGGGCGGCGCTGGCCAGAAGGATGGGTGTATTGTGGGCTGAATTGCCGCTTGCATCTGTCCTATGTGCGGCGGCCATCAACCCAGGAGAGTAGGCATGAAAGTCAGCGACATCCGGCTCCTCAAGAGCGGCACACGCATGTCGCAGATGAACCAGGGCAGGCCGTCGTGAATGGCGCTGCGGCCGTACGCCCGGTCGGTTACGTCCACTTGGAAGCCACCGCCGACCCGAGGAAAAAGCGTGCTGAAAGAGCGTACGCTGCTGTCGTCCAAGACCTCGTGCATGGGCACGCGGCGGTACCACAGAGGCAATTTTTGAGAAATTCGGCGCGCATTGTCAGTTGACTTTTGATGGAAGCTTAGTTGACGCGGACCACAATTGATGCGACGAACGTGCCAGTGCACTAAATCGTCGTGATTTACTTTGCAGGGGTCAATAAACTTTTGAAATCAAAGTCTTGTAAGACAATCCGGGGGTTTCTGATGCCTCTTGAAACTTATCTATGGCCTACCCGGAGGGACTCGAACCCCCGACCTGCTGCTTAGAAGGCAGCTGCTCTATCCAGTTGAGCTACGGGTAGACGGTATGCAGACTGGCAGAAAAAAGGCCCACAGCGTGGGCCTTTTTGTTGTGAATGGTCGGAGCGGCGGGATTCGAACTCGCGACCCTCTGCTCCCAAAGCAGATGCGCTACCAGGCTGCGCTACGCTCCGACTAAGCTGTTGATTATAGCCGCTGCTGAACCCGGTTTTCCTGTCAGACCCCCAGTTTTTTGCCTGGGGGTGGTTCTGCGTCGGCTTTGGCCGCCTGCACCTGGGTGCTCTTGATCCGACTTGTGCTGGAGCGTCGCGCTGAGTTCAGCAGCCGCGCGTGACTGGCATGTCGACAAATGTCCTTGACGCAGGCGCATCGGAGTATGTCGTGGCGCAGGGAAGATGAGAGCCGCCGAACCAGCGCCCCTTGTTGATCGCCTTGCGTTCCTCCATGGTCAGCATCGGTTCGTTCATGGGCTGTCTTGCGGGTGAGTCAATCAGATGTCGGTTCAGCGGTAATGGGGTGTGCGCTTGTCCAGAAATGCCGTGATGCCTTCGCCGGCGTTGGCGTGGTGCAGGCAGCGCACGAAATGATCTCGTTCTCGACCCAGTTGCTCGGGCAGCGTCGCCGTGGACGCTTCGTTGACCAGTTCCTTGATGCTGGCTAGCGCGTTGGGGGCGCGGGCGTTGAGCTTTTCACACCAGTGCAGCGCATCCGCCAGCGCTTGGCCGGGCGCGCTGACCCGATTGACCAGGCCGAGCTGCTGCAGGCGATCGGCTCCCACGCGTTCGCCGCTGAGCAGCAATTCCAGCGCCGTCTGGCGCGGCAGGGCGCGCAGCAGGCTCCAACTGGCGCCACCGTCGGGTGAGAGGCCGACCTGGCTGTAGCTCATGATGAACACGCTGTCTTGTGCCGCCACCACCAGGTCACAGGCCAGCGCGAGAGAAAACCCGGCGCCGGCGCAGGGCCCTTCGACCGCCGCCAGCACCGGCTTGGGAAAAACGCGAATGGTCTCTATCCAGTGGTGCAAACCATCGATACTTTGTGCCTGCAGCTCGGGTGGCTGCTGCCGGTTTTCCAGCAACCGTTGCAGCCGAGCGCCGGAACAGAAGTATGGACCCTTGCCGGTGATGATCACGCTGCGCAACTCGGGGTTGTTCTCGACCGCGTTGAGCACTTCGATGCCAGCGGCATAAATACCGGGCTCCAGCGCGTTTTGGTGTTCGGGGTTGCTGATGCTCAGAACCAGGGTCTGGCCGTGGCGCTGACTTTCGAGGCTGGCGGTCATGGGGCGGTCGGTGTTGGAGGAGATTGGGTCAGGTCGGCGCTGCGGGGCAAGCGTGCAGGAATGGGGTCAACTCTTGCCGCGCCCGCGTCGCCCGTCACTCGAGAATTGCGCCACAAAACAAGCCATTTTCAAAATTAAATCGGGCGCGCCCTGTGTCAGAATGCTTTAGCTTTATATCCGAGGGTAGCCGACGTGCGTCAAATCTGGGTCGCTTGTGTGATGATCTTGACAGCGCTGAGCAGTGCGGCTGCGACCCTGGGCCAACTCAGCGGAGAGGCGGTGCTAGGTCAGGGGCTGGATGTTCGCGTTCCGGTGACGGTGGCCGCCGGCGCAGACGCGTCCCAATTGTGCCTGGGTGCCTATGTCTTTTACGGCGATGAGCAACTGGCTCCGGGTCGGCTGCGACTCACGCCGCAAAACGGCGCTGAACCGAATCAGGTCTGGTTGCGCATCCAGTCGTTCCAGCCAATCAACGAGCCCATCGTCACGCTTGAGGTGCGTGCAGGCTGCGGCGCGCCCTTTTCTCGTCGCTATGCCTTGCTGGCAGACCCGCCGCCCGAGCTTGCAGCCCGGGCGATCGCAGCACCCGTTGGCGTCCAGCCGGTTCTGGCGCCCCAGGTGCCGCCCCCGAATGCTGTCGCACTTGCCACAGGCCTTGCAGGAGACGCGGCGCCAGGCCCGGCAGCGCCAGCGCGTGCGGCTTTGCCCGCCCGCGCAGCAGCCGCCGGGCCGCCGGTGCGTCCCCGGGAAAACAGCGTGCTGCGCCGTGCGGCCGCACCCGTGCGCGCCAGCGAGCCGCGTTTGCAGCTCGATCCGCTCGATCTGAGTCTGGACGGCGCTGCAGCACCGCGGCTCGAACTCTCGCGCACCTTGCACAGCCAGCCCGGCACACCCGAGGCCAGCCGCGCTGCCGCGTTGTTGTGGCAAGCCATCAACGCGGCGCCTGAAGACAGACTCAGACAGGCGCACAGACTCGTCGCGCTTGAGGCACAGTCCCGGGCCTTGCTGGACGCCCAGGCGCAAGACAGGGCGCAGATGGCCGCCTTGGAGCGCCAACTGCAGGCGGCCCAGCGCAGCAGTCAGATGCATCGATGGCTGTACCTGCTGGGCGCCTTGCTGGCATTGGCGTTGCTGGCGCTGCTGCTGTGGCGTCGGCAGCAGCGGGTTGTGGCAGCGGCTCGGCCGGCGTGGTGGGCGGCCCAGGCTGAGCCGGCGTCGGGCAAGATGGCGCGTATTCAGGAGCCGGTGGCGGCGAGCCCGGCACTCGAAAAGCGCTTGCATGCGCGGCGCGATGGGGTGCCGCAAGACGACGAATTGGAGTCCGGGCCGCAAGCGCTCGGCCTCGGCCATGCACAAGCGCTAGCGCCGGTGCTGGACAACGCGCCCGCGTGGAGCGCCAGCGAGCGGCGTGATTTCGGTCCTAGCCTGATCGGTGCCTCGCGTTCGCTGGCCACCGAAGAATTGTTCGACGTGCAGCAGCAGGCCGACTTCTTTGTGTCGATCGGTCAGGATGAGCAGGCGATTCAAATTTTGACCAGCCATGTCTTGGAAAGCCAGCAGCCCAGCGCGCTGATCTATCTCGATTTGCTCAAGATTTTCCACCGGCTCGGACAAAAATCCGACTACGAGCGCTTGCGCGTAGAGTTCAACCGGCTGTTCAACGCCGGCGTTCCGAGCTTCGAGCAATACGCCGACCGGGGTCGCAATCTGGAAGCCTATGAGGCGGCGTTCAGCCGGATACAGGCGCTGTGGCCCCAGCCCCGCGTGCTCGACGTGATCGAGCAATCGATTTTTCGCGACCCGAACGATCCACAGGCCGAGGTGTTCGACCTCGATGCGTACCGCGAGCTGTTGTTGTTGCATGCCTTGGCGCAGGACATCATCAGGCGCGAGGCGGGTGTGGCCGCGCCTGTCAGCGATTTTGAGCAAACCCGGATCAAACCCCTCAAGGCCGCAGCCGCCGCGCTCGCGCCCGTGCGAGCCGACCCAGACCGCGATCTGCTGCCGCCGGCTTCGGCGCGTCTGGGGCTGGACATCGACCTGAACGAATGGTCGCAAGAGCCGGCCGTCGAACCCGTGTCGCCCAAATCCGCTGTGCTCACGCCCGGCACCAGCGCAGCGCAGCCCGCTCAGCAAGGCAAACCGCCTTTCTTCGAGGGCGAAGCGACCCACCCGCAACTGCTCGACTTTGAATTCCCGCCGGAGAAAGAGCCAGGGCAACGAGCGAGCGACAGGGCCTGAGCGGCTGAACCCACGCCGCTGCTTCAGCGCCGCACTTGCAGCGCAGACGGGTTGACGATGTTGCTGGGTGTACCCCGGATAAAGTTAACCACGTTGTCGAACGCCGAGGCAAAACAGAGCTCGTAATTGTCCATCTCCACGTAGCCGATGTGTGGCGTGCAGATGCAGTTTTCCAGCCGCAGCAGGGCGTGGCCCTGCAAAATCGGCTCGGACTCGAACACGTCGATTGCCGCCATGCCGGGGCAGCCCCGGTTCAGACTGGTCAGCAGCGCATCGGGGGCGATGATTTCAGCGCGCGAGGTGTTGACCAGCAAGGCGGTGGGCTTCATGCGCGCAAGATCGTCCAGCCCCACGCAGCCGACGCTGCGCTCACCGAGCCGCAAATGCAGTGAGAGCACGTCGACGTCGGCGAAAAAGGCCGCCTTGCTATCGGCAAGCTCGTAGCCGTCGGCGTTGGCGCGCGCGCGCGCCGCGTCGCTGCCCCAGATCAGCACGCGCATGCCGAAGGCCCGGCCATAGCCGGCCACCAGTTGACCGATACGGCCATAGCTCCAGATGCCCAGGGTTTTCCCCCGCAGTGCCATGCCTATGCCAAAGTTGACCGGCATCGACGCCGACTTCAAACCCGACTGCTGCCAGGCAGCGTGTTTCAGATGGGCCACATACTGGGGCAGGCGCCGCATGGCCGCCATGGTGAGTGCCCAGGTCAGTTCGGCGGTTGAAACCGGCGAACTCACCCCTTCGGCAACGGCGATGCCGCGCTCGGTGCAGGCGGCCAGATCGATGTGAGCGCCGACGCGGCCGGTCTGCGCGATCAGTTTGAGACGCGGCAGCTTGTCGATCAAGGGGCGTGAAATGTGACTGCGCTCGCGGATCAGCACCAGAATGTCGGCCTCACGCAGCCGCAGCGCGAGCTGGCCCACGCCTTTGACGGTGTTGGTGAAGACCTTGGCCTGGTAGGGTTCGATTTTTTCGGCGCAGCGCAGTTTGCGAACCGCATCCTGATAGTCGTCAAGAATCACGATATTCATGCGCGCCATTGTGCCTGTGTCCAGGCGCGCGAACGAGGCAGAAAAAAATCGGACAATCGACCGAAGTTCAACCAGTCAAGCGGGACGCCTGCGATGAGTACCGACCCAACCGATGCTGTCTTGCTGCATCAGAGCGACGTGCGCGGCGTGCACACGCTCACGCTGAATACGCCGCGCAACTTCAACGCGCTGTCGTCCGCCATGCTGGATGCGCTGCAGCGCGCGCTCGATGCGGTGGCCGGCGACGAGCGCGCGCGCGCGCTGGTGATCGCCGCCAACGGCAGGGCTTTTTGTGCCGGTCATGATCTCAGGGAAATGCGCGCCAACCCCGACCTGGCCTACTACCAGGCCCTGTTTGCGCGCTGCTCGCGGTTGATGCTGGGCATACGCCAGTTGGAGCTGCCAGTGATCGCACGCGTGCAGGGGTTGGCCACCGCCGCCGGTTGTCAGTTGGTGGCGCAGTGTGATTTGGCGCTGGCCGCGCAAGCGGCCCGCTTTGGTGTCAACGGCATCGACCTGGGCTTGTTTTGTTCGACGCCCAGCGTGGCCCTGTCGCGCAACGTATTGCCCAAACAGGCGTTCGAGATGCTGTTCACCGGCGACTTCATCACGGCCGAGCAGGCGCTGGCGCGTGGCCTGGTCAATCGCGTCGTGGCCGATGAGGCGCTCGACGCCGAGCTCGAACACATGCTGGAGCGCATTCTGGCCAAGCCGCGCCACGCCGTTGCGGTCGGCAAGGGTTTGTTTTATCGCCAGCTCGAGACCGGTATCGAAGCGGCTTACCAGCTCGCCGTTCAGACCATGGCCTGCAACATGGTGCATGAAGTGGCGCAAGAAGGTGTGCAGGCCTTCATCGACAAACGCGCTCCGAATTGGGACGCCTGAGTTCAGGCGCCGCGTGCTGAAACAACCGCTACGGATCATGACCACCGCCACCGCCACCGTCACCAGCGAAAGTGCCAGCGCCATCCCCAGCGCCATCCCCATCGATGCTGCGCCTGCTGCCAGCGCCAGCGCAACGCAAGCGCCAGCGGGTTTGCAGCAATGGTTCGCTGCCTTCTTGCAGCCCGCGCTCTGGATCGAGCTTGGGGTGCTGCTGGTGTGCGTCGCCTTGGCCTGGGGCCTGAGCGCCTTGCTGCGCCAGACACTGGGCATGCAGGAAAACCGCAGCTCGGTGCTGTTTGGCCGACGCCTGATCGACGGCGTGCTGTTTCCCTTGCTGCTGTTGACGCTGGCTTATAGCGCGCGCGCGGTGCTGCTCGAGCTGATGCCGGTTACCATCTTCTCGCATGTCATTGTGGTGCTGCTGGCGCTGGTGGTGATTCGCATTGGCGTCAAGGTGCTGCAAGTCGCGTTGGTGCAAACCCCCTGGGTGCGCACTCTGGAGCGCAGCATTTCGTGGTTGGCCTGGTTTGCTGTGGTGCTCTGGCTCAGTGGCCTGTTGCCACTGGTGCTGCACGAGCTGGATCAAATCAAGTGGACCATTGGCGCGTCTGAGCTTTCGCTGCGCACCTTGCTGGAAGGCATCATCACCGCCGCCGTGGTGCTGATTTTGGCGCTGTGGGTTTCGTCAGCCATCGAGTCGCGGCTGTTGCGCTCGGCCAGCGGGGGTGATTTGTCGCTGCGCAAAGCGGTCAGCAACGCCACCCGCGCCCTGTTGGTTTTGGTGGGTCTGCTGGTCGCGCTGTCGGCAGTCGGCATTGATCTGACTGCGCTGTCGGTGCTGGGTGGCGCCATTGGTGTGGGCATTGGCTTTGGCTTGCAAAGGTTGGCATCCAATTACGTCAGCGGTTTCGTCATTTTGGCCGAACGCAGCATGCGCATTGGCGACAATGTGCGGGTGGACAATTTCGACGGCCGCATCACCCAAATCAACGCCCGTTACACCGTGATTCGTTCGCTCGCCGGGCGTGAATCGATCGTTCCGAATGAAATTCTGCTCATCAACCGGGTCGAAAACCTCTCGCTGGCCGACGCCCAGCTCTGGCAGTCCACGGTGGTGACGGTCGGCTATGAAAGTGATGTCGATCTGGTGATGCGCCTGCTCAGCGAGGCTGCGCTGGCGCAGCCTCGCGTGCTCAGAGACCCGGCGCCGGCGGTGGCGCTGTCGGCCTTCGGTCCCGACGGGCTGGAGTTCACGGTGGGCTACTGGATGGTTGACCCGGAAAACGGTCAGCTCAATTTGCGCTCGCAGATCAACTGCGCCATCTTGCAGGCATTGCGCGAGAACAATATCGAAATACCCTATCCGCAGCGGGTGCTGCACATGCGAGGGGCGGTGACCTGAAGCTGGGTTGGCGGTGTTCAGGTTCAGTCCAGCGGACGCAAGCCGATGATGAGAGCCGACGGTACGCGCCCGTCGACGTCGCGCGGCAGGGTGGCGGTGCGGTCGATGGCGCGCAGCACCGCCTCGTCCCAGGCCGGGTTGCCGCTGCTCTTGAGTAGCCGACGGGCGGTGATGGTGCCGTCGGGCAGGGTGCGCACCTCGACTTCGGCGCGTGGGTTGCCGGCCACCGGGTCGGTGAAGACTACGTTGGGCTTGATGCTGGCCGCTACCCGGGCGGCGTAGGCCAGCGATGGGCCGCCAGCGCGCAACGCGCTGCCGCTGGCTTGCGCCGCACCGCTGGCGTCGGCCTGGCCCATGATGCGGCGCATCTGCTCGTCGCGCCGCACCTGAGCTGCCAGCTCGGTCTGGCGCTGCTCTTGCAAGCTGCGCTGCCGTTCTTGTTCGCGTTGCCGCTCGGCGCTGGCCTGTTCTTCACGGGCGAGGCGCTCGGCCGCTGCTTGTTGGCGCCGTTGCTCGGCGCGTGCGTGCTGGATCGCAAGATCAGCCGGCTGCGTTGCAGGCTCAGGCGCTGGTGGCGTTGCTGGTGCTGGTGCGGGTACAGGTGCGGGTACAGGTGCGGGTTCGACCGCACGTGGCGCTGCCGTCTGCGGCAAACTGGACCACAGCTCAGCCTCGAACACCACGGGAGCGGGCTCATGCCGCCAGTTGACGCCCCAGGTCAGCGCTGTCACCAGCAGGGCATGCGCCAGCAGCGCCAACATCACTGGGCCCAGCCAGCGGCCGCCAGTGGGTGGTGCCAGTTCGAGGTGGTCGGCGCTGCTTTGCACGGCCCTGGAGTCCGGGTTGAGGGCCTTAGCGCGACGCCTGCACCGACAGACCCACGCGCGCAATGCCGGCACCTTGCAGTGCATCCATCACCTGCAGAACGCTTTCGTACTTGACCTCGCGGTCGGCGCTGATGATCACCGGCACCGGAGCTGCGTCGGCCGCGACCGGTGGGCCTTGCAACTCGCGCACCCGGGCTGGCAGTTGCTCCAGCGCAACGCTGATTGCAGCCGCATGGGCAGCGCCTTCGCGCACCTGCAACTGCCCCTGGCGGTCAATCAGCACCTGGACGAAGCGCTCCGGCTGGCGCGCCGCCTGGCCAACCGTGGGCAGCTCGATCTGGCTGGGTGTGATCAGCGGCGCAGTGACCATGAAGATGATCAGCAGCACCAGCATGACGTCGATGAACGGCACCATGTTGATCTCGCTCATGGTGCGTCGGCCGCGGCCGCGAGAAGAAACGCTGGGCATGGGATTCGTTAGTCAAAAAACGGGGTCAGATTCCAATTAAAGGGCAGCCGACTTGGTGCCCAGGTTGCGGTGCAGGATGTTGGAAAACTCTTCCATGAAGGTCTCCATGCTGTTGGCCACGCGGTCGATGTCGTGCGCGAAGCGGTTGTAGGCCACTACAGCCGGAATGGCGGCAAACAGGCTGATAGCGGTGGCCACGAGCGCCTCTGCGATGCCGGGCGCGACCGAGGCCAGCGTGACCTGCGCCAGCGAGGCCAGGCCGGTGAAAGCGTGCATGATGCCCCAGACGGTGCCAAACAGGCCGACGTAGGGCGTGACCGAACCGACCGTGCCCAGAAACGACAGATTGACTTCCAGCACGTCGAGTTCGCGCTGAAAGCTCGCGCGCATGGCGCGCCGGGCGCCGTCGAGCAAGGCGGTGCTGTCGCTGATCTGGCGTTCGCACAGCTTGCGGTATTCGCGCATGCCGCTGGCAAAAATGCGCTCCATCGGTCCGCCGTGGCGCGAGCTCTGGGCGGCGGCGGCGTACAGGTCATTGAGGTTGGCGCCCGACCAGAATTCGCGTTCGAAGGCGTCGTTGTGGGCGCGCACCCGCTTGAGGGTGAACACTTTGCGAAAAATTGCCGCCCAACTCAGGATGGAAACCGTCAGCAGCAGCGCCACCACGGCCTGAACCACCCAGGTCGCGTTGAGCATCAAATGAGTGATGGAGAGTTCTGGTGCCATGGCCTTCGGAGCAGCGGGATGAAAAATGGTTGCAAAAAAGCGCCGCTGGCCGTTCAGCCCAGGGCGGTGAGGGCGTCTAAGATGGCGGCCGGAATGCGCTGCGGCCGCAGGCTGGTGGCGTCTACCCAGCCTATGCGTATGCTGCCTTCGCACAGCAGCGGCGCCTGGACGCCGGGCGCGGCAGCTTGTAAGCGCGCGCTTTGTTCGATCATCAGCGAGGCGCGGCCCGCCTCCTGTACCCGGGCACTCACCAGCAGCACGTCATCCAGCCGGGCTGGACGCAGGTAGCGCAACTGGGTGCCGGTGACGACGAACATGCCGCCGACCTGTTCGCGCAGGCGTTGCTGCTCCACACCCAGGTGGCGCAGCCACTCGGTGCGCGCACGTTCAAAAAATTTCAGGTAGTTGGCGTAGAACACAATGCCGCCGGCATCGGTGTCCTCCCAGTAGATGCGCACCGGCCAGGCGAACGCTGAAGGCAGGGGTGGGGCGGTGTTCACTGCGCTTGCTCCAGCCGGGCCACGGCTTGTTGCAACTGATCCATCGAGCGGGCGGTGGAAAAGCGCAGGTAGTGCCCCGGTTCGGCCACACCAAAGTCGCGCCCGGGCGTGGTGACGAGCTGGCAGCGTCGCAGCAGCTCGTGCGCCAGCGCCCAACTGCCTCCCTGGTCGCCCTGTGCCGTTGGCGCTATGCCCCAGCGCCGACACCAGTGGCGCACGTCGGCCCAGGCGTAGAACGCGCCGTCGGGCCACACCGGCACGCTCAGGCCCAGGCGTTCGAGTGCGGGAATGAAAACGTCGCGCCGCGCCTTGAAGGCGGCGCGGCGGTGTTCGTATTCGGCCAGGCTGTCGGGCTCGAAGCAGGCCAGCGCAGCGTGCTGCGCAATGCTGCTGGCGCAGATGTAGAGGTTTTGTGCCAGCCGCTCGACCGCTGGCACCAGCGCGCGGGGCAAGACCAGCCAGCCCAGGCGCCAGCCGGTCATGCTGAAGTATTTGGAAAAGCTGTTGATGCTGATGATTTCATCGCCCAGTGCCGCGCCGGCGGCGTCGCGCAGTCCGAGCGCGCTGTGGCCGTAGCGCCGATCGAAACTCAGACCCAGATAAATTTCGTCCACCAGCGTGAAGCCGCCGCGCTCGCGCACCCAGCGCGCGATCTGCGCCAGCACCTCGGGCGCGATGCTGGTGCCGGTGGGGTTGGACGGCGAAGCCAGCAGCACACCGCGCGTGGCCGGACCCCAGGCTGCTTGCACCTGCGCCGCGCTGAGCTGGAAGCGTTGCTCGGGGCCGCAGGGAATCAGCACCGCGCGGCCTTCGGCAGCCTGCACGAACTGCCGGTTGCAGGGGTAGCAGGGGTCGGGCATCAGCACCTCGTCGCCGGCCTCGATCAGCGTCAGGCAGGCCAGTTGCAGCGCGGCCGAAGCACCGGCGGTGACGACGATGCGCTCCGGTTCGATCGCCAGTCCGAAGCGCCCGGCGTACCAGCCGCTGATGGCCTCACGCAGCGCGGGCAGGCCGGTGGCCGGCGTGTACTGGCTGCGACCGTCGCGAATGGCGCGCTCGGCGGCGGCTTGCACCAGCGCCGGCGCGGTGAAGTCGGGCTCTCCGATGTTGAGATGGATCATGGGCCGCGCGCCAGGGGGTGCGTGCTGCGCCAGCTCGTGCGCCGCCTTGGCCAGTTCCATCACGTAGAACGGTTCGACGCGCCGGGCGCGTTGGGTGATTTTCATGACCCGGGTTGCGCCACCTTGGTGGATGAACGCGCGCCGGCGCGCGCCGGCGCGGCGTCCACCTCGGCCGCGCGCAGGCGCACGGCGAGCTGGTGCAGCACGCCGTTGACGTATTTGTGGCCGTCGGTGCCGCCGAACGATTTGGCCAGTTCTATGCATTCGTTGAGCACCACGCGCCAGGGCACGTCAGGGCAGTGTTGAAATTCATAGGCGCCAATCCACAGCACGCCGCGCTCGATCGGCGCTATTTCTGTCAGCGGTCGGTCCAGCAGCGGTGTGATGAGTGCATCGAGTGCGCCGGCCTGCTCGACGCAACCGTGCAGCAAGGCCTTGAAGTGTGCTTCGTCAGCCTTGTGAAAACCGGCCAGGTCGCGCGTGAAGGCGTCGATATCGACGGCCGCATGGCGGCCCACCAGGTGCTGGTAGAGCGCTTGCAGCGCGAATTCACGCGCGCGCGTGCGCGCCGATTTGTCGGTGGCTTTGCGCGGCTTTTGGGCGCTGTGCGATGCAGTGCTCATGAATGACCGATCTGTTGCAGCAGCTGCGCCATCTCGATCGCCACGCGCGCCGCGTCGCGGCCCTTTTCGAGCTGGCGGGCCTGCGCCTGTGGCAGGTTTTCGGTCGTCAAAACGGCGTTGACGACCGGCGTCTCGTAATCGAGTGCGACCCGCGTGATGCCCGCAGCCGACTCGTTGGCCACCAGCTCGAAGTGGTAGGTTTCGCCGCGGATGATGCAGCCCAGCGCGATCAGGGCGTCGCAGTCCTCGTGCTCGGCCATCGCCTGCAAGGCCAGTGGCACTTCCAGCGCACCCGGCACCTTGACGTGACGGATCTGTTGGGCTGGTACGCCCAGCGCCAGCAGCTCGGCGTGGCAAGCTTGGTAGAGCGCGTCGGTGACGCCTTCGTTGAAGCGTGCCTGCACGATGCCTATGCTGAGCTTGCTGCCGTCGAGCAAGGGGCTGCTGCCTTTGTCTGTGCCGAACATGAAGAGTTCCGTTTCCTGTTTAAAGTGAGCTGCCAGTGGCCTTAACGTGAAAGTCGGGCTGCGACTCACTTCGCTCCCCTCTCCCGCGTGCGGGAGAGGGGTTGGGGGTGAGGGAGAACGGGCAGGACTTTCATTTTTTGGGGTGGCTTTCAAAGTCATGCCCGTTAGGGTTGAGATAACCGGTGATTTCAAGCCCGTAGCCGGCCATGCTGGGCATGCGCCGCGGCGTGCCCATGAGCTGCATTTTGTGTACGCCACATTCGCGCAGAATCTGCGCGCCCACGCCGTAGGTGCGCAAGTCCATGCGGCCACGCTCGGGTGCCTGCGCCGAGCGCGCCGTGCCATCGAACTGCGCCAGCAGTTGCTCGGCCGATTCACCGCAGTTGAGCAGCACGGCGACGCCGCAACCGGTCTCGCTGATGTGGCGCAGACTGGCCTCCAGGCTCCAGGAGTGCATGGCACGGCCGACTTCTAGGGCGTCGAGCAGCGACAGCGGCTCGTGCACCCGCACCGCCACGCTGTGTTCGGGCGACCACTGGCCCTTGACCAGCGCCAGGTGCAGCGCGCCATTGGGTCGGTCGCGAAAAGCGCTGACGTGAAATTCGCCCGCAGCGGTGTTGAGTGTGCGGCTGCCGATTTTTTGCACCAGGCTCTCGACCCGGCTGCGGTGCTCGATCAGGTCGGCAATGGTGCCGATTTTCAGGCCGTGTTCGACGGCGAACCGTTGCAGGTCGGGCAGCCTGGCCATGCTGCCGTCGTCGTTCATGATCTCGCAGATCACGGCGGCGGGCGAGCAGCCGGCCATGGCGGCGAGGTCGCAGCCGGCTTCAGTGTGACCCGCGCGCATCAGCACGCCGCCGTCTACTGCCTGCAGCGGGAAAATGTGGCCGGGCTGCACCAGATCGTGCGGCCGTGCGCCCGGGGCGACGGCAGCTTGCACCGTGCGCGCGCGGTCGGCCGCCGAAATGCCGGTGCTCACACCCTGCGCCGCCTCTATCGATACCGTGAATGCCGTGCCTTTTTTGTCGCCGTTGCGCGTCACCATGGGCGGCAGTTGCAGGTGTTCACAGTGCTGGCGCGTCAGCGTCAGGCAGATCAGGCCGCGGCCAAAGCGTGCCATGAAGTTGATGGCCTGCGGCGTCACGTGGTCGGCCGCCAGCACCAGGTCGCCCTCGTTCTCGCGGTCTTCTTCGTCCACCAGAATCACCATGCGCCCAGCGCGCAGCTCGGCCACGATGTCGGCCACGGGTGAAATCGGGGTCGGGGTGGCGTTCATGCGGCGTTCCTGGTGGGCAGGCGGGCGCAGGCCAGCATGCGCTCCACGTAGCGTGCAACCGTGTCGATCTCCAGGTTGACGCGGCTGCCTGCGTGCAACTGGCCCAGCGCGGTGTGTTCGACCGTATGCGGAATCAAGTTGATGCTGAATTCACAGCCGCTGGCGCTGTCTTGCAGCTGGTTGACGGTCAGGCTCACGCCGTTGACGCTGACCGAGCCCTTGACGGCCAGGAACTTGGCCAGTTCGGGCGCAGCGCACACGCGCAGTTCCCAGCTCTCGCCGACGCGGTCGAAGTGGCTGACGCTGCCGACGCCGTCTACGTGGCCCGAGACGATGTGTCCGCCCAGCCGGTCGCTGGCGCGCAGGGCTTTTTCCAGATTGATGCGCTCGCCTGCTTGCGTCAGCCCGCTGGTGCACGCGAGCGATTCGGCCGAGACGTCTACGCTGAACTGCCGCCTGGGCACGTCCAGCGCCGCCACCGTCATGCACGCGCCGTTGAGCGCGATGCTGTCGCCCAGTCCGACATCGTCTAGGTAGCCGGGCGGCGCTTCTATTTGTAAGCGCTGGCCGTGCTGTAGAGAACGACCCAGCGCGTGGACGGCGACGATGCGCCCCATGCCGGTGATGATGCCTGTAAACATAGGGGCACATTTTCGCAGGGTTTTGCCGGGGCCGATGCAAGCTCTGTTTCGAGCTGTAGCCGCTCGGTTCCGCGCGGCTTGGACCGGCCTTGGTAGAGAATCGGATTATCAGCCTGGCGCCCATTGGCGCTGCCCACCCGTGTTGCCCTGCGATGCCCGAACTTCCTGAAGTCGAAATCACCCGCCGCAGTTTTGCCGATCAGATCATGGGCGCACAAGTCGGCGCGCTGCGTCTGGGCCTGCCGCTGCGCTGGCCGTTGGGCTGTGCGGCGGCCGACTTGGTCGGGCGTCGCGTGCTGGGCCTGACGCGGCGCGGCAAGTATCTGCTGCTGCAACTCGATCGCGGCTGCTTGCTGCTGCACCTGGGCATGTCGGGCAGTCTGCGTTTTGGCTCTGAACTGGCGCCACCTGGGCGGCACGACCATTTTGATTTGCAAACCGACCGCGGTTGCTTGCGCCTGCACGACCCGCGCCGTTTTGGCGCCGTGGTGTACGTGCCGTCGCTGGACGATGCGCGCGCGCAGCGCTTGCTGGCTGGCCTGGGCGTCGAGCCCTTGGACGCTGGCTTTGAGCCCGAGCGCTTTTACCAGGCCTTGCGTGGGCGTCGCGCCGCCATCAAACAGGTCTTGCTGGCTGGAGATGTGGTGGTGGGGGTGGGCAACATTTACGCCTGCGAGGCTTTGTTCCTGGCCGGCATCAGGCCGACGCTGCGCGCCCAGCGTCTGAGCCGTGCGCGCGTTGCGCGCCTGCACGCGGCGGTGGTGGCGGTGTTGCAGCGTGCCCTGAGCCTGGGTGGGAGCACGCTGCGCGACTTTGCCAGCGCGCAGGGCGAACCAGGTTATTTTCAGCTCGAAGCCATGGTGTACGGCCGCACCGGCCTGCCGTGCCGCACATGCACCCGCACGATCAAGTCGATCCGCCAGGGGCAGCGTTCGAGTTTTTTTTGCCCGCAGTGCCAGACATTTTGAGGCGAAGCCGCCTGCTTGGGTCGGCCAGCGCACGCTGGCGGCCGGGTGCAGTGCTATATTGAACCGAACACAAGTGAGCCCCGTTTGTATGAGCTTCAATCAAGAACTGGACCGGCATGGCGTTTGGCGCAAGGACTTTGCAGCGCGCTTGCAAAACCTGGCCGAGTGGTTGAGCGGCCGCGATCTGCTGGGCGTGGGCGTGCGCGAGCGGCTCGACCACTTGCGAGCCCAACTCAAGAACGACAAGATCATGGTGGCCTTCGTGGCCGAGTTCTCGCGCGGCAAGTCTGAGCTGATCAACGCCATGTTTTTTGCCGATTACGGCCGCCGCATCATGCCTGCCAGCGTCGGGCGCACCACCATGTGCCCGACCGAGATCGCTTATGAGCCGCAGGAGCCCCCTTGCCTGCGGCTGTTGCCGATCGAGTCACGCCTGCAAGCGCAGTCGCTGCTGGACTGGCGTCAGGTGCCGCAGAAGTGGGAGCAGGTGACGCTGGACGTGCATGACCCCGAGCAACTGGCGCTGGCCATTCAAAAAGTGGCCGAGGTGCGCAGGGTCAGCCAGCAGCAGGCCGCTGCGCTGGGTTTTTGGCACGAGGAGCAGCCAGAAGACAACCCGCTGCCCGGTCCGGACGGTCTGATCGAGGTGCCCAAGTGGCGCCATGCGCTCATCAACATCGCGCATCCGCTGCTCAAGCAGGGCTTGGTGATTCTGGATACGCCGGGCTTGAACGCGATTGGTGCCGAACCGGAGCTGACCATCAGCTTGCTGCCGCAGGCGCAGGCGGTGGTGTTCATCCTGGCCGCCGATACCGGCGTCACCAAGTCCGACCTGACGGTCTGGCGCCAGCATCTGGTGGCGCCAGATCAGGTGCGGGAGTCGCGGCTGGTGGTGCTCAACAAGATCGATACCTTGTGGGACGACTTGCGCACGCCCGCGCAGGTGCAGGCGCAGATTGCCGCGCAGCGCAGCGACGTTGCCGCCGTGCTGGGCGTGTCGGCGCCACAGGTGTTGGCGGTCTCGGCGCAAAAAGGTCTGCTGGCCAAGATCAATCATGACCCCGAGCTGCTCGCTGCCAGTCACTTGCTGGAGCTCGAAGCCGCACTCGGCGTCGGGCTGCTGAGCCATAGGCGAGAAATTTTGCGCTCCTCGACGGCGCTTGGGATTGATGCGCTGCGGCGTGAAATCAGCCGTCTGGTGCATATCCGGGCCCGCGACCTGATCGAGCAGGTGCAAGAACTCGAGAGCCTGCGCGGCAAAAACACCAGCGCCATCCGGCAGATGCGCTTGCGCATCGAGCAAGAGCAGGCGCACTTCGACGCCAGCGCGGCCAAGATACAGGCGCTGCGCTCGGTTCATCTGAGGCTGCTCAATGAGTTGCTGGTCTTGCTCGGCGCCACCCACCTCAAGACCGAGGCGCAAAAGCTGGTTGTGGCGCTGCGTCAGCCCGGCATCAAGTTCGGTGTCAAACGCGCCTACGCTGAAACCTTCGAGCGCCTGGGCGCAGGCTTGGTGCGCGCCAACGAACTGGCCATTGAAATTCAGTCCATGCTCGAAGGCAGTTTCAAGGGGCTCAATGCCGAGTACGGGTTTTCGTTGCAGGTGCCCACGCCGCCGCAACTGATGCAATACCAGCACGATTTGCAGAAAATCGAAACCAGTCACGTGCACTACCTCGGACTGGGCAACACGCTGCGGCTGGCCCGGACCGACTTTACCGAGCGGCTCACGCGCGCGCTCATGAGCCGCTTGCGGGTGGTGTATGACACGGCACTGAACGAGCTTGACATCTGGAACAAGTCGGCATCAAGCCAGATCGACGCCCAGTTGCGTGAGCGGCGGCGCCATTTCAGCCGCCGCATCGAGGCGGTGGCGCGGATTCAACACGCCGCCGGTGACCTCGACGGTCGCATCCGCGAGCTCGAGCAACACCAAGCCGAACTCCATCTGGTCGATGCCCAATTGACCGAATTGACCGAGCAACTGATGTCCGACGCGCAAGAGGCGCCGGCCGACGCTGCGCTGGCTTGAGCAAAGAAGACGCGTCAGCCGCGCCGCTTGCAGGGCCAGCGGACTTTGCCCGTCGACTGATCGACTGGCAGCGCCGCTGCGGCCGCCGCGGCCTGCCTTGGCAGCTCGAGCGCGATCCGTACCGGGTCTGGTTGTCCGAGGTGATGCTGCAGCAAACCCAGGTCGCCACCGTGCTGTCGTACTACCCGCGCTTTGTGCAGCGTTTTCCCAGCCTGCAGGCCCTGGCGCAGGCCAGTGTTGACGAGGTGCTGGCGCTCTGGAGCGGCCTGGGTTACTACAGTCGGGCGCGGCACCTGCTGCTCTGCGCGCAGCAGGTGCTGGCGCAGCACGGCGGGGTGTTTCCGCGCAGCGCGCAGCAATTGCAAACCTTGCCAGGCATAGGGCCGTCCAGCGCAGCGGCGATTGCGGCTTTTTGCTACGGCGAGCGGGTTTCCATTCTGGACGGCAATGTGCGCCGCGTGGCTGCGCGGCAACTGGCGTTCGACGCCAACTTGGCGCAGGCCGCAAACCAGCGCCTGCTGGGGCAACTGGTGCAGGCCTTGCTGCCCGAGCAGCCGACGCACGACGACATGATCGCCTACACGCAGGGACTGATGGACTTGGGCGCTACCGTCTGCCTGCGCCGGCGCCCGCTGTGTTCGCTTTGTCCGGTGCAAGACGGCTGCCGCGCCCAGGCAGACGGCAACGCCGCCAGCTATCCGGTCAAGGCAGCGCCGCGCCCGCGTCGATACGAACACTGGTGGTTGTTGCTGCTGCGCCTGCGCTCGGCGACGGCGACTTGCATCTGGCTCGAGCGCCGTGCCGCTCCCGGCATCTGGGCCGGCCTGTATTGCCCGCCGGTGTTCGGCTCCGAGGCCGCGCTGCGGGCCGCGCTGGCGCCGGTTTTACACCACGGTCTGCACCCGCTCGAGCCACGGGCGCACAGCCTGACCCATCGTGAACTGACCTTGCACCCGGTGCTGCTCGATCTCGGCGCGTCTGCCTGTGCGCCGCCGACCGGCGCCGGCCAATGGGTCGGCGCGCCAGCCTTGTCGGCCCATGGGCTGCCCGCGCCGGTGCGGCGCATGTTGGCCCACGTGCTGGGCTGAGAGGCTTTTGGCCGAACGGGCCGCCCTTAACGTGAAAGTCGGGCTGCGACTCACTTCGCTCCCCTCTCCCGCGTGCGGGAGAGGGGTTGGGGGTGAGGGAGAACGGGCATGACTTTCATTTTCCGGGGTGGCTTTCAAAGTCATGCCCGTTGGCTATGCAAAATCGCCACCGATCGGCCGCGCTGGCCGCGTCGGCCAGCCGTCGATTTCGCGGTGGCGTACGCGTGTGGCCCAGTCGCTGGAAAAAGTCATGGCCAACTGCTCGACCAGATAGACCGATCGGTGCTGGCCGCCGGTGCAGCCAATCGCCACCGTGACGTAGCTGCGGTGGTCGCGCAACATCTGCGGCAGCCACAGGCGCAGAAATTGCGTGATCTGCTGTTGCATTTGAACCACCTCGGCTTGCGCCGCCAGAAACGCCGCCACCGGCGCATCGCGTCCGTTCATGGCCTTGAGCGCGGCTTCGTAATGCGGGTTGGGCAGCATGCGCACGTCAAACACGAAGTTGGCGTCCATCGGCAGGCCGCGTTTGAAGGCAAACGACTCGAACACCAGCGTCAGCGGCGCTTGCACCGGTCCCAGCAGGCTCTTGATCTGGCTGCGCAACTGGGCCGGCAGCATCAGGCTGGTGTCGAGCACCAGGGCTTGTTCGCGCAACTCGCTGAGCAATTCGCGTTCGTGCTCGATGGCGTCGCTCAGGTCGCAGTGCTGTTGCTTGCCCTGCGGGGTGGACTGGAGCGAGAGCGGGTGCAGGCGGCGCGTTTCGGAAAAGCGCCGCACCAAGGTGTCGGTGGTGGCGTCGAGAAACAGCGTCGTCAATTGCACCGGGCGTTCGGGGTGGTGCGGCAGCTCGGCCAGACGTTGCGGCAGTCCCGGCAGAGAAGCGGCGCTGCGCACGTCAATGGCTATCGCAACCTTGTTGGCGCGGTGGCTTTGATCGAGTTCGATGAAAGCCGTCAGCAACTCGGGTGGCAGGTTGTCGACACAGTAGAAGCCTACGTCTTCCAGCGCCGTGAGCGCGACCGACTTGCCCGAGCCGGACATGCCGGTGATGAGTATCAGATGCACACCAGGTGTGGGCAGCAAGATCATGGTCTGTCTTGTGGTTGGGCGAGCATTTCGCGTGCGTGCGCCAGCGAGGCTTGTGAACTTTCGCCGCCACCGAGCATGCGCGCGAGCTCGCGCACGCGTGCCGACTGCTCGATTTCCTGCACCGTACTGACGGTTTGCCCGCCGCTTTGCTGTTTGTTCACCAGCAGGTGTTGCTGGGCGCAGGCCGCCACCTGCGCCAAGTGGGTCACGGCCAGCACCTGGCGCTCGGCGCCGAGTTGGCGCAGCAGTTGCCCCACAGTGTGCCCCACCATGCCGCCAATGCCGGCGTCAACTTCGTCGAAGATCAGCGTGGGTGCCTGTCCCAAGCGGCTGGTGACGACCGAAATGGCCAGCGCGATGCGCGCGAGCTCGCCCCCCGAGGCGACTTTTCCGATCGGGCGCGCCGTCACGCCGCTGTGGCCGGCGACCAGGAATTCGACCTGATCCCAGCCGTGCGGCTGCGGCTCATCCAGCCGAAGCAGCTCGACCTCGAAGCAGCCTCCTTGCAGGCCCAGCGTCTGCATGGTCTGGGTCACGGCCTGCGCCAGCCGGGGTGCGGCTTGCTGGCGCTGGTTTGACAAGTCCTGCATTTCAGCCTGCAGCACGTCCCAGGCCTGGCGTTCGGCCAGCAGCAGCGCGTCCAGGTCGAGCGCTTGCTCCAGGGCCGATAGTTCGGCTTTGCGCTGCACGTGCAGCGTGGCCAGGTCTTCGGGCGCGCAGCGCTGCCGGCGTGCCAGCGCAATCCACTGCGCCAAGCGCTGATCCAGGCTGTCCAGGCTGGCCGGGTCCAGGTCGATCGAGCGGGCGTACTGGCGCAGGCTGTGCACGCTGTCGTCCACCTGCGCCAGGGCGGCTTGCAGTTGTTCGGCAGCAGCGCCCAGGCGTGGTTCGATGTGGGCCTGCGCGGCCAAGGCGTTGCAGGCGCGGTGCAACAGGCGGGTTGCGTTGCTGTCGTCCTCAGCCAGTGCGGCGGTGGCGGTTTGTGCTGCGCTCAACAGCGCCTGCGCATGGGCCAGGCGGCTGTGTTGTTGATTCAGATCCTGCCATTCGCCGGGCTGCGGCGCGAGTTGGTCGATCTCGCCAATCTGCCAGCTCAGGCGCTCACGCTCTTGCTGCAGGCTGTGCTGGCGCTCGCGCGCGCCCTGCAGTGCTTTGCGCTGCACGCGCCAGTGGGTCCAGCAGCGCTGCGCGGCTGCTGTGTCGAGGGCGGCGAAGCCGTCGAGCAGTTGGCGCACCGCGTCCGGGCGCGTCAGGCTTTGCCAGGCGTGCTGGCCGTGAATGTCCACCAGTTCGCCGGCCAGCGCCCTGAGTTGGTTCAGGGTGGCGGCGCTGCCGTTGATCCAGGCGCGGCTGCGGCCGTCGGCGTCGACCGTGCGGCGCAGCAGCAGGTTGTTGTCTTCGGCGCTCAAACCCTGTTCTGCCAGCCAGGGCAGCAGCGTGCCGGGTAGATCGAATTCGACCGCGACCTCGCAGCGCGCAGCGCCTTCGCGCACCACGCCGCTATCGGCGCGCGCGCCCAGCGCGAGCTGCAAGGCGTCGATCAGGATCGACTTGCCGGCCCCGGTTTCGCCGGTCAGCACGCAAAAGCACGCGCGCAACTCCAGCTCGAGTTCCTGCACGATGACGAAGTCGCGCAAAACGATGCGTCTAAGACTCATAAACGCGGCATTGAGTGAAAATTGTCGAATAGGCAACAGACCCGCTCAGACGATGTCGCGGGTGTGAAACTCGAAGCGGCCGCGGCGGCGGTCAGAAAAATAACAGTCCAGCGTTTCCTTCACGGTGCGAAAGGCGATCTCGTCCCAGGGAATCTCGGCCTCGCTGAACAGGCGCGCTTGAATCGTTTCGCTGCCGGGCTGGAAGTGGGTGTTGAGCAGGCGCGCCCGGTAGTACAGGTGTACCTGGCCGACGCGCGCCACGTTCATCAGCGTGAAAATGGCGCCGATTTCAAACTGCGCGCCAGCTTCCTCGGTGGTTTCGCGCGCCGCGCCTTCGGCGGTGGTCTCGCCCAGCTCCAAAAAGCCGGCCGGCAAAGTCCACTTGCCGCGGCGCGGCTCGATGTTGCGCTGGCACAGCAGCACGTACTCGCCCGACTCGCCCCACACCGCCACGGTGCCGACGACGTTGAGCGGGTTTTCATAGTGAATGGTGCCGCAGGCCGGGCAGACCGCGCGCGCGCGGGTGTCGCCGTCGTCCGGGATGCGGTAGACGACGCGGTTGCCGCATTGTTTGCAATGTTGGATCGGGCTGCGCTGCATGGCGCAAAGTGTAGGGGGAAAACCAGATCGGTCGCCGTCTCATCAACGCGCCGCCTGCCGGCAGCGGTATCGGTGTATCGTTCGGGCATGCAAGCCGCCCATGAACCTGTAGCCCACGAATGGCACGCCCATGGTCTGACGCTGCGCCGCGTCGCCATCGACACTTACCACGAGAACGTGGCCTATTTGCATCGCGACTGCGCGGTCTATCGTGCCGAGGGTTTTCAGGCCCTCTCGAAAGTGGAAATCCGCGCCAACGGCAAATGCATTCTGGCCACGCTCAACGTGGTCGATGACGCCAGCATCGTTGGCTGCCAGGAGCTGGGTTTGTCGCGCGACGCGTTTGCCCAGCTCAAGGCGGCCGACGGCCACCCGGTGGCGGTGTCGCAGGCCGAGCCGCCCGAATCGATTCCGGCACTGTTTCGCAAAATCAACGGCGAGCGCCTGAGCCGCGCCGACTTTGGCGCCATCGTGCGCGACATCGCCGCGCTGCGCTACTCCAAGATCGAGCTGACCGCCTTTGTGGTGGCCTGCAACCGCAGCGAACTCGACCGCGAAGAGGTGTATTTCCTGTGCGATGCAATGGTCGCCAGCGGACGTCGGCTCGACTGGCACGCCTCGCTGGTGGTCGACAAGCACTGCATCGGCGGCATTCCAGGCAACCGCACTTCCATGTTGGTGGTGCCCATCGTTTCCGCCTACGGGCTGGTGTTTCCCAAGACCTCGTCGCGCGCCATCACTTCGCCCGCCGGTACTGCCGACACCATGGAAGTGCTGGCCAACGTCGAACTGCCGTTCGAGCAGCTCACCGGCTTGGTGCGCAAACACCGGGCTTGTCTGGCCTGGGGCGGTACGGCTGATTTGTCGCCGGCCGACGACGTGCTGATTTCGGTCGAGCGGCCGCTGTCGATCGACTCGCCCGGGCAGATGGTGGCCTCCATCCTGTCGAAAAAAATAGCCGCTGGCGCCACCCATTTGGTGCTCGATATTCCGATTGGCCCCAGCGCCAAGGTGCGCTCCATGCCCGAAGCGCAGCGTCTGCGCCGTTTGTTCGAGTACGTCGCGCAGCGCCTGCAGCTCTCGCTCGAGGTCGTCATCACCGACGGCCGCCAGCCGGTGGGCTGCGGCGTCGGGCCGGTGCTGGAGGCGCGCGACGTCATGCAGGTGCTGGAAAACGATCCACGCGCGCCGGATGATCTGCGCCAAAAGTCGCTGCGGCTGGCCGGGCGCATCATCGAATGCAGCCCCGATGTGCGCGGCGGCGACGGTTACAAACTGGCCCGCGACATTCTCGACTCGGGCCGCGCCCTAGCGCAGATGCGTGCCATCATCGCAGCCCAGGGTGCGCGCGACTTCGACCACCAGCACCCGCCGCTGGGTGCGCTGACCTTGGAGGTGCGTGCCACCGAGGCTGGCGCGGTGATCGACATCGACAACCGCCAGATCGCGCGCGTGGCGCGGCTGGCCGGCGCCCCCAAAGTCAAGGGCGCCGGAGTCGATCTGAATGTCAAACTGGGCGAGACGGTGGCGGCGGGCGATCTGCTGTACCGCGTCTATGCCAGTTACTCGGCCGATCTGGAATTTGCCCGCCAGGCCAGCGCCCAGGCCAGCGGCTACCGCATCGGCAGCGCGGCGCAGGTGCCGCACGTGTTCGTGGAGTTCTGATGGCTGATCCGATTGCCGCCGCAGGAGGCTGCCTGCTGTGCTTCGACGACGAACAGGGCATCGCAAAGGCCGCGGCCGATGCCGCCGGGCTTGTCTGGGCGCAGGTCGAGCGCCACCGCTTTCCCGATGGTGAATTGCGGCTGCGCCTGCCATCGGCACTGCCCGCGCGCGTGGTGATCTGGCGCAGCCTGCAGCAGCCGAACGAAAAGCTGCTCGAATTATTGCTGTGCGCGCGCAGCGCCCGCACGCTGGGCGCGCGCCACCTGACCCTGGTCGCGCCCTACCTGGCCTATATGCGGCAGGATACGGCGTTCCATCCGGGCGAGGCGGTCAGCCAGCGCATCGTCGGCGATTTTCTGGCTGGCTTGTTCGACGCCGTCATCACCGTCGATCCGCACCTGCACCGCGTGGCCTCGCTGTCCGAGGTGCTGCCGCAGGTGCAGGCGCTGGCGCTGAGTGCTGCGCCGCTGCTGGCCGATCACATTGCCCGCCAGCGCGCCGAGGTGCTGCTGCTCGGGCCCGACGAGGAGGCTTTGCAGTGGGTTGCGCGGGCGGCGCAAGGCCATGGCTGGGACTATGCCGTCTGCCGCAAGCTGCGGCACGGTGACCATCAGGTCGAGATCGAGCTGCCGGCGCTGCCGTTGGCCGGGCGGGCGGTGGTGCTGATCGACGATGTGGTCAGCTCAGGGCACACGCTGGCGCGCGCCTGCGAGCTGCTGCGTGCCGCCGGGGTGGCTTCGGTCGATGTGGCGCTGACGCATGCGCTGTTTGCCCCGGGCGCCGAAGACCGCGTGCGCGCCGCCGGTGTCGGCGCGATCTGGAGCACCGATTGCATCGCCCACCCGAGCAACTCCGTCAGCATCGTCCCGGCGCTGGCGGCTGCGCTGCGCAGCCTTTGAAGTCTCTCAAGGCCATTTCTGCGCTGCATGTTTCACGCGCGGAATTTCGGCGACCTTGCCGACAACTCGGTAAATTACTCTGATGGCGTGCAAAGGGCAGGGCGTGCTGACAGACGGCGCAAAGAATAAAATCGGGTTCAACCAGGCGCCAAAGGATTTTCATGGGACGCACGCTCTACGACAAGATATGGGACGAACACGTCGTCCACACCGAGGACGACGGCACCGCCGTGCTCTACATCGACCGGCACCTGGTGCACGAAGTCACCAGCCCGCAGGCCTTTGAGGGTTTGCGTCAGGCCGGCCGCAAGCTCTGGCGCATCAGTTCGGTGGTGGCCACGGCCGACCACAATACGCCGACCACCGGCTGGGAGCTGGGCTACGACGGCATCACCGACGCGGTCAGCAAAGAGCAGATTCGCACGCTCGATAGCAATATCGCCGAATTTGGCGCGGCCGCGTATTTCCCTTTCATGTCCCGGCGTCAGGGCATCGTGCACGTGATCGGGCCGGAAAACGGCGCCACCTTGCCGGGCATGACGGTGGTCTGCGGCGATAGCCACACCTCGACCCACGGCGCATTTGGCGCGCTGGCGCACGGCATTGGCACCAGCGAGGTCGAGCACGTCATGGCGACGCAGACCCTGCTGGCCAAAAAAGCCAAAAACATGCTGGTGCGGGTCGACGGCGAGCTGGCGCCCGGTTGCAGCGCCAAGGACATGGTGCTGGCCATCATCGGCCACATCGGCACCGCCGGCGGCACCGGCTACACGATTGAATTTGCCGGCAGTGCGATTCGGGCGCTGTCGATCGAGGGCCGCATGACAGTCTGCAACATGGCCATCGAGGGCGGCGCGCGCGCCGGTCTGGTGGCGGTGGACGAGAAAACCATCGCCTACTTGCAGGGCCGGGCGCTGGCGCCGGGTCTTGACCGCCCAAGCGGTCGTTTTGTCGGCGGCCCGCTGTGGGAACAGGCGCTGGCATATTGGCGCGGCCTGCATTCAGACGCCGACGCCCATTTTGACGCCGTGGTCGAACTCGATGCCGGCCGCATCGTGCCGCAGGTCAGTTGGGGCACATCGCCCGAGATGGTGCTCGGCATCGACGCCCGGGTGCCCGACCCCGAGCAGGAGAAAGACGCCAACAAGCGCGCCGCCATCGAGCGCGCGCTCGGCTACATGGCGCTGACGCCGGGCAAGCCCATGAACGATATTTTTGTCGACAAGGTGTTCATCGGTTCATGTACCAACAGCCGCATCGAAGACCTGCGCGAAGCCGCTGCGGTGGTGCAAAGGATAGGGCAAAAAGTGGCCAAAAACATCAAGCAGGCGCTGGTGGTGCCAGGCTCCGGGCTGGTCAAGGAGCAAGCCGAGCGCGAGGGCTTGCACCATATCTTCAAGGCGGCTGGTTTTGAGTGGCGTGAACCCGGCTGTTCGATGTGTCTGGCCATGAACGCCGACCGGCTGGAGCCAGGCGAACGCTGCGCCTCCACCAGCAACCGCAACTTCGAAGGCCGTCAGGGCGCGGGCGGGCGCACCCACCTGGTCTCGCCCGCGATGGCGGCAGCAGCGGCCGTGCACGGCCATTTCGTTGACGTGCGGCAACTGGCCTGAGCGTCGGTTCGAGCGCGTGTTTTTACCGAGAGGAAAACCCATGAAACTCGTCACTACCCTGTTTCTTGCCAGTCTGTTGCTGGCGCTGGCGGGCTGCAACACGGTGCAAGGCATTGGCCAAGACGTGCAACGCGGCGGCCAGGTGCTGCAAGACGCCGCCAGACGCTGAGCCCATGAAAAAATTTACTCTGCATCGGGGCCTGGTGGCCCCGATGGACCGCGAAAACGTCGATACCGACGCCATCATCCCCAAGCAGTTCCTCAAGTCGATCCGCAAGACCGGCTTTGGCCCGAATCTGTTTGACGAATGGCGCTACCTGGACAAAGGCGAACCGGGCCAAGACCCGGCATCTCGCCAGCCCAACCCAGACTTTGTGCTCAACCAGCCGCGTTACGCCGGCGCCAGCGTGTTGCTGGCGCGCAAGAATTTTGGTTGCGGCTCCAGCCGCGAACACGCGCCGTGGGCGATTGAGCAGTACGGTTTTCGTGCCATCATCGCGCCCAGCTTCGCCGACATTTTTTTCAACAACTGTTTCAAGAACGGCCTGCTGCCGATCCCGTTGCCGGCGCAGACGGTGGCGCAGTTGTTCGACGAGGTACACGCCTTCCCAGGCTATCAGTTGCTGATCGACCTGGAGCGCCAGCTCGTGATCAAGCCGCAGGGCGAGGAAATCGCGTTCGAGGTGCAGCCATTTCGCAAATACTGCCTGCTCAACGGACTCGACGACATTGGCCTGACCCTGCGCCACAAGGACAAGATCGCCGCCTTCGAGGCGCAACGCCTGGCCAGCAAACCCTGGCTGGCCAACACCCTGTAGCTGCGCCGCCGCCGGCTCCCCTTCACACACCCAAAACATGAAAATCGCAGTTCTCCCTGGTGACGGCATAGGCACCGAAATCGTCGCCGAAGCACTCAAGGTGTTGCAAGCGCTCGATCTGAGCCTGGAGCTGGAACACGCCCTGGTCGGCGGTGCCGCCTACGAGGCGCACGGCCACCCACTGCCCGATTCGACGCTGCGTCTGGCCCAGGCGGCCGACGCGGTCTTGTTCGGCGCCGTGGGCGACTGGAAATACGACCGGCTCGAGCGCAGCTTGCGCCCCGAACAGGCAATTTTGGGCCTGCGCAAACACCTGAAGCTGTTTGCCAACCTGCGCCCCGCCATTTGCTACCAGCAACTGGTTGCCGCCTCCAGTCTCAAGCCCGAGCTGATCGCCGGCCTGGACATCCTCATCATCCGCGAGCTGACCGGCGACATTTACTTTGGTCAACCACGCGGACGCCGTGTGGCCACTGATGGCCACTTTCCCGGTGCCGAAGAAGCCTTCGATACCATGCGCTACAGCAAGCCCGAGATCGAGCGCATTGCCCATGTGGCGTTCCAGGCGGCGCGCAAGCGGCAGAAAAAAGTCACCAGCGTCGACAAGGCCAACGTGCTGGAGACGTTTCAGTTCTGGCGCGACGTGCTGACCGAGGTGCACCAGCAGTACCCAGACGTCGAACTCGAACACATGTATGTAGACAACGCCGCCATGCAACTGGTGCGCGCGCCGAAGAAGTTTGACGTCATCGTCACCGGCAACCTGTTTGGCGACATTTTGAGCGACGAAGCAGCCATGCTGACGGGCTCTATCGGCATGCTGCCTTCGGCCTCGCTCAACGCCCGCAACCAGGGTTTGTTCGAGCCCAGCCACGGCAGCGCACCCGATATTGCCGGCCAGGGCGTGGCCAATCCGCTGGCGACCATTCTGAGCGCGGCCATGATGCTGCGCTTTAGCCTGAACCAGCCGGCGGCGGCGCAGCGCATCGAGGCCGCGGTGCAAGCCGTGTTGGCCCAGGGTTTGCGCACCGCCGACATTTTCAGCCCCGGTAGCACCCGGGTCGGCACGCGCGAGATGGGTGACGCCGTGGTCAAGGCGCTGCGCGCGAGCTGACGCTGCGCGCCAGCGCTCAGGGCTCAGCGCTCAGGGCTCAGCGCTGGCTCAGGCTTGCTCCAGCAAGCGCCGGGCGGCGGCTTGCAGCGACGCGGCCGAGCGGTCGTGCAGCACGACGCAGTCGCGCGTTTGTGCGAACCGGCTGAAGTGGCGCGCCATCGATTGCGCGTATAGCGGGTCGTAATGCCGGCGCAGCAATTGCTCCACCACCGCTGCCGTCTGCCCGCGCTGCACCAGCTCGATCCAGTGCTCGACCACGCTCTTGCCGCAGGCTTGCGTCAGGGCGTGCAGGCGCCGACAAAAGAACGCCGGGTCCTGCACGAAATAATCGTAGTCTTGCAGCAGCAGCTCGACGCGCTCGGCCGTGGCCAATTGCAGGTCGGTGCAGGGGCTGGCACGCATCGCCTCGACCAGGGCGTCTGGCAGGTGCAGGTTGCCGACTTTCTTGCTTTCGCTCTCCAGAAAAACCGGCCGTGCCGGGTCAAAGTGGCGCAAGGCGTGCCAGATGTGCGAGTCAAAGGCTTTCTGGCTCGGCTGCGGCCGACCGGGCACATGGCCCAGCACCGAGCTGCGGTGGCAGGCCAAGGCTTCCAGGTCAAGTACCTGCGCGCCCTGCGCGGCCAGCGCTTGCAGCAAGCGGGTTTTGCCGCTGCCGGTGGGGCCGCAGAGCACACGGTAGCGCAGGCGCGCGGCTTGCGCTGGCAGGTCGGCCAGCAGGGCGGCGCGCCAGGCTTTGTAGCCGCCTTCGATCAGCGTGATCTGAAACCCGATCGCGCCCAGTACGGTGGCCAGCGCGCCGCTGCGCTGACCACCGCGCCAGCAATACAGCAGCGCGCGCCAGTGTTTGGGCTTGCCGATGATTTCACGTTCGATGTGGGCGGCAATATTGCGCGCCGCTACAACCGCTCCGTGCTTCCTGGCTTCAAACGCGCTGACCTGTTTGTAGAGGGTGCCTATGTGCGCGCGCTCGGCGTTGTGCAGCGTGGGCCAGTTGAGGGCGCCAAACAGGTGGTCGAGCGCGTATTCGTCTTCGCTGCGGGCATCGATTACGCAGTCGAAATCAGCCAGCCGCAACAGGGCTTGGGTCGCGTTCAGGGTATGAATCGGCATGGGGTTGCGCTGCTTGCTGGGCCTCAGCGCGGCAGCAAGCCGCGCAGCACCGGCCAGACGTTGGCCAGCATGAGCGCTTGCGCGGCTTCGTTGGGGTGAATGCGGTCGGCCTGAAACAGTTCGGTCGGGTCGGCCCGGTCCGCCACGCCACTGAGCAGGAACGGCACCAGCGCGGCCTGTTCGGCCTGCGCCACCTGGCTGAACACGGCACGAAACTGCTGCCGCAAGGCGCTGCCGTAGTTGGGCGGCATGTCCATGCCCAGCAGCAGCACGCGCGCGCCGCCCGCGCGGGCCAAGCGCGCCATGAAGCTCAGGTTGTCGCGCGTCATGTTCAGCGGCAGGCCGCGCAGGGCGTCGTTGCTGCCGAGTTGCAGCAGCAGCACGGCGGGCTGGTGCCGGCGCAGCAGCGCGGGCAGACGCGAGCGCCCACCCGAGCTGGTGTCGCCGCTGATGCTGGCGTTCACCACGCGCGCGGCCAGATTGTCCCGGGCCAGCCGCTCTTGCAGCAGGGCCACCCAGCCGCTGCCGCGGCGCAGGCCGTATTCGGCGCTCAGCGAGTCGCCCAACACCAGCAGCACGCGCTCGGGGCCGGGCGGAACGGGCTTGGAGTGAACCACGGCCGGACCCAGCAGCGCCAGTGCGGTAAAGTCGCGTCGTTTCAAATCAAAGCCCTTTCATGTCCGATGCAACGATTGCCATGATTGTCGTTTCGCAGGTGTGCAAATCGGTTGCCGACTCCAGCGGCGAACTGTGCATTTTGCGCGATGTCGATTTCACCCTGAAACGGGGTCAAACCACCGCCATCGTCGGTGCCTCGGGCTCGGGCAAGAGCACGCTGCTGTCTATCGTGGCGGGATTGGATACGCCCAGCAGCGGTACGGTTCGCATCGACGGCGTCGATCTGTTCGCCCTCGACGAAGATCAGCGCGCCGCCCTGCGGGCGCAGAAGCTGGGCTTCGTGTTTCAGAGTTTTCAGTTGCTGGGCAACCTGAGCGCGCTGGAGAACGTGATGCTGCCGCTGGAGCTGGCCGGTCGGCGCGACGCGCGCGCCTGCGCCACCCAGATGCTGCGCCGCGTCGGTCTGGGCGAGCGGCTGGCGCACTATCCCAGGCTGCTGTCGGGCGGCGAGCAACAGCGCGTGGCGCTGGCGCGCGCCTTCGTCGTCAGGCCGGCCGTCTTGCTGGCCGACGAGCCTACCGGCAGCCTGGATTTTGTCACCGGCGGCAAGGTCATGGAGCTGATGTTCGAGCTCAACCGGGAACTGGGCACCACGCTGGTGCTGGTGACGCACGACGACGAAATTGCCCGGCGCTGCGAGCGCCGCATCGTGATCGAAGCCGGCCAGATCGTCCCCGATCCGGTGTGGGACGGCGCGCTTGCCTGAGGCGCGCTGCCGCAGCGGGCGATCCCGGATAATGCGGCCATGTCTGGTTCCAAAGTGCTGTTCGGCTTTCACGCCGTGGGCGTGCGTCTGAAAACCGCGCCGCAATCGATCGTCGAAATCTACTTCGATGCCAGCCGGCGCGACGCGCGCATGCGTCAGTTTGTGGCGCGGGCCCAGGAGGCCCAGGTGCGGCTGATCGAGGCCGACGCTTTGCGCATCGCCAAGTTGGCGGGCAGCCACGGCCACCAGGGCCTGGCGGCGCGGGTGCAGGCGCTGCCGGCGCTGCATTCGCTCGACGATCTGCTCGAACAGATCGAAGCCGCCGGCACGGCGCCGCTGCTGCTGGTGCTAGACGGCATTACCGATCCGCACAACCTCGGGGCTTGTTTGCGCGTGGCCGACGGCGCTGGTGCGCATGCCGTGATCGCTCCCAAGGATCACGCCGCCGGCGTCAACGCCACCGTGGCCAAGGTCGCCAGCGGTGCCGCCGAGACCATGCCTTACTTCATGGTCACCAACCTCGCGCGCACCCTGGGCGAACTCAAAGAGCGCCACATCCGGGTGCTGGGCGCCAGCGACGACGCACCCCAGACGCTCTACCAGACGGACCTCAAAGGCCCGCTCGCGCTGGTGTTGGGCGCCGAGGGTGACGGCATGCGCCAACTCACGCGCAAGACCTGCGACGAGCTGCTGCGCATCCCTATGCGCGGTGCGGTCGAAAGCCTTAACGTCTCGGTCGCCAGCGGCGTGTGTCTGTACGAAGCGCTGCGCCAGCGCAGTTGAGGCGGTCAAAACCGGTTCTGCGGATCATGACCGGCGCCGAGGCGAGCACGACGCTGAGCTGAGTGAGCGCGCACCCGCTGCTCGGCCACGCACTCCGAGCCCAGGGCCAAGCTGACGATGGGAGCGTTGGCGTAACAGTGGATGCTACAAAGACAGTCCGCCTGCAACCTCGATGACTGCGCCGTTGATGTAGCTGGCTTCGTCGCTGGCGAGAAAGGCGTAGACGTTGGCGACTTCTTCCGGCTGGCCCAGACGGCGCAGCGGCACCCGGTGCTGCATGTCGGTCAGCACTTTTTCTGGAATACTCGCCAGTATCGGTGTGGCGATGAAGCCCGGCGCCACCGCGTTGACGCGCACCCCTTTGGGGCCGAGTTCGCGGCTCCAGGTCTTGGTGAAACCGATCACGCCGAATTTGCTGGCGGCATAGTTGGTCTGGCCGAAGTTGCCGTAAATGCCAACCACCGAACTCGAATTCAGGATCACACCGCTGCCTTGTTCGACCATGGTGTCGGCCACCGCCTGCGCGCAATGGAAAGCGCCACGCAGGTTGACGTCTATCACCCGGTCGAACTGCTCGACTGTCATTTTTTGCAAGCGCGCGTCTTGGGTGATGCCGGCGTTGTTGACCAATACGTCGATGCGGCCAAAACGCGCCTTGACCTGCGCCACCACGGCGTCGACTGCGCTGCGCTGCGTCACGTCCAGATCGAAGCCGACGGCAGAGGCACCAACGGCCTGGCACTGTTGCACGACCGCTGCAACGGCGTCTGCTTTGATGTCGCAGACGACGACGATTGCGCCCTCGCGGGCAAATTTGAGCGCGCTGGCCAAGCCAATGCCCTGGGCGGCACCGGTGATGATGCAGACTTTTCCTTCGAGTCGGTTCATGGCGATTGGGGTTTTTCTTCGGCGGTGGGCAGCCGTGGCGGAGTAGGAATGAAGGTGTAACAAATTCAGTGACATGAAGCGAGTTTTTACGCCGGTTTATGTCACTGCAAGCGCCAACCAGTGATTTTGCTCCAGCAGTTTAGTTGCCGTTTGTGACGCGCTTGTGCCGGGGTTGAAAATACTTCCCCGCTGCCTACAATCGGCCACATCGATTCGTTCACATCCGCGTCCCGGGTCAAGGCCATGCGTATTGCTGTCATCTCCGACATTCATGGCAACCTGCCCGCGCTCGATGCCGTATGGGCCGACATTGCCCGGCGCGGGGCCGACATGGTGGTCAACTGCGGCGATATTCTGAGCGGCCCGCTGTGGCCCGCTGAAACCGCCGAGCGGCTGATGGCGCTCGATCTGCCGACCGTGGCCGGCAACCACGAGCGTCAGTTGCTCAGTTGCGCCAGCCGCGACGCTGACAGCAGCGGCGACGGCTATGCTTTTGCCCACACCAGCGCAGCCCAGCGTGCCTGGCTGGCTGCGCTGCCAACGCAGCTCTGGCTGGACGAGCAGGTGTACGTTTGCCATGGCCGACCCGACAAGGACTGCGAATACCTGCTCGAGACCGTCGATTCCGGCGGTTCGCGTCCGGCCAGTGCCGCCGAAGTGGCGCAGCGTCTGGCAGGCACGCCGGGGCAGGGTGCTGCGCTGTTGCTGTGTGGCCACAGCCACCTGCCGCGCGTGCTGCAACTGCCGACGGCTGCACGCACCTTGTGCGTCAACCCCGGCAGTGTCGGCCTGCCGGCGTTCGACGACGATCACCTGGCGTATCACGTCCACCAAAGCGGTAGTCCGCACGCGCGCTACGCGCTGTGCGAATCAGACCCGGCCGGCGGCTGGACGTTGGCGCTGCTTGCCGTGTCCTACGACTGGCAGGCCGCCGCCGCCCAGGCGCAGCGCAACGGGGCGGCTGACTGGGCGCGCTGGCTCAGCAGCGGTCTGGCCTGAGCTGAACCCGCACGCGCTGCCCCGGCAAACTTGTCTCCTACCCCCTTCGCAGACCAGACCAGATGTTTTTTCTGCTGCGCTTCGTGCGCCATTTTCTGCTCGCGGTTCAGTTTTTCACCCGCATTCCGATCACCGGGCGGCTGGCGTGCTGGGTGGGCTTTAGCCCGGCCTTGCTGCGCGCCAGTGCGGCGCATTTCCCGGCTGTGGGCTGGCTGGTGGGGGCTTTGACGGCCGCCCTGTTTTACGCATTGCTGCTGGTGCTGCCCGATTTGCCGGCCGCGCCCTGGGTGGCGGCCAGTCTGAGCACGGTTTTCAGTGTGCTGCTGACGGGCGCTTTCCATGAGGACGGTCTGGCCGACCTGGCCGACGGCCTGGGCGGCGCGCTCGAGCGCGAACGCGCGCTGGAGATCATGAAAGACTCTCGCATCGGCAGCTTTGGCGCGCTGGCGCTGGTGCTGGCGCTGCTGCTCAAGGTGGCTTTGCTGGCCTTGCTGGCGCAGGCCGGTGCCTTGCTGGCTGCGGCGGCCTTGTTTGCGGCCCACGTCATTTCGCGCCTGCTGCCGCTGTTGATCGTTCGCACGCTGGCGCACGTGGGGGACACACCGCAGTCCAAGTCCAAGCCGCTGGCGCACAGCATCGGCAACGCCGCTTTGCTGGTTGCCTTGCTGTGGGGGGCGCTGGCGTTGGCGCTGGTGATGTGGCTGCTGCCGGCGGCGCCCTGGCCGCAGGCTGTGCTGGGTGCGTTGCTCGGTCTGCTCTGGGCGTGGCGTTTGCTGCGCCGCCGTTTGCAAGGTTTTACCGGTGACGGACTGGGTGCGGCACAACAGGTCAGCGAGCTGGCGTTTTATCTCGGGCTGGCACTGGCCTTGCCTGCTGTGGCGTCCTGAGGCTGCGCATCGCATGAAGCTGTGGCTGCTGCGTCACGCCCGCCTCGAGTGCCCCGATGGTTTGTGCTACGGCGCCAGCGACCTGCCGGCCAACGCGCTTGACACGCGGCGGGCCGCGCAGGCGCTGGCGCAGTTGCTGCCAGCGCAGGCGCCGGTCTGGGTCTCGGGTCTGGCGCGAACGCGGCAACTGGCGCGTGAGATCCAACGATTGCGCCCCGATTTGGGCTTGCCGCGCGCCGATACGCGACTCAATGAAATGAATTTTGGCTGCTGGGAGCTGCAAGCCTGGAGTGCGATACCGCGCGCGGCGCTGGACGATTGGCTGGCCGATTTCGGTCAGCACCGCTTTGGGGGCGTCGAGAGCGCGCAACAGGTGATAGACCGCGTCGGCGCCGCGTTGGCGGAGCTGCAATCGGGCCAGCTTCAGCAGGCGGTCTGGATTACACACGCCGGCGTGATCCGCGCCGTGCAATACCTGTTGGCAGCGCGCGGCGCGCCCCTGCGCGCGGCCAGCCAGTGGCCGCGCGACGCCCCTGCGCCTGGAGCTTTTGTCTGCCTGCAGATTTAACGTGAAAGAACCCAACCTCCAGACGAACGGACTCCTGACCCCTGCAAGGCCACGCGCACAATAGGCAGTCGCGATGGGTCAGTGACTCAGGCGGGCTTCGGCACGAAACCGTGCTTGACCAGCATCTGCAGCCAGCGAGGCGCATTGCGCGCCACCATCAAGGCCTCGTAGTCCACGGTTTTATCCACGTAGTGGGTGTTTTTGCTCAACATGGCGTAGATCGTGCGCAGCATCTTGTGCCCCAGCGCCACGATGGATCGTTTGTGCCCCTTGCGCACGTTGAGTGCCTGGAACTTGTCTTTAAGGGCGCAGCGGCTGCGCGCGGCGGCCTGCGCAAACTCGCATAGCAGGCGTCGCACCCAGGCGTTGCCCTTGCTGATGCGTCCACTTTTGCGCTTGCCCGCTGATTCGTTGTTGCCAGGACACATGCCTACCCAAGAGGCCAGTCGCTGGGCGCTGCCAAACACGCTCATGTCCGAGCCAATCTCCACCAGCAACATGGCCGCACCCATCAGGTCAATGCCGGGCAAGGTTTGCAGCAGTCGCAAGGACACTCCATAACCCGCGTCCCGCAAGGAGCGCAGCAACTCCGCGTCAAAGCGGGCGATACGGCCCTCGAGCTCTTCGATATGCGCCATGATCTCGGCCAGAACAAAACGATGCGCGGGCGTGATTTCCTCGGCCTGCAGCGCCTCAAAGATGTCTTCCCGGCTGGCACGCAGACGATTGCTGGCCAAGTTCAGCACCTCAGGGACGCTCTTGCCCTCGATCAGCGCCTTGACCATGGCGCGTGCCGACTGGCCGTGCAAGTCCGACACCACCACGCCCAAACGGATGCCCGCATCGGTGAGGAGTTTGTGCAGCCGGTTCTTCTCGCTGGCGAGCATGCCGCCGAGCTTTTGCCGATGGCGCGCAATGTGACGCAGGCTGCGCAGGTCGGCTACTGCGATGAAGGAGGCCCGCAATAGGCCCGCGCGCGCCAGCGAGGCCAGCCACTGCGCATCGGCCACATCGGTCTTGCGCCCCGGCACCGCCTTGACATGGCGGGCGTTGACGACCCAGGCGATGATGCCAACCGCTTCCAGTGCCGCATACGGGCTCTTCCAGTAAATGCCGGTGCTCTCCATGACCACGACATCGGGGGCAATGGCGCGTGCCCACTCGGCCAGTGCCTTGCGGTCTCGCTTGAAGCCGCCAAACTCGCGCAGCTCATGCGTCACGCTGCCGTCAGGCTGCTCAACAATCGCGCAGCCCGTGATTTGCGACTGGTGCACATCCAGTCCAATAACGCGTTTGTAGATGGGAACAATGTCCATCGGAATCCTTCCAGTCGATGTGTAAACTTCAAAACTGGAGGTGCCATGGGTACCCCACCGAAATTGCTTGTCTGAGCTGTTCGCTCAGCAGCCCTGTTTAACGTGAGATCTCATCGGGTAACCGATGGAGTCAATTCGGGGTACGAGTCGGTGAAGGCGCGCCAAGTTAGGTATCGGGGTTGTGGCCCCAAAGAATTTTCTCGGCTTCTACCCCGGCACCTCCACCCCCGAGTTTCTTTCATCATCCGGGGCGTCGCCCAGATTCATGACAGTTAGGTCGGCACAAAGGGCGCGTGCTCGTCGGCGGCCAGCGCGTACAGGGTTTCGGTGACGATCTGCGGCGTCAGGCCGCTGACGGCCAGCAGCACGCGGCGTGGAAAGCTGGCCGCTTGGGCGGCGCTGGGCAGGTGTGTGACCGCGTGTGTGACAGCATGTGAGTTCTTGCCGTCCAGTGTAGGGGGCTGCCGTGTTTTGACCGCTTACGGCAAGCTTGCCGCAGCGCACGGGGGCGGCTGATCGGGCGGCGGCCGCTTTTCACCCACCTGTGTGGCGTGCGCGATGCCGGTCTTGCACGTCGGGTGCTCAGCGCGACAGGCTGGCGCTGGCTGGGCCGGGTTCGGCTGCCGGCGCGACGGTGACGGCGACGTCAAGCGTGTGCGCTGCGCCGCTCTGGATGACGCCGCGCATGGGTGAGACGTCGGAGAAGTCGCGCCCGCTGGCAAGCCTTACGTAGTCTTCGCCCGGGCTGCCCCAGCCCCAGCGGTCGTTGGTGGGATCGAAGTCGAACCAGGCGCCGCTGATGATTTTGTTGCTGCTGGGCGGGTCGCTGTCGGCTGGCGCTAGCGCAGGTGTTGGCGCAGGTGTTGACGCGCCGGCGTCGTGCGGCCGCGGCAAATAAACCGAAACCCAGGCGTGCGAGGCATCGGCGCCGAGCAGGCGTGCCTTGCCAGGGGGCGGCTGGGTGAGCAGGTAGCCACTGACGTAGCGCGCCGCCAGGCCCAGGCTGCGCAGGCAGCCGAGCATGATGTGGGCGAAGTCTTGGCACACGCCCTTGCCTTGCTCCAGTGCCTGCAATGCGGGGGTGTTGACATCGGTGCTGGCGGCATCAAAGCTCAGTTCGGTGTGGATGCGTTCCATCAGTGCGCGTGTGGCTTCAAGCAGGGGCTGGCCAGGTGCGAAGGCGGGGCGGACGAAGGCGGCGAAGCGGTCGTCGCGCGGCACCCTGGGCGAGGCGAAGAGAAATTCGCTCGCCGCGTCGTAGCGTGCCTGGGCGCGGTAGCGAAAGTGCTCGCGCACCTGCTCCCACCTCAGGTCTTGCCATGGAGGGTGCTCGCACAGGTTTGTTGCCGTCTGGGTGTGAATGAGGCTGTCGGCTTCGACGCTGAGCGTTTCATGCGGCGCCTGCAGTGAGAAGTAGGTGCGGTGGTTGCCAAAGGCGTCGGTGATGGCGTGGCGGGTGGCGGGCTCGGGGTCGATCCGCAGCGCGTGGGACAGCACCCGCTGTGTGGCGCTGTCCACGGGTGTGAGGTGCACCATGTGCTGTGCCAGGTCAACGTTGTCCTGGTAGTGGTAGCTGGTGCGGTGGATGACGCGCAGTTTCATTTCTTGCTGGATTGGCGGCTGTCGGCTGTGCTGGCGGGGCGCGCCGATCAGACGATTTGTTGGCGCGAGTCGGCGTGGCTGAAGTGCAGCCGCGTGATTTCGTTCGAGAGTTCGGCGGCGGCGTTTTTGCAGTCGGTCAGCAGTTGGGCCAGCATGTCGTGGTCGCCGTGCTCGCCGTCGTGGCGCGGCCAGTTGCTCAACTCGGTCAGTACCCAGTTGTCCGGGTCGGGCAGGCCCTGGGCGAGCACGGCATTCTGTGGGCTGAGGTTTTGCGCGAGATTGTCCAGGCGCGTGCGCATGGTCTGCACCACCGAGGCCAGCGAGCGCGGGTTGTCGCGGTCCATGACCAGCAGGTCGATCAAGGCCACCATGTCGCGCCGCTGCTGGTATTGGGCGTGGAAGGTGATGGTGCTGTCGAACAGTGCCACCATCGCCTCGAAGCCGGCCGGGTCGTGCAGGCTCTGGTGCTTCAATCCGGTCATGAGCGCCCGTGCGAGGGTGAGCAGGCGTTCGATGTGGCGGCCTACGCAGAGCAGGCGCCAGCCGCTGTCGCGCACCATGCGGTCGGTCTGCGCGCCGGTGATGGCGGCCAGCAGTTCGCTGGTGTTTTGCAACAGGGACGTGGCTGCCGTGCTGTCGAATTCGGCGTCGGCCGTTATGGCGGCACAGCCGCGCGTGAACTCGAGTTCGGCGCGCTCGATCAGGTTCCAGTGCTCGGTCGAGAGGCGTTCGCGCACCTGAGCCGCCGCACCCTTGAGTGCGCGCAGGTTGTAGCCCACGCTCAAGCTCTGCTCGGCCAGGGAGCTGCCAGCCGTGGGGGCGAGGTTGGCCATGAGTGAGCGTGCAAACACGCGCTCCGACTGTTCGGCGCCTGGTGTCTCGCGTTGGACCAGGGCGTTTTCACGCGCTGCGGCCGAGAGCCAGCTCAGCAGCGGGCGCGAACGGGGCTCTTCGCCGCTCAGTTGGTTGAGCACGATGCGCGCTAGGCGAACGGTGTTTTCGGCGCGCTCGGTGTAGCGGCCCAGCCAGAACAGGTTTTCGGCCGCTCGGCTGGTGACAGGGCGTTTTTGGTTCGCCAGCGCCAGCGTGCTGGGGGCCGATTGCAGCAGGCTGGCGCTGTCGACCTCGCCTTTGGTGCGGACCCAGCAGTCGGCGCTGCTGCCGCCGCGCTGCATGGAGGCCATGAGTTGACCGCGCGGGGCCAGGCGCACCAGGCCGCCGGGCAACACGCGCCAGCTCTGCGGACCGTCGGCCAGCGCGAACACGCGCAGCATGGCCGAGCGCGGCAGCAAGCGCTCGCCGGTCCAGGTCGGGGTTTGCGAGAGCGGCATCCAAGCCTGCAACGTGTAGGCATCGGGATGACGCGTCATGCGGTCGACGTATTCGTCGAGTGCGCGCGCGTCCAGGCTTTGGCCCATGGTGGTGTCCAGACCTGAGTACGGGTATGTGGGCTTGATCACGCCGCGCTTGAGCAAAGGCAGCGCCTGGCGCAGCGCGGCGTCTTCACCGCACCACCAGGTGGGCAGCGAGGGCAGGGCCAGTTTTTCGCCGAGCAAGTGTTCGCAGATGCCGGGCAAAAAACCCAGCAGAGCGCTCGATTCGAGCGCTGCCGCGCCCGGTGTGTTGGCCAGCAGCACATGGCCTGCGCGCAGCACTTGCAGCAGGCCGGGCACGCCCAGGGTGGATTCGGGACGCAGCTCCAGCGGGTCTAGCCACCCGTCGTCCAATCGTTTGATGAGCGCATGCACCGGCTCCAGGCCTTTGAGTGTCTTGAGGTAGAGGCGCTGGTCGCGCACGGTGAGGTCGCCGCCTTGCACCAGTGTGAGGCCGAGGTAGCGCGCCAAGTAGGCGTGTTCGAAATAAGTTTCGTTGTAGGGGCCCGGCGTCAGCAGGACGATGCGCGCTTGCCCTGCTTCGGGCGCCATCGACTTGATGCCGTCCATGAGCGCGCGGTAACTGCTTGCCAGACGCTGCACTTTGAGCTCGGCAAAGGCCTGCGGGAACTGGCGCGCGATGGCGATGCGGTTTTCCAGCAAGTAGCCCAGGCCCGAGGGCGCCTGGGTGCGCTGGCCCACCACCCACCAGCGGCCGTCCGGGCCGTGAGCGAGATCGAAGGCGACGATGTGCAACCAGGTCTGGCCTGCGGGCACCAGACCCTGCAGGGCATGCTGGTAGTCGGGGTGGCCCAGCACCAGCGCGGCCGGTAGCAGGGCCCGGCGCAGCAGCTCGCGCGCACCGTAGAGGTCGGCCATCATGGCGTTGAGCAGGCGCACGCGCTGCAGTACGCCGGCTTCGATGTCCACCCAGTCTGGCGCGCTGACGATCATGGGGAACAGGTCGAGTGCCCAGGGCCGCTGCAGGCCGCAGGCGGTTTCGGCGTACACGTTGTAGGTGACGCCGTTGTCGCGAATCTGGCGTTGCAGGTTGTCGGCCCGCCGGTTCAGGTCGGCAAAGCCAGCGTGGCCAATGTGTTCGAAGAAGTCAGCCCAGGCGGGGGTGAGCTCGTGGGCGCTGGCGCGCAGTTCGTCGCGGTGGCCGGGGTCGGCAGACTGGGCCAGCGCGAGCGCCCGCTCGCTGGAGCTGCCGGGGGCAGCGTCGTCGAGCAGGGCGTCTCGGTGTTTTTCAGGAGTCACGGCGTTGCAGTATGCCTGTGTCCGTCGCTCGATGCCCGATGCGCTGCGCCAGCCGACTCCAGGCCCCGGGGCGCTTTATCGCTTGCGCAGATCGAGCGTGAACGGAAATTCCCGGCTCGGTGTGGCGGGTTCTATCACCATGCGGCCAGGGGTGTGACCGATCTGGAAGAAGCGCGACAGACGCCGGCTTTCGGCCTCGTAGGCGTTGATCGGGAAGGTGTCGTAGTTGCGGCCGCCGGGGTGCGCCACATGGTACTGGCAGCCGCCCAGCGAGCGCTGCATCCAGGTGTCGACGATGTCGAAGGTCAGCGGTGCGTGCGCGGCAATCGACGGGTGCAGCGCCGACGGCGGGCTCCAGGCCTTGTAGCGCACGCCGGCCACATGCTGGCCAACGGTTCCGGTGTTTTGCAGGGGCAGGGCGCGGCCGTTGCAGGTGATGACGTGGCGGCTGTCATTCCAGCCGCTCACATGCACCTCGATGCGCTCCAGTGACGAGTCCACGTAGCGCACGGTGCCGCCGGGCGCTCCTTCTTCGCCCATCACGTGCCAGGGTTCGAGCGCACCGCGCAGCGTGAGTTCGATGCCGCGCGCAGCCACTTGACCCACCAGCGGGAAGCGGAACTCGAAATGCGGTTCGAACCAGGCCATGTCAAAGCGGTAGCCAAACTCGGCCAAGTCGGTCAGCACGTCTTCGAAATCCATCCGAATGAAGGTCTGCAACAGGAAGCGGTCGTGCAGCTCGGTGCCCCAGCGCGTGAGACGTCCGACGAAGGGTTGTTGCCAAAAGCGCGCCACCAGCGCGCGCAACAGCAGTTGCTGCGCGATGCTCATGCGGGCGTGTGGCGGCATCTCGAACGCGCGCAACTCCAGCAGGCCCAGGCGGCCGGTGGCGCTGTCGGGTGAGTAGAGCTTGTCGATGCAGAATTCACTGCGGTGGGTGTTGCCGGTGACGTCGATCAGGATATGGCGCAAGCTGCGGTCAACCAGCCAGGGCGGCATGTTTTGGCCATAGACCTGGCGGTTGTTCTCGATCTGTTGCAGCGCGATCTCGAGTTCGTAGAGCTGGTCGTTGCGCGCCTCGTCCACCCGCGGGGCTTGGCTGGTGGGGCCGATGAACACCCCGCTAAACAGGTAGGACAGCGCGGGGTGGTTGTGCCAGTAAGCCAGCAGGCTGCCCAGCAGTTCAGGCTTGCGCAGGAAGGGCGAGTCGGCCGGCGTGGCGCCGCCGAGCACGAAGTGGTTGCCGCCACCGGTGCCGGTGTGGCGGCCGTCGGTCATGAACTTTTCGGCGCACAGGTGCGTGTGGTGGGCCGCGTCGTAGAGAAATTCGGTGCGCTCGACCAGTTCGGGGAAGCTGCTGCTGGGGTGGATGTTGACCTCGATCACGCCCGGGTCGGGTGTGATCTGCAGCATTTTCAGGCGTACATCGCGTGGCGGCGGGTAGCCTTCGAGAACGATTTTCATGGCCAGCCGCTCGGCCGTGGCTTCCACCGCCAAGAGCAGCTCCAGGTAGTCTTCCAACTGCTGCACGGGCGGCATGAATACGTAGAGGTGCTGGCTTTTGCCGCCGTCTTTTTGCTCGGCCTGGGGGCCGTTGGCGCACTGCGGATCGCGCGCTTGCACCACCAGCGCGGTGCGCGTCAACCACGCGGCCGACTCGCCGCGCTGCGGGAAACGGGCCGACAGCGCCTGTGCAGGCACGGCACCGGGGCCGGGTTGGCCCTGGCGCAGGCCCTCGATGGCCGCTGCATCGACATCGAAGTCGGTGCCTTGCAGGGACACGGTGCCGCCTTCGGCGAAACCGCCACCAATCTGGTGCGGCGACACCTGGTGACGCAGCACCGAACCCGTGGGCAGCGGGTCGCGCGCGGTATGAGGGTCTTGCTCGATCTGAAAGGGGTAGTCGCTGGCCGAGACCCAGGGCAGCGAGTCCAGCGGCAGGCGGTAGCCCATGGGCGAGTCGCCGGGAATCAGGTACATGCGCTCGTCACGCAAGAACCAAGGGCCGGTCGACCAGACCGTGCCCGAGGCGTGGAGGTAAGGGTTTTTGCCGTTGCTGGAGAGTGCGCCGTGGCCCTGGGCTTGCAATGGCAATACATAGCCTACCGCCGCATCCAGTCCCTGGCTGAAGACCCGACGCAGGCGCGTGCGCTCCATCTCGTCGTCTAGCTTGCTGTCGAACGGGTCCACGTTCACCGGCAGGCGGCGTTCGCGCCACAGGTAGTACCAGGTGTCCTCGTAGCCAGCGCTGATGTATTGGGTGGACAGGCCCAGCTTGCGCGCCAGCGCCTGGGTGAAGCGGTGCGCATCTTCAGCGCTGTAGTGCGCCTGTTCGCGCTCGTCGGCCAGCAGGTCTGGGTTGTTCCAGCAGGGCGTGCCGTCGGTGCGCCAAAACAGCGAGAACGCCCAGCGCGGCAGTTGCTCGCCAGGGTACCACTTGCCCTGGCCCATATGCACGAAGCCGCCGGCACCGTAGCGTTCGCGCAGGCGGCCCAGCAATTCGGTGGCGTAGCCGCGTTTGCTGGGGCCGAGTGCTTCGGTGTTCCACTCGGCGGCGTCGCGGTCGTTGCAGGCCACGTAGGTGGGTTCGCCGCCCATGGTCAGGCGCACGTCGTGCAGGTCGAGGTCGGCATCGACTTGCTGGCCCAGCGCCAGCACGCTGGCCCATTGGTCTTCGGTGTAGGGCTTGGTCACGCGCGGCGATTCGTGCACGCGTGTCACACCCATGTGGTGGCTGAAAGTGACCTCGCACGGGTCCACGCAGCCTTCCACCGGCGCCGCGCTGGAGGGTTGCGCCGTGCAGGCCAGCGGGATGTGGCCCTCGCCGGCGAGCAGGCCTGCGGTGGGGTCGAGCCCGATCCAGCCGGCACCAGGCAGAAAGACCTCGCACCAGGCGTGCAGATCGGTGAAGTCTTTTTCAGGGCCGCTCGGGCCGTCGACCGACTTCACGTCGGGCGTGAGCTGAATCAGGTAGCCCGAGACGAAGCGCGCCGCCAAGCCCAGGTGGCGCAGCAACTGCACCAGCAGCCAGCCCGAGTCGCGGCAGGAGCCGCTTTTGAGTTTGAGTGTCTCCTCAGGCGTTTGCACGCCCGGCTCCAGGCGGATGGTGTACGAGATGTCGCGCTGGATCATCTGGTTGATGTCGACCAGAAAGTCGATCGTGCGGCGCTGGCGCACGTCTACATGGGCGAGGTAGGTCTTGACCGGCTCGGTCAGCGGCAGGGTGAAAAGATAGGGCGCGAGTTCTTGCTGCTGCGCCGCGTCGTAGCTGAACGGAAACGTCTCGGCGCTCGGCTCCAGGAAGAAGTCGAATGGGTTGTGCACCGCCATTTCCACCACCAGATCGATCGTGACCTTGAACTCGGTGGTGGGTTCGGGAAACGCCAGGCGCGCCTGGTAATTGGAAAAAGGGTCTTGCTGCCAGTTGATGAAGTGGCCGCTCGGCTCGATTTTCTGCGAATACGACAACACTTTGGTGCGGCAGTGGGGCGCCGGGCGCAGACGCACCACTTGTGCACCAAGTTTGACCATCTGGTCGTATCGATAATGGGTGACGTGGCTCAGGGCAATGTGGATGGCCATGCTTGAATCTTTCAACAGGGGGGACCGACAACGAAAAAGCTGCGGGTGCCGGAAACGTCCGGCCTTGTTGACCCGGTTGCAAGCAATATCCGCGCCACGAGGCCAAGGGTTCTGGCCGTCACCTTCTCGCCCAGCCGTTTCAAGCAACGCATCTTGGTCTTGACCAGGCTGAGCCGCCAATGCTGGACGCTGACTCGCAAAGCGTACCAGATCGTAACGGGCTGATTTGTGCAACAGAACCGCTCAGATGCGAAAAAAGCCGTCCAGCGCCGGTGCAGGACGACTTTTTTTGTTTGAATGGTTTGGTGGGACGTGCGGGGGTCGAACCCACGACAAACGGATTAAAAGTCCGCTGCTCTACCAACTGAGCTAACGTCCCACGTTTCACGAGGCATCGACGTGATGTCAATGTGTGAAGCCTCAAATTATAGCGTCTTTTTTTGCTGATTTTCAAGCAATGCAATTTTTCCTGCCGCTGCTCGCCAAGGTGTTCATCACCCAGCCGGCGGCACACAAACCGAAGGTGGCCGTCACGCTGACGGCAGAACCATAACCGTGGCAGTTGAGGGATCCGTCCGGCCTATCGGCCGCGCAGGTGCTATCAGGTGCGGCAGTCGCCTCGCGGCTGAACACACAGGCCACCCCCATCGGGCCCTCCCGTGCGCCGCCGTGGTGTCTGCGCAAGCGATAGCGCAATTGGGCCAGCAAGGGGTCGTGGGTGACGGCAGCCAGGTCGGCCACCTCCACCGCAGCGGCTTGCCGTTTGCCGCCTGCTGCGCCCACGCTGACGAAGGGCACGCGATGCAGGACCGCCCAGGCCGCCAGAGCGGTCTTGGCACTCATCTGGTCGCAGGCATCGATCAGGGCTGAGGGCAGGGCGCTTGGCTGGTCGCTGCGGCTGGCAAGCAGACCGGGCCAGTTTTGCGGACTGACAAAGTCGTCGATCGTGTCGACCTCGCAGCCGGGGTGAATCAGCGCGATGCGCTCGCGCATCGCCGCCACCTTGGACTGCCCGAACGTGGGTGTAAGGGCATGGATTTGCCGATTGATGTTCGATTCGGACACGTGGTCGAGGTCGATCAGGGTGAGTCGTCGCACGCCGCTGCGAGCAAGGGCCTCGGCCGACCAGGAGCCGACGCCGCCGATGCCGACCACCACCACCTTGGCGTCGAAAATGCGTTGCGCCGCTGCGGCGCCGTAGAGTCGGCGCAGGCCGCTGAAACGGCGTTCGAAGGCGTCGTTCATGCGCTCGGCCGCGCAGCGCTCGGTGGCGACATCAGCCGCGCTCCAGTATGTACATTTGCAAGCGCAGGCCGGCCAGCGCGCCGAGCATGATGCCGCCGACAGCGATCATGCTGGTCAGGCTCAGGGTCGAAAGTCCGGACAGGCCCTGACCGATGGTGCAGCCGAGCGCGGTGACGCCGCCCACCCCCATGCAGACCGCACCCAGCAGGTGCAAGGCGGTGTCCTGGGTGCCGTGAAAGCCTTCCAGGCGGAAGTTGCGGCCAAGCAAGGCCTGTAAAAAGGCGCCGCACACGACGCCGACCACGCTGACCACGCCCAGGGTAAGCAGCTTTGATGCGTCGCTGAAGAAAATGAGCCAGTCCAGCGTGTGCGCCAGGGGAGCGGTGAAGGTGAGCGACTCCATCCGTCCGGTGTGGGTGGCCAGATAGGTGGGCTCCAGCGTATGCGGGTGTTCGGCCACAAAACCCAGACCACCGCTGACCCACCACATGGCGACGACCAGCAAACCCAGACCCAAGCCAGCCAGCAAGTTGTTGCCGGTACGGAAACCGCGGCCCAACAGCGCCCAGAGCACCAGAGCGCCGCCCAGCAACAGCGCCAGCAACAGGCCGCTGAGGGCCAGATCGAGGCCCCAGGCGTAGGCGATCCAGGCCGGCAGCGCCGCGCCAGCCGGGATGTGAAGCGCCACCGTGTCAACCGTGTTCACACGCAACACCGCTGTCACGCCGTGCAGACTGGCGTAGGCGGCAAAGCCCATGACGATAAAAACCACCAGCGATTTGAGGCTGCCCGCACCCATGCGAAGCAGCGTTTTGCTGCCGCAACCCGAAGCCAGCACCATGCCAAAGCCGAACAAGGCGCCGCCTGTCAAGGCCGAGAGCCAGATGACGCGGCCCGAGGTGTAAATGGTTTGACCGGCATCGATCCAGCCCAGCCAGGCCAGGGCATGAAAACCGATCATAGCCACGCCCGCAGCCATGGCCCATACGCGCATGCGGCTCCAGTCGCCCATGGTCACAATGTCGCTGATAGCGCCCATGGTGCAGAAATGGGTGCGCTGAGCGATGAAGCCAAAAGCAGCGGCAAGCGCAAAAGCAGCCCACAGCACGGTGGTTTGCAATTGTTGTACGTGGGCGATGTCCATGGGGGCCATTGTAAAAGCAGGCCAGGGTCAGGTTCGCAGCCACGACCCAGCGCGTCGCCGGGCTGGGCGGCGGCGCTGCCCAGCCCCCGGTCGATGTGGCCTCTTGGGCGCCGTGCCTTGGCTTCTCAGCGCAAGCGGGCCAGCCGCTCACGCGCCACGGCAGCTGCTTCTGACTGCGGGTGCGCGCGTTGCAGTTCTTCCAGGGTGCGGCGTGCGGCGCGGGTATCTTTCAGTTCGATCTGGCTGTTGGCCATCGCCAGCATGGCCTCAGGCGTGCGCAGGTGCATGGGAAATTGCGTCACCAGGCGGCGGTGCGTCTCCAGTGCTGCGCGGTAAGCGCGCTGGGCATAGTGCGCGTTGCCCAGCCAGTACAGCGCCGAGGCGCTGTAGCCGCTCTCGGGGTGGCGGCGCAGAAAAGCCGTGTAGGCCTCGATGGCCGCCGGAAAATCGGCGCGGCGCAGCAGATCCAGGGCGGCTTCAAAGGCGCTCGTTTCGGTCGTGGTGGCGCTAAAGCTGACGCCGTCGTGCGTGATGCGCTGCGGCTCGACCTGGCGCAGGCGTTCATCCAGCCCAGCCTGCACGTCTTTTTGCTGGCGCTGCAACTCGGCGACTTCGCGCGTCAGTTGCTCGTTGAGTCCGCGCAGGCGCGCAAGCTCCGAATTCAACTGATCGATCTGGCCGCCAAGTTCAACCAGGCTGCGTCGCAGCGCGGTCTGCTCGTCCAGGGTCGATTGCTGGAGCGCTTGCAAGGCGGCGTTGCTGGCTTGCTGGCTCGCCTCGACCCGCTGGCGCAAATCGATGATGGCTTTGCGCGCTTCGTCGTCACTGAAAAGTGTGAACGCCTGCGCCGACAGCGGCGCAAGCGCGCCCAGATGCAAGCCCAGAGCCAACAACAAGACGGGTGCACGTGGTAAATAAGCTCTCATTTCACTTAGCGCCGGTAGCTCAGTTCGACCCGGCGGTTCTGGGCAAAGGCCGCCTCATCAAAACCGGCTGCTGCTGGTTTTTCTTCGCCAAAGCTCACCGCTTCCATCTGCGCCTCGTTCACGCCCAGCAAAGACAGGGTGCGACGCACCGCTTCGGCCCGTTTTTGCCCCAGCGCCAAGTTGTACTCGCGCCCCCCGCGCTCGTCGGTGTGGCCTTCGAGCGCCACGCGGCGGCTGCGGTCGGCATTGAGATGGCGCGCATTGGCTTCCAGTGTGGGCATGAATTCGGGCCGGATGTCGTAGCGGTCGAAATCGAAATACACCACCCGGCTCATGCCTGCGGGCTGCACCACGTCCGCGCTGGCCACTTCAACGCCAGAGACCCCACGCGGCTCCACGCCGGCGCCTTGGCCTGCCGGCGCCGGGGCAATCGCGCTCACCGGTGCGGCAACCCGGTCTTCGACCGGTGCCTGGTCGAGTCTGACGCCGGTGCCGCAGGCACTCAGCGAGACCAGCAGTAACAGGCCCGTCACCCAGGCGGACGCGCGGCCTGCAGTGCTCCAGTTTGAATCGGGGAGGGGCGATTGGGAGGTCGAACGCATGTGAGGGTTGCCTTTCTGTGCTGGGTCGGGATCAAAGTCTGGGTTGGGCGTGTTCAGGTGCCATCAGCGCATGAACGGTCCCCATTCGGGTTCGCGAATGTCGCCCTGCGCACCGGTCAGCCTGGATTTGATGCGGCCATCGACCGTGCTGGTCATCAAGGCGTCCTGGCCCCTGTCGCGGCTGGCGTAAATGATCAGCCGGCTGTTGGGCGCAAAGCTGGGGCTCTCGTCGGCGCTGGTGTTGGTCAAGGCCGTGACGGTGCCGCTGGCGAGCTCCATGACGTGCAGCCGGAACGCGCCGGCCACGCGCGAGATGTAGGCCAGCCAGCGCCCGTCGGGGCTGGGTGCGGGCGAGATGTTGTAGTTGCCGCTAAAGCTCAGGCGCTGCGCGTTGCCGCCGCCGGCGCCCATGCGATAAATTTGCGGTGAACCGCCCCGGTCGCTGATGAAATAAATCGACTGGCCGTCCGGACTGTAGACCGCCTCGGTGTCGATACTGTTGCTGTGTGTCAGACGGCGCGGCTCGCCGCCGTCGGCGGAGATGACGTAGACCTGCGAATTGCCCGACAACGAGAGCGTGAGCAGCAACTGCCGGCCGTCGGGCGACCAGGCCGGCGCGCTGTTGGAGCCGCGGAAATTGGCCAGCAGACGGCGCCTGCCGCTGGCTAGGTCGTGGGTGTAAATCACCGGCTTGCGGGCCTCGAACGACACATAGGCCAGTTGCGTGCCGCCCGGGGCCCAACTGGGCGAAATGATGGGCTCGGTGCTGGTCAGGGCAGCGCGCGGATTTTCACCGTCGGCGTCGGCAACCCACAGCGTGTGGCGCACGCCGACCTTGGTGACGTAGGCAATGCGGGTCGAAAACACGCCTTTGTCGCCGGTAATTTTTTCGTACACGTGGTCCGACACACGGTGCGCAGCCAGCCGCAAATCTGCTTCTGTGACCGGGTAGCTCAAGCCCCCTAAGTCTTGCCCGCGCACCGCGTCCCAGAGGCGAAAGCGGACGTCGAAGCGGCCATCGGCCAGCCGGGACACGCTGCCGGTGAGCAGCGAATCGGCCCCCTGGCCGCGCCAGGTGCTCAGATCCGGGTGCGCGGTTTCGTCGAGTGCGCCGGCCAGCGGTTCGACGAAACGAAACTGGCCGCTGCGTTCGAGGTTGGCGCGCACGATCGCAGCCATGTTCGGGCTGGCGGCCTCATTGCCGCGAAAGTTCACCACCGAAAAGGGGAACTGCGTCAGGCCCACGCCGGCGACTTCGACCCGGAACTGCGCCCGCGCGTCGCGCAGCGGCCAAGCCAGCAAAGGCAGTGCGCCCAGGGTGGCCAGCACCGCACGGCGACGGGGCCGCAGCTGGTGATCAAATCGGTTCAAAGTCGGCATCCTTTGTGCACATTGAAAAAAATCCCTGCCAGCCTGTTCAGCCAGCCCATACAGCGACACAGACACAGGGCAATCGATAATACCGAAGTTGCTGCGTCGATTCGTGACCAAAAGCAAGGCCAAACCAAGCCGGCGCGAACGACTCAGGCCCTTGGTTTCCCCTAAGTGTCGTTGGTTCCCCGGCTTTCACCTGTTTTCACGCCCTGGATAGAGCATTTTGACCACCCACCCCATACCCAGCGCAACCCCCAGTGGCAGCGTGCGCCAGCGGCTGTGGCGGATCTGGCCTTATTTTCGACCTGCGCGCGCTGGCGTGGCGCTGGCGCTGGCCAGTTCGCTGGTGTTTGCGCTGACCGAACCCCTGATTCCGGCCCTGCTCAAAATCCTGCTCGACCAGGGTTTTGCCCAGGGGCAGGTCGCACTCTGGATGGTTCCGCTGGCCTTGCTGGGTTTGTTTGCCGTGCGTGGTCTGGCCACTTTCTTGGCCCAGTACGCGCTCACGCACACCGCCAGCCTGGGTTTGCTCAACCTGCGCCGCGCCATGTTTGCCCAACTGTGCGAAGCAGAGCTGGCGCTGTTTGCGCGCCAGAGTGCCAGCAAGCTCTCCAATACCTTGGTCTACGAGGTGCAAAACGGTTCGGCGCTGCTGGTGCAATCGCTGCTCACCCTGAGCAAAAGCAGCCTGACCGCGCTGGCCTTGCTGGGCTATTTGTTGTTCCTGAACTGGCAGCTCACGCTGATTGTGCTGGCTATTTTTCCCGGTTTGATCTGGGTCATGCGCCAGCTCTCGCGCCGCCTCTACCGGCTCACGCGGGCCAGCCAGCAAGCCACGGACGAACTGGCTTACGTGGTGGAAGAAAACGCGCTGGCGCACCGCATGCTGCGGCTGCACGCGGCACAGGCACGCCAGGGCGTCCGGTTTGAACGCCTGAGTCTGGTGTTGCGCCGGCTGGCCATGAAGTCCACCGTGGCCCAAGCCGCCATGGCGCCGCTGACTCAGATGCTGGCCGCGGTGGCGCTGTCGGCGGTGATCATGGTGGCCTTGTGGCAAAGCGGCACCGGCGGCGTGAGCGTGGGTGGTTTTGTTGCTTTCGTCACCGCCATGCTGCTGCTGATTCGCCCCATTCAGCAACTGGCTGAAATCGCCGGCCCCATCACACGCGGCTTGGCGGCGCTGGAGCGCGCGCTGGACTTGATTGAGAACACCCCGCAGCAAAGCAGCGGCAGCCACCAGGTGCAGCGTGCGCGTGGGGCGATTGGGCTGCGCGGCGTCTGGGTGCGCTACCCGGCGGCCGACGACAGTCCGGGCGACGACACCCGCGTGGCGCTGCACGGCGTCGATTTGGAAATTGCTCCGGGTGAGGTACTGGCGCTGGTCGGCCCCTCGGGTGCGGGCAAGACCACGCTGGTCAACCTGCTGCCCCGTTTCGTCGAAGTCGAGCAGGGACAGGTCTGTCTCGACGGTGTGCCGCTGACTGACTGGGACCTGGCCTGCCTGCGGCGCCAGTTTGCCATGGTCAGCCAGGACGTGGTGATGCTCAACGCCAGCCTGGCTGCCAACGTCGCGCTCGGTGCCGACGAAGAGACACTGGACCAGGAGCGGGTTCACCAGGCGCTGCAAGCGGCCAACCTGGGCGATTTGATCGAGCGCCTGCCGCAAGGCATACACGCCAGCGTGGGGCACAACGCGGTCGAGCTCTCGGGCGGACAGCGCCAGCGGCTGGCGATTGCGCGCGCAATTTATAAAGACGCACCGATCCTGATTCTGGACGAGGCCACATCGGCGCTGGACAACGAGTCCGAGCGTTTGGTGCAGGATGCGCTGGCGCGCTTGATGCAGGGCCGCACCACGCTGGTGATCGCGCACCGGCTCTCGACCATCGAGCACGCCGATCGCGTGGTGGTGCTGGCTCAGGGCCGCATCAGCGAACAGGGCACGCACCGCGAACTGTTGCAGGCCGACGGCTTGTACGCCCGGCTGCATGCGCAGGGCTTTGCCGGCGAGCGCGCAGCCGCCCGGACTCAAAGCAGCACGATGTCGTATTGAGGTTTAGGTTCAAGCCCTTCCGAATCGTCGCCTTATCCGCATCGAGATGCCAGCTCAGAACATCCGCTGCTGACCGTGCGGATCCGCCGGCGGCGGCTCGGGTTGCGCAGCCCGCTCCAGCGCCTCACTCACCCACTGGATCGCCTCCACCGGCCGCGGCCGGTGATCGATCTCGCGGCCGCAGCCACGGTCGATCCAGGCCAGGGCCAGCCGCTCGTAGACTGGCTGCCAGCCTTCGCCCTCACGCAGTTGCATCTGCGAGTTGGGGATGTAGTGGCCGTTCTTCGTGCGCACCCACAGGCGGCGCGCGGGCTGGTAACTGCTGTGCACCTCGGCGCGGGCCAATACCTGGTTGACGTAGGTGCGCTTGCACCGCGCCTTGGGCCACAACCACGCCGGCAGTTGCTGCAACACATCGTGCAGCTGGTCGGCGAAGAAGCCGGCGAGGACCTTGTAGGGCTCCTGGTGCCGCGTGACGCACCGCGACCACTGCGTCTTCAGCCCAGCCAGCATCAGCGTCAGCACCCAGTACTCTGCCTGGTGCCGTTCCAGCCGTACGAGCCGCCCGTCGGTCTGCACGTCCAGTGCCGGTGGTGCGATCAGGTCGAAGAGCACCGGCAGACCGCTGCCCGCGAAGGCGGCCTCGCGCATCGCGCGGCCGACAGCGTGGTCCCAGGCGGTGTGCCCGAACTCGTCGCGTCGCCCGGGATCCGCACCCTTGGCCAGTAGCGCCTCCACCAAGGGGGCGTTGCCGGCCGTCGCGGCCAGCATCAGCGGCGTGGCGCCCACCGGCTCGGCATGGTCGGGGCCGTGCATGTCGGCGGCACGCAGGATGTCCTTGAAGTGCCTGGCCTGGTAGGGCTGCAGGTGCCGTTGGTGCAGGGCGGACACGGCGCGGCGCACCAGTTGCTGCCGCGCCAGCCAGGGGCTATCGATGCCGTAGCGCGGGGGCAGCAGCGTGCCGGCGCCGGCGAACTCGCGTTCTTCCATCAGCGCGCGCGCCGGGGCGAAGCCGGCCTCGCCCAGACTTTGCACCCACTCGTGCTGGCCGTGCCACAGGGCGTAGTCGAACAGGGTTTGCCGCGGCTTGCTGCTCGGGTTCTTCGGGTCCAGGGCCTTGGGTGCCAGTTCCTCGATCAGGGCGCGGCTCCACGGCGTCCAGGGCACGGGCTTGTGCTGCAGGAAGGCATCGCGGATGGCCTGTGCCTGCTCGGCCTTGCCTTGCAGCTCGAGCCGGCGCGCCTCTTGCGCCCATTCGTCCTGGCTCGACTTGGCCACCGGCTGCGCAGCCGACTCGCCCAGCTGCAGGCCCAGCAGCCCCAGCAGCGGGTGGCCGGTGTCCTGCTCCACCAGCGTCAGCGTCTCCACCGCGCGCGTCATGGCCACGTACAGCGCGTTCACCTGGAACTTGTACAGCTCCAGCGACTTGTCCGCCTTGTCACGCGCGCGGCGGTAGTCGATCTCGTCGCTCTGCAGGTCGGCTGCGGTCACGCCCTCGCATACCTCGGCATAGGTCTGGCGCTGGCCGCAGACCAGTTTGAACAGCAGCACGTGCGGGTACTCCAGGCCCTTCGCTTCGTGCACGCTGAACACCAGCGGCGTGTGGAAAACCAGCCGCGCGGCGGGCTTGTCCTCGTCCCTCAGCACGATCACCGCGTGCCGCGCCGATTGCCGGGTGGCCGCGTCCAGTTGCGCGAGGGTCTTGTCCTTCGCGTCGAGCAGCCGCACCTCTCCGGCCATGGCCGAGGTGCTGCGCACGAGGAAGTTGCTCTCGCGGTCCACCGAGCCGAAGCGCGCCTGTTTGATCTTCAGCAGCCGGTTGGCCAGTGCGGTGACGGCGCGCGTGTTGCGGAAGTTGGCCTGCAGCAGCTTCAGCGGCTGGCGCTGTGCCGCATCACCCGCCAGGCCCTGCCAGAACAGACTCTTCAGCGCCGCCCAACTGAAGAAATTGGGGTGCACGATCTGGTGGCTGTCGCCGCACAGGATGAACTGCCCGGGCTGCTTCAGCATCGCCAGCACCAGCGCCAGTTGCACGGGTGTCAGGTCCTGCACCTCGTCGATCACGACGAAGTCGTAGATCGGCGGCTGCTGCTCGGCGATCTGGGTGCGCCACGCATGCGCCACCAGGTTGCTGTCGTGCAGGCCGGCCTCGTCCAGCCAGGCCCGGTAGCGCTGGAACAGGCCGTGGGCCCGTTCGCGCTGCGCCGTGTTCAGCAGGCTCTGCCGCGTGCCCAGCGCCAGGTAGTCGGCCAGCGACAGCGGGCCCGTCGGTTGCGCGCCGATGACACCGCGGAATTCCTCGAACAGCGCCTGGGCGTCCAGTTCGCCCAGCAGCCGCAGGGTCTGGCGGTGGCCCTGCTGGAAACGTTCCCACCAGACGGCGAACATCGCGAGCGTCACCTCGCGCCCCGGCGGCACGCGCAGCGTCTGCAGCAACTCGCGGTAGCTGAGGAAGTCGACCTCCTGCCTGGGGTTCTCGAAGCCGTGCGCGGCGTGCAGCACGCGGGCGCTCTGCGCCAGGTAGGCCGACAGCGTGACGTACAGCACCCGGCCCTCGGCCTGGCGCAGCCGCGCCAGCGTGACCGCGGTCTTGCCCGAGCCGGCCGAACCGATCAGCACCAGCGGCGCCGGGTGGCGCCAGGCCTCGTCCTGGGCGTCGTCGAAGACGATGGGCTTGTCCAGCAGTTCGAACTGCGTGCGGCCCGTGCCCAGCCAGCGCAAGGGCGTCGCTTCCTCCGCCAGCGAGGGGGCCTTCGCATCGGTGAGCGGCTCGCGCTCGATGCGCGCTTCGTCCACCGTGGCGCCGCGCAGGAAGCGCGAGCGTTCGTAGGCGTGGCTCTCGATCACCTCCAGCGCCAGGCACACGGTCTCTGTGCCGCCTTCGGCCTCGGCGCGCTTGATGCGCGCGAACTGCAGCAGAAGCCGGTTGGCGTAGTCCAGCTTCGCGCGGTAGTACGGCCCGGCGTGCAGCTTCTTCACGTCGGCCGAGCGGAAGTCGCCGGCCTCGATCGCCGCCTTGACCTTGTCGAACGCGGCCCTGACACGGCGCAGATTCAGGTCCTTGTATTGCAGCAGGCGCATTCGATACGGCAATCCGATGTCAGGTTCGTTGATGCAGCCAGGCCTCGCGCAGGCGGTCCTGCTCGGCCATCAGGCGCAACGCTTCGAGGACCACTTCACTGGCGGAGGTGTAGAGCCCCGAGGCCACCTTGGAACGAACCAGTTCCTCAAGCTGCAAGGTCAGGTTGACGTTCATGCCCATGGCTGCGCTTCTTCGACTGCGTGGCAGCAAGAATATCACCTGAATCCGTGAGCCATCGCCGCCCATCCCGGTTTTGGCTGATTTTTCCGCTCTCATTGGGTTTCGGTTCAGATTTTTCCTGCCGCACAGGCTCAAAGTCAAAGCCGACTCGTCCGGGTGTTCGCGCGCTGGCTTTGGGTGCCCGAGTTGTCCATCACAAAGCTGTCCCAGTCCACGGCCATGTAGCCACAGGCCAGCGGACATGGTGGGACTTCAAGAGCCCTGGAGAGGCGCTGAAACCCGAAATCGCCAGCATTCATGCGGGGTTGCGGGTGGCAAGTGGGCCGGCGTGAGACGCCGTGAAACATCACATCAGAACAATGTCGTACTGATCCTGCGTCATCGAACTCTCGACCTGCAAGGAAATCGGCTTGCCGATGAAGTCTGACAGGCCCGCCAGATGCTGGCTTTCCTCGTCCAGAAACAGTTCGATCACTTTGGCCGTGGCCAGCACCCGGAACTCGCGCGGGTTGAAGGCACGCGCTTCGCGCAAAATTTCGCGCAAGATGTCGTAGCAGACGCTGCGCGCGGTCTTGACGGCGCCCTTGCCGGCGCAGGCCGGGCAGGGTTCAGTCAACATGTGGGCCAGCGACTCGCGGGTGCGTTTGCGCGTCATCTCCAGCAGACCCAGTTGCGAGAAGCCGCCGGTCATGGTCTTGACGCGGTCGCGCGCGAGCTGCTTGCGAAATTCAGTCAGTACGGCTTCGCGGTGCTCAGAGCGCACCATGTCGATGAAGTCCACGATCACGATGCCGCCCAGGTTGCGCAGGCGCAACTGGCGCGCAATGGCCTGCGCGGCTTCCAGATTGGTGCGAAAGACGGTGTCGTCAAAATTGCGCGCCCCCACAAAGCCGCCGGTGTTGACGTCCACCGTGGTCAGCGCCTCGGTCTGGTCGATCACCAGATAGGCGCCCGATTTGAGGTCGACCCGACGGCTGAGCGCGCGCGTGATGTCTTCATCGACATTGAAGAGGTCAAAAATCGGCCGCTCACCGTTGTGGAGTTGCAACTTGCTCAGGGTGTCGGGCATGAATTCGGTGGCAAAAACCTGCAGCAGTCCGAATTGCTCGCGCGAATCGACGCGAATCGACTGCGTATCGGCACTCACCAGGTCGCGCAGCACGCGCTGCATTAGGCTCAGGTCTTCGTGCAGCAGCGTCGCAGCCGGCTGACGCGCTGCCGCGTCCTTGATGCGGCCCCAGGTTTTGCGCAGATAGGCAATGTCTTCACTCAGTTCGGCGTCGCTGGCATCTTCGGCGTTGGTGCGCAGAATGAAGCCGTTAGCGGCCGAGCCGTCGGGCGGCAGTGTCAATTTCAGCAGGCGCTGGCGCAGCGCTTCGCGCTGGGCCGATGGAATTTTTTGTGACACGCCGATATGCTGGTCCTGCGGCAAAAACACCAGCAAACGCCCGGCAATGCTGATTTGCGCCGTCAGGCGCGCACCCTTGCTGCCCAGCGGGTCTTTGAGCACCTGCACCATCAGCGCCTGGCCCTCAAAAATCTGGCGCTCGATCGGCAGCACCGGGTTGGGCGCCAGCACACGGGCATTGGCGCCATGGACGGCAACATCGGCCGGGTTGGCCGGGTTGGCCACCGGCGCGGCGCCAGCCGTCCCGGGTACTGGGCTGCGCTCACGCGGCGCGGCGTGCTTGGCGGCAATGCTGGGCATGAGGTCGGCCACGTGCAAAAACGCTGCCCGGTCCAGCCCAATGTCGATAAAGGCCGATTGCATGCCCGGCAGCACACGCACCACCTTGCCCAGGTAGATGTTGCCCACCCGTCCGCGCTCCAGCGTGCGCTCCAAATGCACTTCTTGTACTGTGCCTTGCTCGATGACGGCGACACGGGTTTCGTGCGGGGCCCAATTGATCAGGATGTCCTGGCTCATGTGGATGATTGTTTTGTGGTGGGTGCGGCTGCGCGTGGCCGCACAAAGGGGGGCGTTCGTCAGTCCGGGCGCAGGCCTGCGGCACGCAAAAGCTGCGCGGTCTCGTGCGCTGGCAGGCCCATGATGCCCGAATAGCTGCCGCTGATGTGGCTGATCCACACGGCCGCACGGCCCTGGATCGCATAGGCTCCGGCCTTGCCCATGGGTTCGCCGCTCTGCACGTAGCACTCGATCTGGCACGGCGTCAGCGGCGCAAATCGCACCCACGAGACCGATAGCGCGGCCCAAGTCTGGGCTGGCTGTGTCGCGGGCAGGCCCAGCGCCACCGCCGTCAGCACCCGGTGGCGCTGGCCAGCCAGATCGGTCAGCATCTGGCGCGCCTGCGCGGCGTCTTGTGGTTTGCCCAAAATGCGCCGCCCCAGCGCCACCGTGGTGTCGGCGCACAGCACCGGCGCCGGCGCCAGCGCGCGCCGTTGCTGCCGCGCCAGCGCGGCTTGCAATTTGAGGCGGGTGACGCGCTGCACATAGGCGGCGGCCGATTCGCCGGCTTGCAACGCTTCCAGCGCCTCGACGTCTTCCTGCGCGTCGGGCAGCAGCAATTGATACGGCAAACCCCATTGTTCGAGCAACTGCTGGCGGCGCGGGCTTTGCGAGGCGAGATAAATCATTTTCTGCATTATCAGGAGGACCAGCGGGCCGGGCGCTCATTCTCGGTGATACGGGTGCTTGGCGTTGATCGACCAGGCGCGGTAGAGTTGTTCGACCAGCAGCACGCGCGCCAGCGCGTGTGGCAGCGTCAGGTCAGACAGGCGAATGCGCTGTTGTGCAGCGCAGCGGAACGCGGGCTCCAGCCCGTCTGGCCCGCCCAGCACCAACGCCACGTCGTCACCGTCCAACTGCCACTGTCTGAGTTGCTGCGCCAGCGCCTGGGTGCACAAGCTGCTGCCGCGCTCGTCGAGCGCCACCACCCGGCAGCCGCGTGGCAGCGCGGCCTCGATGCGCGTGCGCTCGGCCTGCAGCAGCGTGCCCAAGGTTTTGCTGCCGCGTGGCTCGGTCTTTACCGTTTTGATCTCCAGCCGCACATCGGGCGGAAAACGTTTGACGTAATCGTCCAGCGCGCTCTGCGCCCAGTCAGGCACACGTTGGCCGACGGCCACGATCAACAGTTTCATCTTCAACCCACTTCTTTCCCGGCATCGTCCCCGCAGCACCCTTGCAGCGGCCCAGTGAAGCAGCAAGCGTTAACGTGAAAGTCGGGCCGCGACTCACTTCGCTCCCCTCTCCCGCGTGCGGGAGAGGGGTTGGGGGTGAGGGAGAACGGGCAGGACTTTCATTTTTTGGGGCGCCTTTTAAAGTCATGCCCGTTTGGTCGGCAGTATAGGGACGAGCTGCTGCTCAGCAAAAGAACGCGGGACTCTGCCTCGTTTTCGTCTGCGCGAGCGCAGCTGCTGTTGCAACAGCGGCCGCAGGTGAGGGTTGGCCTGCGCTGGAACGAAAAGCGCTTGTGACAGCAGCACGGCGCCATTTTCGTTACAGTCCCGGCATGTCTTCACACGCACACCCGGCGCTCGAATCACCGCAAAAATTGTCTGTGCTTCAGGTGCTGGTCTGCGGCGCGGCGGTGGTTGCTCTTTCCATGGGTATTCGGCACGGCTTTGGCCTGTGGCTGCTTCCCATCACCCAGGAACACGGCTGGACGCGCGAAACCTTTGCTTTTGCGCTGGCGGTGCAAAACCTGTCCTGGGGCATTTTCGGCATTTTTGCTGGCATGGCGGCCGATCGCTTTGGCGCCTTTCGCGTGCTGCTGGTCGGCGCGCTGCTCTACGCGCTCGGTCTGGTCGGCATGGCCTTGACGACCGATTCGATCATGTTTGCCCTCAGCGCCGGCGTGCTGATCGGTGCGGCGCAGGCGGGCACCACCTTTGCCGTGGTGTACGGCGTGATCGGCCGCCAGATACCGGCCGAACAGCGTTCCTGGGCCATGGGCGTGGCCGCCGCAGCCGGCTCGTTCGGACAGTTTTTGATGGTGCCGGTCGAGGGCTGGCTGATCAGCAGCTTTGGCTGGCAAGACGCCTTGCTCTACCTGGCGGTTCTGGTGCTGCTGATCGGTCCGCTGGCGCTGGGTTTGCGAGAACCCGGCTTCGCTGCAAGCAGCGCGCCCCGGCGCGAACAAAGCATTTTGCAGGCGCTGCGCGAGGCGCTGCGCTATCGCAGCTTTCAGTTGTTGATGGCCGGTTATTTCGTCTGCGGCTTCCAAGTCGTCTTCATTGGTGTTCATTTGCCCAGCTATTTGAAGGACAATGGCTTGTCGCCGCAGGTGGCGGGTTATGCGCTGGCCTTGATCGGTTTGTTCAACGTGTTCGGCACCTACGCCGCCGGCGTGCTGGGGCAGCGCTGGGCCAAACGCCACATTCTGGCTTTCATTTATCTGGCGCGCGCGCTCGCGATCAGCGTGTTTTTGCTGGTTCCGATTTCACCCCTGAGCGTCTATGTGTTTGCCAGCGTCATGGGCTTGCTGTGGCTCTCCACCGTGCCACCAACCAACGCGGTGGTGGCACAAATTTTTGGTGTGGCGCATCTGTCCATGCTGAGCGGTTTTGTGTTCTTTAGTCACCAGATGGGCAGCTTCATGGGCGTTTGGCTCGGTGGTGTGCTGTACGAACTGCTGGGCAGCTACGACATCGTCTGGTACCTGGCGATTGCGCTGGGCGTTTTCGCCGCCCTGATCAACCTGCCGGTGCGCGAGTCCCCGATTGTTCGCGGTCCGCAGCGCGTCTCAGGGGCGGCGCTGTGAAACCCTGGCTGCGCACCGCCTTGTGCTGGAGCGGCGTGAGCGTGCTGCTGCTGGCCACCTTTGAGCTTTACCGTCAACCCGACTTTTTGCTGCGTCTGGCCAACCTGAACTGGGCTTGTTTTTGATGCACGGCAGCGAACCGGTTTCACCCTGGCTGCGGCGCTGGGCGCATCTGCTGCGTCCCGGGGGGTCTGTGCTCGATGTGGCCTGTGGACATGGCCGACACCTGCGCTGGCTGGCGCAGCAAGGTCATGTCGTCACCGGCGTCGACCGATCCCCCCAGGCCCTGGCGGCATTGCAGGGGCTCGCTCGCCTGGTCTTGGCCGATCTGGAAAACGGGCCCTGGCCATTTGCGGACGAGTTGTTCGATGCGGTGCTGGTGACCAACTACCTCTGGCGCCCCTTGCTGCCCCGGCTTACAGCCAGTCTGGCGCCGGCTGGCGTGCTGATTTACGAGACTTTCAGCGCCGGCCATGAGACCGTGGGTCGGCCGTCGCGGCCTGAATTTTTGCTGCAACCCGGGGAACTGCTACAGGTTTGCGCCGGTCTTCGCATAGTTGCTTTCGAGGACGGTTTTTGCCAGCAGCCGCCGCGCTTCGTGCAACGTGTGGTGGCGCTGCGTGCACCTGTTCAAGACGCGCCGGCCCGCTATGCGCTCGACGCCACTGAGTAGAATGCCCGTATCGACGCGTTGCTGGTCTTGCGGTCTTGCTTGACGCGTGGTCTTTTTTACCCGAGCCTTTTAGCTTATGAAACCCATCACTGGCAGCATTGTTGCCCTGGCCACCCCGATGCTGGACGACGGCAGCGTGGACTACGCCAGTCTGCGCCAATTGATCGACTGGCACATCACCGAAGGCACCGACTGCATTGGGGTGGTCGGCACCACCGGCGAGTCGCCCACCGTGACGGTGCAGGAGCACTGTGAAATCATCCGCGTCGCGGTCGAGCAAGCCCATACCCACGGCAAGCAGCGGGTGCCCATCATGGCCGGTTGCGGAGCCAATTCCACTGCCGAGGCCATAGAGCTGGCGCGTTTTGCGCAGAAGGTCGGCGCCGACTGCCAGCTCCAGGTCGTGCCTTACTACAACAAGCCGACGCAGGAGGGTCAGTACCAGCATTTCAAGAAAATTGCCGAAGCCACTGGCGACTTGCCCATCGTGCTCTACAACGTGCCCGGGCGCACCGTGGCCGACATGGAGCTGCAGACCACGTTGCGGCTGGCGCAGATTCCCGGCATCGTCGGCATCAAGGACGCCAGCGGCAACATCGAGCGCGCGCAGTGGCTGATCCGCGAAGCGCCGGAAGGCTTTGCCATTTATTCCGGCGACGACCCGACCGCCGTGGCGCTGATGCTGTGCGGTGGTCAAGGCAATATCAGCGTCACTGCCAATATCGCGCCGCACCTGATGCGCGAACTCTGCGCGGCGGCCTTGGCTGGCGACGTCAGACGCGCCATGGACATTCAGTTGCGCTTGCTGCCGCTGCACAAAAACCTCTTCATCGAGGCCAACCCGATCCCGCTCAAGTGGGCCATGGCCCGGCTGGGTCTGTGTGGCGGGGCCATGCGGCTGCCGCTGACGCCGCTGTCCTTGGCCAACGAAGCAGCGCTTGAGAGTGCGCTGCGAGAGAGTGGACTGATCACCTGAGCGCAGTCGCTTCCCATCTCACCGGACCGACTTTTTCCATCTCCATTCTGAGCTTGCCCATGCCCACCACCCGATCCCTCCAGGCTGCGCCAACCCCTACTTCATCCACCGGATCGGCCCAGAGGCTGGGCCGCCTGAGCGTGCTCGCAGCCCTTGCCGTGGCTGTCAGCGGCTGCTCGGTGCTGCAAGAAGACCGGATCGACTACAGGGGCGCCGCGCCGGCGCGCACGCTCGATGTGCCGCCCGACTTGACCCAGCTCAGCCGCGATTCGCGCTTTACCGTGCCGGGTGCCGCCGTCAGCGCCCTGCAGATGGCCCCGGCCGCTCAGGCCGTCGGCGCGACAACCGCAGTCGCCGCTGTGGGCGATGTGCGCATCGAACGCTTGGGCAACCAGCGCTGGCTGGTGGTCAATCGACCGCCTGAGCAGCTCTGGGGCCCGCTGCGCGGGTTTTGGCAAGAACACGGTTTTGCGCTCGAAATCGAGCAGGAAAAGCTGGGCATCATGGAGACCGGCTGGGCCGAGAACCGCGCCGACATTCCGCAGGACTTCATCCGGCGCACCATCGGCCGCTTCTTCGAGAACCTGTATTCCACCGCCGAGCGCGACAAGTTTCGCACCCGGCTTGAGCGAAACGACGCCGGTGGCACCGATATCTACATCAGCCACCGCGGCATGATCGAGGTATTCTCCAGCGCCCAGCAAGATCAGACTATGTGGCAGCCGCGCCCCGCCGATGCCGAACTGGAAGCCGAATTCTTGCGTCGACTGATGCTCACGCTCGGCGTTCCACAGGCGCAGGCGCAGGCTGCGATTGCAGGCGAGCCGGCGCCAGCACCGGCTCGCCTGGCCAGCGTCAACGGCGTGTCGGTGCTGCAATTTACCGACAATTTCGACCGCGCCTGGCGCCGCATCGGCCTCTCGCTCGATCGCACCGGCTTCACGGTGGAAGATCGCAACCGCGACCAGGGCATCTACTTTGTCCGTTACGTTGCGCCAGATACCGCGCCCACACAGCCGGGGCTGTTGAGCCGTTGGATCGGCCGTGCGCCGCCGCAGGCAGCCCCCTTGAGCTATCGGGTGTGGGTGCGCAGCGCAGACAACCAGACCGCGGTGTCGGTGCTCGACGCCCAGGGCCAACCGACCACGTCAGTCAATGCCCAGCGCATCCTGCAATTGCTGGCCGATGATTTGAAGTGAGCGCAGGCCCGGTGGGCGGCTTCGTCTACCGGGTGCTGTGGCATTTCTTGCGCGACCACTTGCAGGCAAGTGGTTTTTTGCTGCTTTTGCTGCAACGGCGACCAGGGTCAAGCAAAAAGCCAATAAAAAACCGCCCGAAGGCGGTTTTTTTTTTGTGCGCCCAGCATGGGCGCACTCCCGGAGGTGCAAGTCCTCCCGCGAGCTGACCACAGCGAGCGAAGTGAAGCGCAACTGCATGAGGGCGACCGAGTGTGGGAAGGAAGCGTGGAGCGTAAATCATGAGCCGATGGACAAGAACCAGATAGAAGGCGGTGCCGATCAAGGCGAGCGGGCAAGAAACCGCAAAGCTTTTGTGGTCAAGGGTCAGGCGGCGTAAATCTGGCGGTTGTGTGATGAAGGCTACGCTGACGACTGCAACGTCTACGTAGGCAGCATCAAGGCCGGCGAGCGGGTGATGGGCTAGCTCAGGAAGCTGTACGCAGGCTTGAAGCTTCAAATCAACGAAGCCAAGAGTGCGGTGGCCAGCGCCTTCGGGCGCAAATTCCTGGGCTATGCGCTGTGGGTGGCCAAGGGCCAAGAGGTCAAATGTGCGGTGGCGAAGAAGCCGCTACAGAACTTCAAAGCCCGAATCCGCCAACTCACGCGCCGCTCGGGCGGACGCAGCATGGAGCAAGTGGTGGAGAAACTACGGACCTACCTGCTGGGCTGGAGGGCGTACTTCGGGTTGGCGCAAACACCAGGTGGCTGGCAACAGCCGGCGCTGGTGGCGCAATAGCGCCAAGTTGATCAACAGCGTGCTGACCATCGCTCACTTCGATCAGATGGGACTACCCCGACTCTCATGACCTCAAACTCCCGAACCGCCCGGTGCGGACCCGCATGCCGGGTGGTGTGGCAGGGGCGCAGCCGATAATGGCTGCCCCCTATGCCGATGGACGCGGGACCAAAGGCCCCGCAAATCCAATTACTGAGCAGGCTTGACAGCTTCTTTGGCAGCGTCAACGGCGGCGCCCACAGCAGCACCAGCGGCGGCGCCAGCAGCAGCAGCAGCGGCGTCAAGCGGAGTAGGAGCAGCGGCGTCAGCCGGAGCAGCGGCAGGAGCCTCAACAGGTGCTGGTGCTGGTGCTGGTGCTGGCTCAACCGGTGCAGGAGCCGGAGCAACCGGGGCTTCTTGTTGGCCGCAGGCGGTCAGGGAGATAGCGGCGAGCAAGCTGGCGAGAACGAGAGTTGTTTTCATGAGGACGTCCAAGAAGTAAAGAAAGGAACAAGGAAAATTTCGAATCAATCAAAAAAAAACCCGAACTTCCGATTCGAGCTTGATCGACTCAACCGAGCAGACACAAATCTGCATCTGGGCAGTTTCCGATCATACTGACAAAAAAATATGCGGGTTTATCCGAAGACAAAATTTCAAGGATCTGCCTTGACTGTCATAAAAAAACAACAAAGATCGAGGCTCTGCCTGCACCCGACGTGGCGGCGTTTTTGCCCCCGTCGGCTGTCGGCTGCTAGCATGCAACGGCATGAAAAACAAGACTTCTTCAGGTGGCTTGGTGTACTCCACTGAGGCCGGCCGCATGTGTCCGGCTTGTCGGCAAGCACAGGCGCAATGTGTCTGCCAGCAGGCGCTGCGGCCGGCCGGTGACGGTGTGGTGCGGGTGTCGCGCCAGACGCAGGGGCGCGCTGGCAAGGCGGTCACGCTGGTCAAGGGCCTGGCACTCGACGCCCCCGCGCTGGCCGTCCTGGGCAAGCAACTCAAGACCGCTTGTGGCAGTGGCGGCACGGTCAAAGATGGGGTGATCGAAATCCAGGGCGATCACGTCGAGCGTGTATTGGCCGATTTGCTCGCGCTTGGCCACCGCGCCAAACGGGCAGGTGCATGAGTGGGGCGCTTTCAGGCCACGCGTGACCACCACAGGCGCACGCGCATACCGAATTCGGTTTTGTAGCCGACCTTGGGGCTGCGCAACTGGCCGTCGCCATCAACCACCACAAACGCCGGTACAGAACGCAGGCCCAGCGTGCGCGCCATGTCGCCGCGCGCATCAATGGCCGTAGCCCAGGGCAGTTGGCGCTGTGCCAGCACGCGCGCCACGGCGTCGGGCTGGCCCGATTGCATGGCCACGGTGAGCACTGGCCAGTCGCCCGACAAGCGGGTCACGCTGCCTTCTTCCAGGCGGCAGATCGGGCACCATTCGGCCCAGACGTGCAAGGCCACCGGCTGGCCGGGGTGCTGGGCGCGCCACTGGGCCAACGTGGTCTGGCTGCGGCTGCCGTCTGGGTGTAGCAAGGTGAAAGCCAGGTCGGGCGCCGGGCCGGTTGGCACGTCGCGCGTCTGCCAGGCTTGCACGCCCCAAACCACTGCCAGCAGCAGCGCCAGCGTGCCCAGGTGGCTCTTCCAGCGGCGCCTGAGGCAGGCAAGGCAGTGCTTCATGGTGTGTGCAGAGCGTTTTAGCAGGCAAGAGGCTACAACAGAGGGTCGGTGGACGGGCCGAAGTTCCAGATGTCCACTTTGCATTCTCGCTCGACGGACCATCTCGGTCAAACCCCTGTCGTTCGAGCGGTGACCTCGACCACATGCCTGCTCGACGAAAGTCAAATGCCCAAATTCGAAAGACGCTCAGCCTCTGAGGCGGTGGGTCGAGGTTCAGTCGGCCAGCAGGCGTGCGCTCAGCTCAGATGCGTCGGGCCGCTCGAACACCCTGTTGTGCTGCGCCGTGAGCGGGCCGCCACCGGGCTCGGGCTCGCCCGCAGCGGTGTAGCCCACAGCCTTGAACTTCCACACCGAACCGATGCGCTTGAGATTGCCCACAGGCTGGCCGGCGGCGTCCCGCACGGCGAACACGCCCTCGTTCACCGGGTGCAGGCTCATTGGGCCCAAGTCTTTCAGGGAACCGCTCATGCCGGCGTTCTCCGCCCGGCGCGCACGCCGGGCAGGGGCGCTGCTGCCCGTGCATCGGACCGCGCGCGCCGCCCGCTGAGGATGCGGCCGAGGTTGCCCTCGATCCAGTCGGCCAGCCCCTGCACTTGCCGTGCCACTTCCACCCCCATCGGCGTGAGGCTGTACTCCACATGCGGTGGCACTATCGGGTCACGTGCCGCAGCACTTCGCGCGACGGACATTCGGCCGCAAACAGCTCGCCGCGCGCCATCAGCGTGGCGATGGTGGGGGTGTCGGTCTGAGCGTTCGGGGGTGTGGCTGACATTAGGTGCTTACCTTAGTGTGCGTACTTACAAAAAATTTGCTTGGTCGGTATTCTCCGCGCCTCACCCCATCCACACAAGGCGTTTTTTCATGATCGCCAGCACCGGCGCCACCGGCCAGCTCGGTCGCCTCGTCATCCAGAACCTGCTCAAGACCGTGCCTGTCGGCCAGATCGTGGCCGCCGTGCGCAGCCCCGCCAAAGCCGCTGACCTTGCCGCCCTGGCGGAGTTCGCCGCCGAGATCGCGCAGCAGTCCGGTCAGTCCGTGGTCTACCACGACCTGCCCGACGCCGATGCAGGCGCCTCGATGGGCGCGCTGTTCGACGACGCTAAACAGCTCAGCCAGATGATCGGCCGCCCGACCACGCCGTTGGCGGCGGTGGTGAAGGCGGCGCTGGCGGGTTGATCCAGAACGGGTGCTGAGCGACGGCGCCGACCTCAGCGGCGCGGCGAAGTCGCACCTGAGCCCATGCTACATTGGCTCAGGCGGTCAACGGCGCTGGCGTTGACCGCCTGTTCATGGACAGCTCAACCGAGGAATCCGACTGTGACGACCCCGACCAAATACCTGCTCGACGAAAGTCAGATGCCCAAGTCCTGGTACAACATCCAGGCCGATCTGCCCTGCGCGCTGCCGCCGGTGCTGCACCCCGGCACCTTGCAGCCGATGGGCCCCGATGACCTGGCGCCGCTGTTCCCGATGGAGCTTATCTTGCAAGAGGTGAGTACCGAGCGCGAGATCGACATTCCCGAGCCGGTGCGCGACATCTACAAACTCTGGCGTCCGGCGCCGCTGTACCGCGCGCACCGGCTGGAAAAAGTGCTGGGCACGCCAGCCAAAATTTTCTACAAATACGAAGGGGTCAGCCCGGCCGGCAGCCACAAGCCCAACACCGCCATCCCGCAAGCCTTCTACAACCAGCAAGCCGGTGTGAAGCGCCTGACGACCGAAACCGGCGCCGGGCAATGGGGCAGCTCGCTGGCCTTTGCGGGCAGCCTGTTTGACTTGGAGGTGCTGGTGTTCCAGGTGCGCGTGTCCTACGACCAGAAGCCCTACCGCCGTGCCGTGATGGAAACCTACGGCGCGCGCTGCGTGGCCTCGCCTTCGAACGAAACCGCCTACGGGCGCAGCGTGCTGGCCCAGCGCCCGGAGCACCCCGGCAGCCTGGGCATTGCCATTTCAGAGGCGGTGGAGCTGGCGGTGCAGCGCGAGGACACCAAGTACGCGCTGGGCTCGGTGCTCAACCACGTGTTGCTGCACCAGACCATCATCGGCCTGGAGGCCATGGAGCAACTGCACATGGCCGATGTCTGGCCCGACGTGGTGGTGGGCTGCACCGGGGGTGGCTCCAACTTTGCGGGCATCGCGTTCCCGTTCATTGGCCACGGTTTGCGCGGCGGGCCCAAGCCGCGCATCGTGGCGGTGGAGCCGGCGGCTTGCCCCTCGCTCACACGCGGCAAATACGCCTACGACTTTGGCGACACCGGCCACCTGACACCGCTGACCAAGATGCACACCCTGGGCAGCAGCTTCACGCCGCCGGGTTTTCACGCCGGGGGTCTGCGCTACCACGGCATGGCGCCACTGGTGTCGCATGTGAAAGAACTGGGCTTGCTGGAGGCGCTGGCCTACACCCAGGGCGAGTGCTTTGCCGCCGGGGTGACGTTCGCCCGCGCCGAAGGCATCGTGCCCGCGCCCGAGGCCAACCACGCGGTCAAGGGGGCGATTGAAGAGGCGCTGCGCTGCAAGCGCGAAGGCCGGAGCGAAACCATTTTGTTCAACCTCTGTGGGCACGGCCATTTCGACATGGCTTCGTACCAGAAGTACTTTGCCGGTGAGCTCAAAGACGAGCAATACGACGAAAAAGAGCTGGCGATGGCGCTGGCCGGCCTGCCCAGCGTGCCTGAGCCGGCCTGATGGGCGCGTTCAGGGCTGCACCACTTCGAGCAGGCGGTCCAGCCCCCCGCTGTTGATGGCTACCTGCGCCTGCGCGCGCACCAGCGGCTTGGCGTGGTAGGCCACCGACAGGCCGGCAACGGCCATCATCTCCAGGTCGTTCGCGCCGTCGCCCACTGCGATGCACTGCGCGGCTGAGGCGCCCAGCAGCGACGCCACCTCCAGCAGCGTGCGGCGTTTTTCTGCGCCGTCGCAAATCTCGCCCCAGGGCTGGGGCAGCAGGCGGCCGCTGAGCTGGCCGCAGTTGGGGCCGCTTTCAATTTCCAGCACGTTGGCGCGCGTGAAGTCTATGCCCAGCCAGTGGCGCACGCGCTCGGAAAAAAAAGTGAAACCACCCGAGACCAGTAGCACCTTCAGCCCGGCGGCCTTGCAGGCTTGCACCAGCTCGGCTGCGCCGGGGTTGAGCTGCAGCCGTTCGCGGTAGACCTGCTCCATGTCGGCCACTGTGACGCCACGCAGCAAGGCCACGCGCTGACGCAGGCTTTGCTTGAAGTCGCTGATTTCGCCGCGCATGGCGGCTTCGGTGATGGCTGCCACCTCGGCCTTGCGACCGACCGCAGCGGCAATCTCGTCGACGCACTCGATATTGATCAGCGTCGAGTCCATGTCGAAGGCTATCAGCTTGAAGTCGCCGAGCCTGAGCGGTGGCTGCAAGCCCTGGATCATCAGGCCAGGGGCGAATTCGATGGCTGGGTTCATGGGGGCGATTATCCGGGATCGTCACTCGGTAAAATGGCGCGTTATCACCTACTCGCCGGGTCCACGCACCAGGCTCGCACCGTGTCCTTGCATCTGCGCTATTTTGACGGCGGTAACGCCATCAGCGACTTCAAAGTCCAGCAGTTTTTGCCCCGCCTGGCGGCTGTTTCGGAACAAATTGTCGGCTTGTCGGCCCGTTTTGTGCACCTGGCATCGTTCGACGCCGAACCCGACGCCGCCACACTGCTGCGTCTGGGCCAGTTGCTGAACTACGGCGAGCCCTGCACGCCGCTGCACCTGAAGCTGGCTGGTGCTGCCGCCCCGGTGCTGCTGGTGATGCCGCGGCTGGGAACGGTCTCGCCCTGGGCCTCCAAGGCCACCGACATAGCCCGCAACTGCGGCTTGAAGCTGCACCGGGTCGAGCGCCTGCTGGAGTACCGCTTGCAGTGGCAGGCCCGCTTGTTTGGCGCCAGCGCGCTGACGCCGGCACAGTGGCAGGGCGCTGCCGCGCTGCTGCACGACCGCATGACCGAGACGGTGACGCACGAGCGCAGCCAGGCGCAGGCGCTGTTTGGCCAACTGCAGGCCGCGCCGCTGGAGCAGGTCGATCTGCTCGGCGGCGGTCGCGCCGCGCTGTTGCAGGCCAACACCGACTGGGGCCTGGCCTTGTCGGACGACGAGATCGACTACTTGCTGGGCGCCTTCAGCGGCTTGCAGCGCAACCCGACCGACGTCGAGCTGATGATGTTCGCGCAGGCCAACAGCGAGCACTGCCGGCACAAAATCTTCAACGCCCAGTTCAGCATCGACGGCGTGGCGCAGGACAAAAGCCTCTTTGCCATGATTCGCCACACGCACCAGCAGGCGCCGCAGCACACCGTGGTGGCGTACTCAGACAACGCCTCCATCATGGAAGGCACTGCGGTCGAGCGCTTCATGGCCCGCTGGGACGCAGGCCCTTGTCCGCTCTACGCCAGCGAGACCGCCCGGCAGCACATTTTGATGAAAGTTGAAACGCACAACCACCCAACCGCCATTGCACCGTTTCCCGGCGCGGCCACCGGTGCCGGCGGTGAAATCCGCGACGAAGGCGCCACCGGTCGCGGCTCCAAGCCCAAGGCCGGCTTGAGCGGCTTTAGCGTCTCCAAACTCTGGGGCGGCCTGAGCGAGCAGCCCGGCGGCAAGCCCGAGCACATCGCCAGCCCGCTGCAAATCATGATCGAAGGGCCGCTGGGCGGCGCCGCCTTCAACAACGAATTCGGCCGTCCCACCCTGCTGGGCTATTTTCGTGAGTACGAGCAGCACGTCGCCGGAGTGCAGCGCGGCTACCACAAGCCCATCATGATGGCCGGCGGCCTGGGCGTGATCGACGCCGGGCAGACGCAGAAAATTCAATTTCCGCCCGGCTCGCTGCTGATCCAGCTTGGCGGCCCGGGCATGAAAATCGGCATGGGGGGCAGCGCTGCCAGTTCCATGGCCAGCGGCAGCAACGCGGTCGCGCTCGACTTCGACTCGGTGCAGCGCGGCAACCCTGAGATCGAACGCCGGGCCCAGGAGGTCATCAACCACTGCTGGGCGCAGGGCGCTGACAACCCGATCCTAGCCATTCACGACGTCGGCGCCGGCGGCCTGTCCAACGCCTTCCCGGAGCTGGTCAACGACGCCGGCCGCGGCGCACGCTTTGACATGCGCGCCGTGCCGCTGGAAGAATCCGGTCTGGCGGCGAAAGAAATCTGGTGCAACGAAAGCCAGGAGCGCTATGTGCTGGCGATTGCGCCCGCTGCGCTGGCGCGTTTCCAGGCCTTTTGCGAGCGCGAACGCTGCCCGTTCGCGGTGGTCGGCGTCGCCACCGAAGAGCGCCAATTGCAAGTCGGCGCACTCGATCTGTTCGCGCCGCAGGCAGCCAGCGGTTGCGCCGCACCGGCGCTGGCGGTTGATATGCCGATGAACGTGCTGCTGGGCAAGCCGCCCAAGATGCAGCGCGACGTCAAAACCCACGTGCGCCGCGCAGCGCCGATCCAGCTCGACGGCGTCGATTTGCAGCAGGCCGTGATCGACGTGTTGCGCCACCCCACGGTGGCCTCCAAGCGCTTTCTCATCACCATTGGCGACCGCAGCGTCGGTGGCCTGAGCCACCGCGACCAGATGGTCGGCCCCTGGCAGGTGCCGGTGGCCGATTGCGCCGTCACCCTGGCCGACTTCCAGGGCTTTGCCGGTGAAGCCATGGCGCTGGGCGAGCGCGCGCCGCTGGCCGCGCTCGACGCCGCCGCCGCCGCCCGCATGGCGGTGGCCGAGAGCATCACCAACCTGCTGGCCGCACCGATCGAGTTGGCGCGCGTCAAGCTCTCGGCCAACTGGATGGCCGCCTGCGGCGAACCGGGCGAAGACGCTGCGCTGTACGAGGCCGTGCAAGCGGTTGGCATGGAGCTGTGTCCGGCGCTGGGCATCTCGATCCCGGTTGGCAAGGACAGCCTGTCCATGCGCGCCCAATGGTCGCACGCGGGCGAACAAAAGAAAGTCAGCGCGCCGGTGAGCCTGGTTGTGACCGCTTTTGCCACCCTGGCCGACGTGCGCGGCACCTGCACGCCGGAACTCAATCGCGAGATCGAAGACAGCACGCTGCTGCTGATCGACCTCGGCCAAGGCCGCCAGCGCATGGGCGGCAGCATTCTGGCGCAGGTCCTCGGTCAAGAGGGCGGCGCGGTGCCCGACCTCGACCGCCCGCAAGACCTGATTCAACTCGTTCAAGCCGTCAATGCCTTGCGCGCCCAGGGCCAGATACTGGCCTACCACGACCGCAGCGACGGCGGTCTGCTGGCGGCGGTGGCCGAAATGGCGTTTGCCGGTCACGTCGGCGTGGCGCTCAACCTCGACCTGCTGCTGACCGAGGGCGACGGCATCAGCGACAGCCGCATGGACAGCGGCGACGCCAAGAACTGGGCGCAGCAGGTCGGCGCGCGCCGCGCCGACCTCACCCTCAAGGCGCTGTTCAACGAAGAGCTGGGCGTGGTGTTGCAAGTACCCACGGCCGAGCGCGACGCGGTGCTGCGAACGCTGCGCGCGCACGGTCTGTCGGCGCACAGCCACGTGATCGGCAAGACCCGTCCGGCCTGCTCGGGCACGGACGCCGGCCAGGGCCGGCTGCAGATCTGGCGCGACGCCAAGCGGGTGTTTGACGCCAGCCTGTTCGACCTGCACCAGGTCTGGGACAGTGTGAGCTGGAACATCTGCCGCCAGCGCGACAACCCGGCCTGCGCCGACGCCGAACACGCCGGCGCCGGTCAAGCCGACGACCCGGGCCTGCACGTCCATCTGGTGCTGGCACCCGAGCTGCGCGCTGGCCTGGAGGCGCCGGCCTTGTTGCTGCAGCAGCCCAGGGTTGCCATCCTGCGCGAGCAGGGCGTCAACTCGCATCTTGAGATGGCCTACGCCTTCACCCAGGCCGGTTTTGCGGCGTTTGACGTTCACATGACCGACTTGCAAAACGGCCGCGCCCGGCTGACCGACTTTCAAGGCGTGGTGGCCTGCGGCGGCTTCAGCTACGGCGACACGCTGGGCGCGGGCGTAGGCTGGGCGCGCTCGATCAGTTTCAACCCGCTGCTGTCCGAGCAATTCCAGCATTTCTTTGCCCGCGCCGACACCTTTGGCCTGGGCGTGTGCAACGGCTGTCAGATGTTTGCCGAACTGGCCGACATCATTCCCGGTGCGGCGCACTGGCCGCGCTTTACCACCAACCAGAGCGAGCGCTTCGAAGCCCGGCTGTCCATGGTCGAGGTGCTGGACTCGCCCAGCCTGTTTCTGCGCGGCATGGCCGGCAGCCGACTGCCGATCGCGGTGGCGCACGGCGAGGGCTACGCCAACTTCAAGCGGCAGGGCGACCCGGCGCGGGTGATTGCCGCCCTGCGCTTCGTCGATCATTCAGGCGCCGCCACCGAAGCCTACCCCTTCAACCCCAACGGCAGCCCCGGCGGCCTGTGCGCCGTCACCAGCGCCGACGGCCGCTTCACCGCCATGATGCCGCACCCCGAGCGCGTGTTCCGCAACATCCAGCTCAGTTGGACCCGAGGCGACCCCAGCGCACCAAGTCCGTGGTTGCAGCTCTGGCACAACGCGCGCCGTTGGCTGGATTGAGCGCCGGATCGCGTTGCGATCCGAGCGAGCCTGCTGTCACAGCGGTGCGACCTCAAGCTGTTAACCTGTCGAGCTTCAGAATCGCCCGTCACTGCCGCCCAGTCGCACCACCATGAACCCATCCAGTCACCCAGCACTCAACCCTGGCGTGCGCAAGCGAGAAGTTTTGGGTTGGGCCATGTACGATTTTGCCAACTCAGGCTATACCACCGTGGTGCTCACGGCGGTGTTCAGCGCCTACTTCGTCAGCGGCATCGCTGGCGGCGCCAGTTGGGCCACGCTGGCCTGGACTTCGGCGCTGGCGTTCTCCAGCATCATCGTCATGCTCACCATGCCGCTGATCGGCGCCTACGCCGACTTGCGGGCGGCCAAGAAACAACTGCTGATGATCTCCACCGCCGGCTGCGTGCTCGCCACCGCGGCGCTGGCCGGCGCTGGCCCCGGCCAGGTGGCGTGGGCGATCGTGGCGGTGGTGCTGTCGAATGTGTTTTTCAGCTACGGTGAGTCGCTCATTGCGGCCTTCCTGCCCGAACTGGCACGCCCCGACAGCATGGGTCGGGTTTCCGGTTGGGGCTGGGGCTTTGGCTATTTCGGTGGCATGCTCACGCTCGGTCTGAGTCTGGCCTACGTGTTCTGGGCTCAAGGGCAGGGTCTGCCGGCGTCGCACTTTGTTCCGGTGACGATGCTGATCACCGCAGCGGTGTTTGCGCTGTCTTCGCTGCTGACTTTTATTTTGCTGCGCGAGCGCGCTCAGCCGCAGACCCGGCAGCAAAAGCTGGAGCAGGCGCACCACTTCGCGCTCTTGCGCGGCCATGCGCCGCCGCCGTCGCAGGTGCTGCAAGAGCCTGGTTTGCAGGCTTCGCTGGCGCGTTTGCACCGCACCTGGCATGAGTCGCGGCGCTTTCGCGACTTCAGCGCCTTTTTGCTCAGTTCGGTCGCTTACCAGGCCGGCATCTCGGTGGTGGTGACCTTGGCCGCGGTGTACGCCGCCGAGGTGCTCCGGTTCACCCAGATGCAGACCATGATGATGATCTTCCTGGTCAACATCGCGGCCATCATTGGCGCTTTCGTCTGGGGTTACGTGCAAGACCGCATCGGCCATCGGCCGGCACTGGGCATCACCTTGGGCGGCTGGATTCTGATGACGCTGCTGGCCGCACTGGCCACCGGTCCGACGCTGTTTTGGGTTGCGGCGGTGCTTGCCGGCTTGTGCATGGGCAGCAGCCAGTCGGCCGGTCGGGCGCTGGCTGGCGTTTTCTCTCCGGCACCCCGGCGCGCCGAGTTCTTCGGTTTGTGGACTTTTGCCGTGCGGCTGTCGTCCATCGTCGGCCCCATGACCTACGGGCTTATCACCTGGATCACGGCCGGCAATCACCGGCTGGCCATCGTCTCCACCGGCGCGTTCTTCGTGCTCGGTTTGCTGCTGCTGGCGCGGGTCAACGTCAACCGCGGCATTGAAGCCGCTGCCAGCAACGGCGACGTCTGAGTCGCTCTCAGGCTTCTTCGGGCGGCAGTCCGCTCACAATCACCGCCCGCGCCGCGTCGCGCAACTGCACGGCGCTGGCAAACAAGTCGGCGCCGGCGACCGGCTCCAGCGGCGCACCGATTTGCACCGACAAAGGGGTCCAGCGCGGCCACCAGCGCTCGCCGGGCAGCAAGGTGCGCGTGCCGGTCAGCGTGACCGGTAGCAAGGGAACCTCAGCCTGCGCAGCGGCAATGAAGCCGCCCAGCCGAAACGGCAGCAGGCCGGCTGAGGCGCGAAACGTGCCCTCGGGAAACAGCAGCAGCGATTGTCCGGCCTGCGCCGCTGCAGCCATGGCTTGTGCATCGGCCACACTGCGGCGCGGGTCGAAGCGTTCGACAAACGCCACCCCCAGGCGGCGCAGAAAGCGACCGGCTACGAACTGGCTGGCCAGCTCGCGCTTGACGACGAAGGCGTGCGGCTTGGGCAGTGCGGCCACCAGCACCAGACCGTCGAGGTAGCTGGCGTGGTTGCACACCAGAACGGCGGCGGTCTGCGTGGGCAGGTGTTGCAGTCCCTGCACCGACAGCGGCAGGCCGCTCAGGCGCAACAAGCCGCGCGCCGCGAACCGGCACAGGGCCCAGGCCGAAGCCTGGTTCGGCCGCGTTTGCACCAGCAGCCAAACCAGCGGTGTAAACAGCGCGAACAGCAGCAGCGCCCACAGGCCAAACAGCAAGCCAGCGCTGCGCTGGACGAGCCGGTGGGCGGCGGCGCGCGCGCGCAAGCCGACGCTGCCCAGCGCCAGCCGCAGCCACTGGCGCTGTGGGCTCAGCGTGGATGCGCCCACGCCGCCTTGCTCGACCAGCACACGGCACGCCGCCCGCCGCACCTTGCCGCTGGAGGTTTTCAACACCGTGTGCGGCGGTGCCAAAATGATTTCGTCGGCCGGCTCGCCAATCGCATCGACGACGGCGCGCGCCACCGCCGCGCGCAGCTCGGCTGGCGCGCGCGCATGGCGCGGCTGGATCTCGGCCAGCACCACCAGCCGTTCGGTGCCGCTGTCGGCGTCGCTGCGCCCAAAAACCGCCACGCAACCCTTGCGCACACCAGGCACGGCACCCACGGCGTCTTCGATCTCCTGCGGGTAGAGGTTGCGCCCCGCGCGAATCACAATGTCTTTTACCCGACCGGTGACAAAAATGTCATCTTCGGCTGCGTAGGCGCGGTCGCCGCTGTCGAGCCAGCCGTTTTGAAACAGGCGCGCACTTTGTTCGGGCGCGCGCCAATAGCCTTGCGTGGCCGACGGGCCGCGAAACACCAAGCGACCTTCGGTGCGCTCAGGCAGCGTCTGCCCGGCGGCGTCGACGATGCGCACCTCGTGGCCGGGCAGGGCGCGGCCACAGGCGACAAAGCGCAGAGCGCCGCCGTCGGTGGCGGCGCTGGGCACGGCCCGCTGCTCACGCTCGAAAGTGGCGCGTTCGATCACATCGACGCGCGGGCCGCGCCCGAGCGGCGGAAACAGCAAGCCGACCGAGGACTCGGCCAGCCCGTACACCGGCGTCATGGCTTCGGGACGAAAACCGCAGGCGGCAAAGCGCTGCTGGAAGCGGCTGAGGGTGCTCGCAAGCACCGGTTCGGCGCCGTTGAATGCCAGCCGCCAGCGGCTCAGGTCGAGTCCGGCCAGGGCCTCGTCGCCGATGCGCGACAGGCACAGCTCGTAGGCGAAGTTGGGACCGGCTGAGAGCGTGCCGCCAAAGCTGGAGATGGTTTCCAGCCAGCGCTGGGGTCGCGCCAGAAACGCCAGCGGCGACATCACCACCAGCGGGCAGCCGACGTAAAAAGAGTTCAGCCAGGCGCCGATCAAGCCCATGTCGTGGTACAGCGGCAACCAGCTCACGAACACGTCGTCGCTGCGCGCATCGATCACTTGCAGCATGGCGCGAATATTGGCCAGCAGGTTGGCGTGCGTCAGCGCCACGCCCTTGGGCTGACCGGTGCTGCCCGATGTGTATTGAATGAAGGCCGTGTCGTCGCTGCGCACCGGCACCGGCTGCGGCGTGCCAGCCTGCGCCAGCAAATCGTCGGCGCTGAGCAGCGCGCGCAGACCCGGCACGCGCGCCTGCAACAGCCGTGCCACCGTCATGGCCTGCGGCACGCTGACCATCAACACCGTTTGCGCGCTCTCCAGAATGCCGGTGTGGCGCCGCACGTGGTCTTCCAGTTGCGAGGGACGTGCTGGCGGGTAGATCGGCACCGGAATGCCGCCGGCGCGCAAAATGCCCAGGTAGGTGTAGAAGTAGGCGGGCGAAGTCGGCAGCATGATCGCCACCGTTTGCCGCTGTTTGAGTCCGGCGCGCTGCAAACCGGCTGCCACCGCAGCCGAAGCATCGGCCAGTTGCCGGTAACTGATGCGAGTTTGCTCGTTGTCGGCCAGATAAATGATTTGCGTCAGGTCGGGGTGCACCTGCACGTGCGCGTCAAGCACGTCGAGCAAGGTGTGGGCCTGCAGCCAGGGCGCCGCGTTGGAGCCCCCAGCGGGCAGCGGCGCTGCGCTGACTGGCTGCGCCGGCTGCGTCTGAGGCGGCGCGCTGGCACCGGTCGGCGCGCGCGCACGCCCTTGTTGCAAGGCCTGCCACAAGTCGTCCACCGTTTCGGCGTTTTGCAGCGTTTCTTCCGGCAAGGCCACAGCAGCGGCCGACTCGATGCGCAGCAACAACTCCATGCGCCCTAGGCTGTCAAAGCCCAGTTCGCGGTCCAGTGTGCTGGCCGAGCTGATCGGCGGCAAGTCGGGTCGGCCGGGGTGCAGGTCGCGCAGGGTCTGGGCCACCAGCGCGTGCAACTGCTCCAAACTCAAGCGGCTACTGGGTGCAGGCAGGTCGGAGCGGTACATGACGGTTCATTTTCCTTGTTTAGAGCCGGCTGGATTGTGCCCTTTTCCTTTGACGCGGCGTGCGGGCCGGGGACATAAAATCAAGCTACAATGGCAGGCTTGTCGGCGTGTAGCGCAGCCTGGTAGCGCACTTGCATGGGGTGCAAGGGGTCGCGAGTTCGAATCCCGCCACGCCGACCAATAAAAAGCCAGACCGAAAGGACCGATCAAGGCGAGCGGTCCAGAAACTGCAAAGCTTTTGTATCGGCCTACTGGAGGCGGCGCTGGCGAGACAGAACATGCAAGCGGCAGGCAAGCGGGTCAAGGTCAACAAAAGCGCAGCCGGGGTGCATGGGTTGAGTTCGTCTCTGCGGCACAGCGTGCCCAGGCAGATCCAGCTCAATTGAGCTGTTTGACCAGTATCTGACTCCTGCGATCCCAGTTGTATTTGCGTTTGCGTGCATCGGGCAGCCAGTCGGGGCCGACCGGTTCGAAACCACGTTTGATGAACCAGTGCATGGTGCGGGTGGTGAGCACGAAAATGCTTTTCAAGCCCTGCGCACGCGCGCGCACTTCGATGCGTTTGAGCAGCCGCTCGCCGTCGCCCTGACTCTGAGCGTCGGGCGAGACGGTCAGGGCGGCCATTTCGCCGGTACGCTGCTCCGGGTAGGGGTAGAGCGCGGCGCAGCCAAAAATCACGCCGTCGTGCTCGATCAAGGTGTAGCAGCCGGCGTCGCGCTCAAGTTCGGTGCGGTCGCGTTTGACCAGCGTGCCGTCTTTTTCGTAGGGCTCGATCAGCGCAACCAGGGCGCTGATGTCGTCCACGGTGGCTTCGCGCAGGCTTTCGAGTTTTTCATCGACCACCATGGTGCCGATGCCGTCGTGGGTGTAAATCTCCAGCAGCAGCGCGCCGTCAACGGCAAAGGGCAGGATGTGACTGCGATCGACCCCGCCTTCACAGGCGCGCACGCAGTGCTGCAAATAAAACGCGCTGTCGCTTGGCTGGGTTGGCGCGGGCAGTTCAGCCAACAACTGCCTGGCATCGGCCAGTGACAATTCGGTATCGATTTCGCTTTGCGGGTCATCCACCTGGACGCGAATGCCGGGCAACTCGCTCAGAAACATCAGCTTGTCGGCCTGCAGCGCAATGGCCACCGAGGTCGCCACGTCTTCCATTGTCAGGTTGAAGGCTTCACCGGTGGGCGAGAAGCCAAACGGCGACAGCAGCACCAGCGCGCCCATGTCGAGGGCGCGCTGTATGCCTTCGGTGTCGATCTTGCGCACCAGACCCGAATGCAGAAAGTCCACGCCGTCGAGCAGACCAACCGGGCGCGCGGTGATGAAGTTGCCCGAAATCACCCGCACCGTGGCGCCGGCCATGGGCGTGTTGGGCAGGCCCTGGCTGAAGGCGGCCTCGATTTCATAGCGCAACTGGCCGGCGGCTTCCTGCGCGCAGTCCAAGGCCACCGAATCGGTGATGCGCAGGCCATGCGAGTAGCGGGCCGGGTGGCCCTTGGCTTTCAGTTGTTCGTTCACCTGCGGTCGAAAACCGTGCACCAGAACGATTTTGACGCCCATGCTCTGGATCAACGCCAGGTCTTGCGCCACGTTGGCCAGCTTGCCTGCGGCGATGGCCTCGCCGGCCATGCCGACCACCAGGGTGTTGTTGCGGTGCTTATGAATGTAGGGCGCGACCGAGCGAAACCAGGGCACGAAGGTGAAGTTGAAGACGTTGGACATGGCGGTCAAGGCGGGGTGGCGGGCTGGCAGCGGATTGACGGCGGGCGTCATTCCTGCGCCGCCTGGCAAGGCGGCTGCTTGCTGCAGGGGTCACTGCCGGTTTGCAGGCCGCCCGAGTCTGGGAAAACCGGCAGATGCGCGGCCACGCAGGGCGCAGGTGCGGGTTTGTCGCGGTAGGTCGAATAAAGGGATAAAAATTCACGCACCTTGGCGCTTACCGAGGTGCCTTCCTGAATGGCGCGGATGCGCGCCTGGCGCACAATCGCCGCATCGATGGAAATGGTCAGATTGGTCATGGCAAGGACTCCTGCGCGTGCAGCACGTGACTCTGTGCTGCACGTGAAACTGTGCCTGAGATAATAGCGCTGTGATCGAATCTGTCAATTTTTCTTCCAGCCTGGCGGTGCGTCGGCCACTGCGCATCGAATTCCCCGAATCGCTGCCGGTTTCGGCCCGGCGGCACGAGATCGAAGCCGCCTTGCGCGCGCACCAGGTGCTCATTGTCTGTGGTGAAACCGGCTCGGGCAAGACCACGCAGTTGCCCAAGATCGCGCTGCACATGGGGCGCGGCACGTGCAACGCCAAGCCGGGCCAGCGCGGCCAGTTGATCGGCCACACGCAGCCGCGCCGCATGGCCGCCTCCAGTGTGGCCAAGCGCATTGCCGACGAGCTGCAAACGCCCTTGGGCGAGGTGGTGGGCTACAAGGTGCGTTTTCAGGACCGCTTGTCGAAAGACGCTTCGGTCAAGCTGATGACGGACGGTATTTTGCTGGCCGAGACGCAGAGCGACCCCGATTTGCGCGCCTACGACACGCTGATCATCGACGAGGCGCACGAACGCAGCCTGAACATCGACTTTTTGCTCGGCTACCTGCGCCAGTTGCTGCCGCGCCGGCCGGACTTGAAGCTGATCATCACCTCGGCCACCATAGACGCGCAGCGCTTTGCCGACTACTTCTCCAGTCCCACCGGGCCGGCGCCGGTGTTCATGGTTTCGGGTCGCAGTTTTCCGGTCGAGCAGCGCTGGCGGCCGTTTCAAGAAAGCCGCGAGTACGACCTGAACCAGGCCATTGCCGACGCGGTCGACGAGCTCTGGCGCGCAGGCGCAGGGCAGGGCGGTGATATTTTGATTTTTTTACCCGGCGAGCGCGAAATCCGGGAAGCCGCCGATCACCTGCGCAAGCACCTCAGCCACAACCCGGTGCTGCGCAGCGCCGAGCTGCTGCCGCTGTTTGCCCGCTTGTCGCAGCCTGAGCAAGACCGCATTTTTCAAGCCCACAGCGCACGCCGCATCGTGCTGGCGACCAATGTGGCCGAGACCTCGCTCACCGTGCCCGGGATCCGCTTCGTCATCGACACCGGCACCGCGCGCGTCAAGCGCTACAGCTTTCGTCAAAAGGTCGAGCAATTGCAAGTCGAGCCCATCAGCCGGGCGGCCGCCAACCAGCGTGCCGGGCGCTGTGGCCGCGTGGCCGACGGCATCTGCATCCGGCTCTACGACGAGGCCAGCTTTCAGGGGCGACCTGAATTCACCGACCCGGAAATTTTGCGCAGCTCGCTGGCGGGCGTGATTTTGCGCATGAAGGCGCTGCGCCTGGGCGCGGTGGAAAACTTTGCCTTCATCGACGCGCCGCAGCGGCGCGCCATCGTCGACGGCTACCAGTTGCTGGCCGAGTTGGGCGCAGTCGACGAGAGCAACGAGTTGACGCCGATCGGTCAGGCGCTGGCGCGGCTGCCGCTCGATCCGCGCGTGGGGCGCATGATTCTGGAGGCACGCGAGCGCGGCGCGCTCGACGAGGTGCTGGTGATTGCCGCTGGCCTGAGCGTGCCAGACGTGCGCGAACGGCCGATCGACAAGCAGGCTCAGGCCGATCAGGCGCACGCCAAGTTCGACGACGAGAAAAGCGAGTTCAGCGGCACGCTCAAGCTGTGGAAATGGCTGCAAGACAGCAAAGGCGGACGCTCCAGCGTTCGGGCTGAGCCTGTCGAAGCCCAGCGTGCGAGCAGCACTTCGACCAGCTCAGTGCGAACGGATTTGGCCAGCTCAGTGCGAGCGGATGCCTCCCACAAGCTCAGCCACCGGCAGTACGAAAACCTGCTGCGCGCGAACTTCATCAACCCGCGCCGGGTGCGAGAATGGCGCGACATCCACAGCCAGTTGCTGACCGTGGTGACCGAGCACCAGTGGCCGATCAACACCCGACCGGCCAGCTACGAGCAACTGCACCTGGCCATGCTGTCGGGCCTGCTGGGCAACATCGGGCAGAAAAATGACGCCCCTTCGACAGGCTCAGGACAGGCTTCGGACTGGTACCTGGGCGCGCGCGGCATCAAGTTCCACCGCCACCCGGGCGCCAAGCTGAGCAAGAAACCGGGGCGCTGGATCGTTTGCGCCGAGCTGGTGGAAACCACGCGTTTGTTTGGCCGTGGCATCGCCCAGATCGACCCGGCCTGGCTGGAACAAGTGGGCGGGCACTTGCTGAAAAAGCAACTGCTGGACCCGCACTGGGAGAAAAAAGCCGCCCGCGTCTCGGCGCTGGAGCGTGCCACCCTGTACGGCCTGGTGGTCTATCACAACCGGCGCTGCGATTACGCCCGGGTGGACCCGGCGGGCGCGCGCGAAATATTCATTCGTCAAGCGCTGGTGGCGCTCGAGTGGGACACGCGGCTGCCGTTTCTGGCCGCCAATCAAAAGCTGCTGCAGCAGGTGGCCGAACTGGAGCACAAGTCGCGCCGTCAGGACGTGCTGGTTGACGACGAGCTGATCTACGCCTTTTACGAGCAGCAGGTGCCGGCCGACGTCTGCAGCGGCGTCAGCCTGGAGCGCTGGTATCAGGACGCAGTCAAGCTCAACCCCAGGCTGCTGCTGCTCGCGCGCGAAGATTTGATGCGCCACGAGGCGGCCGCCATCACCACCCAGGCATTTCCCAAAACCGTGCGCCTGGGCGGGGTAGACTGCGCGTGCGGCTACCTGCACGAACCGGACGACCCGCGCGACGGCCTGAGTGTCACGCTGCCGATTTTTGCCTTGAACCAGGCCAGTGAGGACCGCTGCGACTGGCTGGTGCCCGGCATGTTGAAAGACAAGCTGCTGGCGCTGCTGAAAACCCTGCAACAACGCCCGCGCGCTCGCCTGGTGCCGCTGCCAGCGACGGCCGAAGCTTTTGCCGCCGCGCTCAGCGAACCCGCAGTGTTTGGCACTGGCCCCTTGCTTGATGCGCTGTTGAAGCTGGTGCGCCAGGCCACGCAGCTCGACATCGTGCACAAGGATTTCAAACTCGAGCTGCTCAGCCCCCACCACCTGATGCACCTGCGCGTGGTGGACGAACACGGTCGCCAGCTTGGACAGGGCCGCAGTCTGGCGGCGCTGAAAGCCGAACTCGGTGGTCAGGCGCGCGGAGCCTTTCAGGCGCTGGCCGCGCTCAAGCTGCAAAGCCTGCGGCCGGCGGCGCCAGCGCCCCCGGTCGCCGTGGCGCAGACCGCGCGAGCGGGCACCGCCGCCCCCCCCGTACCCACACCCGGCGCCGCCGTCAGCGCCGGGCCGCGCCACACCCGGTGGGACTTTGGCGAGCTACCCGAGCTGATGGAAATCCGCCAACACGGCCAGACCTTGATCGGTTTCCCGGCCCTGACCGACTTGGGGGATGCGGTGGGTATCGAGGTGTTCGACGAACCCGAGACGGCGCAGGCGCGCCACCGCGCTGGCCTGCGCCGCCTGTTTGCGTTACAACTGCGCGACGCGCTCAAGTATCTGGAAAAAAACCTGCCCGGCCTCTTGAGCATGGCCAGCGCTTACATGCAGGTGGGCAAGACGCAGGGCGGCGCGGGTGGTGGCACGCTGGAGGAGTTGCGCGAACAAATTGTCGAACTCGCGCTGGAGCGCGCCTTCCTGGCCGACCCACTGCCCGCCGACGCCGCCGCGTTCCAGCAACGCCTGGAGCAGGGTCGCGCACGGCTGACGCTGATTTCATCCGATATTGCGCGCAGCGCCGAGCTGATTCTGAGCGAATACGCCGCCGCCACGCGCAAGCTCAAAGACAGTCGCCCGCCGCCCGATCTGGCGAGCGATATTCAGCAGCAATTGCAGCACCTGCTGCCCAAGCGTTTTTTGCTCGGCACGCCATACGCTCAGTTGCAGCACCTGCCGCGCTACCTGAAGGCGGTGCAACTGCGGCTGGACAAGTGGCGCGCCGATCCGGCGCGCGACGCCGCCAAACTGGCCGAACTGCGCCCGCACGAGCAGCGTTGCTGGCGCTTGCTGGCCGAGCGCAAGGGCGTAGCGGACGCGCGCTTGCAAGAGCTGCGCTGGCTGCTGGAGGAGCTGCGCGTGAGCTACTTTGCCCAAGAGTTGCGCACACCACAGCCGGTCAGCGGCAAGCGGCTGGACAAAGCCTGGGCGCAGCTCAATCTTTGACGTGAAAGTTGGGCCGCGACTCACTTCGCTCCCCTCTCCCGCGTGCGGGAGAGGGGTTGGGGGTGAGGGAGAACGGGCATGACTTTCATTTTCCGGGGTGGCTTTCAAAGTCATGCCCGTTGACCCTGCCCCTGCGTTGCGGGCGCTTGCGCGCCGCCATCAAGCCAGCAGCGCCTGCGCGAACTCGCGCGCGTCGAAGGTTTCCAGGTCTTGCAGTTTCTCGCCCACGCCGATGAAGTACACCGGCACCGGTTTTTCGCGCGCAATCGCGCACAACACGCCGCCCTTGGCGGTGCCGTCGAGCTTGGTGATGATCAGGCCGCTGAGTTGCAGCACCTCGTCAAACGATTTGACCTGTGCCAGCGCGTTCTGGCCGGTATTGCCGTCGATCACCAGCAACACCTCGTGCGGGGCCGAAGGGTCGGCCTTTTGCAGCACCCGTTTGATTTTGCGCAGCTCCTCCATCAGGTGCAACTGCGTCGGCAAGCGGCCGGCGGTGTCGACCAACACCACGTCGCGCCCGCGCGCGCGCCCAGCGCAAACGGCGTCAAAGCTCACGGCGGCCGGGTCGCCGCCGGATTGCGTGATGATGTCGACCGTGTTGCGGTCGGCCCAGACGGCGAGTTGCTCGCGCGCGGCGGCGCGAAAGGTGTCGGCCGCAGCCAGCAGCACGCTGGCGCCGGCGTCGCACAGGTGGCGCGTGAGCTTGCCGATCGAGGTGGTTTTGCCCGCCCCGTTGACGCCTGCGACCATGATGACGGTCGGCTTGTGCGCGCCTATCACCAGCGGTTTTTGCAGCGGCAGCAGCAAGTCGGCAATGGCATCAACCAGCAAGGCCTTGACCGCGGCCGGCTCGGTGGCCTTGTGCTCTTTGACGCGACGCTTGAGGTCGGCGAGCAAAAATTCGCTTGCCTGCACGCCGCTGTCGGCCAGCAGCAGCGCGGCTTCCAGGTCTTCGTACAAGGCGTCGTCGATGCGCGTGCCGGTGAACACGGTGGCAATGCTGGAGCCGGTTTTGCGCAGCCCGGCCTTGAGCTTGTCGAGCCAGCCGCTGCGCGCCGCAGCGGGTACATCGGTCACAGCGGCGCTTGCAGCGGCCGGCGCAGCGCTCACTTCAGTCGTCGACGCGCTGCCGGGGCTGGGCGTGGATAATTTTTTTCGTAAAAACGAGAACATGGTTCAACCTCTAAAATCAAGCGCATTCTATGAAACGCAAGCTGCTTCTGTCTGATACCCTGCGGGTCGCGCTCTTGTCGGTCCTGTTGCTGCTCGGCAGTGCCGGGATTGATGCACAAAGCACGGCGCCGCAGACCGCCAGCGCCGCCAGCGTCAGCCCCGTCAGCGCGACGCAGGCACAGCGCTTTACGCTCGCCAACGGCATGACGCTGATCGTGCGGCCCGACCGCCGCGCCCCCACCGCCGTTCACATGCTATGGGTTCGGGTGGGTTCCATAGACGAAGTTGACGGCACTTCGGGTGTGGCGCACGTGCTCGAACATATGCTGTTCAAGGGCACGCCCGATCTCAAACCGGGTGAGTTCTCGCACCGGATTGCGGCGCTGGGCGGGCGTGAAAACGCCTTCACCAGCCGCGACGCCACCGCCTATCACCAGCAAGTGCCCGCGCACCGGATCGAGGACGTGATGCGCCTGGAAGCCGACCGCTTTGCCCGCAATCAGTGGCCCGACGAAGAATTCTGGCGCGAGCTCGCCGTGGTGAAAGAAGAGCGCTTGCAAGTGGTCGAAGAGCTGCCGCGCGCGCGCCTGTTCGAGGCGCTCAAGGCGATGGCGTTTCAGGCCAGTCCGGTCCGGCGGCCCATCATCGGCTGGATGAGCGACATCGAGGCCATGACGCCGCAGGACGTGCGCGACTTCTATCAGCGCTGGTACGTGCCGGGCAACGCCGCGCTGGTGATCGTCGGCGATGTCGACGTGCAGCAGGTGCGCGCGCAGGCCGAGCAGCACTTTGGCACCCTGGCGGCGCGCGCCGTGCCGCCGCGCAAGCCGCGCGACGAGCCCGAGCAGACCGGGCCGCGTCGGCTGGAGTACCGCGCCGCAGTCGATCAGTCGCTGGTGGTGCTGGCCTACAAGGTGCCGCGCTGGACCGGTGGCGACGACCCCGCCAACCAAGACGCGCTGGCGCTGGCCGTGCTGGCGGCCGTGCTCGACGGCCACAGCGGTGCTCGGCTCGAACGCGCGCTGGTGCGCGCCGTGGGGCCAGGTGGCCGGCGCAGCGCCGACAGCGTCGAGGCCTTTTATGGCCTGATGGGGCGCGGCCCGCAGTTGTTTTTTCTCAGCGCCGTGCCAGCCCAGGGCGTCGGCACCCAAGCGGTCGAGGCGGCGCTCAAAGCCGAGCTGGCGCGCATCGCGCGCGACGGCATCAGCCCGGCCGAGCTGGCGCGCGTCAAAACGCAGTGGATGGCGGCTGAAGTCTTTCAGCTCGATTCGATGTTCAACCAGGCGCGCGAGCTCGGCAACGACTGGATCAACGGCCTGGACGTGGACGCCGGCGAGCGCCTCATGACCGCCCTGCGCGGCGTCACGGCGGCGCAGGTGCAGTCGGTGGCGCAGCGTTATTTTTCTGAGCGCCAGCTCAATACCGCGGTGTTGCTGCCAGACCCGGATCGCCGCGCCGGCGCGCTTGCAGCCCGCCCTATTGATCCGGCCCGATGAAATATGAACCATTCGCCCTGAGCCAGTCCTTCGACAGGCTCAGGATGATCGGGATTCAAGGGTTTCGACAGGCTCAACCCGAACGGAAATTGAGACTTCACAGGGCCGGATCAATAAGCCGGATCAATAAGCAAGCGCGCCCTTGAATCCGACCCGCGTCAACGGATTTTTTGCCATGAACCTTTTTTTTGCGCTGTGGCGCCGTCTTTGCGTGCCCCTGCTGCCCTTGGGCGCGCTGTTTGCCGTGCTGCCCGCGCACGCCGTGATTCCGATCGAGCATTGGACGCACGCCAGCGGCGCGCGCGTGTACCTGGTGCCCAATCCATCGATTCCCATGCTCGACCTGCAGCTCAATTTCGACGGCGGCAGCCGGCGCGACGCAGCGCATCAGGCCGGACTGGCCAGCGCGACGGCGCAACTGCTGTCGGCCGGCGTGTTGGCACACGCGGGTCGGCCGGCGCTGGATGAAAACCAGCTCGGTCTGGCCTGGGTCGACCTGGGCGCGCAGTTTGGCGCCCGGGCCAGCCGCGACCGTTTCAGCGTTTCCTTGCGCAGCCTGAGCGAGCCTGAGCTGCTCGAGCGCGCCGTCGCGCTGGCCGCGCAGCAGTTGGCGGCCCCGGCCTGGCCGGCCCGGGTTTGGCAGCGCGAGCGCGAACGCCTGTTGGCAGCCATGCAAGAGGCCGAAACTCAGCCCGCCACGCATGCCGAGCGCGCGTTTGCACGTGCCGTTTTTGGCGACCACCCGTACGGCTTCGAACCCCGGGCGGCCACGCTGGGCGCCATCACGGCGGCTGACATGCGCGCGTTTTATCGCCGCCACGTCGTCGCCTGCCGGGCCAAGGTGAGTCTGGTCGGCGCCATCGACCGCGCCCGGGCCGAGCTCATCGTCGGCCAGTTGATGGCCGCCGTGGCGCCGCACGGCTGCGCTGCGCTGCCCGAGTTGGCGCAGGTGCAAGCCCTGAGCCGCGCTGTCAGCGAGCGCATTCCGTTTGCCGCCGCGCAGGCGCAGGTGCTGATCGGTCAGCCCGGCGTGCCGCGCGCCGACCCCGATTTCTTTCCCCTGCTGGTGGGCAATCACATTTTTGGGGGCGGCGGTTTCACCTCGCGCCTGACCACCGAGGTGCGGGAAAAACGTGGCCTGAGCTACAGCGTGCACAGCTTTTTCTCGCCCGGTCTGCACGCCGGTGCGTTCCAGATCGGGCTCAGCACCCGGCCCGAGCAGGCCGACTTGGCGCTTGCCTTGGCGCACGGCCTGTTGCGCCAGTTCGTCGAGCAAGGGCCGACCGAGGCCGAATTGCAGGCCGCGAAGGATTTTCTGGTGAACGGTTTTGCGCTGCGCATAGACAGCAACCGCGAGTTGCTCGATCAGGTCAGCAGCATCGCCTGGAACGGCCTGCCGCTCGACCATCTGCAGACCTGGCGCGATCAGGTGCAGCGCGTCAGCGCAGACGATGTGCGGCGCGCCTTTGCCCGCGTGCTGCAACCCGAGCGCATGGTCACGGTGCTGGTGGGCGCGCGCCCCTGAGCCGGTGACACGGCCAAGCGGGCGGCGGCTTGCTCGGCCGGGTCTGTGCGCAGCGCCACCCGGCCCGGCATGGGCAGCGCGTCTACCCGGTCTGCGCCAGCAGGGCTCGCAAGCCCGCCTCGTCCAGCACCGCCACCCCAAGCGCGTGCGCCTGCTCGAGTTTGCCGCCTGCGGCCTCACCGGCCAGCACGTAATCGGTCTTTTTGCTCACCGAAGCGGCCACCTTGGCACCGGCGGCTTCGAGCATATCTTTGGCCTGCTGACGGCTGAGTGAGGGCAGGCTGCCGGTGAGGACGAAGGTCTTGCCCAGCAACGGCCGCTCGGGCGCGCTGGTGGGTTCTTGCTCGTCCCAGTGCACCCCGCAGGCGCGCAACTGTTCGACCACCTCGCGGTTGTGCGGCTGATCGAAGAAACTGCGTATGCTGTGCGCCAGCACCGGGCCGATGTCTTTGACTTGCAGCAACTGCTCGACCGAAGCGTTCATGATGCGGTCGAGCCGACCAAAATGACGCGCCAGGTCTTTGGCGCTGGCCTCGCCGACGTGGCGTATGCCCAGGCCAAACAAAAAGCGTGGCAGCGTGGTTTGCTTTGACTTTTCCAGTGCCGCCACGATGTTTTGCGCCGACTTGTCCGCCATGCGGTCGAGCCGGGCGAGCGCGTTCAGTCCGAGTCGGTACAGGTCGGGCAGGGTGTTGACCAAACCCGCATCGACCAGTTGATCGACCAGCTTTTCACCCAACCCTTCGACTTCGACCGCGCGCCGCTGTGCGTAATGCAGCATGGCTTGCTTGCGCTGTGCCGGGCAGTACAGGCCGCCGCTGCAGCGGTGCTCGACTTCACCGGCTTCGCGCAGCACAGCACTGGCGCACACCGGGCATTGGCTTGGCATGCGAAAGGCCGCAGCACCGGGTGTGCGCTGCTCGGGCAACACCGCCACCACCTCGGGGATCACGTCCCCGGCGCGGCGCACGATCACCGTGTCGCCCACGCGCACGTCTTTGCGGCGCGCCTCGTCTTCGTTGTGCAAGGTGGCGTTGGTTACGGTGACGCCACCGACAAACACGGGCGCGAGCCTGGCCACCGGCGTCAGCTTGCCGGTGCGCCCGACCTGTACGTCGATGGCGAGTACGGTGCTGAGCTGTTCTTGCGCCGGGTATTTGTGCGCCAGGGCCCAGCGCGGCTCGCGCGTGACGAAGCCCAGTCTTTGCTGCAGCGCCAACGCATTGACTTTGTAGACCACACCGTCGATGTCGAACGGCAGTTGCCAGCGCGCGGCACCGATGCGCTGATAAAAAGCGACCAGTTCATCGGCGCCGCGGGCCAGTGCGGTCTGCTCGGCAACCGCAAAACCCCAGGATTTGAGCTGCTGCAGCAGGGCGAAGTGGGTTTGCAGCGCCGGCGCCGGCGCGATCTGGGCCACACCGTAGGCGAAGAAGCTCAAGGGGCGTTGCGCGGTCACGCTTGAATCGAGCTGGCGCACCGCGCCAGCCGCTGCGTTGCGCGGGTTGACGAAGGTTTTTTCACCCTTGGCGCCGGCCGCGATCTTGGCGCGCTGCCTGTCGTTGAGTGCTTCGAAAGCGTCCCGACGTAGGTAGACCTCTCCTCTGACCTCGAGCAGGGCCGGCGCATCGGCCGGCAGGCGCAGGGGAATTTGGCCAATGGTGCGGATGTTGTTCGTCACGTCCTCACCCACCTCGCCGTCGCCGCGCGTGCCGGCCTGCACCAGCACGCCGTTTTCATAGCGCAGGCTGATGGCCAGGCCGTCGAACTTGAGTTCGGTGACGTACTCGAGCTGCGGGTCGGCATCGCTGAGCCCGAGGGCGCGGCGCACCCGGGCATCGAAGGCGCGCGCGCCGTTCGCGCTGGTGTCGGTCTCGGTGCCGATCGAGAGCATGGGCACCTGATGGCGCACGGGCGCAAAGCCAGCCAGCACCTGGCCACCGACGCGCTGGGTGATGGAGTCGGGCGTGCGCAGTGAAGGGTGCGCGGCCTCGATCGCCTGCAGCTCGCAAAACAGGCGGTCGTACTCGGCATCCGGAATTTCCGGTGCGTCCAGCGTGTGATAGCGGTGCGCGTGGTAATCGAGCAGGGCTCGCAGCGCGGCGGCGCGCTCGCTCGGTGCGTGCGCAGATGAAGGCAGAGCGGGCGTGTTCATGGGCAATTAATTGCGGGTCGAAGCTCGTCGGGCAGCGGTGCCCGGCACGACGCTGGCGCGCCGGGACAAGGGGCCGCTGCTCAACTGAACAGCCGGCGCGCTTGCGGCGATCCGGCGCAGAGATCGCGCCGATCGAGTGCGTCGTACAAAGCTTCCAAGTCGGCACCGATGAGGTCCATGGCGTCGTTCGACAGCGCTTGACCGGCGTCGTCGGTGACCACACCGTCCATCTCCTGCGCCAGCGCGGCAGCACTCTGGCGCAGACGAACGAAAGCTTGCTCGCTGCGCGCCACGTGGGTGACTTCAAGTGCCAGCGTGATTTCGCGCAGCGCGCTGTGCTCGGGTTCTTCGGCCATCGCGGCTTGTGGGTCCAGGCTCAGGCTGAGCAGCGGCGCCTGCCCGCTTTGGCTGCCCGGCACTACCATGCGCCCAGGCAGCGAGCCGGCCACGAAGCCGAGTCGGGCGGCGTGCTGCACCACGTAGCCGGGGCTCCAGGCGGCGCTGCGCGCGCGCACGGTGAAACGGAGCTGGGCGTCGTGGCTGCTGGCGAAGGCGTCGAGTTCGCGCGCACGCCCGACCTCGGCGCGCATGTCGGGAAAATCGGGCGCAGCGCCGACGGCGTCGGCAAAGGCCTGGGTCTTGACGATGAATTCGGAGAATTCGATGTCGTTGAGCGCGCCGGTGCGATTGGCCAACTGAACGCCGGCTTGCAGTGCGCGGTAGCGCTGACCGGCACGCGGGCTCTCCCATTCGCCGCTGGCCTGGTTCTGTGCTTCGAGCGCAAACGGTTTGCTACCGACGCGGCGTGTGCCGGGCAGGGCGGCCAGCAGCGCGTCGCCTGAAACCGGTGCTTCGAGCTGCAGCGGGGCGATCACGTCGATCAGGACATCAAGCGCCTGCTTTTTGTCTGCCGGCTGCAACACCGTGTTGAGCAGAACCGGCAGCGCCGCTGCCGTCGGCGCGCGCCAGGCGCTTGCAGCCGGGCTCAGGCTGGCGTCCAGCACCGGTTCGATGCGGCCGCTTTGCGGCTTTGCGGCTGCGGCCAAGTCGGTATCGGTGCGCGCTGGCGCTGCGCCGGGTGGGCGGGCGGTGCGCGGTGCGTTCTTGCGAACAATCCAGACGTTGTAGGCGATCACGCATACCAGCACCAGAACGCCGATGACCGCCAGGCTGATTTGTAGTGTGCTCATGGTTCAGGTTCGAGTTCAGGTGGCTGCAAGCATACCGGCAGCGGACACCATGTCCACCGCAACGATACGCGAAACACCTTGCTCCTGCATCGTCACGCCGATCAGTTGTGCCGCCATTTCCATCGCAATTTTGTTGTGGCTGATGAAAAGAAATTGTGTCTGGCGCGACATCGTCCGGACCAGTTTTGCATAACGCTCGGTGTTGGCGTCGTCCAGCGGCGCGTCGACTTCGTCGAGCAGGCAAAACGGCGCCGGGTTGAGCTGAAAAATGGCAAACACCAGAGCAATGGCGGTGAGCGCCTTCTCGCCACCCGAGAGCAGGTGAATGCTCTGTATTTTCTTGCCCGGCGGCTGCGCCAGCACCTGCACGCCGGCGTCAAGAATTTCTTCGCCCGTCATCAGCAGGCGGGCGCTGCCGCCGCCAAACAGTTCGGGGAACAACTGGCCGAAGTGGGTGTTGACGCCGGCAAAGGTGTCGGCCAGCAGGGCGCGGGTTTGGGCGTCAATTTTTCTAATCGCATCTTCCAGCGTCTGGATGGCCTGCAGCAGGTCGGCCGACTGGGCATCCAGAAAGGTCTGGCGTTCGCGCGCCACCTCGAGTTCTCCGAGAGCCGCCAGATTGACCGCGCCCAGCGCCTGAATTTCGCGCTGTAAGCGGTCGATCTCGCTTGGCAGGCCGCTCAGCCGAACCTCGTCTTGCTCGACGCTGCGCTGCAGCGCAGCCAGATCGGCCTGGGCATTTTCGAGCAAGCCGCAGAATTGTTCGACCGCCAGCCGTGCGGCCTGCTCCTTGAGCTGGTATTCGGTGCTGCGCGCGCGCAAAGGGTCGAGCTCGCGTTCGAGCTGCAGGCGGCGTTCGTCGCTGGCGCGCAGCTTGCGTGTGAGCTCGTCGTAGCGCTGGCGCTGCGCGCCCAGCGCCTGTTCACATTCGATCCTGTGCGCCAGTGCCTGCTGCAGACCGGTTGGCGCGTCGCTGGCATTCAGGCCCAACAGTTCCTCGGCGCTGCGCTTGGCCGCGGCGCTTAGCGCTTGCTCCTGCGTTGCAGCCGTTTGCAGCGCGCGTTGCAGCTCGGCCTGGCGCGCTTGCAGGCTGCGCAGCGCAAATGCGGCTTCCTGGGCGCTGCGCTCGAGCGCGCGCTGTTGCAGACGCGCCATTTGCAGCGCCCGTTCGGCCGCCAGCGCCTGCTCGTCGAGCTGGAGCTGCTGCTGCTGGCCGTCGGCCCGTTGCAGGGCCAGTGCTTCGAGGCGGGACTCGGCCGCCATGCGGCGTTCCTGCAGGTCTTGCAGTTGGGCGTCGATCTCGGTCAGATCGGTGGCGATTTGTTCTTGGCGTGTGCGGCTCTGCTGCGCGCCCTGGGTCAGGCGCAGCACCTGCACCTGGCATTCGTGCGCGCGGCTGCGCGCCGCGCCGGCTGCGCGGCGCGCCTGCACCAATTGCTGCGCTGCCTCCTGCTCGCTGGCTTCGGCGTGTAGCAGCGCGGCGCGGGCCTGTTCGACCAGCAGGGTCTGGGTTTTGACTTCCAGACTCAGGTTTTCAATTTCGTGTGCGCGTGCCAACAAGCCGGCCTGAGCGCTGTCGGGCGCGTAAAAACTCAGGCTGTGCGCGCTGACGGCGTGGCCCTCGGGCAGGTAAATCACTTCGCCGGGCAGCAACTGCGCGCGCTCGGCCAGGGGCGCGGCGGCCGCTGGCGGCTGGTAAAAGCAGAGTTTGGCCGGCGGGGCGGCGCCGCTCAAGGCGCACACCTGCTCCAACCGCGCGACCTCAAGTCCGCCCAGGCGCTCGCGCAAAGCGGCCTCGAACGCGTTTTCCCAGCCGGGTTCGACCTGCATGCGGCTCCACAGCGCCGGCAACCCGTCCAGTCCGTGCTGGGCCAGCCAGGGTTTGAGTTGTTCGTTGCTGCGCAGCTTGGCCTGCAAGGCCGCCAGCGCGTCGCGGCGCGCCGACAGCTTGGCTTGCAGTGCCAATTCCTGGTTCAAAGCCTGCTGTGCGGCGCGGCGCAGCGCGTCGAGCCGGGGCAGACTGTCTTGCAGTTGCAGCAGGTGCGCGTCCTTGTGCTGGGCTTCTTCCTGCGCGAGCGCCGACTGGCTGTGCGCCGCCAGCAGCTCCGCCGGGTCGGGCGCAGGCAGCGTATGGCGCTCGGTCTGCAGGCGTTCGCCGCGCTGCCTGAGCTGAGCGCTGTGCTCGTCGATGCCGCGCTGCTCGGCCGCCAGCACCTGAATCTGCTGCTGCCATTGCGCCACGCGCGCGCGCTGCTGGCCGGCGTTGGCCTGGCTCTGGCGCCAGCCGTCTTCCAGCGCCGGCAAGGTCTGCGCCTGCTCTTGAACCTGCGCCATCAGTTGCTGTGCATGTGCTTGCGCGTCGGCCAGCGCCTGGGCCAGCCGCTCGAGTTCGCAGCCGGTGTCCTGGGCGCGCGCCGTCCAGGACTTCAGTTGTTCTTTGAGCTGCGTCAGTTGCAGCTCGACCCGCTGGCGGCTCTCCTGCACGAAGCGAATGTGCGCCTCGATCTCGCCCACCCGGGCGTTGGCTTCGTACAACTGGCCCTGCGCCTGGTTGACCCGGTCGCCGGCCTCGTAATGCGTCTGGCGAATGGTTTCCAGATCGGACTCGGTGCGGCGCAGCTCGGCGCTGCGTGCCCGGATGTCCTCGTCCGCCTGGGCGGCGCAGAGCTTGAGTCGTGTCTGTTCGGCCTGCGCCTGGGCATGTCTGAGAAACCAGAGCTGCCCTTGCTTGAGTGTGACGCTGGCGTGCAGCTTATGGTAGTGCGCAGCCCGCTCGGCCTGTCGTTCCAGCTTGTCCAGGTTGGCTTTGAGTTCGCGCACAATGTCTTGCACCCGGGTCAGGTTTTCGCGCGTTTCTTCCAGCCGCTGCGCGGTTTCGCGGCGGCGCTCCTTGTACTTCGAGACCCCGGCGGCTTCTTCCAGGAACAAGCGCAAGTCCTGCGGCCTGGACTCGATGATGCGGCTGATGGTGCCCTGGCCGATGATGGCGTAGGCGCGCGGGCCCAGACCGGTGCCCAGAAACACGTCTTGCACGTCACGGCGACGCACCGACTGGTTGTTGATGTGGTAGCTGCTGCTGCCGTCGCGCGTGAGCACGCGCTTGACCGCGATCTCGGCGAACTGGCTCCACGGGCCGCCTGCACGCTGGTCGGCGTTGTCAAACACCAGCTCGACACTGGAGCGGCTGGCGGGTTTGCGGCTGTGGCTGCCGTTGAAGATCACGTCCTGCATCGACTCGCCGCGCAGCTCGGATGCCTTGGACTCGCCCAACACCCAGCGCACCGCGTCCATGATGTTGGACTTGCCGCAGCCATTGGGGCCGACCACGCCCACCAACTGCCCCGGCAGCATGAGGCTGGTCGGGTCGGCAAAGGACTTGAAGCCGGACAACTTGATCGAACTCAGACGCACAAAGACCCACCAGAAGTCGCCGACA
>NZ_SDDV01000007.1 GCF_014773545.1 Hydrogenophaga sp. | reverse complement strand
TGGCCACGGTGGACGCGATCAAGCGCGCCGAGGGGATGCTGGGTGGTGATGAACAGATGGAGTTGGGTGCGCAGAGCCCTCACCCTCCTTCGACCCTTCGACAGGCTCAGGACAGGCCAAGCTCAGGACAGGCCAAGCCTCTCCCGCCAGCGGGAGAGGGGGTAAAACCTCAGCGCAAGCGCTTCGACAAGATCGAAACCAAGATCGACGACGGTGTGCTGCGCGTGGAGGGCGTGCGTCGCATTTCGGAAATGGCACCCGGCCTGGGCGGCAGTTTCACCTATTGCACGCTGGGCGAGGCGGTGGACCTGGACAAGCTGCTCAGCGGCGAGCGGCTGCCCGCGTTCGACGCGCTGGGTGCCTGGCTGTTCTACACCGCCACCGGCGGCGCGCTGCCGCCCACGCCCAAGCAGGCGCCCGCCTGGTACCTGGGCGAGGCGAAAGACAGCCATGTGTGGCTGGTTTACCAACCGGAGCTGAATTTCTTGAAAAGCCCCGAGGCCGCGCTCACGCTGAGCCTGGCCAAACACATTCAGACCTGGGGCAGGGAGCACGATGCGGCGCGCGAGCGCAAGCCGCTGCGCCACCTGGTGTTTGCCCCGGCCAAGTACCTGAGCAACCGCCAGTTGCAGGAACACGGCGTGGACTACGCGCCGCTGCCGTTTGCGCTCTACCGGGAGAGCTGATATGCCGCATTACTCTGATCGAACGAAGCTGGAGCTACACAAGTTCGCCGATGCACTGGCCACCTTGCATGAGGCGGCAGTGGTACCTGAGGACAGGATGGCGCGTGACTCTTTGCTGCTGCGTTATGTGTACACCTTCGAGTTGGCTTGGCAAACCATGTTGTTTGTGCTCCAAGACCGCGGGGATCGTGAAACCCCCCGGCTGGCGTTCGCTGTGCTGGAAACCGGTTTCAAAGTGGGACTGGTTCGAGACCCCGCTTTGTGGAAGGCCATGCGTGCCGCACGCAACGCGGTGGTTCACGCCTATGACGAAGGCGTTGCCATGGCTCTTTCGGCCTTTGTGCGGGGCAGCGCTATGGCAGAGCTGGACAGACTGTTTCGTGCGCTGGAAGAAGGCACACCATGAAATGGTCGGATTTCGGCATTGCCCCAGGTATCGCGAGGCAACTGCGTGGGTGGCTTGAGAAGGTACCCGGTGTTGAGCGGGTGTGGATCTATGGTTCGCGTGCCAGGGGTGACCACCGTGCCACATCCGATATCGATCTGTGTATAGATGCACCCGACATGGCGCCGGGGAATTTTGCGTCGTTGTCCCTCGGGTTGCAGGATGCAGGGTTTATTTATGGACTCGATGTAACGCGTTGGCAGGACGTGGTGAGCGATGTGCTGCGACAGAACATCCAAAAGGATCGAAAGATCTTCTGGCAACCGGTCGCCACCCGGCTGTCGACCCGCGCTGTGGGTGCTGGTGTGGAGGTGAAGCGCTTTCAGGCGCGGGTGCTGGGGCAATTGGACGGCTACCTGGATGAGCTGAGTCGGCAGGCAGCGCTGGTGGCACGCAACAACCAAGCCCTGAAGGCCATGGAAGACCAAGAGGGTATGGAGGACCTGGCGCGCGAGGCGGGCGACTTTCCCAAAAAGGCCTGGACCGTGCTCAAACGCCATAACCTGCTGCCGCCCCACTTTGCCAGCCAGCCGTATTCCAGCCGCTTCGACGGCGCGGGCCGCGCCATCCCCAATGTGTGCCTGAAGGTGCCCACCGGGGGCGGCAAGACGCTGCTGGCCGCGGCCAGCGTGGCGCGCGTGTTCAGCGCCTACCTGAACCAGCACACCGGGCTGGTGCTGTGGGTGGTGCCCAACGAAGCGATTTACCGCCAGACGCTCAAGACCCTGAGCGACCGCGACCACCCCTACCGCCAGATGCTGAACGTGGCGGGGGCCGGGCGGGTGAAGGTGCTGGAAAAGAATTCGCCGCTGTCGCGCCTGGACGTGGCGTCGCACCTGTGCGTGATGGTGCTGATGCTGCAGTCGGCCGCGCGGCAGAGCAAGGAGACGCTGCGCTTCTTCCGCGACCGGGGCAATGTGCTGGGCTTTCTGCCGCGAGAGGACGACATCGAGGCGCACTGGGCGCTGCTGCGCGAGGTGCCCAACCTGGACGCCTACGGCAGCCCCTGGCAGAGTGCTGAAGAAGCGCGCGCGCAAAAGGGTTCGATTGTCAAAAGCTCGCTGGGCAATGTGATGCGGCTGCTGCGGCCGATGGTGGTGATCGACGAAGGCCACCACGCCTATTCGGAAAACGCGCTGTCCACGCTCGACGGCTTCAACCCCTGTTTCATGCTGGAGCTGTCGGCCACGCCGCGCGTGGCCTCAGTCAAGGGGCGGGGCTCGAACATTTTGGTCGATGTGCGCGGCACCGACCTGGACGAGGCCGAGATGATCAAGCTGCCGATCCATGTGGAGCTGCGGCGCTGGGCCGACTGGCAGGCTTGCCTGGCGGCATCGCTGCACCAGCTCGACGCCTTGCAGCGCGAGGCGCAGGCGCTGCAGGCGCAGACGGCGCGCTACATCCGGCCGATCTTGCTGGTGCAGGTGGAGCGCACCGGGGCCGACATGCGCGACGCGGGCTTCATCCACGCCGAAGACGCCAAGGCCTACCTGCTGCAACTCGGCTTGACCGAGCGCCAGATCGCGATCAAGACGTCGGAGAAAGACGAGTTGAAGCAGCCGGAAAACATCGACCTGCTGTCGCCGCAGTGTGAGATCAGGGCCATCATCACCAAGCAAGCGCTGCAAGAGGGCTGGGATTGCCCGTTTGCCTATGTGCTCAGTGCGCTGGCGGCGGGCCGCAACCCGGCGGCCATGACGCAGCTGGTGGGGCGCATCCTGCGCCAGCCGCAGGTGACCAAGACGGGGCGCGAGGCGCTGGACGCTTGCTACGTGCAGTGTTTCGACGCCAAGACCTCGGACGTGGTGAAAGCGATCAAAAAGTCGCTCGAAGGCGAGGGCCTGGGCGACCTGGCCGTGGCGGTGCACGGCGATGCAACAGCGACGGAGAAAACGGAGCGCCGCATTTCCCTGAGGCGCCGCGCCGAGCTGGCGGACGTGCGCATTTTTGTGCCCAAGGTGACCTGGGCCGAGGCGGGCGCGGTGCGCCGCGAGCTGGTGTACGAGAGCGACGTGCTGGCGCGGCTGGATTGGGCGGCTTTGAATGTGGATGGTCTGGCCATGGCCTGGGCGCCCGATCTGCAGATGGGCGGTGCGCAGCATTTGACGATTGATCTGTCCATCCTCTCGCGCGATGCGCAGGTTCAGCAGACCCAAGATGCGGCGCAGACGCAAACACTGGACCGCGCGCGCATGGTCAGGGCGTTGCTGGACTTGGCGCCCAATGCCTGGCTGGTTTGGGATTGGGTGGATCGGGTGCTCATGCGACTCATGCAGCAGGGCATGGCGGAATCGGTGTTGGCGCGGTCCGTTTCATCGCTGACCGAGCGCCTGCGCATCGACATTGAGAAAGAGCGTGACCGAATGGCTCAGGGTGAGTTCAACCGACTTGTGGAGCAGGGCTTGGTGCAGTTCTCCTTGCGGGCGGATGCCATGGACTACGAACTCCCGCATTCGGCAGAACTCATGTTGGCCAGCCAGCCACCGGTGTTGCAGCGGCCAGATGCTCGTGCCGTGCAGAAAAGTCTGCTGGAACCGGCTTTGCACACGCCGGACATGAACGAACTGGAAGTCGCGTTTGCGGGCTATCTGGACCAGAAAGCGGCGCTGCGCTGGTGGCACCGCAATGTGGCGCGAACGCAGTACGGGCTGCAGGGCTGGAAGCGCCACAAGGTCTATCCTGACTTTGTCTTTGCTGTGGTCAAGCAAAACGGGCAGACCCGCACCGTGGTCATGGAAACCAAGGGCTTGCAGTTCGAAGGCAACTCGGACACCGGCTACAAGCAGGCGCTGCTCGCCCGCTTGACGCAAGCGTTCAAAGACGAGCGGTTCGCGCGCGCGGGTGAGTTGACGCTGGAAGTAGCGGACCGGACCGAAGTGGTGTGCGACCTGGTGTTTGAGGGCGACTGGCGCGGCACGCTGGAACATCGCCACTTTTCGGCGACGTCCTGATGACTGCTGCCTATCTTCTCCTGAACAATCCTGTCGCGCTGGGCCAGGACCAGCGCCGACCCGCACCCGCTCAGCCGCTCAGTCGATGACCGGAACCACAGGCGAGGCGGCGTTGTTGCGCGCCTGGCGTGCCGGTTGAAATTTAATCAGGGCGTCGACGCGCGCCTGGCCTTCGAGCATGCGCGCTGCCGCCAGATCGCGTTCGAAGACTTCCTTGTCCAGCACCGGGTCCTTGCCGGTGATCGCTACGGTGGCAAAAGTCAGGCTGACAACGACCATGAAAGCCGGACCGCCCACCACCATCCACATGTGCGGATATTTCCACCACGGCCCGGAATGTGGTTCAGCGGTGCGCCGGGTGGATGCTTGGATGTCGGGGTTCATGCAAATCTCCAAAGAACAAAACAAAACAAAACAAAAATGCTGCCAGCACCTGCTCAACGCGGCACCACGAACGCCGACGCCGTGCGGGCTTGCATTACTGTAGCGCCGACCGATCGAATGTCAAATTGAATCGGATGCGAACCGCTGCCGACCGCACCCGGGGGCAAGCGGACGCGCACGGCAAGCGAGCGCGCACCCAGTGGTTCGACATCTGCCTGGGTGGCAGACGCCATGACGATACCTGGCAATCCGCTCACGCTGATCTCGTAGCGCTGCGGGGTTTCGGTGGCATTTCGGATTTCAAGACGGAACACGTTTTCGATCCACCCTTGTTCGACCAGGCGCGCCAACACGGCGCGGTCGCGCATCACGTCAACCTTGAGCGGGGTGCGCATGATCAGGCCAACCAGCACGGCGAACGAGATCGCCAGCAGAATGCCGGAGTAGACCAGCACCCGCGGGCGCAGGGCGCGGCGCAGCATCTGGGAGCGACTCCAGCCCAGATCGACGCCGTTTTGCGTTGAATACCTGACCAGCCCGCGTGCGTAACCCACCTTGTCCATCACCTGGTCGCAGACGTCGATGCAGGCACCACAGCCGATGCATTCGTACTGCAAGCCCTTGCGAATGTCGATGCCGGTCGGGCACACTTGCACGCACAAGGTGCAATCGATGCAGGCGCCCAGACCCAAGGCCTGGGGATCGGATTTTCTGGAGCGCGGACCGCGCGGCTCGCCGCGCTGCTGGTCGTAGGTGACGATCAAGGTATCACGATCGAACATCGCGCTCTGAAAGCGCGCGTAGGGGCACATGTACTTGCACACCTGTTCGCGCAAGAAACCGGCGTTGCCGTAGGTGGCAAAACCGTAAAAGAAAATCCAGAAGGTCTGCCACGGCCCCAAGGCGAGCGCCCAGCTCAGATCCCACAGCTCGCGGATCGGCGTGAAGTAGCCGACGAAGGTAAAGCCGGTCCAAAGCGAAAACAGCAGCCACAGCGCGTGCTTGGTCCATTTCTTGCCGAATTTTTTGACCGACAGACCCACCTTGTCCAGCCGCATGCGGGCCGATCGATCGCCCTCGACCTTCTTCTCGATCCACAAAAAAATCTCGGTGTAGACCGTCTGCGGGCAGGCGTAACCACACCAGAGCCGGCCGGCAACGGCGCTGAACACGAACAGCGCCAGCGCCGAGATGACCAGCAAACCGGTGAGGTAAATCAAATCCTGCGGCTGCAAGACCAGCCCGAACAGGAAGAAGCGGCGCGCCTCGAGATCAAACAAAACGGCCTGGCGCTCGTTCCATTGCAACCAGGGCAAGCCATAAAAGACGATTTGCGTCAGCCAGACAGTGACCCAACGCCAATTTGAAAACACACCGACCACCGAGCGCGGATAAATTTTTTCCCGTTCAGCGTAGAACGGCACCATCTCCTCGTCAGCAGCCAGCGCTTGCGTGTGCGATGGGTCGGTCGCAATGGGGATGACTTTTCTCGCCGCGTCTGTGTCTGGCTGGGCTGTCTTCACATGAAATCTCACGCTGGAAAAAAGAAACGGCTGGTCGATCCGTACGACCGACCAGCCCACGCTTCATGAAGAAACTCAGCCCAGACTCACTGAGCGGCAGCAGGCTTGTTGGACAGACCCCAGACGTAGGCCGCGAGCACCCTGATCTGATCTTCGTTCAACAAGGCCGACTGGGCCGGCATCATATTGGTAAAGCCCTCGTTGATGGAGCGGACAATGGCCGCTTCGCCAAACCCATGCAACCAGATGTCGTCGGTCAGGTTGGGTGCGCCCAAGGCGGTCATGCCTTTGCCGTCCACGCCATGGCAAGCCGCGCAGGAGGCAAAGCCTGCTTTGCCTTGAAACGCACGCACCGAGTCATGCGGGCTGCCCGAGAGGCTGAGCACGTAGTGCGCCAGGTTGCGCACCGCCTCGGCGTCGCCCACCGCTGCCGCCATGGGCGGCATGACGCCGGTGCGGCCTTCGGCAATGCTGGTGACGATGGAGGCGTGGTCACCCCCCCATATCCAGTCTTTGTCGGTCAGGTTGGGAAAGGTAGGCGCGCCGCGGGCGTCGGTGGCGTGACAGAGAGCGCAGTTGTTCATGAACAGACGCTCCCCGATGGCTATTGCCTGCGGGTCGGCTGCAATCTGCTCGGGCGTCATGGCGTCAAAGCGGGCGAAGATGGGCGCCATCTCCTGCTCGACCCGCGCCGCTTCGGCCCGGTACTGACCCGACGAGGTCCAGCCCAGCAGACCCGGAAACTTGCCGAACATCGGATACAAGGCGCCGTAGACCAGCGCAAAGACGACCGTGATGACGAACAGATAAACCCACCACTTCGGCAGTGGGTTGTTCAACTCCTTGAGGTCTTCGTCCCAGACGTGTCCGGTGGTGTTGTCGGCTGTGGTCGACGCCTTGGTGGTACCGCTGACCCAGAGCAGAACCAGGCAAGCCAGGATACTGATCAGTGTCACCCCGGCCACGAAATAATGCCAGAAATCACTTGTAAAGTCGCTCATGATGATCCTTTTGTGGGTGGCTCAGGTTCGTCTTCCTTGAATGGCAGTTGCGCCGCTTCGTCGAATCGGTCCTTGTTGTGCCTGGACCAGGCCCAGAACACGATGCCGACGAAAGCCAGCAAGCTGAGCACCGTGACGATGCTGCGCATGATGTTGATGTCCATGACTGGGCCAATTACTTGCGCGCGGTGCCCAGCACCTGCAAATAGGCTATCAAGGCATCCATCTCGGTCTTGCCCCTGACCGCCTCGACCGAAGCGGCAATTTCCTCGTCGGTGTAGGGCGCGCCCAGGGTACGCAAAACCTCCATGCGCCGGGGCATGCCCTCGGCGTCAACCATCCTGTGTTCCAGCCAGGGGTAGGCCGGCATATTGGACTCGGGCACCACGGCGCGCGGGTTGATCAGGTGGATGCGGTGCCACTCGTCGCTGTAGCGTCCACCGACGCGGTGCAGGTCGGGCCCGGTGCGCTTGGAACCCCACTGAAACGGCCGGTCGTAGACGAATTCACCCGCCACCGAATACGGACCGTAGCGCAGCGTTTCCGCCCTGAATGGCCGGATCATCTGCGAGTGGCAGTTGAAGCAGCCTTCGCTGACGTAAACGTCTCGCCCGGCGAGCTGCAGCGCGGTATAGGGTTTGAGCCCATCGATCGGCTGCGTGAGCGACTTCTTGAAGAACAGCGGAACGATCTCGACCAGCCCTCCGACCGAAATCACCATCACGATGAGAACGATCATCAAGAAGTTGTTGGTCTCGACCCGCGCATGACCCGTGAGTTTTTCTTTATTTGCCATGTTTCTCTCCTCAGGCGTGAGCGGGGTTGACGGCCGGGATGCTCACGTCTACCGGGCGGCCGTTGCGCGCCGTCATGATGACGTTCCACAGCATGATGACCATGCCGCCGAAGTACAGCGTGCCACCGATCAGACGAATCACGTAGAACGGATAGGTTGCGCTCAGGGCTTCGACGAAGGTGTAGGTCAGCGTGCCGTCGGGGTTGATCGAGCGCCACATCAGGCCCTGCATCACGCCGGCAATCCACATCGACGCGATGTAGAGGACGATGCCGATGACGGCGACCCAGAAGTGCAGCTCGATGGCCGGCACCGAGAACATCTTCTTCTGGCCGAACAGGCGCGGAATCAGGTAGTACAGCGATCCCATGGAGATCAGACCGACCCAGCCCAGGGCACCCGAGTGCACGTGGCCGATGGTCCAGTCGGTGTAGTGCGACAGCGCGTTGACGGTCTTGATCGACATCATCGGGCCTTCGAAGGTCGACATGCCGTAGAACGACAGCGAGACGATCAGGAAGCGCAGAATGGGGTCGTCACGCAACTTGTGCCAGGCGCCCGAGAGCGTCATGATGCCGTTGATCATGCCGCCCCAGCTCGGCGCCAGCAAGATGAGCGAGAACACCATGCCGATCGACTGCGTCCAATCCGGCAGCGCCGTGTAGTGCAGGTGGTGCGGGCCGGCCCACATGTAGGTGAAGATCAGCGCCCAGAAGTGGACGATGGACAGGCGGTAGGAGTAGATCGGCCGCTCGGCTTGCTTGGGGATGAAGTAGTACATCATGCCCAGGAAGGCGGCGGTGAGGAAAAAGCCGACCGCATTGTGGCCGTACCACCACTGCACCATGGCGTCTTGCACACCCGCGTAGGCCGAGTAGGAGTCGGTCCAGCTCACCGGCAGCGCCGCGCTGTTGACGATGTGCAGCAGCGCCACGGCGATGATGAACGCACCGAAAAACCAGTTGGCCACGTAGATGTGGCGCACCTTGCGAATGCTTATGGTGCCGAAGAACACAACGGCGTAGAGCACCCAGACCAGCGCCAGCAGGATGTCGATGGGCCACTCCAGTTCCGCATACTCTTTGCCACTGGTGATGCCCAGCGGCAAGGTGATGACGGCCAGCACAATCACCAGGTTGTAACCCCAGAAGGTGACCCAGGCCAGCTTGTCCGAAATCAGCCGGGTGTGGCAGGTGCGCTGCACGATGTAGTAGCTGGTGGCAAACAGCACGCAACCGCCAAAGGCGAAGATCACCGCGTTGGTGTGCAAGGGGCGCAACCGACCGAAGGACAGCCACGGAATCCCCGCGGTGAGATCCGGCCAAATCATCTGAGCGGCGATGATGACCCCGACCAGCATGCCGACCACGCCGTAGACCACCGCCGCAATGGCGAACCAGCGGACCACGCCGTCGTTGTAGACCGCCGACTGGCTGGCCTTTGTTATCACGGACATACAGAACTCCTCGTCTTTGCTGTTACGAACATACAAAACTCCTTGCAATCATCAGCGAGTGTAGTCTCTTCGGGAACCTTGCTCGGCGATTTGACTCAAGTCAAACCGTCTCAATCTTCGCGCAGGATTCGTTCGCCTTCGCGCTCGACGTCGTCGAACTGACCGCCCTGCAGGGCCCACCAGAACAGAGCGATGATGAAGATCACCAGCACCACCGAAATCGGGATCAGTAGGTACAGTATTTCCATTGGAGTGCTTTCGGCTCGGCAGCGATGCTACGCTGATTGCGGGGCGTTCTGCCCGGGTGACAGGTCGCTTGCGGTAAATTTTCGGCTCATGGGCTGCCGAGACAGCCGCATCGCGTTGCCAATCACCAACAGCGAGCTGGCCGCCATGCCCAGGCCAGCCGCCCAAGGCGGCATCCAGCCGGCCACGGCCATCGGCACCGCCAAGGTGTTGTAGCTGGCGGCCCAAATCAGGTTTTGCCGCACGATGCGCATGGTCAGGCGCGCTTGGCGCAAGGTGTCGACCACGTCCATCACCTGCCCGCTCTGGATCACATAGTCGGAGTGGGCTTGCGCCAGCGGCGCGGCGTGACCCAGCGCAAAGGAAGTGTCGGCGCGCGCCAGCACCGGGCCGTCGTTGAGCCCGTCGCCGACCATGGCAATTTTTCTGCCCTGCGCTTGCAGCGCCACCAACTCGACCAATTTTTGTTCGGGCGAGGCGCCGGCGATGACATGGTCGACGCCGACCGCCTGAGCGACCCATTGCGCCGCCGCTTCGCGGTCGCCCGAGAGCAGCCAGGTTCGCACACCCATGGCGCGCAAGGCCGCTACCGCTTCCTGCGCGTCGGGCCGCACCCCCTCTTGCAGCTCAAAGCGGGCCAGCCAGCCGTCTTGATCGCTCAGATAGGCGTGTGGGCTGTCGGGGTTGCCCCTTGCCGCTTCGGGCACCTGGCAAAAGGCCGCCGAGCCCAGACGCAGCCAGTGCCCCGCCGCGGCCTTGGCGTGCATGCCCTGGCCGGCAACTTCGATCATTTCATCCCACTGGGACGGCCCGATCTGGGCTTGATTTTCCGCCAACGCCGCCTGCGCCAGCGCGCGCGAGACCGGATGCAGCGAAGCCGCCGCCAGCTCGGCCGCCCGTGCCAGCGCCTGTTCGCGCGAGACACCCGCTCGCACCTGCACGGCGTGCAAGACCAGCCGATCTTTGGTCAGGGTGCCGGTCTTGTCGAACAGCACGGTGTTGATGTTGGACAGCGCCTCAAAAGCCTGCAAACGCCGCACCAGAATGCCGCGTCGCGCCAGCCAACCGGCCGAACTCAGCATGGCCGACGGCGTCGACAGCGCCAGCGCGCAGGGGCAGGTGACGATCAGCACCGCCACCGCCACCGCCAGCGCTTTGGATGGGTCGATGTGCCACCAGTACCAGGCAGCGCCGGCAGCGGCAATCAGCACCGCCACCAGAAAAGGCGCGGCAATCCGATCGGCCAGGATCGCCAGCCGCGGCTTCTCGGTCGAGGCCTGCTGCATCAAGTTGACGATTTGCGCAAAACGGGTGTCGCGGCCGATTTGACGAATGCGCACCAGCGCCGGCCCACCCAGGTTGAAGCTGCCGGCCACCACCGAATCGCCTCGCAGGCGCGTGATCGGACGTGACTCGCCGGTCAGCAAAGCCTCATCGACGCTGACTGAGGCGCTCACGACCTCGCCATCGCCCGGAAACGCCTGACCGGCATGCACCCGCACGATGTCGCCCTTGTTCAGCCGACGCAGTGAAACCTTCTCATAAGCGCCGTCTTCTCGCTGGCGCTCACACAGATCGGGCAATCGGTTCATCAGGCTGTCGAGGGCGCCGGCGGTGCTGTCGCGCGCCTTGAAGCTGAGGTAGCGCGCACCGAGCAAAAACCAGACGAACATGGTCAGCGAGTCGAACCAGACTTCCTTGCCCCAGGGGCCGCTGGGATCGAAGGTGGCAGCGCTGCTGGCGACGAAGGTGACCAAAATACCGACCGATACCGGCGTGTCCATGCCGATGCGGCCGAGCTTGAGATCGCGCCAGGCGTTGCTGAAAAACGGCGTGGCGGCAAACAGCATGACCGGCAGGCTCAGCACCCAACTGGCCCAGCGCAGCAACTGATAGAGGTCGCTCGGGATTTCTCCTGGCTCGGTGACGAACGACGGCCACGCGTACATCATGACCTGCATCATGCAAAAACCAGCCACGAACAGGCGCCAGAGCTCGCGCCGCGTCTCGGCCACGCGCTCGCTCACGCTGAGCGCTTGCTGCATAGGCAGCAGGCGGTAGCCGGTCTGGCCGACCAGGCGCGCCAAGACAGACAGTCGGGTCAGCGCCGGATCCCAGGACAGACTCAGGCGCCGGGTGGCGGCGTGCACCTGGGCGCGCCGCACGCCGGGCACATCGCGCAGCACGTATTCGACTGTGTCGGCACAGGCGGCGCAATACATGCCCTGCACCATCAGCACCGAGTCGGCGCCGGGGCGGCCGTCTTGCTCGCTGAAATCGGTGAATTCCTGCTGCTCGAGCGGGTCGTCGAGCACGGAAAAATCATCATCGACCTGCAAGGGCCCGCGGTGCATACCCAACCAAGCCGCAGACTCTGCAGCCGCTGGCCTGGTGGGCTCCGACAGGGCCGACGGCACTGGGTAGTCAGAAGTCAACCCCAGCGGGGGCGTAGGGGCAGCCTCGTTCATGGCCCCGAGGATAACGGAATAAGCCGCGCGCCCGATTGATTTTTCTCAAACAGAATCGGTTGTTATTTGTTAGTCTCGAGCTCTGCAATTTCTGAGGTAGCGAGTATGTACAAACGCATCCTGGTGGCCACCGACGGCTCCAAACTTTCCGAACAAGCGGTCGAACAAGCAATCGACCTGGCCGACCTGACCGGCGCCGAGGTGGTGGCGCTCAAAGTCGTTCCGTGCTATCCGCAGACTTACTTCGAGGGCGGCGTGTCCCTGGCAGCGCCCGAGGTGGCCCGGATCGAGAAGCAGTGGCAGGACGAAGCCATGGGTGTGGTGAACGCGGTCAAATCGGCCGGACAGTTGCGCGAGGTGAAGGTCAAACCGGTGACGGTCAAATCTGACCTGATCGCCGAAGCGATCATCGCTACCGCCAAGCGCCACAAATGCGACCTGATCGTGATGGCCTCGCACGGCCGACGCGGCATCAAGCGCTTGCTGCTGGGCAGTGAAACGCAGCAGGTGCTGACGCACTCGCACACCCCGGTGCTGGTGCTGCGCTGATCACCCCGTGTTTCGTTTGTCAGGCGCGGCTCAAGCAAGCCGCGTTTTGTCGTTCTCGCGCAAGGGCTTTTTCTGCATCCTGCCCATGCCCTTGCGCGACTGCTGTTGCGCGCTTGATGGGACAAATAAAACCGATGGATTTTTGACCCTGATGAGGCGCACAGCAAGCGCGCAGGGTCGTGGCTCACGTCCCTGAGTTCAGAACCGGGCGCGCCGCTTGCTCAAAAAGGCCGCGATGCCTTCGCGCTGCTCGGCGCTGTCGGCGTAGTCGTAGGCGTCAAGCGGGGTGGACTCAACGCAAGTAGCGGCCGCCAGCGCGCGCAAACTGCGTTTGTTCCGACGTGCGGCCTGCGGTGCCAGCGTCAGCAATTGCTGCACCCGCGCCTGCGCCTGCTCCAGCAACTCGGCATCGCCGTACACGGCGTGCAGAAAACCGCGCGCCTTCATCTCGGCGGCGTCGAGCACGGCGGCTTGCAACAACATCTCACGCACCGTCGCCCACCCGACCTCTCGCACCAGCAACTGCGCTTCGCGCGGTGCCATCGGAAAACCCAGACGCGCAATCGGCGCACCCAAGCGGGCGGACGCGCCCGCCAGACGCAGATCGCAGCAACTGGCGATCTCCAGCCCGGCGCCCATGCAGTTGCCGGCAATTTGCGCCACGATGGGAACGTCGCAGGCCAGCATGGCAGACAAGCCGGCCCAGACTTCATTCTCATGAAAATCGTGCAGCTCGTTGATTTGGAACCGAAAGTCCGGATACTCGGAAATGTCGCCACCGGCGCAAAAGTGGCCGTCGGCACCGCTGAGGTGCACACAGCGCAAGGACTCAGTGGCAGCAATTTGCTCGAACACCGTGCGCAACTGGCGCCACATGGCGCGCGACATGGCGTTGAACTTGCCTGGGTGGCACAGCGTGACGCGGGCCACACCCGCTTGCAGCACGCAGCCCACCCGGGCGCCGCCCAGGCCAGCAGGCGACGTCACCGCAGCGCTCCGACAGCCGATGCGGCGCGCTGGCCGCACCACCACCACAGCGCCGCACCACCCAGAATCATAGGCACGCACAGCCACTGACCCAGGCTCATGCCCAGCGCCAGCAGACCCAGGTGGGCGTCGGGCTCTCGGAAAAACTCGGCAATGAAGCGAAAGACGCCATAACCGAACAAAAAGGCCGCCGAAACCTGACCCACGGCGCGCGGCTTGCGTGCGTACAGCCACAGCAGCACGAACAGCAGCAAGCCTTCGAGCAGCAATTGATAGAGTTGCGATGGGTGGCGCGGCAGGTCACCGGCGCCCCGAAACACCATGCCCCAGGGAAGCGACGGATCGGCCACCCGGCCCCAGAGCTCGCCGTTGATGAAGTTACCCAGCCGCCCTGACGCCACTCCGGTGGGCACACAGGGCACGACAAAATCCATCACCTGCAAAAACGTCCGCTGGCGGCTGTGCGCGTACCAGAACATGGCCAGCATGACCCCGATCATGCCGCCGTGAATGCTCATGCCGCCATCCCAGATGGCGAATATCTCGAGCGGATTGGCCAGGTAATAAGCGGGCTTGTAAAACAGGCAGTACCCCAGGCGCCCGCCCCCTACCACGCCCAGAACACCGAGAAACAGAATGTCTTCGACGTCGCGCCGCGTCCAGGGCTGCGGCTGGGTCACGCTGGCAAAGGGCTGGTGGCGCAGGCGCAGCGTGGCCAGCAAGAAAAACAAAGCAAAGCCCAGCAGATAGGTCAGCCCGTACCAGTGGACAGACAAGGGCCCGATTTGCAGCGCGACAGGATCGATGTGGGGATGAATCAGCATGGGGGCTATTGTGCCCGCACGCGGCGGCAGCGGCCCCTGGCCCAGGCGGCCAGCGCACGAAAACACGGCAGCGCTGGCGGCAGGTTAAAGCGCAACCAGAGCAGAGGGGGTCGACCTCGCCTTGGGACTCCGTATCCCATGACCGGGCTCAGGCCCTGGCTGGCTGGCTGGGCCACGCTGAACGTCAGCGCTTGGTCTTGAGCCCCATCGATTTGCGCTGGCGGTCGATCCGAGCCTGTTTTTTCTGCTCCATTTTCTCCATCACCCGACGCTTGGTATAGCCAGAGGCGTCGGCCCAGGCCCACCAGGCCAGCGCCATGGCAAATGGCGACAGCACCAGCCACCAAGACCAGTCGGCCACGAAGCCAAGGCCTAAGTACTTCAGCAACAGCAGGCCAACGCCAAGCATCATGAAATACATCACAGCCCTCCGCCTAAAGTTGTTCTTGCAGAAGCAAAATGCACTGCAGACAAGCAGCGCCGCGAGCGAATCGATAGAATGAGACCATTATCAACGCTCAACCCCACCGCGAGAACTTGCCCATGAAACGCGCTCTCTTTATCCTGGCTGCAGCCAGCATTTTCTCAGCCCCTGCGCTGTCTTCTACCGTCCCCGCTGAAGATGCTTTGGCCAGGAGCAAGAACTGCATGGCCTGTCACGCCGTCGACAGAAGAATGGTTGGCCCTTCGTTCCGGGATATTGCCCAGCGCTACGCCGGCAACGCCCGCGCCCCCGAGTTGCTGGCCGGCAAGATCATCCGCGGCGGCTCAGGCGTCTGGGGACCCATCCCGATGCCACCTAGCCCGCAAGTCAATGAAGCCGAAGCCAGGCGCTTGGCGGTTTGGATTTTGGCTACCCGATAAGGTGTTTTGCCCCAGAAAAAATCCCTCGCTAGCGAGGGATTTTTTCTTGCCTGGCCCACTGCGGCCAGGTTTGAAGCGTCCGTGGCGAATCAGTTGTTTTCCGACAACTGATCCAAAATGGCCGGATTTTCCAGCGTCGAGGTGTCCTGAGTGATGACCTCACCCTTGGCAATCGAACGCAGCAAGCGGCGCATGATTTTGCCCGAACGCGTCTTGGGCAGGTTGTCGCCAAAACGAATGTCTTTTGGCTTGGCGATCGGACCAATCTCCTTGGCCACCCAGTCGCGCAATTCCTTGGCAATCGCCTTGGCCTCGTCGCCGGTCGGGCGCGAGCGCTTGAGCACGACAAACGCAACAATCGCCTCACCCGTCAGATCGTCCGGACGCCCCACCACGGCGGCCTCGGCCACCAGATCGGTCTTGCCAACCAGCGCCGACTCGATCTCCATCGTTCCCATGCGGTGGCCTGAGACGTTGAGCACGTCGTCGATGCGGCCGGTGATGCGGTAGTAGCCGCGGTCTATGCTGCGCACCGCGCCGTCGCCGGCCAGGTAATAACCCTTGAGCTCCTCGGGGAAATAACTCTTCTTGAATCGCTCGGGGTCACCCCAGATGGTTCGGATCATCGACGGCCAGGGCTTCTTGACCACCAGGATACCGCCAGCGCCGTTGGGCACGTCGTTGCCGGTTTCATCGACGACGCTGATGCTGATGCCCGGCAAGGGCAGCGTGCACGAACCCGGCACCAGCGGCGTGGCGCCCGGCAGCGGCGTGATCATGTGGCCGCCGGTCTCGGTCTGCCAGAAGGTGTCGACGATCGGGCAGCGCTCGCCACCGACGTGCTTGTAGTACCACATCCAGGCTTCAGGGTTGATCGGCTCGCCGACCGAGCCCAGCAGGCGCAGGCTGCTCAGGTTGGAGCGCGCTGGATGCACCCTCTCATCGCCTTCGGCGGCCTTGATGAGCGAGCGGATCGCCGTCGGGGCGGTGTAGAAAATGCTGCACTGGTGGCGCTCTATCATCTGCCAGAAGCGCCCGGCGTTCGGGTAGGTGGGCACGCCCTCGAAGACGATTTGGGTCGCACCGGCGGCCAGCGGCCCGTAGGCGACGTAGCTGTGGCCGGTAATCCAGCCAATATCGGCGGTGCACCAGAAAATGTCGTCGTCCTTGAGGTCAAAGGTCCATTGCATGGTCAGGTTGGCCCACAGCAAGTAGCCGCCGGTGCTGTGCTGCACGCCTTTGGGCTTGCCGGTCGATCCGGAGGTGTAGAGCACGAACAGCGGATGCTCGGCGCCAACTATCTCGGCCGGGCAGTCGCTGGACTGAACCGCCATCAATTCGTGCATGAAATGATCGCGCCCGGCCACCATGTTGACTGTGGTCTGCGTGCGCTGGAACACGATCACGTTCTTGATGCACTCACAGCCGCCCAGGGCGATGCCGTCATCCACAATCGCCTTCAGCGGCAGCTCTTTGCCACCGCGCAACTGAAAATTGGAGGTGATGACAGCGACGGCGCCAGCGTCTTGAATGCGCTCTTGCAAGGCCTTGGCCGAAAAACCGCCAAACACCACGCTGTGGGTGGCGCCGATGCGCGCGCAGGCCTGCATGGCCACCACGCCTTCAATCGTCATCGGCATGTAGATGACCACACGATCACCTTTTTTAACACCCCGCGACTTCAGTGCATTGGCAAACTGCGACACCTTGGTCAGCAGCTCTTTGTAGGTCACCCGGGTCACTTCGCCGCCGTCGGCCTCGAAGATGATGGCGGTCTTGTTTTCCACCGGGGTGCCCATGTGGCGATCCAGGCAGTTGTAGGAAGCGTTGATCTCCCCGTCTTCGAACCACGTGTAAAAAGGTTTGTTCGATTCGTTGAGCACCCGGGTGAAGGGCTTGCTCCAGTGCAGCGTTTCGCGCGCCAGCCGGGCCCAGAAACCCTCAAAATCGGCGTCCGCCTCGGCGCACAGCGCGTGATAGGCATCCATGCCGGAAATGCGCGCCGCCGCAACGTTTGCCGCACTGGGCTCGAAAACACGATTTTCGATCAGGGTAGATTGAATGGCGGACGAAGCAGATGACATGGGCAGTCTCCAGTGTTGATTCGAAACAGGTGAGCCTCAGAATGTGCTCAAAGTGGCTTACGCACTTCTTACGCATTATCCAGGATTGTTTACATCGAGAAACGACGCCGGCCCAAGCCATTCGGGGACTTTTAAAATGCGGCTTGCAGCACAGCCTCTGGCGGCAAAACACAGACCCCGTCCAAGGGCTTGAAGCGGCAAGGCAGCAGCCCCAGGGTGTTGCGAACACCCTGTGCTCAGACTGCCTGCGGCGCTTGATCGCCGCGCGGCCAGACCGACAACTCTCACGAAGGCACCCCCATGACCCGCACCATTCGCCAACAAGACCTGATCGACTCGGTGGCCGCCGCGCTGCAGTACATCAGCTACTACCACCCGGCCGACTACATTGCCCATCTCGCGCGCGCCTACGAGCGCGAGCAAAGCGCCGCCGCGAAAGACGCGATGGCGCAGATTCTGACCAACAGCAAGATGAGCGCGATGGGCAAACGCCCGATCTGCCAGGACACCGGCATCATCAATGTGTTTTTGAAAGTTGGCATGGACGTGCGCTGGGAGGGATTTTCCGGCAGCCTGGACGACGCTATCAACGAGGGCGTGCGCCGCGCCTACCGCAACCCGGACAACCCGCTGCGCGCCAGCGTCGTGGCCGATCCGCAGTTCGCACGCAAGAACACCTTGGACAACACGCCGGCGGTGATTTTTACCGAAATCGTTCCCGGCAACACGGTCGAGGTCACGCTGGCGGCCAAGGGGGGTGGATCGGAAAACAAAAGCAAAATGGCGATGCTCAACCCCGGCGACAGCGTGATCGACTGGGTGCTCAAAACCGTTCCCGGCATGGGCGCGGGCTGGTGTCCGCCCGGCATGCTGGGCATTGGCATTGGCGGCACGGCCGAAAAGGCGGTTTTGATGGCCAAGGAAAGCCTGATGGACGACCTTGATATGCACGAATTGCAAGCCAAGGCCGCGCAGGGCGGCCAGCTCGACCCGGTCGAGCGCATGCGGCTGGAGTTGTACGAGAAGGTCAACGCCCTGGGTATTGGCGCGCAGGGCCTGGGCGGCCTGACCACGGTGCTCGACGTCAAGATCAAGATGTACCCGACGCACGCCGCCAGCAAGCCGGTGGCCATGATCCCCAACTGCGCCGCCACCCGCCACGCGCACTTCGTGCTCGACGGCAGTGGAGCGGTCTACCTGGACCCACCGAGCCTGGATCTGTGGCCCGAGCTGACCTGGACGCCCAACACGCAAAACAGCAAACGGGTCTATCTCGACACCCTGAGCAAGGCCGAGGTGGCCAGTTGGCAACCCGGCGACACCTTGCTGCTCAACGGAAAAATGCTGACCGGGCGTGATGCTGCGCACCAGCGCATCCAGGAACTGCTGCAACGCGGGGAGCCGCTGCCGGTGGACTTTAACAACCGGGTCATCTACTACGTCGGCCCAGTCGATCCGGTGCGGGACGAAGCGGTTGGTCCGGCCGGCCCGACCACCGCCACCCGCATGGACGGCTTTACCGAAATGATGCTGGCACAAACCGGCCTGATCGCCATGATAGGCAAGGCCGAGCGTGGCCCGCTCGCCATCGAGGCGATCAAAAAGCATCAAAGCGCCTATTTGATGGCGGTGGGCGGCGCGGCCTACCTGGTGTCCAAGGCGATCAAGTCGGCCCGCGTGCTGGGTTTTGCCGACCTCGGCATGGAGGCTATTTACGAGTTCGAGGTGGTCGACATGCCGGTCACGGTAGCAGTGGACGCCGGCGGCAGCAGCGTCCACATCAGCGGCCCGGCGCAGTGGCAGCGCCGCATCGCCAGCGGCGAGTTCAAAGGTATAGCGATCCAACGCAATTGAAAACCATTGGCGTCTTCGACAGCGGGGTCGGCGGCCTGAGCGTGCTGCGCGCTCTGTTGGCTGAGATTGCCGGCGCGCGCTTCGTCTATCTGGCCGACAGCAGCCACGCGCCCTATGGCGAGCGCCACAGTTGGCAGGTGGTCGAGCGCACACAGCGCATCGCCAACGCCTTGCGCCAGCGCCACGCCATCGACGCGCTGGTGGTGGCCTGCAATACAGCGACCGCGCTGGCGATCGACAGCCTGCGCCAACATCACCCCGACCTGCCCATCGTGGGTGTCGAGCCGGCCCTCAAACCGGCTGCCGCACGCAGCCACAGCGGCCGCATCGGCGTGCTGGCCACACGCGGCACGCTGCAAAGCGCGCGCTTTGTACAACTGCGCCGCCGCACCGAGAGCGACAGCGCGCGGCCGCTGCACTTTCTCTGTCAGCCCTGCGACGGCCTGGCTGACGCAATAGAACGCGGCGATCTGACCGCCACACAAGCGCTGTGCGAACGCTACATTGACGCCTTGCAGACGGCGGCACCCGAATCCGGCCCGATCGATACACTGGTGCTGGGCTGCACGCATTACCCCTTTGCCAGCGAGCAGCTCGGCGCCTTGTGCGGGCCGGCCGTGTCGCTGATAGAGACCGGCACCCCGGTGGCGCTCCGCACGCGCGCGCTGCTCGGCCTGGCAGCCGGTGCCAGCAGCAAGCCCGCAGCCCTGAAGCTGCTCAGCACCGGCGATCCGGTGGCGTTGACACGCGCCGCACAGCGCTGGCTGGCCAACGCAGGCCAGGCCAGCCCGCTCCAGGTCTGAGAGGCTATTGATCCGGCCCGCTGAAGTATCAACCGTTCGCCCTGAGCCTGTCGAAGGGCTTCCTTCGACAAGCTCAGGACAGTCGGAAATACAAGCTCAGCCGAAACGGAAGTCAAGACTGCACCGGGCCGGATCAATAAGAGGCTAAGCCCAACGAAAAGAGGGCACTTCTCAGTGCAGATGACGAGGCTTGCGCGATCCGCCGTGGCCCGATGAACCGCCATGGCCACGCGGCGGGCGGCCCAGTCGCATCGAATTCTCCAGCGCGTCAAAACGCTCGCCAAACAGCTTGTCCACGGCAGCGACTACCCCATCGAGCTCGGCGGCGTCAAAGTGCCGCTCCATCACGTGCACCACGTCCTGCACCAGCAGATCGCGCTGCACCTGCATGATGGCGGCCGGGGTCGGGCCGACAAAGCACATCAGGAAGTCGTCGCGCGCATCTTCCTCGCTCGACTGGTCTTCCTCGTCGTATTCGGTGTCGTAGAACGAGACTTCCAGCGCTGCGCCCGCGGCGGTAATTTCGTTCAGCCCCATGCAAGCCTCTTCGATCACCTGGCGAAAGTCCTCGTCGCCGGGGACGGTCCAGCAAATCTGCAGCACATGGGCAGCGGCGTCGAAGCGAATGCCCGGCTCATCTTCATAAGCGCTTTCTGCCGCGGCCGCCAGCGAGCGGGCGCCGGCGTACTGCCACAAGGGCTTGAGTGCATCCTGAATCTGGCTGAACACCACGTCTTGGCGCAGGCTCACATCGCCATGCACATGAATTTCAAAAGGCGCGTTATCTCGAGTCATGAGAGCTCACTGAAGCGGTGAAGTCGGAAAAAATCAGCGATCGATGCTGCTGCCTCGAACCGGTGCGCCCTTAGGCGGGGAAACGGGAGATTTTAAGCCAGAGCATGAAGTCCGCACCGGGGTAACGCCGAGCTTGGATGCAGCTTGCTGTAGCAGGTTTTCCGCTGAGCCAACACCTTAGATCATATGCCGGTGCGCGCGGCAAACCGCACAGCTCTCTTTCGCTTGACTCCTATTGCTCCGGCCCGGTGAAATCTTGAGTTCCGTTCGGGCTGAGCTTGTATTTCCGACTGTCCTGAGCTTGTCGAAGGAAGCCCTTCGACCCTTCGACCAGCTCAGGACAGGCCAAGCTCAGGGCGAACGGTTGATACTTCACCGGGCCGGATCAATAGCAGACCTGGAGTCATGCTTGCTGCAACAAAGGCGATCCCACGAGCTGTCTTGCATGGCACGCAACGCGGGCTTGCAGCGCAAAACGATGGGGGCTTCATGATGGACGACGCAGTTTGACGTCCTGATCCTGTTTTAAACTCGGCCGATGCCCCAACCCCATCGCCTGCTGGTTGTTGACGATGAGCCCGACCTTCGTACGCTTTATGAGCTGACTCTGCTCAAGGTCGGTTACCAGGTGGATGCGGCCGCCGATCTGGCCCAGGCGCGGCACTACCTGGCGCAGCAAGCGTACGACCTGCTCATCACCGACATGCGCCTGCCCGACGGCCTGGGCCTGGAACTGGTGCTGGGCGAATCAGGCACGGGCAAGGAGCTTGTGGCGCGCTCCCTGCACGCCTGCAGCCACCGGGCCGATGGCCCATTCGTGGCCGTCAACTGCGGCGCCATACCGCAGACGCTGATCGAATCAGAATACGTGATCGAACTCCGCATTGCGCCCCTGCGCGAGCGGCGCAATGACCTTGCCGAACTCGTGCGCGCCCTGCTCGAGCGCCTGGCACAACGCAACGGCGAAGCCGCCGCCCCCTGCATCACCCCAGCGGCACTCCAATTGCTCGGGCGCTACGAATTCCCCGGGAATGTCCGCGAGCTGGAAAACATTCTGGAACGAGCCATGACCCTCTACCCCGGCCCCACGCTCGAGGCTGAGTCGATTCAACTGCCCAGCATGGAAGCCGGCGCGCCTGACCGCGAACAGCTCGAACAACTGCTCAAGCGCAACCGCTGGAACCAGTCGCGCAGCGCCCGTGAAATGGGCTGGACGCTGGCCAAGCTGCGCTACTGGACGCAACAACTGGGGCTGGATTAAGCGGCCGTTCGCAGCGCTTTGGCCCGCCGCTGCGCCCACGAGCGGCCGGCTGCGACGAGGGACGCAATCGCACGGAACTCGACACACGGTGAATGCCAGCGGGACTTGCACCCGCAGATGTGCGCCCGCGCCGGGCGCACCAAAATAAAAAGCCGCTCCCGCAAGGAAGCGGCTTGAATTGGTGCCCGAGGCCGGAATCGAACCGGCACGACCGCGAGGTCGAGGGATTTTCTTACCCCTTCGGCTTTCGCCGCCAGCGCATGCGCTGTTCGTGGTCTGGAGCACGCCTTCACCATAGCCTTGGGCCGTAGGTGCCCGCCGTCTGCTCTCTACACCTTCCCATCTATCAGGCTTGGGCTTGGCTCGGCGTTGGCTCGGATGCCGGAGCATCCAGGGCTTTCGCCGACTTTGACGGGCTTCACTTCGGGCGTTTCCCCCCGAAGGCTCAAATTGTTTAAGTCCCTTGTGTCTACCGATTTCACCACTCGGGCATTACATGATGCTTTGGAGCCTACACCACTTTCTGTTGGCTCCGGCTTGGCTCCTGCTTGGCTCCTGGCCATAACGGCGAATCACAAAGCTACACCTTTGATGCTCGCAACCCATTGTCACTGCTGATTTTTTTCCCTGGCGGCATGAGCAAAAAAGACTTGACAAAACAGATTTTTTGTCCGCTGTGTCTACCTATTTCACCATCGAGGCCCAGTGGGGATTGTCTCAGGTCGAGCCACAGTCGGCCTTCAGAGCGAACGCAGCAAGGTCAGCCGATTCACCCAGTCAGAATGCAGAAACTGGAGCGGGAAACGAGACTCGAACTCGCGACCTCAACCTTGGCAAGGTTGCGCTCTACCAACTGAGCTATTCCCGCATTTTTTGCCACCACCTGGCAACTGGAGGCGCGACCCGGAGTCGAACCGGGCTAGACGGATTTGCAATCCGTTGCATAACCGCTTTGCTATCGCGCCCCGTGCAAGGCGGCTGAAAATCAACCGCCCTGACATCGACAAAAATCGACAAAAAAGGGAAGTCGGACTTCCCTTTGAATGCTGGAGCGGGAAACGAGACTCGAACTCGCGACCTCAACCTTGGCAAGGTTGCGCTCTACCAACTGAGCTATTCCCGCATGTTTCTGGCGATGTTTCTGGCTTTTGTCAGAAGCCTTGCATTCTAACCCAAAAAAAAGAACACGCACCAGAAAAACCAAGCCGTTTTCAGCTTCAGTGCTTGAGCGCATCCGACACCGGCGCGGGCGGCGTGACCACGGCTGCTGCGAGCGCTTGCGCTGCCAACTCTTCATCGGTCAAGGCACGCGGTGCGCGCTCCAGCGCGATCGCCAGCACCTTGTCGATCCACTTGACCGGCACGATCTCCAGCCCCTGTTTGACGTTGTCTGGGATTTCGGCCAAGTCCTTGACGTTTTCTTGCGGGATGATGACGGTCTTGATGCCGCCGCGCAAAGCCGCCAGCAGCTTCTCCTTCAAACCGCCGATCGCCGTGACTTCGCCGCGCAGCGTGATTTCACCCGTCATCGCCACGTCAGCCCGCACCGGGATTCCGGTCAGGGCAGACACCAGCGCCGTGGCCATGGCCGCACCGGCGCTGGGCCCGTCCTTGGGTGTGGCGCCGTCGGGTACGTGAATGTGGATGTCGCGCTTTTCGAACTGTTCGTCCTTGATACCCAGCAGGCGTGCCCGGCTGCGCACCACGGTGCGAGCCGCCTCGACCGACTCTTTCATCACGTCGCCCAACAAGCCGGTGCGGGTGATGACGCCTTTGCCCGGCATGATCGCAACCTCTATCGTCAGCAGATCGCCGCCCACTTCGGTCCAGGCCAGACCCATCACCTGACCGACCTGATTTTGCAGTTCGGCCAGGCCGTAGCTGAACTTGCGCACGCCCAAAAAGTCGTTCAGATTGTCCGCATCGACCACCACCGTGGGCTGGTACTTCTTGAGCAGCAGGCCCTTGACGACCTTGCGGCAGATTTTCGACAACTCGCGCTCGAGCGAGCGCACCCCCGCTTCGCGCGTGTAGTAGCGCACGATGTCGCGCACCGCCTCTTCGCGCAGCTCAAGCTCACCGGCGCGAATGCCATTGTTCTTCAACTGCTTGGGCAGCAAATAACGCGAGGCAATATTGACTTTTTCGTCCTCGGTATAACCCGAGAGTCGAATCACCTCCATGCGATCGAGCAAGGCCGGCGGAATGTTCAGTGAGTTCGAGGTGGCGACGAACATGACGTCGGACAAATCGAAATCGACCTCGACGTAATGATCGGCAAAAGTGTGGTTCTGCTCCGGATCCAGCACCTCGAGCAGCGCACTGGAGGGATCGCCGCGAAAATCGGTACCCAGCTTGTCGATCTCATCGAGCAAGAACAGCGGGTTGCGGGTGCCGATCTTGCCCAGGCTTTGCAGCACCTTGCCCGGCATGGCGCCGATGTAGGTGCGGCGGTGGCCGCGAATTTCGGCCTCGTCGCGCATGCCGCCCAGCGCCATGCGCACGTACTTGCGACCGGTGGCCTTGGCGACCGACTGGCCGAGCGAGGTTTTGCCCACACCGGGCGGACCGACCAGGCACAGAATGGGCGCCTTGACCTTGTCGACGCGCTGCTGCACCGCAAGGTATTCCAGAATCCGGTCCTTGACTTTCTCCAGGCCGTAGTGATCTTCGTTGAGCACGCGCTCGGCAAACGCCAGGTCGTGCTTGATCTTGGTTTTCTTGCTCCAGGGCAAGGCCACCAGCGCGTCGATGTAGTTGCGCACCACCGTCGCCTCGGCCGACATGGGCGACATCAGCTTGAGCTTTTTCAACTCGCCCTCGGCTTTTTTGCGCGCCTCGACCGGCATTTTGGCGGCCTTTATTTTCTTCTCGATCTCGTCGACGTCGGCGCCTTCTTCGCCCTCGCCCAGTTCTTTCTGGATCGCCTTGACCTGCTCGTTGAGGTAGAAGTCGCGCTGGTTCTTCTCCATCTGACGCTTGACGCGACCGCGGATTTTCTTGTCGACGTTGAGAATGTCGACCTCGCGCTCGAGCTGCTCGAACAGGTTTTCCAGCCGCTTGTTGATCGGGTCCAGATCGAGCACCAGTTGCTTGGACTCCAGCTTGAGCGGCAGGTGCGCGGCAATGGTGTCGGCCAGCCGACCGGGGTCGTCGATGCTGGAGATCGAAGTCAGAATCTCGGACGGAATTTTCTTGTTCAGCTTGACATACAGGTCGAACTGCTGCATTACCGCGCGCCGCAACGCCTCCAGTTCAGTGGCCGACGCCTGGGCGTGCTCGAGCTGCGGATCGACCGGCGTGACGTGGGCGACAAAGTGCGTCTGGCCTTCGGTGATGGTCTGCACCTTGGCACGCTGCACGCCTTCGACCAGCACCTTGACGGTGCCATCAGGCAGCTTGAGCATTTGCAAGATGCTCGCCACACAGCCCATCTCGAACATATCGGCAGTGGACGGCTCATCCTTGGCGGCGGCCTTTTGTGCCACCAGCATGATGCGCCGCTCGGCCTCCATCGCCGCTTCCAGCGCCTTGATGCTCTTGGGGCGCCCGACGAACAGCGGGATCACCATGTGCGGGAACACCACCACGTCGCGCAAAGGCAGCAGGGGCAGCTCGACCGGCGTGCTGGGCAAAGGGGTTTGTTCTGACATATCAACCTCGACAAAATGGGCAGGTGGGGCTGACGCCGACGCAATCAAGCTGCCCCGCAGACAAATTAAACGCCGGCGCCGGTGTACGCCGGCAGCGACTCAGGCCTGCTTGGCCGCCTCGCGGTAGACCAGCAAGGGCGGTTTGTTCTCCACTATGGTTGACTCTTCCACCACCACCTTTTCGACGTTGTTCAGGCCAGGCAAATCGAACATGGTGTCGATCAGCGCATTTTCCAGGATAGAGCGCAGACCGCGCGCACCGGTTTTTCGCGCCAGCGCCTTGCGCGCAATCGCCTTCAGGGCCGCCGGACGAACTTCCAATTCAGCGCCCTCCATCGACAGCAACTGAGAAAACTGCTTGACCACGGCATTTTTGGGTTCGGTCAGGATTTCGACCAGAGCCTCCTCGCTGAGCTCGGCCAGCGCGGCGACCACGGGCAGGCGGCCGACCAACTCGGGGATTAGTCCGTACTTGATCAGGTCTTCAGGCTCTATTTCCTTGAAAGTCTCGCTCAGGCTGCGCTGCTGCTTGCTCTTGACCTGCGCGCCAAAGCCCATGCCGCAGGCTTCGGTCCGATTTTCTACGATTTTTTCCAGACCGGCGAAGGCGCCGCCGCAAATGAACAAGATGTTGGTGGTGTCGACCTGCAGAAAATCCTGATTCGGGTGCTTGCGCCCGCCCTGCGGCGGCACCGACGCCATGGTGCCTTCGATCAGCTTGAGCAGCGCTTGCTGCACGCCCTCGCCCGAGACGTCGCGCGTGATCGATGGGTTGTCCGACTTGCGGGTGATTTTGTCGATCTCGTCGATGTAGACGATGCCTTGCTGTGCCCGCTCGACGTCATAGCTGCAGCTCTGCAGCAGCTTGGAGATGATGTTTTCCACGTCTTCGCCCACGTAGCCGGCCTCGGTCAGCGTGGTGGCGTCAGCCATGACGAAGGGCACGTTGAGCATGCGCGCCATGGTCTGGGCCAGCAAGGTCTTACCCGAGCCGGTTGGGCCGATCAGCAAAATGTTGCTCTTGGTCAGTTCGACCTCATCCTTGCGCGCCGTGCGTTTGTGGCGCAGCCGCTTGTAGTGGTTGTAGACCGCCACCGCGAGCGCGCGCTTGGCCGCCGACTGGCCGATCACGTAGCCGTCCAGGTTGGACTTGAGAGCTGACGGCGTGGGCACATCGTCGCCCAAAGCCTTGCCTGCGGCCTGGCTGGGCAATTCGTCGCGCACGATGTCGTTGCACAATGCAATGCACTCGTCACAAATGAACACCGAAGGGCCGGCGATCAGTTTCTTGACCTCGTGCTGGCTCTTGCCACAAAACGAGCAGTAGAGCGTTTTTTCACCGGAGGCGACTTTTTTATCGGCCATGAGCAGGGTCGGGTTGGGCGGTGAATGTGGGTGGTAACAATGGTAATCCAAGCCGCAAGGGCGTGGGCGCGGCGACCGAAGGAGATCAGGACTGGCCGGGACGCTTGTCGATCACCTTGTCGATCAGGCCGTACTGGGCCGACTCGTGCGCCGACAGGTAGTAGTCGCGTTCGGTGTCGCGCTCGATCTTCTCCAGCGGCTGGCCGGTGCGATCGGCCAAAATCTTGTTGAGCTGTTCGCGGGTTTTGAGGATTTCGCGCGCGTGGATCTCGATTTCGGTCGCCTGGCCCTGGGTGCCACCCAGCGGCTGATGAATCATGACCTTGGAATTCGGCAGCGAATAGCGCTTGCCCTTGGCACCGGCGGCCAACAGGAAAGCACCCATGCTGGCGGCCATGCCTATGCACAGCGTCGAGACGTCGGACTTGATGAAATTCATGGTGTCAAAAATCGCCATACCGGCGCTGACTGAGCCGCCCGGCGAATTGATGTAGAACGAAATGTCCTTGTCGGGGTTTTCGCTCTCCAGAAACAGCAACTGCGCCACCACCAGATTGGCCGACTGGTCATTGACCGGGCCAACCAGAAAAATCACGCGCTCTTTGAGCAGGCGCGAATAGATGTCGTAGGCGCGCTCGCCCCGGCCCGACTGCTCGATCACCATGGGCACCATGCCCAGGCCTTGAATGTCCATTGCGCTCATGCCTTTTTCTCCGTGTGTTGCGGCCAAACCATGGCCGCGCCCGCTACTTTAACCCTGCCGACTTGACCCCGCTGCCGCCATCCGCCAGCCAGCCCAATACACAGGGCCTGCGTCAGGGGGTGAAAAACCGGCTGAGGATCAGGACGAGCCCATCAATTCGTCAAAGCTCTGCACCTTCTCAGTCACCCGGGCCTGCGACAAGATGAGGTCGGTGACGTTGTTTTCCATCACGACGCCTTCGACCTCGGCCATGCGGGCCTTGTCGCTGGTGTACCAGCGCAGCACTTCGGCCGGCTTCTCATACGAAGCCGCCAATTCCTGGACGTGCGCCCGGACCTGCTCGGGTCGGGCACGCAGGTCGTGCGCGCGCATCAGTTCAGCCACCACCAGGCCCAGGCGCACGCGGCGCTCGGCCTGGGGAAGAAACATCTCGCGTGGAATCGGCGCCTTCTCGGCATCGGGAACGCCGCGCTGCTTGAGGTCGGCACGGGCCGCCTCGACCAAGCGGTCCAGCTCGGCCTGCACCGCCGATTGGGGCAGATCGAGCTCGGCCTGGGCCGACAGCGCGTCCAGCGCAGCTTGCTTGTTGCGCGCCTGCACGCGGCGCTTGACTTCGCGCTCCAGATTCTTGCGCACGTCGGTGCGCATGGCCTCGACCGTGCCCTCGGCAATACCGAGCGCCCGGGCCAGCGCCTCGTCCACCGCCGGCAGCTCGGCGGCTTCGATCTTGTTGAGCGTGACCATGAAGTCAGCCGACTTGCCCGCCACCTCTTTGCCGTGGTAGTCGGCCGGGAACGCGAGCGGGAACGTCTTGGACTCGCCGACCTTCATGCCGCGCACCGCGTCTTCAAACTCTTTGAGCATCTGGCCGTCGCCGACGATGAACTCAAACGCATCGGCCTTGCCGCCCTCGAACGACTCGCCGTCGACCTTGCCCTCAAAGTCGATGCTGACGCGGTCGCCGTCCTGCGCCACCTGAGCCGGCTCGCGCTGGGCAAAGGTGCGGCGCTGCTTGCGCAATATATCCAGCGTGCGATCGATCGCGGCCTCGCCCACCTCCACCACCACTTTCTCCACCGTCAGGTCGGCAAGCGCACCGAGTTTGACCTCGGGATAGACCTCGAACACCGCATCAAAGGCCAGTTGTCCTTCGGGGGCGGCTGCATTTTCGGTGATCTTGGGCGCGCCGGCCACACGCAACTGGGCTTGCTGGGCGGCGTCGGCAAAGGCGGCGCTGACCTTGTCGTTGAGCACCTCGTACTGCACCGAATACCCGTAGCGCTGCGCGATCACGTTCACCGGCACCTTGCCAGGACGAAAGCCGTCCAGCTTGACCTCGCGCGCCAGACGCCGCAAGCGGCTGGCAACCTCACCATCGATCACAGCGGTGGGCAGCGTGAAAGTGATCTTGCGCTCGAGCTTTTCCAGGGTTTCAACATGCACGGTCATGGTTTTCTCCAAAAAAAAGCAAGCCCGCCAGCCGCTCTGGCAGACCTGCAATAAGGGTTCTTCAGCAAGTTGGTGCGCGGGGGGGGACTCGAACCCCCACAGTGTTGCCACCGTCAGGACCTAAACCTGGTGCGTCTACCGATTTCGCCACCCGCGCGCCTACACAGCACCCAAACACCCCGCCCAGAACCGGACAGGCCATTCGTTTTGCACTTTTTTTCAACCTTTCATTGTATCTGCTGCACTGCCAACCCTGGCCGGATACGGTCGGATAGGAACTGCACAAGCAGGCGCTGTGCAAAACCAGCCAGGGCAGCGCGGCAATCAGTCCCGCCAGCAAGGCCAGGCAAGGACAATCGGGTCAAGACGCCGAACTCCCACCCAACACCGCCGCCCGCTGGGCAGCGCGCCCTCATGTCCGATTCAAGCACCGATGCCCCGCTCCACCAGCCATCCACGCCGCCGCTGGCGGCCTTCACGGCCGGCGTGAGCCATTACGAAAACTTCCCCGTCGCCTCTTTCTTGTGCCCGCGGCGGCTGCGTCCGGCGGTGCTGGCCATTTACCGCTTTGCCCGCACGGCGGACGACATCGCCGACGAAGGCCAGGCCAGCGCGTCCGAACGCCTGACCCGTCTCGCTGCCTGCCGCCAGATGCTCAACGAAGGAAGCAATAGTTCTCTGGATCGGGCGATCCGGGAGTACGCTTTGCCGACCGCTTTGCTGCATGACCTGCTGAGTGCGTTCGAGCAAGACGTGCGCCGCAGCGCCAGCGGCCAGCGTTACGCCAGCATGGCCGAGCTGCTCGACTACTGCCGCCTCTCAGCCAACCCGGTCGGCCGGCTGCTGCTGCACCTGTACGGCGTGCAAGACGCGCTGTCGCTGCAGCAAAGCGACCAGATCTGCAGCGCCTTGCAACTCATCAATTTCTGGCAAGACCTCAGTCTGGACCTGCCGCGCGGGCGCTGCTACCTGCCCAGCGACGCGCTGCAAGGCCACGGCCTGCGGATGGAAGATTTTCTCGCTGACAACAGCGTCTCGCGGCCTTGCGACGCCCTGGCGCAGCAAACGCTGGTGGCTGAGCTGTGCGCCCATGCCCGCGACCTGCTGCTCCAAGGCGCGCCGCTGGCGCGCCGCGTCCCTGGCCGCGCCGGCTGGGAGCTGCGCCTGGTGGTGCAGGGGGGGCTGCGCATCATCGAACGCCTCGCCGCCCTGGAGCACCGCAGTTGGCAAAGCCGCCCGACCCTGGGCCGCCGCGATCTGCCGCGCCTGCTCTGGCGCGCGCTGCGGGGATAACCGGGGTCAGATTCCAATTGTCTCTGGCGGACTACACAAACACCCGCACCGCCCGGTTGAGCAGCTCAGCTTGTGCTCGCAAGGAGTTGGCCGCCGCCGACGTCTGCTCGACCAATGCCGCATTTTGTTGCGTCACGCGGTCGAGCTCACCAACGGCTAGGTTGACCTCGCAAACCCCGTGTGCCTGCTCCTGCGCCGAAGCGCTGATGGCGTCGAGCATGTCATCTACGTGCCGAATCTGTCGCACGATCTGGTCCATGGCCGAGCGGCTTTGCCCCACCAAGTCTGCACCGGCTTGCACGCTGTCCACACTCTCGCCAATCAAGGTCTTGATTTCATTGGCCGCGTTCGCGCTGCGCAGCGCCAGGTTGCGCACTTCGCTGGCCACCACCGCAAAGCCACGGCCCTGCTCGCCGGCGCGCGCGGCTTCCACCGCAGCGTTGAGCGCCAAAATTTTGCGGCTTGGTGCGCACCGAAATGCAGCCCACCAAACGGCCGTCTCTGACCATCGGCGACACGTTGGCGCGCACCCAGTAGAAGTCACCGTTCTTGCAGCGGTTTTTAACCAATCCGGTCCAGCTCAAGCCGGCCTTGAGTGTGGCCCACATGTCGGCAAAAGCAGCCGCCGGCATGTCGGGGTGGCGCACCAGCTTATGTGGTTGGCCGAGCAGCTCTTGGATCGAATAGCCGCTAATCGAGACGAACGCGGCATTGGCGTAGGTGATTCGACTCTCGAGGTCGGTGGCCGACATCAGGGTCTGGTCGGCACCGAATTCGCGCTCACGCTCGGTGCCAGCTTGCTTGTTTCTCATCGGTTCTCGGTCCAGTTTGCCTCAGTCCGCGCTCGTCGCGCGCCCTTCGGCTTCGCCAGCCAAGGACAAGACAGGCGCATATGCATCCCGCTGCGGCAGAAAAACATAAAAGCAGGCCCCCTGGCCGGTTTGTGAGCTGGCCCAGACGCGCCCGCCGTGGCCCTCGACGATGCGGCGCACCAGCGCCAGACCGATGCCCGTTCCTTCGAAGTGCAGCTCCCGGTGCAGCCGCTGGAACATGCCAAACAGCTTGCCGGCATGGTCCGGGTTGAAGCCCACGCCGTTGTCGCGCACCCAAAACTCACAGCCGCCCGCACTGGCCCGCCAGCCCACCTCGACCTCGCTGCGCTCGCGCTGCGCCGAATACTTGAGCGCGTTGTTGAGCAGGTTGACCCAGACCTCGCGCAACAGCACCGGGTCGGCGCTGACCAGCGGCAGATCAGGCGCGATGCGCCAGACAACCGGACGCCAGCCAAAGTCGCGCTTCAACTCCTGCACCACCTCACGCACGACGGCGTTCACGTCCACCGTCCTCACATGCATGCCGGCGTTGCCGAGCCGGGCAAACGAGAGCATGCCATCGACCAGGCTGTGCATCCTGGCCGCCGCCTGCACGATCTTGTCGCAATACAACTGGCAGTCGGGCCCGGCCGCCGGGCCCAGGCCTTCCTTGAGCAGTTCGGCAAAGCTGGTCATGTGGCGCAAGGGCGAACGCAAATCGTGCGCCAGCGAATAGGAAAACGCCTCCAGCGCCCGGTTCGACTCTTGCAACTGGTGCGTGCGCGCCTGCACCGTCCGCTCCAGCTCCTCACTGCGCTGGCTCTCGTCTTGCATGCGCTGCCGGTAGCTGCTGATGTCCTGAATCATCCAGGAGCGGGGCAGCGTGTAGCGGGCGGCTTCGGCGTGCGGCACGCCGCGGCAGCGCACCCAGCGACACTGTTTCGCTGCGTCCAGCACGCGAAACTCGACGTCGACTTCGTCACCCGTCTCAAGCGCAGCCTGCACGCTGCGCTCCAGCGCGGGCAGATCGTCGGGATGCACGTGGCGCATGAAGTCTGAAAAACTGCGCGGCTCCTCGTCCGGCACCTGCCCCAGCAGACGAAAGACCTGGCTCGACCAGCGCGTCTGGTCGCTGCGCATTTGGGGCTCGATGCGCCCGATTCCAGCCAGACGCTGGGCCTGCTCGAGCCGCTGGCGCAGTTGCGCCAGTTCCAGCTCCGACTGACGCCGCTGGCTGACGTCTGACTGAATCGAGATGTAGCACTGAACTTCGCCCGTGCGCTCGCGCACCGGATCGATGTTGATCGATACGGTGAACGGTTCACCCGATTTTTTGTAGTTGGTCAGCTCGAAATTACTGATCGACTCGCCCCGCATCAAGCGGCCGCTCAACCGCGCGGCTTCCAGCTTGTCGGTCAGCGGCCCGTGCAAAAACTCAGCCGCACGCTTGCCTGCGCAGTCGGCCAGCGTCCAGCCGGTGCCGCGCGTGTAGGCCTGATTGACCCAGACGATGCGGCGCTGGCGATCGGTCAGCACCACCATATTGCCGCTGTGCTCGGCAATCGCCTTGAGCGCGGCCAACCCACTCGGCAAAGCCGATGTATCGAATTCATGCGCCATGTGCAGTGTCCATCCCGTCAAGTTCAATGTTGTCGAATCGGATCAAAGCATGACATTTTTCAGTCTGTGGTTTCACTGATCGACAGATCTAGCGCCGAACGCGAGCGATATTTGCGTTCAATGTGACGCATACGACATTTTTCGCTCGGCAGCCGACCGCCACGCCCGACCTGCAGCGGCTTAATTCGGGCTCATGAAAATGCCGGGGTCACATAACTTACAAAATGCCGCGCCAAGAGCGCGCTCACCGGCCTTGCCAAAGGCTACTGTCGCATCCCGACTTCATGCTCACCGATGGCGCCTGCGCAGCCCCCCGCCTTAGCCCCGCGAGCCAGCAGCCCATTGGAGCGCTGCCAGTTTTGCGCCGCGCGCACGCGCTGCCCGATATCCAGCGTCAACGCGGCCTGCCCCGAGCCGCTGGCGGCGGCGATTCGTGAACGCTCGTTTCAAAAGCACGACATCTTGCAGCAGCAAGGCGAGGTGGCGGCGCTGCTCGGCAGCGTCAAGCTGGGCACGCTGCAGGCCACGCGACGCGGCAGCGACGGCAGCGAACGGCCGGTGGCCCTGTTCAGCCAGGGCCATTTGCTGGGAACCTACGGCCTGCTGGGGCAGCGCAACCCGCTTGGCGTGCGGGCGCTCTCGAGTGGGCGGCTGTGCGAAATCCGGGTCGCCGACCTGTACCGGTTGGGCCGGCTCGACCCGGCCTTGCTCCGTCTTGTGCACGAAAACATGGCCGCCGCGCACGGGCATCTGGCCGACTGGGCCCATGTGATGCACAGCAAGACCGTGACCGAACAACTCTTGCTCAGCCTGCAACTGATGGCGCTCGAGCAAGGCCACCCGATGATCCGGCTGCCCAGCCAGCAAGCGCTGGCCGCCCTGCTGGGCAGCAGCCGTGAATCGGTCTCGCGCGGCCTGCGCCTGCTCGAGCAGCAAGGCACGCTCACGCGGGCGGACCGCTGGCACTGCCGCTTGAACGCGCCGGACAAAAAGACCCGGCCCGACTGAGAGGCTGAGCGCGCCGGCACCAGCGCCGGCGCGCGCCTGTTTACACTTGGGCCACCCGACCCCATGACAGCGCAAGACTACGCCCAGCAAAAAGCCGCCGCCTCGGGCAGCAGCTTTTACTACGCCTTTCTCTTTCTGCCCGCCGATCGGCGCGCGGCGATCACGGCCTTTTATGCCTTTTGCCGCGAGGTCGACGACGTGGTCGACGAAGTCGGCGACCCGGCGCTGGCGCAGACCCGGCTGGCCTGGTGGCGGCGCGAGGTAGCGCAGGCCTTTGCCGGCGCGCCGCAGCACCCGGCGCTGCGCGCGCTGCTGCCGCACTGCGGCACCTACGGCATCGAGGCCCGCCACCTGCTGGCCGTGATAGACGGCTGCCAGATGGACCTGGAGCAAAACCGCTACCTGGACTTTGCCCAACTGCAGCGCTACTGCCAGTTGGTGGCCGGCGTGGTGGGCGAGGTGGCGGCGCGCATTTTCGGCCAGACGCAGGCACAGACCACGGCCTACGCGCACCGGCTCGGGCTGGCCTTTCAGCTCACCAACATCATTCGCGACGTCGGCGAGGACGCCACGCGCGGACGCATTTACCTGCCGCTGAGCGAATTGCAAGGTTTTGACGTGCGCACGCACGAACTGCTTGCGCGCGGCAGCGCCAGCGGCGCGGACGCGGCCGATTTTCAGCGCCGCTTTGGCGCGCTGATGCAGTTTCAATGTCAGCGCGCGCTCGACACGTACCAGCAAGCCCTGAGCTTGCTGCCGCCGGCCGACCGCCGGGCCCAGAAACCGGGCCTGATGATGGCCAGCATCTACCGCACCTTGCTGCAGGAAATTGCCTGCGATCCGCTGCTGGTGCTGAGTCGGCGCGTCGGCCTGACGCCGCTGCGCAAGTTCTGGCTGGCCTGGAAGGTGCAGGCCCTGGGCCGCTTGTGAGCGGCAAACTGGCGATCGTCGGCGCCGGCTGGGCCGGCCTGGCGGCTGCCGTGGCGGCCGCGCGCAGCGGCGCCGAGCTGACGCTGTTTGAGTCCAGCCGCCACCTGGGCGGGCGCGCGCGGGCGCTGAGCGCGCAGCGCCCCGACGGCCTGACGCTGACGCTGGACAACGGACAACACATTTTGCTTGGCGCCTACACCGAAACGCTGGCGCTGCTGCAGCGCGTGGGCGTGGCGCCGGCTGCTGCGCTGCTCGGGCTGCCGCTGGCGCTGCCCTACCCGGACGGCAGCGGGCTGCAAACCCCGGCCTGGGCGGCGCGCTGGGGTGCGGCAGCGGGCGCGCTGGCCGCCATCGCCAGCGCGCGCGGCTGGACCTGGCGCGAGCGGCTGGCGCTGCTGCGCGCCGGCGCCGGCTGGCAGCGCGCCGGCTTTGACTGCCCGGCCTCGCTGAGCGTGGCGGCGCTGTGCGCCCAACTGCCGCGTCGGGTGCAAGACGAGCTGATCGAGCCGCTGTGCGTGTCGGCACTCAACCTGGGCGCCGCCCACGCCAGCGCCCAGGTGTTTTTGCGTGTGCTGCGCGACACCCTGCTGGGCCCGGGCTTTGGCGGCTGGGCCGCCTCCAGCCTGCTGCTGCCGCGCACCGACCTGAGCCAGTTGTTTCCCGCCGCGGCGGCGCACTGGCTGCAGACTCACCATGGCAGTCAGGTGCGGCTGCGCCTGGGCACGCGCGTGCTCGGCCTGCAAGCGCACGCCGGCGGCTGGCGGCTGCACGGCGCTGGCTGGCAGCAAGACTTCGAGCGCGTGATCTGGGCCAGCGCCGCCCGCCCGGCCGCCGTGGCGCTGCAACAGGCCGCCGCGCAGGCCGACGCCGACGCGCCCTGGGCGCAGGCCTTGCGCACCTGGGCCGATGCCTGCGCTGCGCTGCAGCACACCGCCATCGGCACGGTCTACGCCTGGGCGCCGCAGGCGCGGCTGGCGCAGCCCATGCTGGCCTTGCGCGCCGATCCCGATGCCCACACGGCCCCGGCGCAGTTCGTGTTCGACCGCGGCCAACTGGCCCCGCACGAGCACGCCGCTCAAGGCGTGCTGGCCTTCGTCGTCAGTGCCAGCGCGGGCGAGCGCGACGAGTTGCAAGCGCGTGTGCTGCGCCAGGGCGCGCGGCAATTGGGCTTGGCGCGCCTGCTGCCGATTCAGACCGTGCTGGAAAAACGCGCCTGCTTTGCCTGCACCCCCGGCTTGCAGCGGCCCGGGCCGTCGATTGCCCCCGGTCTGTGGGCAGCCGGTGACTACGTGGCCGGCCCCTACCCGGCCACGCTCGAAGGCGCGGTGCGCAGCGGGCTGGCGGCGGCCGCGCTGGCCTGCCAAGACGCGGCGGCGGCCGCGCCTTTCACGCCGGCGCCGAACGCCCCAAGGCCTTGACCGCCAGGTGCGCCGGGCGCTCGATGCAGCGCAAAATCCAATCCAGCGTGAGCGGGTGTGCCGCCATCAGTTCTCGCGCCGGCCGCGCCCAGTTGAGCACGCTGGCGACGCACAAGTCGGCCACGGTAAAGCGTGCGGCTGCCAGGTAGGGCTGACCGGCCTCGTGCTGGCGCTGCAACTGCTGTTCGAGCACGCGCAACGGCTGCGCCAGGCGGCGCTCGGCGGCCTGCGCCCACTCGGGCCTGCGCTGCTCGGGCGCCAGCACCATGCGGTGCATCAGCACGCAAAGGGCGTCGGCCTCGGCTTGCGTGACGGCCCAGAAGCTCCAGCGCAACGCCTGCGCGTCCTCACCCACCGTGGCCGGCGTGATGCTGCAGCCGTCGGGCTGGCCGTGGTGGCGCGCCAGGTAGAGCGCACACGCCATGCTCTCCCACAGCAGCACCACGCCGCCTTGCTGCGCCGGCCGCTCGTCGACCAGCACCGGAATCTGGCCGTTCGGGTTCAGGGCCAGAAACTCGGGGCTGCGCGTGGCCCCGCCCTGGTAAGTCTGGTTGACGTGGCGGAAATTCAATCCGAGTTCGGTGGCGGCCCACAAGGGACGCACCGCGCGCGAAGCGGCTATGCCGTAGATGGTCAGGCTCATGGGGTGCAAACAGGTGCAAACGGGTGCAAGCGCTGGGTGCCAGCGGGAGTTTGAGTCTGGGCGAGAATACCGCATGGCCACCCAACCCGAACCCCCTTTCGTGCACGGCCGCGCGCCGCGCTGCGCCGTTCTGCTGTGCAACCTGGGCACACCCGAGGCGCCCAGCGCCGCGGCGCTGCGGCGCTACCTGGCCGAATTTTTGAGCGACCCGCGCGTGGTCGAAATCCCGCGCCTGCTCTGGTGGCCGATCCTGCACGGCATCATCTTGCCCTTTCGGCCCGCCAAGTCGGCCGCCAAATACGCCCGCATCTGGGGCCCGCAGGGCTCGCCACTGAAAGTCTGGAGCCAGACGCAGGCCACACTGCTGCACGGCTATTTGGGCGAGCGCGGCCATCAAGTGCAGGTGCGCTACGCCATGCGCTACGGCCAGCCGTCGATTGCCAGCGTGCTCGATGAACTCAAGGCACAGGGCGTCACGCGCGTGCTGATCGTGCCGGCCTACCCGCAATACAGCGGCAGCACCAGCGCCAGCGTGTTCGACGCTGTGGCGCGCTGGGGCCTGCAAATCAGGCACCTGCCTGAGCTGCGCTTCATCAACCGCTACCACGACGACCCGGGCTACATCGCCGCGCTGGCAAAAAAGGTGCGCGCGCACTGGCTGCAGCACGGCCCGGGCGAGTTGCTGCTGATGAGCTTTCACGGCGTGCCCCGGCGCACGCTGGAGCTGGGCGACCCCTACCACTGCGAATGCCTGAAAACGGCGCGGCTGCTGGCGGAAAAACTCGGCCTGCCGCCCGATCGCTATCAAGTCACGTTTCAGTCCCGCTTTGGCCGCGCCGAGTGGCTGCAACCCTATACCGAACCGACGTTGGTTGCGCTGGCGCAGCGCGGCGTTAAAAAAGTCGATCTGGTCTGCCCCGGCTTCATCTGCGATTGCCTGGAAACGCTGGAAGAAATCAAACTGGAAGCACGTGCCACTTTCCTACAAGCCGGCGGCGAGCAATTCCACTACATCGACTGCCTCAACGACAGCCCGGACTGGCTGCGCGCGCTGACCGACCTGTGCGAGCGCCACCTGCAGGGCTGGCCGACGCGGCAAGCCGACGACCCGATGGAGCTCCAAGCCAGCCGGCAACGCGCGCTGGCGCTGGGCGCGCCAGACTGAAGGGCGCTTCTATAACTACCCGTTCGCCCTGAGCTTGGCCTGTCCTGAGCTGGTCGAAGGGCTCAGCCCGAACGGAGGTTTCTTGGATTTATAGAAGTGCCCTAACGGGCATGACTTTGAAAGGCGCCCCAAAAAATGAAAGTCATGCCCGTTCTCCCTCACCCCCAACCCCTCTCCCGCACGCGGGAGAGGGGAGCGAAGTGAGTCGCGGACCGACTTTCACGTTAAACACTGGTTTGTTATGCTTTGACAAAAGCACGCCGTCCGACCCGGGCCAACCACCTTGTCCTTCACCCTCCCCACCGCCCTGCCCGCCTGGCGACAACTCAGCCAACTGGCGGCCGACGGTCAGCCGCATTTGCGCGAGTTGCTGCGCGCCGACCCCGAACGGCGCCAGCGCATGAGCTTCGGCGTCGCCGGCCTCACGCTGGACGCGAGCTTGCAGCGGATCACGCCGGCGGTCAGTTTGGCCTTGCTGGCGCTGGCCGAACAGTCCGAGCTGGCGCAGCAGCGCGACGCCTGGTTCAGCGGCGCAGCGGTCAACCGCAGCGAAGGCCGCGCCGCGCTGCACGTGGCGCTGCGCGGCGACCCGACGCGCCCGGGGCCCTGGGGGGCCAGCATCAGCGCCCAAGTGCAGCGCGAATTGCAGCGCGTGTGCAACTTTGCCGAACAATTGCGTGCGATGGCGGTGCGCGGCCACAGCGGTGCTGCCATCACCGACGTGGTCAACCTCGGCGTCGGCGGCTCCGATTTGGGGCCACGCATGGCAACCGAGGCGCTGGCCCACCTGGCGCACCCCGGACTGCGCGTGCACTACGTCTCCAACCCCGACGCCTGGGCACTGTGGAGCGTGCTGCGCGGGCTCGACGCCAGCCGCACCCTGTTTGTGGTTTCCAGCAAAAGCTTCACCACCCCGGAGACGCTGACCAACGCCGCCAGCGCTCAGCGCTGGCTGCTCGATCACGGTTGCCCGGCGCAGGCACTGGCCGACCACCTGGTGGCCGTGACCGCCCAGCCGGCGCTGGCAGCGCAACACGGCTACCGAGCCGACCGCACTTTCTTGCTCTGGGACTGGGTGGGCGGGCGTTATTCGATCTGGTCGGCCATCGGGCTGCCGCTGGCAGCGGCCATCGGAGCGGCCCATTTCCACGACTTTTTGGCCGGCGCCCGCGCCATCGACGAGCATTTTTGCCACGCGCCGCTGGCGCGCAACCTGCCGGTGCTGCTGGCCCTGCACGGCATCTGGAACCGCAATTTCCTGCAACTGCCCACGCAGTTGTTCGCCCCCTACCCTTACCGCTTGCTGCGCTGGACGCCGTTCGTGCAGCAACTGGACATGGAGTCCAACGGCAAGCGCTGCCACAGCGACGGCAGGCCCGTTGCGCTGTGCACCGGCCCGATCGTCTGGGGCGATCTTGGCATTCAGGCCCAACACGCCTACTTTCAGCTCATCCACCAAGGACAACACACGGTGCCGGTGGACTTCATTGGCGTGCTGAGCGAGGACACGCCGCTACCGCTGGCGCCCAGCCACCACGCCCTGATCAACCGCAATCTGCGCGCCCAGGCCAGCGCCATGGCCGAAGGACGCAGCCCCGGCACCACCCAGGCCCTGCTGGAACAAAGCGGCTTGACCCCAGCGCAGGCCCAGGCGATGGCGGCCGAGCGCAGTTTCGAAGGCAATATTCCCAGCCACAGCATCTGGCTCGACCGGCTGGATCCGGCTTGTCTGGGTGCTCTGATTGCGCTCTACGAGCACAAGGTGTTCTGCCAGGCGGCGATCTGGCGCATCAACCCGTTTGACCAGTGGGGCGTCGAGCTGGGCAAATCCATCGCGCAGGCGATGGAATCAGAACCGGTACTGCTACCGAGCTGAAGAATTCCGCATAATGGCGCGCATGTCCGAACGCGTCATGCCCCTGCTGGACCGGCGCCGCGCCGCGCCGGCAGTGGCTGGGCCGCCGCTGGCGCGAGCGCCCGAGGGCGTACTGACCGATACGCTGGGGCGCCCGCTGCGCGACCTGCGCATCAGCGTCACCGACCGCTGCAACTTTCGTTGCAGCTACTGCATGCCCAAGCACATCTTCGACCACGAGCACCGCTACCTACCGCACAGCGCGCTGCTCAGTTTCGAGGAAATCACCCGCCTGACGCGCCAGTTCGTCGCCCACGGCGTGCAAAAAATCCGGCTCACCGGCGGCGAGCCGCTGCTGCGCAAAAACATCGAAACCCTGATCGAACAACTGGCAGCCCTGCGCACCCCGCAGGGCCAGCCACTAGACATCACCCTGACCACCAACGGATCGCTGCTGGCGCGCAAAGCCGCCGCGCTCAAGGCAGCCGGGCTCAAACGCGTCACCGTCAGTCTAGACGGGCTCGATGACGCGGTGTTTCGATCCATGAACGACGTCGACTTTCCGGTCGCTGAGGTGTTGCGCGGCATCGAGGCGGCGGCGGCCGCCGGTCTGGGGCCGATCAAGGTCAACATGGTGGTCAAGCGCGGCACCAATGAGCAAGAAATCCTGCCGATGGCGCGCCACTTCAAGGGCAGCGGCATCGTGCTGCGCTTCATTGAATACATGGACGTGGGCAGCAGCAACGGCTGGCGCATGGACCAGGTGCTGCCCAGCGCCGAGTTGGTGCAGCGCATCGCGAACGAACTGCCGCTGCTGCCCCTGGAGGCGACAGCAGCCGGGGAAACCGCCGAGCGCTGGGGCTACGCCGACGCCAGCGGCCAGCACGACCCAGATGCCGGTGAAATTGGCGTCATCAGCAGCGTGACCCAGGCTTTTTGCCGCGACTGCAACCGCGCCCGCCTGTCCACCGAAGGCCAGCTCTACCTGTGCCTGTTCGCCAGCCAGGGCCACGACCTGCGCCGCCTGCTGCGCACTGAGGCCAGCGACGCACAGATCGCCAGCGCCATCGCAGCGCTCTGGCAGCGCCGCAGCGAGCGCTATTCTGAACAGCGCGCCGGCCTCGCGCCCGCTACCTCAAGCACGGGTCGGCGCATCGAAATGAGTTACATCGGTGGCTGAACCGCGCCGTCGGCGGCGGCCATTTTCTGGAAATTGTCATGATTGCTGCGCGTGAAATCACCGCCGTCGTGCTGGCCGGCGGGCGCGGCTTGCGCATGGGCGGCCTGGACAAAGGGCTGCAAAATTATCGCGGCACGCCGCTGGCCCTGCACGCCTTGCTGCGGCTGCACATGCAAGCCGGCGATCTGATCGGCGCGCTGATGATCAACGCCAACCGCAACCTCGGCGCCTATGAAGCCATGGGGGTGCCGGTCTGGCCCGACAGCTTGAGCGAGCACGCCGGCCCCTTGGCCGGCTTTCAAACCGGGCTCGAGCATTGCGAAACCCCCTGGCTGCTGACGGTGCCGTGCGACACGCCGCTGTTTGCGCTCGATCTGACGCTGCGGTTGGCGCAGGCCTTTGCAGACGAACGAACCGAGATCGCCATGGCAGCAGCACCCGAACCCGATGGGCAGACGCGCGCGCAGCCGGTGTTTTGTCTGCTGCGCTCGAACCTGCTCGAGAGTCTGGTCGCCTTCACCCAGGCCGGCGGACGCAAGATCGAGCGCTGGACCGGGCAGCACCGCACCGTGCTGGTGCGGTTCGACCAAGCCGGCGACGATCCACGCGCCTTCAGCAACGCCAACACCCTGGCCGAGCTCAGCGTGCTCGAGCGGCTCTGAGAAGCTGAGCCGCCAGACGACCGCACGCCGCCGCCGCAGCAGCAAGCAAGCAAGCGCCCACAGGCCCGCCATTCCGATGAAAACCACCGCACAAATTGCCGCCGAACTGCAAGGCTGCGACCCACAGGCCATGCGGGTGGCCGACGTGAACCGCTTCCTGGAGCAACTGGTCGAACCGGTGACGCAAAGCGAGCCGCTCGCGCTGCGCGACGCCCTGGGCCGCGTGCTGGCGCACGACCTGGTCTCGCCCATCAGCGTGCCGCCGCACGACAACTCGGCCATGGACGGCTTTGCCTTCGATGGCAGCCAACTGCGGGCGGGCCAAGCGCTGGTGCTGCGCCTGTGTGGCACCGCACTGGCGGGCAAGGTCTGGCGTGGGCGCGTGGCCGCAGGCGAATGCCTGAAGATCACCACCGGTGCCGTCATGCCGGGTGCACTGGATACGGTGGTCCCGCTGGAATTCGTACAGGCCCGGGGCGATGTGATCGAAATACCGGCCGACGTGGTGCGCGCGGGCGACAACCGCCGCCTGCTGGGTGAAGACCTGCTGGCCGGGCAAGCCGCCTTGCGCCGCGGCCAGTTGCTGGGGCCGGCCGCGCTCGGTCTGATCGCCAGCCTGGGTTTGGGTACGGTGAGTGTGCGCCGTCGCGTCAAGGTGGCTTATTTCTCTACCGGCGACGAAATTCTCAGCCTGGGCCAGGCACCGCGCGCAGGCGCTGTGTTCGACAGCAACCGCTACACCGTCTGTGGTCTGCTCCAGCGGCTGGGCGTGGAGGTGATCGACCTGGGCGTGGTGGCTGATTCACCGACGCTGCTGCAAGCGGCATTTCACCAAGCCGCTGCCTGTGCTGACGCCGTCATCACCAGCGGCGGCGTCAGCGTGGGTGAAGCCGACCACACCCGGTCTATGCTGCGCCAACTCGGCGACATGGCGTTTTGGCGCGTGGCCATGCGCCCGGGCCGACCGCTGGCGGTGGGCCGGATCAGCAGCGCGGCAGACCACGGCGGCGCGGGCACCCTGGTGTTTGGCCTGCCCGGCAATCCGGTCGCCGTGATGGTGACTTTTCTGGTTTTCGTGCGCCCGGCCTTGCTGCGTCTGATGGGCTGCAGCGCCGTCGAACCGGTGCTGCTGAAGGCGCACAGCCTGGAGCCGCTGCGCAAAAAGCCTGGCCGCACCGAATACCAGCGCGGCATCGTCGGTCAATCTGCCGACGCTCGCCTGAGCGTGCGCGTGACCGGCAACCAGGGTTCGGGCGTGTTGCACTCCATGGTGCAAGCCAACGGCCTGATCGTGCTGCACCACGACCAAAGCGATGTCGCCGCAGGCGACGAGGTCGATGTCATGATGTTCGACGGCGTGGTCTGAGAGGCTGAGCGCGCGCGCCCTGGGGCAAATGCGGGCGCCCGCAGGAATCAGGCTAAGCCGTTGGCCCCCACCACGACGGTCGATGACTGGGCCACGATGCGAGTCACCTTGCCGCTGCGCCCCAGGGGAATGGCTTGCCCGAGTTCGCCCAGCACATCGATCGGCAACGCCCCTTGCCGCAGCGCAAACCCTTGCAGCACCTGCCGGCCCCGCTCCAAGGCGTGCTGAGCCCACGCACCCGTCTGCGGCAAGCGCAACACCAGCGTGGTCTGGTTCTGCTGGCGCAACTGAAAGTCAAACACCCCGGCATCGTCCTCCAGCACGGTGGTCAAAGCCAGCGGCAGCAAGGCCACCGCGACGCCGCCGTGACCACGAACGCGCAAAATATCGTCGCTCCGGCCTTGCACCTCGAACACCGGCAAGGGTGAGCCGCAGGCGCAGGGCTGCTCGTGCAGCGTGATCTGATCGCCCAAGTCGCAGCGGATCAAGGGCTGCACCCAGTTGGCCAGATTGGTCAGCAGCACCGAATGCGAGGGCTGGCCTGCCGGCACGGGCCGCCCCCGCTCGTCCACCGGTTCGAGCAGCACCCAATCGGCGTTCAAATGCATCTGACCGGCGGCACACTCCCAGCCCATGGCCAAAAACTCCGATGCGCCGTAGTTGTTGCGCACGCGGCAGCGCAAGTGCTGCTCGATCAAGCGGCGCACCGCCAGGCCCAGGGTTTCGCCGCCGCTCCAGAGCTCGCGCGGCTGAACCCGCAAGCACCCTTTGGCCGCCTGCTCGGCCAGCACAAGCGCCGCGGTCGGGTAAGTCACCAGCACCGTGGGGGAAAAGGCGTTGAGTTGCGCCACCAAGGCTTCGATCGGCTGCAGAATTGAAAAAGATTCCAATGCGCCCGCCAGCCAGGGCTGCAACTCGCGCAAGCGCTGCAGTGTGACGAAACTGGCAAAGTGACCGCTGGTGGCACCTACGAAAGCCAGGCGCTCGCTCAAACACCACGGGTCAAACCAGCGGCGCAGGGCCGAATCGTCGCTGCGCCGCAGTGCTTCGAGCGCGTCATAGACCGCCATCGCACGGGCATTCTGGACAAAAATGCCGGGTACGCCGCTGCTGCCCGAACTCTCCCAGACCACGTACTGACCCAAGTAAGGCTGTCCGATTCGCGCCGCATCGGCAGTAAAGGCCTGTAATTCTTCCCACTCCAGGCGCGGGTCGCACACCCAGTCAGAAAAACGGGCGCTCAATTCGGAACGCGTTGTGGCCGCGATGCGAGGCAGGGCACTGGCGTCATCCGGCAAGCCGCTGAGTCGCTCACGATAGAACGCCGATCCCGCGCGTGCGGCCGCCAGCAACTGCGCCAGCCGCTGCTGCTGGCAGCGCAGCAGCTCCTCGGGACGGGCCTGGTTGAGCGCGAGCACCTCGGCGCTGATGCGGGTCAGCAAATAAGGGTCAAACACGGGGCGCATGTGGCAACTCCAACAAAATCGCATGGGTCACACGCGATGAAAACCGCCGCCCTCCCCACACACCACAAGCCACGCGAATATGCTCTCGCTGCACGATGCTAACCGCAATCGAACGGCAGCGGCTTGTCACAAGTCATGAAAAAACCAGCTCCCGGCGCGACTCAAGCCGGCACGCCACGATTGGCCAGGGCGTCGGCGCGCTCGTTGCCCGGATCTCCCGCATGGCCCTTGACCCAGTGCCATTCGACCTGATGAATGCCGTCGTGCGTGAGCGCATCCAGCCTTTGCCACAAGTCGGCATTTTTCACCGGCTGGCGCGCTGCGGTCTTCCAACCCTTGGCCTTCCAGCCATGAATCCATTCGGTAATGCCTTTGCGAACGTACTCGCTGTCCAGATAGACCGCCACCCGACACGGGCGTTTGAGTGCGAGCAGGCCCTCGATCACCGCCGTCAACTCCATGCGGTTGTTGGTGGTTTGGCGCTCGCCACCCCAGAGTTCCTTTTCATATGTGCCGGACTGAAGGAAAACACCCCAGCCGCCCGGGCCAGGGTTTCCCTTGCAGGCGCCGTCGGTGTAAAGCACCACGTGATTCAATCGAAAAGCTCCAAAAAAAAGCCGTCAGCGCAGCTTCATTGAGTCCTGCCACGGCCGAGGTGGCGGTGGGTCAGCGGCACGGCGGTGCTGGCTGCAACCCGACGCGGCTTCCAAGCCGGCCCGAGCAGGCGCATGCCACGCACCCGCTTGACCGCCACCACCAAGTAGGCAGCGCCCCAGAACGGCCACCAGCGCGCACCTGAGCGGTCCATCCAGGCGCTGCGTTGCAACCACTTGTCGGTCTGCACTGGCGGGCGAAAACAGCCGCAACGCTCTGACTCTACTTCAAAGCTGAGCAGGTGCAGCCAGTCACACAGCCGCCCGGGCCGAATCGATTCACCCGCTTGCGACCAACAACGCTCGAAAGGACCCGGCGAGCGCCGTCCGATCCAGGTGTCGGCGCGACCGCGCCACTGACGCAAACCCCATAGACTGAGCGGATTCAAACCGGAAATGACCACCCGGCCCTCCGGCACCAGCACCCGCTCGACCTCGCGCAGCACCTGGTGCGGATCGGCACTGAACTCCAGCGTGTGCGGCAGCACCACCAGGTCCAGGCTCGCCGCCGGGAACGGCAGCGCAGCGGCGTCAGCCACCAGCGCGAGCCGGCACAGCGCGGGCAAACAGCGCTGCGCCGCAGCAGGCCGGTCTTCGCGGCCACAAGTCTGCGGCGCAAGACCCCATAGGCAGGGCGGCGGCGTCACCCACTCTTCCGACAAGGCCAGCCAGCGCCGGGGCATGCGATTGGCGCGCAAAGCGTCCAATTCGGGCAAGCCCAACTGAAGGGCGTTGTAGCCAAACAAGTCGGCCAGCGCCAAGTCAAACTGCTCCTGCTCCCAGGCCAGCAAATACCGCCCGGGCGCGGTCTGCAACCAGTCGGACAGCGCAGCAGGCGGGGCGCACTCGGTGGTGTTCAAAGTGTTGCAACTCCAGTTGAGACGGTTGGGGGAAAACCAAAGTCGGCGCCATCGAACCACGGGGCCGCAGCACAGCGGTGTCGGCAGCGACAGATTTTGCAACACCGCTGGCCGGGCTGCTCTGCGATACTTCGGGCCGATCATCCGCTTGGGCTGCGCCCGGCATCAGCCGGCGTGCTGGCCGTGCGGCACTGCAGACCCCCGACTCGCCATGCACCTGCACCCAATCCCGGCCTTCAGCGATAACTACATCTGGGTTTTACACGACCAGCAACGCGCCCTGGTGGTGGACCCGGGAACGGCCGACGCTGTCTGGCACTGGCTGCAGCAGCAGGGTCTGGCGCTGGAGGCCATTTTCATCACCCACCAGCACGCCGACCACACCGCCGGCGTCGCGCAGTTGCAGCAAGCCAGCGGCGCACGGGTATTTGGCCCGGCCCTTGAGGCCGTGTCCGGGCCGCTGCAACGCGTCGGCCCGGGCGATCCGATCGAGCTGTTGGGCCTGTCTTTTCAGGTGCTAGGGGTAGCGGGCCACACGGCCGATCACCTGGCTTTTTTCTGCCCTGAAGTGGACGGCGCGCCGCTGCTGTTTTGCGGCGACACCTTGTTTTCCGGCGGCTGCGGACGGCTGTTCGAAGGCACGCCGGCGCAGATGCTGGACTCCTTGACCCGCCTGGGCGCACTGCCCGATGCCACTCGCGTATGCTGCGCGCACGAGTACACGCTGGCCAATTTGAAATTTGCACTGACGCTCGAGCCCTGCAACGACGATTTGCTCCGCTACAACGCGCTCTGCGAGCAGTTGCGCGAGCAAAACCGGCCCACGCTGCCCAGTACCATTGGACTGGAAAAGCGCATCAACCCTTTTTTGCGCAGCCGCCAAGCCGCCGTTCAACAAGCGGTCCAGGTGCACACGGGCTGCGTCCTGCGCGACGAGCTGGCTGTGTTTACCGCGCTGCGCGACTGGAAAAACATTTTCAAATGACCACCCTGACCACCCTGACCACCCTGACCACCGCCCCAGCAGCCCGCCAGCGCCAGGCCCGCTCGGTTGCACACCGGAGACAGCGCCTGCTGGGCGGCCTGATCGCCAGCCTGACGCTGCTGCTCGGCGGCTGCGCCACGATCAGCCCCGCCCCCCTCGGCGCCCTCAGCGTCAGCGCCAACCTGGCCGACGCACCTGTAACAAGCTCGGCAGCCACGTCCAGCAAGCCCTTGGCCGCCCTGTTCAACCGCAGCCCCAGCCTGATTGCGCCCTTGAGCGCGCTGACCGTGGTGCACAGCACCAACGCGGGCGCCTTGTCGGTGGCGACACTGAGCGCACCGACCGACTTGTGGGACCGCATCCGGCGCGGCTTTGCCATGCCCGAGCTCGAAAACGACCTGGTGCGCGACCGGGAACGCTGGTACGCCAGCCGACCCGACCACATGCAGCGCGTGACCGAGCGCGCGCGCAAATACCTGTTTCACATCGTCGAAGAGCTGGAGCGGCGCAATATGCCGCTGGAGCTGGCCTTGCTGCCCTACGTCGAAAGCTCTTTCAACCCGCAAGCGGTCTCCAGCGTGCGCGCGGCCGGCCTGTGGCAATTCATGCCGCACACCGGTGAATCGTTCGATCTGGTGCAAAACGTTTTTCGCGACGACCGACGCGACGTGCTGGCCTCGACCAACGCCGCGCTCGACTACCTGCAACAGTTGCACAAGCGCTTTGGCGACTGGCACTTGGCGCTGGCGGCCTACAACTGGGGCCAGGGCAACGTCAGTCGCGCCATCACGCGCAACCAGCGCGCTGGCCTGCCCACCGGCTACGCCTACCTGAACATGCCGATGGAGACGCGCATGTACGTGCCCAAGCTGCAGGCCGTGGCCAACCTGATTGCCAACCCACAAGCCTTTGGTGCGCGCTTGCCGCAACTGGGCAACCACCCGTTTTTTGACACCGTGCCGATCCAGCGCGACATGGACGTGGCCGTGATCGCGCGGCTGGCCGGCATCCAGGAGGAAGACTTTCGCGCCCTCAACCCGGCGTTCAAGCACCCGGTGGTGATGGCCGCCGCAACACCGCAGGTCTTGTTGCCCTGGGACAACGCTGCCGTGTTTCAAGCCAATCTGAAAACCTACGGCGGCCAACTGGCGAGCTGGACCGCCTGGGTGGTGCCCAGCACCCTGTCGGCGGCCCAGGTGGCCGAGCGCGTGGGCATGAGCGAAGCCGAACTGCGCCGTGTGAACCAGATTCCACCGCGCATGCTGGTGCGCGCCGGCTCGAGCCTGCTGGTGCGGCGCCACGGCCAGCACAACCGCGATGTGACGGCGCATGTGGCCGACAATGGCCATTTGAGCCTGCAAGCCGAAGTGGTGGTGCGGCGCAGCTCGGTGCGCGTGCGCGCAGGCGACACGCTGGCCCAGTTGGCCAGGCGCCACGGCGTCACGGTGGCCCAGGTAGCAAGCTGGAACAAGCTGGCACCCACCGCCCGCCTCCAGGCCGGCCAGCGCATCACCTTGATGCTGCCAGCACGCGCCACACCCGTGCCGCGGGCGCAACGGGCGCCCCAGGCGCGCGCCAGCCGCAGCTCGCCACCGGCAGCCAGATCACCCTGAGGACGGGGCCGCTCAGCGCCGATCCACCAGCGCGTGGGCAATGGTGCCCAGGTCGACGTACTCGAGTTCGCTGCCGATGGGCACGCCGCGCGCCAGCCGTGTGACCTGCACGCCGCGCGCCTTGAGCGCCTGCGTGATCAGGTGCGCGGTGGTTTCTCCCTCGGCGGTGAAATTGGTCGCCAGGATCACCTCGCGCACCTCGCGTTCAGCGTCGACCAAATGGTCTACGCGCGCAAGCAGTTGCGCCAGACCAATTTCGCGCGGACCGACACCGTCTAGGGCGCTGAGCTTGCCCATCAAAACGAAGTAGCGCCCCCGGTAGGCGCCGGTGCGCTCGAGCGTGGCCTGATCGGCGGGGGTCTCGACCACGCAGAGCTGGCTGCGATCACGCTGCGGGTCCAGACAGGTGGGACAGATTTCGGCCTCGGTGAAGGTGTGACACAGGGCGCAGTGCCGCATCGAGGCCAGCGCCTGCTGCAAGGCCTGCGCCAGCCGTGCCGCGCCTTCGCGCTCGTGCTGCAGCAGATGAAAGGCCATGCGCTGCGCCGATTTGACGCCCACCCCAGGCAGATAGCGCAAGGCTTGCACCAGCCGTTCGAGTGCGTGCGCCTGCGCCATGTCGGCGGGTGCAAATGCCTGGGTCGACCCCGAGCGACTCAAAATGGAAACTTCATGCCGCCAGGCAGGCTGGGCATGCCTGCGGTTAATTTGCCCATGCGTTCTTGGGTGGTTTCCTCGGCCTTGCGCACCGCTGCGTTGAAAGCGGCAGCCACCAAGTCTTCCAGCATGTCTTTGTCCTCGGCCAGCAAGCTGGGGTCGATGCTGACGCGCTTGACGTCGTGCTTGCAGGTCATCAGCACCTTGACCAGACCGGCGCCCGACTCGCCGCTGACTTCGACGAAAGCCAGCTCATCCTGCGTTTTTTTCAGGTTGTCCTGCATGGCCTGGGCCTGCTTCATGAGGCCGGCGAGTTGTCCTTTGTTGAACATGGTTTTCCTTCTGGATGGATGTCGATGAATGGGTTGTCAGGCTGCGCTGGCCAAGAGCGTGCCGGCGACGATTTTGCCGCCAAAGTCGCGCATCATGGCTTGCACGAACGGGTCGGCCAGAATGTGGGCTTCGGCCTGGCGCTGCTGGCGCTGTGCCTGCGCCGCTTGGCGCAGCGCCGGCGAGTCGTTCACCGGGCCCACTTCAAAAGAGAGCCGCACCGAAAAACCCAGCGTTTGCAGCGCAAGCGCCAGCCGCTCGCCGCTAGTGCCCTGGATGAGCGACTCACGCTCGACGCGCAGCCGCCACTCGTCGGCGCCACGCGCGCGCAGTTGCGACTGCAAGCCCAGCTCGCGCACCAGCGCTGCAATGGCTTGCGCGTGCAGCAACTGGCCTACGGTATCAAACCAGAAATCGCCGTCGGTCGACTCGTCGCCCGCCACCGCGCTGGCGGGCGCAGGCGTGTGGACGCACGCAGCGGCGGGCGCGGCCGGCGCCGCTTGCGTCCCCGACAACGGCTCTGTCGGTTCAACTGCGGCTGGCCAGACTGAGGCTGGGGATGGGGGCGCGGGCGTTAATGAACCGGCCCGGTGAAATCTTGAGTTCCGTTCGGGCTGAGCTTGTATTTCCGACTGTCCTGAGCTTGTCGAAGGAAGCCCTTCGACAAGCTCAGGGCGAACGGTTGATACTTCACCGGGCCGGATCAATAGGCTGGCCGTGGTCGGCGGCAGCGGCTGCGCCGGTGTTGGCAGCACGGCGTTTGGATGCGGCCGTGCACCGGCCTCAGCGGCTGGATGCAGGGTTTTTTTTTCAGCCGTCGCGCCCGCCGCGCCGCCTGCCGCAACGGGTGCTGGCTTGAACGCCAGCAGACGCAGCAAGACCATGGTGAGGGCGGCGTATTCGTCGGGCGCCAATCCCAGCTCGGCGCGGCCGTGCAGACACAGGCTGTAGAGCAACTGGGTCTCATCGGCGGGCATGTGCTGCGCCAGGCGCCGGGTCTCGGCGGCATCGGGGTCGTCTGTGTCGCTTGCGCCGGTGTGACCAGGCAGCGCCTGCAGCACCGCCATGCGCTGCAACACGCCGCTCATCTCCTCCAGGGCGCTGGCGGCGCTCAGGCCGTTGCGACGCAGCGCGTCTATGGTTTGCAGCAGATCGGCGCCATCGGCACGTGCCAGCGCATCGAGCAGGCGCAGCACATAAGAGCGATCGACCACACCCAGCATCTGGCGCACCGCGGCCTCTTGCACTTGACCGCCGCCAAAGGCAATCGCCTGATCGGTCAGCGACAGCGCATCGCGCATCGAGCCGCGCGCCGCGCGCGCCAGCAGGCGCAGCGCGGCGGCCTCGGCAGTGACATTTTCTGCGCGCAAGACCTGCTGCAGGTGCTCCTGCACGGTTTCGGGCGCCATCGGCCTCAGGTTGAACTGCAGGCAACGCGAGAGCACCGTCACCGGCACCTTCTGCGGGTCGGTGGTGGCAAGAACGAATTTCAGGTATTCGGGCGGCTCCTCCAGCGTCTTCAACATGGCATTGAAAGCGTGGCCGCTCAGCATGTGCACCTCGTCGATCATGAACACCTTGAAGCGTCCCTGCACCGGCTTGTAAACCGCCTGCTCCAGCAGCGCCTGCACCTCGTCCACACCCCGGTTGGAGGCGGCGTCGAGTTCGGTGTAATCGACGAAACGACCGCTGTCGATGTCGGCGCAGGCCTGGCAGACGCCACACGGCGTGGCCGTGATGCCGCCCTGCCCGTCGGGCCCCAGACAGTTGAGCGACTTGGCCAGAATGCGCGCCACCGTGGTTTTACCTACCCCGCGCGTACCGGTGAACAAATAAGCGTGGTGCAGCCGCTGGCTGCTCAAGGCGTTCGACAGCGCGCGCACCACATGCTCTTGTCCCACCATGGCGGAAAAATCTCGGGGGCGGTACTTTCTGGCGAGCACGAGGTAAGACATGGTCTGATTCTACGGCGCCGCCCATCCCAGGTAGACTGTCGGGCACCCGAGCGCCTGGCAGCCCGGCGCTCGGGTGCAGCACCCATTCACTGACTTCACTGACTTCACTGGAGAAGCCGTATGGCCGGAAAATTCGAACTCAGCGTTTCCAAAAATGGAAAATTTCTGTTCAACCTGAAAGCCAGCAACGGCCAGGTCATCCTCAGCAGCCCGATGTACGAGAGCAAGGACAGCGCGCTGCAAGGCATAGCGTCCTGCAAGGCGAACGCCAGCCAGGACGAGCGCTTTGTTCGCGCCACTTCCAGCGCCGGCGAGCCCTACTTCAGCCTGAAAGCATCGAACGGTCAGGCGATTGGGCGCAGCGAAATGTACTCCTCCACCGCCGCCATGGAAAACGGTATCGCCTCGGTGAAGAAAAACGCCCCGGACGCCCCGATCAAAGACCTGAGCGAGGACTGATTCGCTGCCCAGTACCTGGGCAGGCCTTACAATCGCGGGTGACGGGCCTTCCCGCATGGTGAAGCGGCCAACCGGGTCAGGTGGGGAACCAAGCAGCCCTAACTGTAGAGCCAGTGCCGGGGTCAAGGCTCGTCACCTTATTGAAGCTGCTGCTCGGCATCCATTGCAGGCGTGATCAGCGCCCGCAAGGCCGCCTCATCCAGCGTTTCGTACTTGAGCAGCTCGCGCGCGCAGCGCTCCAGCAGTTCGCGCCTGCCCATTAGCAAGGCGGTGGCGCGGTCGAACGCATCCATCACAATGGTTTTCACCGCCGCGTCGATCTGCTGTTGGGTGTCTGGGCTGGGCCGCCAGCCACCAGGCGCAAAGCCGGGCATATCGAGAAACGGCTGGCGCTGTGCCTCGTAGGTGACGTAGCCCAGCTCTTGCACCATGCCGTAGCGCGTGGCCATGTCGCGCGCGATGTCGGTCACCCGGGCCAAATCGTCCGAGGCGCCGGTCGACAAGTGGCCAAACACCAACTTTTCTGCCGCACGCCCGCCCAGCAGCACCATGATTTTGTACTCGAGCTCCTGCGCCGTCATCAAAAATCGGTCTTCGGTCGGCCGCTGAATGGTGTAGCCCAGCGCGCCAATGCCGCGCGGAATGATGGAGACTTTGTGTACCACGTCGGTGCCGGGCAGGCTCATCGCCACCAGGGCGTGGCCCATTTCGTGAAACGCCACCACTTCGCGCTCACGCGGGTTGAGCACGCGGTTCTTCTTTTCCAGCCCGGCGACAATGCGCTCGACCGCGACGGTGAAATCCACCAGATCGACCTCGTGTGCGTTGCGCCGGGTCGCCGCCAGCGCCGCTTCGTTGCACAAATTGGCCAGATCGGCGCCGGAAAAACCGGTGGTGAGCTGGGCCACCTGCTCCAGATCGACGCGGGGAGCGAGTCGGATCTTGCGGATATGCACCTTCAGAATCTGCACCCGGCCTGCCTTGTCCGGCCGATCCACCAGCACCTGGCGATCGAAGCGGCCAGCACGCAGCAGCGCGGCGTCCAAAATTTCGGGTCGGTTGGTTGCTGCCAGCAAAACCAGTCCAGAGGAGCCGTCGAAACCGTCCAGTTCGGTCAGCAACTGGTTGAGTGTTTGCTCGCGCTCGTCATGACCGCCGACCGGAGAGGCCGCGCCGCGCGCCCGACCCAGCGCATCGAGTTCGTCGATGAAAATGATCGCCGGCGCCTTGGCGCGCGCCTGCTCGAACAAGTCGCGCACCCGGGCCGCACCCACGCCGACGAACATTTCGACAAATTCACTGCCCGAGATGCTGAAGTACGGCACCCCAGCCTCGCCCGCGACCGCCTTGGCCAGCAAGGTTTTGCCGGTACCGGGCGGCCCGACCAGCAGCACCCCCTTGGGCAGGCGCGCACCCAGGCGACCGCGATCTTTCGGGTCTTTCAAAAAAGCCACGACCTCTTGCAGCTCGGCCTTGGCCTCGTCGACGCCGGCCACATCGGCAAAGGTCACGCCGGTATCTTTTTCGACGTAGATTTTGGCGTGGCTCTTGCCAATGTTCATGAAGCCGCCCATGCCACCGCCCTGTTTTTCCAACAGACGCCGAATCAGGAAAAACCACAAACCCAGAAAAATCAGCGCCGGTACCACCCAAGACAGCAGATCGCGCAGCAAGGTGTTTTCCACCACGCGCGTGAAGGGAACCTGGTGTTGCAGCAGCCGCTCGGCCAGGTCGACCTCGACCCGATTGGCCACGATCAAGGTATTGCCCTGGGCGTCGGGCGTTTTCAACCTGCCGGTGATGGTGGTCTCGCCGATGATGACCTCGGACAAGCGACGATCCGCCAGCGCTTGCTGAAATTCACTGTAGGGCACCACATCCACCAAGCGAGCAGCCTGCCAGGCAGACTGAATCCACACCAGAGCCAGCAACGCGAGCAACCAGTAGCCCACATTCCAATGCATCTTCGGGTCGGCTGACATGGGGCAGGCTCCTTCGTTTGGTTCAGGTTTGAATCCGCCCAGTGTGTCACGAGCGGCAGCACCTGTCACCCGGTCTGCACCAACCCCAGCAAGCGCAAGCGGGCACCCCGCTGCCGCTGCAATACAGCCGAAGCGGTTTTCATCGAGCCCGCAACACCACCCCGTTCAGGCTGAGCCTGTAGAGGGGCTTAGCCTCTTAGCCTCTCAGGCCGTGGCTTGCTGGCGCAAGATCACGTAAATCTGGTCTTTGAGAAGCAGCTTTTCTTTCTTGAGCTGATCGATTTCGGTGTGCGAGCCCGGGACGATGCCCGCTTCCATGTTCTTGATGATCTGGTCGATCTCGTTGTGCTTGTCGAACAAGCGGGTGAAGTGATGGTCGCGCCCTTTCAGGCTGGAAATCAGTTCGCGGTACTCGGGAAACATCAGCGCTCCTAGAAAAAAATTTGTTCGCCGCCACCCATGGTCGACCCGCCAAGGTTAATCGACTTGCACGCAATCGGCGAAATACTGTTTGCCGCCGTCGGCAGCAAACACCTCCACCAGACCGTGGATGTCGGTCTCGAAACCTGGGCACTGCGTGTTGAATTCGCGCGAAAATTTGAGGTAGTCGACGATTTTCTTGTTGAACACCTCGCCCGGAATCAGCAGCGGAATGCCCGGCGGGTATGGCGTGACCAGGCTGGTGGTGATGCGGCCTTCCAGCGCGTCGATCGGCACCCGCTCGGTGCGGCGCTGCGCAATGTAGGCAAATGCATCACTTGGCTTCATGGCCGGGGTCAGGTCGCTCAGGTACATCTCGGTCGTCAGACGCGCAATGTCGTAGCGGGCGTACAGCGCGTGCACGTGCTGGCACAGGTCGCGCAGGCCCATTTGCTCGTAGCGCGGGTGCTTTTGGCAGAACTCGGGCAGGATGCGCCAGAGCGGCTGGTTTCTGGCGTGGTCGTCCTTGAACTGCTGCAAAGCGGTCAGCAAGGTGTTCCAGCGGCCCTTGGTAATGCCAATGGTGAACATGATGAAAAAGCTGTAGAGACCGGTTTTCTCCACCACCACACCGTGCTCGGCCAAAAACTTGGTAACGATCGAGGCCGGAATGCCCTCGGCTTCGAAACGACCATCCAGATTCAGGCCCGGCGTGACAATGGTGGCCTTGATCGGGTCAAGCATATTGAAGCCCGGCGCCATGTCGCCAAAACCGTGCCAGTCGCGCTGGGTGTGACGCTTGGCCGCCGCCGCACCGCCGCTGGTCTGCTCCTGTTCGTGGTTGAGCACCCAGTCGCTGGCCCGGCCGACGCCTTCTTCGGCCAGTTCCTGCGGTCCCCAGACCTGAAACCACCAGTCGTCGTCGCCGAATTCGGCGTCTACTTTGCGCATGGCGCGGCGAAAATCCAGCGCCTCCAGAATGCTTTCTTCCACCAACGCGGTGCCCCCGGGTGGCTCCATCATCGCCGCCGCCACATCGCAACTGGCGATGATGCTGTACTGCGGACTGGTGCTGGTGTGCATCAGATAGGCCTCGTTGAACAGGTGGCGGTCGAGCTTGATGTGTTGCGAGTCCTGCACCAGCACGTGGCTGGCCTGGCTGATGCCGGCCAGCAGCTTGTGGATCGACTGGGTCGAATACACCACCGACTCCTTGGGTCGCACGCGCTTCTTGCCCATGGCGTGAAAGCTGCCATAAAACGGATGGAAAGCTGCGTGCGGCAGCCAGGCCTCGTCAAAATGCAGGTTGGCCACGTAGCCGTCCAGCATGTGCTTGATGGCCTCGGTGTTGTAGAGCACGCCGTCGTAGGTCGACTGCGTAAGCGTCAGCACGCGCGGCTTGACGCTCTGCGCATCCACGCCGGCCAGCAAGGGGTTGGCGCGAATCTTGGCCTGAATCGAATCGATGGTGAATTCGCTCTGCGGAATCGGGCCGATGATGCCGTAGTGGTTGCGCGTGGGCTTGAGGAAAACCGGAATCGCCCCGGTCATGATGATGCTGTGCAAAACCGACTTGTGGCAATTGCGATCCACCACCACCACATCGCCCGGCGCCACCGTGTGGTGCCAGACCATTTTGTTGCTGGTGCTGGTGCCGTTGGTGACGAAAAAGCAGTGATCGGCGTTGAAAATGCGCGCCGCGTTGCGCTCACTGGCACCGATGGCGCCGTTGTGGTCCAACAGTTGCCCCAGTTCTTCGACCGAATTGCAGACGTCGGCGCGCAGCATGTTTTCCCCAAAAAACTGGTGAAACATCTGACCCACCGGACTTTTCAGAAACGCCACGCCGCCAGAATGACCGGGGCAGTGCCAAGAGTACGAGCCGTCCTCGGCGTAGTCGAGCAGGGCTTTGAAAAACGGCGGCTGTATGCCTTCGAGGTAGCTCTTGGCTTCGCGGATGATGTGGCGCGCAACGAACTCGGGCGTGTCCTCAAACATGTGAATAAAGCCGTGCAGCTCGCGCAAAATGTCGTTCGGCAGGTGACGGCTGGTCTTTGTTTCGCCGTAAATATAGATCGGCACGTCGGCATTCTTGCGCCGCACCTCGCCAATGAATTGACGCAAGTTCAAGACCACCGGGTCCAGATCGGGGCCGGAGCTGAACTCTTCATCGTCGATCGACAAAATAAAAGCGCTGGCGCGCGACTGCTGCTGGGCGAATTGCGACAGGTCGCCGTAGCTGGTCACCCCCATGGTCTCGAACCCCTCGGATTCAATCGCCTGTGCCAGCGCGCGTATGCCCAGCCCCGAGGTATTTTCCGAGCGAAAGTCCTCGTCTATGATGACGATGGGAAAGCGAAATTTCATGACGATCTCCGGGCGGCGAGCAAGCGCTCAAGGGGCATACGGTGGTGGACGAACAGGCGCGAAGTGTACGTAAATCACAGCTCAGGCATGTCGGCCGCACTTTAAGGGCAGAATGTGTCATGCACCAGTGCCCGGCGGCGGCGGGTGCCAAGATTCTTTTTTTCACAAGGCCTTGCATGTCCGATTCGACCATTTGGTGGCTGCTGGCCGGCTTAGCGGTGACGCTGGAGCTCTTTACCGGCACTTTTTACCTGCTGATGTTGGCCCTGGGCCTGGTGGCGGCAGCGCTGGCTGCTCACGCCGGCGCCGGCATGGTAGGCCAGTTGGTGGCCGCCGCCGCGGTCGGATCGACAGCGGTGTTGGCTTGGTACCTGGTGAAAAATCGCCGCTCCGCAGGCACTTCTGAGCGCGCCCAGCACAGCATGCACCTGGACGTGGGCGAGCAACTGCACATCGAGACCTGGCAAACCGACGGCAGCGCCCAGGTGAAGTACCGCGGCGCGCAGTGGACCGCCGTGCTGCGCCCGGGTGAGACCCCCGCGCCGGGGCTGTACCGCGTGGCTGAGCTGGTGGGCAACCGCTTGCTGGTGCAGCGCGTGCCAGCCCCAAACGACCCGCAACATCCCCCTGACACCACAGTCGCTTAGTCTGTCAACCGCATCCACTCAACAAGGGTTCACCATGGAAATTGCCATTCTGCTGCTGATCATTGCAGTCATCTTCATCACCCGCTCGATCAAAGTCGTGCCACAGCAAAACGCCTGGGTGGTCGAGCGCCTGGGAAAATTCCACGCCACGTTGGCACCCGGCCTGAACTTCCTGATGCCCTTCATCGACAAAGTGGCCTACAAGCACAGCCTGAAGGAAATTCCGCTCGACGTGCCGAGCCAGGTTTGCATCACGCGCGACAACACCCAGTTGCAGGTGGACGGCATTTTGTACTTCCAGGTCACCGACCCGATGCGAGCGAGCTACGGCTCGTCGAACTACATCATTGCTGTGACGCAACTGGCGCAAACCTCGCTGCGCTCGGTGATAGGCAAACTCGAACTCGACAAAACCTTCGAGGAGCGCGACATCATCAACGCTCAGGTGGTGCAAGCGATCGACGAAGCCGCGCTCAACTGGGGCGTCAAAGTGCTGCGCTACGAGATCAAGGATCTGACACCGCCGAAGGAAATTTTGCACGCGATGCAACAGCAGATCACGGCCGAGCGCGAGAAACGCGCCCTGATCGCCGCCTCGGAAGGACGGCGCCAAGAGCAGATCAACATCGCCACCGGCGAACGCGAGGCTTTCATCGCCCGCTCCGAAGGTGAAAAGCAAGCCGCCATCAACAACGCCCAGGGCGAGGCCGCCGCCATTACCGAAGTAGCCAACGCCACCGCACTGGCGATCGAGCGCATCGCCAGTGCGATTCGCCAGCCCGGCGGTGAAATGGCGGTGCAACTCAAGGTGGCTGAGCGCGCGGTGGACGCCTACGGCAAAGTGGCGGCCGATGCCAACACGACGCTGATCGTGCCCGGCAACATGACCGAAGTCTCGGCCTTGATCTCTTCAGCCATGAAGATGATAGGAACGCTCAGGCAAGCGAATTAAGGCTGCTAGAATGCAAAACTGCCTCGGAGAGGTGGATGAGCGGTTTAAGTCGCACGCCTGGAAAGCGTGTGTGGGCTAATACCCACCGCGGGTTCGAATCCCGCCCTCTCCGCCAGAAATGACGCAAGCCTTTGAATCCAAACGAATAGTAGCGATTCAATGGCTTTTTCGTTGAATCGGCATCGCCTTGACGCCCGCAGCGAAACCCGATTCCGCTGCGCCTGCACGCGCAAGCTCAGAATCAAGAACCGTTCTTATCCGGGGCCATGAGCGCAAAGTGTTGAGCGGGTAGCAGCGGCGCTTGAGGCAAAACGTGCACTCGTTGGAATCGGCGGTGCCTGCGTCAACGACCTGCTGCTGCAGTTCCAGGCCGATCTGCTGCGCCTTCCGGTGGCGCGCCGAGCGGGTGTTACACTTGGCGCTGTCGCGCGAACGCGCGGCAGAAAAAAAGCCGAATGGGAACATGCCCTGCGGCCAACGACTGCGCCCTGAGCGCTCCCCGCCTCGGGGACAATGGCGGCATGAACACCTACACCCACCCCATCCTCACCTTCATCGGCGGCGGCAACATGGCCAGCGCCATCATCGGCGGCCTGTTCCGCCAGGGCCACCCCGCCAGCGCCGTGCAGGTGGTCGAGCCCTGGGACGGGCAGCGCGCCAAGCTGGCGCAGCAATTCCCGGGCGTGGCGGTGCTGCCCGCGGCCAGTGCCGCGCTGAAACCTTCCGATCTGGTGGTCTGGGCCGTGAAGCCGCAGACCTTCAAAGACGCTGCGGCGGCCACCCGGGCCTTTGTCACCGGCGCCTTGCACCTGAGCGTGGCCGCCGGCATCACCAGCGACAGCATCGCCGCCTGGCTGGGCAGCGAGCGCATCGTGCGCGCCATGCCCAATACGCCGGCCCTGGTTGGGCTGGGCATGACCGGCCTGATGGCGCGCGCTGCCGTGAGCGCCGACGACCAAGCGCTGGTCGAGCGCGTGCTGCGCAGCACCGGCGAGCTGGTCTGGGTGAAGGTGGAGCGCGACCTCGACGCCGTGACCGCGCTCTCGGGTTCCGGCCCGGCCTACGTGTTCTATTTCCTCGAAGCCATGCGCGACGCGGGCGCCCGCATGGGCCTGACACCCGAAGTGGCGCAGCAACTCGCCATCGGCACCTTCATTGGCGCCGCCACCCTGGCGCAGCGCTCCAGCGAGCCGCTGCAGACCCTGCGCGAGCGCGTCACCTCCAAGGGCGGAACGACCTTCGCGGCGCTCACGTCGATGGACGCGAGCGGGGTGAAAACGAAGTTTGAAGAAGCCCTGTTTGCGGCGCAAAAGCGCGCCGAGGAACTGGGGCGGGAGTTTGGCAAGTAGCCACTGCCCTGGGATTTCAGCGCTTGCTCAAACATCCGCACCAGCACGGCATAAAAACCTTCGTCGTCCATGCCGCAAACAGCCAGAAACGCGAACACTTCTTCGCAATAAAACACCGTCAGTTCCGCCAAACCCTCGGGCTGGCCCAGCGACTTCTTGTAGTCGCTGATCGCCTTTTTCGCCTTGCTGACCGAGATCGGATTGCGAAAATCTGACGGATTGATCCAACGAATGATCACATCCTTGTAGGGCTGCAGCGGGTCATCGCCCAGACCAAAGCGAGCATGCAGAAATGCCTTGTTGTCCTTGCTGGCGGCGTACAGGTCGTGCACCAGGCCAAGCAGAGCGGCACGGTCGAAGTCGGCCAGTTTGATTTTGACGTCGCTCCAAGTAGGCGTGCTCTTTTTCGTTCTGACATCCTCACCGTCCTAAGCGCTATTTAAGTTGAAGTCACAATACGCGGCCACCAGGCAACGCGAGCACTCCGGTTTGCGCGCCCGGCAGACGTAGCGCCCGAGCAAAATCAGCCAGTGGTGCGCGTTCACCGCGTAGGCCTTGGGTACGCGCTGGATCAATTGCTGCTCGACCGCCAGCGGCGTTTTTCCTGGCGCCAGACCGCTGCGGTTGCAAACGCGGAAAAGATGGGTGTCGACGGCAAAAGTGGGCTCGCCAAAGGCCACGTTGAGCACCACGTTGGCGGTTTTTCGTCCGACACCGGGCAGGGCTTGCAGCGCCGCGCGCGTGCGTGGGACTTCACCGCCGTGCAGATCGAGCAACATCTGACAGGTCTGCAACACATGCCTGGCCTTGCTGCGGTACAGGCCAATCGTCTTGATGTGCGCTTGCAGACCTTCCAGGCCGAGGTCTAGCATCTTTTGCGGCGTGTGGGCGCACGCAAACAGGCTTCTGGTGGCCTTGTTGACGCTGACGTCAGTGGCCTGGGCCGACAGCAGCACGGCAACCAGCAACTCGAACACGCTGCCGTATGCCAGCTCGGTTTGCGGCTGCGGGTTGGCGGCCTGCAAAGTGGCAAAGAAGGCTTCGATCTGGGTGTCGTTCATGGCGCTTCAGTGTAGGGCCGAACAGGCGTGGTTGGCGGCCATGCCGGTTACAGCCGCTGGCCCATCGGCATCAGTACCGCTCATTTTGCACCGTTCGCCCTGAGCTTGTCGAAGGGTCGGCCTGGGTGAACCGTTCGCCCTGAGCCTGTCGAAGGGTCGGCCACCATTGGCACCAGTACCGCTCATTTTGACCGTTCGCCCTGAGCTTGCCCTTCGACAGGCTCAGGGGGAACGGAGTACGAAGGGTTTGAATTCCGATCATCCTGAGCTTGGCCTGTCCTGAGCCTGTCGAAGGGTCGAAGGACGGGCTCAAGATGCGCGGATTTCAGCCCGAACGGGTGGATCTTTGCCTGTACAGTATCGCCATTAACAGAGGGATCCTGGCAACAAGCTCAGCCCCACAGAGACATTTCCATGCAATTTGCTTCTCGCCTCGACCACGTCGAAACATCGGCCATTCGTGAGCTCTTCAAGCTGCTGGGCAAGCCTGGCATCATCAGCTTTGCGGGCGGCTTTCCCGACAGCGCGCTGTTCGACGTCGAGGGTATTCGCGCCGCCGTCAACGCCGCGCTGACCGATGAGCCCGGCGCTGCGCTGCAATACGGCGCCACCGAGGGCTACCAGCCGCTGCGCGAGCAGCTCGTCGCCTTCATGGCCGGCAAGGGCCACAGCGATGTGCAGCCGGCCGACCTGATCGTCACCACCGGCAGCCAGCAGGCGCTGGACTTGCTGGGCAAGACGCTGATTTCCCCGGGCGACAAGGTGATCGTCGAAGCCCCGACTTTTCTGGCCACCATTCAGTGCTTTCGACTCTACGGTGCGCAGCTCATCAGTGCGCCGGTAGACGCCCAGGGCGTGCAGGTCGACGTGCTGGAGCAACTGATCGAACAACACCAGCCCAAGTTCGTCTACCTGATCCCCACCTTTGGCAACCCCAGCGGCGCCTTGCTCAGTCTGGAGCGGCGCCGGCGCGTGCTGGAGCTGGCGCTGCGGCACAAGACGCTGATCGTGGAGGACGACCCGTACGGCGATTTGTACTTTGACACCGCGCCGCCGCCGAGTCTGCTGGCCCTGAGCAGCCAGGTGCCCGGCAGCCGCGAGCGGCTGGCGTACTGCGGCTCACTCAGCAAGGTGCTCAGCCCCGGTCTGCGTGTGGGCTGGCTGATCGGGCCGGCCGAACTGCTGGCCAAGGCCACCATGTGCAAGCAGTTCAGCGACGCCCATACCAGCACCTTTGCCCAGGCCACTGCGGCGCACTACCTGCGCGCCGGTCGCTTGCCGGCCACCTTGGAGCGTATGCGCCAGGTCTACGCCGAACGCGCCGCCGCCATGACGCAGGCGCTGCGGCGCGAACTCGGCCCGGCGATCGATTTTGAGCCACCGCAGGGTGGCCTGTTCGTCTGGGCGCGTCTGAACGGGGCGCACGCGCCGGTCAAAGACGCAGCCGAATGGGCCCGCCGCGCCCTTGAACAAGGTGTGGCCTTTGTGCCCGGTGCGCCCTTTTACGCCAACCAGCCCGACCCGGCCACGCTGCGCCTGAGTTTTGCCACCGTGGGGCTGGAAAAAATTGAAGCCGGCGTGCAATGCCTGGCCGCGGCACTGGCCAGAAGTTAGCGTGTAGTTCCAGCCGCCAGCGCCAGCGCGCAGGCGTAGGCGCTGGACCAGGCCCACTGGAAGTTGTAACCGCCAAGCCACCCGCTGACGTCGACCACTTCACCGATGAAGTACAGACCGCGTTGCCTGGACTCCATGCTTTGCGACGACAGGTCGCGCGTATCGACGCCGCCGAGCGTGACTTCAGCTTTGCGGTAGCCTTCGCTGCCGCTGGGCGTGATGTCCCACTGCGTCAGGCTTTCGGTCAGCCGCGCCAGCGCTTGGTCGCTCGCTTGGCTGATCGGGCGCTGCCAGTCGGCCGATTGCAGCACCCAGGCGTCGGCCAGACGGGCGGGCAGCAGGCCAGCGAGTTCGTTGGCGATTTGTTTGCGTGAACTGGCCTTGGCGCGCGCCAGCGTCTGGCTCAGGTCTGCGCCCGGCAGCAAGTTGATGTGCAGCGGCGTGCCCGCTTGCCAGTAGCTCGATATTTGCAGCACCGCCGGGCCCGACAGGCCGCGGTGCGTGAACAACAGGTCTTCGTTGAAGCCGATGCGCGTTTTCTTCGCACCGGTTTCAATCCGCACCGGCAACGCCAGGCCAGCCAGTTGCGCAAACGCTGCGCGGTCTTCAAAGCACAGCGGCACCAGACCGGGGCGTGTGGGCACCAGGCGCAGGCCGAACTGCCGGGCCAGCCGGTGGCCCCAGTCGCTGGCGCCGATCTGCGGGATAGACAGTCCGCCGGTGGCTACCACCAGCGCAGGGCTGCGCACCGTTCCCTGTTCGGTGTCGATTTCATAGTGGGCATCGGCCGCCAGCCGAACCGCCCGCACCGCACAGGGCTGCCAGCGCTGCACGCCGCCCAGCGCACATTCGCGCAGCAGCATGGCAATCAGGTCTTCGGCCGAGCGGTCGCAGAACAACTGGCCTTTGTGTTTCTCGTGAAAGGCTATGCCGTGGCGCTGCACCAGCGCGATGAAATCAGCCGGCGTGTAGCGCGCCAGGGCCGAGCGGCAAAAATTCGGGTTTTCACTCAGGTAGTGCTTGTGCGGCGCGCGCGGGTCGAGTTCGCGGTTGCTGAAGTTGGCCCGGCCACCCCCTGAGATGCGGATTTTTTCCGCCACCTTGGCACTGTGGTCGAGCAGCAACACGCGCAAGCCGCGCTGACCCGCCACGCCGGCGCAGAACAGACCGGCGGCACCAGCGCCAACGACGACGGCGTCAAATGTTTGCATGGCCACGCCGACGGCTCAGGCGGGCAGGACGTGCAGCGGCAGGTCGTGCCGGGCCGCCAGGGCGTCAATTTGCTGCCGCGTTTTCGACGCCAAAAAAGCCGCCACTGCGGTGTGCATGTCCGCTTGCCACATGGCCTTGGCTGCTGGCGCGGGCAGACCGGCAACGGCGCACAGCGCCGCGGCAAAGTGCGGCTCCAATGCGGCCAGCGCGACGCGGCCATCCTGGCAGGGGTAGACCCGGTAGCCCGCGTGCGCGCCGCCCAGGATGTTGTGGCTCAAGGTCAGGCCCCAGCGGCGGGGCAGCGCCAGCCAGTCGGCAGCGGCCGACAGGGCGACTTGGTGAAAGCTGTTCTTGCCGCGTGTTTTTTGCCGCAACACGGCTTGCAGCACGGCTTCGCTGGCCAGCAAGGCACCGGCCATGTCGGAAAACAAGGTGGCCGGCAAGTCCAGACCAGGCACCAAGTCGGCTTGGGCCAGATAGGTCAGGTCGTGTCCCGGCTGGTTGGCGCGCGCACCGGGTGCGCCGACGATGGCGACCACCGACAGCGCCGGGTAACGCTGGCGCAGCGCTTGCGGCGCCAGTCCCAGGCGGGCCAGCGCCGCCGGGCGAAACGAGGTCAGCAGCACGTCGGTGCGGGCCAGTTCGCGCTGCAGTCTGGTTTGCCCGCGCTGGCTTTTCAGATCGACCTCGACACGCTTGATGCCCTGATGCAAGCTGGCGTAGGCGCTGGCGCTGTACTGGCTCATCGGGTCGGCGCTGCTGATCGCTGGCGCGCCTGCTGGGGCTGGGGGCTCAAACTTCAGGCAGCGCGCGCCCATGTTTTGCAGGCGCAGCAAGGCGGCCGGGCCGGGCAGGTTCAGCGCCAAACTGAGCACGCGCACACCACGCAGCGGTTTGCCGCGCGCGGATGCGCTGGGCAGGTCCGGGTCGCTCATGCGGCGTCGCAGCAGCTCGTGAGCCAGCGCGGGCTCAGAGCACGCTGGCGACCGACTGGCAGACGTAGTCGATGTTCTTGCTATTGAGTGCGGCCACGCACATGCGGCCGCTGTCGGTGCCGTAGACGCCAAATTCGCTGCGCAGACGCCGCATCTGCTCTGGCTGCAAACCCGAATAGCTGAACATGCCGATCTGCCGCGTGATGAAGCTCATGTCTTGCTGCACAGCAGCGGCTTGCAGGCCGTCGACCAGTCTTTGTCGCATGGCTTTGATGCGCATGCGCATCTCGCCCAGCTCGCGCTCCCACAGGGCACGCAGCTGCGGGTTGTTGAGCACCGCTGCCACCACCGCAGCGCCGTGAATCGGCGGGTTGGAGTAGTTGGTGCGAATCACCACCTTGAGCTGCGACAGCACCCGGTCGGCCTCTTCTTTGCTCTGACACAGCACCGACAGCGCGCCCACGCGCTCTCCGTACAGGCTAAAGCTCTTGGAAAACGAGGTCGAGACCAGAAAGCTCAGACCGGCGGCGGCAAACTTTTCAATCACCGCACCGTCTTCGGCAATGCCGTGTCCAAAGCCCTGGTAAGCCATGTCGAGAAACGCGGTCAGATCGCGCGCCTTGATCAGCGCAATCACCTGCTCCCACTGGACCGGGGTGATGTCGTAGCCGGTGGGGTTGTGGCAGCAGGCGTGCAACACCACGATGGTGCCGGCCGCTGCCGCGTTCAGACTGGCCAGCATGGCATCGAAGTTCACGCCGCGCAGATCGGCGTCGTAATAGGCGTAGCTGTCAACCTGGAAGCCGGCGTTGCCAAACAGCGCGCGGTGGTTTTCCCAGCTCGGGTCGCTGATCAGCACCTGGGCCTTGGGACTGATGCGCTGGAGGAAGTCGGCGCCAATTTTCAGTCCTCCCGTGCCGCCGATGGCCTGCACGGTGACCACCCGGCCCGCTTGTACGGCGGCGCTGCCGGCACCGAACACCAGATTCTTCACCGCGCTGTCATAGGCGGCCATGCCGTCAATCGGCAGGTAGCCGCGCGCGCTGGGCTTTTCCATCAGGGCCGCTTCGGCTGCCTGTACGCACTGCAGCAGCGGCAGCCTGCCCTGGTCGTCAAAGTAAACCCCGACGCCGAGGTTGACTTTATAGGGGTTTGCATCAGCGACAAACTGCTCGTTCAGACCCAGAATCGGGTCACGCGGGGCCAATTCGACGGCGGAGAAGACAGACATGCGGATTTCCTGAAGTTGACGTGCACTGCGGCTGATTTTAAGCGCTGCGTGGCAGCGCTCGGAGCGGTCAGAGGGCTTGCCCGGCGCTGGTTGGCGTGGCCGACTGTAAATAATACCGACATCAAAGCCAAAAAAGCCACCCGTTTGAACCCAATCGGGTAAAAGCCTTCGCGCTACCGTCACCGGAATGATGTATATTCACCACCCGAGGTTAACCTTTAATAACATTTAACCAGTTCTTGAGGCGCGCATCATGATTAGACGAACTTCTGCATTCGTTTTGGCTGTGCTCAAAGGCTTGGGCGCTGGCGTGGTGGTGCTCGGTCTGAGCGCCTGCGCCTCGCCGACAGCGGGTCTGCTCCCGGCGCCGCCGGTTGCAGCAAAAGCCGATTACAGCTACATCGTTGGGCCAGGCGACATGCTCAACATCAACGTCTGGCGCAACCCCGAGTTGTCGGCCACCGTGCCGGTGCGACCCGATGGCAAAGTGTCGACGCCGCTGGTCGATGAATTGCTGGCGCAGGGCAAAACCCCAACGCAGATCGCCCGCGACATCGAGCAGGCGCTGGGCAGGTTTGTTCGCGATCCAGTGGTAACGGTGATCGTCACCAATTTTGTCGGACCCTACAGCGAGCAAATTCGTGTGCTTGGTGAAGCCACCCGGCCTCAGGCTCTGCCGTTTCGGCAGAAAATGACCGTGCTCGACGTGATGATCGCCGTCGGCGGGCTGACCGATTTTGCCGCCGGCAACAGCGCAACCATCGTTCGCGCCGCTGAAGGCAACAAACGCTACAGCGTGCGGCTGCACGATCTGGTCAAGCGCGGCGACATTTCGGCCAACGTCGAAATGCTGCCGGGCGACGTGCTGATCATTCCGCAGGGCTGGTTTTGAGTGATCGCGTCCAGGCGGACCACTGAGATTCGGCGTCTCGGTCTTCAGTACCGTAATTCGCTCTCGCACACGGTCTAGCGTATGCATGAAATCATCAACCAGGCGCTGACGCTGCTGCGTGGCATGTGGAAGCACCGCCGGCTGGCGGTGTTGGTGGCCTGGGTCGTGGCTGCCGTCGGGGCGGTAGCCGTGTTGCAGATGCCACACCGCTACGAGGCTTCGGCCCGGGTGTACGTCGATACACAGTCGATTCTGCGTCCCTTGATGGCCGGGCTGGCGATTCAGCCCGACATCGAGCAGCAAGTCACCATGCTCAGCCGCACCTTGATAAGCCGCCCCACCGTCGAGAGGCTGGTTCGAATGGCCGATCTCGACTTGGGCGCCAACACCAAAGCCGAGCAAGATGCGCTGATCGACCAGGTCACCCGGTCGCTGTCGATCCGCTCCACTGGTCGCGACAACCTCTACACCTTGTCGTATCGGGGGGAGAGTCCTGAATCTGCCCTGCGGGTGGTGCAGTCGCTGATGTCGATTTTCGTCGAATCGGGTCTGGGCGACTCCAGAGCCGACGCCGACAGCGCGCGTCGTTTCATCGACGAGCAAATCAAGGCCTACGAAACCTTGCTCACCCAGGCCGAATTGCGGCTGAAGGATTTTCGTTTGCGCAACATCGACATGCAGACCCAGGGCGGGCTGGACATAGCGGCGCGGGCGAATGAAATTTCGACAGCGCTGAGCTCGGCCCGGCTCGAGCTGCGCGAGGCCGAGAGTGCCCGCGAGGCGGCCCGGCGCCAACTGGAGCAAGCCCGTGCGGCCCAGCGCCAGTTGCCCGCGCTCTCGGGCGCTGCCACCCCTGAGCTCGACGCGCGCATCGACGCCCTCAGGCGCAGCCTGGACGCGCTGCTGCAACGCTACACCGAACAGCACCCGGATGTGGCCAACACCCGCCGCCTGGTGCGTGAATTGGAGGAGCAAAAGCAGCGCGAGGTGGCCGAATTGCAGCGTATCGCACAGGCCAACCCGGGCCAACCGGTTCTTGAGGCCAATCCGGCGCTGGTCGAACTCACGCGCGTGCTGGCTGCTGCCGAGGTGCAGGTGGCTGGTTTGCGTGCCCGGGTCGCCGAGCACGAGTCACGCGCCAGCCGGGTTCGTGAGCAACTGCAATTCGCTCCACGCATAGAAGCGGAGCTGGCGCAACTCAACCGCGACTATGACATACACAAAAAGAATTACGAAGAGCTGGTCAGCCGCCGTGAGTCGATCGCCATCGGCGGCGCCCTCAGCGGTGCGGCCAGTCTGGCTGACTTTCGCGTCATAGACCCGCCGCGCGCCAATCCCGCGCCGGTGGCGCCCAACCGCTTGCTGCTGCTGCCGCTGGCCTTGTTGGGCGCTTTGGCGGCCGGGCTGAGCGTGAGTTTTCTGATGAGCCAGTTTCGGCCGGTATTTTTTGACGCCAACAGCCTGCGCGCCTCGACCCAGTTGCCGCTGCTCGGCGTGGTCACACAGATTCAGAACGAGCGTTCGCGCCGGGCCGAGCGGCGCAGCCTGCTGCGTTTCCTGGCTTCTGTGCTGGCGCTGGTGCTGCTGTTTGCGCTCGGCATGGCCTTGCTGGCGCTTTGATATGGCACTGCCAGATAGGAGCGTCGGATGTCAAGTTTGATCGAGAAGGCCGCGCAGCGGCTGGAGCAATTGCGTCAGGCCGGGGTCGATGTCGGCGCCGCTGCCCTGCCGGGCAAAAGCCCGCCTGAGCCGACGCCGGACGCTCGTACCCCGTGCGTCCCGCCGTCCCGTGTCGTCACGCTGGATTTGGCCGCTTTGCTGGCGCAGGGTTTTGTCACCCCCAACGCCCCGCGTTCGGCAATTGCGGATCAGTTTCGCATCATCAAACGCCCGTTGCTCGACAACGCCATGAACAAGGGCGCGGCCGTGGTGCAGCATGGCAATCTGATCATGATCACCAGCGCCATGCCGGCTGAGGGCAAGAGTTTCAGCGCCGTCAACCTGGCGATGAGCATTGCCATGGAGCTCGACCACACGGTGTTGCTGGTCGATGCCGACGTGGCCCGTCCCTCGCTGTCGAAATCCCTGGGCTTGCCGAGCGGACCGGGTTTGCTGGACCTGCTGTTCGATAGCTCGCTCGACGTAGCGCAGGCGCTGTTGCGCACCAACGTTGACAAGCTCAGCGTGCTGCCAAGCGGCACACCACACCCGCGCGCGACCGAGTTGTTGGCCAGCGACGCCATGCGTGCGCTGGTGCAGGAGATAGGACGACGCTACGCCGACCGCATCGTCGTTTTCGACTCGCCGCCCCTGCTGCTGACCACCGAGGCGCGCGCGCTGGCTGCGCACATGGGGCAGATCGTGCTGGTGGTTCAGGCCGAGAAAACGCTGCAATCCCAAGTCCAGCATGCACTAAGCACCATCGAAGCCTGTCCCGTCAAGCTGCTGCTGCTCAACCAGGCGCGTACCGCAGGAGCGCAGGATGCTTACGGTTACGGTTACGGTTACGGTTACGGTCAGGAGTCCAAGCCAGCGGCCACTGCGGCCTCGGCTGCCGTGGCCCTATGACACAACACCCAGGATCGGAACCCATGACCCACAAACCCACACAACCCGGGTTGAACCTGCCTTTGCGCACCATGGCCCTGAGCAGTGTGGCCGCGCTGTGCCTGCCGCTGCTGGCACTGGCGCAGACCTCGGCGCTGCCGGATCCGGATCAGGCAGCGCCCGCGCGCCCCGACGCCTGGATCGAGCCGCGGGTGGCGATCGGTCTGACGCTTTCAAACAACAGCAACCTCTCTCGCCTCAACCCACAAAGCGAACAAGCGCTCGACGTCCGTCCCGGGCTGCGCGTGCTCATGAATCGCCCGCGCCTACAGGGCTTTTTGGATTATTCGCTCAGCCATCGACACCACGTGCAAGGCACTGCAGGCGATGGGCTGCGACACGAGCTCAACGCCAGCGCCACGCTACAGGCCTGGGATCAGCGCGCCTTCGTCGATCTCTCGGGCGTGGTGGCCGATCAGTCGGTCTCGGCGCTGGGCCTGCAATCGGTCGGGCGCCTGACCGATGCCAATCGATCCCAGACCGCCAGCTTCGGGTTTTCGCCTTACTTCAGGGGTCAGATCGCTGCCCTGGCTGATTACGAGCTGCGCTACCGCCTGCGATCGACCCGCACCGAGACGGCCCAGCGCTCGGATGTCGACGTACAGGAGCTGGCGCTGCGCTTGGACAGCCGCCAAACCGGCTCGCCGCTGGGCTGGTCACTCGATGCGTCGCTGCAAGAGGTGGAGCACTCGCTGGGTCGGCGCACCGAGGCCGACGCCGTGCGTGCGAATTTGATTTATTCTGTTTCGCCTCAGCTCAGACTCAGCCTGCAAGCCGGCGTCGAGTCCAACGACGTGCTCACGCTGACGCGCCAGTCGTACCAAAACACCGGTCTGGGCCTGGATTGGCGGCCGTCGACGCGCACCCGGGTCGCGCTGGATTTGCAGCAGCGCTATTTCGGCAGCGCGCACAGCCTCTTGCTCGAACACCGCAGTCGGCGCACCGTCTGGCGCTTCTCCGATACGCGTTCTGCGGTCAACAGCCCGCTGGAGGCGACAACGGCCTCGCTCGGCAGCTTGTACGATTTACTGGATCGGCTCTACGTCGGGGTCGAGCCAGACCCAATCCGGCGCGCCCAGCGCGTTCAATCCGAACTGAACCGGCTCGGTCTGCCGGCAAACCTGTCGGTGCATCAGAGCTTTCTCAGTTCGTCGGCCATGTTGCAGCGCAACCAGCAGCTCTCGGTGGCGTGGCTGGGCGTGCGCGGCATTGTCACGCTGACAGCGGCGCAGGGTCGCAGCAGTCGCCTGAGTCCGGCCATCCGTCTGGGTGACGATTTCGACCGCCACAGCAGCATCCGCCAGCGGTCCTGGAGCGCCTCCTATGCGCACCGCCTGACCCCGCTGACCTCGATCAGCACCACACTGGAAAGCCAACGGGCACAGGGGTCAAATCTCGCGCTACAGTCGCGCAGCCGCTCGCTGACACTGGGCCTGGCAAGCCAGCTTGGGCTGCGCACCAGCGCCCATTTGCAACTGCGTCGCACCCTGAGCGATGGCGCTGCAGCTTCGGCGCAGGAAACCGCCGTCGCGGGACTGCTCACGCACCGGTTCTAAGCCATGTACGAAGCCTTTTACGGCTTGAGCGGCAAGCCCTTTCAGCTCAACCCTGATCCCCGTTTTTATTACAGCAGCAAGCCGCACCGGCGGGCGCGTTCGTACCTGGTCTACGGCGTCATGCGCGGCGAGGGCTTCATTGTCATCACCGGCGAGGTCGGCGCGGGCAAAACCACCGTCGTGCGCGATTTGCTGGAGAGCCTGGAAGACGGCACCGTAGTCGCTGCCCACCTGGTCAGCACACAACTCGGCGCCGAAGATGCGCTACGGCTGGTCTGCGGCGCTTTCGGTGTGTCGGTGCGCGGCCACAGCAAGGCCGACCTGCTGATGGCGCTGGAGGCGTTCTTCATCACCCAAACCACCCAGGGCAAGCGCTGTCTGCTGATCGTCGACGAAGCGCAGAATCTGCAGCCGCAGGCGGTGGAAGAGTTGCGCATGCTGTCGAATTTTCAGTTCGGCGAGCAGGCGCTGCTGCAGACTTTTCTGATCGGACAGCCCGAATTCCGGGACATTTTGCAAGGCCCGGGCATGCTGCAGTTGCGCCAGCGCGTCACCGCCCGCTGCCACCTAGGACCCTTGGACGCCGAGGACACCCGCGCCTATATCGAGCATCGGCTCAAGTGTGCCGGAGCGCTCGGCAGTCCCCGTTTCGAAGCGGCGGTGTTTGCCGACATTCACCTGCATTCGGGCGGTATTCCTCGGCGCATCAACAGCATATGCGACCGTCTACTGCTGCAGGGTTATCTGAGCGAGAACCCGTATATCGACAGCGCCGCCTTGCACGAGGTGCTGGGCGAGATTCAAGCCGAAAACGACACCCCGACCACGACGCAGCCGAGCCGCAGGCAAGCCTGGAGCCCACCCGCCCACGCGTCTGCGGTGGTCGACTGGAGTGCTGAAGAGTTCGATCTGGCCAACCTCAACCTGGACGCCGGCTTGGCCGACAGCCTGAACGAACAACTCGGTCGCGTCTCGGCCGAGCAGCTCAGTGCACGCCTGTTGCGCATCGAACGCAGCGTGCTGCGCCAAGAACGCATCAGCCTGGAGATTCTGACGGTCTTGAAAAAAATCACCCAAGCGGGCCGCAAAGCGCCGACGCCCGATGCAGCAAGAGCCAATCACCATGACTGAGCGTGCGTCCATTACCAACGCCTTGACGATTGACGTCGAAGATTACTTTCAGGTATCGGCGTTTGCGCCCCACATTGATCGCGCCGACTGGGAGCGCTGCGAATGCCGGGTTGAACGCAACGTCAACCGCCTGCTCGACCTGCTGGCGCAGCGGAGCACCCAAGCCACTTTTTTCACCCTGGGCTGGGTCGCCGAACGCTACCCGGCACTGGTGCGGCGCATCGTCGCCGACGGGCACGAGCTCGCCAGCCACGGCTACGGTCATCAGCGCGCCAGCGACCTGAGCGAAGCGGCGTTTTACCAAGACGTTTATTCGGCCAAAGCAATTTTGGAAGACCTCTGCGGGGTGGCGGTGCTGGGCTATCGTGCGCCCAGTTTTTCCATCGGTGCGGGCAATTTGTGGGCGCTCGATGCCTTGTTGCGCGCCGGCTACCGCTACAGCTCGAGCATTTACCCGGTGCGGCACGACCACTACGGCATGCCCGAGGCGCCGCGTTTTGCCCACCCGGTGCGCGCCGGACTGCTGGAGATTCCGCCCAGCACCTTGCGCGTGTTCCAGCGCAACCTGCCGTCCAGCGGCGGCGGCTATTTTCGGCTCTTGCCCTACGCGCTATCGCGCTGGATGCTGCGCCAAATCAATCTGCGCGACGCGCAGCCCGTCATTTTTTACTGCCATCCGTGGGAGATCGACCCCGATCAACCGCGCGTGCCCGGCGTCGGTCTGAAAACGCGCTTTCGCCACTACGTCAACATCGGCCGCACCGAGCAGCGCCTGCAGCGGCTGCTGCAGGACTTTCGCTGGGGTCGCATGGATCACATTTTCTTTCCAACGGCTGGAGCGCCCTGTGTCTGATGCGACCGCGCTGCGGGTACACCGCCTCAGCGGCAGCGACAGCGCCGAGCAAGCGCGCTGGGACGCTTTCGTCCTGGCTTGCCCACAGGCGACCTTTTTTCACCGCGCGGGCTGGCAGTCCATCATCCGCCAGCAGTTGCGCCACGACACCTATTTCCTCTACGCCCAGGCACACGGCCAAATCCAGGGCGTGTTGCCGCTCGGGCACGTCAAGAGCTGGCTGTTTGGCAACGCCCTGACCGCCTTGCCGTTCACCGTCTACGGCGGCGTGGCGGCCAGCACCGAGGCGGCGGCGGCAGTCCTGGAGCAAGAAGCACAGCAACTGGCGCGTCAACTCGGCGTCGATCACCTCGAATTGCGCCACCTGCAGCGGCGCCACCCCGACTGGCCGGCACAAGACCTGTACGTCACCTTCCGCAAGGAAATCCTGCCAACCGAAGAAGACAACCTGCTGGCGATTCCGCGCAAGCAGCGCGCCATGGTGCGCAAAGGCATCAAAAATGGCTTGACGGCGCATCTCGATCCCGATGCGAAGCGTTTTTTCAAGCTGTTTTCCCACAACGTGCACCGCCACGGCACACCGGCCTTGTCGCAGCGCTACTTTCAGGCCTTGCTCGACACCTTTGGCAGCGACTGCGAGGTGCTGACGGTTTGCGCGCCCGATGGCCGCCCACTCAGCAGCGTGTTGAGCTTTTACTTCCGCGACCAGGTGCTGGCCTACTACGCCGGCGACGACGAGACCGCACGCGATCTGGCCGCCAACGACTTCAAGTACTGGGATTTGATGCGCCGCGCCTGCGCGCGCGGACTCAAAGTGTTCGACTACGGCCGCAGCAAGGTCGGCACCGGCACCTACGCCTTCAAGAAAAACTGGGGCTTCGAGCCGACGCCGCTGCACTACGAGTTCTGCCTCTACAAGCGCGAAGCCATTCCGCAACACAACCCGGCCAACGCCAACTACCAGTTGCTGATTTCCGCTTGGCGCCGCCTGCCGCTGGGGGTGGCCAACTGGCTGGGGCCGCACATCGTGCGCCATCTGGGCTAAGCGGCTTGCGCCATGGCCAATATTCTTTATCTGGTGCACCGACTGCCTTATCCGCCCAACAAAGGCGACAAGGTGCGCTCGTACCACTTGCTGCGCCACTTGCTGCAGCAGCACCGGGTGTTTCTGGGCACTTTCATTGACGACCCGCAGGACGAGCAACACCTGCCGGCGCTCAAAGCCTTGTGCCCCGATGTACACGTCGAGCGCTTGCACCCGCGCAGCGCCAAACTCAAGAGCCTGAGCGGTCTGCTGCAGTCGCAGCCGCTCACGCTGGCCTACTACGGCAGCGCGGCCCTGCAGCGCTGGGTACGGCAAACGGCAGCCGCCCATGACCTGCAGGCCAGCGTGGTGTTTTCCTCCTCGATGGCGCAGTACGCGCTGCCCCTGCTGCCCCAGGTGCCGATGCTGGTTGATTTCGTCGATGTCGATTCGGCCAAATGGAGCCAGTACGCGTTCGCGCACCGCTGGCCGCTGTCGTGGCTGTACCGGCGCGAAGGCGCGCGGCTGCTGGCGTATGAACGCTTGCTGGCGGCGCGGGCGCGGTGTTCTTTTTTCGTCACCGCGCAGGAGACGGCGCTGTTTCTGTCGCACGCGCCAGAGGCGCGCGGCGGCGTGCAATCCCTCGGCAACGGGGTCGACGCGGATTTTTTCGACCCCGAGGTGCGCCACCCGAACCCGTTTGCCGCCGACGAGCAGGCCGTGGTCTTTACCGGCGCAATGGATTACTGGCCCAACGTCGACGCCGTGCAGTGGTTTGTGGCCGATATGTTGCCGCTGCTGCTGGCGCGCTGGCCGCAACTGCGCTTTTACGTCGTCGGCCGTGCACCCACGCCAGCGGTGCGTGCACTGGCTTCGCCGCGGGTGGTGGTCACCGGCACCGTGCCCGACGTGCGCCCCTATCTGCAGCATGCTGGCGCCGTGGTAGCACCGCTGCGGGTGGCGCGTGGTCTGCAAAACAAGATTCTGGAAGCCATGGCGATGGCGCAGCCGGTGGTGACGGTGCGCGCCTGCGCCGATGCGATCGGCGCCGGCGCCGCACAAGGCCTGCTGCGCGCCGATACGGCGCACGAATTCGTCCAGGCGCTGCACACGCTGTTGCAGTGCGGCAGGCAAGCGGCGGCGCACGGACGCCAAGCGCGCGGCTTCGTGCTGCAAGGCTTTAGCTGGCAAGCCCACCTCGGCGGCCTGGACAAATTTCTCACTTTTGCCAGCAGGCAGGGAGCTGAACATGGTTAAGACAGGCACGTCTGCAGCGCTTGACATCCCGGCCCCTTGGCGTGTGCCGCTGGCGGCGCTGGGTCTGCTGCTGCTGTCGATTCTGGGCCTGTACTGGCACACCGTCTGGATCATGGCGTCGATCTGGGCGCAGTCGGACACCTATAGCCACGGCTTCGCGGTGCCGCTGATCTCGCTCTGGCTGATCTGGCGCGTGCGCCACGCACTGGCGCCGCTGCGCCCGCAGCCGGCCGGGCTGGCTGGGCTGCTGATGCTGGGCGCGGCCGGCCTGTGGCTGGCCGGCGATCTGGGCGGCGTCAACGTCGTCAGCCAACTCGCGCTGGTCATGCTGCTGGTGCTGGCGGTGCCCGCTGTGCTCGGCTGGCACGTGGCCCGGGTAATGACTTTTGCGCTTGCTTTCCTGTTTTTTGCCGTTCCGATGGGCGATTTCATGCTGCCGCAGTTGATGGACTGGACGGCCGATTTCACCGTCTTGGCGCTGCGCTGGAGCGGCATTCCAGTCTACCGCGAGGGCTTGCAGTTCGTCATTCCCTCGGGTTCGTGGTCGGTCATAGAGGCCTGCAGCGGCATTCGCTACCTGATCGCATCCGTCACCGTCGGCTGCCTGTTTGCCTACCTGAGCTACCGCAGTTTGCGCAAACGCCTGATTTTCGTCGGCGTGGCGATCCTGGTGCCGCTGGTGGCCAATTGGCTGCGCGCCTACATGATTGTCCTGCTCGGTCATCTCTCGGGCAACGAACTGGCCACCGGTGTCGACCACATCCTGTACGGCTGGGTGTTCTTCGGCGTCGTGATCCTGCTCATGCTGCTCATCGGTGCGCGCTGGATCGATCCGCCACTGCCCGCGCCGACGGTGACCGCCGACGCCAGCCCTGACGCCAGCCCCACCCCGAACCAGCGGCGCTGGACGGCGCAGGCAGCGCTGTTTGTTCTGTTCATCGTGACCACGCCGCATCTGCTCGAGCGCGCGCTGGCGCTGAGCGTGCGCAGCACTCCGGTACAACTGGCCGTGCTCGCGCCGCAAGCGCCGTGGCAGCGCGCCGAAGCCGCTCCGAGCGACTGGCTACCGGCTTTCAGCCACGTGGTCGCCAGCGCCCACACCGGCTACGTCAACCCGCAGGGACAGGCGGTTGGCGTACACCTGAGCTACTACCGCCAGCAAGATAAGCGGCGCAAGCTGGTCAGCTCGGAAAACGCGCTGGTGCTGAGCACCGACCCGAACTGGTCAGGGGTGACAGCGGCCAGCGCCACAACCGCACTGGCCGGTCAACCCCTGCAGGTGAGCACGCTCAGCCTGCGCCAGCTCGGCAGCACACTCTCCAGCCGATCGGCCAAGCGCTTGCAAGTCTGGAAGTTTTATTGGGTCGACGACCGCTTCACCTCCAGCGGCGTGCGCGCCAAGATTTACACCGCCCTCGGCCTGCTGCTGGGGCGAGGCGACGACGGCGCCATCGTCGTGCTCTACACCACACTCGATCCCCGTCTGCCCGAGGCCGACGGGCGCGCCGCCGCCAACGCCGTGCTGCACCAGTTTTTGCAAGCGCAGGGTGCCGGCCTGCAGGCGGCGCTGCGGCAAACCCGAGCGGCCGACTGAATATGTGCGGCATCTCTGGTTTGTTCGACCCGCAAGGCCAGCGCTCTTTTGACCGCGCGCTGGCGGCGCGCATCAACAACATACAGTCGCACCGCGGCCCGGACGAAGACGGCTTGCACCTGGAGCCCGGCTTGGCGCTGGGCCACCGACGGCTGTCGGTGATCGATCTGGCCACTGGTCAGCAACCGCTATTCACCCCGGACGGCAGCGTGGGCGTCGTCTTCAACGGTGAAATCTACAACTTCATGCAACTGATGCCTGAGTTGCGGGCGCTGGGCCACCACTTCAAAACCCGCAGCGACACCGAAGTCATCGTTCACGCCTGGCGCGCCTGGGGACCTGCCTGCGTGCAGCGGTTGCGCGGCATGTTTGCCTTTGCGCTGTGGGACCGCCAGCAGCAAACCCTGTTTCTGGCGCGCGACCGGCTGGGCGTCAAACCGCTGCACTACGCCTGGCTGCCCGACGGCAGTTTCATTTTTGGCTCCGAACTCAAGGTGCTGACGGCTCACCCCGGTTTTGCGCGCAGCATAGATCCGTTGGCGGTGGAGGATTACTTCAGCTTTGGCTACGTGCCCGACCCGCGCTGCATCTACCGGCAGGCGCACAAGCTGCCGGCCGGCCACACACTGAGTCTGCGCCGTGGTCAGGCGGAAATGCCCGCGTCACAGCCGTACTGGGATTTGCGGTTCAGCAACCACAACCCGATCAGCCTGCCGGATGCCCAGACCGAGCTGCGCGAGCGGCTGCGCGAAGCGGTGCAACTGCGGCTGGTGGCCGAGGTGCCGCTGGGTGCTTTTCTCTCCGGCGGCGTCGATTCAAGCGCGGTGGTGGCCACCATGGCCGGCTTGTCGGATGCGCCGGTGCACACCTGTTCGATCGGGTTTGACGACCCGCGCTTCAACGAATTGGCCTTTGCCCAGCAGGTGGCCACGCGCTATCAGACCGATCACCGGATCGAAGTCGTCAAGAGCGACGATTTCGACCTGATCGACACCCTGGCTTGGCTGTACGACGAGCCCTATGCCGACAGTTCGGCCATTCCCACCTACCGCGTCTGCCAGATGGCGCGCAAGCACGTCACGGTGGCACTCTCCGGCGACGGCGGCGACGAAGGCCTGGGCGGCTACAGGCGCTACCGGCTCCATCTGGCCGAAGAGAGCCTGCGCAGCCGGCTGCCACCGGAACTGCGCCAGCCGCTGTTTGGCCTGCTCGGGCGGCTCTACCCCAAGGCCGACTGGGCGCCGCGTCCGCTGCGTGCCAAGACCACGTTTGAGGCGCTGGCAATGGACGCGGTGCAGGCCTACCATCACAGCGTCTCGCACTTGCGCAGCGAACAGCGCCAGCGTTTGTTTTCGACCGCCTTTGTGCGCGGCCTCAACGGCTACCGCGCGTTGGACGTGTTTCGCCAGCACGCCAGCCAGGCACAGACCGAGGACCCACTGGCGCTGATTCAGTACCTGGACTACAAGACCTGGCTGGTGGGCGACATCAACACCAAGGTCGATCGCGCCAGCATGGCGCACGCGCTCGAAGTGCGCGAACCCTTGCTCGATCACCCACTGGTTGAATGGCTGGCTGGCTTGCCGAGCCGTCTGAAGATTCACAACGGACAGGGCAAGTACCTGTTCAAGAAAGCGCTCGAGCCGCTGTTGCCGCACGAGGTGCTGTACCGACCGAAGATGGGCTTTTCGGTGCCGCTGGCGAGCTGGCTGCGCGGCCCGCTGCGCCAGCGCCTGTGTGATTCGGTGTTGAGTGCGCGCATGCTGGACTCGGGTTATTTCAACGCCGCCACCGTGCAAACGCTGGTGCGCCAGCATCTGGGCGGCCGCAGCGATCACTCGACCGCGCTCTGGATGCTCATCATGTTCGACGCTTTTTTGCGTCAGAGCGAAAAATACACGCCCGCCTGACGGGTCTTGAGTCCCATTTTCATTTGAACCGGGGAGTTTTGTGAGCAACAAGAAAGTCCTGCTGGTGGGTGCCGGCAACATTGCCGCAACCCATGCAGCTGTCCTGCGCGAGCTGCCAGGGGTCGATTTGTATGGTGTCTTTGACCTCAACACCGCTGCGGCGCGCAGTCTGGCACAAGCGTTCGGCGCCCCGCATGTGTTCGAGACGATCGACCAGGCCGTGCACTGCGCGGCCGACGCAGTACACGTGCTGACGCCGCCCGATCTGCACCTGAGCACCGCCATGCCGTTCATCGCCGCCGGCAAAGCTGTATTGCTGGAAAAACCGCTAGCGCTCAGCAGCGCCGAATGCGATCAGATGCGTGCCGCCGCCCGTCAGTCGGGTGCTGTGGTGGGGGTGAACCAGAACCTGGTGTTCAACCCGGCCTATCTGAAGCTGAAGCAGGCCATCGCATCTGGGCGTCTGGGTCAGCCGCGTTACATCAACTACATCTACGAAGTGCCCTTGCGGCAACTGGCGGCGCGGCAGTTTTCTCACTGGATGTTTCATCAGCCGATCAATATCTTGCTCGAACAGGCGGTGCACCCGCTGGCGCAACTGGTCGACTTGGCCGGGCGCGTGATCGAGCTGAGCGTACAGGCCCAAGCCCCGGTTGAAATCGCTCCCGGTGTGGGATTGCACAACGCCTGCCAGGTTTCCATGCTGTGCGAGCGCATGCCAGCGCAGCTGCGCTTTCATGTCGGTGCCCAGTTCAGCGTCTGCCGCATGAGCGTGGTGTGCGACGACGGCGTGGCGGTGGCCGACATATTCTCCAACCAGTTTCACACCCTGCAGCGCAGCGCCTATATGGAGCCGGTCGACGCCTGGCTCTCAGCGCGCGCCAGTGGCAAGCAAATCATTCAGCAGGGCTTTTCCAGCTTGCGCGACTACACGCTGGCGATGCTCAAACTCAAGCCCCGTTCAGACGCTTTTTATCTGGGCATGAAGGGCAGCCTGCAAGCCTTCTACCGCGCGCTGCAAGCCGGCACAAAACCCGTGCTCGACCTCGAATTCGGCGCGCATCTGGTGCACGTTTGCGAGCAAATGGCCAGTGGCTTCAAACCGCTGGCGGCCAGCAGCAAGATCGAATCCGCCGCCGCAACGCCAACCGGGCCGTGGGTTGCGGTGCTGGGCGGAACCGGCTTCATCGGCTCTTATACCGTGGCCGCCTTGCTCGATCGGGGTTACCGGGTGCGCGTCATGGCGCGCGGCAACACCAACTTGCAAGCGGTGTTCCACCGCCCTGGCGTCGAACTGCTGCGCGGTGACGTCAAGCGAGCTGCCGACCTTGAGCGCGCCATCGCCGGAACACGCTACGTCATCAATCTAGCTCACGGCGGCGGTGGGGCCGACTTCGCAGCCATACGTGCGGCCATGGTCGACTCGGCCCTTGCCGTGGCCCAGGTCTGTCAGGCCGCCGGGGTCGACCGGCTGGTGCATGTGGGTTCGATCGCCGGTCTGTACCTGGGCGATGCGCGCGAAGAAGTGACCGGCTCGACGCCGACCGACCGCCAGCCCACCACCCGCAACGACTACGCGCACGCCAAAGCGCTGGCCGACGATGCGGTGTTGAAATTTCACCAAGACAGCGGTTTGCCGGTGGTGTTGCTGCGCCCCGGACTGGTCACCGGCGCGGGCACGTCGGCCTTTCATGGCGGTCTTGGCTTTTTTAACAACGATCAGTACTGCATCGGCTGGAACCAGGGGAACAACCCGCTGCCCTGGGTGCTGGTGGAAGACTGCGCCACGGCGATTTGCTCGGCCCTGACGGCGCCGGCGGCGGTTGGCAAGGCTTACAACCTGGTGGGCGATGTGCGCCCCAGCGCACGCGAGTACCTGGCCGCTGTTGCCAGCGTCACACAGCGGCCGCTCAAGTTTGTGCCCTCCTCACCCACCGGCTTGTGGCTGGTGGAAATGGGCAAGTGGTTGATCAAGCGGCTGAGTGGCAGAAAAGTGGCGCGGCCGTACCGGCGCGACCTGCTTTCGCGCGGCCTGCCGGCCTCGTTCAACACCGCCGATGTCAAGCAAGACCTGAACTGGCAGCCGCAAGCGGATCCGGCGGCGTTTCACCGGCGTGGCATTGCCGTGCATGGGCAATGAGTGCCAGCACCCACCAGGCAGCACCGGCGCGCGTGCTGCTGCACGCCTTCTCGACCTTCAAGCTGGGCGGGCCGCAGGCACGCTTCGTCGAATTGGCCCATGCGCTCGGCTCGTCCTACCGCCATCTGGTGCTGGCGATGGACAATTGCTTTGACGCCGGCGAGCGCCTGGGCGCAAGCGTCGATTGGCAACCGCTGCGGCTGCATGTGACCAAGGGCGGTGCGCTGGACAATCAGCAACAGTTTCGTGCCGTGCTCAAATCGGTTCGACCCGATTTGCTGCTGTCGTACAACTGGGGCGCGATCGAGTGGGCGGCGGCGAATTTTCCCAAGCTCTTGCCGCAGGTACACGTCGAAGACGGTTTTGGTCCGGACGAGGCCGGGCGGCAACTGCCGCGCCGGGTCTTGACGCGCCACATTCTGCTTGGTTTCAATCGGGTGCCGGTGGTGGTGGCATCGCGCCATCTGGAGCGCATCGCCTGCCAGCACTGGAGGCTGCGCGCCGACCAGGTGCATTTTTTGGCCAACGGCGTTGCGCTTGCGCCGTCTGAGCGCGAGACCACCCGCCCGGCTGGCGCCGAGACTGTGGTTTGCATTGGCACCGTAGCGGGTTTGCGGCCGGAGAAAAATCTGGCGCGTCTGCTGCGTGCCTTTGCCCAGTTGCGCGCGCACCAGGCGGCGCGTCTGATCGTGGTCGGCGGCGGGCCTTTGCTGGGCGAATTGCAGGCCTTGGCGCAGGAGCTGGGTGTGGCGGCCGAGGTTGAATTCACCGGGTATTTGCCGGACCCAGCGCAAAGGCTGGCCGAATTTGACCTGTTTGCGCTCTCGTCCGACACCGAGCAGCTGCCGCTGGCCTTGCTCGAGGCGATGGCGATCGGACTGCCGGTGGTGGCTACGCGAGTGGGCGATGTGGGGTCGATGCTGGCCGATGTTTCACCCGAGAACGTGGCCGCGCCGGACGACGAAAGTTTTGCCCGCACCTTGATCGCCGCGGTGCAACAGCGGGCCCGCTGGCCCTATTGGTCGCACGCTGGCAGGGAGAAAGTACGCCGTTCGTATTCGCGCGCCCAGATGCTGACCGAGTGGAAAGCCGTCTTTGACGGCCATCTGGGTCGAGGCGCGCATGACTGATTCACACCCAGCAGCACCCACGCAGCGCGCGCCAGTTGCCCAGGCGCAGCGACCGCTGCGAATTCTGCACGTGCTCGATCACTCGATTCCGCTGCACAGCGGCTACACCTTTCGCACTGCGGCACTGCTGCGCGAGCAGCGCGCGCTGGGCTGGCACACCTGGCACCTCACCTCACCCAAGCAGGGGCCAGTGGCGTTCGACGAAGAAGACGTCGATGGACTGGGTTTTTACCGCACGGCGCCGCTGCAGTCGGCCATCGGGCAGTGGCCGCTGGCGGGTGAATGGCTGCTGATGCGCAAGCTCGCGCAGCGTTTAGAGGAGGTGGCGGCCTGCCTGCGGCCCGACCTCATTCACGCCCATTCGCCGGTGCTCAACGCCTTGCCGGCCTTGCGGGTGGGGCGCAAGCTCGGCATACCGGTGGTGTATGAAATTCGCGCCTTTTGGGAAGACGCGGCGGTCGATCACGGCAGCACACGCGAGGGCAGTTTGCGCTACCGTCTCACTCGTGCACTGGAGACGCGCGCGATCCACCAGGCGGCGCACGTCTTCACCATTTGTGAGGGTCTGCGCGCCGACATCGTCGCGCGCGACGTGGCGGCCAGCAAAATCACCGTCATCCCGAACGCGGTCGACGTCGGCGCCTTCCAGTGGGCGCAGGCGCCGGACCCGGCGCTGCAGCAGCAGTGGGGGCTGGCTGGGCGCGTGGTAATCGGCTTCATCGGCTCTTTTTATGCCTATGAAGGGCTGGACTTGCTGCTGCGCGCGCTGCCTGCGCTGCGGCAGGCGCGGCCCGATATCTGCTTGCTGCTGGTGGGCGGTGGGCCGCAAGAGGCCGGCCTGAAAGCGCTGGTGCAAGCCCTGGGCCTGCAGCAGCACGTGGTGTTCACCGGGCGGGTAGCGCACCACAGCGTCAGCCGCTATTACGATCTGATCGACATCCTGGCTTACCCCAGGCACTCGATGCGCCTGACCGAATTGGTCACACCGCTCAAACCGCTGGAGGCCATGGCGCAGGGGCAATTATTCGTGGCGTCCGACGTCGGCGGTCATCGTGAACTGGTACAACACCAAAAAACCGGCATTCTGTTCAAGGCCGACGACGTCCAGGCGCTGTGCGCTGCCTTGCTGGGCTTGTTGCAGCAGCCACAACAATGGCCTGCCTTGCGCGCCAACGGCCGACACTTTGTCGAGTCGGTACGCAACTGGCGCAACAGCGTATCCAATTACCAGGCCGCGTATGCATCGGTCGTGGAGGGGTTTTCTCGATGAAGGTCATGCTCGTCTTCGGCACCCGTCCCGAAGCCATCAAAATGGCGCCCCTGGTCAAGGGCTTGCAAGCGTTGGGTGATCGGGTGCAGACGCTGGTCTGCGTGAGCGCGCAGCACCGTGAAATGCTCGACCAGGTGCTCAAGCTGTTTGACATCGTGCCGCAGCACGACCTCAACGTCATGCAGCCCGGACAAGACCTGTTTGACATCACCGGCAATATCCTGCGCGGACTCAAACCCGTGTTGCAGCAGGAGCGGCCCGACCTGATGCTGGTACACGGCGATACCAGCACCACCTTGGCTGCCAGCCTGGCTGCTTATTACAGCCGGGTGCCGCTGGGCCACGTCGAGGCCGGGCTGCGAACCGGCAACAAACACGCGCCCTACCCAGAGGAAATGAACCGCCGCCTCACCGGCGCCCTGGCCGACCTGCACTACGCCCCCACCAGCCAGGCAAGCGCCAATTTGCTGCGCGAGGGCGTGGCGGCCGAGAGCATTCACGTCACCGGCAACACCGTGATCGACGCGCTGCTGGCGGTGGTGCACAAGGTGCGCACCGTTGCTGCGGTGCAGCAGTCGCTGCAGCAGCAGTTTTCCTTTTTGAACCCGCAGCGGCGCTTGATTCTGGTCACCGGCCACCGGCGGGAGAATTTTGGTGCCGGGTTTGAAAACATGTGCCTGGCCTTGGCCGACATTGCTGCTGCGCAGCCCGAGGTTGAAATTCTCTATCCAGTGCACCTCAATCCGCAGGTGCGCAGACCCGTGCGGGAGATTTTGGCCGCACGCGCGCTCGACAACGTGCACCTGATCGAGCCGGTCGACTACCTGCCGTTCGTCTATCTGATGGACCGCTCGCATCTCATCATCACCGACTCGGGCGGCGTGCAAGAAGAAGCCCCCTCGCTAGGCAAGCCGGTGCTGGTGATGCGCGAGACCACCGAGCGCCCCGAGGCGGTAGCGGCTGGTACGGTTCGACTGGTTGGCACCTCGCGTGAAAAAATTGTCGAGCAGACCCTGCGCCTGCTCAGCGACACCGACGACTACGCCCGCATGGCGCGGGCGCACAACCCCTATGGCGACGGTCAGGCGGTGCGGCGCATCATCGAATCGATTCTTAACTGGAAAGGAAAGCCATAAATGCCGCGCGAAATACAAAAAATCATCGTGATGGGGCTGGGCTACATCGGCCTGCCGACCGCCTCTATGCTGGCCACCAAGGGCCATCAGGTGCTGGGTGTGGATGTCAATGAAACGGCAGTTAATATCATCAATTCTGGTCGCATTCACATCGTCGAGCCCGACCTCGACATCCTGGTGCGCTCTGCCGTCAACAGCGGCAACCTGCGCGCTGCCTTGCTACCGGAAGAGGGCGACACCTTCATTCTGGCCGTGCCGACGCCGTTCAAGGAAGAAAACGGCAACCTCAAGGCGCCCGACCTGTCCTATGTGCAGGCCGCTACGCGCGCCATTGCGCCTTTTTTGCGCGAGGGCAACCTGGTCATCCTCGAATCGACCTCGCCGGTAGGTACCACCGAGGTGGTCGAACAAATCATCCTTGACCTGCGGCCCGAACTGGCCGGCAAGGTGCACTGCGCGCATTGCCCCGAGCGGGTGTTGCCGGGCCAGATTTTGCGCGAACTGGTGGACAACGACCGCATCATCGGCGGCACCAGCAAGGCCGCACTGGCCAAGGCCAGAACGCTCTACAAAACCTTTTGCAACGGGGCCATTCTGGAAACCGACAGCCGCACGGCCGAACTCTCGAAACTGGTGGAAAACTCGTTTCGCGATGTCAACATTGCCTTTGCCAACGAACTGTCATTGATTTGCGACCGCCTGGGCGTCAACGTCTGGGAAACCATTGCGCTGGCCAACCGCCATCCACGCGTCAACATCTTGCAGCCCGGCCCGGGCGTCGGCGGCCATTGCATCGCGGTCGATCCGTGGTTCATCGTCTCCAGCGCTCCCGCAGAGGCACGCCTGATCCGCACGGCCCGTGAAGTCAACGACGCCAAACCGCACTGGGTGCTGGAAAAAGTGCGCGCCAAGGCGCAGCGCTTTCGCGACCCTATCATTGGCTGTCTGGGTCTGACTTTCAAGGCCAACATCGACGATATGCGTGAATCCCCGTCGATGGACATCGTGCAAAGGCTGCGCGAGAGTCAAATCGGCACCGTGCTGGCCTGCGATCCGAACGTGGCCAGCGACAAAGTACCGTTCCCCCTGTTCGAATTGAAAGACGTACTCAAACAAGCCGATATTTTGCTGCTGTTGGTCGATCACACCGAATTCACCGAAATCGACCCACAGATGATCAAAGACAAGGTGGTGATTGATACCAAAGGCGTGTTGCGCTGAGGGCAGCGCATGAGTCGCGCGCCGCTGAGCTTGCAGTACGGGAATCGGTTGTCGTGAAAATTCTTCTATTTTCATCGTTATTTCCCAGTTCGGTGCGGCCGGTACACGGCATTTTTGTCGAAACCCGGCTGCGCGAGTTGCTCAAATCCGGGCAGGTGCAGGCGCGCGTGGTGGCGCCGGTGCCCTGGTTTCCGTTCCAATCGCCCCGCTTTGGCGCCTACGCGCAGTTTGCCGCCACACCGCGCTTTGAACACCGCAACGGCATCGAGGTCCACCACCCCCGCTACCTGCTGGCGCCCAAAGTCGGCATGCATCTGGCCCCCTACGCGATGGCGCGCGCCGCCTGGCCCACACTGCGCCAACTCCAGCGCGCTGGCTTTGATTTTCAACTGATCGACGCCCACTACTACTACCCCGACGGGGTGGCGGCAGCCCTGCTCGCGCGCTGGTCGAACAAACCGTTTGTGGTGACCGCGCGCGGCTCCGACATCAACCTGATCGCACGCTATGCGCTGCCGCGCCGCTGGATGCTGGATGCCGCTGCAAAAGCCGCCGCCTCCATTGGCGTATCGCAAGCGCTGACCGACCAACTGGTGCGGCTCGGCGCCGACGCGAATAAGGTCAAGACGATGCGCAACGGCGTCGATTTGCAGCGCTTTTGCCCCGAGCCGCGCACCGGCGCCCGACAGCAATTGGGCTTGAGCATGCAAAAGCAATACCTTTTGATGGTCGGCAACCTGGTCGAACTCAAAGGCCAGCACATTGCAATTGAGGCGATCGAGAGCATTCCTGCACTGGAGCTGTTGCTGATCGGCGCTGGACCGCTGCGCCAGTCTTTGCAAGCCACCGCGCAGCGCTGCGGGGTGGCAGACCGAGTGCACTTCATTGGGCAGGTGGCGCAAGATCAGCTCAAATGGTGGTACAGCGCCGCCGACGCGCTCGCTCTGTGCAGCCGCAGCGAAGGCTGGCCCAACGTGCTGCTCGAAGCCATGGCCTGCGGAACGCCAGTGCTCGCCACGGCCGTTTCCGGCACGCCCGACATCGTAAACCACCCGGCAGCCGGGGTGTTGCTGCAGCAACGCGATCCGGCGGCGCTGGTGGCCGCGTGGCAGCAATTGATGCAAACCCCACCCAGCCGCGCAGCCACACGCGCGCACGCGCAAGGTTTTTCCTGGGACGCCACCACCCAAGCACAACTCAAGCTGTTTCGGAGCCTGGCATGATCGTTGGATTGATTTTGCTGGCCCAACTGCTGCTGGTGCTGCTGCTGTTGATTGCCGTGCGTCAAGCCCGGCTGTCGGGGAAAAAATCCCATCTCGGCCTGTTCTCCTTCAAAATCGAAGCCGGGGACCCGGCTGCAAAAAAGCCGAATAAGGACAAGCCCCGTGCGTGACCTGCTCGTCTTCGGTTTCATGCTGCTATTCGTGCCGCTGGCCTTCACCCATTCGTATACTGCCTATTTGCTGTGGGGCTGGGCCGGTCTGATCGCAATCGGAAGTTATCTCTACGGCTTCATGATCGGCGTGCCATTCGTGCAAATTTTTGCCATGATCACCATGGCCAGCTTGCTGCTTCTGAAGGACAGCGAAAATCAGCGCTTCGAGTTCAACCGCACCACTGTTTTATTTTTGCTGTTCGTGCTGCACGGTTTTTTCTGCGCCCTGTTTGCCTATCCTGGGTTGGTGCGAAATTGGGAGCTGTTCAGCAACCTGGCAAAGACCGTATTATTTTGTCTGTTCATGCCGATGCTGGTGACAAATCGCTTGCGCATCCATGCCCTGGTGATCATGATCGCCATTGCAACCAGCTTTCATGGTGTCCTGGACGGCTTGAAATTCATAGCCAGTGGGGGCGCCCACAACGCCCAGGTGATCTTGAAATTTGGTGACAACAACCACCTCGCCATGGTGCTGGCCATGGTATTGCCGCTGCTCTACTACCTTTGGCAGTACAGCTCGCACAAGCTCATTCGCTGGGGCTTTGCCGGCGCCCTGCTCCTGACCGTGTTGGCTGTAGTCGCCACCCATTCGCGCGGCGGCCTGATCGCCTTGTTTACCGTCGCCCTACTGATCGTGCTGCGCAGCAGGAAAATCATTCCCGGACTGGTGTTTGTGCTGCTGAGCGGTTTTCTGGTGCTGCAGCTCGCGCCGACCGAATGGACCGAACGCATGCAAACCATCCAAACCGCTGAAGAAGATGAGTCTTTCATGGGCCGAGTCACCGCCTGGAAGGTCAGCTCAGCCATTGCAGTCGAGCATCCGATTTTTGGTGGTGGCTTTCGGGCGATTCAATCGTACCCGGTCTGGGACAAATTCAAGGACGAACCGGGTCTACTGGGTTTCATTGAAACGCCAGATGTTGGCCGCAGCGGAGTGGCGGCGCACAGCATCTGGTTCGAGGTGCTGGGCGATCTGGGTTTTGTTGGGTTTTTTATTTTTCTGGCCCTTTTCATCAACGCCGCATACACCTACCAAGAAATTCGCCGGCTAGTCAAACAGGCCGGTGTCGCGCAGCGCTGGGCCGGCGATCTGGCCGGCATGTTGATCATTGCGCTGTGCGTCTACTTGGTGGCCGGTTCTTTGCTCAGCGTGGCGTACTTTGAGCTGCCCTACATCTGCATGATGCTGCTGGAGGTCATCCGGCAGCAACAACGCCGACAGGCCCAATTGCCATTGATCGATGGAACACCTTGAAACCCTGCTGACCGCAACGAACAGCTGGCTCTTGCGCGGCAAGCTGACGCTGTTCAGGTTCGTCATGCCGGCTGATTTTGACAACTCTGCCGATACGCGTGAAGCGGCGCTGCGTGCTTTTCAAAAACTGCTCTTGCGCATAAACAACAACTACCGGGTGCTGCCGCTATCTGATGCGGTGTTGGGATTGCGTGCGGGCCAGCTGCCTGGCGCCGCAGCGTCCATCACCTTCGATCAGGGCAGCACTCAATGGTTGCATGCGGTCGCGTCCCAACTAGAGCAGCAGCAACTGCACGCCACCTTCTTTATCAGCAGCGGACAGTTTTTTGGCCACCCTTTATGGAGCGATCGACTGCGCCACGCAGTCCTGCAGGCAGCAGCAGACATTGATGAGTTGGTTTTGCCTTCCATTGCAGCTTCAGCGCTCAAACTCGGTAACACCAGCGCACGCTTGCAGACCATCAGCCAGCTCGAAAGCAAATTGCGTGCGCAAGAATCGGCGCCACGCGAACAATACCTGCAGCAGATCGAGACGCAATTGAAGAGCAACCCGATGCAAACCCCGCGCCTGCTGCCCGAACAGGTGCGCGCACTTCATGGCCGGGGATTTTCCATCGGCAGTCAAACCATTTCCAATGCCATGCTGACGTGCTGCCCAGCCACGCTGGCTTATCAGGAAATCGGTCAGTCCAAAGAACAACTGGAAGGGTTAATTAAAGGTCGGGTGCAGGCACTGGCCTATCCCTTTGGCGAGCCGGGGCTGGGGTATCGCTCGGAGCATATGGAAATGGTCAGCCGTTGCGGCTACTGTCTGGCCGTGAGCACGCAGCCGGGGCTGGCAAGCCACAGCACTTCGGTACTGCAGTTACCCAGATGCACGCCTGCGCTAAGCGCTGGGGCCCGCCTGAACCGGCAACTATGGCAGCAAAAGAAAACACATGCGCAGCGCCTGCGGGAAAATGAATCCGGCAAAAGTGTACTGATGGTCGCTTTTCATTTTCCGCCGCAGGCGGGCAGCAGCGGCGTTTTGCGCACGTTGAATTTTGTCAAAAATCTGCCTGCACACAACTGGCACCCCACCGTCTTGACCGCGAGTCCGCGCGCCTACGTCGAATCGCGCACCGATCTGGTGGCGTCTATACCCGCTGCCACCCGCATCCTGCGCGGCTTTGCGCTCGACGCCTCCCGGCATCTGTCGCTGTTCGGAAAATATCCGGCGGCTTTTGCCTGGCCTGACCGCTGGTCCAGTTGGTGGCCCGGCGCTGTGCTGGCAGGTTTGCAAGAGATCAGACGCAAGCGGCCGCAACTGATCTGGAGTACTTACCCGATAGCCACCGCACACGGGATCGCCGCCAGCCTGGCGCGACTGAGCGGCCTGCCCTGGGTGGCCGATTTTCGCGACCCGATGCTGACCGATACATTTCCAGCCGCTGGGGTGCAGCGCCGCCTTTGGAACCTGCTTGAGCAGCAGGCCATGCGAGAAGCCGCCTTCTGCGTATTCACAACCGCTCGGGCCGCCACCGCCTATCAGCAGCGCTACCCGGCTGCGGCGCATAAGTGCCGGGTGATCGAGAACGGCTATGATGAATCGGCATTTGAACAAGTGCAGGCGCAGCGCAGCGATGTCGATGCAGGCAAGCTGGTTTTGTTGCACAGCGGCTTGATTTATCCCCGCGAACGGGACCCGTCCGCTTTGTTTGCCGCGCTGCGCAGCCTGATCGATCAGGGCTTGCTGCGGCCCGAGCAATTGCAGCTCAGATTCCGGGCGGCGCACCACGAAAAAGAAGTGCTGGCCTGCGCCAGCCGTTTTTCGCTGGAAACCATTGTCGATCTGGCGCCAGCTGTGCCCTACCGGCAAGCGATCGCTGAAATGCTAGCCGCCGACGGCTTGCTGGTGATTCAAGGCAGTCAATTCAATGCCCAAATTCCTGCCAAAATCTACGAGTATCTGCGCGCGCAGCGACCGCTGCTGGCATTGGTCGATCCGCAGGGCGATTCAGCGGCATTCCTAGCCAACTACCAACAGGTGTGGCAGGCCGACAGCAATAATCACGATGCCATCAAGACCGTGCTGCTGATTTTTTTCGAGCAACTCCGGCGCGAACGCCCTGCAACTTTATTTCAGTCCAATTGCAAGCAACTGGAAAAATACTCGCGCGCGGCACAGACGCAGCGCCTGGTCGAGTTGTTTGATCGCTTGCATAGGCCTGACACAGCATGACCGACACCCCTCGCCCCAGCCTCCTGCGCGGCATGCTCTTTACCGTCGCCACGCGCTGGGTGGATCGGCTGATTGGTTTGGCCAGCACGCTGATTCTGGCGCGTTTATTACTGCCGGATGATTTTGGCGTCATTGCCATGGCGGCGCTGGCGGTTGGACTGGCCGATGTCCTGCTCGACATGGGGGTGCACGTGGCCCTGATTCAAAACCCACGTGCGACACAGGAACATTACAACTCCGCCTGGACCTTGCGTCTATTGCAAAACAGCGCGGCCGCGCTATTGATATTTTTCTGCTCCGGCTTGATTGCTGATTATTTCGTCGACCAGCGCATCGAGCCGGTGCTGCAGGTGCTGGCACTGGCAATGTTCCTGACCGGACTGGAAAATATCGGGGTCATCAAATTTCAGAAAGACCTTGATTTCCAGTCCGAGTTTTACTTTCGCCTGTTCCGGCGCCTGATTGGGTTTTCTGTCACTATGCTGCTGGCCTGGTATATGCAGAGCTATTGGGCGATGGTGTTCGGCACCCTGGCCGGGCGCAGCAGCGGAATCGTACTGAGTTATCTGATGCATCCAATGCGGCCTCGGCTGAGCACCCGGAAAATGCGAGAAATATTCGCGGTCTCGCAGTGGATGTTGATTGGTAATCTAGGCGGCTACACCGAGGACAATTTGCATCGCATCCTGGTCGGTCGCTGGAACAACACGAGCACCATGGGCGAATACTCGCTGGCCGATGATATTGCCGCCATGCCGACGACTGAATTGTTGGCGCCGATCAATCGCGCCCTATTTCCGGCTTTTGTCGCTGCTGCGCACGACCCGCAAGAGCTTAAGCGACTCTATTTGGTGGCGCAAAGTGCACAGAATCTGCTGGCCTTGCCAGCAGCTATTGGACTGCTCATTGTCGCGGACGAACTGGTGCAGGTGCTGCTGGGTCCGGCCTGGCTTGGGGTGGCTCCGTTCCTGCAGGTGTTGGCGCTGGTACATGCCGGAGCTGCCCTGATTGCCAGCAGCCAATACATGCTGATCGTGCTCGGTCGGATTCGATGGAATGTGCTGATTTCATGGATGCTGGCGCTGCTGTTTGTCGCTGCTGCCTTTACTGTCATTGCACAGGCCCCAGCAACAGACATTGCCTGGACACGCTTTGCAATTTCAGCCGGCGTGGCGATTGTGCTTTCATTTACATTGTTGCTGCTCGCTTTTCCTGCATTGCGCTGGAGCGATTTGCTCAGGACTTTTTACCGACCCGTACTGGCTGGGGCAGTAATGGCCTTGGTACTGCTCTGGCTACAGTCAGCGCTGGCTCTGCCAGTGCTATTCGTGCTGCTCATTAAGTGTACGGCAGGAGCCTTGCTATATGTTTTCTGCATTCTTGCCCTGTGGCTGCTGGCTGGTCGGCCAGCTGGTGGCGAGGCGTTCATCATGCAGCGTCTGTTGCCAGCCTGGCATAGACTTAACAGGAAAACCTAGACATGAATTTGCTTTTTTCACGGCAGTCCATGCACCTGTCCCAGCCCATTGCCGATGTGCGCATCAGTGCGTGCTTGGACCTGCAAGAGTGGGAGCGCTGCTTGCTCGAATTCTCTGGCAGTCCGCTGCTGTCGAGCCGGTTTCTCAGCGCGCTTGCGACAGTTGAGCGCCAGCCTGTGTTCTTGCGGTTTTATGACGGCGACGAATGTCTGGGCTTGCTCGCCGGCGTTGTAGCACCCGTTGGCACTGGCCTATTGCGCAGGCAGGACGCCTGTTTCATCTCTTTTACTGGTGCAGTCTACCGTTCTGCGGTTGACGAGAATTGCCGGCGCGCCTGCATCAGCGCGCTGCTGGCCTACGGCAAGCAGATGGGCTGGTACTTTGTCGATATGCTTGCCTATGATCATCCCCACGCTGTGCCGTCCGATATCCTGCCCTGGAAGCACGAGATCAGTGAATACTTTCTTGATTTGCAGCCCAGTCCCGAGCAGTTGCTGTTGGGCACCAAGCCAAAGGTGAGACAGGCATACCGCAAGCTATTGAAATCTGGCGCTCGTTTTGAACTTTATGAGGCAGAAGATCGCGTATCCATACTGCAAGACCTGATGTCCCATACGAAAAGCAAGCGCGTTGGGCGCGGCAACACCGACTATCAGTATATTGGCTTGCCGGGTGTGGACTTTGCGGCTGTCGAACGCTGTTGCCGCAGTGGCGTTGGCGCTGTTTATCTCACTTTTACCGATCAGGACCCCTGTGTGGCAACTTTCGTGTTGCGAACCGGGTCGCGCTCGATAGAATTACTGCGCGGCTGCAGCCAGGGTGCATATGAAAGTGGCGCCAACACCTTTGCAGCGCTCGCGGTGGTTTTTTTGATGCGCGAGCAAGGCTGTAGAGAAATCAATACCGGCGGCGTCGCTGCTGATCCCGGTGGCGATGGCGGGCAGGGTTTGACGTTTTTCAAAAAGTCGCTGGGCTATCAGTCGCGCGCCTGCCAGGGTGGCCGCAGTGCATTTCTTCAGGGTTCGCTGCAGCGCTTGCTTTTTCAACTCATTCGTTGAATCGATACCATTCCTTACTGACCTTCATTGCTACCAGTTCTGCGTCGTTTTGGAAGAATTGTGATGTCAAAAATTTCCATCGCTGTCGTCATTCCTGCCTTCAACGCCGAACATTTCATTGTCCGCGCGCTCGACAGCGTGCTGCGACAGACCCATCTGCCGGATGAGCTTCTGGTGGTGGATGATGGCTCGACTGACCAGACTGCAGAATTGGCTCGAAGCCATGCGGTTGCCCAATCCATTCCGACTCGGGTCTTGCAGCAAGAAAATTCAGGCCTTGCAGCGACGCGCAATTTAGCCATTCGCAGTGCTGTTTCGACTCATATAGCCTTGCTGGATGCCGACGACGAGTTTGAGCCGGAGCATATCGAGTTTTTGCACCTGGCGCAGCAGCAATTCCCTGCCGCCACCTTGTATTTTTCTGCCATGCGGCGCGAGTTTCACGTGACTGCACCAGACTCCGAGCGCGTCAGCCTGCCTGATTTTCGCTTGCTGGCGCTGCGCCATTGCAGTTCCAGCGACGCTGCCACAGTGCGTCCCATGAATTCATCGATTTTGTCTGCTTTGCTGGGAGGAAACTTTATCCCAACCAGTGGCGCTATGTTTCCGCGAAGTATCGGAGGTTCGTTGACGCTGCACGACGACAGTCTTCGATTTGCAGAGGATCGTGAACTCTTTGTGCGGTTGGCTGCGCTTGGACAATTAATATTCATCGACAGAGTGGGTTGCATCATTCACCGTCATGCTGGCAATATGTCAGGTCCGCGCAAACAGTATTCGCAGGCATTGGCGGTGCTCAAAGTGCTTGAAATGATCAGGAACAAGAACATTTTGGCGCTCGATCCGGCAGCAGGTTCCCGCTTGCAAGAGTTGTTATCGAATCAGTCTGAGGTGTTGTTGTATTTTGCACCCACGCAGGGTTTTTCTGCCACTGTTGCGGCATGTCGAACATACCTTCGTTATGCACGCCACCCCAAAATACATCTCATGCCAAAAGCTTTTCTTCGTCTGCTTGCTTAGTATTCGTCGACAAGTTTAATCGTTGAGATTAATTTTTATGCAGTTTTTTTCGGGTATTGTCAGCCTAAGTCAATCTACTTCGGTTTCGCATCAGCAAATTGAGCTGCTCGAGCGCACGCTCAGCAGACATGCTGGGGATCGTCCACGGATTTTTTTGGGTGACCGTCATGCTGTCGCTCACGTCGACCTGCAGTCGAGTCCTTCGGCTGTCGTGTGGCATGACAGTGATGGCAGTCTGGCCTGCCTGGCCGGTGACCCGGTCATTGCGTGCGCAGATGGTGCTGCTGAGCCGTCTTTGGCTATTTCCATTTTGCATAAGGATTGGCAAATCGGCCGCAGCGATGTGCTGCAGCGCGCGCGCGGCACGTTTTGCTGCGTACATCTGGACCCCGCAGCAGATCGGATTCGTTTGGCTAGCGACAAGCTCGGCATACGCCCGCTTTATTATGCGCGCAGCAACGACTGCTTGATCTTTTCCTGCAGCCTGCGCATGATGCTGGTGCTAGCTCCTCACTTGAATTACCCGCGTGACTTGACTGCGTGCGCGCAGCAGTCTGCCATGGGCTACATACTGTCGAATCGGACTGTGCACGAGCATATCCGACGTTTGGCTCCCGGCGTGCTGCTTGATATTGTTGCCGGTCAACCTGCAGAATCTGTCTATTGGGATTGGAGTCGTCTGAGTCCCTTCACGCTCGATCGTTCTGCTTTGTGCAACGAGTTGCAGCATTGTTTTTCACAGGCCGTGCACTTGCGTCTTGGCAGCCAGCATTCAGCCGTGGCTCAGTTGTCTGGAGGACTGGACTCGCGCTGCGTGATAGCCGCCATGCGTCAAGCGGGCGCACAGGTGCACTCGATAAATTTTGCCCCGGCTGGGTCGGTTGATTGCGTGCTGGGCAGGCAGGCCGCACAGGCTTTGGGCACGCACCATTTTGAGCTGCAAAAGAGCGCACCCGCTGGCGCCAACCTAAGGATATTTGCTCATCAGCAGTGGCGGCTTGGTTTGGGTGCAGATGAATTGCCAGAACTACCCCATCAGGTTTGGTCTGGACATGGTGGTGATGCGGTGCTGGCGCAAACCACCGCCACTCCCGATTTGCTGTTGGCGCAGCAATCGGGCGATGTGGAAAAGGTGTTGCAGATTTTTTTTCGCAACAGCGGATTTTTCTTGCCCAGGCATATTTTTCGCACCAAACACTATGCGATCATCTTGGCTGCGCTGAATCGTTCAGTACATGCTGAATTGCAGCGATGCACCAGTACCGAGTTGGCTCGCGGTTTGCGCACCTTCATTGTCACGCAGGAAATTCGTGGCGAATTCCTGCCGTCTCACTTTGAAGACTTGGATTTGCACCGGATCGATTATGTGCTGCCGTTTTGTGATGCCGATTTTGTGGCGCTGGCTTTGTCAGCCCCGCCCGAGTGGCTGGCGCGTCATCGATTGTATTACCAATGGTTGTCTACTTTTCCTGCGGCGGTGCAAGCGGTTCCTTGGCAGGCATACCCGAACAGCGATCCCTGTCCTGTTCCTGAGCCGCTTGGTTTGCGCAATCAGTGGACGGACGGCTGGCTGCCGGCAGGTGAAAGGCGTTTAAATCAGCGCCGGCAGCTCGATCTTTATAAGCAGATGCTTGAGCGCAACGATTTTCCGCATGAACTGCTGCATCATGGCAAGCTTTTGTTTGCGTACCTTTTGGGTCGGATCGGTTTTTTGCGTTACATCTATCTGCTGCAGGCAGCCAAGCCATTCATATAGTCTTTATGTCGCAACGGGTTTTGGCATTCAATTCGATTGAGGTGCTCATGTCAGTCAAGTTCAGGCGTGCGATTGCGGTGTTTGCGCACAATGAGGCAAGGAATATCATCGATTGCCTCGATCACATCAAGGCCGCCAGCGGGCCGGGCGACGTTTGTTATGTGCTAAACAACGGCAGCACCGACGCCACCGACGGTTTGGTGCGCGCCTATGCTGCAAGCAATGATTTTTGCCGCCTGATCATCATCTCCATCGGCGACAAGGCGAATGCCTGGAATGTGTTTGTCCATGAATTGAACGTGCAGGCTGACCTCTATGTGTTTACCGACGGCGATTGCACCATTTCCCGCGCCAGTCTGGATGCTCTGGAGGCCGGCTTGGCGGCGCAGCCCTGCATCCACGCCGCCACCGGTGTGCCGACTGAGCGCGCATCGTCCCGGCTGCGCCAGCAGATTCTTGCCAGCGGTGGTCTGGTGGGCAATCTTTATGCCCTGTCGGCTGAATTCGTGACCCGACTCAGGGCGCAGCATGTGCGCCTGCCGGTCGGTTTGATTGGCGATGACTCGCTGGTTGGTTCCTTGGCCTACTGGGACTTGAATCCCAGGCAGGAGTGGAAGCGGGAGCATGTGGTGGCTTGTCCGGCGGCAACTTTTTCTTACCGCAAACTGTCCCCCCTTTCGTTGGCAGATCTGCGTCTTTACTATCGCAGAAAAATCCGCTACAGCCTGCGTCATTTTCAAGGGCAACTCCTGCGGGCGCCGCTGAAGGCGCAGGGCTTGTCTGCATTGCCGTCCCACATAGCTCATTTGTACGCTGATGCTTCAGTTTCTATCCCCTTGGTCTGGCGCGGCTGGGATACCTGGTTTGATTTTCTTGCGCTGCGCAAAATCAAGCAGCAGCGCAATCGGATGAGGCCTTGACTTGCTCTTTGCTGTCCTTGCCAGCTTATTCTTTTGAGGCCATTTCATGTTGACACGAATTTATCAGAATTATTTAGCCGAGCGTCTGCCGCCGCAGCAAGTCAAGGCGTGGTTGAGCAAGCTTGGCTATGACCACCGGCACTGGACCCGGCCGGTCATGCATGAGGCTTGTACCAGGCTGCTGGCCGACATTGGCCTGAGCAAGCTCGATGTGCTGGAAATCTCTGCTGGCGAGCATTGGCGCAGCTTGCCGTTTCGCAGCTTCCAGGAAATGAATTATCCCGCCTACGATATATGCACCGATGTCATTGAGGCAGATGTCAATCTGATCATTGCCGATCAGGTGTTCGAGCATCTTTTGTGGCCCTACCGAGCGGCCCGGAATATTCATTCCATGCTGCCGGCCGGTGGTTATTTTCTTATGACTACGCCGTTTTTGATAAAATATCACCCGATTCCCCACGATTGCACCCGTTGGACTGAAACCGGCTTGAAGTATTTTCTGGCCGAAGCGGGCTTTCCACTCGACCAGGTCGTCACGGGTTCCTGGGGCAATCGCGCTTGCGTGCGGGCGAATTTCAGTCATTGGGCCAGGCGTGGCTGGTTTGGTTCCTTGAAAAATGAGCCTGATTTCCCGGTCACAGTCTGGGCGCTGGCGCGCAAATGAGGTCTGCTCGACGTCTGCTGCTCAAGCCATGCAGCAGACGCCTTGGTTGACGGTATTGAGCTTGCGTTCTCTCTATTTCGGTTTTTTTGTCTGGTTTTATGTCTGTTGATTTATTCAGCCCTGCAGCAGTTGTGGCGCAGGCCGACGGTCTGGCTGCCTATGCGCAGCGCGCCTATCTTGAATATGCGCTTTCAGTCGTCAAGGGTCGGGCCCTGCCCGACGTCTGCGATGGGCAAAAACCGGTGCAGCGGCGCATTTTGTACGCCATGAGCCGCATGGGCCTGGGCCAGACGGGCAACACGGCGGCCAAGCCGGTCAAGTGTGCGCGCGTCGTGGGGGATGTGCTCGGTCGCTTCCACCCGCACGGCGACCAGGCCGCTTACGATGCCCTGGTGCGCATGGCGCAAGATTTTTCACAACGCTACCCGTTGATCGACGGTCAGGGCAATTTTGGCTCGCGCGACGGTGATGGCGCCGCTGCGATGCGCTACACAGAAGCCCGTTTGGCAAAAATTTCAGCGCTCTTGCTCGATGAAATCGATGAATCCACGGTTGATTTTGTGCCCAACTACGACGGCTCGACCGATGAGCCCAAGCAGTTGCCGGCGCGTTTGCCGTTCAATCTGCTCAATGGTGCCTCTGGAATAGCAGTCGGTTTGGCGACCGAAATTCCGAGCCACCATCTGCGCGAGGTGGCTGATGCCTGCGTGGCCTTGCTGAAAAACCCCCAACTCAGCGACGACGATTTGTTCCGCATCATTCCCGGGCCAGACTACCCCGCTGGCGGCCAGATCATCAGCCCCGCCAGCGACATTGCGCTCGCCTACCGCAGCGGCCGTGGCAGCCTCAAGGTACGTGCGCGCTGGAAATTTGAAGACCTCGCGCGCGGCCAGTGGCAGATGGTGGTAACTGAACTGCCACCAGGCGTCAGCGCCCAACGGGTGCTACAAGAGGTCGAGGAACTGACCAACCCCAAGCTCAAGGCGGGGAAAAAAGCGCTGTTGCCGGAGCAACTGCAACTCAAGGCCCGGCTGTTGCAACTGCTGGACGCGGTGCGCGACGAATCGAGCAAAGACGCGCCGGTGCGTCTGTTGTTTGAACCCAAGAGCAGCCGCATCGGTCAGCAAGAACTCATCAGCGTGCTGCTGGCGCACACCAGTCTGGAAACCTCGGCCCCGATCAACCTCACCGTGGTCGGACTGGACGGGCGGCCGATGCAAAAGTCGCTGCGGCAGCTCTTGTCCGAGTGGCTGGATTTTCGTCAGCAGACGCTGGCGCGCCGTTCTCGCCATCGTCTGGCCAAGGTGCAAGATCGCATGCACGTGCTCGAAGGGCGGCAGGTCGTGTTGCTCAACGTCGACGAGGTGATCGCTCTGATCCGACACAGCGATGAGCCCAAGGCCGCTTTGATCGAGCGTTTTCGACTCAGTGAGCGTCAGGCCGAAGACATTCTAGAGCTCAGGCTGCGCCAGCTTGCCCGGCTCGAGGCGATTCGGATCGAGCAGGAACTGCTGCAATTGCACCAGGAACAAGGTGTTTTGCAAGACATTCTGGCCCATCCGGCCAGTTTGAAGCGTTTGCTGGTGCGCGAGATCGAACGCGATGGCAACACCTTTGCCGATGCGCGCCGCACGCTGATTCAGGCGCAGAAGAGCAGCGCCGTCGATGTCAAGCCGATCGACGAGCCGGTCACGGTGGTGATCTCTACCAAGGGCTGGGTGCGCGCGCGCAGCGGCCACGGTCACGACCCGACCAGCTTTGCTTTCAAGGCCGGTGATGGTTTGTACGGGGTATTCGAGTGCCGCACGGTGGATGCGCTGATCGTCTTTGGCAGTCGCGGCAGGGTGTACTCGGTGCCGGTGGCCGCTCTTCCCAATGCGCGCGGCGACGGCCAGCCCATCACCAGCTTGATCGAGCTCGAAAGCGGTACGCTGGCGCTGCACTATTTCGCTGGCCCGACCAACGCCGTGCTGTTGCTCAGCAGCAGCGGGGGTTACGGTTTTCTGGTTGCACTCGACAACCTGCTGTCGCGCCAGAAAGCCGGCAAGGCCTTCGTGGCTTTGAATCAGGGCGAAACGCTGTGCGCCCCATCGCACGTCGCCAACGGTTCGGGCAGCCAGCCGCCGACTGCGGCCACCCATGTGTGCTGCGTCTCCCAGGGCGGGCGCGTCCTGACATTTGAGATCGGTGAACTCAAGCACATGGACAAGGGCGGTCGCGGCCTGTTGCTGATCGACCTGGACGAGCAAGACGCACTGGCTGGTGCTGCCGCGTACTGCCGCAGCGTGAAAATCGAAGGGGTCGCTCGCAATGGCCAGTCGCGCGAGCAAACGCTGGAGATTCGCAGTTTGAACAACGCCCGCGCGGCACGCGCCCGCAAGGGCAAAGCGACCGACATGGGCTTCAAGCCGGCTCGGGTGAACCGAGTGGATTGAACCTAAATCCGGCAGTTGACCGTGCGGGCGTGCGCGTGCGAGGCCCCGCAACAGCCTCAAACCCTGCGCAGGCACGGATATGGGGCAAGCCCTACACTCGAGCTCAAGCTATGTTTTTCTTTTCATGAACGCTCCGGTCGACGTTTCCTTTTTCGAGCGCGCAGCCAAACCCCTTTCCAGCTATCGCCCGTATTGGGCCAAGCGCTTTGGGGTGGCACCGTTTTTGCCCATGAGCCGGCTGGAGATGGAGCAGCTTGGCTGGGACAGTTGCGACATCGTGCTGGTCACCGGTGACGCCTACGTCGATCACCCCAGTTTTGGCATGGCGGTGGTGGGGCGGGTGCTGGAAGCGCAGGGTTTTCGTGTCGGCATCATTGCCCAGCCCGATTGGCACAGCGCAGACGCCTTCAAGGCGCTGGGTCGGCCGAATCTGTTTTGGGGTGTGACGGCCGGCAACATGGATTCGATGATCAACCGCTACACGGCAGACCGGAAAATCCGCAGCGACGACGCTTACACACCAGGTGACGTGGGCGGGCGCAGGCCCGACCGTGCCGCCATTGTTTACAGCCAGCGCTGCCGAGAAGCTTACAAGGACGTGCCCATCGTGCTGGGCGGCATCGAAGCCAGCCTGCGCCGCATCGCACACTACGACTACTGGAGCGACAAGGTGCGACGCTCGATCGTGGTCGACAGCAAATGCGATTTGCTGCTGTACGGCAACGCCGAACGCGCGCTGGTGGAAGTGGCACACCGGCTGGCAGCGCGCCAGGCGCTGGAACAGATCACCGACGTGCGCGGCACCGCCTTTGTGCGCCGCTCGGGCGACCCGAGCGGGGACGCCTGGTTCGAGATCGACTCGACCGAGATTGACCGGCCCGGCCGCGTCGAGCAGCACCTCAGCCCGTATCAAAGCAGCGCTGAACAAGCGCGCGCACGGGGGGGCGAATGCAGCGCCGGCGCCGCAGAGCAAACGCCGGCCAGGCCGATGGTGTTCCAGCGTTCAGCAAGCACTCCTGTGCCGCGCGAGCGCAGCGTGATACGCCTGCCAAGTTACGAGCAAGTCAAAAGCGATCCGGTGCTGTATGCCCACGCCAGCCGTGTGCTGCACCTCGAAACCAACCCCGGCAACGCGCGCGCGCTGGTGCAGGCACACGGTGTGGGCACAGCGGCGCGTGATGTCTGGATCAATCCACCGCCGATTCCGCTGTCCACCGCCGAGATGGATGAGGTGTTCGACCTGCCCTATGCGCGCAGCCCGCACCCGGCCTACGCCGACGCACAGGGCCGCTTCGATGGCGCAAGCAAAATTCCGGCTTGGGAGATGATCCGCTTTTCGGTCAACATCATGCGCGGCTGCTTTGGCGGTTGCAGTTTTTGCTCCATCACCGAGCACGAAGGCCGCATCATCCAGAGCCGCTCGGAGGATTCGATCATTCGCGAGCTGCAGGAAATTCGCGACAAGGTCGAAGGCTTTACCGGCGTCATCTCAGACTTGGGCGGGCCAACCGCCAACATGTACCGCCTGGGCTGCAAAAGCCCGGCCATAGAATCCGCTTGCCGCAAGCCGAGCTGCGTCTATCCGGGCATTTGCAGCAACCTGCACACCGATCACGACCCCTTGATTCAAATCTACCGCCGCGCGCGTGCGCTGCGCGGCATCAAAAAGGTCTTGATAGGCTCCGGTCTGCGTTACGACCTGGCGCTCAAAAGCCCGGAATACGTCAAGGAACTGGTGCAGCACCACGTCGGCGGCTACCTCAAGATCGCGCCTGAGCACACCGAAGCCGGCCCTTTGTCAAAAATGATGAAGCCCGGCATTGGCAGCTACGAGCGCTTTGCGCAGTTGTTTCGAAAATACAGCGAGGAAGCAGGAAAAAAGCAGTACCTGATTCCGTACTTCATTGCCGCCCACCCCGGCACCAGCGACCAAGACATGATGAACTTGGCGCTGTGGCTGAAAAAGAACGGCTTTCGGGCCGACCAGGTGCAAACCTTCTACCCCAGCCCGATGGCCAGCGCCACGGCCATGTACCACAGCGCTCTCAATCCGCTCAAAGGGATTCACCGCGACGCCCGCGCCGAGCGGGTCGATGTGGTGCGCGGCGAAAAGCGCCGCCGCCTGCACAAGGCCTTTTTGCGCTACCACGACCCGAACAACTGGCCTCTGCTGCGCGAGGCGCTCAAGCAGATGGGCCGCGCCGACCTGATCGGCAACGGCAAGCAACACCTGATTCCCACTTTTCAGCCGCTGGGTGACGGCGGCTACCAGAGCGCCCGGCGCAAAAACAGCACACCGGTGACCGCGGGCGGTCGTTTGCTCACGCAGCACACGGGCCTGCCGCCGCGCCCGCGTGCAGCGGCACAGGGCGGGCGAAAACCGAAATCGCCTGCTTGAGCGCTCATCCGGGCAGTACAAGGTTTGGACAGCGCGCCGCGTTCAAGAAAAGGCGTGCCGCGCTCAAACCCAAGCGCAGACGCCCGTGTGATGTTGCCCTGCGAGTTTACGAACGCTGCCCTGGGTGCCCATATGACCCGCAACAACCGACCTCCCATGCCAACTGCCGCCACCCAGCGCGCCCTTGGCAGCGCCTGCGGCTGCACCCGATTAGCGCGTCAACGCCTTGATGGCCCATTTGATGCCGTCGCTCACTCCCAGCTCAGGCGGCAGCGTCTTCAAAGCCAGCGCGGCGTCTTTGTCGCTGTAGCCCAGCGCCAGCAGCGCCTGTTCGATGTCGTTTTGCACCCCGCTGCGCGCCACGTCGACGGTGCGCAGGCCGCTGTCGGGGCCAAACTTGCCCTTGAGTTCGAGCAGCAGGCGTTCGGCGGTTTTCTTGCCTATGCCTGGCACCTTGATCAGGCGTGCCGCCTCTTGCGTGCCAATGGCCTGCGCCAATTCGTCCACACTCAAACCCGAGAGCACGGCCAGCGCCATGCGCGGGCCAATGCCACTGATCTTGATGAGTTGGCGAAAAGCGGTGCGCTCAGTCGCACTGGCAAAACCGTACAAAAGCTGCGCGTCCTCGCGCACCACGAAATGCGTCAGCAGCGAGACTTCTGCACCGATCTGCGGCAGCTTGTAAAAGGTGCTCATGGGCACGTCAAGCTCGTAGCCGACGCCCTGGCAGTCGAGCAAAATCTGGGGCGGGTTTTTCTCCCACAGCGTGCCAGTCAACTTGCCTATCATTGCGTCATTCCTTTGACTGGATTATCGGTTTGATTCTCAGACACACCTTCTCCCCGCCCGACAACCTGCGCATGAGCCACCTGTGCGGTCCGCTGGACGCCCACCTGCGCAGCATAGAGGCGGCACTGCAAGTCAAACTGGCGCACCGCTTCGAGCAATTCCGCATCGAAGGCCCCAAGGCCCGGGCCACGCAGGCCTTGCTGGTGCTGCAAGCCCTGCATGAAATGGCGCGCAAACCGATTGCGGCCGAACAGGTACAGCTCATGCTCAGCTTTGATTCCGCGCAGGCCGAGTCCGGCGTGGCGGCACTGGGCATGCAGACCCGACGCGGCGAAGTGCGCGGGCGCACCCCGGCCCAGACGCGCTACCTGGAAAACATGGCCACGCACGATATCAGCTTTGCGATTGGCCCGGCCGGCACCGGCAAGACCTATCTGGCGGTGGCCTGCGCGGTCGATGCGCTCGAACGCGGCGCGGTGCAGCGCATCGTGCTGACCCGCCCGGCAGTGGAAGCGGGTGAGAAGCTGGGTTTTTTGCCCGGCGACCTGGGCCAGAAAGTTGACCCCTACCTGCGCCCGCTGTACGATGCGCTGTACGAGCTGATGGGCACCGACAAGGTGCAAAAAGCGTTCGAGCGCCAGCAAATCGAGATCGCGCCGCTGGCCTTCATGCGCGGGCGCACGCTCAACCACGCCTTTGTGATTCTGGATGAAGCGCAAAACACCACGGTCGAACAGATGAAGATGTTTCTCACCCGCATCGGCTTTGGCGCCAAGGCGGTGGTGACCGGCGACGTCAGCCAGATCGACCTGCCCAGCAGCCAACTGAGCGGTCTGATCGACGCCGAACGCGTGTTGCGCCGCGTCAGCGGAATTTCCGTCATCCACCTGAGCAGCGCCGACGTGGTGCGCCACCCGCTGGTGGCCCGCATCGTCGACGCCTACGAGGCGCGCAGCCTTGCTGGCGTGGACGAAGCAGCAACGCCGCGACCGCGCCGGCGCCCGCGTGTGGCCGCTCCCCCGTCTGCGGCCTGAGCGGCCAACCGTCTTTTGTTCCTGCCTGCCGCTGTGAAATACCTGCTCAGCGCTGTGGCGCTGGCGTTGCTGCTGGCCTGCAGCAAACCCGATCCGGTCTTGCACCCGCTGCACTGGCAGGCTACGCCACCAACCAGCAGCCCGCGCTTTGAGCACCCGAACTGGAGTGCGCAGACCGTGGTTTACCGCTGCGCCGCGCAGGTGCGACTGGCGGTGAGCTATCTCGACCTGAAAGATGGCACCCGGTTTGCCCACGTTTACTACCAAGGCAGTCTGGCCATCCTGCAAGCCCGCCCCACCCCCGCTGGCCTGCGCTACATCGCGCTCGACGAGCAACGCAGCCTGCGCTGGAACCAGCGCGCCGACGCCAGCTTTCTGAGCTTTCTGGCCGCCGACCACACCGCCACCGAACAAGTGCTGCTGCAAGACTGCCGGGCCGAAGCGCTAGCTTGACGCGGCCATGACCTGAAGCACACGACCGCATGCCCCTGCCCCATCTTGCCCTCTCGCTGCAATTTTCCCGACTGAGCGACGCCGCGCCGCACCGCACCGCGCTGGCGCGCTGGCGCGTCGCACGCTGGCTTCGCCACGCTTTAGAGTCCGACGCCGAGATCGCGGTGCGCGTCGTCGACGCCGACGAAGGCCGCGCGCTCAACCGCGACTACCGGGGCAAAGACTACGCCACCAACGTGCTGACCTTTGACTACGCACGGCAGCCGCTGTTGATGGCCGACCTGGTGCTGTGCGCGCCGGTGGTGGCGCAAGAAGCTGAGCAACTGGGCATTGCACTGCAGGCGCACTACGCTCACCTGCTGGTGCATGGCACGCTGCACGCACAAGGCCACGAACACGAAAGCAATGAGTCCGACGCGCTGGCCATGGAAGCGCTGGAGAGCCAGTTGCTGCTGCGTCTGGGCTTTGCCGATCCCTACCCAGCGCTTCGATAGAGCGCGACCGACCAACGCTGAAACCAGGCCTGGCGCACGCGCTGCAACAAGGCGATCACGGCACGTCCTCCTCGGCGTCGAAACGCGCCTCGACCTCACTGGGCAGCAACTGGATGCCAGCGCGCAGGCCCGGCACCGCACGCATCAGCTCGTGCTCCACACGGGTGCGAACCGCCGCTGCCTGACCCAGTGACCAAGACGCCGGCAGGTGCAGGTGCAGGTCGACGTAGCGGCGCTGGCCGGCGCGTCGGGTCTGGACGTGGTCAAAGCGCAGCAGGCCGGGGCGCTCGGGGTCGGTGAAGCGCGCCAGCACGGCCTCGATCTGCGCTTGCACGTCCGGCTCGAGCGCATGATCCATCAGGCCGTCGCTGGAGCGGCGCAGCAAGCGCACGGCAACGCGCAAGATATTGAACGCCACCAGCAGCGCGACCAATGGGTCCAGCCAGAGCCAGCCGGTGAAATAGACCGCCGCCACACCGAGCACGACGCCGGCGGTGCTGAACACGTCGGTCAGCAAGTGGCGCGCGTCGGCCTGCACCGCTTCGGCCCCCGCGACGCCGCTGGCCCGGTAGAGGCGCGCGGCGTGCAGCATCAGCGCCGCCAGCAGCCCGTTGAGCACGGCGCTGGCCAGCGACAAACTCAGACCCAGGCCCAGCGCGGCCAGCGGCTGCGGATTGAACAAGCGATCGACCGCAGTCCAGCCGATGGCCAGCGCCGCCCCCAGGATCAGCACGCCCTCGAAGCCGCTGGAAAAATACTCGGCCTTGGTGTGGCCGTAGGGATGGTTCGAATCGGCCGGGCGCTGCGCAACAGTCACCATCGCCAGGGCAAACAGCGCGCTGGCGAGGTTGACGAACGACTCCAGCGCGTCCGACAACAGACCAACCGAGCCGCTGACCTGCCAGGCCAGCACCTTGAGCGCCAGCGTCAGCAAAGCGACGAAAACCGAGGCGACCAGCAGTTGCCGGGGCGTGTACCCAGCCCGACCCTGGCGTGCTGCGCGCACAGCGGCCATCAGCTCAGCGTGACGCGCGCAAACCTGCGCTTGCCGACTTGCAGCACATAGCAACCCGGGCCGAGCTTGAGCCCCTTGTCACTGAGCACGCCGCCGTCGATGCGCACACCGCCGCCGTCGATCAGGCGGTTGGCCTCACTGCTGGAAGGAACCAAGCCAGCCGACTTGAGCATCTGCGCCACACCGAGCGGCGCGCCGCTCAGGCTCAGCTCTGGCATCTGATCGGGCACACCGCCTTGGCTGCGGTGAATGAAGTCCTGCTCGGCCGCCTGGGCGGCGCCCGCGCTGTGAAAGCGGGTGGTGATTTCCCTGGCCAGCAGCACCTTGGCGTCTTTGGGGTTGCGTCCCGCCGCCACTTCGCGCCGCAGCGCCTCGATTTCGGCCAGCGGACGCAGCGACAACAGCGGGTACCAGCGCCACATCAGCACGTCTGAAATGCTCAGCACCTTGGCAAACATGGTGTTGGCGGGTTCGGTGATGCCGATGGTGTTGTTCTTGCTCTTGGACATTTTGTCCACGCCGTCCAGCCCTTCGAGCAGCGGCATGGTCAGAATGCACTGCGGCTCCTGAGCGTATTCCTGCTGCAGGTGACGGCCCATCAGCAGGTTGAACTTCTGGTCGGTGCCGCCGAGTTCCAGATCACTCCTGAGCGCGACCGAGTCGTAACCTTGCAGCAGCGGGTAAAGGAATTCGTGCACCGAGATCGCAGACCCGTTGCGCAGGCGCTCGTGAAAGTCATTGCGCTCCATCATGCGCGCCACCGTGTAACGGGCGGCGAGCCCGATCATGCCGCTGGCGCCCAGCGGCTCGCACCATTCGCTGTTGTAGCGAATCTCGGTTTTATGTGGGTCCAGCACCAGGCTGGCCTGCTGGCAATAGGTCTGCGCGTTGGCCTTGATCTGCTCGGGCGTCAGCGGCGGGCGCGTGTTGTTGCGTCCGGAAGGGTCGCCAATCAGGCTGGTGAAGTCACCAATCAGGAAAATCACCTGATGCCCCAGGTCTTGCAACTGACGCATCTTGTTGAGCACCACAGTGTGGCCCAGGTGAATGTCGGGCGCGGTCGGATCGAGTCCGAGCTTGATGCGCAGCGCAACGCCGCTGGCCTGAGCACGCTGCAGCTTCTTCACCCAGTCGTCCAGCGGGATCAGCTCTTCGGCGCCACGCAGCGTCACGGCCAGCGCCTGGCGCACACCGTCTGTCGGCTCGACCCCGGAAACGGTCGGATTCTTAACACTTTCGAAGTCTTTTGAGCTGGGGTTCATGTGGGTTATTTGGGCCGACACGGCCCTGGTTCTGGCTATACTGCGCTGCGCGGGTGCTTTCCCGCCGATTTTAGAGGGCTGGCTGGTGCCGCCCACATCCACAGCGCAGGCCATGGGTAAGGTCAAACCGTCTGCCCCGCGCCATCGTTCAACCTTTCGCACACCGCCTTGCGGTGTGCAAGCCAGGACTGCATTTTGATCAAATCAAGCCTCACCTCGCTGTTCGAACGCGCTCAATCCGCCCGCCAGAGCATTTTGCGCCATCCGCGTCGCGTCATGGCTGGCGTGGGCGCGCTGCTGCTGGGCACCGGCGTCACCGCTTTCGGCATTGCCCCGCTGGTGCCCACGGCTTCGAACCTGCCGGTCACTCAGGTGGTTGAATCCCTTAGCCTGGGGCCACTGTCCATCGCACCCTTGTCGGCGCCATCGGTGCCGCTGACGCTGTACCGCAGCGAAAACGTGCGCCGCGACGACTCCCCGCAAAGCCTGCTGCAGCGCCTGGGCGTGAACGACCCGGCAGCGCTGCGCTTCCTGCGCAGCGACGCAAGCGCGCGCTTGCTGTTTGGCAATCGCGGCAGCACCGCAGTCACCGCACAGACCAATGATCGCGGCGAGCTGTTGCGGCTTACCGCTCGCTGGTTGCCCTCAGATGAAAACCTGCGCAGCTTCAACCGCCTGCAGATCGAGCGCCAGGGCCAGGAGTGGGTGGCCCGACTCGAAAGCGGTGAACTCAGCACCAGCACCCGCCTGAGTGGTGGGCTCATTCGCAGCTCCTTGTTTGCCGCCACTGACGCGGCCAACATTCCCGATGCGGTGGCGGTGCAACTGGCCGAGCTGTTCTCGAACGAAATCGACTTTCGCAACGACCTGCGCGCGGGCGACCGCTTCAGCGTGGTGTACGAGGTTTTGCAAGCCGACGGTCAGGCACTGGGCAGCGGCCGCCTGCTGAGCGCCGAATTCATCAACAACAAAAAATCGTACGCCAAGGTCTGGTTTGGCGAACCCGGCACCCCAGGTGCTTATTTTGGCTTCGACGGCCAGATGGCCCAGCAGCGCTTTTTGGCCTCGCCCTTGCAATTCACCCGCGTCAGCAGCGGTTTTGGCATGCGCTTTCATCCGGTACACGGGGTGCGCAGGGCCCATTTGGGCGTTGACTTCGCCGCACCCACCGGAACGCCGGTGCGCACGGTCAGCGACGGCGTGGTTCAATTCGTCGGCTTTCAGCGCGGCTTTGGCAACGTGGTATTCGTCCAGCACGAGGACGACATTGTCACCGTCTACGCCCACCTGAGCCGCATGGACGTGCGCCGTGGCCAGCGCCTGAGCCGGGGCGAAAACCTGGGCGCCGTCGGCTGCACCGGCACCTGCACCGGCCCGCACCTGCACTTTGAGATTCATGAGAACGGCGTACCGCTCGATCCGCTGCTGGCCTTGCGCAACATGGCCGCCGAAAGCGTGGCCCTGAATCCGCAGTTGCAGGCACGCTTTGACGCGGTGGCGCAGGCCCAGCGTCAAAAACTCGACGCCGCCAGCACCTTGCAGCAAGCCAGCGCCGAATGAGTGCGGCCGCCGTTCTGAGCCGCCTGTCGAATGGCTTCAGCTAAAGCGCCCCAGCGCCCCAGCCAAATGCGCCCATTCCTTCAGCCACCGCCGCGTTGCACGTACAGGTCAAAGCGGCGCATGAAGGCCGCTTGCTGCGCCGCGTCCAGACCCTGAAAAGAAAAATCGACCTGCAACACCGGCAGCCGCAACAAAGCCATGCAGCGCGGTGCCAGGGGCTGCCACTGCAGTTGCAGGTGGCCGTCAGGAAATTCAACTCGGGCGCTGGCGCCCGCCTGCTGCCAGGCATGCTCGCCAATCGCCGCTGGCAGGCAGCGCAGCCATTCGGCTTCGCTGCAACCCATCTCCCGCCGAAACGTTTCGGCGCCGTTGGCTGGCATGGCGGCGCCACCCATGCTCAGCCACCGGCAATCGGCGGCCAGATTGCCAGCACGTCGTCGGGGGAGAGAGTGGTGTTCAAACGGGCCTGCGGCTCGACGTACTTTCCATTCACCAACACCAGATGCACCAGCCTGGGTGGCAGGCCAAAGGATTCGATGATCTGGTTGATGCTGGCACCCGGCTCCACCTCGATCTCGACCAGATTGCTGCGCCGCGCTGACGCAGGGAGGTAGTCGGTCAGGGTGGCAAACAGCTTGACGGTGATTTTCATGTTCTCAAGCGCCGGCGCGGCGGCGCTGGTCGGTCGCCCCGCTCCACCCACCCTGCCCTTGCGCGCAAGCCAGATAAGCCTGCATCAAGCAGGTCGGATCGTGCAGCAACCGGTCTTTCCACTCGCCCAAGCGCACCTGGCCTTCAACCAAGCCGCGCAGCACGCCGACGTGCTCGGTCCAGCCGACCGCGTTGCAACCGACCAGCACGTCGTCTCGGAATTGCAGGCTGAGGTGTTTGCCATGCGCCTGGTCGGTCAGCTCCACGTGCTCGCCGCCGGGCACGCCCCCCCAGTGGCCAAAACTGGCGCTGATCAGGCCCAGGGTGTCGAGCACATTGATCTGCGTGACGCCGCGCAGCTCGGTGGCCAGCCCCAGCATGTTGAGCGCTGCCACACGCGCTTGTTCAACCGCGTTGGGCTGAATGGCGCTGACGATGGACGTGCCGCTGACTTTGTCAAACGCCTCGGCACAGTCGCCAGCGGCGTAGATGCCGGCCACATTGGTTTGCAGGTGCTCGTCGGTCAGCACGCCTTGCAAACAGGTGATGCCGGAATGCTCCAGAAAACCGATCGCCGGGCGCACGCCGGTGGCGCTGATGACCAGATCGGCCGCCAGCGTCTGCCCGTTCGACAGCCGCACGCGCAGACCGCTGGCCTGTGCCGACGCAGCGCCTGCCGCCAGCGGCTCGATCGCTTCGACCCGGGTTCCGGTGCAGACCTGCACCCCCTGGCGCTGGCACCAGGCGCGTATCATGCCGCCGGCCACCGCACCCATCATGCGCGCCAGCATGCGCTCGCCCCTCTCCACCACCGTGAGCTGCACACCACGCTGCTTGAGCGCTTCCATGGTGATGCATCCAATAAAGCCGGCGCCCATTTGCAGCACGCGGGCTCCAGGCCGGGCCAGCCTGGCAATCGCGCGCGCGTCTTCCAGCGTCCAGCAAGAATGGACGCCGGCTGAGTCGATACCGGCAATCGGCGGGCGCAAGGGGTGCGAACCGGTGGCGATCAGCAGGCGGTCAAAGCCGAGCACCTGTCCGTTGTCCAGACGCACCGTGCGGCCCGGCGCGTCGACCTGGGTGGCGCGGGCGCGAACGATATGCAGGCGCGCCTCATCGTAGTGGCTCTCGCGCAGGCGCAAATGGGTGCCGCGCTCGTCGATCTGGCCCATCAGCAGATACGGAATCGCCATGCGCGAATACGGCGTCTCAGGCTCATCGCCCACCAGGGTGATGCGGTCGGCCGGCGCGTGCTTGCGCAGGGTATCCGCCGCGATCACGCCGGCCGGGCCGGCGCCGAGAATGAGGTGGTGCATGTCGGTTTTCCGCAAGGCTCAAGGGCGGTGCGCCGAATGTCCCTGCTTTTTTGGGCCAGACGCGCACGGGCGGCAAGACTCAGAGACCCAGCCGGGCCCTGGTTTCGACGGTCGGTCGGCCCTCGTGGTCCCAGCCGCGCGCAGCGTAGTATCCCGGCAGCATCTCGGCCAGCATACTGACCTTGCCGGTGGCCGGGCCGGTCTTGCAGGCTTCGGTCAGCAAGCGCTTGGGCAGCGTGTCATCGGCCCGGGTGAAACCGGCGGCATTGTTGAACTCGCGCTCCATGTTCCAGATGCGTTCGCCAATGTGGTTGAGCTGCTCCAGGGTGAATTCTTCGCCGCAGGCGGCCTGCACCTGGGGCGCCACGTCGGCCAGCGTCCAGGCAAAACTGGTGAAGACGCAGATGCCCGCCGAATCGAAGGCGGCAGTGGCGTCCTGAAACGCCTTGACCAGTTCGGGCTTGCCCTGGTGTTCCAACGGATCTGTCTTGACCGGAATGCCCAGCACCTCGGAGGCGACGGTGTAGCCGCGCAAGTGGCAGGCGCCGCGGTTGCTGGTGGCGTAGGCCAGGCCCATGCCCTGAATCGCGCGGCCGTCGTAGGCCGGAAACTCCTGGCCCTTGACGCTCATCGACAAATCGGGGTGGCCATATTTTGCGCTCAGGCGCTTCGATCCCTGGCCGAGTTCCTTGCCGAAGCCCTCGCCTCGGGCGGTAATTTCGGCAAAGTGGACCAAAGCCTGTGCCGATCCAAACCCGGCCTTGATACCCAACTGCTCGGCGCTCAGCACCCCCATTTCGTACAGCTCCATCACCGCGCCGACAGTGGCGCCAAAGCTGATCGGGTCCATGCCCTCTTCGTTGCACAACAGATTGGCGTATTGCAAGGCTTCGAGGTCGTTGACGCCGTTGGCCGCGCCCAGCGCCCAGGCGGCTTCGTACTCCAGGCCACCGCTGGCACCCCAGTACTCGGGCTTGTTGGCCACCGAAAAATGCGTCTGGTCAATCTTGCTGATGCGCCCACAGGCGATGGTGCAGCCAAAGCAGGCCTGGTTGGTCACCAACTGCTTCTTGCCGTCAGATGCGCGCGGCGTGGCCATGGCTTCGGCCGAAATATCCCTGGCACCTTCAAAGGCGTTGTCGCGATGGTTGCGGGTCGGCAAGGCACCGATCTCGTTGATCACGTTCATCAGCACCTGGGTGCCGTAGGTGGGCAGACCCTGGCCGGTGACGGCGTTGTCGGCCAACACTTTTTTGGCCGCCTTGGTGGCCGCCATGAACGCCTTGGGATGGCGGATGTTGCCCACGCCCTGGGTGCCGCGCACCGCAATGGCCTTGAGGTTTTTGCTGCCCATGACAGCGCCCACGCCCGAGCGGCCGGCAGCGCGGTGCAGATCGTTCACCACCGACGCGAACAACACGCTGTTTTCACCCGCCTTACCAATGCTGGAGACCCGCAGCAGCGGGTCTTGCAGGCGGGTCTTGAGCGCGGCCTCGGTCTTCCAGACGCTCTGACCCCACAGCTCGGAGGCGTCGCGCAGCTCGGCTGTGTCATCGCTGATGTGGAGGAAGACCGGCTGGGGCGAGCGGCCCTCAAAAATAACCATGTCCCAACCGGCCATTTTCAGCTCGGCACCCCAGTAGCCACCCGAGTTGGAGCAGGCAATGGCACCGGTCAGCGGGCTCTTGGTGATAACGGTGTAGCGCCCGCCGGTGGATGCCATGGTGCCGGTCAGCGGGCCGGTGGCCCAGATGATTTTGTTGTCGGGCGACAGCGGATCGACCCGGGGGTCGATTTCGCTGCTCAGGTACTTGCTGCCCAGACCGCGCGAACCCAGGTAGGCTCGCGCCCACGCCATGTTCAAGGGTTCGCTGCTGATGCGGCCCGCGCTCAGATTGACGCGAAGAATTTTTCCGGCCCAAGACATGATGCTGCTCCTTCGGTGGATGGGGGTCAGGCGGCGGCGGACTGGTTGCCCAGCTTGTCGGCCCACTGTTTCATTCTGTCGATGCCGCTCCAGTTGGCGTCGATGAAGGTGATGGCTGCCGTTGGGCAGGCATCGGCGCAGGCCGGATCACCGCCGCAGAGATCGCACTTTTGCACCTTGCCGGTTTCCTGCACGTAGTTGATGGTGCCAAACGGGCAGGCAATGGTGCAGACCTTGCAGCCGACGCAGGTGCTCTCGTTGACCACCTTGGCGCCGGTGGCCCGGTCGACTTGAATCGCCTCGACCGGGCAGGCGTGCAGGCACCAGGCCTCGTCGCACTGGGTGCAGGTGTAGGGGACTTTCTTGCCGGTGTGGTGGAAGTCAAACACCTTGATGCGCGACTTGGAGGTTGCGAAAATGCCGTAGTTCTCGAATGAACAAGCCATTTCGCACTGCAGGCAGCCGGTGCATTTATCTGGGTTGATGTGCAAGGCTTTGTGCATCTGACGCTCCTGTGGGGTGGTGGCGCCTGGGTGCGAACGGCGCCATGCCTATGAAGGAAATTGCCTACCCATTGTGCGAGCGTATGGTGATTTTGTGCTCAGGGTTAACCCGGTGTCACGTGCTGGCTGCGCAGCGCAGCCGCTTCAGCCCAAGCTCAGCCGCTCGCAGCCGCCCAGATAAGGCCGCAGGGCCGACGGCACCTGCACGCTGGCGTCGGCGTTCTGGTGGTTTTCCAGCAGCGCCACCAGCGCGCGGCCGACCGCCAGGCCGGAACCGTTGAGCGTATGCACCAGCTCGTTCTTGCCCTGCGCGTTCTTGAAGCGCGCTTGCAGCCGCCGGGCCTGAAACGCCTCGCAGTTGGAGACCGAGCTGATCTCGCGGTAGCAGCCCTGCGTCGGCACCCAGACCTCCAGATCGTAGGTCTTGCTGGCGCTAAAACCCATGTCGCCGCTGCACAGGGCCATCACCCGGTAGGGCAGTTCAAGCCTTTGCAGCACCGCCTCGGCGTGGCCAGTCATGGCCTCGAGCGCGGCGGCGCTGTGCTCGGGATGGACGATTTGCACCAGCTCGACCTTGTCGAACTGGTGCTGGCGGATCATGCCGCGCGTGTCGCGCCCGGCGCTGCCGGCCTCAGAGCGAAAACAAGGCGTGAGTGCGACCAACTTGAGCGGCAATTCGGCCTGCGCCAGCACACAGTCGCGCACCAGGTTGGTCAGCGGCACTTCGGCGGTGGGAATCAGGTACAGCGCCTGCGCATCGCAGGCAGCCAGACCGTCTTGACCGCCTTTGCTGACGGCGAACAAATCGGCTTCAAACTTGGGCAACTGGCCGGTACCGCGCAAGGTCTCGGCGTTGACGATGTAGGGCGTGTAGCACTCGGTGTAGCCGTGTGCCTGGGTTTGCAGGTCCAGCATGAACTGGCCCAGCGCGCGGTGCAGGCGCGCCACCGGGCCGCGCATGAAGTTAAAGCGCGCCCCGGCCAGCTTGGCGCCGGTGTCAAAGTCAAGCCCGAGCGCCTGGCCGATTTCGACGTGATCGCGCAGCGGAAAATCAAACACCCGCGGCACGCCCCAGCGGCGCAGCTCGACGTTGCCGTGCTCGTCGCTGCCCAGCGGAACACTCTCGTGCGGCAGATTGGGCACCAGCAGCAGCAAGGCCTGCAGCTCGGCTTGAATCTGCTCCAGCCGAGCGGCCGAGCCGTCGAGCTCGTCCTTGAGGGCGGCCACCTGCGCCAGCAGCGCGCCGGCGCTTTCGCCCTTGGCTTTGCACTGGCCGATCTGGCGCGACAGGCTGTTGCGCTGGCTTTGCAACTCTTCGGTGCGGGTTTGCAGCGTCTTGCGCTCGGACTCCAGGGCGGTAAATGCCGCCACGTCCAGATAGGTCTGGGGCTGTTGGCGCGTTTGCAACCGGGCCAGCACGGCGGCCAGGTCTTTTCTGAGTTGAACAATGTCTAGCATACGGCCATTGTAGTTTTGCCCCCGCGCCGGCCCGGCGCGTGGCTTCAGGGCCGAGGGGCGGGTGCCGTCGCCACGGGCTCCGACTCCTTGAGCCCCTTGGGCAGCGGGAACTTGATGGTTTCGCTCAAACCGTCCATGCGGCGCAGCGCAATCACGCCCAGCTCGCGCAGGCGCGCTATCACCTGCTGCACCAGGATGTCGGGCGCCGAAGCGCCGGCGCTCAGCCCGACGCGGGCGCGGCCTTCGAACCAGCCGGCTTGCAACTCGTCGGCGTTGTCCACCATGTGGCTGGGCGTGCCCAGCTTGAGCGCCACCTCGCGCAGCCGGTTGCTGTTGGAGCTGGCCGGGCTGCCGACCACGATCACGATGTCGACCTGCGGGCTCAGCAGCTTGATCGCATCTTGCCGGTTCTGCGTGGCGTAGCAGATGTCTTGCTGCTTGGGGCTGCGCACCGTGGGAAAGCGCGCTTGCACCGCCGCCAGGATGTCGGCTGCATCGTCCACGCTGAGCGTGGTCTGCGTCACCACCGCCAGCTTGTCGGTCTGCGCCGGCTGCACGCGCGCCACGTCGGATGCGTCCTCCACCAGGTGGATGCCGCTGTCGAGCTGACCCATGGTGCCCTCGACCTCCGGATGGCCCTTATGGCCGATCATGATGAACTCAAAGCCCTCCCGGTGCAGCTTGGCCACCTCGACGTGTACCTTGGACACCAGCGGACAGGTGGCATCGAAAATCCTGAAGCCACGGCGCTGCGCCTGCTCTTGCACTGCTTTGCTCACGCCGTGGGCTGAAAACACCAGCGTGGCGCCGGGCGGCACGTCGTCCAGGTCTTCAATGAAAACCGCGCCCTTGGCCTTGAGGTCGTTGACCACATAGGTGTTGTGCACGATTTCATGCCGCACATAAATGGGCCGCCCAAACTTGGTCAGCGCGCGCTCGACGATTTCGATCGCGCGATCGACGCCAGCACAAAAGCCGCGCGGCTCGGCCAATACGATTTCTTGCGGTCCAGCCATCACAAAACCCCTATCAGTTGCAACTCAAACCGCACCGGCTGGCCGGCCAGCGGGTGGTTGAAGTCAAACAACAACGCGCCATCCGGACCCAGCTCGAGCACCGAACCGGCATAACGACCCTGACCGTCGGGGGTGGGAAATTGCACCACGTCACCGACGGCGTAAACCTGCTGCGGATCGCCCAGGCGCTCGAGCAACTGGCGCGCCACCCACTGCACCAGTTGCGCCTGGCGCGAACCAAAGGCCTCGCCAGCGGCAAACTCGAGCACGCTGCGGCTGCCTTCGTGCAGTCCGATCAGGCCTTGCTCGATGGCGGGCGAGAGCTCGCCTGCACCCAGGCTGAGCGTGGCGGGCGAGCCGCCAAAGGTATCGATGACGACCCTGCCCTGCGGCCCTGACAGGCGATAGTGCAAGGTGAGGAAAGAGCCTGCTTGGACCTGAGTCATAAACGAGATGAGGAAGGTGGCTGGGATAGGTGCTGCGCAGGGGCCGGGCGGCGTGCGCTCACCGACAGCGGTCATTGTAGAAAGCGACACAAAGCTGGAAGGGAAAACCCATGAATGGCCTTGCCACGCCCGGGCTGAAAAACCTGCCGCTCGACGCACGCCCGCGCGAAAAGCTGCTCGCCCGCGGCCCCGCCGCGCTGAGCGACGTCGAACTGCTGGCGCTGCTGCTGCGCACCGGCATGGCCGGCAAGCACGTGCTGCAACTGGCACAAGAGCTGCTGGAGCGCTTTGGCGGCGTGGCCGGCCTGCTGCACACCAGCGCCGACGCGCTCAAAATCATCAAGGGCCTGGGGCCGGCCAAACGCGCCGAGGTGGTGGCGGTGCTGGAACTCGCGCGCCGGGCGCTGGCGCAGGAGCTCAAGCAAAAACCGCTGTTCGACAGCCCGCAGGCGGTGCGCGATTATCTGCAACTGCAGTTGGGCGCGCGCGCGCACGAAGTCTTTGCGCTGCTGTTTCTGGACAGCCAGAACCGGCTGATCGAATTCGAGGAACTGTTTCGCGGCACGCTGACGCAGTCCAGTGTCTACCCACGCGAAGTGGTGCTGCGCGCCCTGCACCACCACGCCGCTGCGGTGGTGCTGGCGCACAACCACCCCAGCGGCACCGCCCAACCCTCGCGCGCCGACGAAGCGCTCACCCAGGCACTGAAAGCCGCGCTGGCGCTGATAGACGTGCGCGTGCTGGACCACTTCATCGTCACGCGCGAGCAAGCGGTGTCGATGGCCGAGTTGGGGCTGCTCTGATAATGCTGAGTTGAACTAAACCGCTGACGCGGTGGTTGGCACTCTGGTGCTGCCACCGCGTTTTGCATGGGGTTGTGAGCTTGACAGCCTTGGAGACGGGAATGTTCCCGGTTTCAAGGAGAAGGCAATGACCCCGCTTCGTCAACGCATGCTCGAAGCCATGGTGCTGCGCGGCATGGCAACGCGCACCCAGGAGGCATACACCGAGGCCGTCGCGCGTCTGGCGCGCCACTACCGGCGCAGCCCGGACACCCTCACGGCCCTGGAGGTACAGCGCTACCTGCTGCACCAGATACAAGACAAACACCTCTCGCGCTCCAGCGTCAACCAGTACGCCAGCGCCTGCCGCTTTCTCTACGGCACCGTGCTGGGGCTGGATGGCAAAGCCTTCGAGATCCCGCTGGCGCCAGCGCCCCAGAAGTTGCCCGAGATCCTCTCGCGCCAGGAGCTGACCCGACTGTTTGCCGTGGCCCGGCACGCGAAGTCGCGCACCTTCCTGATGGCAGCCTATGGAACGGGTCTGCGCCTGTCGGAGCTGTGCCACCTGCGGGTGCGCGACATCGACAGCGCCGCCGACCGCATGTGCATCCGAGTCGAGCAAGGCAAGGGCGGCAAAGACCGCTACGTGCCGCTGGCACCCGATGTGCTGGAACTGTTGCGCGCGTGGTGGCAAGTGGGGCGCCCCCGGCAGTGGCTGTTCGTGGCGCAAAGCGACCCTGGCCAGCCGCTGCAGCCCGAGAGCGCCCAGCGCTGGTACCGCGCGGCCTGCGCGCACGCGGGCATCACCAAACGCGGCGGCATCCACACCCTGCGCCACTGCTGGGCCACGCACCTGCTCGAAGCCGGGGTGGACCTGCACAGCCTCTCGCAGTGGCTGGGCCACAGCCAGGTGAGCACCACCACGCGCTACCTGCACCTGGCGCGTCCGGACGCACCCGATGGCGCGCGCAGCCAGCCGCTGGCTCTGCTGAGCCAGCTGGCGCCGGTGATCCGCCAGTGAGGCGGTCATGGCCACCACGCTGGCCCAGGTGCTGCGGCACTTTGGAGCCAAATACCTCAGCGGGCACCGCCTGAGCACAGTGCAGGCCCGTGCCTGGCGCGCCATCGTGGCCTGCCGCACAGCGGCGCTGGGCGGCCAGCAACTGGCCTGCGACGGTTGCGGGGCGCCGCAGTGGCGCTGGCACTCGTGTCGCAACCGGCATTGCCCGCAGTGCCAGAGCCGGGCGCGCGATAACTGGCGCAGCGCACGCCTGGCCGAGCTGCTCAATGTGCCGTATTGCCATCTGGTCTTCACCCTGCCGCACGAGTTGAACGCGCTGGCCGGTGTTCACCCGCGCTGGGTCTTTGATGCGCTGATGCAGTGCACGGCGGCCACGCTGCCAACCCGCGCTGGCTGGGCGGCACGGGCGCCTTCACGCTGGTGCTGCACACCTGGACGCAGGACCTGCGCCGCCACCTGCATGTGCACGCGCTCATGGCCTGTGGGGCACTGCAGCGCGACGGTGAAGGAAACACCCGGTGGGTCATGCCCCAGCGAGCGCCGGACTTCCTGTTCCCGGTCAAAGCGCTGATTGAGAAGTGTTTCGGGGCAAGTTTCTAGCAGCGCTGGTGCAGGCTGAACAATCGGGCGCACTTGCGCGCGACCCGGCGCAGACGCAAAACGAGCGCAGTCAGCGCCTGGCCGCGCTGCGCCACCACGACTGGGTGGTGTACGCCAAGACCCCGATGGCTGGGCCCGCAGCGGTGCTGGACTACCTCCGCTACACGCACCGCACGGCGGTGGGCAACGAGCGCTTGTTGGGCATCGAGGGGGACGCGGTGCGCTTGCGTGTGCGCGCCAACGACTCAGGCGGCAAACGCGTGCTGCAGATTGCCGGGGACGAGTTCATTGGCCGCTTGCTGCAACACGTGTTGCCCGCTGGGTTCAAACGCATCCGGAACGTTGGGCTGCTGGCGCCGGCGAGCAAGGGCGAGCGCCTGAGCCAGGCCAGGGCGTTGCTGCAGATGCCCCAGCCGCAGCCGCAGGCCACCTGGGACGCGCAGGCCTTCATGCGGCGGGTGGCGGCGCTGGAGATCGACACCTGTCCCCACTGCCGAATGGGACGGCTGCGGCTGGTGCAGTTGCTGGGGCCGCAGCGCAGCAGATCGACCGGTCCAACCCGAGAGGCTGCCTGCCGGGGGCCGCCATGAATGCGGCCGGGCACGCTTTGAAGAATCACCGCCAGCCACGCCGGTGTGGCCGTGGGCTCACCTGCGCCCCCAGGGGCGTGAGCGCCGGTGGTGACACGGGCAAAGCCTGCAAGCAGGCTCGGTCGTGCGCTGTGCAGGGCGAAACCGACCTCTCCAACGTGGTCAGCACCACACAATGGGCGCTCCCAGCGGCCTTTGGGATTGCCCGAATCGGCGGTTGAAGCTTACACTGCCCATTCACAAGAACACACGCCGCCACCTCGCGCGGTTCAGTCCAACAAGGTTTATCAGCCGCAAGGGAGGCCCATGATGAATTCACACGTTGCTTTGCGGCTGATAAACGCTGTTCGTTAGGCCACTCAACAGGCGCCGTCCTCGGCTCACCAAAATATGCCCCTTGCCCTAGCCAAAGTACCGTATAGCCAGCTCAACTCGCGCCAGCGTGAGTCGCACAACTATCAGAAGGTGTCC
>NZ_SDDV01000006.1 GCF_014773545.1 Hydrogenophaga sp. | reverse complement strand
TACTTCATGGGAGAAATCGGGGTCAGATTCCGATTTTTTGCGCACACCCTTCGACAGGCCGTTCGACCCTTCGACAGGCTCAGGACAGGCCAAGCTCAGGGCGAGCGGGTGATACTCTGACGAAACGTTGCGCGTCCTTGGGCAGCAGAATCAGTTCCCGTTCGTGCGCAGGTGTTGGCTCGAAACCGAAACATCAATAAAACGCCTCAGCCTCAGCCTCAGCGTCGACGGGATGCGTTAGCAAAGCCCGAATACCCGCCTGTTCGGCAATGGCCACCGTGCGACTGATGGCGTTCTGCAGCAGACTGAAACCCGGCCCCCGCCGTTGCGGGTCGAGGTCAACCGCAAGTCTGGCCAGAATGACCAGCGGGATTGGGTACCACCAACGAGGCGCCGGATTGTTACGCCGATGCCGCTGTGTTTTGATCGCCGCGCCCATCCGAAGCGCACAATGAGCACCTGCAGCGCCTGCTCAAACATGAGTTGGCCCCGCAGCGCCAGGGTGGGAACTTTGCTCGACCCGGCGAATTCGAAGCTCAAACCCGTGCCGGTGTGGCCGGCACATAATTTTTGACCTGGATCGACGGGAGCACGCATGAAGCGTATTTTTCTATTTGTTTTGACCAATTTGGCCGTGATGGCGGTGCTGTTGATCACCACGCGCGTGCTCGGACTGGATCAATTCCTCACCGCTCAGGGCCTGAACATGACGGCGCTGGCCGGGTTCTCGCTCGTGATTGGCTTTGGCGGCGCCTTCATCTCGCTGCTCATCAGCAAGCCAATGGCCAAGTTCAGCACCCGTGCGCGCGTCATCAACCAGCCGCAAACCGCCGACGAAGCCTGGATCGTGCAAACGGTGCAAAAGTTTGCCGACAAGGCCGGCATCGGCATGCCGGAGGTCGCCATTTTCGACGGCGCACCAAATGCCTTTGCCACCGGCGCATTCAAGAACTCGGCGCTGGTGGCGGTTTCCACCGGTTTGCTGCAGAACATGAGCAAAGAGGAGGTCGAAGCCGTCATTGGCCACGAGGTGGCGCACATCGCCAATGGCGACATGGTCACCATGACGCTGATTCAGGGCGTGATGAACACCTTTGTGGTGTTCCTCTCGCGCGTGATTGGCTACTTCGTCGACAGGGTGGTGCTGCGCAACCAGAGCGACAGCCCCGGCGTCGGTTACTTCGTTACCACCATCGTGCTCGACATCGTGCTGGGCGTGCTCGCTGCCATCATCGTGTCCTGGTTCTCGCGCCAGCGCGAATTCCGCGCCGACGCCGGTGCCGCTGAGCTGATGGGGCGCAAGCAACCCATGATCAACGCGCTGGCGCGCCTGGGCGGTCTGGTGCCTGGCCAGTTGCCCAAAACCATGCAGACCATGGGCATTGCCGGCAGTCTGGGCAAGTGGTTTGCCACCCACCCGCCGATTCAAGAACGCATCGCGGCGCTGCAAAGGAACGTTTGAGCCGAGCGCTGTGGCTGCGGGTGCTTCAGCGCACCAGCAGGGCGCGAAAGTCGTTCACGTTGGTGAAAGTCGGGCCGGTGCACAGCAAGTCGCCCAGCGGAGCGAAAAAACCGCAGGCGTCGTGGCGCTGCAGAAAGTCGGGCAGATGCAAGCCCAGCGCCTGCGCACGCGCCAGCGTATCGGGCCGCACCAGTGCGCCGGCGCTGTCGCACGCTCCGTCTATGCCGTCGGTGTCGGCCGCCAGCGCCCAAACCCCGGTGTGCCCGGCCAGCGCCTGCGTCAGAGCCAGACAAAATTCGCCCGCCCGACCGCCCTGGCCCAGGGATAGACCGGGCGGCGGCGCCAGCGTGACCGTGGTTTCGCCGCCGCTGAGCAACACGCAAGGCGTCTGAAAACTGCTGCGCCCGCGTGCCGCCGAGCGCGCCAGCGCAGCGTGTACCTTGGCCACCTCGCGCGCTTCGCCCTCGATTTCGTCGCTCAGCACATAGGCGTGCAGGCCGTGCGCGCGCGCGATCTGCGCCGCCGCTTGCAGGCTTTGCGCCGGGGTGGCGATCAGGTGCGCCGTGTGGCCGCGCAGCAGCGGGTCGCCCGGTTTGGGTGTCTCTAGTGCGCCGCTGTGCAACTGAGCCAGCACGGCGGCGGGCAGCTCGATTTGGTAGCGCTGCAGCACCGCCAGCGCGTCGGCGCACCGGCTCGGGTCGGCCACGCTGGGGCCGCTGGCGATCAGGCTCAGGTCATCGCCCGGCACGTCGCTGATGGCCAGCGTGACCACGCGCGCCGGCGCGCAGGCGCGCGCGAGTTGCCCGCCCTTCAAGCGGCACAGGTGCTTGCGCACGGTGTTGATGTCGCCAATCGGCGCGCCGCAGTGCAGCAAGCGCTGGTTGATGCGCTGCAGATCGGCCAGCGTCAGGCCTGCACAGGGCAGCGTCAGCAGGGCCGAGCCGCCGCCTGACATCAGGCACAGCACCAGATCGTCGGCGCTCAGGCCGGCGCTCAGTGCCAGCACACGCCGTGCAGCGTCCAGGCCGGCGGCGTCGGGCAGCGGGTGCGCGGCCTGCAGCACCTCGATGCGCTGCGCCAGCCCGGCCGGTCGCGCCGGCGTGTGGCCGTAGCGCGTGACCACCAGCCCGCTGAGTGCGGCCTCGCTGGGCCACAGCGCCTCGACCGCCTGCGCCATGGCGGCGGCGGCCTTGCCCGCGCCCAGCACCAGGGTGCGGCCGCGCGGTGGTGGCGGCAGCGCCGCTGCCGTGTGCTGCAGCGGCAGCGCACGCTGCACCGCCGCCGCAAACAACTCACGCAGCAGCGCCGTCGGCTGGTTTGGGTCGGCTGCCCTCATGGCCTGGTTTGCGCGTTTGGGGGCGCGCTGGCCGTCAAGCGTTCCAGCACACCCTGGGCGCCGGCGGCGCACAAATGCAGCACGCGCTGAAAACCCGCATCGTTACCGAAATAAGGGTCTGGCACTTCGCGCACGCCGTCCAGTGCGGCATATTCAAGAAACAGATGCAGCTTGTGCCGATGCCTGGGTGGACACTGCCGCTGCAGATGGAGCAGGTTGGAGCGGTCCATGGCCAAGATCAGGTCAAAGCGCTCGAAGTCTTGTTCGGTCACCCGCCGCGCGCGCGCGCGGCTGATTTGCGTCCAGCCGTGAGCCAGCGCCAGCGCCACCGCACGCCGATCCGCCGCCGCACCTGGGTGCCCGGCATAGGTGCCGGCCGAATCGACCTCAAACGCCCACAACAGGCCGCGCGCAGCCAACCAGGCATGAAAGGCGCTGCACGCCAGCGGCGAGCGGCAGATGTTGCCCAGGCAGACCAGCAGAATTCGGGTCATGAGCGGGTAGGGCGACGGGCGACGCTGAAGCTTGCTGCGGCCACTCAAGCGCTTAGTTGCTGAACAAAAAGTTCATTACGTCGCCGTCCTTGACCACGTAGTCCTTGCCCTCGGCGCGCATTTTTCCAGCGTCTTTGGCGCCTTGCTCGCCCTGGTAGCGGATGTAGTCGTCAAAGCCTATCGTCTGGGCCCGGATGTAGCCTTTTTCAAAGTCGGTGTGAATCGCGCCAGCCGCCTGCGGGCCGGTGGCGCCGACGCGAATGGTCCATGCGCGCACCTCTTTTTCACCAGCGGTGAAGTAGGTTTGCAGGCCCAGCAGGCCGTAGGCGGCGCGGATCAGACGGTTCAGACCGGGTTCACCCTGGCCCAGTTCGGCCAAAAACATCTGCCGATCTTCTGCACTCATCTCTGCCATTTCGGCTTCCAGCTTGGCGCAAATAGCCACCACCGGCGCGTTTTGCGCCTGGGCAAAAGCCTGCAAGCGATCGAGCAGGGGGTTGTTGGCAAAACCGTCTTCGGCCACGTTGGCAACGAACATGGCAGGTTTGGCGGTAATGAGGAAAAACGGTTTGAGCTGTTGCAGCTCTTCCTTGCTGAAGACCAGCGTGCGCACCGGCTTGCTGTCGTCGAGCGCGGCCAGGCAGCGCTCGAGCAGGGCCACCTGTTTGGCGGCCTCTTTGTCGCCCGAGCGCGCGAGTTTTCCGACTCGCTGCAGCGCTTTTTCCACCGCCGCCAGGTCAGCCAGGCAGAGTTCGGTCTGGATCACCTCGATATCGGCTACCGGATCGACTCGGCCGGTCACGTGCACCACGTTGTCGTCCTCAAAACAGCGCACCACGTTGATGGTGGCGTCGGTCTCGCGGATGTGGGCCAAAAACTTGTTGCCCAGGCCCTCGCCGGTGCTCGCGCCCGCCACCAGGCCGGCGATGTCGACGAACTCGACGATGGCGGGCACCACGCGCTCAGGCTTGACGATGGCGGCGAGCTGCTGCAAGCGCGAATCAGGCACCTCGACCACGCCGGTGTTGGGCTCGATGGTGCAAAACGGGTAGTTCTCGGCCGCAATACCGGCCTGCGTGAGCGCGTTGAAAAGAGTGGACTTGCCCACGTTGGGCAGGCCCACGATGCCGCATTGGAGGCTCATGTTTCAATCCACGCCAGGACCAGCCCGGCGAATCAACACGGCAGCGCTTGCGCCTTTGCCGTGTTTGGTTATCCCATTGAGGGGGGTTCCAACCGGAGTTGGCTTCCCTTGATCCGAGATTGTCCATTAGGCGCACCTGCGGTGCTGTTGGGGCGCTGGTGGCGCATGGGCGGCCAATTTTGCCCCTCATCAGTGCCCATGGCGCAAGCCACGGGCTTCTCAGTCGGAACAAAACTGCCTCGCCACTGCATCAAGCAGCCCACCCAACCCTAATGGACAATCTCGGATGATGGGAGCTTTCGGGTCGGTCGCAAGAGTCGAGATGAGCGCCGATTTTACGGCGCGCCGCCCGCCGCCGGGCTGGCTTGGGTGGTCACGCGCTGGCCCACGCGCAGCATCTGGGCGTCGCCCGCCAGCACAATCGCGTTCATGCCGAAGCTCGCCGCGCCGTCCACCCTGGGGTCTTGCCGGTAGCTTTGCAACATCTGCAACACCGGCGACGCGCTGCTGGGCGCCTCGGCCGTGGCCGGGTCGATATCGACCAGGGCGCAGCGTGTGCAGGGTTTGACGGCTTCGATCAAGGCGCCCGACTCGTGTGCCCCCCCGGCGCTGTCTATGTGCAGCGCAGCCAGCCGGTCTTCGGCGTAGGCGGGCAGGCCGCCGAGCACGATGTTGGGTCTGAACCGCGCCATGCCGACCGGCGCCACCCCAGCCTGCGCCAGTCGGGCGTTCAACTCGTCCAGCGAAGCCTGGTTGCTCAGCAGCAGACTAAAGCCGTCGGCAAACTGCGTGTGCGCGCTGCGCCCGCCGCACCACGCCGGGCTGCAGGCGCGGCGGCCTTGCGGGTCAAAGCGCACCAGCCGCAAGGGCTGGCCCAGAAAGTCGCTGAACCACTGCGCGGCCACCGCACCCATGTCGTAGGCCGACACGTGCTCGTCCCACACCCGCACTTGCAGCGCGGCTTCGGCGCTCTCGAGCGACAGGTGCAGCGCCATCATGCCGGGTGCGCGCAGCACCAGCTCGCCGAGTTTGAAGCTGGGCTGAATCAGCGCCATGCGCGGGCGTTGACGCTGGGTGACGAAAACGCCGTCGGCGTCAATCACCATCCAGGCGCGGTCCCAGGCCAGGCCGGTGTCGGTGAGTTCGACCTGATCGAGCGCCACGCCGGCGCAGGACTTGACGGGATAAATCCAGAGCTGTTCGATCTGGAGCTGCGACTCGGGGGCGTGTTCTGCTGCTGGGTTCATGGCATGGGCGGACTGTGGGGTGGGCGTCAGGGCTTGGCAAAAGCACAAGTATCGGGCATGAGGCCCAGCGGGGCGGGTATTGGCTCAATCGCCGTTTGTGGGTCCATTGACTGGTGCGCTGGCGTTTGCCCGGCCACCTTCTAAAATCGGCCCATGACGCACGCCCTTGCCCGACCCACAGCCACGCGGCGCTTTGACGTCTGCATCTGCGGCGACGGCGTGGTCGCTCAGACGCTGGCCTTGCTGCTGGCGCGCGAGCGGCTGCGGGTGGCGCTGGTGGGCGCGCCGCAGGCCGCAGCCGCCAGCGCCGACGTGCGCGCCTACGCGCTCAATGCCGCTTCGCGCGCCTTGCTGCAAGAGCTGCGCGTCTGGCCTGATGCGGCCGCACCCGAGCAAGCCGCGGCGGTGACGCCGGTGCAGACCATGCAGGTCTGGGGCGACCGGGGCGGCGCGCTTGATTTTTCTGCCGCTGCATTCGCCCTGCCGGCGCTGAGCTGGATCGTTGATGTGCCCACGCTGGAGCAGCGCCTGAGCCAGGCGCTGAGCTTCCAAAGTGGCATTGAGCGCTGCCACAGCGCCCCGGCGGCGGCGCTGACCGTGATCTGCGAAGGCAAGCGCAGCCCAACGCGCGCCAGCTCTGGGCTGGAATACGAGGTGTTTGCCTACCCGCACAAAGCACTGGCGGCCCGGCTGGCGTGCGAGCGGCCGCACGCCGCCGTGGCGCGGCAGTGGTTTGCCGACGGCCACATCATGGCGCTGCTGCCGCTGGATGGTGCGGTGGGGAATTCGGTGGCGCTGGTGTGGTCGTTACCGCTGCCTCAGGCCGACGCCTGGGCCCAGGCCGAGCCGCAAGCGCTGGCGCAGGCGGTGGCGCAGCGCTGCGGCCACGCTCTTGGCGCCATGCAACTGCAAAGCCCGGTCCAGTGCTGGCCGCTGGAGCTGGCACGCGCGCCGCGCTGGATAGCCCGCACGCCAGCAGGCGGCGTGGCGCTGGCCGGCGACGCCGCACACGCCATGCACCCGCTGGCCGGGCAAGGGCTCAACGTTGGGCTGGCCGACGTGGCTGCGCTGGCGCGCGTGCTGCGCGAACGCGAATACTGGCGCGAACTGGGCGACTACAAGCTCTTGCGCCGCTACGAACGCGCGCGCGCGGCCGCTGTGGCCGCCATGAGCTGGGCCACCGACGGGTTGTTTGAACTGTTTGCCCACCCCGATGCGCGCGTGCAGGCGCTGCGCAACTGGGGCCTGAGCGGGTTTTCGTGCAGCCACACACTCAAAGGCTGGGCCGCGCGCCAAGCCAGCGGATTGAACCCCTTGCTCTGAGATTGCTGTTGGTGAGGGGTGCCGGGGGCAGGTCTTGCCTGTTGCCCATCAACCCCGATTACTCCTCGCGCCACCCCAAAAGCGCGTGGGTGCCACAGCAGACGCCGGACCGGGACGCTGGTGAAGAGATCGCCTGCCCGTATGACCCTGGTGCACGGTGCCGCGGTCTTGCCATGGCGGCAGATGGCGGCAGATGGCGGGCGTAGGGCGCGAAAGGCAAGACATGACCCGTGTGAAGTAAACGACTAAAATGGCCCATCATCCAAGGAGCCCGCTGTGCGCGTCACCGCCACTGAAGCCAAGAATCGGTTTGGCAGCCTCTGTGCCCAGGCCAAACGTGAGCCGGTGTTCGTGGAAAAGGCCGGAAAACTCGACACGGTGATTCTTTCCGCCGAGCAGTACCAGGCTCTTCAGGCAGGGCACGACAAGCCCAGCCGTGCTGCTCGCAAGCAGGCGTTTGAAGCCGAATTCGGCGACTGGATCGCCGCGCAGAACGCCCGCTTCGAGTCGCACGGCATTCCCGGTGCCGAGCTGCTTCCTTGGTGAACCACCGATGGCGCAGTACGACGTCTTCCCCCATCCGAGTGCCAGCGCCGCCAATGGCATTGCCTATGTGGTGGTCATTCAGAGCGATCTGCTGGACGCCCTGGCCACGCGTCTGACACTCCCCACACTCCCCACATGAGCATCACATACCTTCGAACTATCCTGCTGACGCTGTTGCTGACACTGTCGCTGGGCGCGCTGGCGCAAGAGGCCACCATTCGCAAAAACCTGGCCGAACGGCTGCCGCATCTGCCGCGCATCGACGCCGTCAGCCCGACGCCGATGGAGGGGCTGTTCGAGGTGCGCGTCAACCAGAGTGAGATTTTTTACACCGACGCGCAGGGCAACTTCCTGATCGAAGGGGCGCTGATCGACACCCGTGCGCGCGTCAATCTGACCGAGCAACGGCAACAGCAGCTCAGCGCGATTGACTTCAAAGACCTGCCGCTGCGCGACGCTTTCACCATTGTGCGCGGCAACGGCCAGCGCCAACTGGCGGTGTTCCAAGACCCGAACTGCGGATTTTGCAAACGCTTCGAACACGAACTGCTGCAAATCAACAACGTCACCATACACGTCTTTCTCTACCCCATCCTGGGCCCGGACTCGATGCAAAAGTCGCGCCAGATCTGGTGCAGCCGCGAGCGCGCGCGCACCTTTCAGGACTGGATGCTGCGCAACGCGGCGCCCGCGGCGGCGCCGGCGCGCTGCGACAGCGCCGCGCTGCAGCGCAACGTCGAATTTGGCCGCCAGCACCGCATCAGCGGCACCCCTACCACCTTTTTGTTGGACGGCCGGCGCGTGCCGGGCGCCGCCAGCGCGGCGCAAATCGAGCAACTGCTGACGCAGGCCAGACCCTGATGCCCGAGTGCCCGCAGCCGCACGCCGGGCAGCGCGCCGCCGTGCGCTACACCGTCTCGGTGCACGACGCGCACGCCCACCTGTTCTCGGTCGTGCTGCGCGTGCAGCGGCCGCGCCCCCGGCAAGGTTTTTCCCTGCCGGTCTGGATACCGGGCAGCTACTTGGTGCGCGAGTTTTCGCAGCACCTGCAAAACCTGCGCGCCTTCCAGGGCGCCCAGCCGCTGGCGCTGCGCCAGGTAGACAAAAACAACTGGCGCAGCGAAGCCGCCAGCGAGCTGCCGCTGGAGCTGCACTACGAGGTCTACGCCTTCGACACATCGGTGCGCAGCGCCTATTTGGACGCCACGCGCGGCTTCTTCAACGCCACCAGCCTGTGCCTGCGCGTGCTGGGCCAGCAAGACCAGCCGCACGAACTCGAATGCCTGCCCGGCCCGTCCACGCAGGGCTGGCAGCTTGTCACCGGCCTTGGCCCGCTGCAAGTGGGCAGCGACGGCTTTGGCCGCTACCAGGCGCAAGACTACGACGAGCTGGCCGACTGCCCGCTGGCACTGGGCACGTTCTGGAGCGGCAGCTTCAGCGTGCGCGGCGTGCCGCACCGCTTCGTCGTCAGCGGCGCCGGCGCCTGGCTCGATGGCGCGCGCTTGCTCGCAGACACGCGCCGCATCTGCGAAGCGCAAATCGATTTTTGGCACCCGCAGCCAGACGCTGCGCCGCCGTTTTCCAGTTACTTGTTCATGCTGCACGCCAGCGCCGACGGCTACGGCGGGCTCGAACACCGCAATTGCACCGCGCTGCTGTGCCAGCGCGCCGACCTGCCCAACCTGGACGAGAGCGCCGCGCCCGCCGCCCGCAAGGCCAGCGACGGCTACACCACGCTGCTGGGCCTGATCAGCCACGAATACTTTCACACCTGGAACGTCAAGCGTCTGCGTCCGGCCGAATTTGCCCGCTACGACTACGGACGCGAAAACCACACTGAACTGCTGTGGTTTTTCGAGGGCTTCACCAGCTACTACGACGACTTGCTGCTGCGCCGCGCCGAACTGATAGACAGCGCGACCTACCTGCAACTGCTGGCCAAGACCATCAACTTGGTGCAGCAAACGCCGGGGCGGCACGTGCAAAGTGTGGCGCAGGCCAGTTTTGACGCCTGGACCAAGTTCTACCGGGTGGGCGAGAACACACCCAACGCCACCGTCAACTACTACAGCAAGGGCGCGCTGGTGGCGCTGTGCCTGGACCTGACGCTGCGCGCCGAGGGCCACAGCACGCTAGACGCGGTGCTGCGCGCACTCTGGCAGCGCTGCGCCGGCGGCCCGATGCGCGAGATTGACCTGCTGCGCGTGCTCCAGCGCCTGGGCCGGCGCAGCTTCGAGCCGGAAATCAAGGCCTGGGTACACAGCACCCAAGAGCTGCCGCTGTCCGCGCTGTTGCAGGCGCACGGGGTCAAAATCGGCGAAGAAAAAGCCCCGCTGGCACAACAACTGGGCCTGCGCCTGAATGAATCGGCCGCAGGCGTCAGCCTGAAAAATGTGCTGCGCGGCGGTGCCGCCGAAGCCGCCGGCATGGCCGCGGGCGACGAATGGCTGGGCATCGAGTTCGACGCCCGGCAGCCGGACATGCCCGCCGAAGCCTGGCGCATCCACAAACTCGAGCAAGTGCCGCTGCTGCGCGGGCAGCGCCAACGACTGGTGGCGCTGCTGGCGCGCGAGCAGCGCTTGCTGCGCTGCACGCTAGACTGGCCGGCCGAGTCCAAAACACTCAGCCTGAGCCCCGGCGACACCGCCTTGCTGGCGGCCTGGCTCGACGCGCCGCGCGCCAGCGCCTGAAGCGGCGCCTGGGCAAACCGCCTGCGTCTGACCGACAATGTGCGCCAAGCGCCTGTGACTTTGCGTTTCATCCAGTTGATCATTGTTCGCACCCTCACCTGTGCAAGCCAAACCAGGAGACCCCATGCCCGGACTGCTGCCCCACATCGACCCCGAAGGTCTGCTGGAATTCTCGGTCGTCTACACCGACCGCTCGCTCAACCACATGTCCAAGCGCTTTCAGCGCGTCATGACCGACATCTCGGCCCTGCTCAAGCGCGTCTACGGCGCGCGCTCGGTGGTGCTGGTGCCGGGCAGCGGCAGCTATGGCATGGAAGCGGTGGCGCGCCAGTTTGCCCACGGCAAGCACGTGCTGGTGCTGCGCAACGGCTGGTTCAGCTACCGCTGGACGCAGATTTTTGAGATGGGCGCCATTCCCGCCAGCCACAGCGTCTTGAAAGCCCGGCGCAGCAGCGACGCGCCACAGGCGGCCTGGGCGCCGGCGCCGATCGAGGAAGTGCTGGCCACCATCGCGCGCGAAAAACCGGCGCTGGTGTTCGCGCCGCACGTAGAAACCGCCTCCGGCCTGCTGCTGCCCGACGACTACCTGCGCGCGGTGGCGCACGCGGTACACGCGGTCGGCGGCCTGTTCGTGCTCGACTGCATCGCCTCCGGCGCGCTCTGGGTCAATATGGCCGCCACCGGCGTCGACGTGCTGATCTCGGCGCCGCAAAAAGGCTGGAGCAGCACGCCTTGCTGCGCCATGGTGATGCTCAGCGAGCGCGCCCGCGCCGCCGTCGAGGCCGGCCAGAGCAGCTCGTTTGCCATGGACTTGAAGAAGTGGCTGCACATCATGGAAACCTACGAAGGCGGCGGCCACGCCTACCACGCCACCTTGCCCACCGACGCCTTGCTGCGCCTGCGCGACACCATGCAGGAAACCCAAGCGCTGGGCTTTGCTCGCCTGCACGACGCGCAGCTCGAACTCGGGCGCGGCGCGCGCGCGCTGCTGCAGCGCCACGGCTTTGCCAGCGTGGCCGCTGAGGGCTTTCAGGCGCCGGGCGTGGTGGTCTTGCACACCAGCGATCCTGAATTGAAGTCGGGCAAGAAATTCATCGCCGCCGGCCTGCAAACCGCCGCCGGTGTGCCGCTGCAATGCGGCGAAGGCGCAGATTTCAGCAGCTTTCGCATCGGCCTGTTCGGGCTCGACAAATGGCGCGACGTGGCCGGCACACTGCAAAGCCTGGAGCGCGCGCTGGCCCAAGTAGCGCCGGCAGCCAGCGCGGGCTGAGTCAGAACAGGTGGCGCCAGAGTTCCAGCAGCGCCGCGCTGCCGCCGCCGATCAGCAAGCCAAAGTAGAGCCAGGTCGCCAGGTTGGCGGCGTAGCCGAGCAAGATGCAGACCCCGTCGCGCTGCAACAAGCCCAGCGCCAGCAGCAGCAAAGACAGCGCCGGCAGCGTGTTGCTAAACGGAATCAGGCCAAACGGCATCATCAGCAGCAAGGCGCCCAGAATCAGCAAGGTGTTGTTGATCAGGCCCATGCCGCGTGCCGACGTCAGCCAGCTCAAGCGGTGCGGACGGCAAACCCGCTCGACGCGCGCAAACACCCGCAAGGCACGGTTGAGCGCGGCACGCAGGCTATCGGCCGAGACCCGGCGTTGGGCAAACGAGCGCGGCAGCCACAAGTCGCGGCCCAACAAGCGGGTGATCGAAATCAGCAAAATCACGGCGCCGAACAAGGTGCTCACGCCCGGGATCGACACCGGCACCAAAAACACCAGGGTCAGAAAGCACACCATCAACATCAGGCTGTCTGCGCCAAACATCTCCATGATGTCGTTCAGGCTGACGTCGTCGGCCGGCAACTGAAGAATGGCAACGCGCAGCCGGTCGCCCACCGTGTCCAGCGGCGGCTGGTGTTTGCCTGTCATGGCGCGCCCCGCGCCGCCGGTGCGGGCTGGGCGCGCGCGGCCTCCAGCAGCGCGCGCGTGTGCAGCGCCGCGCGCCGCGCGGCGCTGGCATAGTCTTCGGCGGCCGAGGCATACAAAATGGCACGCGATGAATTGACCACGATCGCCCCGCTGGTTTGCGCCCCCTGCAAGCGCAGGCCGGCCTGCACCGTGGCCGCCGCGTCACCGCCTTGCGCGCCGACGCCGGGAATCAGCAGCGGCAGCGTGGGCGCGAGTTCGCGCACGCGCGCAATTTCCTGCGGGTAGGTCGCACCCACCACCAAGCCAAGCTGGCCGTTCTGGTTCCACGGCCCCTGGGCCAGCGCGGCAATGTGCTCATACAGCCGCGGCTGGCCGTCCAGCGTGGCCAGACGCTGATTTTGCAGCTCGTCGCCGCCCGGGTTGGAGGTGCGGCAGAGCAAAAACGCGCCCTTGCCGTGGTATTTCAAATAGGGTTGCAGCGAATCGAAGCCCATATAGGGCGACAGCGTCACCGCGTCGGCGCCGTAGCGCTCGAAGGCCTCGATCGCGTACTGCTCGGCGGTGCTGCCAATGTCGCCGCGCTTGGCATCCAAAATGACCGGCACCTGCGGCGCCACGCGGCGCAGGTGCGCCATCAAACGCTCTAATTGGCCCTCGGCGCGCTGGGCGGCAAAGTAGGCAATCTGCGGCTTGAAAGCCAGCGCCAGATCGGCCGTGGCGTCGACGATGGCGGCGCAGAAATCATAAATCCGGCTCGCATCGCCCCGGAAGCGGTCTGGAAAACGCGCCGGATCCGGGTCCAGACCGATGCACAGCAAAGAACGGTTGCGGATTTCGGCCGCGCGCAGCAGAGCAAGAAAATTCATGTGCCGATTTTATTGACTTGGCCCGCTTGAAGCCCGCTTGAGTCTGCCGCCGCCGGGCCCCGCCCCGCCACCGTCTCCAGTGCCAGACACCAGTCGGCCCAGGCCTTGCCCTTGTCGGCTGGATGGCGCAGCAAATAAGCCGGGGGGTAGCTCACGATCACTGGCACGCCGCGGTAGATGTGCGGCTGGCCGCGCAGACGGCCGAGCGGCTCTTGGCTGTGCAGCAAGGCCTGCACCGCAAAGCGCCCCAGCGCCACGATCACCTTGGGTTGCACCAGCGCCACCTGGCGCGCCAGATACGGTTCACAACGCGCCACCTCGTCGGGCAGCGGGTTGCGCCCGGTCGCCGGGCGGCATTTGAGCGCGTGGCTCAGGTAGGCCGGCGCCGCAGCGGCGGGGCTGCCGCTGCGGCTGCGCCCAACGGCGTGCAGCATCTGGTCAAGCAGGGCGCCGGGCGCGCCCACGAAAGGCTGGCCTTGCAGGTCTTCGCTCTCATCCGGTGCATCACCCACCAGCATCCAGTCGGCCTGCGTGTCGGCGCTGCCCAGCACCGCTTGGGTGCGTCCGCGGCACAGGCCGCAGGCGGTGCATGCCGTCACCGCCGCGCGCAGTGCCACCCAGTCCATGGCCTCGGTGGTTGCGTCTGGCTGTGCCGGCGCCGCGGCTGCCGTTGCAGGCGGCGCCACCGGTGCAGCATCGCCAGGTGCAGCAGCCACGCTGCGTTGCTGCGCCATCGCCGGCTCGGGCAGCCAGACGCGCAGACCCATTTCGGCCAGCATGGCGCGCTGGCGCTTATCCAATTGCGCCACCCACGCAGCGGGCGCTGCCGCATCTGTCGTGTGGGCGCTTGAGTTCACGGCTTGGCCTGACTGGCGTTCAAATTCAGACCCATCAGCACGGCGTCTTCGCGTTGGTTGGGGCCGAGCGGGTAGTAGCCGCGGCGCCGTCCCAGCGGGGCAAAGCCGCAGCGCTGATACAACTGCAACGCTGCCGTGTTGCTCTGGCGCACCTCCAGCCACAGCCACTGCGCGCGCTGCCCTTGCGCCCAGCGCGCCAGCAGGTCCAGCAAGAGGCGCGCCCAGCCCTGGCGCTGGTGCGCCGGGGCAACGGCAAGGTTGAGCACATGCACCTCGTCCACGCCCGGCATGGCCACCAGAAAAGCCAGCAGCGCCGCATCGGTAGCCGCAGCGTGCTGGCTGCCTGCGCCCGGCCCGGCGGCCTCCAGCAGCAGCAGCGTCGGGTGGCCGTGCAGGAGCGAGTCACGGAAATTCAGCCGCGACCAGGGCGCAGCATGAGCGGCCTGCTCCAGCGCCAGCACCGCGTCCAGATCGGCCTCGGTCATGGCGGCACAGGCACAGCGGCGCCCGGGCAGTGGCGCCGTGCGGGCGAATTCAAGCAGACTGAGGGCTTGCATGATGTGCTGCTGCGGTCTCGGCGGCTCAAGCCGGCAGCGCAGCGCCAGCCGTGCGCAGGTGCTCGCGCTCGGCCGTGGTCAGCGCCACCTGGTCGCGCACGTACAGCGGCAGCGCCTGTGCTGGCGCCACCGCCGCCCCCGCTGCCAGCAAAGCCGGCGCCAGGCGCAACAGGGCGCTGGCGCAGGGCAGGGCGCACAAGCGCGCCGCAGGCAAGCCGGCCAGTGCTGCGCCGTAGGCCTCAAACACATTGCCTGCCAGCAAAACCGGCGCGTCCGGGTGCAGCGCCACACCGGGCAGGCGCTGCGCCAGGTGCGCGCCCAGTTTGTGTGGCGCGCACAGAAACGGTGCCGCCAGCGGCTGCAAACCCGGCGTGCCGTTGGCGTAGGGCGCGGCGTAGAGCTGGCCCATGCGGGCGTCGAGCAGCGCCACAATCAGTGGCGGCGCCGGCTGGCCCGCCTGCTCTTGCAACCAACGCGCTTGTTCGGCCAGCGCCAGCAGCGTATCGAGCGCCAGCACCGGCAGTTGCGCGCCATAAGCCAGCCCCTGCGCCACCGCGCAGGCGGTGCGCAGGCCGGTGAAAGAACCCGGGCCGCGGCCAAACACCAGCGCGTCCAGGCCAGCCAGCGGCCAGCCGGCCTGGGCCAGCAACTCGTCCACCAGCGCCAGCACGCTGCCCGATGCCTGCGCGCCGCCCGCGCCGCTGCGCTGCCACAGCGGGCCGCCCGGGCTGCCGCTGCCCAGCGCCAGCGACAGGCTGTGGGTGCTGGTCTCGAGCGCCAGCAGGCGCAGGCTGGCGCACGGGGCAGGCTGGGCGCGGGCAGGCAAAGAAAGCATGGTGCGATTATCTGAGATTGCCCGTTAGTGCTCTGGCCCAGTGAGGCAGCAACCGTTCGGGCGTAGCCCTTCGACAGGCTCAGGGCGAACGGGGGGTGGCAAGGGGCATTTCTGGAAGCCTGAATCCGTGAGCTGGCGTCGATTCGTCCGAATTTTTTGCTGATTTTTCTGTTTCCATTCCATTTTGGATTGGGTTTTTCCCGTCACTCTGCTTCAACCGGGATGGTTCATGTGGGTGCACTTCCATAAATCCTGTTTTCTTCATTCCCGCTCAGGCGGGACCACAGCAAAGTCAAGGAACTGGATTCCGTGTCAGGTACGAAATGACGGCGTTATAGAAGTACCCTGAACAGTATTGACGGTGACCGCACAGCCAGCACCACATGCCGTTCGTTGCGGCTTCCGTACATCGTACGTACAGTGCACGCAAGTCCCTCTTGTACTTCGAGTGGGATCCCAAGCATCGTGGCTCACTGCTATCGAGCCGAGGGCGATGCCATTCGCATCATCTCTGCGCGAAAGGCTACGCGCGAGGAACAGGCGGAGCTTGACATTCGGATCGCGCCGTCGTGTTGACGACGCAAATTTTTACCAAAATCACGATGATTTAATAAAAATGTCATCCCAAGCGATTAAAACCAAAGGCTACATCACCCCTGAATTCGGACTGCTTCATGACTAAACGCCCAGCCTCTTTCCCTCGCACCGGCCTGAACCTGCTGGCTGCTGCCCTCGCCGCCGCAGCCCTGCTCAGCGCCTGTGGCGGCGGTGACGACGCGCCTCCCCCTGAAGCCACCCCGGCCAGCCTGTCGCTGGAAAGAATCGGCGTCTTCAGAACCAACCAGTATGGCGTGAGTGCGGCCGAAATACCTGCTTTTGACGCGGCCAGCAAGCGACTGTTTGTCGTCAACGCCCAAGCTGGCATGATTGATGTGATCGACCTGAGCAACCCTGCGCTGCCTCGCTTCATCACCCAGCTCGCCAGCAACACCGTGCTGGCGGGCTCTTCCATCAACAGCGTGGCCGTGTTCAACGGCCTGGTGGCTGTGGCTATTCAGGCGCCACGCAAGACCGACCCCGGCCGCATGGCGCTCTACCGCGCCAGCGACCTGAGCCTGCTCGGTACCGCCACGGTGGGCGCGCAGCCCGACATGGTTACCTTCACGCCCGACGGCCGGACCGTGCTTACCGCCAACGAAGGCGAACCCAGCGACGATTATCAGATCGACCCCGACGGCAGCATCAGCATCATCGACGTGAGCAACCCCGCCCGCCCGGTGGTGCGCACCGCTTGTCTTTGCACCTTCAACGGGCAGGAAGATACGCTGCGCGCACGTGGTATTCGAATTTACGGCCCTGGCGTCCCGGCTTCGCAAGGCATTGGACAAGAAGTTGCCTGCCCCCGAGACGTTCCGCGCGGCCCCGGCGCCTCGGCATCGCAAGACCTTGAGCCTGAGTCCATTGCCATCTCGGCCGATGGCCGCACCGCCTGGGTCACGCTGCAGGAGAACAATGCGCTGGCCAAGGTAGACATCGCCACCGCCACCGTCACTGATATTCTTCCACTGGGTTTAAAAAACCACGGAACTGCCGGTAACGAGCTTGACGTTTCAGACCGAGACGGCAACACGATCAACATCAGAACCTGGCCCGGTGTCTTCGGCATGTTCCAGCCCGATACCATAGCCTCGTACACTGTGGGCGGCCGAACCTTCCTGGTGACCGCGAACGAGGGCGACGCCCGCGCCTGGGGTGAGGGCAACCCCGCCTACTTGGGCACCCAGAACCCGGCGCTGGGCTTTGTGGAAGAGCTGCGGGTCGCGGCCCTGGTCAGGCCCGCTGGCTGGCAAGTGGTGCCACCGCAACTGCGCGCAGTGGCGGGCCCCACCCCCACGCCGGTGCTGGGTGCCCTGCTCGACCCGGCGGTGTTCGGTTACTGCGGTGCGGTGGCGGGCAGCCCGGGCACCTGCAACGCCCCCGATCAGCTCGGACGGCTCATGATCACTTGGACACAGGGGTTCAGGACTGACGCCCAAGGCATGCCCCTGCGCTTTACCAGCGCGGGCGTGCAACACCCCGCCGGCGACCGCCTCATGTACAACAGGCTCTACAGCTACGGCGCGCGCTCCTTCAGCATCTGGGACGAAAACGGCAAGCTGGTCTGGGACTCGGGCGCCGCGATCGAAAACTTCCTTGCCAGCGCTGATTGCCGACTCGGCAGCACACGCAATATTCCTTGCGTCGACTTCTTTAACAGCGGGCACAACGAAGGCAACGCCAAAGACAGCCGCAGCGACGCCAAAGGCCCCGAGCCCGAAGGCGTGGCGGTGGGCACCATAGGCAGCAAAACCTTCGCCTTCATTGGTCTGGAGCGCATGGGCGGTGTGCTGGTGTACGACATCACCAACCCCAGCGCACCTTTTCGTGTGGACTACCTGAACACCCGCGACGAATGGACGAGCGATCCCGCAGCCGCAGCGGCCATCGGCGGGCTCGCCACCATTGGCGACCTGGGCCCCGAAGGCCTGGTGTTCGTGCCGGCTCGCCAGTCGCCCAACGGCCAACCGCTGCTGATCGTGAGCAACGAGGTGAGTGGCACCACCACCGTGCTTCGGCTCAACCTGCGATTCTGATTCAGCGGGCAAGCGTCCGGCAAAAAGCCGCTCCTGTGAGCGGCTTTTTTGTTTGAGTGTTTGGGTCGAGCGTTTGGGGTCATGTTTTTTGGTTGCTTTGTCACGGATTCAGGTTCTGGTTTGTCTGCGACAAATGGGCTGAATTTGTTTTCACCAACCAGCGGTTTTGTGTGTTGCAGCAAGCGTGCAGCACCACACCGGCCGGATTCAGAATGATCCGGCGCGCCGCGCCGGCGGCGCTGCCAGTGCGCGCGCCGCAAACGACCGATAATCAACGCGACCATGCCGCTTCTTTTTTGCGCTTGCCTCTTGAGCCTGAGACGCGCCGCCCGGCCAGCGCTGGCTGGCTGGCTGCTGGCTGCTGCCAGCGCGTGGGCCTTGCCCGCCGCGGCCCAGGCGCTGCCGCCCGATGACCCCTTGCCACCCGCCGTGCGGGCCGCGCTGGCGCGTGCCGACGTGCCGCCGAGCGCGTTCTCGGCGCTGGTGGTCACGCTGGGCCCGCAGCCGCGCGAGCGGCTGCGCCACCGCGCGCATGCCGTGGTCAACCCCGCCTCGGTCATGAAGCTGGTCACCACCTACGCCGCCATCGACCTGCTCGGCCCCGACTTCACCTGGCACACCGACTTCTACGCCGGTGGTCCCGTCTCGCACGGCGTGCTGCGCGGCAACCTGTACGTGCGCGGCGGCGGCGACCCCAAACTGGTGTACGAACGCCTGCAAGCCGCTTTCGGCAACTTGCAACAGCAGGGCGTGTACGTGATTCTGGGCGACCTGGTGCTCGACCACAGCGCCTTTGACTTGCCGGTACACGACCCCGGCGCCTTTGACGGCGCCGCCCTGCGCCCCTACAACGCCGGGCCAGACGCGTTGCTGGTCAACTTTCGCACCGTCGAGCTGCGCTTTGCACCCGACCAGGCGGCCGGCGTGGCGCGCGTCAGCAGCGTGCCGCCGCTGCAGGGGCTGGCCATTGATGCGCAAGTGCCGCTGTCGCGCGCGCCCTGTGGCAACTGGCGCGCCGGCCTGCAAGCCCGCTTTGACGACGCGAACGCCATCCGTTTCGAGGGCCAGTTCCCGCAGCGTTGCGGCGAACAAAGCTGGTCGCTGGCCTACCAGGAGCCGGCCAGCCACGCTGCGCGCGCGCTCGAGGGTCTTTGGCGCGCCGGTGGCGGAGCCCTCACCGGCAGCGTGCGCGCCGGCCGCACGCCGGCGGGTGCGCGCTTGCTGCACGAAGCGCGCTCGCTGCCCTTGTCTGAAATCATCGACGACGTCAACCGCCTGAGCAACAACGTCATGGCGCAGCAGGTCTTTCTCACCCTGGGGCAGCTCGCGCCAGAGCGCATCAACGCGCTGACGGTGCCGCGCGAACGCCTGACTCCCGTGCGCGTAGGCGGTTTCGAGCGCTCGCGCGAAGTCATGCACCGCTGGTGGCACAGCACCTTTGGCACCCGCTACGCCACCCCGGTGCTGGACAACGGCTCCGGCCTCTCGCGCGACGAGCGCATCACCCCCGAAGCCCTGGTCAGCCTGCTGCGCCATGCCGATTCGCACCCGCAGGGCGAGCAGTTCACGCGCTCACTGGCGCTGGCCGGGGTAAAAGGAACGGCCGCGCGCATGGCGCGCGGCGAACACAGTGCGGCGCGCGGCAACGCCTGGTTGAAAACCGGCACCCTGCGCGACGTCAGCGGCATCGCCGGCTACGTCTTCGCCCGCAGCGGCACGCGCTTGGCCGTGGTGGCCATCATCAACCACCCCAACGCCCCGGCCGCGCGGCCCGCGCTCGAAGCCCTGCTGGAGTGGAGCGCCAGCCAGGCCGATTGAGTTTTGCTGCATGCTCATAAGAGCGCCTCTATTCCTTCGACAGGCTCAGGACAGGCCCTTCGACAAGCTCAGGGTGAACGGGTAGTTGCAGGGCGCTTCTATGAATCCAAGAACCTCCATTCGGGCGAACGGGTATTCTTAGAAGTGTCCTTCAAAATCTCAGCGCATAGCCGCCCCAGCCCGCCCCATGAAACCCCACACCGCCGCGCAATCGCCGCTGGGCCAAGCCAGCCGCTACCCCGACCGCTATGACCCCACGCTGCTGTTTGCGCTGCCGCGCGCAAGCCGGCGCAGCGAACTCGGCATTGGCGAGCCGCTGCCCTTTGTCGGCGCCGACCTCTGGAGCGCCTACGAGCTGAGCTGGCTCAACCCCAGGGGCAAGCCGCAGGTGGCGCTGGCGCAGATCAGCATAGACTGCCACAGCAGCCACATGGTCGAGAGCAAGTCGTTCAAGCTCTACCTCAACAGCTTTAACCAAACCCGCTTTGACAGCGCCGAGGCGGTGCGCCAGACCCTGCGCGCCGACCTGGCGGCCGCCATTTGGGGCGGCGCGCCGGTGCGCTCGCTGCCCGGCGTGCGCCTGCTGCTGCCGCCCGAATTTGCCAGCCAAACGCTGCAAGAGCTCGACGGCCTGTGCCTGGACCGCCTGGACGTGGAATGCCAGCACGAGCAGGTGGCGCCCGAGCTGCTGCGCAGCGCCAGCGACGCAGCGCCGGTGCACGAAACCCTGCTCAGCCACTTGCTCAAGAGCAACTGCCAAGTCACTGGCCAGCCCGACTGGGCCAGCGTGCAAATTGCCTACAGCGGCCCCGCCATAGACCAGGCCGGCTTGCTGCAATACCTGGTCAGCTACCGCTTGCAGCAGGAATTTCACGAGCCCTGCGTCGAGCGCATCTACACCGACCTCATGGCGCGCTGCCGGCCCAGCCGCTTGTTTGTGTACGCGCGCTACACGCGCCGTGGCGGCATAGACATCAACCCCTGGCGCAGCAGCCACCCGCGGCCGCAGCCCGTGCTTTCGCGCAGCGCACGCCAGTAAAAGCCGGGCTGTGGCGCGCTTTGTTGCGGCCAAGCGACACAAAAGCGCGCCGGTGCGGGAAATCTTTGCATCCTGGCGCGGCTTCTGGTGCAATGGGCGCAGCTTCCAAGCACGGAAGTTGGTTTGTGGGCCGTCAGGCCTGCCGGCTCATTTTTTCAACTCTGGAGAAATCTCAATGAAAAAGACCTTGATTGCCCTGGCCGCCGTCGCCGCCACCGGCGCCGCTTTTGCCCAGTCTGCCGTCACGCTGTACGGCGTGGTGGACATGGGCATTGCCATGCAGGAAAACACCAACACCACCGGCATTGCGGGACTGGGTCCGGCAAGTATGGAGCGCAACCGCATGATGTCGGTTTCCGGCGCCTCGCGCATCGGTATTCGCGGCAACGAAGATCTGGGCGCCGGTCTGCGCGCCAACTTCCTGGTCGAGGGGGGCCTTGACCCCAGCGAAGATACCTTCACCATCAGCAACCGTCAGTCCTTCGTCGGTCTGAGCGGCGCCTTCGGTGAAGTTCGCCTGGGCCGCCAGGTTACGCCCTACCACACCGTTCAGGGCGCGGTCGACTTCGGCGGCGGCCTGGCTTCGCCCGGCTACATTCCCCTGCTGCACAACCGCGCTCGCAGCAGCAACGCCATCACCTACATCAGCCCCAGCTTCAGCGGTGTGACCGTGACGGCGCAGGCCGGCGTGGGCGAGCATGACAACGTTCCTGCTGATGCTCGCAACGACAACTCCTTCGGCCTGAACGCCATTTACGCCGCCGGCCCGCTGACGCTGGCCGCCGCCTTTGACCGGGTTGACTACGCCCGCACTTTCAGCTCGGTCGGTGGGAACGCCGGTGCTGCTATTCCGCTGTTCGGTGACAACGGCGCTGTTCCTGGCATGGCCGGTCTTTCCAGACGCACCAGCGTGTGGGCCGTCGGCGGCGCCTACAACTTCGAAGTGGCCCGTGTTGCGCTGGCCTACTCCTACCTGACCGACGACAAAGCCGTTGGCAACGACGTCAAGTCCGACGGCTGGAACCTGGGCGTGCAGGTCCCCATGGGCGCCATCACCCTGTTCGGCAACTTCGGTCAGGCCGACGTGACGCGCGCCGGTGTGGCCAACAGTATCGACGTCACCGGCTTCCAGCTCGGCGCCACCTACGCTTTGTCGCGCCGCACCAGCGCCTACGTCAACTACGGCAGTCTCGAACTCGATGTAGCCGGCCGAGGCACGCTCGATCGCACCCAGTTCGCCGTGGGCGTTCGCCACAACTTCTGATGCCAAGCGGGCTTGGGCCCGCTGAGCCTTGGCTGCTGTGTCAAACCCCTGCCGTCTTTGTGCGGCAGGGGTTTTTTTGCGCCCGGCACGGGCGCCTGGGTGTTGGCGCGAACCGCGCACAGGGCGCCAAGCGCAAGGGCATGAGGGCGACTGCCACGAAGCTGGAGGCGTCCGTGGACAAGGCTCATCGTGCTTTGTGGCGTCCCCGCTTCAGGGACTGCCCCGTTTTCACCGGGCCGAAGCAACAGGGCAGCCAGCGGCGCCGCAACCTTGCGCAGCGGCAACAACAAGCGTGACAAACCCATGACACCGGGGCGACAGTGGGCACGTTTGTTGCTAATTTGCTCAGGGCGCGTGTTCCAGTGTCCGCTTCATCAATCTTGCACCGGAGTTTCCCCATGAAAAAAAGCACTTTCACCCGCCTGGCCTTGGCGGGCAGCCTGCTGGCAGCCGCCAGCCTGCCCAACTTGGTGCAAGCCCAGGGCCTGTCGTTCAATATCGGTGCGGTTTCGCTCTACAAGTACCAGGGCATTGACCAGGACAACCGGCAGCCGGGCAATTTCATTCCCGCCTTGCAGGGCGGGGTGGATTACGTTTTTGCCAATGGCTTTTACATCGGCAACTGGAATTCCACCGGCAAGTTCGGTCAGGCCAATGTCGAAATCGACCTCTACGGCGGTTTCAGCCGCGAGCTCATCCCCGGGCTGACGGCAGACCTGGGCCTGGTGCGCTACCTGTACCCGAACAGCGGTGGCGGCTGGAACGGCACAGAAGCCTACGCCAGCCTGGCCTACAGCGCCTTCAGCGTCAAGTACCAGCACGGCCTGAGCGGTTGGAACGACCAGCGCGAACGCCTGAGCCTGAGCCTGGAGCACCCGCTGGGTGAGAAAATTTCGCTCAACGCCGGTGTGGGTTTTCGCAATTCGGCCAATTTCGGCGGCGCGCGCGACTTTCACCTGGGCCTGAGCTACGCGCTGAACCCGGGCCTGAGCGCATCGGCCACCGTCTCCGGCGCCGATACGGCTGCCGACAAAGCCGGTGCGGCCGGCAAGACCCGTCTGGTGCTGGGCCTGAGCCACTCGTTCTGATGCGCTGACGGCGCGGCCTGGGGGCTGGCAGTCTTGCCGGGGGCGCGCTAGAATCAAGGCCTTTTGAAACCGCTTGCAGCGATTGCGTTCCCATGCCGGCCGCGGCCTGCGCGCGCCGGCGTTTGGCCTGCGCGCGCAGCCGCAACCATGCCAGGCGCGCCGGCGCCGGCTGCAGCCGCAGTCTTGTCATGCGCGCCACATCGGCGCCGGATGAAACACACCCTTGCCGGCGTGCTGCGTCGCTGCGGCCTGAGAACCTGAACCCATGGAAATTGCCTTACTTGTCGCGCTGATCTTGTTCAATGGCTTGTTTGCCATGTCAGAGATCGCGCTCATGACCGCACGCAAGGTGCGGCTGCAAAAGTTGATCGACGAAGGCGACGGGGCCGCAGCCGCTGCGCTCAAGCTGGGCGAAGACCCCACCCGTTTTCTCTCCACCATCCAGATCGGAATTACCTCGATCGGTATTCTGAACGGCATCGTCGGCGAGGCCGCGCTGGCCGATCCGCTGGCCGCCTGGCTGATCGGGCTGGGCGTGTCGGAAAAATCCAGCGTCATTTTGGCCACTGGCCTGGTGGTGGTGGTCATCACCTATTTCTCCATCGTCGTCGGTGAGCTGGTGCCCAAGCGCATAGCGCAGTCAAACCCAGAGATGCTGGCGCGGCTGGTGGCGCGCCCGATCGACTGGCTGGCCATTGGCACCAAGCCCTTCGTGCTGTTGCTATCGTTCTCGACCCAGGCTTTGCTGCGCCTGCTCAAGGTCAAGAGCAACAGCAACAGCGCCGTGACCGAAGAGGAGATTCACGCCATGCTGGCCGAGGGCACCACCGCCGGTGTGATCGAGTCGCATGAGCACACCATGGTGCGCAACGTGTTTCGGCTCGACGACCGCCAGATCGGCTCTTTGATGGTGCCGCGCGGCGACGTGGTGGTGCTGGACCTGGAGCAGCCGTATGAGACCAATATGGAGCGGGTGGAGCAGACCGACCATGCGCGCTTTCCGGTTGTGCGCGGCAGCATGAGCGATGTGGTGGGCGTGCTGAGCGCGCGCGCCTGGTTGTCCAACGCGCTGCGCGGCGGCGATCGGCGCGAACTCGGCGAGCAAAGTCTGCAAGCGCCGCTCTATGTTCCAGAGACCATCACCGGCATGGAACTGCTGGACAATTTTCGCCTGTCTGACGTGCACATGGCGTTCGTGATCGACGAGTACGGCGAGGTGCAGGGCATTGTGACGCTGCAAGACCTGATCGAGGCCATCACGGGCGAATTCAGCCCGCGCGACCCCGAAACCTCGTGGGCCGTGCAGCGCGAAGACGGCAGTTGGCTGCTCGACGGCCACATTCCGGTGCCCGAGCTCAAAGACCGCCTGGGCCTGGATGCGGTGCCCGACGAGGAGCGCGGCCGCTACCATACCCTGAGCGGCATGATGATGCTGCTGACCGGGCGCTTGCCCAAGGTGACCGACGTGGTCAGTTGGGAGGGCTGGCGGCTGGAGATCGTCGACATGGACGGACGCACCATAGACAAGGTGCTGGCCAGCCGGCCGCCGTCGGATGCCGACTTGGCGCCCGCTGAGGCGCCCGAAGAACCGCTGCGCCCGGCATGAACCGACCAGGCCGACGCCCGGAGCTGCCATGAACCCGCCGGAGTTGCCGCCTGCAGCGCGCAGCCCAGGGCGGCACTTGTCGGTGCTGTTGTTCGAGCTGGCCCACGACAGCAGCCGCGAGCGCATTTCGGTGGCAGACTTGCTCGACGCGCTAAGCGACCGCGCGCTGGCGGCGATGATGTTCATTTTTGCCGCCATCAACGTGCTGCCGCTGCCGCCCGGGGCCTCTTCGGTGCTGGGCGCACCGCTGGTTTTTCTGGCGCCGCAACTCATGCTCGGGCTGCGGCCCTGGCTGCCGGCCCGGTTGGCGCGGCGCTCGATCGCGCGCGCCGACTTCGTCACCCTGGTGCGTCGCCTCGTGCCCTGGGTCATGCGGGCCGAAAAATTGCTCAGACCGCGCCTGGGTGTGCTGGTGCGTCCGCCGTTCGAGCGCCTGGTTGGCTTGTTGTGCCTGTTGCTGGCGCTGCTGGTGGTGCTGCCGATTCCGCTGGGCAACGCGCTGCCGTCGCTGGCGATCAGCTTTTTTGCGCTCGGTATTCTGGAGCGCGACGGTTACTGCATACTGGCCGGTCTGTTCACCTCGGTCGTGGCCGCCGTGGTAGTCTCCGGGGTGTTGTTTGCGCTGACCAAAGCGGCGCTGTTCATGCTTGCACAGGTGTTGCAATGAGCTTTTCCATTTGTCAAGATTTTTTTGCCGCGCGCTGGCAGGCCCGGGTGAGTTTGAGCCTGCTGTTCTGGCGCGACATGCTGGGCGTGGCCACCTTGCTCAACTTGCTGGTCGGCTTTCTGGTCTTGATTGTGCTGGCGCAGGGCCTGCAGGCGACCTGGGTGCTGGTCATTTTCTTTGCGCTCAAGCCCTACAACCTGTTTTTGCTGCTGGCGGTCTGGCGTTCGCCGCAGCGAACCCCGCTCACCTTGCTGGTGGCCGGGCTCTGGTTTGGCGTCATGCTGCTGTTGTGAGCGCACCCCGGCGCGGCGCTCAGCAGGTCTGGGCAAACAGCTCGCGCCCGATCAGCATGCGGCGAATTTCGCTCGTTCCGGCGCCTATTTCGTACAGCTTGGCGTCGCGCCACAGGCGCCCGAGCGGGTAGTCGTTGCTGTAGCCGTTGCCGCCAAAAATCTGCACGCCTTCGCCGGCCATCCAGGTGGCTTGTTCGGCGCACCACAGAATGACCGAGGCGCAGTCTTTGCGCACCTGGCGCACGTGTTCGCTGCCCAGCAGGTCCAGATTCTTCGCCACCGTGTAGGCAAACGAGCGCGCCGCTTGCAGCACGGTGTACATGTCGGCCACTTTGCCCTGAATCAACTGAAATTCACCGATGCTTTGGCCGAACTGCTTGCGGTCGTGGATGTAGGGCATCACGTTGTCGAGCACGGCTTGCATGATGCCCAGCGGACCGCCGCTCAGCACCGCGCGTTCGTAGTCCAGCCCGCTCATGAGCACCCGGGCGCCGTGGTTGAGGCCGCCCAGGATGTTTTCCGGCGGCACCTCGACGTTGTCGAACAGCAGTTCGCCGGTGGGGCTGCCGCGCATGCCGAGTTTGTCGAGCTTTTGCGCGACGCGAAAGCCGGGCATGGACCGCTCGATCAGAAAGGCCGTCACGCCGCGCGCGCCGAGTTCGGGTTCGCTCTTGGCGTAGACCACCAGCGTGTCGGCGTCGGGGCCGTTGGTGATCCACATCTTGCTGCCGTTGAGCAGGTGGTAGCCGCCCTTGTCTTCGGCCTTGAGCTGCATGCCCATGACGTCCGAGCCGGCGCCGGACTCGCTCATGGCGAGTGCACCGATGTGTTCGCCGCTGATGAGTGGGGGCAGGTATTTGTGCCGTTGCGCGGCGCTGCCGTTGCGCTTGATCTGGTTGACGCACAAATTGCTGTGCGCGCCATAAGACAGACCGACCGAGGCGCTGGCGCGGCTGATTTCTTCCATCGCCACCATGTGCGCCAGGTAGCCCATGTCGGCGCCGCCGTATTCCGCGCCGACCGTGATGCCGAGCAGGCCCACGTCGCCCATCTTGCGCCACAGGTCGGCGGGAAAACAGTCGCTGCGGTCTATTTCGGCCGCGCGCGGGGCAATTTCGGCCTGCGCGAAGTCGCGCACCGCGTCGCGCAGCGCGTCGATGTCGGCGCCGAGTTGAAAGTCCAGGCCGGGCAGGGTGTTCATGGCGGGGGTGTCTCCTGAAATGAAGCGTTGCAAAGACGTCAGGCGGAGCTGGCGCGCGCGAGCTTTTGTTCGGCTTTGAGCAGCAAGGCGCGGGCTTCTCTTTCGTGCGCCTTGACTTCGTCGAGATTGGCCGCCAGATCGGCCAGTTGCGCTTCGATCTGGTGCCGGTGTTCGGCCAGTACGCTGAGAAATTTATGCAACTGCGCGCCGGTGTCGCGCGGGCTGTCGTACATGTCTATGATTTCTTTGGCCTCGGTCAGCGACAGGCCCAGGCGCTTGGCGCGCAAGGTGAGCTTGAGGCGGGTGCGGTCGCGCGCGCTGTAGACCCGGTTGCGCCCGCCCGGGCCTTCGCGCCGCGGCTGCAGCAGGCCCATGTCTTCGTAAAAACGAATCGTGCGCGTGCTCAGGTCGAACTCGCGCGCCAACTCGCTGATGCCGTAGGTCTGGTGGCTCGACATGGGGCACTCGGGTGTTGTCTGGTGCTTGACAGCAGGCTTGTTCGGGGCTGCGTAAAATGCGCGCAGATTTGACGTTTACGTTAACGTCAAACCCAGCCATCTTACCGGAAACGCCAGCGCATGACACCGCCCACCAAAGAACAGCTCGAAGCCCGCTTGCACTACCCGCTGGGCGCAGAGCTGCCGCCGCCAGGGCGTGCGCTGGTGCTGGCGCCGGGCGTCAAGTGGCTGCGCATGAGCCTGCCGTTTGCGCTCGATCACATCAATCTGTGGCTGCTGCGCGACACGCTGGACGGCCGGGACGGCTGGTCGGTGGTCGATTGCTGCATTGCGCGCGACGAGTCGCGCGCGCAGTGGGAAGCCGTTTTTGAGAACGAACTCGAAGGCCTGCCGATTCTGCGCGTGATCGTCACCCACATGCACCCGGACCATGTGGGGTTGGCGTACTGGCTGTGCGAGCGCTGGTCGTGCCTGCTGTGGATCAGCGCCACCGACTACTACGCCGCGCGCGTCGGATCGGTCAGCAGCACCGGCTTTGGTGGCGCGGGCGCGGCCGCCTTTTTCGCTGCTCACGGCCTGAGCGACCCGCAGAGCCTGGAGAAAATCCGTGCCCGCTCCAGCTACTACCCGAACATGGTGCCGCAGGTGCCGGGTCGGTTTTGTCGCCTGCAAGACGGCCAGACGCTGCGCATAGGCGGGCGCGGCTGGCGCTGCATCAGCGGCTACGGCCACGCGCCCGAGCACATGGCCCTGCACTGCGGCGAGCTCGACGTGCTCATCAGCGGCGACATGGTGTTGCCGCGCATTTCGACCAACGTCAGCGTGTACGACGTCGAGCCTGAGAGCGATCCCTTGCGGCTGTTTCTGGAATCGCTGGAAAAATACCTGCCACTGCCCGCGCAGACGCTGGTATTGCCTTCGCACGGCAAGCCGTTCACCGGTCTGCACGAGCGCATCGGCCAGCTCAAACAGCACCACGCCGACCGTCTGGCCGAGGTGTTGCAGGCTTGTCAGGAGCGCGCGTGCAGCGGCGCCGATATTTTGCCGCTGATGTTCAAGCGCGAGCTGGACCTGCACCAGACCACCTTTGCCATGGGCGAGACGGTGGCGCACCTGCACCGGCTGTGGTTTGCCGGGCAACTGCGGCGCGAGCGCGACGCGCAAGGCGTCTGGCGCTTCAGAAGCTGCTCGCTCTAGGCCCTTCGACAGGCTCAGGGCGAACGGTTGGATGGGTTCGTCACGTCAGAAGCCGTTCGCTCTGGGCCCTTCGACAGGCTCAGGGCGAACGGTTGGGTGCTCGGGGCGAATGGTTGGGTGGGTTCGTCACGTCAGAAGCCGTTCGCCCTGAGCCTGTCGAAGGGCCTGTCCTGAGCCTGTCGAAGGAAGCCTGTCGAAGGGTTTGTCCTGACAAAAACCGTTCGTCCTGAGCTTGTCGAAGGAAGCCTGTCGAAGGGTGCAGAGCCCGAACGGGAACGGGTTCAACTCAAACGTCTGCGTCCAGCGGTGGCAACACGGCGCGGCGCAGCGCTTGGCGGCGCTGCGCGTGGTCGGGCAGGACGCTGGCGACGAGGCTCCAGAAGGGTGCACTGTGGTTCATGTGGCGCAGATGGCAGAGTTCGTGTACCACCACGTAGTCGATCAGCGGCAGCTCCAGGTGGATGAGGCGCCAGTTCAGGCGGATGCTGCCGTCGGCGCTGGCGCTGCCCCAGCGCGTGCGGGCATTCGAGAGCTGCAGCCGCCTCGGGTGCACCTGCAGCAGCGGGGCGAAGTATGCCAGCCGGTCGTTGAACACCGACTGTGCCTGCTGCCTGAGCCAGGCCTGGGTGGTGTGGCGGATCTGAAGCGCGCTGGCGCAGCCCGCCAGTCCCAGGCACAGCGTGGCGGGCTGCGCAGCGGCCAAGGCGGCTTGCAGCCGCGGGGGCGAGAAGCGCTGCGCCGGCTCGAGCCGCAGGCGCACGTGCTGGCCCAGAAAGAGCAGCGCGGCGTCGTCGGCCCAGACGGTGCGGGCCGCCGCCCGGGCAGCGGCGTGCTCGCGCGCGCGCTGCAGCTTCTCCAGCACCCAGGCCGACTTGGCTTGCAGCAGCGCTTCGACCTCGGCCAGTGGCGTCCAGCTCGGCGCCCGCACGCGCAAGCCGTCGGGGCCGATGCTCAGACCGATGCTGCGGCGCTGGCCGCGCTTGAATTCGTATGCCACTTCCTGCGCGCCCAGGCGCACGCGCCGGTGCTGCGTGTGCGCAGCGGGCAAGCCGGCGGGCGTGTGGGGTCGCAGCAACGCACCGAGTGCCTGTGACATCGAGCGCAGCATCGGTAACTCAGGCCTTGGCGTCAGGGTAGGCGCTGGGGTCGATGCGGCGCATTTCGGCCTCGATCCAGGTTTCGACCTCGCGCATCAATTCGTCGGGCTCGCGGCCCTGGCTCGGGATCGGCTTGCCGATCGAGAACTCGACCACGCCCGGCTGTTTGATGAAAGCCTTGCTCGGCCAGCACTTGGCCGAACTGACGGCGATCGGGATCACTGGCGCGCCGGTGGCAATCGCCAGCCGCGTGCCGCCGTTTTTGTACTGGCCCTTTTGGCCGCGCGGCATGCGTGTGCCTTCGGGAAACATGATGACCCAGGTGCCCTTGTTGAGCAGTCGCTGGCCTTGTTCGACCACCTTGCTGAACGCCTTGGTGCGCTTGCTGCGGTCGATGTGGATCATGTCCATGCAGGCCATGGCCCAACCGAAAAACGGCACGTAGAGCAGCTCTTTCTTGAACACGAAGGCCAGCGGGTGTGGCATCAGCGCCGGCATGCAAAAGGTCTCCCAGGTCGATTGGTGCTTGAGCAGCAGCACGGCCGGCGCGTCGCTGGCGGTTGGCAGGTTTTCAAAACCGAGCACGCGGTTGCGAATGCCCAGGATCAGGGTGCCGCTGTCGACCGACAGTTTGAGCCAGCGCGCGCACATCCAGTACACCTGCGTGCTGTTGAGGAAGGGCGCGGCGATCAGCACCGCCAGCGCCCACGGCACCACGGTGACGGCCATGAACAACAGATGCAAAACGGCGCGCAGCAAGTTGATGAAGATCATGCGGGCTTGGGAGAAAAAAGAGCGGTCATTTGACCGGTTGCTGCAACAGCCAGTCGGCAAAGGCCGACAGGTCTTCGTGTATCCGGGTGCCGGGTGGCAGGCCAATGACGCTGCCAGGGTCGGCAAGGGCGCGCAGCGACTCGGACTTGCCGGTCAGCAGCAGGTGGGTCGGGCAACCGGCGGCGGCGCCTGCTTGCACGTGGCGCAGCGCGTTCCCCACCACCGGCAACTGGGCCGGGGGGACGCCAAAGCGCTTGCTGATTTGCACGAACAAGCCCGGCGCGGGTTTGCGGCAGCCGCAGGCGTCTTCTGGGACGTGGGGACAGAAAAAAACCGCATCCACCCGTGCGCCCACGGCCGCGAGCTGGCGGTGCATCTTGCTGTGAATGGCGTTGAGCGCGGTCATGTCGAACACGCCGCGCCCCAGGCCGGACTGGTTGGTCGCCAGCGCCACGCGCCAGCCGCCGTGGTTCAGCCGCGCCAGCGCTTCCAGCGCGCCCGGCAGCGCCTCCCACTCGTCGGGCGAGGCGACGTAGTCTTCACGGCTGCGGTTGAGCGTGCCGTCGCGGTCGAGAATGAGCAGCTTCATGGGGTGCAGGGAAGACAATCGGAATCTGACCCCAATTTCACCAGGCGCGACAGGTCGGCCACGCGGTTCATGGCTTGGTGCAGGCGCTGCAGCAGCGCCAGCCGGTTCGCTTTCAGCGCGGCGTCGTCGGTGTTGACCAGCACGGTGTCGAAAAAGGCGTCGACCGGTGCGCGCAGCGCGGCCAGTGCGGCCAGCGCGGCGGTGTAGTGGCCGGCATCGAAGTGCAGTTGGGCGCTGGGCAGGCTGGCTTGCATGGCGGCAAACAGCGCGTGCTCGGCCGGTTCGACCAGCAGGCGCGCGCTCAGGGCCGCGGGCGCGGCGTCGGATTTTTTCAGGATGTTGCCGATGCGCTTGTTGGCCGCCGCCAGCGCCGGTGCTTCGGGCAGCGCGGCAAAGTCGCGCACCGCTTGCAAGCGCCGCGTCACGTCGGCCAGGCGTTGCGGTTGCAGTGCCAGCACGGCATCGACCTCTTGCGCGCGAAAGCCTTGTTCGCGCAGCGCGCTGGCCAGCCGCTCGCCGATGAATTCGGCCAGCGCCGCGCCGGGCGTGTCGATCAGGGTGCCAAATGGCAGCGCAGCGTCGGCCAGCAGCCGGTTCAGTTCCAGTGGCAGGTCTTTTTCGACCAGCATGCGGATCACGCCGAGCGCGTGGCGGCGCAGCGCGAATGGGTCTTTGTCGCCGCTGGGCAGATTGCCAATGCCGAACATGCCGACCAGCGTTTCCAGTTTGTCGGCCAGCGCCAGCACCAGGCCAGTTTGGCCGCGCGCCAGCGTGTCGCCGGCAAAGCGCGGTTTGTAGTGGTCTTCGATGGCGCAGGCGATGTCCTCGTTCAGGCCGTCGTGGCGCGCGTAGTAGCCGCCCATGATGCCTTGCAGTTCGGGGAATTCGCCCACCATGTCGGTCAGCAAATCGGTTTTCGCCAGTTGGGCGGCGGTAGCGGCGTTGTGCGCCAGTGCCGCGCCGCCGAGCTGCTGGCCGATGGCGCTCGCGATGGCGCGCACGCGCTGCATGCGATCGCCCAGGCTACCGAGTTTGTGGTGATAAACCACCTGATCGAGCCCGGCGACGCGCGCGGCCAGCGTTTTCTTGCGGTCTTGGTCGAAGAAAAATTTGGCGTCGGCCAGGCGCGCTCGCACCACGCGCTCGTTGCCGCCAATCACCGCGCTCGGGTCGGCCGGGAAGATGTTGCTGACCACGAGAAACTTGTGGGTCAGCTTGCCGTGGGTGTTTAGCAGCGGAAAGTATTTCTGGTTCGCCTTCATGGTCAGAATCAGGCACTCTTGCGGCACGTCGAGGAATTGCTCTTCGAAGCTGCAGGTCAGGACCTGCGGTCGCTCCACCAGCGCGGTGACTTCGTCAAGCAGCGCTTCGTCCATTTGCACCTGGTAGAGCGGCCCCAGGCGTTCGGCTGCTTGTGCGAGTTGTTGCACGATGGCAAAGCGCCGGTCGTCGAAGCTGGCGATCACAGCGCCTTCGGTCAGCAGGGTTTGCGCGTAGCTGTCGGCGTCGGCAATCAGCAGCGGCGACTGGCGGGCTTCAAAGCGGTGGCCCTGGGTGCGTCGGCCCGCCGTCAGGCCCAGCGCCCGCACCGGCAGCACCGTGCTGCCGTGCAGCGCCACCAGGGCCTGCGCCGGCCGCACGAAGTGCACACTGCTCCAGCCGGGCAAAAAGTTCTCGATGCCGCAGTCGTGATGGAGCTGGTAGCTCATCACTTTGGGGATGGGCAACTGGGCCAGCGCTTGGTCGAGCGCGTCCTGTAGGCCGATGTCGAGTGTGGCGCCGTTGGCCAGGCTGCAGTGGTACAGGGCCATGCCCTTGCCGTCGGGCGCGCGTTCGAGTGCGGCCACGGCGGCGTGCGGGTCGGACAGGTCGGCGCCGAGTGCGGCCAGCTTTTTCAGCAAGGCCGGGGTGGGCTGGCCGGCTGCGTCCAGACCGACCGCCAGCGGCATCAGTTTTTGCCGCAGCGGCAAGTCGGGCGCTTTGCGACTGACGTGGCTGATGTGCGCGCCCAGACGGCGCGGCGAGGCAAAAGCGGTGGCTATCGAGTCGGCAGCGGTCAGGCCGAGCGTCTTGAGCTGTTCAAACAATACCCCGGCAAAGGCGTCGCCGAGTTTTTTGAGTGCCTTGGGCGGCAGTTCTTCCACCAGCAGTTCGACGAGGAGGTTGTTTTGCTTCATGTGGCGAATCACAGTTCAAACCGTTTGGGCCGAGCGAGTGCAAGCCCTTCGACAAGCTCAGGGCGAACGGGGATGGGCGTGTTCAGATCAGGGCGAACGGGGATGGGTGTGTTCAGATCAGGGCGAACGGGGATGGGTGTGTTCAGGTGGCTTTCTTGTCCATTTGCGCCACCCATTCGCGCGGCGCCATGGGAAAGCCCAGACGCTCGCGGCTGTCGTGGTAGCTCTGGGCCACGCTGCGCGCGAGCTGGCGGATGCGGCCGATGTAGGCGGCGCGTTCGGTCACGCTGATGGCGCCGCGCGCGTCCAGCAGGTTGAAGCTGTGCGCGCACTTGAGCACCTGCTCGTAAGCGGGCAGCGCGAGTTGCTGCTGCATCAGGTGCGCGGCCTGCTTTTCGTGGGCGGCAAAGGCGGTGAATAAAAATGCGGCGTCGGCGTGTTCAAAGTTGTAGGCCGACTGCTCTTTTTCGTTTTGCAGGTAGACGTCGCCGTAGCTGATGTGCTCGGTCCACTTGAGGTCGTAGACATTGTCTACGCCTTGCAGGTACATCGCCAGCCGCTCCAGGCCGTAGGTGATTTCGCCCGTGATGGGGCGGCAGTCGATGCCGCCGACTTGCTGGAAATAGGTGAACTGGGTGACTTCCATGCCGTTCAACCAGACTTCCCAGCCCAGGCCCCAGGCGCCCAGAGTGGGGTTTTCCCAGTCGTCTTCGACGAAGCGGACGTCGTTTTGCTTCAGGTCGAAGCCAAGCGCTGTCAGGCTGCCCAGGTACAGGTCCAAAATGTCGCTGGGCGCTGGTTTGAGCACCACCTGGTATTGGTAATAGTGCTGCAGGCGGTTCGGGTTTGCACCGTAGCGGCCGTCTTTGGGGCGACGGCTGGGCTGCACGTAGGCCGCCTTCCAGGGCTCGGGGCCGAGCGCGCGCAGAAAAGTGGCGGTGTGGCTGGTGCCGGCGCCGACTTCCATGTCGTAGGGTTGCAGCAGCGCGCAGCCCTGGGCGTCCCAGTACGATTGCAGTTTCAGAATGAGGTGCTGGAAGGTCAACATGCAGCGGGGCGCGCGCGGGGGCGCGCAGCAAAAGGGTTCTGGCTCGGGCGCGCAAGCAGCCCGGAATGGGTCGGCTGCGAAAGCAGTCGATTTTACCGGCCCCCCGGCGGCCTGCGGGGCAGCGCCACAGCGATTAGCAGCACCAGGCTCAGGCAGACTGTCCACAGCGGCCACAAGCCCCAGTGCGCCGCCCAGCGCGCATACGGCGTCAGGCCGGTGCGGCCTTGCAGCGTGACTTCGAGCCGGTCGCGCGTCAGGCGCGGCAGTTTGTGCGTGACCACGCCGCGGTGGTCGATGGCGGCGGTGGCACCGGTGTTGGTCGCGCGCAGCATCGGGCGGCCCAGTTCGAGCGCGCGCAGGCGCGAGATTTGCAGGTGCTGGTCGATCGCCACCGTGTCGCCAAACCAGGCGATGTTGCTCAGGTTGACCAGCAGCGTGGGCGCGTTTGCCGGGTCGCGAAACGAGGCCGCCAGTTCTTCGCCAAACAGGTCTTCGTAGCAAATGTTGGTGGCGATGCGCTGGCCGTCCAGCGTCCAGGGGGGCTGCGGCAGCGCGCCGCGCTGGAAATCACCCAGCGGCATGTCCATCAGGTCGACGAACCAGCCGAACAGAGGTGGAATGAATTCGCCAAACGGCACCAGGTGGTATTTGTCGTAGCGGTAGAAGCCAGCGCGGTGCGCCCATTGCGCCAGCGCCTGTTCGCTGGCGTTCTCGCCCAGCTCGGTCAAGGACGCCAGCGCGCGCTGGGCCGACGCCGCTTGCAGCCCCCAGGCCGAATTGGTATAGCCGCGCAGCGGGTCGCCCAGCGGCAGTCCGATCAGCGCGCTGACCGGCGCGCCGACGTCGGGCTGAGCCAGTTGGCCCAGCAGTTCGCGCCAGAAGTCGGCGCCGATTTGCTGCGGCAACAGCGGCAGGGCGGTCTCGGGCGTCACCACCAGGTGCGGCGCCGTGGCGGCGCCGCTGCGCGCGGCCTGCACCGCAGCGGCAATTTGCTGCGGGTACCAGGTCAGCGCCTGTTCGATGCCGGTGCCGGGGACGAATTTTTCACCCTGAGAAATATTGCCTTGCAACAACCAGACGCGCAGTTCGCCGCTGTCGCTGCTGCCGCGCTCGGCCCAGTGCCGCCAGGAGGCGCCGCCGCCCCACAGGCTGGCCAGCAGCGGCAACAGCAGCAGCAGCGCCAGCGCAGCACGCAGCTTGGCCCAAAGAGAGCGGCTGGGCAACGCGGGCCAGCGGCTTCGGTTCAGCAGCGAAGCCAGCGCAAAGGCCAGCAGCGCGGCCAGAAAACCCATACCGTACACGCCCACCCAGGGCGCCCAGGCGGCCATCAGGTCGACCTGGGCGTAGCCGCCCGCACCCCAGGGAAAGCCGGTCAGCCAGCGCCCGCGCGCCAGCTCGGCCAGCGTCCACAGGGCAGCAAACAGCAGCGCCTGCGCGCTGCGCGAGGCCGGTGCCCAGGCCCACCAGGCGGCGGCGGCGGCGCTGTAGAACAAGGCCAGCGCGCCGGTCAGCGCCAGCACCGCCAGTGCCGCCAGCCAGGCCGGCAGGCCGGCGTAGGTGTACATGGAGACAAACAGCCACCAGCAGGTGAACGCCAACCAGGCGGTGGCGAACACCCAGCCGCGCCAGGCCGCGCTGGACAGGCTCTTGCTGCGCTGCAAGGCCAGCACCAGCAGCGCCAGCGAGGCGATTTGCAGCCAGCCGCTGGCCTGCCCGGGGGCGCTGCCGGGCAGGCTCCAGCTTTGCAGCGGCCAGGCCAGTGCGCCCGCTTGCAAGGCCCCGGCCAGCAGACACAGACCGAACCAGAACAAGCGGCTGGAGCGCGTGGCGTGCCCGCGGGGCTGTCGGGTGGCCGTCGCGCCGCCAGACGGTGTGTGCAATGAGCGGAACAGGCTGCGCATGAACGATTTGCTCTCAAGCTCTCAGGTCGGCACCGGCGTGAGCTTGAACCACTTGACCGCGCCACCCTTGCTGTGCAGCACGACGAAGCGCAGCCCGGCCAGTTGATGGACTTCGCCGCGCGTCGGCACATGGCCGGTGCGGTGCGCCATCAGGCCGCCAATGGTGGTGAATCCTTCTTCTGGCAACGCCACGCCAAAAGATTCGTTGATGCGCTCGATCGGCGTGTCGCCGCGCACGCGCCAACTGCCGTCGGCCAGCGCAAAGATGTCGCCGTCGTCGTGCGCGGTGTCGAATTCGTCTTCGATTTCACCGACGATTTCTTCCAGCACGTCTTCGATCGTGATCAGGCCGGCGACGCGGCCAAATTCATCGATCACGATCGCCAGGTGGTTGCGCTTGCTGCGGAATTCGCGCAGCAAGTCGTTCAGGCCCTTGTTTTCAGGAATGAAAATGGCCGGACGCAGCAAAGCGCGCAGACTGAGTTCGGGCGCGCGCTGCAGTTTGAGCAGGTCTTTGGCCAGCAGAATGCCGATGATGTTTTCGCGCTCGCCCTCGAACACCGGAAAGCGCGAGTGCGCGGTGTCTATCACTTGGTGCAGCAATTCGGGGTAGGGCGCGTTGATGTCGAGCACGTCCATGCGAGGCGCAGCCACCATCGCGTCGCCAGCGCTCATGTCGGCCATGCGGATCACCCCCTCGAGCATGGCACGCGACTCGGCATCGATGATGTCATTGCCTTCGGCGTCGGCCAGGGACTCGATCAGTTCGTCTTTGGAGTCGGGGCCGGGGTGGATGAGTTCAGCCAATTTTTGCAGCAAACCACGTTTGTCGAGCGGCCGCAGACCGCGCTGCGGCCCGCTACTGGGGGGGGAGTCGGGCACGGATGTCGCCGGTGGTTGAAACAGTCTGCAAGGATAACGCATCCCATAGCCGGGGCGTCAAGTGGCGGTCGGTCTGGCCCGCTGGGGGCACTTTAGCGCGCGGCGTTCGGGAAAAAGAGCTGCTCGCCGCCGATTCTGTGGCTTGCAATGACGCCCTGGCCGGCCGGGCTGGTCAGCCAGTCGATGAATTTTTGCCCCTCGGCGGTTTTCACGTGCGGGTGTTTGGCCGCGCTCACCAGCAGCACGCCGTACTGATTGAACAGGCGACGGTCGCCGGCGACCAGAATCGTCAGATCGGCGCGGTTGCTGAAATTCAGCCAGGTGCCGCGGTCGGCCAGCACGTAGGCGCCCAGACTGGCGGCCATGTTCAGCGCCGCGCCCATGCCGCAGCCGCATTCGCGGTAGCCGCTGCCGCGCTGGGTCGGGGCAGCGCTCAACTGCCAAAAGCGCAGTTCGGCGGCATGGGTGCCGCTGTTGTCGCCGCGCGAAACAAAGGGCGCGTTGGCTGTGGCCAGGCGCTGCAGCGCCTGCACGATGTCCTTGCCCCGCACCCGCGCCGGGTCGGCCTGCGGCCCGATCAGCACGAAGTCGTTGTACATCACGTCGATGCGGCGGGCGGCAAAGCCGTCGGCGACGAATTTTTCCTCCGCCGCCCGGTCGTGTACGAACAGCACGTCGGCGTCGCCGCGGCGCGCCACGTCGATGGCCTGTCCGGTGCCCAGCGCCACCACTCTGACGTCGATGCCGCTGGCCTGCTTGAAGGCTGGCAACAAATGCGAGAACAGGCCCGACTGTTCGGTCGAGGTGGTCGATGCGACTACGATGCTTTGCGCCGTGGCCGACGCGCTGGCCAGCAGCAGGCCGACGCCGCCCAGCAGGGTGGCGGCGAGCCAGCGCGCCAGGTGCCGCCGGGTGTGGTGCAGGGTGGGGATCGAGTTCATGCGCTTTCTCCTTGCGTAAACCAGTAGGCCGGCGGACACAGCGCCTGCAGCAACTGGTGGTTGAAAAAATCGTGCGCCGGCAAATCGGCCAGCAGTTGTCCTTGTTCGAGGTAGATCACCCGACTCGCCAGGCGCCTGACTTGAGCCAGGTTGTGGCTGCTGAAGACCAGCGTGGCGGGCCAAGACGGCGTGCCGTCAGACCGCGGCGGTGCAGTGCTGAAGCCGGCGATCAGGGTCTCGACCTCGCGTCTGGACTGCGGGTCCAGGCTGGCGGTGGGCTCATCGAGCAGCCAGACCTCGGGTTGCGTGGCCCAGGCGCGCGCCAGTGCCAGCCGTTGCTGCTGGCCACCCGAGAGCGCGCGCGCGTTGCGCGCGGCCAGCGCAGCCAGGTCCACGCGCTGCAGCGCCTGCTGCGCTTGCAGGCGCGCCTGCGACCAGGGCAGGCCTTGCAGCCACAGGCCGAGCATCACGTTGCGCAGCGCGCTCAGGCGCAGCAGGTGCGGGCGTTGAAACAGCATCGCCACCCGCTGGCCGGGTCGGGCGTGCAACTGGCCTGCGCTGATGCGCTGCAAGCCGTGCAAGGTGCGCAGCAGGGTGCTCTTGCCGCTGCCGTTGGCGCCCACCAGCGCGACCCGTTCGCCGGCCTCGATGCGCAGGTTCAAGCCGTTCAAGGCCAGCAATTGGTTCGCCGGACCGAGTCGCACCTGCACGTCGTGCAGCTCGAAGCAGGCCGGCGCCACCTGATGTGCTGGCCTGCCGCTCATGTCAGCACCAGTGGCAGACCGGTGCCGTCGGCGCGCTCGCGCCAGCGCCGCAGCAGCGCGACCAGCGCGTTCAGCAGCAGCACCACCGCCAGCAGCACCAGCCCGAGACCCAGCGCCAGCGGCAGGTCGCCCTTGGCGGTTTCGAGCGCGATGGCGGTGGTCATGACGCGGGTGAAACCCTCGATGTTGCCGCCGACTATCATCACCGCGCCCACTTCCGAGATGGCGCGGCCAAAGGCCGTGATCAGCACCATCAGCAGGGCGTAGCGCTCGTCCCAGGCCAGCAGCAGGCTGCGCAGCACGGTGCCTGCCCCGAGCGAACGCAGTTGCTCGCCATGGCTGCGTTCGGCGTCTTCCACCACCTGGCGCGTCAGCGCCGTCACCAGCGGCAGCACCAGCAGCGTTTGCGCCAGCACCATCGCCTCGAAGCTGAACAGCCAGCCCAGAAAACCCAGCGGGCCGGAACGCGACAGCAGCAGATACACCACCAGGCCGACCACCACCGAGGGCACGGCCAGCAAGGTGTTGAGCAGGGTCAGCAGCGCGCCGCGCCCGGCAAAGCGCGCCACCGCCAGCCAGGCGCCGAACAGCAGCCCCAGGCCGCTGGCGAGCAAGCAGGCGCTGGCGCTGACCGCCAGCGAGCGCAGCACGATCGCCCACAGGCCCGGGTCACCCGAGGCAATCAATTGCAGCGCGGTGGCCGCGCTGGCGCTAAAGGTATCCATGTCGCGGCGCAGCTTAACGGCTGGGCGCTGCTTTGAAACTTGGTACAGACGAGGTATGAAGCGCTGCACATAGTGCCGTGGACCGCGTTGCAGACCGTCCTGATGCACACTCGCAGGCATGAAAAAGATCGAGCTGTCTTATTCGATTGGGGCTGCGCAGTCGCAGCGGTCGCCGCAGCCGGCGCTGCTGCGCAACCCCATGCTGGATGTGCTGCACGCGGTGCGCGAGCACGGCTCTATCTCGGCCGCCGCGCGCCAACTGGGCTTTTCCTACCGCCACGTCTGGGGTCAGTTGAAGGCCTGGGAGCTCGAACTCGGTCAGGAGTTGATCGTCTGGGAGCGCGGTCAGTCGGCCCGGCTCAGCCTGTTTGGTCAGCGCCTGTTGCAAGCCGAGCGGCTGGCGCAGGCGCGCCTGGGGCCGCAACTGCAGCATCTGCGCAGCGAGTTGGAGCGCGCTTTTGCGCTGGCGCTGCAGCCGCTCTCGCAGGCCCGCGCCAGCGAATCGATCACGCTCTACGCCAGCCACGACCACGCGCTGACCGAACTGCAAGACCTGGCCAGCGGTTTGGACGCTGGCGTGCCGGGCGGCTTGCAAGCGCTGCACCTGGATATTCGTTTTTGCGGCAGCGTCGACGCGATGCGCGCGCTCAATGAAGGGCGCTGTCTGCTGGCGGGTTTTCACACCCAGCCGTTTGCCGGCGCCGGCAGCCTGAGTGCGCGCACCTACCGTGCGCTGCTCAAGCCCGGGCGCCACAAGATCATCGGCTTTGCGCGGCGCACCCAGGGTCTGATAGTGGCGCCGGGCAATCCGCTGCGGCTGACCCGCTTGGCCGACGTGGCCCGCTTGCGGGCGCGTTTCGTCAACCGCGCCAAGGGCACTGGCACGCGCTTGCTGCTCGACGAGTTGCTGGCGCAGGCCGGGCTGGTGGCGAGCGATATCGGCGGCTTCGATGACGTGGAGAGCTCGCACGCCGCCGTGGCGCAGGCGGTGGCCAGCGGCGCGGCCGACGTCGGTCTGGGTGCCGCTTACGCCGCGCGCAGCCAGGGGCTCGATTTTGTTGCGCTGACCGACGAACGCTACCTGTTGGTGTGTCTGCAATCGGCGCTGGAGTTGGCGGCCGTGCAGCAGTTGCTGGCGCTGCTGCGCAGTCCGGCCTGGCAGCAGCGGCTGGATAGCCTGCCCGGCTACGCCGCCGATCACAGCGGCGAAGTGGCGGCGATGAAGCGCTTGCTGCCTTGGTGGCCTTGATGGGCTCACCGGCGCGGGCTGTGCCCGTCGGTTCAGCCGGGCAGGCGGCGGGCGATTTCGGCCACCAATTGGCGCGCCAGTTGCAGCTTGGGCGCGCGCGGCAGTTCGGTCGCGCCCTGCGCGTCGACCAGCAGCAAGGCGTTGTCGTCGCGGCCAAAGGTGTCTGGCCCGATGTTGCCCACCAGCAGCGCAACGCCTTTGCGCACGCGCTTGGCCTGGGCGTGTGCCAGCAGGTTGTGGCTCTCAGCGGCAAAACCGACGCAAAACAAAGCGCCGCTGCGCGCGCGTTCGCTGGCCGCGATGCCGGCCAGAATGTCGGGGTTTTCGACCAGGGACAGGGTCGGCGCCTGCCGGCTGCCGCCCTTCTTGATTTTCTCGTCCTGCGTCTGCGCCGGACGCCAGTCGGCCACCGCCGCCGCCGAGATGAAGATGCGCGCGCGCTGGCTGTGCGTTTGCAGCGCCGCTTGCATGTGCAGCGCTGAGCGCACGTCGATGCGCTGCACGCCGCGCGGCGTCGCCAGCGCCACCGGCCCGGCCACCAGCGTGACCTCGGCGCCGGCCTCGTGCGCGGCGCGCGCGATGGCAAAACCCATTTTCCCGCTGGACAAATTGGTCAGCCCGCGCACCGGGTCGATCGCCTCATAGGTGGGCCCGGCACTCACCAGCACCGCTTGGCCGGCCAGCGTTTGCGGGCTGAGGGCGCGCAGCAGCTCGTAGAGCAGATCCGGCGGCTCCAGCATGCGGCCGTCGCCGCTTTCGCCGCACGCCTGTTCGCCCACGCCGACGTCGAGCACGCGCACGCCATCGGCGCGCAGTTGCGCGGCGTTGCGTTGCGTGGCCGGATGCGCCCACATTTCGTGGTTCATGGCCGGTGCCAGCAGCAAGGGCACCCGCTGCAGCGGCCGCGCCAGACACAGCAGGGTCAGCAGGTCGCAGGCGTGGCCCTGCGCCAGCTTGGCCATCAAGTCGGCGCTGGCCGGGGCCACCAGAATCGCGTCGGCCTTGCGGCTGAGGTTGATGTGCGCCATGTTGTTGGCCAGCCCGCCCGCGCTGCGCGCGTCCCACTGCGAGCGAAACACCGGCTGGCCCGACAGCGCCTGCATGGTCACCGGGGTGATGAATTGTTCGGCCGCCTCGGTCATCACCACCTGCACGCTCGCCCCGTGTTTGATCAGGCAGCGGCAGAGTTCGGCCGCCTTGTAGCAGGCAATGCCGCCCGAGAGACCCAGTACGATGTGTTTGTCTGCAAGCTCGTCCATGCGCGCAATGTAGCAGCAGACGCCGCAGGTAAAAAAAAGTCGGGGCAGCGCTGTAGTTTCATATAATCGCGGGCTTCGCAGCGAATTTTCAGGGTTCCGCGACGAAGGCGGCCTGCCGGTTCACTGGCGCGCTGCAAACCCACCTAAGAGTTTTCCGTCAGAGAAGAACCGACCGTGGAAAAGAACCCGCGTTCGCAGGCTCACGCCGAGCCTGCCAAACCACTTCTCTTGAAGAACATCTCATGACCAAAACTTTCAGCGCCAAACCCGCTGACGTGGTGCACGGGTGGTTTGTGATTGACGCGACCGACAAGGTCCTCGGACGAGTAGCCAGTGAAGTTGCTCTCCGTTTGCGCGGCAAACACAAGGCCATTTATACGCCTCACGTCGATACCGGTGACTACATCGTCATCGTCAATGCGGCCAAAATCCGCGTCACGGGCAACAAAGCCCAAGACAAGGTGTACTACCGCCACTCGGGCTACCCCGGCGGTATTTACGGCACCAATTTTCGTGACATGCAGGCCAAACACCCCGGCCGCGCGCTCGAAAAAGCGGTCAAGGGCATGCTGCCCAAAGGCCCGCTGGGCTACGCCATGATCAAGAAGCTCAAGGTCTACGGCGGCGCCGAGCATCCGCACACCGCCCAACAGCCGCAAGTGCTGGAACTGTAAAGGAGCCTTCCAATGATTGGTGAATGGAACAACGGCACCGGCCGTCGCAAATCGAGCGTGGCGCGCGTGTTTTTGAAAAAAGGCAGCGGCCAGATCACGGTCAATGGCAAGGACATTCAGGCTTACTTTGGCCGTGAAACCTCGATCATGATCGCCAAGCAGCCCCTGCTGCTCACCGACCACGCCACCAGCTTTGACGTGCAGGTCAACGTGCATGGGGGGGGTGAATCGGGCCAGGCCGGCGCGGTGCGCCACGGCATCACGCGCGCCCTGATCGACTACGACGCCACGCTCAAGCCCAGCTTGTCGCAAGCCGGCTTCGTCACGCGCGATGCGCGCGAAGTGGAACGCAAGAAAGTCGGTCTGCGCTCGGCGCGCCGCGCCAAGCAGTTCAGCAAACGCTGATCGGGTCTGCTTTCGCTGCAAAAACCGCCTGCAAGTTCGGCTTGGGGCGGTTTTTTCTTTCAGGGCCGAGCGGCAGCGGCCCCGGATCTTCAGACGCAATGCCCGCTCCCGCCTGGGATAAACCCACGTTGAAATGAGCGGCAAACAGCTCTTGAGCACATTCCCGAGCGTTTTGCTATAGCATTGCCGCTGCTGTGGGTGGTGGTCATCCGCAGAGCTACATTTTCGTGCTGCAGGCTGAGTTGGCACGAGCAAGACACGAGGTGATCCATGAGTGCACTGGCGCAAACCATTCAGACTGAAATGCCCGCTCCGCTGGTCTTCACAGACAGCGCTGCGGCCAAGGTGGCCGAGCTGGTGGCCGAAGAAGGCAACCCCGATCTCAAGCTGCGCGTCTTCGTGCAGGGCGGGGGCTGCTCCGGTTTTCAGTACGGTTTCACCTTTGACGAGGTGATCAACGAAGACGACACCACCATGAGCAAGAACGGCGTTTCGCTGCTGATCGACGCCATGAGTTACCAGTACCTGCTGGGTGCCGAGATCGACTACAAGGACGACCTGGAAGGCGCTCAGTTCGTCATCCGCAACCCCAACGCCACCACCACCTGCGGCTGCGGCTCCAGCTTCAGCGTCTGAAGCGAGCGCTGCGTCTGGTCTGGCGGATCGGCCCAAGGCCCGCTGGCGCGTTCGGGCGCGGCTGACAATGCTGGATTTGGGATAATCGGCGCTTGGGCGCGCCGCTGGGCTGCGCCCCAACAAAAACCGATGCAATCATGTCATTTCCCGTCGATGTGGTGATTTTGGCGGCCGGCAAGGGCACGCGCATGAAAAGCGCCCGCCCCAAGGTCTTGCACCGTTTGGGCGGACGCGCGCTGGCGCAGCACGTGATCGATTGCGTTTGCAGCTTGCAGCCGCGCTCGGTGCTGCTGATCACCGGCCACGAGGCCGCTCAGGTCGAGGCGGGCTTGCGGTGCGGCGAGCACAGCGCGGCGCAGTTGCAGTTTGTGCGCCAGCAGCCGCAGTTGGGCACCGGCCACGCGCTGCAACAGGCTGCCCCGTTGTTGCCCGACGACGGCGTGACGCTGGTGCTGTCGGGCGACGTGCCGCTGACGCAGCCGTCTACCCTGCGCGCCTTGCTCGATCTGTGCGCCGGCCAGCAACTGGCCTTGCTCACGCTGGAGCTGCCAGACCCAAGCGGATACGGCCGCGTGCTGCGCACCGCGCAGGGGGCGGTGCAGGCCATCGTCGAGCAAAAAGACGCCAGCCCGGCGCAGTTGGCGATCAGTGAGATTTACAGCGGCATCATGGCGGCGCCGACGCGCTGGCTGCGTCGGTGGTTGGCGCGGCTGGAGAATCAGAACGCACAGGGTGAGTATTACCTGACTGACGTGGTCAGGTTTGCTGTTGCCGATGGCCAGCCGGTGTTGGCGCATCGCATCGACGATGCGCTGCAGGTGGCGGGCGTCAACAGCCCGCTGCAACTGGCCGAACTCGAGCGCGCTTATCAGAAGCGGGTGGCGCAGGCACTGCTGGAGCAGGGCACGCGCCTGGTCGATCCGGCGCGGCTGGACGTGCGCGGCGTATTGAGCTGTGGGCCGGATGTCGAGATCGACGTCAATTGCATCTTTGAAGGCCGCGTGCGTCTGGGCGCCGGGGTGCGGATCGGCCCTCATTGTGTGATTTCCGATGCGGTGATTGAAGACGGTGCCGTCATTCAGGCTTTCACCCATATTCAGGGTGAGGCCGCCGGCGTGAGCGTCGGGCCCGGTGCACAGGTGGGACCGTTCGCCCGTCTGCGCCCGGGCGCGCAACTGGGCGCGCAGGTACATATTGGCAATTTCGTCGAAGTGAAGAATTCCAGCCTGGCAGCCGGCGCCAAGGCCAATCACCTGGCGTATCTGGGCGATGCGACGTTGGGTGAGCGCGTCAACTACGGCGCTGGTTGCATCACCGCCAACTACGACGGTGCCCACAAGCACCGCACTGTGATCGAGGCCGACGTGCACGTGGGCAGCAACTGCGTGCTGGTGGCGCCGCTGACGCTGGGGGCGGGCAGCACGGTGGGTGCGGGTTCGACCATCACCCAGAGCACGCCGACGGGCGGCCTGAGCCTGGCGCGCGCCCGGCAAGCGAGTGTGCCGGGTTGGCAGCGACCGCGCAAGCCGGGCCAAGCCAGTTGATCGGGGTCGGAGGATTCCGATGCTTCGCTCAGGGCCGGCTCTGCGCGAACTGGATGAAAATTTCGTTCGGTTTGACCATGCCGAGTTCGTGCCGGGCCAGTTCTTCGACCATTTCCAGGCCTTCTTGCAGGTCGCGCACTTCGCTGGCGATTTGATCGTTGCGCTGCTGCGCGGCGCGGTTTTCGGCTTGTTGCGCCGCCAGTTGTTCACGCCAGGCGGCTACTTGCGCCACGTTGCCGCGCCCGAACCAGAGTTGGGCGTGCAGCAGCAGCAGTAAGCCAAGCAGCAGAGCGGGAATCAGGCGGCGCGTCATACCGTTTGATTATGCGGGCACAGCACCCGCAGTCGCGCTTGGTTTGCTTGGGGCTGCGTCGCCCAGCCGATCGGCTGGGCGCATGGGGTTTTAGCGCAGGTTGTAAAACGCTGCCCGGCCGGGGTAGACCGCAACGTCGCCCAGGTCTTCTTCGATGCGCAGCAACTGGTTGTACTTGGCCATGCGATCCGAGCGGCTGAGCGAACCGGTTTTGATCTGACCGGCGTTGGTGCCGACGGCAATGTCGGCGATCGTGCTGTCTTCGGTCTCACCCGAGCGGTGTGAAATGACAGCGGTGTAGCCGGCGCGTTTGGCCATTTCAATGGCGGCAAAGGTCTCGGTCAGGGTGCCGATCTGGTTGATCTTGATCAGGATCGAGTTGGCAACGCCTTTGTCAATGCCTTCTTGGAGGATTTTGGTGTTGGTCACGAACAGGTCGTCGCCCACCAGTTGCACCTTTTTGCCCAGGCGTTCGGTGAGGATTTTCCAGCCGTCCCAGTCGCCTTCGGCCATGCCGTCTTCGATGCTGATGATGGGGTATTTGTCAACCCAGGCGGCCAGCATGTCGGTCCATTCGACCGCGCTCAGCGCCAGGCCCTCGGCTTGCAGTCGGTACAGGCCGTCTTGGTGGAACTCGCTGGCGGCGCAGTCCAGGGCGAGCGCGATTTGCGTGCCGGCGGTGTAACCGGCCTTGCCTATGGCTTGCAGAATCATTTGGATCGCCGCTTCGTGGTTTGCCACGTTGGGCGCAAAACCGCCTTCGTCGCCCACGGCAATGCTCATGCCCTGGTCGTGGATGATTTGCTTGAGCGCGTGGAACACCTCGGCACCCCAGCGCAGCGCTTCACGAAAACTCGGCGCGCCGACCGGAACGATCATCAGCTCTTGCAGATCGAGGTTGTTGTTGGCGTGCGCGCCGCCGTTGACCACGTTCATCATCGGTACCGGCATTTGCACCGCGCTCATGCCGCCGAAGTAGCGGTACAGCGGCAGGCCGGATTCTTCGGCAGCGGCACGCGCCACCGCCATCGAGACCGCCAGCATGGCGTTGGCGCCCAGGCGGCCTTTGTTGTCGGTGCCGTCGAGATCGATCAGGGTCTGATCCAGAAAGGCCTGCTCGGAAGCGTCCAGCCCGAGCACGGCTTCCGAGATTTCGGTGTTGATGTGGCCGACCGCCTTGAGCACGCCTTTGCCGAGGTAGCGGTTTTTGTCGCCGTCGCGCAGCTCTATGGCTTCGCGCGAGCCGGTGGACGCACCCGAGGGTACGGCCGCGCGGCCCATGACGCCGCTCTCCAGCAGCACGTCGCATTCGACGCTGGGGTTGCCGCGGCTGTCCAGGATTTCGCGGCCGACGATGTCTACGATTGCGCTCATGTGGTGTTTGCCTTTGAGTGAGTTAAAACGATAAGCAAAGAAAGGGGGGTCAGTCGTTGAAGCGGTCTTCCAGAAAGCCGTGCTTTTTCGTCACCGTGTCCAGCTCCAGCAGCGTCTGCAGCAGCTCGCGCATGTGCTTGAGCGGTACGGCGTTCGGGCCGTCTGACCAGGCCTCGGCGGGCTTGGGGTGGGTCTCCATGAACAGGCCAGAAACCCCGGCCGCCACGCCGGCACGGGCCAGCACCGGCACCATGTTGCGCGCGCCACCGCTGACCGCGCCCAGGCCACCCGGCTTTTGCACCGAGTGGGTGACGTCGAACACCACCGGGGCACCGGAGTGGCGCATTTCGGCCAGGCTGCTCATGTCGGCCACCAGGTTGTTGTAACCAAAGCACACGCCGCGCTCGCAGGCCAGGAAGCGGTCTTGCGACAGGCCCGCCTCGCGCGCGGCGGCGCGGGCTTTTTCGATCACGTTCGTCATGTCCCAGGGCGCAAGAAATTGGCCCTTCTTGATGTTCACCGGCTTGCCACTCTGGGCCACGGCGCGAATGAAATCGGTCTGGCGGCACAGAAAGGCCGGCGTCTGCAGCACGTCCACCACGCTGGCCACTTCGGCCACCTGCGACACGTCGTGCACGTCGGTGAGAATGGGCAAGCGCAGTTGGCGTCGCACCTCGTCGAGTATCTTCAGGCCGGCATCGAGGCCCACACCGCGCGGGCTGCTGCCTGAGGAGCGGTTGGCCTTGTCGAACGAACCCTTGTAGATCAGCGCAATGCCCAGCGCGGCGCAGGTTTCCTTGAGCTGGCCCGCGACGTCTAGCGACATCTGCAGGCTTTCGATCGAACAGGTGCCGGCGATCAGGAAAAAGCGCTGGTCCAGGCCGACGTTGAATCCGCAGAGTTTCATGGGTGGGCGCTCCAGTGTCAGTTTCTCAGGCCACGGCCTTGAGTTGTTGCCGACCGTGCTGTTCCACGGCGGCCTGGATAAAGGCGTTGAACAGCGGGTGGCCGTCCCAGGGGGTGGATTTGAATTCCGGGTGGAACTGCACGCCCAGGTACCAGGGGTGCACGGTTTGCGGCAGTTCGATCACCTCGGTGAGTTGCTCGCGCTGCGTCAGCGCTGAAATCACCAGCCCGGCGCTGCGCAGGCGGTCCAGGTAATGGACGTTGGCCTCGTAGCGGTGCCGGTGGCGCTCGCTGAGCACGTCGCCGTAGATCTGCTGCGCCAGCGTGCCGGGTGCGACGTCCGAGCTTTGCGCGCCCAGCCGCATGGTGCCGCCCAGGTGGGAGCTGGCGTCGCGCAGTTGCACGCTGCCGTCAGCGTTGGTCCATTCGGTGATGAGGGCGATCACCGGGTGCGGCGTGTCGGGGTCGAATTCGGTGCTATTGGCCTGGCTCAGGCCGGCCACGTGGCGCGCGAATTCGATGGTGGCGACCTGCATGCCCAGGCAAATGCCCAGGTAGGGCACCCGGTTTTCGCGTGCGAAACGGGCGGCGCAGATTTTCCCTTCGACGCCGCGCTTACCAAAACCGCCCGGCACCAAAATGGCGTCGAAGCGGCGCAGCTCGGAGGCCACGTTGTCGGCGTGCAGGGTTTCGGAGTCTATGTAGTCGATCTGCACCTTGACATGGTTTTTCATGCCGGCGTGGCGCAGCGCCTCGTTGAGCGATTTGTAGCTGTCAGACAGATCGACGTACTTGCCGACCATGGCAATGTGCACCGCGCCCTGCGGGTGTTCGAGCTCGTAGACCAGATCGTCCCAGCGCTTGAGGTTGGCCGGCGGCGTGTGCAGGCGCAGCTTGTCGCAGATCAGGCCGTCGAGTCCTTGCTCGTGCAGCATGCGCGGCACTTTGTAGATGGTGTCGACGTCCCACATCGATATCACGCCCCACTCGGCCACGTTGGAAAAGAGTGAAATTTTGGCGCGTTCTTCGGCTGGAATCGGGCGGTCGGCGCGGCACAGCAAGACGTCGGCCTGGATGCCGATTTCGCGCAGCTTTTGCGCCGTGTGCTGGGTGGGTTTGGTTTTGAGCTCGCCGGCCGCCGCGATCCAGGGCACGTAGGACAGGTGAACAAAGGCCGAATGGTTGGGGCCCATGCGCAGGCTCATCTGACGCACCGCTTCCAGAAACGGCAGCGATTCGATGTCGCCCACGGTGCCGCCGACTTCGACGATGGCCACGTCGGGCGGCTCGGGCTGGAAGGTTTTCGGGTCTTGGCCCTGGGGCGGCAGCAGGCCGGCGCCGCGCTGTATGAATTCCTGGATTTCGTTCGTCACGTGCGGGATGACCTGAACCGTTTTGCCCAGGTAGTCGCCGCGCCGCTCTTTTTCCAGCACCGACTGGTAAATTTTGCCGGTGGTGAAGTTGTTGGTTTTCCTCATGCGCGTTTCGATGAAACGCTCATAGTGACCCAGATCGAGGTCGGTTTCGGCGCCGTCTTCGGTGACGAAGACTTCGCCGTGCTGAAACGGCGACATGGTGCCCGGATCGACGTTGATGTAGGGGTCGAGCTTGATGAGGGTGACGTTGAGGCCGCGCGATTCAAGGATAGCGGCCAGCGATGCGGATGCAATGCCCTTGCCAAGCGAGGACACCACGCCGCCGGTGACGAACACAAATTTGGTCATGTCTCGGGCGAGCCGCTTGCCCGCAGGAGGTGGAAATGTGGATTGTAAAGCCCCCCGGCGGCGGCTGGCGGCTCAGGTTTGGCGCAACACGGCATAGCGCTGCTGCGTGCGGGCGCGTGCCGACGCATGATCGACGATGGGCAGCGGGTAGTTTTTGCCCAGCGCCACGCCCGCTGCCGCCAGCTCCACTTCATGGCCCAGCCAGGGCGCATGGATCGCCGCATCGGGCAGGGCGGCGAGTTGCGGCAGGTAGCGGCGAATGAACTTGCCCTGCGGGTCAAAGCGCTCGCTTTGCCGGACTGGGTTGAAAATGCGAAACCAGGGCTGGGCGTCGCAACCGCTTGAGCTGCACCATTGCCAGCCGCCGTTGTTGGCCGCCAGGTCGAAGTCGAGCAGGTGCTCGGCAAAATAGCGCTCGCCCCAGCGCCAGTGCAGCCCCAGGTCTTTCACCAGAAAACTCGCCGCCACCATGCGCAGCCGGTTGTGCATGTAGCCGGTCTGGTTGAGCTGCGCCATCGCTGCATCCACCAGCGGGTAGCCGGTGCGGCCCTCGCACCAGGCGGCAAACAAGTGCTGGGCGTGTTTGCCGTGCTCAAAGCGCAGCCGCTCGTACTCGGGCTTGAAGGCCTGCTGCGCCACGTGTGGAAAATTGGCCAAAATCTGGTGGTAAAAATCGCGCCAGATCAGCTCCGACAGCCAGCAGCTCGCGCCCGCGTCGCCCTGCAGGTGCAGCGGGTGCGCCAGCCCCACCAGTTGCCGGATCGAGACGGTGCCAAAGCGCAGATGCGTGCTCAGGTAGCTGGGCCCTTTGAGGGCGGGAAAATCGCGCGTTTGCGTGTAGCGCCCCAGGCGCGGCAAAAAGTCTTGCAGCAGGTGCTGCGCGCCGCTGGCGCCGGTGGGCAGCGGCAGTTGCGCCAGGTTGCTGGGTTCAAAGTCGATGTCGGACAGGCGCGGCGGCGCCAGCGCCCATTCGGTCGGCCGCGGCGCGAGCGCCTGCGCGTAGCGCGCCACTGGGTAGGGCTGGTAATGCAAGGGCGTGATCTGCTTGAGCCAGGCCTTTTGGTAAGGCGTAAAGACGGTGTAGGGGTGGGCGGCCTGGGTGAGCAGTTCGCGCCGCTCGAAAATCAAATGGTCTTTGTGGCTGTGCAGCAAAATGCCGGCGTGCGCCAGTTCGCCAAACACCTGCGCATCGCGCGCCAGCGCGGCCGGGTCGTCGTCGTGGTTGGCAAACACCGCCTGCACCCGCAGGTGCTGCGCCAGTTTGGCAATGGCGTGCTTGGCGTTGGCGTGCAGCACGATCAGTCCGGCGCCGGGTGCACCGTTTTCCTGGCCCAGCGTGCGCAGTTCAGCGTCCAGCTCCAGCAGCGACTCGCGGATGAACTCGACCCGCCGGTCGCGCCGCGGCAGTGCGTCCAGCAGGGCGGTATCGAACACGAATACGCACCAGACTTGGCGGCAGGCCTTGAGCGCGTGGTGCAGCGCGGCGTTGTCCTGGCTGCGCAGGTCGCGCCGAAACCACATCAGGCCTTTGTCGTAGCGGTTCATGTGTTGGGCTGGCGTGTGCGGGGTGCCCACAGCGGGCGGCTTAGAATGACCTCATGCCCGTTGATTTTGCCTCGAACGATTTCACCAATCATTTTCTGATTGCGATGCCCGGCTTGAACGACGAGCTGTTTGGCCGCAGCGTGGTGTTCGTGTGCGAGCACAGCGAACGCGGCGCGCTCGGGCTGGTGATCAACAAGCCGGCCGATATTTTGCTGCCTCGGCTGTTCGAGAAAGTGGAGCTGACATTGGGCCGCGCCGATTTGAGCGCTCTGCCGGTGTTCCACGGCGGCCCGGTGCAGACCGAGCGCGGTTTTGTGCTGCACGAGGCGCTCGAGGCTGGCGCGGGTGAATCGGTCTACGCCTCCACCCTGAGCATTCCCGGCGGGCTGGAGATGACCACCTCCAAAGACGTGCTCGAAGCCCTGGCCTCGGGGGCCGGGCCGCGCAAGGTGTTCGTCACGCTCGGTTATGCGTCCTGGGGTGAGGGGCAGTTGGAATCGGAAATTGCCGAAAACAGTTGGCTCACCGTCCCGGCCGAGCCGGGCCTGATTTTCGACGCTCCGGTGGCCGAGCGCTACCCGCGCGCCTTGGCCTTGCTGGGCTTGCAGCCCTGGATGCTCTCGCGCGACGTGGGGCACGCCTAGCGATGGCGCCGCCAGACGCCAGCGCTGCGCGCATACGCGCCCCCCAAGGGGGCTGGGCCAGCCAGCGGGACGGCCCGGCGGCTGTCCCGTTGGCCGCGCCTGCGGGGCAAACCCCTGCTGCGGGGCCCGAGGTGCCGGCGCACTGCCAGTTGTTTCTGGCATTTGACTTTGGCACCCGGCGCAGCGGCGTGGCCAGCGGCAACCGCCTGACCCGCAGCGCCACGCCGCAGGCCAGCATTGCCGCCGAGGGTGCGGCGCGCTGGCCACCGATTGCTGCTTGCATCCAGTCGTGGCAGCCCGACGCGTTGGTGGTGGGCGTGCCCTACCACCCAGACGGCTCAGCGCACGAAAACACGGCGCTGGCGCTGAAATTCGCGCGCCAGTTGCGCGGCCGATTTGGCCTGCCGGTGTTTGAGGTTGACGAACGCTACAGCAGCACCGAAGCGCACGCCCTGGGCGCGCGCGACGTGGACGCGGCGGCGGCCTGCATCATCCTGGAACAGTTTTTGAGGAGCTTGCCTTGAGTTTTCTGCTGCCGGATGCACAAATGTTGTACGGCGAGCTGCTGCGCGGCGTGCAGGCTTTGCAAGCCAGCAGTCCGGCGCCGCTGCAGTTGGTGGGCATTGCTTCGGGTGGTGCCTGGCTGGCCGAGCGGCTGCAGCGCGACCTGGGTCGGCCCGCGGCCGCGGGCGTGATTTCATCGGCGCTGCACCGCGATGACTTTGCGCGCCGTGGCTTGGCCGCCAGCGCGCAGACCGTGTTGCCGTTTGCGGTCGAGGGCGCGCACGTGCTGCTGATTGACGACGTGCTGCACACCGGGCGCACGCTGCGCGCCGTCATCAACGAGTTGTTCGACTACGGTCGCCCGGCCAGCGTGCAACTGGCGGTGCTGGTGGACCGGGGCGGGCGCGAGCTGCCGATTGAGCCCCAGTTTTGCGCCGCCCGGTTGCGCCTGCCGCCCGGGCAGTCGCTGGCGCTGGCGCGCCAGACCAGCGGGGACTTGCGCTTCGTGCTGAAAAATCAGGAGACCTGATCGTGCCGCGCCATCCCCAGCTCAACAAAAACGGCGCCCTGCTGCACCTGCTCTCCACCGAGGGCTTGTCGCGCGAGCTGCTGACGCAGATCCTGGACACGGCGGCCAGCTTCGTCAGCGTCAGCAGCCGCGAGGTCAAGAAGGTGCCGCTGCTGCGCGGAAAAACCGTTTTCAACCTGTTTTTCGAGAACAGCACGCGCACCCGAACCACGTTCGAGATTGCCGCCACGCGCCTGTCGGCCGACGTCATCAACCTCGACATCGGGCGCAGCTCGGCCGCCAAGGGCGAGTCGCTGCTCGACACCATTGCCAATCTCTCGGCCATGGCGGCTGACATTTTCGTCGTGCGTCACAGCGAATCGGGCGCGCCCTACCTGATTGCGCAGCATGTGGCACCCCATGTGCACGTCATCAACGCCGGTGACGGCCGCCACGCCCACCCGACGCAGGGGCTGCTCGACGCCTACACCATCCGCCACTACAAGCGCGACTTTACCCAGCTCTCGGTGGCCATCGTCGGCGACGTGCTGCATTCGCGCGTGGCGCGCTCCGACATCCACACGCTGACCACACTGGGCTGCCCGGACGTGCGGGTGGTGGGGCCGCGCACGCTGGTGCCACCCGAGCTGTCACAGTTGGGCGTGCGCGTGTGCCACACGCTGGAAGAAGGCATCAAGGGCTGTGACGTGGTGATTGCGCTGCGGCTGCAAAACGAACGCATGAGCGGCGCGTTGCTGCCATCGAGTCAGGAATATTTCAAGAGCTTTGGCCTCACGCCCGAGCGGCTGCGCTGGGCCAAGCCGGACGCCATCGTGATGCACCCCGGGCCGATCAACCGCGGGGTCGAAATCGACTCGGCGCTGGTCGATGGGCCGCAAAGCGTGATCCTGTCGCAAGTGACTTTTGGCATTGCGGTGCGCATGGCGGTGATGGGCATCGTGGCGGGCAACGAGGCCTGAGAGCGAAGACGATGAAAATTCTGATTCAAAACGGTCGCCTGATCGACCCAGCCAGCGGCCGTGACGAACCGGCCGACGTCGCGATTGCCGCCGGTCGCATCGTCGCCATCGGCCGCATCGGAGCCGAGTTCCAGCCCAACCGCCGCATCGACGCCAGCGGCTGCGTGGTCGCGCCCGGCCTGCTGGATTTGGCGGTGCGGCTGCGCGAGCCCGGCCAGGAGCACGCCGGCATGTTGGAGAGCGAGACCGCCGCCGCCGTGGCCGGCGCGGTCACGACGCTGGTCTGTCCGCCCGATACCGATCCGGTGCTCGATGAGCCCGGGCTGGTCGATATGCTGAAGTTTCGCGCCGAGCGTCTGCAGCGCGCGCGCGTCTGCCCGCTCGGCGCGCTCACGCGCGGCCTCAAGGGCGAGGTGCTGACCGAAATGGTCGAGCTGACCGAGTCCGGCTGCATCGGTTTTGGCCAGGCCGAACAGCCCATCGTCAACACCCAGGTGCTGCAGCGTGCATTGCAGTACGCCGCCACCTTCGGCTACACGCTGTGGCTGCGGCCGCAAGACCACTGGCTGGGGCAGGGCGTGGCCGCCAGCGGCGCGCTGGCCACGCGCATGGGCTTGTCGGGCATTCCGGTGGCGGCCGAGACCATCGCCTTGCATACCTTGTTCGAGCTCATGCGCGCGCTGCAGGGCCAGACGGCCGGCGGCGCTGGCGTGCGGGTGCATTTGTGCCGCCTCAGCAGCGCGGCCGGTCTGCAACTGGTGCGCCAGGCCAAGGCCGATGGACTGCCCGTGACCTGCGACGTCAGCGTACACAACCTGCACCTGAGCGACGTCGATCTGGGCTACTTCGACAGCCGCTTGCGCCTACAGCCACCGCTGCGCCAGCCGCGCGACCGCGACGCGCTGCGCGCCGGTTTGGCCGACGGCAGCATAGACGCGCTGGTGTCGGACCACAACCCGGTTGGCAGCGACGCCAAGACGCAGCCCTTTGCCCTGGCCGAACCCGGCGCCACGGCGGTCGAGCTCTTGCTCGGTCTGTGCGTCAAGTGGGCGCAGCAAGACCGCGTCAGCCTGATGCAGGCGCTGCGCGTGCTCAGCAGCGGCGCGCGTGCCGTGCTCGGCACCCGCTTGGGCACGCTGCCGGCCAGCGTGGGTGCTCTGGTGCCTGGTGGCGCGGCCGACGTGTGCGTGTTCGACCTCGACGCGCCCTGGGTCGTGCAACCCGCTGCGCTGCGCAGCCAGGGCAAGCACACCCCATTTGCCGGCCACGAGCTGCCGCTGACGGTGTGCGCCACGCTGGTGGGTGGCCAGCTCACGCATCTGGCCCCGGGCTGGCCCCGGGTGCACACGGCGTGAGCCGCTGGCGCGCTCTCTGGCGCGGCCTGCGCGTGCTGGCGCATCTGCTGCATGGCTGGTGGACCTTGCGCCGCCTGCTGGCGCGGCAGGCGCCGCCGCCAATGACGCCCTTGGTGCGCGAATGGTCGCGCCGGCTGCTGTGCCTCATGGGCGTGGAACTGGTGGTGCACGGTCAGCCGCCGACGTGCGGGCCCTTGCTGCTGGTGGCCAACCATGTTTCGTGGCTGGACATCATCGCCCTGAATGCCGTGCAGCCGCTGCGCTTTGTCTCCAAGGCCGACGTCAAGCGCTGGCCGCTGCTCGGCACCCTCAGCGCCGGCATAGGCACACTCTATATTGAGCGCGCCAGCCGCCACGACGCCCTGCGCGTGGTGCACCTGATGGCCGAACGCTTGCAGGCCGGCGACTTGCTGGCGGTGTTCCCCGAGGGCACCACCGGCGACGGCACGGCGCTGCTGCCGTTTCATGCCAACCTGCTGCAGGCCGCCATTGCAGCGCAGGCGCCAGCGCTGCCGGTGGGGCTGACCTACGTCGAGCGCCGCAGCGGTGCACGCAGCACGGCGCCGCTGTACACCGGCGACACCGCCTTGCTGACCTCGATCTGGCGCACCCTGTGCGCCAGCGAGCTGCAAGCGGTGCTGCACTTTGGCCAAGCGCAATGCGCCAGCGGCCGCGAGCGCCGGGCCTGGGCGCAAGAGCTGCGCAGCGAGGTCGAGCGCTTGCTGCAGACCGGCTGAGCGGCCCGGCGTTGGCTGTGCGCCCGGCCTTGACCCGTCTTGGCGCTCCTGCCGTTGCGGTGGTTGCCGCTCCCTTCGGGCTTGGCCTGGGTGGGCGTACAGCCCAGATGGTGGCTCCTTGGCGAGCCTGCTCGGGCCATGATGCGGCTCACCCGCGACACCAAAAAACCAACGCACGCCAGCGCCGACATGCCCAACGGCGAGCCAATTGAAGTCTGACAACATGAAAAAACTTCTTTCCTGTCTTTTGCTGGTCAGCATGGCGCTGAGTGTTTCGGCGCAGACCCTGTGGCGCGACGCACCCATGCAGGCCAGTCCGGCCGAAATCCGCGCGCTCATGCCGCAAGCCCGCGAAACGTCAGCCGCCCAGCGTTCGGTCGATCCCAGCGCCTTGCTGGAAATCCCCAGCACCCCCATTGCAGACGAGACCTTCTCAGTCACCTACCACTTCGAGTCCGAACGCCTCCAGCGTATCCATCTGCGAGCCCAACCCGCCACCCCCGAGCGCACCCAGGCGCTGCTGAAAACCCTGCGGGCTTCGCTGCGCGCCAGTTTCGGCCTGCCCGTCAGCGCCCCTTCGCGGTCGGTTGCGACGCTGGACACCGTCGATCTTCTGTGGTCTTTTCGCCGCATGACCGTGCAACTGTTGATGGTCGACGGCAAGACCGTGGAACTGATCTACCGCACCAACTTGCCAACCCGGCCTTCGGGTCTTTGAGCAAGGGTGCAGCAGTTGGCAAGTCTTGGCTGAGCGCGCCTGTCGCAATCGCCAGTGCGCTGGGCCTTCTTGGGGGCGCCGGGCGCTGCGCAGCAGTCGCCAAGGCAAGCGGGCAGACCGCCAAGCCGCCAAGCCGCACCGCTAAACTACGCCCATGTCGCTCACGCGCTTTCACCGCCGCCTGACCGTCTGGCTGGCCTTGCTGGCCGTGGCGCTGGGCGCGCTTGCGCCCACGGCGGCGCAGGCGCTGGCGGCCGCGGGCGAACGAGTGCAGTGGATCGAGGTCTGTAGCAGCACCGGCATGGCGTGGGTCAAGTTCGATCTGCAGCCGGCGCCGGCCGACGCAGATGGTGACGATCGCCTCCTGACCGATGCGGCCAAGCATTGCCTCTGGTGCGTGCAACAAGCGGCGGCCGTCAACTGGGCGCTGACGCCGCACACCGGCGTGCCGTCAGAGCCGACGACGCGGCCCTGGCCGCGCTTCGATCCGGTCTGGCTTGCCACCCGACTGTGGGGTTCGGCCCAGTCGCGCGCCCCGCCTGCCTGGATCGCCTGAACCCCTGGGGCCGCAGACCCGTTGCCGGGAGCTGCGCATGTGGTCGGACGTTGCGGAGGTTTTTCATGTCGCTTGATATTCAATATGGGGCACTGATCCTGCCGCGTCGCCGCGCCCTGGCCTGGTTCGGCGTTGCGGCCCTGGGCGTTTTGCTCAGCGCTTGCGAACGTCCGTCGGCCAGCGGCGCTGCGGCCGCCTTCAAAGGCATAGACATCACCGGCGTGCCCTACGGGCGCGCGCTGGCACTGACCGATCAGCACGGCAAGCCGCGCACCCTGGCCGACTTTCACGGCCAGGTGGTGATGCTGTTTTTTGGCTTCGTGCAGTGCCCCGACGTCTGCCCGACCGCTTTGCTGCGGGCGGCCCAGGTCATGCAGCAGCTCGGGCCGCAGGCGCAGCAGGTGCAACTGCTGTTCGTCACGCTGGACCCGCAGCGCGACACGCCCGAGTTGTTGCGCGCCTACATGGCGGCGTTCGACCCTTCGTTTCTGGCCTTGACCGGCACTGCGGCGCAGATTCGGGTGGTGGCGGACGAGTTTCGCGTTTATTACAAGACCGTTGCCACCGCCACCAGCTACACCATCGATCACACGGCGATGACTTATCTGCTCGACCGCCAGGGGCGGCTGCGGGTCGCGCTGCGCCACCAGCAACCGACGGCCGATTACGTCGCCGACGTGCGGCTGCTGCTGGCTGAGCCAGCGGTCTGAAGCCGCTGTGAGTTTTTTGATTGTTTGAATCGTTACAGAATTGGAGTTTGCAATGAAAAAAATACTGATCGCCGCTTTGCTGGCCACCTCTGCCAGCGCCTGGGCGCAAATCACCGTCCTGGTCGAGAACGCCTGGGTGCGCGGCACCGTGGCAACGCAAAAGGCCACCGGCGCTTTCATGCGTCTGACGCCCAGCGCCCCGGCGCGCCTGGTGGCCGCCAGCTCAGCGTTGGCGGGCGTGGTCGAGATTCACGAAATGAAAATGGAGCACAACGTGATGAAGATGCGCCAGATTGCGGGGCTGGACTTGCCCGCCGGACGCAGCACCGAGCTCAAGCCGGGCGGCTACCACGTGATGCTGATGGAATTGAAGCAGCCGCTGTCGGCCGGGCAGAGCGTGCCCATCACGCTGGTGTTTGAGGACGCCGCCCAGCGGCGCTTCAGCCAGGACGTGCTGGCGCCGGTGACCGCGCTGGGTGCCGGTGCGGCGCATGGACACGGAGGCGGCGCCCATCCGCCGCGCGGCCCCATGCACTGAAGTGGCGGCGCGGCGGCGCGAACCCGGCGCGGCCGCCGTGCCGCGCGCGGCCCGCACCCGGCTGTGTCAGGGCCGGGCGGCGGGCGCGGCCTGGCGGTCCATCATCAGTTGCATCATGGACTGCATCATTTCCATGCGTCTCTCCAGCATGAGTTGACGCGTTTCGGCGTCCAGCGAAGCGCCCGGGCCGCCGCGCATACCCATGCCGCCCATGCCCATGCCGCCCATGCCCATACCCATGCCCCTGCCGCCCGGCCCCATGCCGCCCATTAGGGTCATGCCTTCTTGCATCAGTCTGCTGTGCTCGGCCCACAGCGCCTCACGTTGCGCCGGGGTTTTGGCGCCAGCCATGCGGGTGCGCAAGTCCTGCATGGCGGTCATGTGTTGATCCATGCGCGCCAGACGCGCGGCCACGCCGGCATCGTCGGCCGGCTGCGCTGCGCCCGGTGCCGCAGCGGGTGGCGGCGTCTGGGCGGTGGCCCCGAACGCGGCGCCGACAAAGGTCAAACCGATCAGGGTTTGTTTCCAATAAGACATGGCATTTCCTTGCAGGACGGTGGGTCGATGTGTGGGCTGCAAGCAGACCGCCAGCCGCTCGCATTCGAATCGATTGTGGCCACCCGGCCTGGGGAAAAACATGACGCGCACATGACAAAAGTGTCAGTTTCAACGCCGCAAGCAGCCCGAACGGGAGGATGGTTTTGGTTTGCGCCTGATCAGGGGAAAAAATCCATTGGTTTTATTTGCCTCATCAAGCGCGCACCACCACGCTAGTTGGCGGGCTCGATTGCCGTCACCAGCAGCACCCCGGCTTCTTGCTCGACCTGAAAGCGCACCCGCTGACCGACTTGAACCCGATCGAGCAGGGTTTTGTCTTTGGCCGTGAAAACCATGGTCATGGGTGGCATGTCCAGGTGTTTGATCTCGCCGTGCCGGATGGTGATTTTCCCCCCGACTTTGTCGATGCGGCGGATCTCGCCCTCGGTCATGTCCGCAACGGCAGCGCTGTCGGTGCTTGCCGGCTGGGCCGGCGCCGCTGCCAGCACCTGGATGCGGCCCACCATGCCGGCTTCAAAGTGACCGGGCAACAAGCAGGCAAAGTCAAATTCGCCCGCCCGGTTAAAGGTCCAGACGATTTCGCCGCGCTGGCCAGGCTCCACGTGCGCCATATAGGGTTCATCGTGCGCCATGCCGGGAAATTTTTTCATCAAGGCGGCATGCGCGCGCAGTTCCTGTGGCGTGCCCAGCACCATTTCGTGCGTGATTTTTCCATCGTTGTACAGCAAGAAGTGGACCGTTTCGCCGTACTTGACCGCCACGCTGGCTGGCGTAAAGCGCATATCGTCGGTCATGCGGATTTCCACCGTCCGCGCCACGCTGTCGGTCTGGCCTGCGATTCCCCAGGGCTTTTGTTGCGCCGGCGCAGCAGCGCGTTCTGGCATATGGCCTTGCGGGCCGTGCGCCAGCGCGCCGGCACTGGCGGCCAGCAAGGCGGCGGCGAAACAGATTCTGATCCGGGTCATATATGCTCCAGTCAAGTCAAGTCAAGGTCAGCCCGCGCGTGGCGCTCCGGCATCAGTGATGTGGGCCCGTGCCCCGCGGCTTGACCACGCTGGCCGCCGCCGGTGCGCTGGCGTGTTGCGGCGCGCGTGCCGGCGCGGGGGTGCTGCCTTGCCATTCACGCGCCACCGTGCCAGCCGGAAAACGGTAGGGGCCGGGGTCGCTGTAATCGCCGGGTTTTTGGTCTTTGCGTACTTTGAGCACGCTCAACATGCCGCCCATGCCGATCGGACCAAACTGGCCCTGGCCGCTCATCATGGGTGCGGTGTTGTCGGGCAGCGGCATTTGCATTTGCTTCATGTCGTACATGCCGCGCTCGCCCATCATCATGTAGTCGGGCACCAGTTGCTGGATTTTCTGGATCAGGCCACGGTGGTCGACGCCAATCATGGTTGGCACGTCGTGCCCCATGGCGTTCATGGTGTGGTGGCTCTTGTGGCAGTGAATGGCCCAGTCGCCTTCCTCGGTGGCTTGGAATTCGAGCTGGCGCATCTGACCGACCGCGATGTCGGCCGTGACTTCGGGCCAGCGGCTGAGCGGCGGCGTGGGGCCGCCGTCGGTGCCGGTCACCTCGAACTCGTGGCCGTGCAGGTGGATCGGGTGGTTGGTCATGGTGAGGTTGCCGATGCGGATGCGCACCCGGTCGTTGTGGCGCACGTTCAAGCTGTCGATGCCGGGGAAGATGCGGCTGTTCCAGCACCAGATGTTGAAGTCGAGCATGGTGTTGACGCGCGGCGTCTTGCTGCCGGGTTCGACGTCGAAGGCGTTGAGCAGGAAGCAAAAGTCGCGCTGCACTTCGCTGATGTAGGGGTGGCTGGTTTTTGGGTGCGTGACCCAAAAACCGTGCATGCCCATGGCCATTTGCACCATTTCGTCGGCGTGCGGGTGGTACATGAAGGTGCCGGGACGGCGCGCCTGGAATTCGTAGACAAAGGTCTTGCCGACCGGTATGGACGCTTGGTTCAGGCCGGCTACGCCGTCCATGCCGGCCGGCAGGCGCTGCCCGTGCCAGTGCACGCTGGTGGGTTCGGGCAGTTGGTTGCTGACGAACAAACGTACCCGGTCGCCTTCGACCACCTCTATCGTCGGACCCGGGCTCTGCCCGTTGTAGCCCCACATGTTGACGACGAAGCCGGGGCTGACTTCGCGCACCACCGGCTCGGCCACCAGGTGAAATTCTTTCACGCCGTCTTTCATGCGCCAAGGCAGCGTCCAGCCGTTGAGGGTGACGACCGGGTGGTACGGCCTGCCGCTGTGGGGCAGCACAGGGGCGGCGGTGTTGCTGGAGGTCTGGAGGGCTGGTTCGGGCAGGCCGGCCAGCGCAGAACGCGCCACCGCCAGGCCGGCCACACCAGCGGCTGCACCGGCGAAGAATTGACGTCTCGATTTGATTGGGTTCATGGCAACCATCCTTTAAAATGTCCGGGGGCGGCGGCGTCTGCGCCGGCATCAGCGAGAGAGACGAAATACGCGGGCGCTCCGCCCTGCAACACCCATTGCAGGTCGGTCTCGGCGAGCAAAAAATCGCGCTGCGTCTCGATGGCATCGATCACCGCTTGCGACTGCATGCGTGCTTGTCCCAACAGGTCCCAGACGCTTTTGAGCATGCCGTTGTAGTGCAGCACGGTCTGCTCGGTGATGAACTGCTGCAGCGTCAAAACCTCATTCTGGCTGGCGTGCAGCACGGCCTGACTGGCCTGATAGGCCGTCAGCGCGAGCTGCGCATCGGCACGCGCGCGCAAGCCTTCGGCGCGCGGCAGTTGTGCCCGCAGTGCCTCTAGCCGCCGTTGCACCTGTTCCTGCGACAGCGCCGGCAGCGCCGCGCCAGGTAGCTGCTCGGGCAATTCCACTGCCGCGTGGACGCCGCTGAGTTGGAGCAGACGCAGCAAATCGGCCTGCGCCAGCGCGGCGGCGTAGCGCGCACGGGTCAAGTCCATCTGCGCCACCGATTCGGCCAACTGCACCTGGCTGCGCTGCAAGGCGCTCCAATTGCCCACGCTGACCATGCGCCGCCCCAGTTCGTTGCCGGCTTGCGCGGCTTGCAGGCCTTGCTGCCGCTGGTGCACCACCTGTTGCGCGGCGACCGCCTGCAGCCAGACTTTGCGCGCCTGCACAGCGGTTTTCAGCACCTCATCGGCATCGTGGATGCGCACAAACAGGCTGGGGTCGAGGTCGATCCACTGCCCGGCAGCGATGTGCTTTTGCGCCTGTGGCCCCAGCCGCGCCAGCGCCGTTGCCAGCTTGGGCTGGGAGCGCCAGGCCTGACGCACCGCGTCTTCAGCGCTGAGCAAGCGCAGCTCGGCGGGTGTTTGGGCGGCCACCGCTGGAGGTGGCAGATGGGCCAGTTCCCAGCGCAGCACGTCGGCATGGCCGCGCTTGAACTGGCCAACCGTGTCGTTGGCGCTGCGCCAGTCGACTGCGGGTTGCGTGGCGCTGTCTTGCGCTTGCAAGGCCAGCGGCGCAGCCAGCAGGCACGCGATGAGTGCGCGCCAGGCGGTCGAGCTGAAAGTTCGGGTTGTCACGGGTGGCTCCTGCGGTTGCCGGTTGGGGTGGCAGCATTCTGCGGCTCCCGGGTCGACGCGCAGCTGTCGCCTGCATTACGAATATGTCAGCCGCAGCGAATGCGCTGTGCGGGATGACAACTGCGCGGCCCTTGACGAACCGAAGCCGCAATTTTCTGCTCCAATGCGGCAACCATGACTCTCGAACCCGTATCCACCCCGGCCGCGTTTTCCGCCGCCGCCTTGCCGATTCGATTCTGGACCCTGGGCTGGCGCTCGCTGCGGCGCGACTGGCGGGCCGGTGAGCTGCACCTGCTGCTGTTGGCGGTGACGCTGGCAGTGGCGGCCCTGACGGCGGTCGGATTTTTTGCTGACCGGCTGCACGCCGGCCTCAGCCGCGACGCCAGTGCGCTGCTGGGCGGCGACGCCGTGCTGGGCAGCGACCATGCGCCGCCGGCCTCATTTGTGCAACAGGCGCAGGCGCTTGGCTTGCAAACCGCGCAGACGCTGACCTTTCCGACCATGGGCCGGGCACCGGACGAAGCCGGTGGTGCGGCGCGCCTGGTGGCGCTCAAGGCGGTGGAGGCGGGCTACCCCTTGCGCGGCAACCTGCGCGTGGCGGCATCGGCGCAGGCGCCCGATGTCCAGACGCGCGATGTGCCTGCGCCCGGCAGTGTCTGGGTCGACGCCGCGCTGCTGCAGGCACTGGAGCTGCGCATGGGCCAGCCGCTGCTGCTGGGCGATGCGACGCTGACGATCGAGCGCGTCATCGTGCTCGAGCCCGACCGCGGCGGTGGTTTCATGAGCTTTGCGCCGCGCGTCATGATAAACACCGCCGACCTGCCGAGCACCGGCCTGGTGCAGCCGGCCAGCCGCCTGAATCACCGGCTGGCGGTAGCGGGAGACGCGGCGGCGGTGGCGCGTTTCGTTCAGTGGGCGCAGACCGAAATCGAGTCAGGCGCTGTGCGTGGCATGCGGCTGGAGTCGCTCGAGAGCGGGCGGCCCGAGATGCAGCAGACGTTCGAGCGGGCAGAAAAATTTCTCAATCTGGTGGCCTTGCTGGCCGCACTATTGAGCGCAGTAGCGGTGGCGATCGCCGCGCGCGGCTTTGCCCAGCGCCACCTGGACGACTGCGCCATGCTGCGCGTGCTCGGTCTGTCACAGGCCACCATGGCGCGCGCCTACACCTTTGAATTTGCGCTGGCCGGCCTGTTTGCCAGCGCGCTCGGGCTGCTGCTGGGCTATCTGGCGCACCATGTATTCGTGCTCTTGCTCGCCGGGTTGGTGCAAACCGCGCTACCCCCGCCCGGCCTGGCGCCGCTGGCGCTGGGCTTGGGCATGGGGCTGACGCTGCTGCTGGCTTTTGGACTGCCGCCGGTGTTGCAGTTGGCGCGGGTGCCGCCGCTGCGCGTGATCCGGCGCGACCTGGGGCAGATCAAGCCGGCCACGCTGGCGGTGCTCGGTCTGGGCCTGCTCGGTTTTGCCGCGCTGCTGCTGCTGGTCAGTCGCGACCTGGTGCTGGGTGCGATAGCGGTCGGCGGGTTTGCCGCAGCGGCCTTGCTGTTCGCTTTGGTCGGTTACGGCGCGGTGCGCTTGCTGCGTGCCAGCGTCAACGAAGTCAGCGCACCGACCGCGCTGGTCATGGCCACGCGCCAGTTGGCCGCGCGTCCGGCCTACGCGGTGTTGCAGATCAGCGCGCTGGCGCTGGGCTTGCTTGCCTTGGTGCTGCTGGTGTTGCTGCGCACCGACTTGATCGACAGTTGGCGCAGCGCCACGCCCGCAGACGCGCCGAACCGCTTCGTCATCAACGTGCAGCCCGAGCAGGGCCCGGACTTCCAGCAGGCCTTGCGCCAGGCCGGGGTACAGCACTTTGATTGGTATCCCATGTTTCGCGGTCGACTGATTGCCATCAACGACCGGCCCATTCAGCCCGAAGACTTCAGCAGCGACCGCGCCCAGCGTCTGGTGGCACGCGAATTCAACCTCTCCAACAGCTCCAGCGTGCCGCCGCACAACCCGGTGCTGGCGGGGCAATGGCGCAGCCACGAGGCCGACGCGGTCAGCGTGGAAGAGGGGCTGGCCGAAGAACTGGGCCTCGAACTGGGCGACCGGCTCAGCTTCGACATTGCCGGGCAGCTCACGCACGGGCGCGTGACCAGCCTGCGCCGGGTCGACTGGAGTTCGATGCGGGTCAACTTCTTCGTCGTTTTCCCGCTGACGCAGCTGCCCGATGTGCCGTTTACCTACATCAGCGCCTTTCGGGCGCCAGCCGATCGGCCGCAGTTCGACAACGAGCTGGTGCGCCAGTTTCCCAACATCACCCACGTCGATACCAGCCAGACCATCGCCCAGGTGCAACGTGTACTGGCGCAGGTAATAGGAGCGGTCGAATTCCTGTTTGTGTTCACGCTGGCGGCCGGGTTGGTGGTGCTGCTGGCCGCCATCACCGCCACGCGCGCCGAGCGTGCGCGCGAATTTGCCATTTTGCGCGCCGTCGGCGCCAGTTCAGCCTTGTTGCGCCGGGTGCAGCGCATCGAACTGCTGGGTGTGGGTCTGCTCGCCGGTGTGCTGGCTTCGCTGCTGGCGATGGGGGTGGGTTGGGCGCTGGCGCACTACGTGTTTGAATTTGCCTGGAAACCCTCGCCGCTGGTGCCGCTGGCGGGCGGTCTGGCGGGTGCCCTGCTGGCGCTGGCGGCCGGCTGGTGGGGCCTGCGCAGCGTGCTCAACACGCCGGTGATAGAAACCTTGCGCCGCGCCGCGGTCTGAACGGTTTTTCCCATGCCTGGGAGCGAAACCTCCATCACGCCCGTCACGCCGTTTTGGCATTCGGGAGCGCGATCAGTGGCTGGCCTGCATGGATCAGGCCATGGGCGAGACCGGCGTGCCTGACGAATGGCGGCTCGGACTCAACGCGAGCTTTTTCAAGACCGCTGACTGGATGCGCCACACGGTCGAAGCTTAACGCAGCAGCACCAGCACGGCGCCGCTGCCGCCTTGTGCCGGGCGCGCCGATGCAAAAGCCAGTACCTCGTTTTTCTGCGCCAACCAGCGCGGCACCCGCAGTTTTAGCACCGGTGTGCCACCGGGCGAGCCCAAACCTTTGCCATGCACCACCTGCACGCAGCGCAGCCCGTGTTGCTGCGCCTGCTGGATGAACTGGTGCAGAGCCAGGCGCGCTTCGTCGCTGTGCAGGCCGTGCAAGTCCAGACGGCGCTGAATGTTCCAGTGCCCGGCGCGCAGTTTGCGCAGCAGGTCCGGGCTCTGGCCGGGGCGCACAAAGCCCAGCGACGCGCCGTCGTGCAGCAGGGCTTTTGGCTCGAACGCGTCCGACAGCGCGGCGTCTTGCACCTGGGCGGGGTCGCGCGGGCGCGGCAGCGGCAGCGCTGATCGGCGCGGCGGCGCGCGCTGCACGCGCTGCGTCGCCGTCAGGGCTTGCACCGGGCCTACGCTTTGGGGGAAAGAGACGGGCTCAGGCTGGGCGCCCTGTGGCTGCGCACGCGCTGGCGACGGGGCGACGGCCTGCCTGGCGAGCACTTTTTGCAGCGACTTGAGTTCGGACAGTGAACGCAGCTTCATGGCAGCCGATTGTCTCGCAACAAGACCGATGGGCACTGCTGTACATCCTGTTTTCGTCATTCCCGCAAAGACGGGAATCCAGCAAAATCAAGGCGCTGGATTGCGTGTCAAGAGCGGGATGATCCTAAATCCGGCAGTTGGACGCGCCCCAGGGCGGCTCAATCGGGTGCGTAGCGCTCTCACCCAGCAGGTGAGTGCCTTCGTGGTCAAATGAGTGTGTGTTCCTGGGCGTTTCCAGCGCAAACTGCGCGGTCAACTGCCGGATTTAGGATTATTGGACGCGCGCTGCGGCCAAACCGCTGCTGGCCTGCATTCGGGTGCCGGCGCTGGCGCTGAATGCGCGCAATGACCCTTTTGTTCCCGCTGCATCACTGCCTCGGGCGCAGGACGTAGCCTCTTGCGTCACACTGTGGCAACCCGATCAGGGCGGACACGTGGGCTTTCCCGCCTTGCCTGCTCACACACTCGCTATGCCGCAGGCGGTGGGCCGCTGGCTGCTGGCGCAGTTATGAGGTTTTTCATGGACGACATCGTCAAGGCGGCATTGATCAAATGGCCTGCTGTGCCGCACTGCTGCGGCTGGCTTGGGCTCGATCGCAACGGCCACTGGTATCTGCGCGACGCACACGCCCAAGCCAGCGGCGCATTCACCGGCGCAGCGGGTGCAGCCAGCCCCGCCAGCAAAGGGACGCGGCTGCAGCACGAAAAGTTGATTGCGTTCATCCAGCGCAACTACGCCGCCGACGCCGCCGGGCAGTGGTATTTCCAGAACGGGCCGCAGCGGGTCTACGTGGAGCTGGAAGCGACGCCCTACATCTGGCGCTTGCAGCCCGATGGCTGCGTGCTAAGCCACACCGGCGCCGTGGCCACGGTGCACAAATGCTTGCTCGACGAGGCGGGTTGGCTCTATCTGCTGAGCGATCTGGGTCTGGGCCTGGTCCACAGCGCCGATATGGCGCTGGCGGCCGATGCGGTGCAAGCGGGTCGCTGGCGGCCCGAGGCGGTTGGTGCGGCTGAGTTGCCTACCCTGTTTGGCTACGTCAAAAGCCCGCACAGCAGACAAGACGACCGCGCAGACCGAAGCAGCAACGGCGCGGCGGATAAATGACAAAAGGCCGTCTCGGACGGCCTTTTGGACTGGCTGCAGGCCGCCTTACTTGAGGGCGTCCAGCATGTACTGCACCGATGCCTTGATGTCGGCGTCCGATGCCGTCGAGCCCCCTCGGGGCGGCATGATGCCTTTGCCGCGCAGGACGCTGGCGGTCAGTCCTTCGACACCCAGACCCAGGCGCCCAGCCCAGGCGGTCCGGTCGCCCGATTTGGGCGCACCGGCAATGCCGGCGGCATGGCACACGGTGCACGACTGCTGGTAAACCGCCGCACCGACCGACGCCACCGTGACGGCTGCCGCTGCGGGCACTGCTGCGGCAGCGGGCGCTGCAGGTGCGGCTGCTGCGGCTGGTGCGACGGCGGGCGCAGTCACCGCTGCCGCCGGCGCACCAGCCGGCGCCTGCGGCTCTGGGAAGCTGCCGCCAGAGGCGTTGAGCAGATACACCGTCGCACGGGCGAGCTCGAAGTCACTGAAAGCGCCACCGGACTGCGCACCCATGGTACCTTTGCCCTGCAGCACCGAGACCATCAAAGCCTCGAAGCCGGTGGCGATGCGACCAGACCAGGCGGCGGCGTCGCCAAATTTAGGTGCCCCGGCCAGTCCGGCGTCATGGCAGACCATGCACTGCGCCCTGTAGACGAAGTCTCCGGTCTGCAGCACGCGTTGGGCGTCGCGCATGGCCACACGCGCCACCGGCGCGATGCGCTGTGCCGTGGCCAATTCCGCATCCACGACGCCGGCGGCCGGTCGGTCGGTCAGGGTGACGAAGTAGACCAGGCCCATGATGATGGAGAGCGGAATCACGAAGGCAAGGATCGCCAGCCACATCATCTGGACGGATGTCTTGGCCGGGGCGGTATGGGGGTCTTGCTTGGGAGCGCTCATGTTGTCCTCAGGGGGTGGCCGAACCCGGCCTGTATGGGTCGGGCCCGGCGGATGCAGGCCTTATAAACTCGGACTCGATTATAGACACCCCAGGCGCCAGCGACGGCGCTGTGCAAGGCGTCTCTGTGGTTCGGCGCTCGAACTCCGGTGCGCGCAGCTCGATCACCTGCTGCGCCAAAAAAGCCTGCTGCTCTTGCTTGTCGGAAAAGCCAAGTGGGTTGGCCACCAGGTGGCAGCGGCCCAGTTGCAGATCGGTCGGACAGTGCAAATGGCCGTGCAGCCAGAGGTCGGCCAGCGGCAACAAATCGTCCAGCGCGTTGCAAAAACCCGCCGTTGCGGGGCCCAGTGCGTAGCGTGGGTCGGCGCTGTGCAGCGTCGGGGCAAAATGCGTCACCACCACGGTCGGACCGTCAAACGGCTGCGCGAGGGTGGCGCGCAACCAGTGCTGGCACTCCAATGCCAGCACGCGCATGGCCTGGGCGTCAAACAGGCGGCCGTGGCGCTGAGCGGCCATTTTGACGAGGTAGAAATTGGCCGCCCGCATGGCTTTTTCACGTTGCTGCAGCGGCTGCGTGGCAGCATCGGTCGCTTGCACTGTGGCAGCGGCCCGGGCCGCGCGCGCGCGCGGGCGCGCCGGCGCTCGCTGCGCCAGCGCGTCAAAGTCGCTCCAGAGCGTGCTGCCAACAAAGCGCACGCCGCCGACGCACAGCGTCTGGCGCTCGAGCCACTGGATGCCCAGTCGCTCGCAGGTCTGGCGCAGACGCCGCTGCGCCCAATCCAGATCGAGGGCGTCGTATTCGTGGTTGCCCGGCACGTACAGCACCGGCACCGGCCAGCCGGCGTACTGGGGCAGCGGGGAAAACCGTCGCAGACCCCAATCGGGCTCGGCCATCACGCTGGCGTCTTTGCGCCGCTGGTAAGAGCCGATGTCGCCCGCCAGCACCAACAGATCGGCCTGCGCGGCCGGGGTGGCAACGAAACGGGTGTTGGCCTCGAGGTGCAAGTCACTCAGGAGCTGAATCTTCATGCGCCGATTTTCGCTGCTGCTTGCTGAGCGCCGGGTCACAGCGGGTGCTCGACGTAGAAGCGGCCGCCATGAAACAGCAGCGGCGAGGCGTTGGGGCGGTGGCTGCAATGCTCGACTTCGCCCACGAAGATGACGTGGTCGCCCTCGGTGTACTGGCTGCGGTTGAAGCACTCGAACGTGGCGACCACGCCGCCGAGCAGCGGCGCGCCGTGGCTGCCGTCTTGGTAGTCCACACCGGCCCAGCGCTCGCCATCGCGCGCAGCAAAACGCTCGGCCAGCGCCTGCTGGTCGGCCGCCAGCACGTTGATGGCGTAGTGCAGACCGTTGGAGAACGCAGCCATCGAACCGGCGCTGCGCCGCAGGCTCCAGAGCACCAGCGGCGGCTGCAGCGAAACCGCGTTGAACGAATTGGCGGTCAGGCCGATCGGTGCCCCGCTGGCGCTGCGCGCGGTAACGATGGTCACGCCGGTGGCAAACATGCCCAGCGAGGCGCGAAATTCCTGCGTCGAAAAAGAGGGTGGACCGGCTTGGTGGCTGCTGGAGCGGGCAATCGACATGGGTGAAATCTAGACGGAGAATTCGAAATTCAAAGCTGGTTTTACCCCGCTGATGAGTTCGGCCAGTGCCTTGCCTGAGCCCGCGCCATGCGTCCAGCCCAGCGTGCCGTGGCCGGCGTTGATCCAGAGCTTGCCGACGCGGGTGCGGCCGATCAGCGGTATGTTGGTCGGGGTAGCCGGACGCAGGCCGCACCAGAACTGCGGCTCGCCCCCTTGCTCGGGACTGCGGGTGTCGGCCACGCCCGGAAAGACCTGTTCGATCCGGCGCAGCAGCAAGGCGCAGCGCTTTTTGGCCAGTGGCGTGTGCAGCGCCAGGTCAAAGCCGCCCAACTCTATGGTGCCGGCCACCCGCAATTGATCGCCCAGACGCGAAACGGCAATTTTGCATGGATCGTCGATCAGGCTGACGCTGGGCGCGCGTTCCGGGCGCCGCAGCGCCAGCGTGGCGCTGTAGCCTTTGCCAGGGTAGATCGGCACGCGCTGCCCGACCGATTGCAGCAGGGCGCTGCTGTAGGCGCCGCAGGCCAGCACAAAGGCGTCGGCCTGCAGGCTGATAAGCGCGCCGCTGGCCTGCACGCGCAACTGCACCTGCCTGAGCTCACCCGCCTGGACCTGCAGCCGCTGCACCTGGTGGCCATACAGCAGTTGCGCACCACCCTGGGCGCACAAAGCGGCCAGTTGTTGCGTGAACACGCGCGCATCGCCGGTTTCGTCGCTGGCGGTGTAGCTGCCGCCGACGATATGAGAGCCGAAAGATAGCAGGGCGGGTTCAATGTGCAGCAGTTCAGCGCGGCTGAGCAGTTGCCGCTGCACGCCAAAACGCCGCATCAGGGCAGCACCTGCAGCGGCGGCGTCAAACGATTGCTGATCGGTAAAGTAGTGCGCAATGCCGCGCTGCAGCCGGTGGTACTCGATGCCGGTTTGCGCCACCATTTCATGCAGCGCGGCGTGGCTGTACGCGCCCAGGGCCACCAGTTGCCGCACGTTGCGCTCGAACGCGGCGTCGTTGCACTGGCGCAGAAACTGCCAGCACCAGCGCCACTGGGCCGGATCAAACTGCGGGCGAAGCAGCAAGGGCGCCGTGCTGCTGAGCATCCAGCGCAGCGCCTTGAGCGGCGCTTGGCGGTTGGCCCAGGGCTCACAGTAACCCACCGAGATCTGCGCGGCATTGGCAAAGCTGGTCTCCAGCGCCGCGTCGCTCTGGCGCTCGACCACGGTGACGCTGTGCCCGCGTTGCAGCAAATGCCAGGCCGTGCTGACGCCAATGATGCCCGCACCGAGTATCGCGACGTGCATGAGGCGGGCGCCGGATTCAGGCTTGCAGATGCTGCGCCCAGAAGGCCAGCGTGCGCTCGCGCGCAAGCTGCGCCGCGCCCGCGTCGAACGATGCACGCTGATCGCAGTTGAAACCGTGCTGAGCCGAGTAGACCTGCACCTGCACCGCAGGCTGCGCGGCTTGGAACGCCGCCACGCTGGCTGGTGTGATCCAGGGGTCTTGGTCGCCAAAGTGGGCCAGCACCGCCACCTTGGGCTGGCACTGGGCGTCGGGGGCCACCGTCATGCCGGCACCGTAGTAGCACACCGCCGCACTCAGGCCTTGCAGGCGGCATGCGGCGCGCCAGCTCAACAGGCCACCCCAGCAAAAACCCATGATCCCCACCTTGCCCGCCGACCCGACGTGGTCAATGGCGGCCTGAATGTCGGCCAGCACACCCGGCTCGGGCAAGGCATCGACCGCTGTCTTCAGGCCAAAGCCAAGGCCCATGTCGGCCTCTGTGTAGCCGAGCTCGACGCCGGTCTGCACGCGGGAAAAGGTGGACGGTGCCAGCACCCGGTAGCCGGCGCTGGCGTACGCATCGGCGACCGAGCGGATGTGCGAGTTGACGCCAAAAATCTCTTGCAACAAGACCAGCCCGGCACGGGGCGTGCCTGCGGGCAGCGCCTCGTAGGCGGTAAAAGTCCAGCCGTCGGCGGCCGCGAGTGGAATGAATCGACCCATAAACACAGCTCCGTTTTTTCAATCCGCATGCAAACGCCATGCGCAGCGTCGGGGAAATTGGAATCTGACCCCCATTTTTGTCAATCGGGTAAGAACATGCCCTGCAAATCGCTCAAAAAATCATAGCCGCGCGCGCTCGGTTGCACCCAGCCCGCATCGCTGCACGCCAGCAGGCCTTGCTGCTGCGCGCGTTCCAGGGCGCTCGCGATGCTCGACAGCGGCAAGCCGGTGCGCTCGCCAAACGTGCGCAGGGAAAAGCCGTCGCGCAGCCGCAACGCATTGAGCATGAATTCAAACGCCAGATCGGCGCGTGATGGCTCGGTGTTGCGAGCCACCGACTGACCGGCCAGGGCGCGCTCCATATAGGGGCCGGGCTCGCGCCAGCGCGTCTGGCGCAGCACGCGGTGGGCAAAACTGAGCTTGCTGTGTGCGCCCGCGCCTATGCCCAGGTAGTCGCCAAACTGCCAGTAGTTCAGGTTGTGCGCGCAGCGCTGAGCGGCACTGGCGTAGGCCGAGACCTCGTAGCGTTGCAGCCCGTGCTGAGCGCTGAGTTCGACGCAGCGGTCCAGCATGGCGTAGGCGTCGTCGTCGGGCGGCAGCGCTGGCGGGTGTTTGGCGAAATAGGTATTGGGCTCCAGCGTCAGGTGGTAGATTGACAGGTGCGGCGGCTGCAACGCCAGCGCCAGGCGCAGATCGGCTTCGCACTGCGACAAGGTCTGCCCCGGCAGCGCGTACATGAGGTCGAGGTTGAAGTGCTCAAACACCTGCGCCGCTTCGTGTACCGCCGCCAGCGCCTGGGCGCGGTCGTGCACCCGGCCCAATGCCCGCAGATGCGTGTCGTCAAAGCTTTGCACGCCGATCGACAAGCGCGTCACCCCGGCTTGGGCAAAGGCGCGAAAGCGGTCTTTCTCGAACGTGCCGGGGTTGGCCTCTAAGGTGATTTCTGCGTCGGCGTCCAGCCGCAGCCGCGCGCGCACGTCGCTCAGCAGGCGCTCGATGGCGGCGGGCGAGAACAGGCTGGGGGTGCCGCCACCGATGAAAACGCTGTGCACCGGGCGGCCCCAGATCAAGGGCAGGGCAGCCTCCAGGTCGGCGCGCAGCGCGTCCAGGTAGCGCGTCTGCGGCACGTCCGGTCCGCCAGCGCTCCAGACGTGCGAGTTGAAGTCGCAATACGGGCACTTCTTCAGGCACCAGGGCAGGTGGATGTAGAGCGAGAGCGGCGGCAGGCTGGGCAGTTGCAAGGTGCCCGGACGCATCCAGTGCCGAAGCTCGCTGCCGCCGTTCGGGTCGGCGGCGCTTGGCTGCTCGCCGCTTGCCAGCCCTGCACTGCGATTCGCTGCGTTGTCGTTCATGGCTGCGTTTCGGGCGCGAACCAGCGCTCGCGCATGAGCTCGATCATCTGCCGCGCAGCCCGGCCACGGTGGCTGCGGGCGTTTTTTTGCTCTGCGGGCAACTGGGCGAAGGTTTGACCGCATTCGGGCAGGTAGAGCACCGGGTCAAAGCCAAAACCCTGTGCACCCAGCGGCGCACGGGTGATCAGGCCGGCGACACGGCCGCTGGCCACCAGCGGCTCCGGGTCGTCGGCGCTGCGCAGCGCCACCAGCGTGCTGACCAGCGCGGCGCGCCGGTCGGCCACGGCGGCCATTTGTTCCAGCAGGGCACGCAGGTTGTGGGCGTCGCCCCTGGGGTAGCCATAGCGGGTCGCGTAGTCGGCGGTATCGACGCCGGGCTGGCCGTCAAAGGCCGCCACACACAGGCCGGCGTCGTCGGCCAGCGCCGGCAGGCCGCTGTAGCGCGCCGCATGGCGCGCCTTGGCCAGCGCATTCTCAAGAAATGTGCGGTGCGGCTCGGCGGCCTCGGGAATGCCCAGCGTGGCTTGGGGCACCAGTTCAACGCCCAGCGGCGCCAGCAGCGCTTGCAGCTCGGCGAGTTTGCCGGCGTTGTTGGAAGCCAGCACCAGCCTCATGCCAGGCCCAGCGCCTGGCGTTGCAGCAGCAGCAGTTCACCCACGCCTTTTTCAGCCAGCGCCAGCAGCGCGTCCATTTCGCGCCGGCTGAAGGCCGCGCCTTCGGCGGTGCCCTGCACCTCGACGAAGTGGCCACTGGCGGTCATGACCACGTTCATGTCGGTGTCGCAGGCCTGGTCTTCGACATACTCCAGATCGAGCAGCGGCGTGCCGCGCCACAGGCCAACCGAGACCGCCGCCACCTGGCCGCGAATCGGCGAAGTGGCGATTTTGCCTGCTGCCAGCAAGGTGCTGACGGCATCGTGCGCGGCCACGAAGGCGCCGGTGATGGCGGCGGTGCGGGTGCCGCCGTCGGCTTGCAGCACGTCGCAGTCGAGCGCGATGCTGCGCTCGCCCAGCGCCTGCAAGTCGAACACGGCGCGCAGCGAGCGGCCGATCAGGCGCTGAATTTCCTGCGTGCGGCCGCTTTGCTTGCCTTTGGCGGCTTCGCGATCGCTGCGGGTGTGGGTGGAGCGCGGCAACATGCCGTATTCGGCCGTCACCCAGCCCGCTTTGCTGCCGCGCTGGTGCGGCGGCACTTTTTCTTCCACCGAGGCGGTGCACAGCACGCGCGTGCGCCCAAACTCGATCAAGACCGAGCCTTCAGCGTGCACGGTATAGCCGCGCGTGATGCGCACCGCACGCAAGGCATCGGCGGCCCGTTGCTCGGGTCGTGTCAATTCTGTCATGGGCAAACCTCAGGATTCAGGCATTGCGCTGGGCGGTGCGCCGGATCGCCTCGTTGATCTCGGCGATCGAGCGTTCAATCGCGGCGTCGTCCAGGTCTTCGATACTCGGGTCGGCCTCGCCCGATTCTATGGTGGAGGCAAAAACACCTTCGTCGATCTCTTGCGGGACCACGCCCGTGGCCTCGAATTCATCCGGCGTTTGCCAGTCCATTGCCAACACGGTGACGTTGTCGCAGCGCGGCCCACCGCGCTTGAGGGCGAGCTCGACCAGTTCAGGCACGGCGTGCTCGAGCGGATGCAAGGCCAGCTCGAAGGCGATTTCTTTGTCGTTGACCGTGCTCCAAAGACCATCCGAGCACAGCAGCACGCGATCCCCCTGCTGCAAGTGCACCGGACCGCCGATATCCAGCACCGGCTTGGCCGGTGAGCCCAGGCAGGTGAACAAAATGTTGCGGTTGACTTGCTGGGTGTTGCGACCCAGCAGCGCTTGCTGCTCCAGGTATGAGTGGTCACGCGTGCGGATGAGCAGTTCGCCGCTGCGCACCAGATACAGGCGCGAGTCGCCGCAATGCACCCAGTGCATGTGCTTGCGTTCGACCACCGCCGCCACCAAGGTGGTGCGCGGCGTATCGAGCATGCCTTTTTCCGCCGCGTAGCGAATGATTTGGTGGTGCGCGGCCAGGGTGGCACTGGAGAGGAACTCTGGCACCTCGCGCACCGTGGGGTGGGCGGTTTTTTGAAAGTAGGCCGAAAAAGTCTGCAAGGCCAGTTGGGCCGCCATCGCCCCGTCGGGATGACCGCCCATGCCGTCGGCCAGCACCAGCAGCCCCGACTCCCGGGTGTAGGCGTAGCCCATGCGGTCTTCGTTGCGCGGCCGACCACCCTGGCGACTGACCTGGTAGACGGAAAACTTCATCAGCGGACCTTGCCGCCTTCGACCGTGGTTCGACCGACCGCCTTCTTGCCGTCCGTGATCAGATTGTCAAATTGCAGCCGCATGCGCTCGGCCACGGTGAGCTTGGTGTAGCTGCGCTCGGTATCGCGGCTGAGCTCTTTTTGCAACGCAAACACCGACTGCGGACGCGACAGCGGATCGAGCGACATGCACCACTCGACCACCTCGATCAGGCTGTCGGAATAGACGCCACGCAAGCGCGACAAGGCCAGCGAGAGCCGGTCTTTTTCCAGGCGTTGCGGCGCGTCATTCGGCGGGTAGCCCTGCATGCTGGCGTAAATGCAGGCGCCAATGGCATAAATATCGGTCCACGGCCCCATGCTGGAGTCGCGCCGGTACATTTCAGGCGCGGCAAAGCCGGGTGTGTACATCGGGCGGATGAAATTGCCCTCCTTGCTCAGCACCTCGCGCGCAGCGCCGAAGTCGATCAGCACGGCGCGGTTGTCGTTGGTGATGAAAATATTGGCCGGCTTGATGTCCAGGTGCAGCATCTTGTGCTGGTGCACGATGCGCAGACCGCGCAGCACCTCGTCATACAGCGATTGAATGGTCGACTCGCGAAACACTTTCTGTTTTTTTTGCTCGCGCGCGGTGATGATGAAGTCCTGCAAGGAGGCGCCTTCCAGGAAGTTCATCACCATGTAGACGGTTTCGTTCTCGCGAAAGAAGTTGAGCACGCTGACCACCGACGAATGCGAGATCTGCGCCAGCGCCCGGCCTTCTTCGAAAAAGCTCTTGAGGCCCAGGCGGTAGAGTGAGAGCTTTTCGGGCGCCACCACCGGCAGCAATTCGCCCGGTGAGCGTGCGGCCAGCGACGAGGGCAGGTATTCTTTCACGGCCACTTTCTGACCCGAGGTGTCAAGCGCGAGGTAGACCACGCCAAAACCGCCGGCGGCGAGCTTGCGCACAATGCGATAGCCGCCAATCACGGTGTCGGGCGGCAGTGGGGCGGGTTTGACCTTTGACATAATGAACCGGGTGGATTGCGAAACACCTTGTTTTGAACCACTCACCTGATAAGGCGCCGACCAATGGCAGTTTACAGCATGACCGGCTACGCCGCGGCCCAGTCCGCCATACCCGGCGACGGCGAGATCGGTGCGCCCAGGCACGCGCCTCAGGCACAACTCGGACTTGAAATCCGCTCGGTCAACAGCCGTTTTCTCGACCTCGGGTTCAAACTGCCGGACGAACTGCGTGGCACCGAGCCCGCGCTGCGCGAACTGCTGGGCACCCGGCTCAGGCGCGGCAAGGTTGAACTGCGCGCCTGGCTGGAAGGGAGCAACGAGGGCGGTCTTAGAGCGCCGGGCGCGCACGAACTGCAAAAACTCCTGAACCTGCAAAACCAGGTGCTTGCCTGGCTACCCACGGCAGCGCCGCTGTCGGTGGCTGAAATACTGCAACTGAGCGCGCGCCAGCCCGGCAACCCGGGCGAATGGCATGCGCTGCTGCTGGCGCTGGCGCAAACCACCCTGAGCGACTTGCTGCACGCGCGCGCGCGCGAAGGTGAGCGCTTGTGCCACATGCTGCGCGAACGCCTGACGCAGTTGCGCCAGCTCGCACGCGACGCCCAGCCACTGATTCCGCAACTGGTGGCGCAGCAACGCCTGCGCTTCGTGGCGCGCTGGAATGAGGCACTGGACGCCACGGCGGGCACGACCGGGTCGGCGCTGGGCCACAGCGTCAGCAGCGACGCAGCCAAAGAACGCGCCCTGACCGAGGCCACCGCTTTTGCGATCCGCATCGACGTGGCCGAAGAGCTGACCCGATTGGATTCGCACCTGAGCGAAATCGAGCAACTGCTCGGCCAGGGGGGCGAGGTGGGCAAGCGGCTGGACTTTCTGATTCAGGAGTTGCACCGCGAAGCCAACACCCTGGGCTCGAAGTCATCCCATCTGGAGCTCAGCCGCATCGCGGTAGCGATGAAGGTGCTGATCGAGCAGATGCGCGAGCAAGTCCAGAACATCGAGTGAGCTTTCAGGACGGCACGGCCGTGGATGCCACCCTCATTGCGGATGTTGAACGATGATGGATTCCGATGTCATTTTGTTTTTCAAACGTTCGAATACCCAGACGGCGGGCGTCACCGCCGGCAAGTTGCCAAAAATATAGCCTTCCATTGAAAGCACGCCATAGGTGACGCCGCCGTCGATGACCTCGACCGATTCACCTGCAGCGCTGGCGCCACTGGCGATCAGCAGCGGCAGGTAGTGTTCGTCCGAAGGATGGGCTCTGTGGCCGTGCGGAGCGCCACCGAGGTCGGACAGTGCCGCCGTGTCATGGGCCATCACCGCGTGGCGCGCGCATTGCACGAATTCGTGCACGTAGTCTTCGGTGACCACGGTCTCAGACTGACGAAACTCGTGCAAATTGTGGGTGAGGCTGCCCGAGCCCATGAGCAGCACGCCCTGGTCGCACAAAGGTGCTAGCGCGCAACCCGCTTGTGCGCCAATGCGGTGAGATCACCAGCATGACCCGCAGTCCCGGCAGCGCGCGCACGCGCTCGCCAATGGCATGCAGCAAAGGCCCGGCCCGCCCGGGCTCAACGGCGAATGTGGGTGCGCCGTGCGACACAAACATGGCAGGAATCTTCATGAGATTGCTCCGTGATGTCGGCCCGCGCGCACAAGACGCGCGGAGTTTGGTGGCTTACTTGACGAGGCCGAACGGGTTCTTCACCGGGCGCTTGGCCGGGTCGGCGTTGTTCCAGAACCGCTGCACGATCCAGCCGTACTCGGGAAGTCCGTTGATACATCTTCAGGCTCATACCTGAATGGGACAATACTCCGGCCGCTCGCCGGGCTTGCCGGGCTTGCAAAAGCAGTCCTCAGACCCCTTCGGTGTCGTTGGGATGGAGCGGCAACACGGCGCTGGCCTGGTCAGCTGGCAAGGCTTCGACGCTTTTGAGCGCACGCTCCATGGCGCGGCTGCGGGTGTGCGCGCTGTCGATGGTGTTGAGCACGCTCTGGGCCTGGCTCTTGACCTTGCTCAGCACCTCGCCGAATTTGCCAAATTCGGTTTTCACTGCGCCCAGCACCTGCCAGACCTCGCTGGAGCGGCGCTCCAGCGCCAGCGTGCGAAACCCCATTTGCAAGGCATTGAGCATGGCCATCATCGTGGTTGGCCCGGCCAGGGTGACGCGGCATTCGCGCTGCAACAACTCCATCAGGCCGGGGCGGCGCAGCACCTCGGCGTACAAGCCCTCGCTGGGTAAAAACAGGATGGCGAAGTCGGTGGTGTGTGGCGGCGCCAGGTATTTTTCGGCCATGCTCTTGGCTTCGAGCCGGATGCGCTGCTCGAGCGCGCGCGCGGCCAGCTCGGCGGCGTCGGCGTCGGCGCGCTGCTGCGCGTCCAGCAGCCGTTCGTAGTCTTCATTCGGAAACTTGGCGTCGATCGGCAACCAGCAGGGCGCGCCGTCGTCGCCCCGGCCCGGCAGGCGCAGCGCAAAATCGACCGCGTGGCGGCTGCCTGGGCGTGTGGCCACCTGGGCGGCGTATTGCTCGGGCGCGAACACCTGCTCCAGCAGCGCGGCCAACTGGGCTTCGCCAAACATGCCGCGGGTTTTGACGTTGCTCAGCAGGTGCTTCAAATCGCCCACACCCTGCGCCAGCGTCTGCATCTCACCCAGACCCTTGTGCACCTGTTCGAGCCGCTCGGCCACTTGGCGAAAGCTCTCGCCCAAGCGGGTTTGCAGCGTGCTTTGCAGCTTTTCGTCCACCGTGGCGCGCATTTCATCGAGCTTGGCGGCGTTGTTCTGCTGCAACTGCGCCAGTTGGCCGTCCAGCGTGCTGCGAATTTCGCTCAGGCGGCGTGCGTTGCCCTCGCTCATGTCCTGCAACTGGCGCGTCAGCGTGTCGGCCAGTGTGCCGCGCAGTTGCAACAACTGCTGGGCAAAAGCGTCGATCTGCGCGTTTTGCGTGCGCGTGGCCTCGGCCGCCTGCTGGCCCATGCCCAGGCTGATGGCCTGCAACTGCAGCGTCAGGGTATCGCCCAGCGTGCCGCGCAGCTGCAGCAGTTGCTGGGCCAAGGCATCGAGATGGGCATTTTGCGTGCGCGTGGCCTCACCCGCCTGGCGGCTCAGAAGGTCCTGAAAACTGGCCAGGGTTTGCAGCATTTCCTGTCGCGCGCTGCGCGCCGAATCACCGATTTCACGCCGCAACTCGCCCTCGACACGCTCGACGCGCTGGACGATTTGCGTGCCGTGCAGTTGCAACAACGCCGACACGTGTTGCTGCTGCGCTTGCTGTTCGATATCGGCGGCGCGGCGGCGCAGCAAGAGCCAGACCAGCAAACCGGTCTGCAGCAAGGCCAACATCAACAGGGGCCAGACCAGCAAGGTGTCATTCATGTTCGGGTGGCACAGGCGTGCCCGCTCCAGCTGACTGCAGGCGGGCGGGTGCGGCACCAAAGGATGGACGGGCGCAGCTCTTCAACCCCATCTGTCATGGCTTGCAGGTCGCAAACAGGTAGTTCACACTGGCGTCGTGGCTGAGCCAGTAGCGGCGCGTGAGCGGGTTGTACGCCATGCCACGGGTCTGCATCAATTGCAACTGCGCCGCGCGGCAATGCGCGGCCAATTCGCTCGGGCGGATCAGCTTGCCGTATTCGTGCGTTCCTTTGGGCAGCAACTGCAACAGGTATTCGGCTGCCACGATGGCGAAAAGAAATGACTTGGGACTGCGGTTGATGGTCGAGAAGAACACCCAGCCGCCAGGCTTGGCCAGCGTGGCGCAGGCCTGCACCACCGAAGCCGGGTCTGGCACGTGTTCGAGCATTTCCATGCAGGTGACGACGTCAAAACCAGCCGCCTGCTCCAGCGCCAGCGCTTCAGCGCTGATCTCGCGGTAATTTACGTTCGGGGTATTGGCTTCCAGCGCGTGCAGCTTGGCCACTTTCAGCGCCTTGGTGGACAAATCAATGCCGGTGACCCGGGCGCCCTGGCGCGCCATCGCATCGGACAAAATGCCACCGCCGCAACCGACGTCGAGCACGGTCTTGCCGGCCAGACCCGCCAGACCCTTGATCCAGTCCAGACGCAGCGGATTGATCTGGTGCAGCGGCCTGAACTCGCCCTGCGGATCCCACCAGCGGTGCGCCAGATCGGAAAATTTGGCCAACTCGGCCGGGTCGGCATTGAGGTGTGGATTCATGGCGCGATTATCCGACGCACGAAGACCGCACCGGCGCGGCTGGCGCGTGCAATCCAAAAAAAACCGCGCCGAAGCGCGGTTTCCAGTCGCCGAACCGAAACTCAGCGTGCCGGAGCCGGTGTGGCAGCACGAGCGGGAGCGCGCGTGCCCACCACTTCGATTTCCACGCGCCGGTTTTGCGCGCGACCCTGGCGGGTGGCGTTATCGGCCACCGGCTGGGTCTCGCCCCTGCCTTCGGTGTAGATGCGGGCGTTGTCGATGCCCCTGCGCACCAGATAAGACCGCACCGCGTCGGCGCGGCGCACCGACAATGCCTGGTTATAGGCTAGGCTGCCGATCGAATCGGTGTGACCGACGGCGATGATGACTTCCAGGTTGATGCCGGCCACCTTGGCCACCAGCTCATCGAGCTTGGCCCGACCTTCGGGCCTGAGAACCGAGCGGTCGAAATCGAAGAAAACATTGGCATCAAACGTGGCCTTGATTGGCACTGGCACTGGCGCTGGTACCGGAGCGGGTGCCGGAGCGGGTGCAGGCACTGCCACCGGTGCCGGAGCAGGTGCCGGAGCGGGTGCCGGAGCGGGCTTGGGAACGATGGCACCATCGCAGCCGACGGCAGCGGTGGCCGGGGTCCAGCCAGCATTGCGCCAGCACAGCTCGTTGGTGCCGTTTCTCCAGACCGTGCCGTCGGTCGCGCGCCAGTTGTTTACTGTCACGGCTGCAGCAGCGCCAGCACCATGATGGCTCGCCAGTGCCGGGCCGGCCAGCGCCACGGCCGCAAACAGCACGGCCACTTTGTTCAGTTTTTTCATGGTTTCCCTTTAGGTTAGACCGCAGGAAGCCTGCGCAACAAGACGCCTGAAGTGAGCACCACCCAAACGCTGGAATCATTGTGCCATATATCAGTTGTCTAAAAAACCAGGTCTGCAGGCCTGCGTCTGCATCGGTGGCAAACCGCAGTCTTTCGTTGCTGACAAACAACAGGCGGCGTTTGTCTGGACCACGCCGCGCCCGCCTTAAAATGAAAGGCTGATTTTTTGGCCACCACACACACCCGCGCATGACACCGTTTGCCAAAGAGACCTTGCCCATCAGCCTTGAAGAAGAGATGCGGCGCAGCTACCTTGATTACGCCATGAGCGTGATCGTCGGCCGGGCCTTGCCCGATGCGCGCGACGGCTTGAAACCGGTGCACAGGCGCGTGCTGTTTGCCATGCACGAGCTCAACAACGATTGGAACCGGCCGTACAAAAAGTCGGCCCGTATCGTCGGCGATGTGATCGGTAAATACCACCCGCACGGCGACAGCGCGGTCTACGACACCATCGTTCGCATGGCGCAAGACTTTTCGCTGCGCCACATGCTGGTCGACGGCCAGGGCAACTTCGGCTCGGTTGACGGCGACAACGCAGCGGCGATGCGCTACACCGAAATCCGGCTGGCCAAGATCGCGCATGAAATGTTGGCCGACATCGACAAGGAAACCGTCAACTTCGGCCCCAACTACGACGGCAGCGAAAAAGAGCCGCTGGTGCTGCCCAGCCGACTGCCCAACCTGCTGGTCAACGGCTCATCTGGCATTGCCGTCGGCATGGCGACCAATATCCCGCCGCACAACCTCAACGAGGTGGTCGACGCCTGCTTGCACCTGCTGCAAAACCCGCAGGCCAGCATCGACGAGCTGATGCAAATCATCCCAGCGCCCGACTTCCCCACCGCCGGCATCATCTACGGCGTCAGCGGCGTCAAAGACGGCTACCGCACGGGGCGCGGCCGGGTGGTAATGCGCGCCAAATGCCACTTCGAAGACATCGACCGTGGCCAGCGCCAGTCCATCATCGTCGACGAGCTGCCCTATCAGGTCAACAAGAAAACCCTGCAAGAGCGCATGGCCGAGCTGGTGCAGGAAAAGAAGATCGAAGGCATCAGCCATATTCAGGATGAATCCGACAAGTCGGGCATGCGGCTGGTGATCGAACTCAAGCGCGGCGAGGTGCCCGAGGTGGTGCTCAACAACCTGTACAAGCAGACCCAGTTGCAAGACACCTTCGGCATCAACATGGTGGCGCTGATCGACGGTCAGCCCAAGCTGTGCAACCTGCTCGATTTGATCCAGGTGTTCCTGGAGCACCGGCGCGAGGTGGTGACGCGGCGCACCGTGTTCGAGCTGCGCAAGGCGCGCGAGCGCGGCCACGTGCTCGAAGGCCTGGCGGTGGCGCTGGCCAACATCGACGAATTCATCCGCATCATCCGCGAATCGCCCACACCGCCGCTGGCCAAGATCGAACTGATGGCGCGCGCCTGGGACAGCGCGCTGGTGCGCGAAATGCTCACGCGCACGCGCAGCGACGGGGGTCTGATCAACGCCGACGACTACCGGCCAGCCGGGCTGGAGCAGGTTTTTGGCATGGGCGGCGACGGCCGCTACCGCCTGTCGGAGACGCAGGCGCAAGAGATTTTGCAAATGCGCCTGCAGCGCCTGACCGGACTCGAGCAAGACCGCATCGTCGCCGAATACCGCGAGGTGATGGGCGTGATCGACGACTTGCTCGACATTCTGGCCACGCCCGAGCGCGTCTCGACCATCATCAGCGATGAGCTGGTGGCCGTGAAGAACGAGTTCGGCCAGACCAAACTGGGCGCGCGCCGCAGCCAGATCGAGCACAGCGCGCACGACCTCAGCACCGAAGACCTGATAACGCCGACCGACATGGTGGTCACGCTCAGCCACAGCGGCTACATCAAGAGCCAGCCACTGTCCGAATACCGGGCCCAAAAGCGTGGCGGTCGCGGCAAACAAGCCACCGCCACCAAGGAAGACGACTGGATAGACCAGCTCTTTATCGCCAACACGCACGACTACATCCTGTGCTTTTCCAACCGCGGCCGCCTCTACTGGCTCAAGGTGTGGGAGGTGCCCGCCGGGTCGCGCGGCTCGCGCGGGCGCCCGATCGTCAACATGTTCCCGCTGCAAGAAGGCGAGAAAATCAACGTCGTGCTGGCGCTGACCGGTGAGGCCCGCAGCTTTCCGGTCAACCGCTTCGTCTTCATGGCGACCCGCATGGGCACGGTCAAGAAAACGTCGCTGGACGAGTTCAGCCACCCGCGCAAGGCCGGCATCATCGCTGTCGACCTCGATCCGGGCGATATTTTGATTGGCGCTGCGCTGACCGACGGCCGCCACGACGTGATGCTGTTTTCCGACGGCGGCAAGGCGGTGCGCTTCGACGAGAACGACGTGCGCCCGATGGGCCGCAACGCGCGCGGCGTGCGCGGCATGACGATAGAAGACAGCCAAAGCGTGATCGCCATGCTGGTGGCCGAAGACGAGCAGCAAAGCGTGCTGACCGCGACCCAGAACGGCTACGGCAAGCGCACGCCCATCACCGAGTACACCCGTCACGGCCGCGGCACCAAGGGCATGATCGCGATTCAGCAAAGCGAGCGCAACGGCAAGGTGGTGGCCGCCACGCTGGTGCGCAGCGAAGACGAAATCATGCTGATCACCGACAAGGGTGTGCTGGTGCGCACCCGGGTGGCCGAGATCCGAGAGATGAGCCGCGCCACGCAAGGTGTCACGCTGATCGCGCTCGACGCCGGCACCGAGCTCTGCGGCCTGCAGCGCATCGTAGAAAATGACGCCAACATCGACGCCAGCGCCTCTGAAGTCGCCGAAGGCGGGGACGAAGCGGCTGGCGACATCGAATGACGCAGCGCCCCTACAACTTCTCGGCCGGCCCAGCCGCCATGCCGGAAGAGGTGCTGCAGCAGGCGGCCGCTGAAATGCTGGACTGGCACGGCAGTGGCATGGGCGTGATGGAGATGAGCCACCGCGGCAAGGCATTCATGTCCATCGCCGCGCAGACCGAAGCGGACCTGCGTGAGCTGCTGGCGGTGCCGGCAAATTTCCGCATCCTGTTCATGCAGGGTGGCGGCTTGGCGCAAAACGCCATCGTGCCGCTGAACCTCTCGCGCGGCGGTGTGGTCGACTTCGTGCTCACCGGCAGTTGGAGCCAGAAGTCGGCCCTGCAGGCGCGCAAGTACGCCACCCCGACCGTGATCGCCAGCAACGAGGCCGACGGCCACACCACCCTGCCTTCGCCCGCCCACTGGCAACCGAGCCGCGACGCGCAGTACCTGCACATCTGCAGCAACGAGACCATCCACGGGGTGGAGTTCCACGAACTGCCCGACCTCAAGGCGCTGGGCTGCGAGGCTCCGCTGGTGATCGATTTTTCGTCGCATGTGGCCTCGCGCCCGGTGGACTGGAGCCGGGTCGGACTGGCCTTTGGTGGCGCGCAGAAAAACCTGGGCCCGGCCGGCCTGACGCTGGTCGTGGTGCGTGAAGACCTGCTCGGCCACGCGCTACCGATCTGCCCCAGCGCCTTCGACTATCAAACCGTGGCCGACAACAGCTCCATGTACAACACGCCGCCCACCTACAGCATCTACATGGCCGGCCTGACCTTGCAGTGGCTCAAGCGCCAGAGCGAAGGCGCGCTCAGCGGCATAGCTGCCGTCGAACAACGCAATATCGCCAAAGCTGCGCTGCTGTACGACTGCATCGACCGCTCGCAGTTTTACTTCAACCCGGTGGATAAGAGCTGCCGCTCGCGCATGAACGTGCCTTTTTTCCTGCGCGACGAGTCGCGCAACGCCGCCTTTTTGGCCGGCGCCCAGGCGCGCGGCCTGCTGCAGCTCAAGGGCCACAAATCGGTCGGCGGCATGCGCGCCAGCCTCTACAACGCCATGCCGCTGCCAGGCGTGCAGGCGCTGGTGGACTATCTGCGCGACTTCGAACGCCAGCAGGCCTGAACCCGTTTTAGCGCCGCATGACCCAACCCACCCAGTCCGACGCCCTGGCCGCGCTGCGCGTGCAGATCGATGCGCTCGATGCGCAACTGCTCACGCTGCTGAACCAGCGCGCGCGCGTGGCCGAGCAAGTCGGTGCGCTCAAACGAGTCGAAGGCACGCCGTTTTTCCGCCCCGACCGGGTGGCGCAGGTGATCGAAAAAATCACCAGCACCAACCCCGGCCCGCTGCAGAACCAGCACGTGGTCTCGATCTGGCGCGAAATCATGTCGGCCTGTCTGGCGCTGGAAGCGCCGCAGCGCGTGGCGGTGCTCGGGCCCCAGGGCACCTTCTGCGAACAGGCGGCGATCGAATTCTTTGGCAGCGCCGCCAACCTGATTTACTGCGCCAATTTCGACGAGGTGTTTCACGCCACCGCCGCCGGCACGGCGCAGTTCGGCGTGGTCGGGATGGAAAACAGCACCGAAGGCGTGGTGGCGCGCTCGCTCGACCTCTTTCTGCGCTCGCCGGTGCACGTGGTCGGCGAGGTCAGCCTGCTGGTGCGCCACAACCTGCTGCGCCAGCTCAACGCACTCGACGGCATCGAGGTGGTGTTGGCGCACCCGCAGGCGCTGGCCCAGTGCCAGAACTGGCTCTCGCAGCACCTGCCGCGGGCCGAACGCCGCGCCGTCTCCAGCAACGCCGAAGGCGCGCGCCTGGCCACCACCCACCCGGCCTGGGCCGCCCTGGCGAGCGAGCGTGCGGCGGCGCAATTCGGTCTGCATATCGTCGCGCACGCGATTCAAGACGAGGCCTACAACCGCACCCGCTTTGCCGTCATCTGTCTGCCACAGACCCTGGCCATGCCGCCGCCCAGCGGCAAAGACTGCACCAGCCTGCTGGTATCGGTGCCGAACCGGCCTGGCGCGGTGCACGACCTGCTGGTGCCGCTGAAGAAATACGGCGTGTCGATGACGCGCTTTGAATCGCGCCCGGCCAAGTCGGGGCAGTGGGAATACTACTTCTACATCGACATCGCCGGTCATCCGGCGCAGCCCCAGGTCGCTGCTGCCTTGCAAGAATTGCGCAGCCTGTGCGCGTTCTACCAGGTGCTGGGTGCTTACCCGGTGAGCGAATGAGCGCTTCGCCGTGGCAACTGCGAAAGTCTTATGTTTGATCAACTCGGTCTGATCGGCTGCGGCCTGATGGGTGGCTCTTTCGCGCTGGCGCTCAAAAAGGCCGGACTGGTCAAACGCGTGGTGGGCTACAGCAAGTCGCCCTCGACCACCGAACGCGCGCGCTTGCTCGGGGTGATCGATGTTGCAGCGCCGTCGGCCTTGCTGGCTGTCTCGGGCGCCGACCTGGTGCTGCTGGCGGTGCCGGTGGCCGCCACCGAGGCCAGTCTGAAGGCGATTCGCCACCTGCTCAACAAAAACACGCTGGTAATGGATGTGGGTTCGACCAAGCGCGAGGTGGTCGATGCCGCGCGGCGCGTGCTGCGCGATCAGATCGGCGTGTTCGTGCCGGCGCACCCGATCGCCGGCAAGGAGCTGGCCGGCGTCGAGCACGCCGACGCCGACCTGTTTGTCGGGCGTCAAGTCATCCTGACCCCGATCGAGCGCACCCTCACGGCCCAACTGGAACGCGCACAACAGCTTTGGCGCACACTGGGTTGCCAGGTCAGGCACATGTCGCCCGAGGCACACGACGCAGCTTACGCCGCCGTCAGCCACCTGCCGCATTTGATCGCTTTTGCTCTCATGAACGCCATTCAAGGGCAGCGCCAAGGCGACGAATTTCTCTCGCTGGCGGGCCCCGGGTTTCGCGACTTCACCCGCATTGCCGCCAGCGACCCGGGCATCTGGCGCGACATTTTGCTGTCCAACCGCGAGGAGTTGCTGGCGCAGTCGAAATGCTTTCGCGCCGCGCTGGACGAACTGGAATCGACGCTCAGTGCGACCCAACCCGAGGCCCTGCAGGCACTGATAGACCAAGCCAGCCGCGCCCGCGCGCGCTGGCGCATGAGCAGCGTCAAACAGTCTGCCAAGCATTGAGCGGCAGAAGCAAGCACAGCCACAAGCACAAAGTGGTTTTATCAGCTCGGTGCCGCGCGCCGTCGGCGCAAAAAAGGAGGTCTTTCATGCACGTTACCCGCATCCTGGCCGTGCGTCACGGCGAAACCGCCTGGAACCGCGACAACCGCATCCAGGGCCACACCGACGTCGAACTCAATGAACACGGCCAATGGCAGGCGCGGCAACTGGCGCAGGCGCTGCAAGACGAGCCGATTGCCGCCCTGTACGCCAGCGATCTCAGCCGGGCCAGGCAGACCGCGCAAGCCGTTGCGCAACTGCGCGGCCAAAGCGTCAGCGCACACCCAGGCCTGCGCGAACGCTGTTTTGGCCGCTTCGAAGGCCATACCTGGGCCGAACTCGAGCTGCGCTGGCCCGAACAAGCCCTGGCCTGGCGCCAGCGGGTACCCGACTTTTCGCCCCCCGAAGGCGAATCGCTGCTGCAACTGCGCGCGCGTGTGGTGCAGACGGTCACGGCGCTGGCGGCCCGTCATCCCGGTGAGCAGGTGCTGCTGGTGGCACACGGCGGCGTGCTCGACATCCTGTACCGGGCCGCCACCCGGCAGGACATTCAAGCCGCGCGCAGCTGGCAAATGCCCAATGCCGCCATCAACCGGCTGCTGTGGTCGTCCGAGGGCTTGTGCCTGGTGAGTTGGGGCGACCTGAACCACCTGCAAACCCCGGATATCCGTCACAGCCAAGACGAGCATGCGGCCTGATAGGCCGCACGTCTCTCAGACCACACCCAGGCGCCGACGTGCCATTTCGCGCCCCATGCCCACGGTGCTCAGGTCAGCCAGGCGTTTTTTCGCTTCCGGAAAGGCGACTGTCTCTTCCAGCAAAATGTGATCGAGGTAGAGCGCCTCGAATACATCAAGCGCGTGGCGCAGCTCCGCCGGGTCGAACCACTGGCTGCCATTGCTCGCGGCATCGAGTGCAGGTGCGATTTGCAGCCAGTTCTGCTCCAGCCAGCCGTGATCTTGCAGCAAACGCTCGGCGGTCTGCACCATGTCTGGATCCTGACTGCTGAGCAGCGCGGGGAAAATGTGCTTCTCCTCGTCCAGATGGTGTTGGCGTGCTTCGCCGCTGAAGTAGTCGAGCACCCGCTGCGCCTGGGCGCGCGAGGCCAGACTCATGCCATCGGACTCGACGGCATCGACCAGAGCACGCAACTGCACCAACTGCTGACCAAGCTCGCGGTGGGCTGCGTCGAGAAAAGAAAAAACGGCGATCGAAACCGGACTTGCACTCATGATGTACTCCTGAACAAGGCGTGTACCCATTGTGAAAAGACGGTGCCTGAATGCTTTGATCTGGCGCAATCCGAGTCGCAACAGCCCGGGGGCGCTTCTCAGTAGCGGTAGACCCCGCGCCCGGTTTTGCGGCCCAGGTAGCCGGCCGCCACCAACTCCTTGAGCAGCGGGGCGGGGCGGTATTTGCCGTCGTTGAACTCGCTCATGTAGACATTCATCACCGCCAGGCACACGTCGAGCCCGACCAGGTCGGCCAGCGCCAGCGGCCCGAGCGGCTGGTTGGTGCCCAGCTTCATGCCGGCGTCTATCTCTTCGGCGCTGGCAACGCCCTCGGCCAGCACAAAGAAGGCCTCGTTGATCATGGGCACCAAGATGCGGTTGACCACGAAGCCCGGCGCATTCTTCACCGTAATCGGGGTTTTACCCAGCTTTTCGACCAGCGCCACGGCAGCGGCATGCGTGGCATCGCTGGTCTGCAAGCCACGAATGATTTCCACCAGCGCCATCAGCGGCACCGGGTTGAAAAAATGCATACCGACAAAGCGGTCCGCGCGCTGGGTGGCAGCGGCCAGCTTGGTGATGCTGATCGAGCTGGTGTTGGTCGCCACGATCACCTCGGGCGCCAGCAATGCGTCGAGTTGTTGCAAGATGCTGATCTTCAGCGCTTCGTTTTCAGTCGCTGCCTCAATCACCAGTTGCGCGCTTTTCAGCGCGTCGTACTGGGTCGAACCCTGAATCAGCGCCAGTGCGGCGGCGCGCTCGGTGGCGCTGATTTTTTCTTTCTTGACCAGTCGCTCCAGGCTGGCCGCGACCGTGGCCAGTCCTTTGTCGAGCGCCGCTTGCGACACGTCGACCAACACCACGCGAATGCCGCTGCAAGCACAGGCCTGTGCGATGCCATTGCCCATGGTGCCCGAGCCTATGATGCCGACGGTTTGAATGTTGTTCATGTGATTTGCGCTCCCGAGGTCTGAAGGTTGAAAACGATTCCAGGCCCGATTGTCGCGCAGCCAGGTGACGCGGCTCTGGCAGCATCGCATCTTTTTTCTGGAACTCAAAGGCGCACCGGCGGGTGCATGGTGCAGCCGGTCTGCGCGTGCTGGACGCCCGCGTCATGCCTGATCGGAGGCAACGCATACGCGCCGCTGCCGATGCGCGCCGAGCCAGCGGCCCTATGATCCTAAATCCGGCAGGATCGCCCTCAAACCCTGAAGCAAAGGCCCGACCATGATTCTGGAGCACGCCGACATCCGCATCGATCCCGCGCAAGCCAGCGCTTTTGAGGCCGCCATCAGCCACGGCGCAGCCAGCGTGATCGCCCAGGCCAAGGGCTTTCACGGCTACAAAATCAAGCGCAGCATCGAGAGCCCGGGCCGCTATCTCTTGCTGATCTACTGGGACACGCTGCAAGACCACACAGTGGGCTTTCGCCAGTCGCCCGCCTTCGCCCAGTGGCGCGCCATCGTCGGGCCGTTTTTCGTGCAGGCACCGCTGGTCGAGCACCTGGAGCTGGTGAGTCAATCCTGAGATTCAGCGCTTGCGATAACGCAGTTTCATGAGCAATATCGCTGCGGCCAGGGTCAGCGTGACCGCATTGGCAGCCACCACCGGCCAGGCCTGCAACACCAGCCCGTAGACCAGCCACAAGGCCACGCCCACGGTGAAGACGCTGTACATGGCGAGTGAGATGCCGCTCACGTCGCGCGTCTTGAAAGTCTGCCAGGCCTGCGGCACAAAGCTGACGGTGGTCAGGAAAGCGGCGCTGTAGCCGATCAGATCTTGCATGTGTGGGGTGTGGGGTGTGGGGTTCGAGAGTAGAGTTTGCCGCATTTCAGCCGCCCAGGATACCGTGGACACACCATGCCCCCCCTGCCTCTTGCCCCGTTGTGGAAGCGTTTGAGCTCCGCCGTACCCAGCAGTTGCCAGATCTGCGGCCGCTGGCCGGCGCAAGCCATCTGCCCGGCCTGCGAGCAGCGCTTTGGCGCCCCACGGCCGCGCTGCCGCACCTGTGCCTTGGCGCTGGCCGATGCACCGGCGTTCGCTGCGCTGGACCAATGTGGCGCTTGCCTGACCCCAACGGACCCACTGCCACTGCACGCCTGCGTGGCCGCCGTCGATTACGCCTATCCGTGGGACGCTTTGATCGCCCGCTTCAAGTTTCAAGGCGAAGCCGGATGGGCGGTGCCGATGGCGGCCCTGCTGCTGCAACAACCGCCAGCGCAGCAACTGCTGGCGCAGGCCAATCTGCTGGTGCCCGTGCCGCTGACCCCGGCGCGACTGGCGCAGCGCGGCTACAACCAGGCCTGGGAACTGGTCAAGGCGATCCGGCGCAGCGCTGGACCGCGCGCCGCAGCGGCCCAGCCGGTGGCCGACGCACTGCTGCGCGTCGGCCAGACCGCTGATCAGCACCAGTTGCCGCGAGCGCAGCGCCTGCGCAACCTGCAGCAAGCGTTTATTGCCCATCCACAGCGGCTCGACCGCCTGCACGCTGCCCATGTGCTGCTGGTCGACGACGTCGTCACCACCGGAGCGACGCTGCACAGCGCGGCCCAGGCGCTGCGCCAAGGCGGCGCCGAGCGCGTGAGTGCGCTGGTGTTTGCGCGCACCCCTTGAGCGTGTGCGCTGTGGCTGTGGCTGTGGCTGTGGCTGTGGCTGCGCAGCGCTATCATCGCGCCTCTTGCATCTGCCTTGCCGCCATGTTTCACGTCGTTCTCGTTGCCCCTGAAATCCCGCCCAACACCGGCAACGTGATCCGGCTTTGCGCCAACACGGGCTGCACGCTGCACCTGATCGAACCGCTGGGCTTTTCCATGGACGACAAGCAGTTGCGGCGCGCCGGGCTCGACTACCACGAGGTCGCCGACGTGCGCCGCCACGCCGACTGGACGTCTTTTGTGCACGCCGAGGCGCCGGACCCGCAGCGGCTGTTTGCCTTTACGACCCGGGGCCGAGAAAACGCTTTCGCCGCCTCATTCCGGACGGGCGACTGGCTGGTTTTCGGTTGCGAAACCCGCGGTCTGCCGGCCGAGCTCGACGCGCTTTTTGCGCCAGCGCAGCGGCTGCGCCTGCCGATGCGGGCCAACCAGCGCAGCCTGAACCTGTCGAACGCGGTGGCGGTGGTGGTGTACGAGGCCTGGCGACAAACCGGTTTTGCCAGCAACGCAAGCTGAATCCGACCCGCCGCAGCACCCGTGCCACCTGCGTTGTCCCATCCGAATGCCCCCATGCTGATTTCCGCCCTGGCACGCTTTGTCCGCAAAACCCTGGCCACACGCCAAGTGATGCGCCGGCCTGCAAGCCTGAAGGAGCTGACCGGCATCCGCAGCGCTTTGCTGCGCTGCCTGGAGGATTGCGCGCACACGCAGGCAGAGCGTTTGCGCCAGAAGATAGAACAGGCGCGCTCGCCCCAGGAACTGTGGCTGCTGCGCAGCAACGCCTATCAACTGATCTCGCAGCAACACAGCCAGTCGGTCGCCGCCGCGCGCATTGACTCCCTGACGCCGGCGTTCAAAGGCTGGATCGAAGCCGATCAGATCACGCGCTCCAGCCCCAAATAAGCGCTCAAGCCGGACTCGAACGGCCAGGCGCGCAGCTGCTGCGCGCCTGGCCTCAGCGCTCCAGCCAGTCGCAAAGACCTTGCCACTGCTGCAAGTCTTTTTCGACCCGCCCGGGCGCGAGGTCAAACAGCGTCAGACCGCGGGCAGCCAGTTGAATGTAGTTTTGCGTGTCGCGCAAAAAACCCAGCACCGGAAAACCCAGGCCGGCGACAAATTCTTGCAGGCGGTCAGCGGCAAGGGTGCGCGCGTCGACCCGCATGCCGACAATGCCGATCTGGCTCAGGTCGGCATGCCGCGATTGGGCCACCTGATCCAAAAAGGCACGCGTGGCGTGCATGTCGAAAATACTCGGCTGCAAGGGCACCAGCACCTTGCCGGCGCTGCGCAGCACGTCTTTGAGGCGCCCGCCGCGCAAGCCGGCCGGCGTGTCGAGCACCACGTGAGTGGCCTGGCGCGGCGGCCGCGCGATGTGGTCGCGCTCGACCTCCCAACACAGAATCGGTCGCGCCTGGGGCGGACGCAGTTGCAGCCACAGGCGCGCCGACTGCTGGCGATCGACATCGCCCAGCATGACGGCATGGCCCTGGCTGGCAAAATAGCCCGCCACCTGCGTAGACAGCGTGGTTTTACCGACACCCCCTTTGGGATTGACTACCGCCACCACCGGCATATCAGGCTCCTTTGCGCCAAGCGAAAACAGACATACTAATTCACCGATCGCATTCGCTCAAGGCTCAGTCTCGCGCCCATGCGTATGCGTGACAATGCACGCATGTTCAACCCCTCGCAAGCCGACGTGCGGCGCTTTTTCTGCACCGTCTACGCCAAAAGCCTCCAGCAACTGCCGATGGAGGCGCTAGAGACGCTGGCCAGCCACTGGATCGCCCTGCACCCCGAGGTCCAGGCCGATCTGGCCGACCTGGATGCCGCCTTGGCGCGCATGGGAACCACACCGGAGACGGCGCCAAACCCCTTCCTGCATTTGTCGATGCACTTATCGATCAGCGAACAATGCAGCATCGACCAGCCGCCCGGTATACGCCAAGCGGTGGAGCTGCTTAGCGCACGCCGCCAAGACCTGCACGCCGCCCACCACGAGGTGATGGAATGCCTGGGCCAGATGCTGTGGCAAAGCCAGCGCAGCGGCCGCCCGCCCGACGCTCAAGCCTATATTGAGCAGGTGCGCCAGCGCGCCACGCGCGATTAAAGCCCGAATCAGCCAGGACTTACGCAAAGCCGTCAGGGCTAGGCGGCAAAGCCGCAGACAGTACACCCAGTACGACAAGGCTTTGCAACAACGCCATGGCGGTTTTGCGTAAGTCCCATCAGCGAAAACCCGGCTGCGGCACGGTGCTGAGCTCGCCCTCGACAGAGGCCAGATAAGCCGCCATGGCGCGCAGCTCGGCCAGCGTGTAGCGTTTGGCAATGCCACTCATGACCGGGCTGGCGCGGCCTACGACGCGGTTGCCCTCGACGGTGTAGGCCCTGAGCGCGACAAACAGATAATCGGCGTGCTGACCACCGATCTTGGGTGTGTTGGGTTCGATCGGCTGGCTGAAATTGGCCCCATGACAGACCATACAAGCGCCTTTTTCGAGCAGGGCCGCCACCTCGACGCTGGCGCTGCGCGGCACGGCGGCTGCCTTTTTGTCGCTGTGCGAGGCGTAAAACGCCGCCAAGTCGGCCATCTCTTGCTCGCTCAGGGCGCTGGCAATGCCGCGCATGGTCGGGTGTCGGCGCTGACCGGTTTGATAAGCCCGCAGCGAGCTCACAATGTACGGCGCCGACTGGCCAGAAATTTTCGGTACTTTGTGAATTTCTGGGAAACTGTTCTGGTAGCCCACCACGCCGTGACAGCCTATGCACATCTCGGCGCGCTGCTGGCCGGCCCGCACATCACCGGTGAGGGTCTGCGCCTGCGCAAACCCTGCGGCGCCAGACAGCAGCCACAGGGCGGCTAGGCTGCGCAAGATCGTGGGCCATGACAGGTTCATTTTGCAGACACAATCAAGACGGGTTTGATAAAGATCAGTGCGGTATTTTATGGACGGGGTTGCTCGCAGCATCCTGTCGATTACCCTAACTCCCCAACTCCCAACGCCCAACTCCCAACTCCCAACGCCTGCGCTGCGCGCTCCCACCCACACCACCGCTTCGACCCATGAAATTCCACGGCTCTGAAAACTACGTCGCCACGCCAGACCTGATGCTGGCGGTCAACGCCGCCGTCACCCTCAAGCGCCCGCTGCTGGTCAAGGGCGAACCCGGCACCGGCAAAACCATGCTGGCTGAAGAGGTGGCGCAGGCGCTCAAGCTGCCGCTGCTGCAGTGGCACATCAAAAGCACCACCAAGGCGCAGCAGGGTCTGTACGAATACGACGCCGTCGCGCGCCTGCGCGACAGCCAGTTGGGCGAAGAAAAAGTGCGGGACATTCGGAACTACATCGTCAAAGGCGTGCTCTGGCAGGCCTTCACCGCCGAGCAGCCAGTCGCCCTGCTGATCGACGAAATCGACAAGGCCGACATCGAGTTCCCGAACGACTTGCTGCGCGAGCTCGACCGCATGGAGTTCTATTGCTATGAAACGCGCGAACTGGTGCGCGCACGGCACCGTCCGCTGGTCTTTATCACCTCCAACAACGAAAAAGAGCTGCCCGACGCTTTTCTGCGCCGCTGCTTTTTTCACTACATCAAATTCCCCGATGCGCCGACCATGCAGCGCATCGTCGAGGTGCACTTCCCGCAACTCAAGCAAGAGCTGCTGAGGGTGGCGCTGAAAACCTTTTACGACGTGCGCAACCTGCCCGGTCTGAAGAAAAAGCCCAGCACCTCGGAGCTGCTGGACTGGCTCAAGCTGCTGCTGGCCGATGACGTTGCGCTGCAGGTGCTGCAAAGCGCCGACGGCCAGCTCGGCACGGCACCGCTGGTGGGCGCGCTGCTGAAGAACGAGCAAGACAGCACGCTGCTTGAAAGACTGGTGTTCATGAATCAGCGCAACCGCTGACGGCGCACCCCCCATCGCCCCCAGGAAATGGCGCCCCCGCCCTGTTCAGAAAAAGAAGAATCGCGATGCTGATCGATTTTTTTTACACCCTGCGCGCGGCCCAATTGCCGGTGTCGGTGAAGGAATACCTCACCTTGCTCGAAGCCTTGCAGCACGACGTGGTCGGCCCGGCCAACCCCGATGCCTGCAGCATGGAGGACTTTTATTACCTGGCGCGCAGCGCGCTGGTGAAGGACGAGAAGCAGTTTGACAAGTTCGACCGCGCCTTTGCCGCCTACTTCAAGGGCGTGGAGTTGCGGGCCGACTTCAGCCAAGCGATTGCGGCCGACTGGCTGCGCTCGCAGATGCAGCGCCTCTTGTCCGATGAACAAAAAGCCAACGCGCCCAAGCTGGACTGGAACGAGCTGATGGCCACACTGCAAAAGCGGCTGGAGGAGCAAAAAGAACGCCACGCGGGCGGCAACAAGTGGATCGGCACCGGCGGTACTTCACCCTTTGGCCACAGCGGCCACAACCCGCAGGGCGTGCGCATGGGCGGTGCCAGCCGCAACAAAAGCGCGCTCAAGGTGTGGGAGCAACGCGCCTACCGCGACTACGACGACACGCAAGAACTCGGCACGCGCCAGATCAAGGTGGCGCTGCGCCGGCTGCGCCAGTTTGCGCGCCAGGGCAACGAACTCGAACTCGATCTGCCCGACACCATCCGCGCCAGTGCCGCCAACGCCGGCTGGCTAGACCTCAAAATGATTCCGCAGCGGCACAACCACGTTAAAGTGCTGCTGCTGATGGACGTGGGCGGCAGCATGGACGAGCACGTGCAGCGCGTCGAGGAGCTGTTTTCAGCCGTCAAAAGCGAATTCAAGCACCTGGAGTTCTTTTACTTTCACAACTGCGTCTACGACTTCATGTGGAAAAACAACCGGCGCCGATACGCCGAAAAATTTCCGACCTGGGACGTCATCCGCACGTACAACAAGGACTACAAGCTGATTTTCGTCGGCGACGCGACCATGAGCCCGTACGAGCTTTTGCAGCCTGGCGCCAGCGTGGAATACGACAACGAAGAAGCCGGCGCCGAGTGGCTGCAGCGCCTGACGCACGCCTTTCCCCGGTTCGCCTGGATCAACCCAGAACCCCAGGGTGCCTGGCCGTACCGGCAAAGCATAGCCATCGTCCAGCGGCTCATGGCGCAGCGCATGGTCCCGCTGAGCCTGAAGGGGCTGGAAGACGCCATGCGACTGCTGTCGAAATAAGCAAACCCATGACCCAACGCGGCACCACCCGGACCTTGCGGCTGCTGTGGCTGGCCTGCGCCGGGCTGCTGCCGGCCTGGGCGCTGGCGCAGCCGCTGGCGCAGCCCGCGGCCCCGGCACGCTTTGAGATCGAACTGCAAGCCGCACCCGAGCTGCGCGCGTTTTTGCTGCCGCATCTGGCCTTGCAGCACTTTCGCACCCTGCCCGACCTCGACAGCGCCGAACTCGCCCGCCTGCTGGCGCTGGCGCCCGAGAACCTGCGCGAGCTGCTGGGCACGCTGGGCCACTTCTCGCCGCAGATCGAAGTCGGGCTGCAAGCCGCCGCCGACCCGGCCGCTGCACCACTGGGCACGGTGACGATTCGGGTCGACGCCGGGCCACCGACGCGCATCGCCTCGTCCCAGGTCTACTTCATGGGCGCGATTGCTGACGCGCCCGAAGCGGCCGAGCAACGCGCAGCGATCGTGCGCCAGGCCACGCTGCCGGCGGGAACGGTGTTCACCCAGGCCGGCTGGGACGCCGCCAAAATAGCCGCCGTGCGCGACTTGACCGCACAGCGCTTTCCTGCCGGGCGCATCGACAACAGCCTGGCTGACATCGACGCCGCCAGCCACAGCGCCCACTTGCACATCGCACTCGACTCCGGGCCGCTGGTGCGCATCGGAGCGGTGCGGGTGCAGGGCGCGCAGCGCTACGACCCGCTGCTGGTCGAGCACCTGGTGCGGCTGGCCGGCCTGCGCGCAGGCAGCGAATACCAACTGGAGCTGATGCAAGCGGCGCAGCAGCGCGTGGCCGCCAGCGGCTACTTTGACTCCGTGTTCGTCCAACTGGACTTGAGCGGCGACCCGCAGGCCATGCCGGTGCTGGTGCAGGTGCGCGAGCACCCGCGCCAAAAACTGGTGCTGGGCGCTGGCCTGAGCACCGACAACGGGGCGCGCCTGTCGCTCGAACACACGCACCACCGGGTGCCGGGCCTAGGCTGGCGGGCGCTGAGCAAGATCGAGCTCGAGCAGCGCAACCAGACGCTGGCGTCCGAATGGAGCGCCCCGGTCGACGCCAGAGGTTGGCGCTGGATGGTCGCCGCACAGGCGCAGCGCCAGATCGACGGGTTCAGCAACACCACCAGCCAGCGGCTGCGCGCAGGGCGTTCGCAAGATGGCGCCCGCCAAGAGCGCAGCTTCTTTTTGCAAGCCGACCGTGCGCAGACTCTTAACCGGGCGCTGATAGGCCCGGCAGCAGCCCCAGCCGAACTCTCGCTCTCGGCCCATTACGCCTGGACCCGCCGCCGCTTTGTCGACCTGCCAGCGCCCGAGCGGGGCGACGGCCTGGGTGTCGAACTGAGTGCGGGCAGCACGCTGCAGCAGGACCGCAAACCTTTCGTACGCGCGCACGTGCGCTGGCTGGGGATATGGCCGCTGGATCAGGCTGGCGCCACCCCGGACCCCGCCGCAACGCCGACTGCCGCGCTGCTGCGCGGCAGTCGGCTGGTGCTGCGGCTGCAAGCGGGTGCGCTGTGGGCGCGGCCAGACGCGCCGGTGCCCGCCACCCAGTTGTTCCTGAGCGGCGGCGGCCAGACCGTGCGCGGCTACCGCCTGCGCGAAATCGGCGTGCCGCAGGCCGACGGCAGCGTGTCCCCAGGCCGCTACCTCGCGCTGGCCAGCCTGGAGTGGCAACGCCCGATCTGGCGCCACGGCGTGCGCAGCGCCTGGGAACACGTGCTGTTCCTGGATTCCGGCGCGGTCGCCAACCAACCCGGCCAGTTGCGCCCGCGCTGGGGTCTGGGCAGCGGCCTGCGCTACAACAGCCCGGTCGGCCCGTTGCAGGTCGATCTGGCCTATGGCGCCGACGCCCGGCGCCTGCGCCTGCACCTCAACGTCGGCTTCACCTTCTGAAGCCACAAGGAATGCGGCATTTCTCTTGCAGCGACTCAGCGCCCGAAGCGGGCACGAACCCACCCGCGCGCGCCGCGCCGCCGAAAACCCGTTGCAACACACGGTTTTTGTGTTGAAATTTGACTCCGCCCACCGCAGCCTGACCAGCCTGAGCAGCCATTGAAACCCTTCGCCCTGTTTCTGTGCCGCCTGCTCATCTGGCTGCCCATCGCTGTACTGGGCCTGCTGCTGAGCGCGCTGCTGGCGCTGTGGCTGTGGGCCGCTTCGCCCGGCTCGCTGGCGCAGGCCCTGCGGTGGACGCAGGCCTACATGCAAAACCACGCACCCCACAGCGGCACCCTGACGGTTGAAGGCGTACAGGGCAGCCTGCGCCAGGGCGGTACGATAGAGCGGCTGCACTGGTCGCGCAATGGCCTGCAACTGAGCGCCAGCGCGCTGCAACTGCGCCTGCGCCCAGATTTTTGGATCGACGCTGTGCTCGGGCGCGACGCCCGGCTGGACGGGCTGTCCATCGAACGCCTGCACCTGATCGACCAGCGCCCACCCCAGCCGCGCCAGCCGCCCGCCCCGCTTCTGCTGCCGCTGGCGCTTAGTGTGCCGTTTTCGGTCGATGAACTGCTGCTCGAGCGCAGCACCGCGCTGCAACTGCGCGCGCTGCGCGGGCACTACCAGTATCTGCGCGCCGGCTCCGCCCTCCCGGCCAGCCAGACCGACGAACACCGCTTGACGCTGGAGTCGCTGCAGGTTGCCGCCGGCCGCTACCAGTTGCAAGCCAGCCTGGGCGCACGCGCGCCCATGCCGCTGCGACTGGAACTGCAAGGCCAGTTGCAAGCCGACGTCCCCAGTGGGCAAACGCTGGCGCTGCAGGCGCTGGCACAGTTGACGGGTCAACTGGCCCCGCAGGACGCCACGCTAGAAGCCAGCGTGCGCGTCTGGCCGCAAAGCGACGCCTCTACCAGCACGCCGACCCTACTCGCCAGCGCCCACATCATGCCCTGGGCGGCGCAGCCGCTGCGCCGCGTGCAGGCCACGGCGCAGCAACTCGACCTGGCCGCGCTGTGGCCGCAAGCGCCTCACACGGCACTCACGGGCACGCTGCACGCGCAACCCGAAGCCGATGCCTGGCGCGCTCGACTGCAACTCAGCAACGCCGCCAGCGGCCCGGCCGACCGCCAACGCCTGCCGCTGCAAAGCCTGCAAGCCAGGCTGGAACAGCACGGCGAGCACTGGCGCGTGCCGCAATTCGAAGCGCAGATCGGCGCGGGCCAGTTGATTGGGCGGATCGAGGGACGATTTTCCGCCACCCACCCAAGCCCGGCCTGGGCGCTGGGCCAGTGGCAGGGCGAACTCCAGGCCCAGGGCATCAACCCGGCCCGGCTCTGGAGCACACTCGCCCCGGCGGCCTTGGACGGCCACTTCCAGCTCAGGGCGGCGGCTGGCAAGGACACCCCGCCCGCCGTCGATCTGCGCGCCCGCGTCCAGCCTGCGGCGCGTCAGCCCAGGGGCGCCGCTCTGGCCGGCCTGCGCGAGCTGCAACTGCTGGGCCGCTGGCGCCCTGCCACCGAAGCCGCAAGCCACGGCGTCTTTGATTTGCACTCGGCCCGCCTGCGCCTGACGGACGCACAACTCGACGCCAGCGGCCGGTTTGACAGCGCCGCGCGCCAGTTTGCCGGCCGCCTCGCGCTGCAAGTTCCTGGTGCACAGGCGCAGTGGCAGGGCCTGCTGGCGCACCACAGCGGCCACGGTACGGCGCACGTGCAGATCGACGCGGCCGAACACCTGCTGAGCTGGCTGCAGCGCCAGCAAAGCCTGCCGCTGCTGGGCCAGCCGCTGCGCAAGCTGCTGCAGCGCCAACCCGGCCTGGCCGCCCAGGGCAGCGGCCGACTCGAGCTGGCGTGGCAAGGCGGTCTGGGTGCGCTGGGCTACCCGCTGCCCGTTCAGCCGCGCGCGGCGCTGCGCCGACCCGCCGCGCCGCAACTGCAAGCCACGCTGACACTGCCCCGGCTGCGGCTGCAAACGGCTGCTCAGGAGGCCATCACCTTGCGTGACTGGCATCTGCAAGCCGCTGGCAGCCTGTCTGAACTGGCTCTCGATCTGCGCGGCAGCGCCGCGCGGGCCGACTGGCGCGCCGCGCTGCACAGTCGGGCCCGCGTGCAAGCCAGCCATGAGCCCAGCGCGCACACCCTGCACTGGCGCAGCGGCCGGATCGAACTGAGCCAGTTGCTGCTGCAACTGGACGGCGCCTTGTCCGGCGCAACCCGCAGCGGCTGGAGCCTGCAAAGCCCGCGCGCACTGGCGCTGAGCTGGCACCGCGAGGCGCCCGGCTGGCGGCTCGACGCCGGCAGCGGCGAGTTGCTGCTGCGCCCGCGACCGGCCATTCGGGGCCAAACGCCCCTGTCACCGGCGCAATGGGAATCCGACCCCGAATTGGCCGCCAAATTAACCGCATCGGCCGCTGAATCTGCCAGCCTGTCCTGGGAGCAGTTGCGCTGGCAGGCGCAAGCCCTGCACACGCGCGGGCAGTTGCGCGCTTGGCCGCTGGCTTGGCTTGAGCTCCTGGGCAGCGCGGGCGGTGCACCGGCTGCCACACTGGCGCGGCTGGGCCTGCAATCTGACCTGGTGTTCGACGGCCACTGGGACGTGCTGCTCCCCGTGGCGCCAGACGCCCCACTGCGCCTGGTGGCGCACCTGCAGCGCCGCAGCGGCGACCTCATTTTTTCACCCGACGCCGACCCGGCCAAAGGCCAGCGCGTGCAGGCCGGTGTGCGCCAAGCCAGCCTGAGCGTACACGCGCTGGGCAAAGAGGTGCAGGCCCGCCTGCGCTGGGACAGCCAGCGCCTGGGGCAGGCCAGCGCCGATCTATACACCGAACTCACGCCTGGCCTCACACCCATGACCGATGGCCGCTTCTCGTTCGCGCAGGTTTGGCCGGCCAGTGCGCCGCTGCGCGGTAGCGCTCACGTGCAACTGCCGCAGTTGGCGGCGTGGTCGGTGCTGGCGCCGCCGGGCTGGCGCATGAGCGGCACGCTGCTGGCGCAAGCCACGCTCGGCGGTACGCGCGGCGCGCCCGACTGGAGCGGCACACTGCAGGCCGACCACTTGACGCTGGTTTCTTTGCTGGACGGTTTTCAATTTTCCGACGGCCGCTTGCGCGCCCGGCTGGTGGGCGACAGCATCAGCATCGATCAGTTGAGCCTGCAAGGGCCAAGCGGCGCAGAGCCCGGCGGCAGCCTGCAAGCCAGCGGCGTGGCGCACTGGCGCCGCAGCGCCGACGGCGCGCGCCGCCAGCCCTTCATCGAGTTGCAGGCCACAGCCGCCAGGTTGCGCGTATCCACCCGTCCCGATCGCCGGCTCAGCCTCAGCGGCCAGATGAACGCCCGGCTCGCCGGCGCGCAACTGCGCGTGCGCGGCAGACTCAGCGCCGACAGCGCGCTGTTCGTGCTACCCGACGAACTCACCCCCCGCCTGAGTCGCGACGTGGTGCGCCGCGGCAGCCGCGCCGCAGCACCCGACCCGAACGCCGAACCGGTGCAGACCGACTTACAGCTCGAGCTCGATTTGGGTCAACAATTCGAACTGCGCGGTCGCGGCCTGCAAACCCGGCTGGCTGGCGTGCTCGATCTGCGCAGCACAGCCGCCGCGCCCACCCCGCGCGTGTACGGCGAACTGCGCACGGTTGACGGCAGCTTTCGCGCCTACGGCCAGCAACTCGGCATAGAAACCGGCCGGCTGCGTTTTACCGGGCCCTACGACGACCCGGCGCTCGATATCCTGGCGCTGCGTTCGCTCCCCGGTGCGCAGGCCCAGCGCGTCGGGGTGCAGATCAGCGGCAGCGCGCTGCGTCCGCTGGTGCGGCTGTACGCCAACCCCGATCTGCCTGATAACGAAAAGCTCGCCCTGCTGCTGCTGGGCCGCCCAGCCACCGGCGCCGGTGCCCAAGCCGCCGTGCTGCAGCAAGCCGCGCTGGCCGTGCTGGGGCGCAACGGCGGCCTGCTCGACGCCGGTCTGGCCGGCCTGCTCGGGCTGGACGAAATCGGCCTGCGCGAGCCCGCACCGAACGGCCCGCCCGGCCTGGGCGCAGCCGTGCTGCGGCTGGGCAAGCGCATCTCGCGCGACCTGTACGTGAGCTACGAACGCGCGCTGGCCGGCACCCTGGGCACGGTGTCGATTTTCTACGACGTCTCGCGCCACCTGACGCTGCGCGCCCGCGCGGGCGAAGAAAGCGCGGTCGACCTGATCTTCACCCGGCGCTACGACTGAAACGCCTGCCATCGACTCGGCCCGGCCCGGTGAAGTCTTGGGTTCCACCTGTCCCAGGGTCGCCCCTTACAATCCGCACAGCCCGCGCCGCCATAGTTCAATGGACAGAACGAGCGCCTCCTAAGCGCTAGATACAGGTTCGATTCCTGTTGGTGGCGCCACCGACAAAAATCCCGGCCAAGCTCAGCTCGCGGGGTCGCTGCCAGCGGCCAGCTCGAGCTGCATCAGAATCAGGTTGACCAGTGTGGCCACCGACGGCCGGCCGGTCTCGACCACGACATGCGCCGTCTCGCGGTACAGCGGGTCGCGCAGCGCAAACAACGCTTGCAAGCGCTGCAAGGGGTCATCCACCTGCAGCAGGGGTCGGATGCGGTCGTTGCGCAGACGGTGAAACAACTCCTGCGCACTGGTGTGCAAATAAACCACCTGCGTGCGCTGGCGCAGGCGCTGGCGGTTCAGCGGCCGCAACACCGAGCCGCCGCCGGTTGACAGCACGGCAGTCGGCCCCTGCGTCAATTCATCGAGCAGCTCTTGCTCGATGTCCCGAAACCGCGCCTCACCCTCGCGCTCGAAAAACGCGCGAATCGAGCAGCCCAGGCGCTGCTCGATCACCTGGTCTGAGTCGGTGAACGGCAGCGCCAGCCGCCGGGCAAGCTGCCGCCCGACGGTGGACTTGCCCGAACCGGGCATGCCGATGAGGGAGATGGTCAAGCTGCATCCCGTCGATCAGGTCATGGGTTGTTTGCTATCGTCAACCTCATACTGGCAGTATTTGCGGCGGCATCGATGACTGTAATGGTGACATTGCGGTCTGCGTCGACTCTCAAATTTCCAGTGGTATGCACAATCACCGTTCTGTTGGCCGCGGACTGATACTGACATTCATCGTTGTTTGTCCGCGCGCTGCATCCGTCACCGTCAGCAGCACAGGGATGCCGCTATCCCGTAGTGGTCTGATCGTCATCCTATTGCCAGAGATTGAAACGTCTAGCTCGTCGGGAAAGGTCAAAGAGACCGTGAAAGGCCGGGCTTCACCTATGATCTGAACATGGGCCTCCATACCCATTGGAATCGTAATGCTCTCTGGGGACACGCGCAGGGGCGGAACTGCTACACCCGGACTGCCGCCGCCTCCGCCGCAAGCGGCCAGGGCAAGAGCCAATCCTGACACCAGGCTCCAACGATAATTGAACTTCATTGTTGTCAATCTCCATCAAAAAAGGGTGGCCGCAGACGTGCAATCTTATCAGCGCAGCATGCCGCGGTCGGCGATCACCCGTGGCGTGATGAACACCAGCAACTCAGATCTGTTGGAAGTGGTGCTGCGGTTCCTGAACAAATGGCCCAGCACGGGAATCTCACCCAGCACCGGCACCCGGGTCACGTCTTCGGTTTCGGTCAGCTCAAAAATACCGCCAATCACCACCGTGCCGCCGTTTTCCACCAGCACCTGGGTTTGAATCCGCTTGGTATTGATGGCAATGCCGGCGGGGGTGGTTTCGCCGCGGCTGTCTTTGTTGACGTTGACGTCCAGGATGATGCTGCCTTCCGGGGTGATTTGTGGCGTGACTTCGAGCTTGAGGACCGCTTTGCGAAAGGCGATCGCGGTTGCACCGCCGGCGGTGGCGGTTTGATACGGGAATTCGGTGCCCTGCTCGATCACGGCCTTGACCTGATCGGTGGTGACCAGGCGCGGGCTGGAGACGATTTTGCCACGCCCGTCGGCTTCCAGCGCCGACAGTTCCAGGTTCAAGAACCTGTTCGCCGCAGAACTGAACAGGGACACCGCCAGCGCGGCGGGTGTGAAGCCCCCGGCACCGATGGACGGCAGGTTGACGAACGATGTGTTGATGGTGTCGAGCACGGTGGCGGTTTCCCGAGTGGTGGCCGAGACGGCGTTGTAGCTGCCGCCAAAGGCGATCCGGTTGCCGCCGCCCACCGAATAGCCGGCGTCGCCGCCGCGTATGCCGCGCAGGTCGCTGCCGCCCAGGCGCACCCCGAGCGAGCGGCCAAAGCGGTCGTCGGCCTCGACGATGCGCGCTTCGATCAGCACCTGGCGCACCGGTATGTCAAGCCGGGCGATGAGTTGCTGCACCTGCTCGAGCCGGGACGCAATGTCGGTCACGAACAACTGGTTGGTGCGCGGCTCGGCCATGACGCTGCCGCGCTCAGACAAAATGCCGCGCGCGCCGGCGGCACCGGCCGCGCCCGCCGCAGCGGCGCCGCCCTGGGTGGCGCTGATGTGCTTGGCCACATCAGCCGCCTTGGCAAAGTTCAACTGGAAACCCTGCGTGCGCACGGCTTCCAGGCTTTGCGCCGACGCCTGCGCTTCGAGCTCTTGCTGTTCACGCGCGGCAATCTCATCCTTGGGCGCTATCCACAGCACGTTGCCGCTGCGGCGTTTGTCCAGGCCCTTGGCCTGCAAGATGATGCTCAGCGCCTGATCCCAGGGCACGTCTTGCAGCCGCAAGGTGAGCGAACCGGTGACCGAGTCGGACGTGACGACGTTGAAGTTGGTGAAGTCGGCGATCACCTGCAGCAGCGCGCGCACTTCGATGTTCTGGAAATTGAGCGAGAGTTTTTCTCCGGTATAGCCCGGCCCCGGAGTCAGCCGGCTTGGGTCGACCACGCGTTCGCGCACTTCGAGCACGAACTGGCGGTCACTCTGGTAGGCCGAGTGCTCCCAGTTGCCGCTCGGGCTCACCACCATGCGTACGCGGTCGCCGATTTGGGTGGTGGATATGGTTTGCACCGGGGTACCGAAATCACTCACGTCCATGCGCCGGCGCAGGCCTTCGGGCAGCGAGGTTTGCAAAAACTCGACCACCAGGTTCTGGCCCTGCTGGTTGATGTCGACGCCGACTTGGTCATTGGCTAGGTCAACCACCACGCGGCCGACGTTGCCGCTGCCGCGGCGAAAGTCTATGTCGCGCAGCGCAACCCTATCGCGGTTGCGGTTCTCGGCAAAAACCGACTTGGCGGCGGGCGCCGCAGCCACGGCTTCGGTGCGATCGAGCACGACAATGAGAGCCCTGCCGTCGATTCGGGCTTGGTAGGTGGCGGGCTGCTTGAGGTTGATCACCACGCGCGTGCGCTCGCCCGCCTGCACCACGTGGGCCGAGCGCAGATTGCCCTGGTTGAGTTCGATGGCAGCGCGGCCTACCGCACTGCCCAGACCGGGGAAGTCAAGCGCGATGCGCGCTGGCGACTGGATGCTAAAACCCACCGGCAAGGCCGTCAGCGCTTCGGTGGTCTCGATCCGCAACACCTCCACCCCGCCCTGCACCGTGCCGGTGACAGACAGGATGGCGTTTTGCGCCAGCGCCCACACCGAGCTGAGTGCCATGGCGGCAAAAAAGCCGGCTTTGCACAGGGCAGACCCCCAGGTGCGGCGCTGCCGGGTCGGGTTGGGCTTGGTCATTTGCTCGCTTCCTCTTGTAGTTGCAGCACCGCCGGGCGCTCGATCCATTCGCCTGCCCCGTCTTGCACGATCTCGCGCAGCGTGACTTCCGATTCGGTGATGCGGGTCACGCGCCCGAAGTTTTGTCCCAGATAGTTGCCGGGGCGAACCTGATACAGCAGTTGGTTCACCTTGACCAAGGCCACCAACTGACCCTGGCGCTCGATGCTGCCGACCATCGCCATGGTGTCGAGCGGAAACGCCTCCAGCGGCTGCTTGCGGCGCGCCAGTTCGGGCTCGATCAGGGCCGCATTGGGAAGCGCCGCGATGGGGCTGCCGCGCATGGCGGCGGCCAGCCTCTCGCTGCTGAACGGGTCTAGCAGTTCGGTGCCCGCATAGGCCTGCGGCGTAAAGCGGCTGGGTTCTGGAATCGGCTGCACGCGCGGCTCAATGGCGTTGCGCTCGGCCTGCATCCAGACCTGGAGTTCATCTTGAGCGGGCCCGGTGCAGCCGGCCAGCCAGACCAGCGAGCCGACGCAGACCAGCCAGAGGTGGAAACGGGGTGGCATCACCTGGCGCCCCCTTGGGGTGACTTTTGCTGTTGTGCTATCTCTTCCGGGTCGAGGTAGCGGAAGGTTTTGACGGTACCGTCCAGCGTCAGCATACCGTCGCGGTCCCTGATCGGGGTGAGTGAAATATCGTTCAAGGTGACGATGCGCGAGAGATGGGCGATATCGGCGGCAAAACGACCGATGTCGTGATAGCTGCCGCTGACGCGCAAGGCGATCGGCAACTCGGCGTAATACGCTTGCACCGTCACCTGGCCGGGGCGAAACAGCTCGAACTGCAGGCTGCGCCCCAGGCCGGCCTGGTTGATGTCGGACAGCAAGGCGTCCATCTCGGCTCTGCTTGGCAACTGGCGTTCGAGCTGGGCGACGTGCTGGCGCACCTGTGTGAGCTGTTTGTTGAGCGCTTCCAGGTTGACCGCCTGCACCAGCTTGCCGCGGTAGTCTTGGCGCAACTGCAGTTCGCGCGCCTGTTCGGCCGCCAGGGTCAGTTCGGAGTTTCTCAGCCAGGCGAACCACAAGCCCACGATCACGGCCAGACACACCGCCACGCACAGCAAATGGCGCGGCAGGTCCGGCCACTGGGACGGGTCGTTTGGGTCCAGCCCGCTGAACTGGGTTTTGACTTGCTCCTGGATTTGCCTCAAATCCAGCTTCATCGGGGGCAGCTTGGGCAGCTTGGTCAGCTTGGGCATGGTGCGTGCCGTCTCGTTCAGACTTTGCCGGGCGCGACCGGCGCCGCTGCGCCAGCCGGCGCGGGAGCGGCGGCGGGATGAACCAGCGTGACCCGGATGGTGAAATTCGAGACCCGCCGCTGTTCACGGGCTGAGAGCGCGACGTTGGCAGCGACGATCTCGACCAGATCGGGTCGACTCAGCCAGGGACTGTGGTTGGCCAGGTTGCGCAGCAATTCGGAAACCCGTTCCTGCGATTGCGCCACGCCCGTCAGCAACACCACTCGATTCTCTTCCCTGATGCCGCTGAGGTAGACGCCATCTGGCAATTGAGCCACCAACTCGGACAGCAGGTGCACCGGCAGATTGCGATCGCCCTGCAGATTTTCCACCGCACTCTGGCGCGCGCGCAGCGCGGAAATTTCCTGTTGTAAACCGGCGATGTCTTTGATTTCGAGGTCGAGCTTGGCTATTTCGGTCTGCAAAAAAGCGTTGCGCCCTTGTTGCGCGGCAATTTCACGCTGGTACCAGGTGAAGACGGCGCCGCAAATGACGCCGCCAAGCAAGGCAAACAAGCCGAGCTGGGTAAAAAACTGGTCTTTTTGCCGCTTGCGGGCCGCTTCCCGGTGCGGCAACAGGTTGATCAAAATCATGGGTGATACCTGCGCAAAGCCAGGCCGGTCGATGTGAGGTAGGCGGGCGCTTCGCGCGCGGACTTGCGCGCCTGCACGGTCGCTGTCATTTCCATGGCATGGAACGGGTTGACCACCATACAGGCAAACGACGTCTGGCGCGTGATGGCTTCGCTCAGACCGGGCAAAGCCGCACTGCCGCCGGCGAGCAAAATGTGGTCTACCTTGTGGTGCGGCGTGCTGGTGAAGAAAAATTGCAACGCGCGACCGACTTCCTGCGCCAGGCTCTCGACGAAGGGCCCGAGCACCGTGGCCACGTAGTCTTCAGGCAGTTCGCCCGAACGCTTCTTGACCTCGGCCTCTTCCAATGAAAAACCGTAGCGCCGCACGATCAACTGGGTGAGCTGCTGACCTCCGAAAGCCTGGTCGCGTTCATACAGCACGTCGTCGTTGCGCATGATCTGCATGCTGGTGGTCAGCGCCCCGACTTCGAGCAATGCCACCACTGAATCGATACCCCGGTTCGGCAGGGTTTCGATCACGCGGCCAACTGCCAGCCGCGCGGCGTAGGGCTCGACGTCCATCACCACCGCCTTCAGACCGGCCGCTTCGGCCAGACCTTGCCGGTCCGATACCTTTTCCTTGCGTGCAGCGGCAATCAGCACCTCGATGTCGCCCGCTGAACTGGAGCAAGGCCCCAGCACGAAAAAATCCAGGCTGACTTCGTCGAGCGAGAACGGGATGTACTGATTGGCTTCGGACTCGACCTGTACTTGCAGCTCTTTGTCAGGCAGTCCGCCCGGCAGAATGATCTTTTTGGTGATCACCGCCGCCGCCGGCAGCGCCAGCGCGGCGTTTTTGGTCTTGCTGCCGCTTTTGCGCACCGCGCGGCGCACCGCCTCGGCCACATCGTCGAATTTTTCTATGTTGCCGTCGATGATGCAGCCCTGCTCCAGGGGCTCGATGGCGCAGCGCTCCAGCGCCAGAGCGCCGGCCCGGTTGCGACCGAGCTCGACCAGTTTGACACCCGACGTGCTGACGTCAATGCCAAGCAGCGGCGCCGGCTCCCGGCTGAAGAAGGACATCAATGTAGACAAGACGACCCCAGAACAATGTGGTGCAAGCAGGCTCCAGACCTAAGAACCGTTTTCGATGTTAGCAGCAAGCCCCTGGTGCAGAAAGATTTAATGCCCGGCAATCGACGCAAAGCGTTGCCAAAAGCAGACGAAAGAGGATGAACTAGTTGTACTGTTATCGACCCCAACCCGCGCTCATGTAGCGCAACGCACAATGGCCGCACGCTGCGCCGTCGTGCTGCAGCGTGAATAATGCAACATCCGGCCCTGTCACAGCGATTGACCTGCATGTCCAACGACCAGCCCACATCAACGTCCAACCCCGCTGCAACCCGCCGCACACCGCTGCGCCGCGCGACCCAACTGGCTGCGGCAGCCGCTGCACTGCTGACCACCGCAGGCATCAGCCTGTTGCTGGCGCTGGGTATTGCCTGGACGCTGGCATACCAGAAACTACCCGACGTAGCCGATCTGCTCGACTACAGGCCGGCGCTGCCCTTGCGCGTGTTCACTGCTGATGGCCAGCTGATCGGTGAATTTGGCGCGGAGCGGCGCAAACTGGTGCCGATCGCAGAAATCCCGCAGGTCATGATAGATGCCGTGCTGTCGATCGAGGACGTGCGTTTTTTTGAACACCACGGCGTGGACTTCCGCGGCCTGCTGCGCGCCGCGCTGGCCAACCTGGGACAGGCGCGCAGCCAGGGTGCATCGACCATCACCATGCAGGTGGCGCGCAACATCTACCTGACTTCGGAGAGAACCTACACGCGAAAATTCTACGAGCTGCTGCTGACCTTGAAACTCGAGCGGATGCTGACCAAGGAGCAAATTCTCGAGATCTACATGAACCAGATTTTTCTCGGCCAGCGCGCCCATGGCTTCGCCGCTGCGGCGCAGATTTACTTTGGCACGCCGCTGGCTGATGTGACGCTGGCACAAGCCGCCATGCTGGCGGGCCTGCCCAAAGCGCCTTCCGCTTTCAACCCCATCAGCAACCCCAGACGCGCACGGATTCGGCAGTTGCACATCATCGACCGCATGCTGGAAAACGGTTTTATCACCCAGGCGCAGGCCGAGCAGGCCCGGACCGAAGAACTGCAACTTCGCCCGCCGCGCAGTCAACCCCTGATGGGCGCCGAGCACGTGGCTGAAATGGTGCGCCAGGCCATGCTGGCCCAGTACGGCGAGGAAACCTATACCCGCGGCCTGGTGGTCACCACCACCTTGTTGGCCAGCGATCAGCAGGCCGCCTACCGCGCCTTGCGCGACGGCGTGCTGAACTTCGAGCGGCGCCAGATATACCGCGGCCCAGAGCTGTTCATCGACCTGCCAGCCGACCCGGCGGCGCGCGATGATGCGATCGATGCCGTGCTCGACGCCCGGCCGGACAACGGCGACCTGCTCTCGGCCGTGGTGCTGCAAGCAGAGCCGCGCCGCGTGCTGGCGGTGCGCCGAGATGGAGTGCCGTTCGAGATCACGGGCGAGGGCTTGCGTCCAGCCCAGTCTGGCCTGTCCGAGCGCGCCGGGCCGAACGTCAAAATCCGCCCAGGAGCGGTGATTCGGGTCTTGCAAACCGGCCCCATGCGCTGGCGCATCACCCAGTTGCCACAGGTTGAAGCGGCGCTGGTGGCGCTCGATCCGCACACCGGAGCGATCCGGGCGCTGGTGGGCGGCTTCGATTTCGGCACCAGCAAATTCAACCGCGTGACCGACGCCTGGCGCCAGCCGGGATCGGCCTTCAAGCCCTTCATTTACTCGGCGGCACTGGAAAAGGGCGTGATGCCAGCCACCGTGGTCAACGACGCACCCTTGTTCTTCAGCGCCAGGCAGACCGGCAGCCAACCCTGGCAGCCGAAAAACTTCGACAACCGCTTTGATGGGCCGATGTCGGTGCGGCGCGCGTTGGCGCAGTCGAAAAACATGACCTCGATCCGGGTGCTAGAGGCGGTTGGCACACAAAGCGCTCAGGACTGGGTGACGCGCTTTGGTTTCGATGCCGCCAGGCACCCCCCGTTTCTGACCATGGCACTGGGCGCCGGCTCGGTTACCCCGTTACAAATGGCCAGCGGCTACGCCGTTTTTGCCAACGGTGGCTACCGGGTCACGCCGCACCTGATCACCCGAGTGACCGAGTACCGGGGCCGGGTGTTGTTTGAAGCGCCGGCGCCGGCCGCACCGGCGCCGCGCGTGATCGATGAGCGCAATGCCTTCGTCATGGGCAGCTTGCTGCAGGAAATCACCCGCTCGGGCACAGCGGCACGGGCGCAGGCCACGCTCAAGCGGCCCGACCTGTACGGCAAGACCGGCACCACCAACGACGCCATCGACGCCTGGTTTATCGGCTACCAGCCCAGCGTGGTGGCTGCGGTCTGGGTGGGTTTCGACACGCCGCGCAACCTGGGCAGCCGCGAAACCGGCGGCGGGCTGAGCCTGCCGATCTGGATGTCCTTCATGGCGCACGCCCTGCAAAACGTAGCGGTGGTCAGTCCCAGCCCACCTGCAGGGGTGATTCAGGTCGGCGGCGAGTGGTATTTCGAGGAATACGGCCCCGGCCATGGGGTGCACGGCCTGGGCCTGAACGACCCCTGGCCGGGCGCTCCGGCGGTCAACTCCTTGCCCGGCGAGGACGCGCCAGCGGCAGCGGAGCCGATCGACCGCAGCGGCATCCTCGATTTGTTCAGGAACTAAAGGGCACTTCTATAAATCCGTGAAACCTCCGTTCGGGCTGAGCCCTTCGACCAGCTCAGGACAGGCCAGGCTCAGGGCGAACGGGTAGTTATAGAAGCGCCCTAAAGCGCAAGGGCATGGCGGCTTGCTCGCTGGCGCATTGCGACAAGCGATCAAAAAACTCGCCCTGGCCCTTGGTGTCGATCCAGGCCGCGCCGTCAAACCGGTAGTGAAAGCCACCGACACGCGCTGCCAGCCAGACCTCGTGCAAGGGCTTTTGCAGGTTGATGACGATTTGGCTGCCATTGGAAAAGCCCAGCGTGACCATGCCGCCGACGCGCTGGTTGTCGATGTCGGCGTCTGAACTTTCGTTGATGCAGTCGCAGCAGCGCTCCACCGCCCGCAGCAGCGCCTCGGCCTGGTCCAAGTATTCGATGTCGGTCATTACAATTCGTCCATGAAAGAAGTTCGGCAAATTGTAGGAGACGCAACCCGGACCCGGCGCCTGCCGCGCTTGTCCGCCCTGCTGTGCACTGGGTTGCTGCTGCTTGGCTGTGGCCAGCGTGGCCCGCTTTTTTTGCCGGCTCCGGCCGTCACCGCCACACCCGCTGGCGCTGCGGCCCCCGCGACCCCGAATGCCCCAGTGGCTGCACCCGTGCCTTGATCTCTTGCCCCCTTTGCCCTTTTGAGCCAGCGCAGCGCCGTCTTGCGCCCGGCTGACGACTCATCCAACCAAAGTCCTGCATGTCCCTCTCCAGCCTTGCCGCCACGCCCGGTCTGCCCCCTTTTTTCACTTATCAGGCGGGACAACTCACGGTCGAGGATGTGCCACTGCAAACACTGGCGCGCCAGCACGGCACGCCGCTGTTCGTCTACAGCAAGGCGGCGCTGCTGGCCGCCTTGGCGGCCTACCAGCGCGGGCTGGCGGGCCGGCAATACCAGATTTGCTACGCCATGAAGGCCAACCCGACCCTGGCGATCGTGCAAACGCTGGTGCAAGCCGGCTGCGGCCTGGACATCGTCTCGGGCGGCGAGCTCGAGCGCGCCCTGGCGGTCGGCGCCGATCCGGCCAAGGTGGTTTTTTCCGGTGTGGGCAAAACCCGCACCGAGATGCGGCGCGCGCTCGACGTGGGCATTGACTGCTTCAACGTCGAGAGCCGCGCCGAGATCGACGTGCTCAATCAAGTGGCGCTGGAGATGGGCCTGCGCGCACCGGTCAGCCTGCGCGTCAACCCGAACGTGGACCCCCAAACCCACCCCTACATTTCCACCGGGCTGAAGCACAATAAATTTGGCATTGCGCAAGCGCAGGTGCTGGCCAGCTACCGCCACGCCAGCGCCTGCGCCGGTTTGCGGGTGCTGGGCATAGACTGCCACATCGGCTCGCAAATCACCCAGGTCGAGCCCTATTTGGACGCCCTGGAGCGCGTGCTCGACCTGATCGAGCTGATCGAAGCGGCCGGCATCCCCTTGCCGCAGATCAATTTTGGCGGCGGCCTGGGCATCGCCTACCACGACGAGACGCCGCCGGCGGCCGACGAGCTGTGGCAGCGCCTGCTGCAACGCATGGACGCGCGCGGCCACGGCGGGCGCAAGATTTTGGTCGAACCTGGCCGCTCGCTAGTGGGCAACGCCGGCGTATGCGTGACCGAGGTGCTGTATGAAAAACCTGGCGACCCGAAAAACTTCCTGATCGTTGACGCGGCCATGAACGACCTGCCGCGTCCGGCGCTGTATCAAGCGTTTCACCAAATCGTCGCGCTTGCGCCGCGCGAACAGGCGCCGAGCAACTGGGAAGTGGTCGGGCCGGTGTGCGAAAGCGGCGACTGGCTGGGCCGCGAGCGCACGCTGGCAGCACAAACCGGAGACTGGCTGGCGGTACTCTCCGCCGGCGCCTACTGCACGAGCATGGCGAGCAACTACAACACGCGCGGGCGGGCGGCCGAGGTGCTGGTCGACGGCGCGTGCGCCACGCTGATTCGAGCGCGCGAAACCGCCGCCGACCAGTTGCGCCTGGAGTCGCTGCTGCCCAGCGCTCAGGGATAATCGGGGTCAGGATAATCGGGGGATAATCGGGGTCAGATTCCAATTATCGCAAGCCGAACAAGCGCCAGCGCAGCGAGTTGCGCAATTGCCGCGTTCGAAGGGGGAGCGCCGGTGCAGCAGTGGGGGCGCCCTGAAAACCCCTGATCGCCTGGACACCGCGCTCAAAGCTCGCCATAGCTGTGCAGACCGCCAAGGAACATGTTGACACCGATGAAGGCAAAAGTGGTGATGGCCAGGCCCACCAGCGCCCACCAGGCCGCCACGGTGCCGCGCAACCCCTTCATCAGCCGCATGTGCAGCCAGGCGGCGTAATTGAGCCAGACGATCAGCGCCCAGGTTTCTTTCGGGTCCCAGCTCCAGTAGCCCCCCCAGGCCTCGGCGGCCCAGAGCGCGCCCAGCACGGTGGCGACGGTGAAGAAGGCAAAGCCAATCGCAATCGCCTTGTACATCAGGTCATCCATCACCTCCAGGCTGGGCAGTCGCTGGGCAATGCGGCGCCTGCCCAACAAGATGCCGGTCACGACCAGCGCTGCGATGCCAAAGTAGACAAACCAGAAGCTGCCGCCGGCGTGCTGCGGCTGGCGAAACACAATCGGCTCAAACGCCAACACCACGCCCAGCAGCCCCAGGGGGGCGAGTTTGTACCAGCGGGTCTCGCCCGCGCTTTGCTTGATCAGGTAGGCAAACGCCACCATGGCGGCAATGGCAAAGGTGCCATAGCCGACAAAATTGGCCGGCACGTGCACCTTCATCCACCAACTCTGCAAGGCCGGCACCAACGGCTGGATTTCGTGCGCCTCGCGCGTCAGCGTGTACCAGAGCAAAAAACCAACGGCAGCGCTGACCACCAGCAGGGCAAAAGCCCCGAGCGAGCGGGTTTTGTACTTGTCTTCGTAGTAGAGGTAAAACAGCGCCGTCATCCAGCAAAACAGCACGAACACCTCGTACAGGTTGCTGACCGGTATGTGACCGATGTCGGGCCCGATCTGGTGGCTCTCGTACCAGCGCACCAGGCTGCCGACCAGCGCCAGACTGACCGCCACCCAGGCCAGGCGCGAGCCCAGCAGCTCGAAGGTCTGGCCCGCGCGCGTGAGCAGACCGACCCAGTAAAACGCCGTGCTCATGAAAAACAGCAGACTCATCCACAAAATGGCCGACTGACTGGAGATGAAATACTTGAGCAAGAAGGTCTGGTCGGCGCGCGCCAGATCGGCCCCGGCGGGCGTCTGATAGAGCCAGATCGCCAGCAGCGCCAGCGCCCCCACCCCCAGCGTCAGCGCGCGCAGCGGCCGCCAGAACCAACCGAGCCCGATCAGCGCCGGCAGCGCGCCCAGCAAAATCGCCGTTTCATAAACGTCCATTGCCTGGCCGTAGCGCACAAAAGCCAGCGCGCCTGCGGCCAGCGTCAGCAGCGCAAACAGCCAGTCCCAGCGGTCGCGGCGTTGCCAGTAGCCCGGCTCCAGGCCGCTGCCAGCGCCGCTGCGCTTGAGTTTTATGGTTTGGCTGGCGCTGGAGGCGTTCATGAAAGCACCTGTGAGTAAAGCAAAGGCTTGCGTTGGGACTGGCGCTCAGCCGCCGATGGTGTCAGCCGCCGATCGGTGGAGCAACTGGCTTTTCAGCAGTTCAAACTCCTGGTCAGACTCCATGGTCTTGCGATTCGTCGACAAAGCCAGGCTGGCCTGTGCGCCCTGCTCGCCACGGGGGGCCAGCCAAACCCAGACGCGACGCTCGCGCACGTAGAGCATGGCAAAAATGCCGATGATCAGCAACAAGCAACCCAGATAAACGATGTTTTGACCCGGCGCACGCGCGAGCTGGAATACGCTGGCCTGCACGTGCTCGAAATCCTTGAGCTGCAAGGCCACAGGCGCATGGTAAAAAAAGCTGTCGCTCAGGCTGATGACGGCCGCCGCCATGAAGCGCTGGGTGAACTCGCTGCGCGGCAGTGCAGGCAAGGCGGCACGCTCGCGGCTGAGTTGCATCAATTCGTACAGCGTGCCGTGCAACACCTGCACCAATACGGCGCCGGCGCGTTCGCGTTCGGACGCGGGCACGTTGGCCTCCAAAAAAACCGACAGCGCCGGCAGGCCGCCGCGCACCGGCTGCGGTTGACCGTCGGCGCGCGGCCAGCTCGTGTTGACCTGCTCGGCACCGGCAAACAGACCGAGGGTGCGCGCCGCCGAAGCCCGCAAGGCCGCCGCCATCTGCGGGCCGCCGCTTTGCCCGGCCACAGCGACGAAACGCTGCACGGCCTGCTCACGCAGCGCCGCATCGGCCAGCGCGACGCGCAGGCGCACAAAGTCGTCCAGACTGTCTTGCGCGTCGGCCGGGATGCGCAGGTAGCGAAATTCTTCGGCGCTCGCATCGCGCACGCCGAACATGAACAAGCGCAAACCGTCGACCTCCATCGGCAGCATGTAGTTGTGAAATTCCTGCGCCTGACCGGCGGCGTCGCGCAGCTTGTAGGTGATGCTCGGTCCGACGTTGCGCAAATGGCGCTCGGTCACGGTTTTGTTGCCGGCGCCCAGGCGGCTCTCGATCGCGCGGCGCAGGTCAGTCGGTGCCGGAGCGGCCAGCGCTGCGCCATCGATCGCCGCCAGGTTTTCCACGTTGAGGACGCGCAAGTCGGTGAATTCGAGGGTGAAGCGCTCGCTGCCGAGACCGATTTCGGCGCTGCCACCGATCACGCCCGCGACCTCGAACGGCGCCCGCGCGCCAGACAGCGGCAGCGCCTGCAACTTGACGCGCGAGCCGCCGTCGCTGAAGCTGGACTGGTAGATGGTGATGCCGCGGTGGCTGACCGGGTGGTTGACTTCGACCCGGGCGCTTCTTTTGGCACCACTGTCGTGATCGTGAATCACGATGTCGCTGGCGAACAGCTTGGGTTGTCCGCTGGCGTGGTACTCGACGATGAATTTTTTCAGCTCGATAGAAAACGGCAACTCTTGCAGCAGCACGCCGTCGGGCCGCACCAGAATGGCGGTGTCGGCGCCAGCGCCTTCGGTCACCAGCAGATTGCCCCGGAAGGTCGGGTTGCTGGCCGAAATGCGGTGCTGGGCCGGCACGTTGGCGATCAGGCCGCTGCCGGCATACACCTGCTTGCCGTTGAACCAGGTCTGTGCCCGCACCATCAGGTCGCCGTCGAGCAGGGCGCCGACGCAAATCAGCACAATGGCGCTGTGTGCGGCCAGATAGCCGATCTTGTTGGCCCGGCCTTTTTTGGCCGCCACCATCCAGCCGGTGCCTTGCGGGCCGGGGCGCGACTGCAACTTGACCCTCCAGCCCGAACGCAGCAGGGTTTGACCCATGCGCTGCGCGGCCTGCTCCGGCGCTTCGTTCAACGCCGCTTCGGCCCGATTCGCAAAGGCGCGCAGGCTTTGCTCGCGCATGTTTTCTTTGTAAGCCCTGAAGTCGGCAAAAATTTTGGGCGTCTGACGCGCAATGCACAAACTGGTACTGGCAACCAAAAAGGCCAGGATCAGGATGAACCACCAGGCGCTGTAGACCGAAAACAGGTGGGCGCTGGCGAACACCTCGGCCCAGAACGGCCCGAACTTATTGACGTAATTGTTCAGCGGCTCGTGCTGCTTGACCACGGTGCCAATCACCGAGGCGATGCAGATCACCGCCAGCAAGGAAATGGCAAACCGCATCGATGAGAGCAACTCGACCCAGTTGCCCAAAATGCGCGAACCGGTGCGCAGTTGCAGACCTTGGGTCGATGCGCTCATGGAAAAAGTGGGGGGGGAAAGATGGGGGCTGACCGAAAAAAACAGCACGCTGCCTGACGGACAAGGCAGCGTGCGCATTATGCGCCTGCCGCCCACATGTGCGCGAACGCAGCGCAAAGACCCGGCCCGCCGATGCAATACCGCCATAATTGGGGCGCTGCACAAGCTGCTGCGGCGCTCAGCCGCACAAGCATCGCCATGTTTCAATCCGCACCCGGACTGGCCGGGCGAAACAACACGGAAGAGCTTGCGCTCATCCTGCGTTAGATTATTCCCCCTGAAGGGGTGGGTTTCCAACCGGAGTTTGTTTTCGATGAAAAATCTGCGCGCCGCCGTCATCGGCGTGGGCCACCTGGGCCGCTTTCATGCCCAGAAATACGCCGCCATTGAGGGCGTCGAGCTGGTCGGCGTGGCCGATGCCGACCCTGGGCGTGCCGCCGCAGTGGCAGCCGAACTGGCTGTGGCCTGCGTGAGCGACTATCGCATGCTGCTGGGCCAGATCGATCTGGTTTCGGTGGCGGTGCCGACCGAGCGGCATTTCGAGGTGGTGCAAGACTGCCTGGCGGCCGGCGTGCACGTGCTGGTCGAAAAACCAATCACCCAGACCGTAGCGCAGGCCGACGCCCTGATCCAACTGGCCGAGCGCCAGCAGCGGCTGTTGCAGGTCGGCCACCTGGAGCGCTTCAACCCGGCCTGGCTGGCGCTGCGCGCGCGCATTCAAAAACCGATCTTCATCGAGGCGCACCGACTGGCACCCTTTAAGCCGCGCGGCACCGACGTCAGCGTGGTGCTCGACCTGATGATCCACGACCTCGATCTGATTTTGTCGGTGATCAACAGCCCGGTGCGCGAGCTGCGCGCCAGCGGCGTGCCGGTATTGACCGATGGCATCGACATCGGAAACGCCCGCATCGAGTTTGACAACGGCTGCGTGGCCAACCTGAGCGCCAGCCGTGTCAGCACCAGCACGCTGCGCAAGATGCGCCTGTTCCAGAAAGACGAATACCTCTCGATCGACTTTGGCACGCGCCAACTGAGCGCGGTGCGCCGCCACCCGGACCCGCAGCAGCCGCTGGCAAGCGAGGCCATCGAGGTGCCGCCCGGCGACGCGCTGCACAGCGAGATCAGCGCCTTTGTGGCGGCGGTGCGCCAGCAGACAGCGGCGGTGGTGGACGGCGTGGCCGGACGGCGTGCACTGGCGCTGGCGCTCGAACTCGGCCGTCAAATGCAGCAACCCCAGCAACGCACGAAAGACCTGCGCGCATGAACATCCCCATGGTAGACCTCAAGGCAGAATACGAACTGCTCCAGGACGAACTGAACCCGGTGCTGCTGGCCGCACTCGCTGCCACCCAGTACATCGGCGGGCCCAACGTGCGTGCCTTCGAGCAAGAAGTCGCGGCCTACTGCGGCAGCCGGCACGCCATTGCCTGCGCCTCGGGCACCGACGCCTTGTTGCTGGCGCTGCGCGCCTGCGGCATACAGGCCGGCGACGAAGTCATCACCACGGCGTTCACCTTCTTGGCCAGCGCTTCGACCATTTCGCTGTGCGGCGCCCGGCCGGTATTCGTCGACATCGACCCGCTAAGCTACAACCTGGACCCGGCACAGGTTGCCGCCGCCATCGGGCCGCGCACCCGCGCCATCGTGCCGGTGCACCTGTACGGCCAGCCGGCACGGCTGGAGCCGCTGGCGGCGCTGTGCCGCCAGCACGGCCTGCACCTGATCGAAGACGCCGCCCAGTCTTTCGGCGCCGACTACGGCGGCAAAAAATCAGGCGCCTACGGTGACTTGGGCTGCTTCTCGTTCTACCCCAGCAAAAACCTGGGCGCTTTCGGCGACGGCGGCATGGTGGTGACCGACGACGACCGCCTGGCCGCGCAGGTGCGCGTGCTCGCCAGCCACGGCAGCCGCGTGCGCTACCACCACGAGGTGCTGGGCTACAACAGCCGGCTCGACGAACTGCAAGCCGTCGTTTTGCGCGTCAAGCTCAAGCGCATCGACGAATTCAACCGGCTGCGCCGGTGCGTTGCGCACGCCTACAACGCGCGTTTTGCCGGCAGCGGCATCGTCACCCCGCACGAAGACGGCCACGGTCGACACGTGTTTCACCAATACACCGTGCAAAGCGAGCGACGCGACGCGATCGCCGCCGCGCTCACCGGCGCCGGCGTCGGCAATGCCATTTATTACCCGATTGCGCTGCACCGGCAAGAACTGTACGGCCAGCAATACGCTGCTCTGGAGCTTCCGGTGACCGAGCGCATGGTGCAAAAAGTCATTTCGCTACCCATCTCCCCCTTGCTCAAACCAAACCAGATCGACCACATTGCCGACCTGGTGCTGGCGGCCCACCACGCATGAGCATCCACCACACCGCCCTGATCGACGACAGCGCCCGCATCGGCCAGGGCGTCAGCGTGGGCCCCTACGCGGTGATCGAAGCCCAGACCGAAATCGGCGACGGCTGCCAGATCGCCAGCCACGCCGTCGTCAAGCGCTACACCCGGCTCGGGCGCAACAACCACCTGGCCGAGCACGTGGTGTTGGGTGGCGAACCACAGGACTTCAAATTTCAGCCCTGCGAAAGCTGGGTTGAAATCGGCGATGACAACCGCTTGCGCGAGGGTGTGACGGTACACCGCAGCAACCACGCCGGCGGCGTCACCCGCGTCGGCAGCGGCTGTTTTCTCATGGCCTACAGCCACGTTGCGCACGACTGCACGCTGGCCGACCGGGTGGTGCTGGCCAACGGCGCGCTGCTGGGCGGCCATGTCGAGATCGGCGAGCGCGCCTTCATCTCGGGCGCGGTCACGCTGCACCAGTTCTGCCGTGTCGGCCCGCTGGCGCTGGTGGCCGCCAGCGCCCGCGTCAGCCAAGACTGTCTGCCCTTTGCCATCACCGACGGCAACCCGGGCCGCGCGCGCGCTCTCAATGTGGTCGGGCTGCGCCGCGCCGGCTGGGCGGCCAGCGAGATGGCGGCGTTGAAACGAGCGTTCCAGGCTCTGCGCTCGCTGCGCGAGCTGGCGTCTATTCTGGACGAGTTGCAAGCCCAAAACAGCCCGGCGGTGCAGCAACTGGCGGCCTTCATCCGCACATCGCGGCGCGGTTTTGCGCACTTTCGCTGAACCGGGGCTGGGGCGCCGCCCGGACTGCGTGCTTTAACGCAAACCAGCGATGTAGTCCGACACGGCGCGGATTTCGCGGTCGTTCATGCGTGCGGCCACGCCCGCCATCATGGGACTGTTCTTGCGCGTGCCGTCCCGAAACGCCTTCATCTGGCTGATGGTGTACTCGGCATGCTGGCCGGCCAGACGCGGGAACTGAGCCGGAATGCCGGCACCACCAGGGCCATGGCAGGCCGCGCAGGAAGCGATGCGGCGATCGGCAATGCCGCCGCGGAAGATGCGCTTGCCCAGTTGCACGCTTTCTATGTCCGCTTGCGCGTAACCCGGCGTCTTGGTCTGAGCTGCCAGCCAGAAAGAAATGTCGCGCTTATCGGCGTCGGACAGCGCGGCGGCAAAACCTCTCATGATCGCGCTCTCGCGCTTGCCCGACTTATAGTCTTGCAACTGCTTGATCAGATATTCTGGGTGCTGCTGCGCCAGGCTCGGATTGGCCGGCATGGTCGAATTGCCGTTCACTCCGTGGCAGACCATGCACATTTGGTTGTACAGTGCCGCACCCCGGGTCAGATCGGGAACGACTTGCTGGGCCTGAACGCTGAGCGACAAGGCTGCAGCGGCAGCGACACAAAGAAGTGAGGCAGACAATTTCATGGCGGATCTGGTGCCGATGGCGACGGGTTCGGGTTGATGGGCTGCTGGTTCGTGGGATTTTGGCCCAACCGATTTTACAATGTCCCACCACCTCAGCGAATTTCCATGCACATATCCACTACGCCAGCCTCCCCACCCACGCTGGAACGCACAGACGGCAGCCCTGTGCGCGAGCACATCAAGGCCGCGCACGGCTGGTTGCACACCGCCCGTTTTCTCACCAGCGCACCGCAACTGGAACACCTGCCCGCGCTGACGCTGCCCGAAATTGCCTTCGTCGGTCGCTCCAACGCCGGCAAGTCGACCTGCATCAACACGCTGACACAACAAAAGAGGCTGGCCTTTGCCTCCAAGACGCCGGGTCGCACGCAAAGCATCAACCTGTTTGAACTGGGCAAGCACGGCGTCACCGACGCCGTGCTTGCCGACCTGCCGGGCTACGGCTACGCAGCGGTGCCGCGCGAAGCCAAGCTGCGCTGGCAGCGCGTGATGGGCAACTACTTGCTGACGCGCGAAAACCTCACCGGCGTGGTGCTGCTGTGTGACCCGCGCCTGGGCCTGACCGAGTTGGACGAAATTTTGCTCGACGTGATTCGGCCTCGGGTGCAAGCAGGCCTGCATCTGCTGCTGCTGCTGACCAAGGCCGACAAACTCAACCGCGCTGAAGCGGCCAAGGCGCTGTCGATTGCGCGCCTGCAGTGCGGCGGCGGCCAGGCGCTGCTGTTTTCGGCGCTGAAAAAACAAGGCCTGGACGAAGTCGCCCTGCTGCTGCGGCACTGGACGCAGGGCCAAGAGCCCGCGCCCGAGGCCGCTGCCGCTGAAGGTATTTTTTGAATTGCCAGAACTGCCCTTCATAGGCCGGTGGGGTACAGCGGCGGCTCACCCGGCGGCCGCGTCTTAAAGCGCCGGTGTACCCAGTAGTACTGCTCGGGCATGGTCAGAATCATGTGTTCGAGCCGCTGATTCATCAAAGCGGTGTCGGCCTGCACGTCAACGCCGGGGTAGTCACTCCAGGCCGGCAGCACCTGCACCTCGTAGCCCTGCGGCGTCAGGCGGCTGATGACGGGCACCACCTTGGCCGAAGTCAGCCGTGCCAGCCGCGCCAAGGTCGGCACGGTGGCCGCCGGAATGCCAAAAAAGGGCACGAACACCGACCCCTGTCGCCCCATGTCCATATCGGGCAGGATGTAGAGCGCAGCACCCGCGCGCAAGGCCTGCACCGCGCCACGCAGGCCTTGGCGGCGCTCAATCAATTGCCCTTGGCCAAAGCGCAGGCGACCCGCCCGAAGCCAGCGATCGACCGCCGCGTTGCGCTGGCGGGTGTAGACGCTGGCAAACGGCCGCTGCACCCCCAGCGCCAGCGCGCTGCCGCCAGCGTCCATACCCAGGAAGTGCGGGGCAAAAATCAGCGTCGGCGCGCTGCCTTGCAACTCGTGCAGCGCCCCCACCAGGTGCAGGCGCGAGCGCACAGTGGCTTCGTCGGCACCCCAGAGCCAGCCGCGATCGAGCCAGGCCTGGGCATACAACACGAAGTGCCGCCGCACAGCCAGCCGCACCTGCTGCGCGCTCTGGTGCGGAAAACACAAGGCCCAGTTGGCGCGCGCGATGCGCCGGCGCCGCCGCACCAGAACGTGCAGCACCCGCCCGAGCAGCCAACCGATGCCGCGCACCCAAGTCAAGGGCAGCCGCGCCATCAGGCGCATGAAACCCAGCCCGAACCGGTTGCCACAGCGCCGCAGCCAAGGCAGCACAGCGTGTTGATACAAGCTTTTTAACGACATGCGCAACCAGCGGGCAGGCGCTCAGTCATGCCCCGGCACCGCTGCGTGTGCCGGCGCCGGCGGCGCGGGTTGCTTGAAGCGGTGGTAAGACCACAGGTATTGCTGCGGGCATTCTCGCACCAGCGCTTCCATGGCCTGGTTGATTTGCCGCGCCGCTGCTTGCGCATCCAGCGCCAGCGCCGCGCCGCCGCCCGCAAGAAATGGCCGCACGTGCACCAGATAGCCGCGCCCCCAGCGCAAGCGCTCGCCCCAGATCAGCAGCAGTTGCGCACCGCTGCTGTGCGCCAGCCGGGCCGGCAAGGTCACGGTATAGGCCGGACGGCCGTGGAATGCGGCCCAGACGCCCTGCCCCTGCGGCGGCACCTGGTCAGGCAGCAAGATCACCGCTTGCGCGGCCTTGAGTGCGCGGATCAACTGCCGCACACCGGCCAGCGTGGTCGGCACGGTGTGCAGACCCGGACGGTTGCGCGCGCTGCGCATGATCTCGCGCAGCCAGGGCTGCTGCGCCGGGCGGTACAAGCCGGTCAGCGGCAAGCGATCTCCAAAGCGCGCCGCCAGCGCCTGCCCGGCGACCTCGAAACAACCCAGATGCGGCGTCAGAAACAACACGCCGCGGCCGTGCGCCAGCGCGGCTTCGATGTGGGCCGCGCCTTCCCAACCCACTTGCACCGGCCGCCCCAGCCACAGGCGCGGCAACTCGGCCGCCATCTTGCCGGCCTCGCCCACCGCAGCCAGCGCCAGCCAACGCGACTGCCCGGCCTGCCGGGCATGGCTCAAGAGGCGCTGGCGGTAGCGGCGCGAGAGCAGAAAACTGGCCCAGCCGAGCACCATGCCACCCGCATGCAGCAGCGGCAACGGCAGCTTGCTCAAGACAATGAAGAGGAGACGAAAAAAAAAGTCCACGAACCGATCAGGGCAGTCGCTCCCACCAAGGGGGCGTGAGGAAAAAATTCAGGCTGCTAAAATCGGCCTGTCGCTGAGTTACTGAACTAATTGCGGGGCGACTGAAAAATACCGCTAAAGCGTTCGCCGAACCCTGACAGACCGGCAACGCCGATCCATCAACCCAGGAGTTTATATGGCGAACGACTTTCTCTTCACTTCCGAATCCGTCTCCGAAGGCCACCCCGACAAGGTGGCCGACCAGATTTCCGACGCCATTCTCGACGCGATCTTCCAGCAAGACCCGCGCTCGCGCGTGGCCGCCGAAACCCTGACCAACACCGGCCTGGTGGTGCTGGCGGGAGAGATCACCACCAACGCGCACGTCGACTACATACAGGTGGCGCGCGACACCATCAAGCGCATCGGCTACGACAACTCCGACTACGGCATCGACTACAAGGGCTGCGCGGTGCTGGTGGCCTACGACAAGCAAAGCAACGACATTGCGCAAGGGGTAGACCACGCCTGCGACGACCACCTCAACACCGGTGCTGGCGACCAGGGCCTGATGTTCGGCTACGCCTGCGACGAAACGCCCGAGCTGATGCCGGCGCCGATCTACTACGCGCACCGGCTGGTCGAGCGCCAGGCGCAGTTGCGCAAAGACGGCCGCATGCCCTTTTTGCGGCCCGACGCCAAGAGCCAGGTGACGATGCGCTACGTCGACGGCAAACCACACAGCATAGACACCGTGGTGCTGAGCACCCAGCACGCGCCCGAATGGAGCCTGGGCCACAAAATGAAGCCCGAGTTCTACGAGGCGGTGATCGAAGACATCATCAAGCCGGTGTTGCCCAAGGAATGGCTGCAAAACACCAAGTACCTAATCAACCCGACCGGGCGCTTCGTCATCGGCGGCCCGCAGGGCGACTGCGGCCTGACCGGGCGCAAGATCATCGTCGACACCTACGGCGGCGCCTGCCCGCACGGCGGCGGCGCCTTCAGCGGCAAAGACCCGAGCAAAGTGGATCGCTCAGCCGCCTACGCCGCACGCTACGTGGCCAAAAACATCGTCGCCGCCGGCCTGGCACGCCAGTGCCAGATTCAGGTCGCCTACGCCATTGGCGTGGCGCGGCCGATGAATGTGACGGTCTACACCGAAGGTACGGGCGTGATCCCGGACGAGCAAATTGCCGCCCTGGTGACCGAACACTTTGACCTGCGCCCCAAGGGCATCATCCAAATGCTCGACCTGCTGCGCCCGATCTACCAAAAAACCGCCGCCTACGGCCACTTCGGCCGCGATGAACCCGATTTCACCTGGGAAAAGACGGACAAAGCCGCCACGCTGCGTGCAGCGGCCGGGCTGTAAGCCCGGGGCACGCGCAGCGGGCCGCTGTCTTTGGGGCGACAGATCACAAAGCCGCCACGCTGCGTGCAGCGGCCGGGCTGTAAGCCCGGGGCACGCGCAGCGCTTTTTTGCTGCAAGCGATCCCGCCATTGCGGCGCTCGGTCAGCCTGAATTTTTTGCCACAACATCCGATATGCACGCAAAGGCAATATCGTTGTCGCATCTTTCATCGACCTGGAGCCCCGCACCATGGATACCACGGCATCCGAGCTCGAACGCTTGCTGACGCTGCGCACACAAGAACTGCAAACCGAGTTGGCACGTGCGCGTGCGCGCTACGAACACGCCGCCTGCGGCTTGCTGGCGATAGATGCCGATTTGAACGTGATCGAAATCAACCAAACTGCGCTGCACTGGCTGGGTTGCCAGCGCGCCGAGGTGATCGGGCAACCCGCGGCAGCCATGCGGCTTGACGACTGTTCGCGTGCCGCGCTGGTGCAGCACCTCACGGCGCTGCGCGAGACCGGCTGCGCGCAGCCGATCGAAATCAAGTTGCTGCGCCGCGACGGCAGCCATCTGCCGGTGCAGTTGACGTCGTGCAGCGTGCATGACGAGCAGGGTCGTTTTGTGCACAGCGAAACGGCGCTCAGCGACATCAGCGAACGGCTGACGGTCGAGCAGCGGCTGGGTGCGCACACCCGCTTTTTGCAAACCCTGACCGACCGCATTCCGGTGCGTCTGGCCTACTACGACAAAGACCTGCACTGCCAATTCTCAAACGCCGCCCAGGCCGCGCGCTATGGCAAGTTGCCCAGTGACCTGCTGGGCTCGCACCTGAGCGAGGTGGTTCGCCCGGATTTATTGCCGGAAATTTTCCAACGGGTGGCGGCCGCGCTCAACGGCCACAGCCAGAAGTTTGAAGCCGAGCGCACACAATCCGATGGCACACGCCAGTTCTTTGAAGTTCACTACATCCCGGACTGGGAATGCGGCGCGGTGCAGGGCATTTTCATTGAGGTACACGACATCAGCGAGCGCCGCCACTCGGAAGAATTCGTGCTGCAGGCCAACCGCGACCTGGAAGAGCGCGTGCGCGAGCGCAGCGCCGCGCTGTTCCAGAGCGAGCAGCGCTACCGACTGATGGTCGACGCGATCCAGGACTACTGCATCTACTTCATCGACGCCAACGGCCTGGTGACGGAATGGACCGAAAGCGCGCAGCGCCTGCACGGCCACCCGCGCCAGCAGATGCTGGGCCGCCCGTACCACTGCCTGCTCTCGAACGACAACGCGGGCGAAGACGAGCTCGACCCGGACCAGGTGCTGCGCCTGGCCAAGGCACACGGCCAGTGGGAGTCGCGCGGCTGGAGGCTGCGCGACGATGGCTCGCGCTTTTGGGCCCTGACCGTGCTGACGGCGCTGCGCGACCCGGGCGGCGAGCTGCAGGGCCTGTCTTGCATCACGCGCGACATGACCGCCGCCAAAAGCCTGGAAGACGTGATGAACGACCTCAACCGGGAACTGGAAAAGCGCGTCGCCGAGCGCACCCAGCAACTGGTGGCGGCCAACAAGGATCTGGACGTGTTCTCGCACATGGTCTCGCACGACCTGCGTGCCCCACTGCGCCACATCGGCAGTTTTGTCAGCCTGTTGCAAGAGGAACTGGGCCCGTCCAGCGATCCGCTGGTCTTGCAATACCTGGGGTCGACCGCCAAGGCCAGCAAGCGCATGGGCTGCATGATAGAGGGGTTGCTGGAATACGCCCGGCTGGGCCGGGTGGCGCTGGAGTCACAGCCGGTGCCGCTGGCGCCGCTGATCCAGGGCGTGATCAGCCATTTGCAGCCCCAGACTCAAGGGCGCACGATCGAATGGGTGATCGAGGACGATCTGCCGGTGGTGCGCGGCGACGCCATGCTGCTGGCGCAGGTCTGGGGCAATTTGCTGGACAACGCGGTCAAATACACCCGAGCGCGCGCAGTCGCCCGCATCGAGGTAGGTTGGCGGGTCACCCCGGTGGGCGGGCGAACCTTCCACATCAAGGACAACGGCGTCGGCTTCGATCTGGAAAAAGCGCACAGCCTGTTCGTGATGTTCCAGCGTCAACACCATTCGATGGACTTCGAGGGCACCGGCACCGGGCTGGCGCTGACGCAGCGCATCATCGAGCGCCACGGCGGTCGCATCTGGGCCGAGAGCGCGCCCGACCAGGGTTGCTGCTTTTATTTCACCCTACCCTTCGAAGGCATGGACCTGACTTTGTCTGAAACAGCTCTGCCGGAATTGACATTCTGAGTGCGCCATCCCTCAGACGGCGGCTATCGGGCGCATTTTTGACCGTGTCGACCCGATTTTTCGACCCAGCGGCCAGTCGGCCCTTGAAAATGACGCGTCACGCCCTTATCATTAGCACTCGCTGAAGACGAGTGCTAACATACTGGCTTCAGTCGATCTTCGGTCTGATGCGCCGCCTGCGGCCGATCAGACCGTTCGCCACCCATCCACTACCGTTCCATTTCAGGAGATGCAATGAACCTTCGTCCTCTCGCCGATCGCGTGATCGTCAAGCGCCTTGACAGCGAAACCAAGACCGCCTCTGGCATCGTCATCCCCGACACCGCCGCTGAGAAGCCTGACCAGGGTGAAGTGCTGGCGGTCGGCCCCGGCAAGAAAAACGAGCAAGGCGAACTCAGCCCCATGAACGTCAAGGTCGGTGACCGCGTTCTGTTTGGCAAATACAGCGGCCAGACCATCAAGGTCGATGGCAACGAACTGCTGGTCATGAAAGAAGATGACCTGTTCGCCGTCGTCGAATCCAAATGATTTTCGGGACGGATCGGTCAATGCGCAAAGCGCCTGACCGCACGGTCCCCAACTGATTAACCCTAGGAGAAATACACATGGCAGCAAAAGACGTAGTTTTCGGCGGCGAAGCCCGCGCCCGCATGGTCGAAGGCGTGAACATCCTGGCCAACGCGGTCAAAATCACGCTCGGCCCCAAAGGTCGCAACGTGGTGCTCGAGCGCTCCTTCGGCGCTCCCACCGTCACCAAGGACGGTGTCTCGGTGGCCAAAGAGATCGAGCTGAAAGACAAGCTGCAAAACATGGGCGCGCAAATGGTCAAGGAAGTCGCTTCCAAGACCAGCGACAACGCCGGTGACGGCACCACCACCGCCACCGTGCTGGCACAAGCCATCGTGCGCGAAGGCATGAAATACGTGGCCGCCGGCATGAACCCGATGGACTTGAAGCGCGGCATCGACAAGGCCGTCATCGCCTTGGTTGCTGAACTCAAGAAAGCCTCCAAAGCCACCACCACTTCGAAAGAAATCGCCCAAGTCGGATCGATCTCTGCCAACAGCGACGAATCGATCGGCGACATCATTGCCAACGCGATGGACAAGGTCGGCAAAGAAGGCGTCATCACGGTCGAAGACGGCAAGAGCCTGGACAACGAGCTCGACATCGTCGAAGGCATGCAGTTCGACCGCGGCTACCTCTCGCCCTACTTCATCAACAACCCGGAAAAACAAGCCGCGCTGTTGGACAACCCCTTTGTGCTGCTGTTCGACAAGAAAATCAGCAACATCCGCGACCTGCTGCCGACGCTGGAAGGGGTGGCCAAGGCCGGTCGTCCGTTGCTGATCATTGCCGAAGACGTCGAAGGCGAAGCGCTCGCCACGCTGGTGGTCAACACCATTCGCGGCATCCTCAAAGTGGTGGCGGTCAAAGCCCCGGGCTTTGGCGACCGCCGCAAGGCCATGCTGGAAGACATCGCCATCCTGACCGGCGGCAAGGTCATCGCCGAAGAAGTGGGCCTGTCGCTGGAAAAAGTCACGCTGGCCGACCTGGGCCAAGCCAAACGGATCGAAATCGGCAAGGAAAACACCATCATCATCGACGGCGCCGGTGCTGCCGCTGACATCGAAGCCCGCGTCAAGCAAGTTCGCGTGCAGATCGAAGAAGCCACCAGCGACTATGACCGCGAAAAGCTGCAAGAGCGCGTGGCCAAGCTGGCCGGTGGTGTGGCGGTGATCAAGGTTGGCGCTGCCACCGAAGTCGAGATGAAGGAAAAGAAAGCCCGCGTCGAAGACGCGCTGCACGCCACGCGCGCGGCGGTGGAAGAAGGCATTGTGGCCGGTGGTGGCGTGGCGCTGCTGCGCGCGCGTCAGGCCTGCGGTGACATCAAGGGCGACAACGCCGACCAAGAAGCCGGCATCAAGCTGGTGATGCGGGCGGTTGAATCGCCGCTGCGTGAAATCGTCAACAACGCCGGCGGCGAAGCCTCGGTGGTGGTCAACGCGGTGCTGGCCGGAACGGGCAACTACGGCTTCAACGCCGCCAACGACACCTATGGCGACATGATCGACATGGGCATTCTGGACCCGACCAAGGTGACCCGCACCGCGCTGCAAAACGCCGCTTCGGTCGCCAGCCTGATGCTGACCACCGAGTGCATGGTGGCCGAGTCGCCAAAAACCGACGCACCCGCCATGGGCGGCGGTGGTGGCATGGGCGGCATGGGTGGCATGGGCGACATGGGCATGTAATGTCCCGGCTGCGTCTGCAGACGCAGCCACTCAGTCGGCTCCCAGAGCGGGCTTGTCGGTGGCACTGCCACCGACAAGCCCGCTCTTTTTTTTGCAGGATTTCCGGATGTCCTGTCGTCACAACGAAATTTGCGACCCAGTGCAATGCCATCCCCTGGCTGCTCATGTACCCGATGCGCCATCAGGCCTTGGGCACGGAACTCGACATCTAGGGCTGCGACGTTCGCCATGCAGTTTAAGACTGCACAGGGTCGGATCAATAGCTAAAGGCACTGAGGGGCTTGCGACGGAGCGCCATACCAAACAAGAAGCTGAACGTGCCGACTGACTGAGCAAAGACCAAAAAGCCCCGCAAACACAAGCGTGTTGGCGGGGCTTAGAATCTTTGGTTGCGCGGGCAAGATTTGAACTTGCGACCTTTGGGTTATGAGCCCAACGAGCTACCAGGCTGCTCCACCGCGCGTCAAAAGAGTTATTCTATCATGCTTTTACGTCTTCTGCCACAGAAGCAGCATCTTCTGCGCGATCGACCAACTCCACCAAGGCCATCGGTGCGTTGTCGCCGACACGAAAGCCCATTTTCAGAATGCGCGTGTAGCCGCCCGGGCGCGCCTTAAAGCGCGGGCCGAGTTCGTTGAACAATTTGACCACCACGTCGCGGTCTCGCAGGCGGTCAAAGACCAGGCGGCGGTTTGCCAGGCTGGACTCTTTAGCCAGGGTAATCATGGGTTCGACGACGCGGCGCAGTTCCTTAGCCTTGGGCAGCGTGGTTTTTATGACTTCGTGCGTAAGCAGCGAATTCATCATGTTGCGCAGCATGGCGAGGCGGTGCTCGCTGGTGCGGTTGAGTTTGCGAAGTCCATTGCCGTGACGCATTATTCGTTCCTTTCAGTTGTTTTGCCCCCAGCCGTATCAGGTACTGGGGGTTGCTTGGAAGCCCGGCTCGTTTCGCCAGACGCCGTACTTCTTCAGTGCTTGTCCAGACCAACAGGGGGCCAGTTTTCAAGTTTCATGCCCAGGGTCAAACCGCGCGAGGCCAGCACTTCCTTAATCTCGTTGAGCGATTTCCGACCCAGATTGGGGGTTTTGAGCAATTCGTTTTCAGCCCGCTGAATCAGATCGCCAATGTAGTAGATGTTTTCTGCCTTGAGACAATTCGCCGAGCGCACGGTCAGTTCAAGTTCGTCGACTGGGCGCAGCAAAATCGGGTCGAACTGCTGCAAACTGCGCGTGGGCTGAGGGCCGGTAGTGAATTCTTCGCCTTCGAGTTGCGCGAACACCGCGAGTTGCTCTACCAGGATTCGAGCCGAGGCGCGCACCGCCTCTTCCGGGCCGATCGATCCATTGGTTTCAATCTCCAGCACCAGCTTGTCGAGGTCGGTGCGCTGCTCGACCCGTGCGCTTTCGACCGTGTAACTGATGCGCTTGACCGGCGAGAACGAGGCGTCGAGCACGATCCGTCCGATCGAGCGCGAGGAGTCCTCGGTGCGGCGCAGGTTGCCTGGCACATAACCCCGGCCCTTTTCGACCTTGATCTGCAAATCCAGCTTGGCACCCGCCGACAGCGTGGCAATCAAGTGCTCTGGATTGACGATCTCGACGTCATGCGGGGTCTGAATATCAGCCGCCGTCACCACGCCCTCGCCGTCCTTGCGCAAACTCAGCGTCACTTCGTCACGGTTGTGCAGCTTGAACACCACACCCTTGAGATTGAGCAGCAAGCTGACCACATCCTCTTGCACGCCTTCGATCGACGAATACTCGTGCACCACGCCAGCAATCGTTACTTCGGTCGGCGCGTGACCGGTCATGGACGAGAGCAAAACCCGACGCAGCGCATTGCCCAGCGTATGACCATAACCACGCTCGAACGGCTCGAGCGTGACTTTGGCACGATGGGTCGAAATATGTTCGACGCTGATGGTCTTGGGCTTGAGCAGATTGTGCAGCATTCAAACTTCCTTCAATGCCCTCGGCTCGTTACACCGATAAGGCAGACGGCACAGGGCCAAAACGCACCACAGGGGTGCAAAGCGAAACCCAAATCAACGGGAATAGAGTTCGACGATCAGCGATTCATTGATGTCGGCAGCAAACTCGTCACGGTCTGGCGACTTCTTGAACACACCTTCGACCTTGTCGGTGGAGACCTCGACCCAGGCGGGAAAACCGATCTGTTTGGCCAGCTCCAGGGCTTCGAGAACACGGCCCTGTTTTTTCGATTTGTCGCGCACCGCGATCACATCACCCGGCTTGACTGAATAGGACGGAATGTTGACTGCATCGCCGTTGACGGTGATCGCCTTGTGTGAGACGACCTGACGCGCCTCAGCACGGGTCGATGCAAAGCCCATGCGAAACACCACGTTGTCCAGACGCGTCTCGAGCAGCGACAACAAATTGGAGCCGGTGTTGCCACGCCGGCGATCGGCCTGTGCAAAGTAGCGTCGGAACTGGCGCTCGAGCACGCCGTAGGTGCGTTTGACTTTTTGCTTTTCGCGCAGTTGCACGCCGTAGTCAGAGGTGCGCTGACCCGAGGTGCGGCCATGCTGGCCGGGCTTGGAATCGAACTTGGCCTTGTCGCTAATCGAGCGGCGCGCGCTTTTGAGCAACAAGTCAGAGCCTTCACGGCGGGAGAGTTTGGCCTTGGGGCCTAGGTAACGTGCCACGTTGAAATTCCTGTTTTGACTGCTGCAATGAATTGCAGGAGCCACCTTCAGTGATCTGGATGGTCGAGATCGAAGGTGGCGGTGGGCTTATGAGGGTGATGAAGTCGGCGCTGCTGGCAGCGCCCAGAATCGCTCAGATACGACGACGCTTTTGTGGACGGCAACCGTTGTGCGGCACCGGCGTGACGTCAGCAATGGAGTTGATGCGAATGCCCAGGGCGCCTAGGGCGCGCACCGAAGACTCGCGCCCCGGTCCGGGGCCCTTGATCTCGACGTCGAGATTCTTGATGCCTTGTTCGATCGCGGCACGCCCGGCCACCTCAGAAGCCACCTGGGCGGCAAAAGGCGTCGACTTGCGCGAACCCTTGAAACCCTGGCCACCCGACGAAGCCCAGGACAGCGCGTTACCCTGGCGGTCGGTGATGGTGATGATGGTGTTGTTGAACGAGGCATGGACGTGTGCAATGCCATCGGCAACGTTCTTGCGCACCTTTTTGCGCACGCGCGCGGCCGCGCTGGGGGAGGTGGTTTTGGGCATAAATGTCCTTCTATCCGATTATTTTTTCAGCGACTGCGCTGCCTTGCGCGGACCTTTGCGCGTGCGCGCATTGGTCTTGGTGCGCTGACCGCGCACCGGCAGACCGCGGCGATGACGAAAACCCCGGTAGCAGCCGATGTCCATCAAACGCTTGATGTTCAGGGTGGTTTCGCGCCGCAGATCACCTTCAATGGTGAAGCTGCCGACCTGCTCGCGAATCTGCTCCAGTTCGGCGTCGCTGAGATCCTTGATCTTCTTGCTGTAGTCAATGCCACAGGCGACGCAAATTTTGCGCGCGCGGGTGCGGCCAATGCCGAAAATTGCCGTCAAGCCGATTTCGGCGTGCTTGTGCGGCGGAATATTGATGCCTGCAATACGAGCCATATTGATCCTGTGAACTTCACTCAGCCTTGCCGTTGCTTATGACGCGGATCGGTGCAAATGATCCGCACGATTCCATGCCGCTTGATGACTTTGCAATTGCGGCACATTTTCTTGACCGAAGCCGAGACTCTCATATTCCACTCCTAGAAATATCCAAAAACTATCCCGATCTGCGCGCTCACCCGGAACGAAACACAGACCACGCCCGCGTCAGTTCACACGGTATTGGCTCTGCCATGACTGTATCGCCCGGTCGAAAAAGAATGCAGGGCTTGCGCATTCGACCGCAAATATGATTCAGCACCACGTGTCTGCGTTGTCCAGCCGGGCCCGCCAAGCTGCATGCGGCAGAGGTCTTCAATCACCTCGGCGCGCATCGCGCTCACGTCGTCCCTGGCCATGACAGAACTCAATTGCCAACGGGGGCCTTAAAGTTCGCCTTTTTCAGCAGCGAATCGTACTGTTGCGACATCATGTAATTTTGCACCTGCGACATGAAGTCCATCGTCACGACCACAATGATCAGCAGCGATGTGCCTCCAAAATAGAACGGCACGTTGTAGTACAAGATCAGAAATTCGGGCAACAAGCAGACTGCCGTGATGTAGATCGCACCGGAGAAGGTCAGGCGCAGCAAGATGCGGTCGATGTAGCGCGCGGTCTGATCGCCCGGTCGAATGCCCGGGATAAAGGCGCCGCTTTTCTTCAGGTTGTCCGCCGTCTCGCGGCTGTTGAACACGAGCGCGGTGTAGAAGAAGCAGAAAAATATGATGGCGGCGGCGTACAGGGCAATGTAGATCGGCTGCCCGGGCGACAAGGCACCAGCGAGGTTACGCAACCACAGCGTTGCATCGCCGGTGCTGACCCAACTCACCAAGGTCGTCGGCAGCAAAATGATGCTGGAGGCGAAGATCGGCGGAATCACGCCCGCCATGTTGAGCTTCAGAGGCAAATGCGACGATTGACCGCCGTATACCTTGTTGCCCACTTGACGGCGTGCGTAGTTGACCAAAATCTTGCGCTGACCGCGCTCGACGAAGACCACGAAATAGGTGACCAGAACCACCAGCGCGATAATGAACAGCGATGCCAGAATGTTCATGGCGCCGGTGCGCACCAGCTCCATCAGGCCACCGATGGCGCTGGGCAGACCGGCGACGATGCCGGCAAAAATCAGGATCGATATGCCGTTGCCGATTCCGCGCTCGGTGATCTGCTCGCCCAGCCACATCAGGAACATGGTGCCAGCCACCAGGCTGACCACCGCCGTGATCCTGAAACCCATGCCCGGCTCTATCACCAGACCGGCCGTGCCTTCCAGTGCCAGCGAAATGCCGATCGCCTGGAAAATCGCCAGCCCCAGCGTGCCGTAGCGGGTGTACTGGGTGATCTTGCGGCGCCCGGCCTCGCCTTCCTTCTTCAGTTGCTCAAACGTGGGAACCACGTAAGTCATGAGCTGCACGATGATGGAAGCGGAAATGTAGGGCATGATCCCCAGAGCGAACACGGCAAAGCGCGACAGCGCGCCACCCGAGAACATGTTGAACAGGTTCAGGATGCCGCCCTGCTGACCCTGAAACAACTGCTGCAGCTGATCCGGGTCGATGCCGGGTACCGGAATATGGGTTCCGATGCGATAGACAACCAGCGCCAGCAACAGGAACACCAGCCGGCGACGCAGGTCGCCGTACTTGCCCGTCTTGGCCAGGGTCGCGGATGCAGTTACCACGGCGCGCCTTTGCTTGATGGATTCAGACCAGCGCGCCGCCAGCGGCTTCGATCGCCTGCTTGGCCGCTGCGCTCACAGAAATACCGCGCAGCGTCACGGCGCGCGTGATCTCACCCGTCTTGATGACCTTGACCCGCTTGGTCAATTGACTCACCAGACCGGCTTGTTTGAGTCCAAGCAGGTCAACTTCGGGCAGATCCAATGCAGCCAATTGGGCCAGCGTGAGCTCGGCGTTGTATTGCAACTGAATGGACTTGAAGCCGCGCTTGGGCAAGCGGCGCTGCAGCGGCATTTGACCGCCTTCGAAGCCGACCTTGTGGTAGCCGCCCGAGCGCGATTTTTGACCTTTGTGACCCCGGCCTGCGGTCTTGCCCAGACCGGAGCCGATGCCACGACCGACGCGCCGGCGTGCGTGCTTGGAGCCTTCAGAAGGCTTGATAGAGTTGAGTTCCATGTCGCTTGCCGCCAATCAGAGTACTTTGACCAGATAGCTGATCTTGTCGATCATGCCGCGCACTGCAGGCGTGTCCTGCAGCTCGCTGATACTGTTGAGCTTGCGCAGACCGAGGCCGCGCACGGTGTCGCGGTGCGTCTGCTTGCAGCCAATCGGGCTGCGCACCAATTGAACCTTGACGGTGGTGGTAGTTGTCATGCTGCTATCCCTCAGGCAAAAATCTCTTCGACCGATTTGCCGCGCTTGGCTGCCACACTGGCCGGGGTCGTCGAATGCTGCAAGGCGTCGAGCGTGGCACGCACCAGGTTGTAAGGGTTGCTCGAGCCGTGGCTCTTGGCGACCACGTCGGTGATGCCCAGCACCTCGAACACCGCGCGCATCGGGCCACCTGCAATGATGCCGGTACCCTTGGCGGCTGGCAGCATCATGACGTTGGCAGCGCCGTGCTCGCCTTGCACGCTGTGGTGCAGCGAACCGCTTTTGAGCGAAACCTTGATCATATTGCGGCGGGCTTTCTCCATCGCCTTTTGCACCGCCACCGGCACTTCCTTGGCCTTGCCCTTGCCCATGCCGACGCGGCCGTCACCGTCACCGACCACGGTCAGCGCGGCAAAGCCGAGAATGCGTCCACCCTTGACCACCTTGGTCACTCGGTTGATCGCAATCATCTTCTCGCGCAAGCCGTCGTCGCTCGCTTCGTTCTTTACGTTTGCCGTGAATTTAGCCATTTTTTATCTTCCGCTAGATCAGAACTGCAGGCCGGCTTCGCGCGCCGCGTCTGCCAGGGCCTTGACCCGACCGTGGTAGGCAAAGCCGGAGCGATCAAAAGCCACCTTTTCAATTCCGGCTGCCTTGGCTTTTTCCGCAATGCGCTTGCCAATCAGGGCCGCAGCAGTGACGTTGCCCCCTTTGCCGGCGCCGCCAATCAGGGCGCGCACCTCGGCTTCGGCCGTCGAGGCTGAAGCCAGTACCTTTGTACCGTCGCCCGAGATGACGTGGGCGTAAATGTGCAGATTGGTGCGGTTGACGCACAGACGCAGCGCGGTTTGCTGGGCAATCCGGATCCGGGTCTGGCGGGCGCGGCGCAGACGTTGCTCTTTTTTCGTCGTCATGATCGTGATCCTTATTTCTTCTTGGTTTCCTTGATCGCGACCTTTTCATCCGCGTAGCGGATACCCTTGCCCTTATAGGGCTCGGGCGGACGCACGGCACGCACTTCGGAAGCGATCTGACCGACGCGCTGGCGATCGGCGCCCTTGATCAGAATCTCGGTCGGAGTTGGCGTCTCCACCTTGATGCCAGCCGGCATGTCCAGCACCACCGGATGCGAATAGCCCACCGTGAGGTTGAGTTTGTCGCCTTGGGCCTGAGCCTTGTAACCCACGCCGATCAGCGTGAGCTTTTTATCAAAACCCTTGCTCACGCCTTTGACCATGTTGTTGACCAGTTGGCGCATGGTGCCTGTCATGGCGCTGGCTTGGCGCGACGCGTCGAGCGGTACAAAACTGAGCACGCCAGCCTTGTTTTCGATCTTGACCTGTGCGTTCTGCGCCAGCACCAGAGAACCCAGGGCCCCCTTGACGCTGACTTGTTCTGCGTTCACAGCCACCTCGACCCCAACAGGGACGCTGACCGGCAGTTTTCCAATACGTGACATTCTTTGCTCCTCAATGCCCGCATCAGGCCACAAAACACAGGACTTCGCCGCCGACACCGGCCGCGCGTGCCTTGCGGTCCGTCATCACGCCCTGGGGCGTGGTGACAATGGCCACACCCAGGCCGTTTTGCACCTGCGGAATGGCGTTGCGGCCGCGGTAGACGCGCAGACCAGGGCGGCTGACGCGCTCGATGCGCTCGATCACCGGGCGTCCGGCGTAGTACTTGAGCGCGATTTGCAGCTCGCTTTTGCCGTCGGCACTTTTGACTTGAAAGCCATCGATATAGCCCTCGTCTTTCAACACCTGGGCAATCGCGGATTTGACTTTGGAGGCCGGCATGGAAACGCTGGCTTTTTCGACCATTTGTGCGTTGCGAATGCGGGTCAACATGTCGGCGATAGGATCACTCATGCTCATTTGTGGTTCTCCTGGGGCTTACCAACTGGCCTTGGTGATGCCGGGTATTTCACCGGCAAAAGCCATTTCGCGCACCTTGGCACGCGCCAGCCCGAACTGGGCAAAAGTACCGCGTGGGCGGCCGGTGACCTCGCAGCGGTTGCGCTGGCGCGTCGGGTTGGCGTTGCGCGGCAATTTTTGCAGCGCCAGACGGGCGGCGTCGCGCGCCTCGTCGCTTTGCTTGGCGCTATTAGCAATAGCCCTGAGCTCGGCGTGTTTCTTGGCGAACTGGGCGACGAGTTTGGCGCGCTTGAGTTCACGTTGCAGGAGTGCTTGTTTAGCCACGTGCCACCTCAGTTCTTGAACGGGAAACGGAAACCAACCAGCAAGGCCTTGCATTCGGCGTCGGTCTTCGCGGTCGTCGTAATGCTGATGTTGAGGCCGCGCAAGGCATCGACCTTGTCGTACTCGATCTCAGGGAAAATGATCTGCTCTTTGACGCCGATGTTGTAGTTGCCACGGCCGTCAAACGCCTTGCCTGAAATACCGCGAAAGTCGCGCACCCGGGGCAATGCCACGGTGACGAAGCGGTCCAGGAATTCATACATGCGCGCACCGCGCAGCGTGACCATGCAACCAATTGGCTGCATCTCACGGATTTTGAAGCCCGCGATGGCTTTCTTGGCCTTGGTCACCACCGGCTTTTGTCCGGCGATCTTGCTCAGGTCGGCCACCGCGCTGTCCATCACTTTTTTATCAGCCACCGCCTCGCTCACACCCATGTTGAGCGTGATTTTGCTGATGCGCGGCACTTGCATGACGGACTTGTAACCGAACTTCTCGACCAAGGCGGGAGCCACCTGGTCGCGGTAAATGGCTTGCAGACGTGACATATTCATGCCCCTTTGATTTCTTCGCCGCTGGACTTGAAGACGCGCATTTTCTTGCCGTCCGCCAACAGCTTGATGCCGACACGGTCAGCCTTGCCGCTGGAGCGATTGAAAATCGCTACATTGGACTGGTCGATCGGCATGCTTTTGATTACGATGCCACCGGTCACACCCTTCATGGGATTGGGCTTGGCGTGCTTCTTGACCGTGTTGACACCCTCGACCAGCAAATGGCTGTCGTCGCTGCGCTGCAACACCTTGCCGCGCTTGCCCTTGTCACGACCGGCGATCACGATCACTTCGTCGCCACTACGAATCTTGTTCATGCTGCTTCCTCAGAGAACTTCGGGGGCCAGCGAGACGATCTTCATGAACTTCTCGGTGCGCAGCTCGCGCGTGACCGGGCCGAAGATGCGGGTGCCGATAGGCTCTAGCTTGGCGTTGAGCAACACCGCTGCGTTGCCGTCGAACTTGATCAAAGCACCGTCCTGACGGCGAATGCCCTTGGCGGTACGCACCACCACGGCGCTGTATATCTCGCCTTTTTTGACGCGCCCGCGTGGCGCTGCTTCCTTGATGCTGACCTTGATGACATCACCCACGCTGGCGTAGCGACGCTTGGAGCCACCCAGCACCTTGATGCACATGACGGACTTGGCGCCCGTGTTGTCGGCAACGTCGAGTCGAGATTGCGTTTGAATCATTTGATTTAAGTCCCAACTTGAATCCGCCCAGCCACCGCGGCCGGAAGTGATCAGTCTTGGGCCCGTCGTTGTGGGTCAGGCTGCGTCTTGCATGAAGCAAAAAAAGCAGCCCAGCCAACGCCGCTGGGCAGATAGCCTCACTGTTTTCACAGCGAAGCCGCCAATTATGGCCCGGCATTGATTCGCCGTCAACACCCAGCAGCAAATAAATGTCTGCCGCTGCGTTGCATGCAGGCCACAGCAGCGGGCGAGTCGCTCAGCGCAGCACGTAGCTGGCCAGCACTGCCTGCACCTCGTAGATGTTCAGGCGTTTGTTGAACTGCTTGCATAGCGGCGCAGCAACGCCAGCGATCCAGATTTTCAGCTCGGCGTCCAGATCGAAGGTGCCAGCGGTTTCGATGCTGAAGTGGGTGATGCTCTTGTACGGAATCGAGTGGTACTCGACCTTTTTTCCGCTCAAGCCCTGTTTGTCCACCAGCACCAGGCGTCGGTTGGTGAAAACAAAAGAGTCGCGCAGCAGTTGGTAAGCGTGCTCGACCGCCTCACCCGGCGCCAGTAGGCGGCTGAATTCGCTTTCAACGGCTTTCGCGTCGATCTTGGACGCGTTGCCGAGCACGGCATCGAACAAACCCATGGCGCATCTCCTGCTGTGTCTAAGTGAAAACCCTAGAGTTGTTTGTACACGTTATGCTTGAGAAGAGTGTAGCGGTGAGGCCTTGCCCGAGACGCAAGGCACTGCGCTGGATTGTTTAAATTTTTTGCAGCAACCAGCCCGGGACCAGACCCATGGCAGACGCACCTTCCCACCTGCTGGCAGCCATCTATGCCAAAACCGCCTTGGGCCAGCAGGAAATTCAATCTCGCTCGCTGGGGCTGTTGCCGCTGGCGCGGCGCGTGCTGGTGCTTGTAGACGGCAAGCGCAGCGGCCATGATTTGAGCGCCTTCGTGTCCGACCACAATGTTGCGCCGCTCCTGAGCGAGCTGCTCGCGCGCGGCTGCATCGACGTTCTGGATAGCGCTGCGCCAGCGGCCGCGTCGGCTGCGGCCAAACCCAAAACGCCAGAAAAGGACGATCTCGCCGGCCTGCCCGCACCGGACAGCCGCAGCGCACAGGAGCTGGAGATGGCGCGCAGCCTGATGGCGAATGCGCTCGACTACGTGTTCGACCACTACGGCCACAGCGCGCAGATCGAGTCGATCAATGCCTGCCGCAGCCACAGCGAGTTGCGCGCGCTCTACCCAAGCTGGACCCAAGCCATGGACTCACACGCCATTGGCAAGAAGATTCTGCCTGGAATCCGCGTCAAGCTGCTCGCCGTGCTCTGAGCCCTCGGACAGGCTCAGAACAGGTTTGCCGCAACCCCGCGCGCGCCAGCGCACGCACCCGGCCCTGGTGGTCAAACAACCACGCGCCGCCGAACCCGGGCGCGAATTCGGCGCCTGGGAGCAGCGCTCACAAACCCAGCACCACGCCGGCAAAGACGGTCAACCCCAGCCAGTGGTTAAGCACAAAGGCCTTGAAGCAAGCCTCGCGCCTGCGCTGGCGAATCAGGCTGAAGTGCCAGGCCACCTGCGCCAGCGCCAGCAGCAGCGTCGCCCCCCAGACCCAGGGGTTGAGCAGCGGGCCCAGCGCGACGGTCCAGATGACCAAAAAGATGAGATAAAACGCCAGTATCGCAGGCACGTCGGCCGCGCCCAGGGTAATGGCCGAGGTCTTGATGCCGATGCGCAAGTCGTCGTCTCGGTCCACCATGGCGTATTCGGTGTCGTAGGCCAGCACCCAAAACAAGTTGCCCGCCAGCAACAGCCAGGCCAGCGGCGGCACACTGTGCCAGACAGCGCCCCAAAAGCCGGGTTCGACCCAGGTTGCGGCCGCGCTGAACGAATCGACTGCCGGGCCAGCGCGCACCGCCGCAAAGGCCAGCACAATGCCGAAACTGAACGCCAGGCCCAGCACCGCCTGCGGCATGCAAACGTGCCGCTTGGCATAAGGGTAGGCCAGCGTCAGCACCATTCCCAGCACGGACCAGACCAGCACGGCCAGGTTGGTGCTGAGCACCAGCGCAAACGCCGCCAGCGCCAGCAGCGCAGCGAGCGCCAGTGCCTCTGGCACGCTGATGCGCCCGCTGGTGAGCGGACGCTGCGCGGTGCGCTTGACGTGGCGGTCGAAGTGGCGGTCGGCCACGTCGTTGACGCAGCAACCGGCGCTGCGCATCAAAATAGTGCCGAGCACGAATACCGCCAGCAAATGCCAGCCCGGAAAACCGCCGGCAGCGACCCACAGCGCCGACAAAGACGGCCACAGCAGCAGCAACCAGCCGGCCGGCCGGTTCCAGCGAATGAGGTCGAGGTACAAAGCGAGCCGACGGCGCAAGGCCTGCCGTGTCAGCACGCGCTGCGCTGGCCTTGGGTGCTCGGGCGCAGGGGTGCTCATGCCAACACGCCCCCGTTGCCAAGCACCGGCACGCACAGCATTCCATGGCCGGGCGAGCGCAGGCGCCCAGCCAGGGGATCGACCGCGTTGCGCCGCTCGGTAGACGGACTCATGAACATGGCGTATAGCTCCTTGGTGGCAGCGGCTGGCCGCGCCATGGGCCGGCCACGATGTGTAACAAGCGCTTAGGACAAGCGCTTGACGCCCGGCAACTGGCAGGCATAAATGGCGTTGCGCAAGGCTGCAATCGCCGCGTAGCGGGTAAAGCTGCGCCGCCAGGCCAGCACCACCCGGCGCGTGGGCGTATCACCTTCGAGTGGCAGGTAGCGCAAATAAATCGAATCACCAAAATCACGCTCGACGCTACCCGCTGCGCTCAGCGCCGAGCTGGGCACCGACAGGCGCGGTAACAGCGTCACACCCATGCCGGCGGCCACCATGTGTTTGATAGTCTCCAGCGACGACCCCTCAAAGCTCTTGCGAATGCCCTCGGTGTCGCTGGAAAAGCGCGCAAACTCGGGGCAGACTTCGAGCACGTGGTCGCGAAAGCAGTGGCCGGTGCCCAGCAGCAGCATGGCTTCACGCTTGAGCGCTGCGATGCTGACGCTGGCTTGCTGCGCCAGCGGGTGGGCCGCCGGCAGCGCGGCCAAAAAGGGCTCGTCGTAGAGCGGCGCAAGCGCCAGGTTGGTATCGAGAAAGGGTTCGGCCAGAATGGCGCAATCAATCTCGCCCAGGCGCAGTTGCTCGAGCAGCCTGACGGTGAAATTCTCTTGCAACAGCAGCGGCATCTGCGGCGTGCGCTCGATCACCTGTCGCACCAGGTCGGGCAGCAAATATGGTCCTATGGTGTAGATCACCCCCAGGCGCAGCGGCCCGGCCAGCGGGTCTTTGCCCCGCTTGGCGATTTCCTTGATGCCGGCCGCCTGCTCCAGCACGGTTTGCGCCTGGCGCACGATCTCGGCGCCCAGCGCAGTGACGCCGATCTCGCTGGCGTTGCGCTCAAAAATCTTCAGCTCCAGCTCTTCTTCGAGCTTCTTGATCGCCACCGACAGCGTGGGCTGCGAGACAAAGCAGGCCTCGGCCGCCTTGCCAAAGTGCTTTTCGCGCGCCACGGCGACGATGTATTTGAGTTCGGTCAGCGTCATGGCGCTATTTTGCCCCCAGCGCTGCCATACGCACCGCCTCTCAGGCCTTGAGGTAGTCAGACTTGCTGCCCAACCAACGCTGCAGGTGTTTTTGCGCCGCTGCAGGGTCTTTCTCCAGCAGCTCAGTGGCGGCCCAACGCGCCCAGTCGAGCAGGTGGGCGTCGCTGGCGAGGTCGGCAAAACGCAGCAGCGGCGCACCCGACTGGCGTGCGCCCAGAAATTCGCCCGGGCCGCGCAGTTCCAGGTCGCGCCGGGCAATCTCGAAGCCGTCGCCGGTCTCGACCATGGCCTTGAGGCGCGCGCGCGCCAGCTCACTCAGGCGTTCACCCTCGGGCGCGCCGTACAGCAGCACGCAAACCGAAGCCGCGGCGCCGCGCCCGACGCGCCCGCGCAACTGGTGCAGTTGTGACAGGCCAAAGCGCTCGGCGTGCTCGATCACCATTAGCGTGGCATTCGGCACGTCGACGCCGACTTCGATCACCGTGGTCGACACCAGCAGGCCCATCTGACCCGCAACAAACTGTGCCATCACGGCTTTTTTCTCCGTCGGTGCCAGGCGCGAGTGCAACAAGCCCACCGTGACACCGGGCAACGCAGCGCTGAGCTCGGCGTGCGTGCTGCTGGCGTTGCTCAGGTCTAGCGCCTCGCTTTCCTCGATCAACGGACACACCCAGTAGACCTGCTGGCCCTGCGCGAGCTGGGCGCGCACGCGCTCGATCAGCGCGGCGCGGCGCGGCGCGGCCAGCAGCTTGGTCAGCACCGGCGTGCGCCCGGGCGGCAACTCGTCGAGGGTGGAAACATCCAAGTCGGCGTAATAACTCATGGCCAGCGTGCGCGGGATCGGGGTTGCGCTCATCATCAGCACATGCGGCTCCTGTGCCTGCTGTGCCTGCTGTGCCGGCGCAGCGGCGGCTGTTTTGTTGCGCAGCGCCAGCCGCTGCGCCACGCCAAAGCGGTGTTGCTCGTCGATCACGGCCAACCCCAGGCGCGCAAACCGCACCTGCTGCTGAATCACCGCGTGCGTACCCACCACCAGCGCCGCCGCGCCGCTGGCAATCAGCGCCAGCATGTCGTTGCGCTGCTTTTTTTTCTGGCTGCCGGTCAGCCAGGCCACGCACTGGCCGCGCGGCGCCAGCAGCGGTTCGAGCCAGCCCACCAGCTTGGCAAAATGCTGCTCGGCCAGAATTTCGGTTGGCGCCATCAGCGCGCACTGCCAGCCAGCATCGATGGCCTGCGCGGCCGCCAGCGCGGCCACCACCGTCTTGCCTGCGCCCACATCACCTTGCAGCAGGCGGTGCATCGGCAACGGGCGGGCCAGATCGCGCGCAATCTCTTGCCCGACGCGGCGCTGCGCGGCGGTCAGCGCAAACGGCAGCGCACCCAGCAACTGCTGCTGCAAGCCATCCGGCACGGCGCACAACAGCGGCGCGCGCCGGGCGTCGCGTTCGCGCTTGGCGCACAGTTGCGAGAGTTGCTGCGCCAGCAATTCCTCGGCCTTCAGGCGCTGCCAGGCCGGCGAACCGCGGTCTTCGTATGCGGCGCCGGCCGCATCGGGCGCCGGCTGGTGCAACTGCTGCAAGGCCTCGCGCAAGCTACAGCGCCCGTGCTGCAGCCGCTGCAAGCGCTCCAGCACGGGTGGCGGCAAGGTCTCCGATAGGTCGGAGCGCGCCAGGGCAGCAGCCACCGCCTTGCGCAAATAGGCCTGCGGCAGTTGCGCGCTACTGGGGTAGACCGGGGTCAACGCGCTCGGCAGTGCGCCACCGGCGGCCTCGAAAGCCGGGTGCATGATGCTGCGACCCAAAAAGCCGCCGCGGATTTCGCCGCGCACGCGCACGCGCGCACCGACCGCCAGTGCCCTCTGGTGCGAGGGGTAGAAGCTGAAAAATCGCAGCGTGCAAGAACCGCTGCCGTCGTCCAGCGTCACCAGCAGTTGACGGCGCGGCTGCAACCTGATTTCGCTGTGCGTAACCACAGCTTCCAACTGCACCGTCTGACCCTCGCGCACGTCGGCCAGGCGGTGCAAGCGGGTCTGGTCCTCAAAGCGCAGCGGCAGATGCAGCGCCAGGTCGATGTCGCGCTCCAGGCCGAGCTTGTGCAACGCCTTTTGCGGCGCGGAAAGCGGTTTGCGGGCGCTGGCCTGGGGATTGGGCATGGGACGATTTTGCCGTTTCTCCGTACCCGCGCAAAACCCTTGATCCAGCCCAGTGAAGTAGCAGGGCAAGCTGATGCTTGCCGCTCTTGATCTTCATCACCTTGCTGCGGCTGCTGATCGAGTGGCTGAATCGCCAGCAGCCATTCGCGCAGCTCCGGCGGCTCACTGGCAACAGGCGCAGCCCGTACCACTTCACGGAGCACAGGCAGCTCTTTGCGACACCCAAAATCAGACTGCGTAACTCAAGGGTGCACTGGTCTGAACCGTGTAGGTGCGCGACTTCACCGTGCTCACGAAATGCCAGGTGCCTTGGGCCGAGGCAGGCGTGAAGCGCACAAGCAAAAAACCCCTGCGCGACGTATCAGCGTATCGCAAGTCGTCGACGATGCCTCGGAAAGTCTGTTGCGTTTGTGCGGGTAGCAGAGTGGGCAGGGCCTCTTCGAGTCCCGGAGAGCTGATGCTGGGTGCGGCGAACTCGTAGCCCACCACTGTGCCGTCCCTCAGCGTGAGCTGGCTGGCCCAAGCGTTGTGCGTGTCACCGGCCAGCACCACCAGCCTCTTTCTCAGTTGAGCGGCGCTGGACAGCAGAACTTCGCGCTCCACGGGGTAGCCATCCCAAGCATCCAGGTTGTAGCCCAATCGGGGGTTCTGACTGGGGTCAAGAAGTGCCCTTTGCTCTGCGCTCAGCAAAGCCGGGTTCTGGGCTGCGGTGGCTTTGGCGCTCAGATAGTTGGTCACGGCTTGTTGCCCGGCAGCCACGGCTGCGGGCGAGATGTCGGCTGGATTGAGGTGCCGCAACACGCTGACCGGAAAGCTCATGCGCGCCATCAGCACCGGCTGGCCCAGCACTTGCCACGCTGCGCTGGACTGGGCCATTTGAGCTTGCAGCCATTGCAACTGCCTGCTACCCAGCATGCTGCGGGTTGGGGACGCCATCGCGGCCTGCGCCGCGGCTGCCGTAGCAGGGTTGAGCAGCTCGGCAAACCCGACTTGTCTGTCGCGTCCGATCAAACGTGTCTCCAACATGTGCAGCGCCACCAGTCCGCCAAAGTTGAAACTGCGGTAGATCATGCGCAAATCGGTGTGATCGGGTGTTCGCACCGGCATCCACTCGTGCCAGGCCTGCAGTGCAGCTGCGCGGCGGGCGACAAACGTGCCCTCAGCGCCTTCGGTGTGGTTTTCGGCGCCGTTCACGTAGGTGTTGTTTGCAAGTTCGTGGTCGTCCCACACGGCAATGATCGGCATGCTGGCGTGAAAAACCTTGCTGTCCGGATCCGATCGGTATTGTGCGTAGCGTTGGCGATAGTCGCTCAACGTCAGGCACTCATGTGCGGGTTGGGACACGCGATCCAAGCGTCTGGCATCAGCGCTGGCATAGCCATCGGCAGCGTACTCGTAGATGTAGTCACCCAAGTGCAGCGCAAACTGTGCCTGGCTCCGGGCAATTTCCGCATAGGCATTGAAAAAGCCAGCGGGAAAGTTGGAGCAACTCATTACAGCCAGATTCAAACTGGCAGCTCCTGGGGCGGGCAAAGTGCGCGTGCGACCCACTGGTGAGGCATGCAAGCCGTAGCGGAAGCGGAAAAAGTAGTCATTGCCAGCGCTCAGGTTCAGCGCATCGACCTTGACGGCATGCCCAGTGGCCGCCGTGGCCTGCGCCGTGCCGCTGGCCACCACGGTGGTGAACGCGGCATCGGTGGCCACCTGCCAGGTCAAGGGCACGGCGTCGTTGAAACCGGGCCATTGAGCGTGAGTCCACAGGATCACACGGTCAGCCAAAGGGTCTCCGCTTGCCACCCCATAGGCAAATTCCGGAGGTGCATCATCTCCACCACCACATGCGGTGAGCAAGGGGATGACGCCCAATGCAGCGCTGGCGGATGCCACGCGAATGACGAACCGGCGGCGGGATGTAGGCTGGACTGGGGGCATGCCGTGGACTCCTGAATCTCATGCGGATTCCGTTGTTATCCCGCATGCGCATGACAGCCATGTGAATACATTGCCTGCCAAGGGTCTATCCCTTGCCCCGGCCAAAGCAGGCACGCCCGGGACACCTCTGTGCCCTGCAGAACGGGCACCCCTTCGATTCAAAGGAAGTTCAAGGCAGTCAACTGACCGTTGCGGGTGACCGCGTCCGACTGCTTGCCGACACCAGATTTACGCGCAAACCGACAGCCGTTCACAGCGCAACAAGCTCAGAACCAAAAACGAAATTTACAGAACGGATGTTGCTTTATCTCAGGTCATCCAGCGGGAGCAGCCGCGTCTTGTGCAGTTCGACAACGATGGCCGCTCAGGGCCAAGCAGCCCTTCGGCTGCAGAAAAAAGTGAAGCGCGCCGTTACGCCGGATTCTGTGCGCCGAGGTCGCCCCCGACGTGACCGCCATTCCTCTGGGCCGCTGGTTGCCCAGACGGCTCGGTGCTACCTACCCGCCAACGATCCCTGCGGAACCACAGGGCAGCGTTGCCGCTGCGTTGGCCTATTTGGTATTGCTGCGCGTAGAGATTGCCCGTTTCACCCGCACTCAAGCGGCTCGTCTCTGTTGCTCTAATCCTCACCTTAGGGCCTTGGCAGGCTGATCGGTGGAGAGGTGTTACCTCCTACGCTGTCCTGTGCAGTCCGGACGTTCCTCCAGCACACCCTTTCGGGTCTCGTGCCAGCGACGGTCTGGCGCGCTTCACAGGCCGCATTATCCCGTATCGTCCGCTCAAGCGCTCAGGCGCTGGGCGCGTCTGAGCGGCAGGCCGCCGAGTCTTCCGATGGCGCCCAGCCAAAGCGCCCTGAAATGGATCTGAGCATTGCACGCAAGTGGGCGCTGGTGTGCGGCGCCAGCAAGCGGTCACCCATTGCGCCGCGCCCATGCTGGGGTGCGTCTCCAACCGCCGCCGCTTGGCCCACTGATAGGCCTTGTCGTGATGGTCCGCGTAGCAGAGCAGGAAACTGCTCTCGGTCTTGTGGACGATCAAGCGCAGATCGCGCTGCCCACCCGCACCGACCAGAAATGCTTGTCCTTGGACTTGTCGATGCGGTGGAACTTCAGCCCCGGGCTGGCCGGGTTCTGCTGCAGGTCAAACGCTGTGATCTTGATCGCCTTCTGTTCGTCGGCGCTCAGGCGGGAGAGGCTGTCGGTGAAGGTGTCGGAGAGGCGGAATTGCATGGTCTCAGTCTGGGAACAGGCCGCCCATTTGGGTGTGCCACTCTTTACACAACTTCCTGAACGAGCGACTTCGGTGCCACGCTTGCTGCATGTCGAACCGCGCTGAAAAAGCGGGTTGATCCAGCTTTTCACTGTAGGCGCCTGTCATTTGCCGCTGCAACCAGCCCTTGGCGTCACGCGGCCGTTCGACATCTGTGGGCAGCTCCGCACGAAATACAAAACCACGCACACCGTTCAACGACGCAGCAGAAGCAACAAACCAAGCCTCGAACTCCCGGTTCGCCAAAACCACGGAAAACTTGCGGTGCGGGATGTACTGCTGCGCCCTATGCAAAATATTCTTGCTCAGAGTCGCCGGACAGTCATCGTCAGCGTCCAGCACCAGCAAGATCCAACCGCCATCGCCGCATTTCGCTGCGGCCAACAGCAACTGTCGCTTGAACTCTTCTTCCTTGTTCAAAAATCGGTCTCGCCTGACGCGAATTGGAGGCAACGCCATCACATTCACCTGCGGTTGACACTCAGCACCCAGCCTGCGCAGCAAAACGGGCAATGCAGCCACCTCACCGTCCCCTTCCACGATGGATGCAATGACCGCCATCATTCCCCCTCAAAAAAAAAATCAGGTTGTGGCTTGAGCTGGGCATCGAGAGCCGCGCGGTCGGGCGCCAACTGATTCATGCGCAGCAACTCTCCGACAGAAAACAGGTGTTGTCTGAGCATGTCTCTGGATGCTTGGTCCAAGGGAGCCAGCTTTGTGGCCCCTTCTTCCGAGATGACGGCAACGATCGAGTCGGCATCAATGTCCATATCGTCCAGCAGGTCAGGACTGTGACTCGTGACCAACACCTGATTTTTTTTGGCCACCTGATTCAGAACTTCCCGCAGGGCGCCGCTGGCGGCCGGGTGCAAAGCCGTTTCAGGTTCTTCGATAGCAATCAGGGACGGCGAGTAATCGGCATTGCCTTGCAGAAGTGCAGTCAACACGCCCAATGCCCTGAGAGTTCCGTCTGACATGTTTTGAGCGAGAAAACGCCACGGATGCTTGGCCCCTGCAACTGCTTGCCGAAACTCCAAGGTTTCCATCGGGCCAACCGCCTTGCGCTCCATGCTCTGGATCATGGGCACGACCGTGCGCAGATACTCATTGATCAGGTCCAACTGTTGCGGTGCGCTGCGTTTCAAATGATGCACCACGCTGGCAATGTTTTCGCCGACGGGTTTGAGAAGGCGCCCGTCTTGCGGCTTTTGCAACTCGCGCATGACTTTTGGATTCAGGTTGTAAAAACCCATAGCGGTTAAGGCGTCGTAGATGGGTCTGAACACGGTCAAACCGGAGGCTGCCACCAGCGCCAGTCGATCAGGGGTCACGGCGGGGAAGGTTGCCTCACTCGACTGCACCAAGTTGCCACGCTCAATCTTGTAGTAGGGGCCTTGCCCCAACCCGCCGATGGCGCATTGCTCTGACTGCACCTCATACGAACCATTGGGAAGGGCCCCGATCTTGAAGGCGTACAGCGCAGTACGGCCATCGTTCAACCGCAAATCGAGCTGGATGCTCACATGATTAGGGTGGCCACTGGAGCGCCGCCGCACTTCGTCTAAACCACCACGCTCGCTCAGGGCATTGTCCAAAGTGCCCGTGAGCGCATCGCGCACAAAGTGCAGTGCATCCAGGAAATTGCTTTTCCCGGCGCCGTTCTGGCCCACCAAATAGGTCAATGGGCGCAGCGTGATATCACAGCGCGCGATGCTCTTGTAACTGCGCAAAATCACGCGCCGAATGAAGGTCGAGTCGGTCATGGGTTGTCTCGCATGGTTACTTGTGGGTGTTCAAGCATCAAACCTACACCCTAAACACCTTCATCACCTCATCCCCCAGATGGTTGATGACCTTGACTGCGATTCTCCCCGACCCCGGCTTGCCGAACGGCCGCGAGGTGTCGCTGTTGAGCGACTCCCAGGCTTCGGCGTTGATCTCGGCTTTGAGGGTGGTCTTGAGGGATTTGTAGGGGTCGCTGGCGCCCAGGAAGTAGGCGTGGCGGACGAAGAAGCTTTCTTCGTTGTAGTCGGTGTCGATGAACCAGCAGGCGATGCCTTCGGCGCCGTCGCTGCGCACTTCGCCGGTGTTGGGGTGGAACACGTCCACGCCGTTCACCTTCACTTGAATCTCGCCGCTGGGCGTTTCGCCTTTGGCCAGCTTGTGGCCGGTGGCGGCGTCGAGGATGTCGATGTCGGGCTCGCCGAAGATCACGAACAGGTTGCCCTTGCCGGTGTTCTTCAGGTCTTCGGCCATGTGCAGGTCGGCATTCATGCGGGCCTTGAGCACCGGCACACGGCCCAGTTTGTTGAACTCGCTGCTGTGGGCGTCGTAGTTGAAGGCGCAGGCAATCAGCACGTCAAAACCCGCTTCGGCCGCCTCGCGCGCGGCGCTCACCAGGTCGGGCCGGCTCACGGTGCCGAACTCGGGGCCGATGAAGATGCCAGCGCGCTTCTCGGTTCCGCCGTTGCCTTCGGCATCTGCACCCTCCATGTAGCGCCCTTCAGCGCACACGTATTCGCCCGGCCAGGGCATGAGCCCGGTGAAATCGATCTTGCCGCTCTTGTCTGCCTGCTGCACGCCCGCGGTGCGCAGGTTGTCCAGGATGATCTGCACGAAGTCGCGCGCCAGGCGGCCCTCGCCCACGTCGGATACGGCCGGGTCGATCAGCTTGTCGTCTTCGTCCACACCCAGCACGCGGTGGGGCAGCAGGCTTTCCACCGTGAAGGGGCCGGCCACGCGCACCTTCTTCTTGTCTTCATAGGGCCGGTCGTACAGGAACTCGTGGTCGGCCTTGGCGGCGATGGAGGCGTCGATTTCTTTTTGTCGGGCGATGCGCTGCTTCCACCAGTCGGCGTGCAACCTCTTGACCGTGTCGCTCCACTGGTCATCTGGCTCGCGGGGAATTTCCCATTCCTGCCAGCCCTTCTTGAGCGCGGCGTTGAGCTGCTCGCGCAGCGGCTCCAGCACCAACTGGTGTGCGTCCCAGATGACGTCGATCTCTGCGTTGTTCGCGATGCTCTTGAGCGTGATGTGCGGCACCCGCTCGTACACAAAGCCCTGGCGGATGTTGCCGAAAGTGGAGTGACTCTTGGGCGCCGTGCGGGTGACTTCGCCTTCCTTGGCCTGGCCTTCCTTGCTGTCGGCCAGCAGGTAGAAGGGGTAGCGCGCGCCCATGATGCGGGCGCGGGCCAGGGCCAGGGCCACGCGAGAGGTATCTATGGTGATCCAGCGGCGGCCCCATTGCTCGGCGACATAGGCGGTGGTGCCGGAGCCGCAGGTGGGGTCGAGCACGAGGTCTCCCGGATCGGTGGACAGCTGGATACAGCGCCCAACAATGCTCGTCGATGTTTGAACAACATATATTTTCGGATCGGCGCGACTTTGGACAGCACCGCTGATGTCGGCCCACAAGTTGCCCAAAACGCCGTAGCCAAAGTCTGTTTGTGAACGACGGTAGTTGAGCTTTCCTTTCTTTGTAGCGACAAGGCGATCAGCACGAGCGAGTGCGTTCAACCCAGCCTCTGTCGTTTTGAAGGTTCCCTTGCCGGGATCAAATGACTTACCAAACCATTGAAACTCCTTCACATCACCTTCACCCGCTGGCCTTGAACTTGTGATGTTGTCGAGTCTGTACAGTGAACCATCGAGGTAGGTTGAGCTGTACCTTCCCTCGGAGTCCTCACTCCTAGCCGTGTAGAGGGATCGGACCTTTGTCGCTTGAGAGTTTTTTCCAAACCAAATTACGAAATCACATGTTGACCCTAACAGTGCGTTTCCTTCACTGGTTGTCTTACGAACTGTGATTTGGCTGACGAAGTTCCCATCTCCAAAAACTTCATCCATAACTGACCGCACCCGGTGCACGTTCTCATCCCCGATCTGCACAAAGATCGAGCCGGAATCGGTCAGCAGGTCTCGCGCCACGGTCAGGCGGTCGCGTATGTAGCTCAGGTAGGAATGAAGGCCGTCGCGCCAGGTGTCGCGAAAGGCCTTCACCATTTCCGGCTCGCGCGTGATGTGTTCGGCGTTGCCGTCTTTCACGTCGCGGCTGGTGGTGCTCCACTGGAAGTTGCTGTTGAATTTGATGCCGTAGGGCGGGTCAAAGTAGATGCACTGCACCTTGCCGCGCAGGCCCTCGCGCTCGGCCAGGCTGGCCATGACCTGCAGGCTGTCGCCCAGGATCATGCGGTTGGACCAGTGCTGGTCGTGGGCGTAGAACTCGGTCTTGGCGTCGCCTTCGGGCACGCCGTTGAAGTCCTTGGCCATGTCGGCAAACAAATCCGCCACAAAGCCTTGCTGCTCGGGCGCAGCAGCGGCCTTGGCCTTGTCGCTCTGGCGCTTGAGGTCGTCGATCAGCACCTTGGGGTGCAGCTTTTCCTGGATGTAGAGCGGTGGCGCGTTGACGACGAGCTCGCTCCAGTCGGCCTGGTCTTTGCCGCGCCAGACGAGCTGCGGGTCCAGATCGCGGTGGCGGGCGTTGCGCTCGGCCGCCAGCGGGCCGGGAGCGCCTTGGCCGTTTGCAGGCCCTTCGACAGGCTCAGGGCGAACGGTGGTTTTTTCGTCTGCATCCGCGCGCGGGTAGCGCAGTTGCACCGGCTGCTGGTGTTCGCGCTGCACCACCGACTGGAATTCGGCGGTGGGGATGTTCTTGCGCTTGTCGTCAGCGTGCTTGAGGGTTTCAACCTGCAGCGGGGCTTTGGTGCCGGGGGTGGATGTTTTGCGGGTGGCCATGTTGGAATGAATCTGAGGCGTGACTTGAAATGTCAAATTGGCAGAGCAACCGGGTCTGTTGCGTCGCCCGCAGCCTCCTGGCCGTTGGTGCCCGGACGTTTGAGTCCGGACTGCAGCGCATCGATGTGCTCAAACAGGTCGTCGTTGACGTTCTGCCACAGCGGGTCGAGGATGAACTCGATGCCTTCGCGGCGGGCCAGCTTGGCGGCGGGTACAAAGTCGCTGTCGCCAGCCACGAGAACAATGGTCTTGACCTGCTTTTTCAGGGTGAGACTGGCAATGTCGATGGCGATGCGCATATCTACGCCCTTCTGGCGCAGACCCAGGGCCACGTCACCGCTTTGCAGGCTTTGCCAGAAGTTGTAGGCCAGTTGCAGTTGCTGCGCCTGTGCCGTGCTGAGCGTGAGGTTGATGGGGTCTGCTCCAGCCGCCTGAATCAGGGCTTGCAGAGCTTGCAACGGCGCCAGTTGTTGACGTGTTTTGAGTGCCGTCTTGGTCAGACGGGGAGACAGGGTCCAGTCCGAATCACGGTTGACCTTGCCCAGGCGCAGGGCCAGCTTGCGTTCCTTGCGCAACTGCTGGAACAGGGCCAGTCGTTGATGTGCCACATCCGACTTGGCAAAGTCGATCGACTTGTTGTCCACCGGGTGGTGGGCTTTGCCGTCGTAGGGGTTGGCGTCGTAGAAGAACGCCCGGTACATGTGCTGTTGCCACAACCTGCCGCTACCGCCCTTGAGTCGCATGACGTGGGTGAAACACAGGTTGCGCACACAGCGCGCGATCTTCTCTGGGGAGTCGATTTTGTCTTCTGGCAACAAGCGCTGGATGCGTTTGAGGAAGAAGCCCCCGTCGATCAGGACAGCAATTTGATCGTTGCTCATTGGGCCTCCTGCGGTTGAAGGCCAGAAATGAGAAAGCCCCAGGGGGTCGGCACACTCCCGGGATAGAAGGGAGGGCGTACTGCCAAGGGGCGGATGTGACTCGCATTGTATAGCCGTTTAAGCGTACATGTTGCTGTGGATCGTCTGCGCATTTTGTCTCCCTGATGTGTTGAACCGGTGCTGGTGTCCCGCGTTCAGTCGTCCAGCCGGGCGGGCTTGTCCAGGGCCTTCTTGTCTTCTGACGCCAGGCGACGCTCGACCTTCTTGACGTCTTCTGCCGGCGGCAGGCTTTCGGGGCGAATGCCCCGCTCCAGCAGGGTGTTGCGCACGGCTTGGTTGTTGCTGATGTGCTCGCTGGAGATGGCGCGTTCGCTGTCCATCTGGTGCTGGCGGGCGTTGAAGATGGTGATTTCGGTGGCGAAGTCTTTGGCCTTGAGCAGGATGGTGGGCGCAAAGTCGGCCAGCGGTCGGTTGTCGGGCACCTTCCATTGCGCCTTCATGGCCTGGGTGCTTTTGCCAAACAGGGCGTGGTCGCCCTTGCTGCGGATCAGGGCAAAGTCCTGGTTGCCGCCGCTCTGTTCGTAGATCACTTGCGAGAGTTCTTTTTCGGTTTCGCTGAGCTTGCGCCGCGCCTGCACGCGCTCCAGTGCGAGCAGGCGCTGTTCGATCAGTTCGGCGCGCCGGGTCTGGACCGCGAAGTAGGTCTGTGCGAAGGCGATTTCGGGCTTGCGCGGGTCGCCGTTCTGGGCGATGAGGTAGCAGGCGTAGCGCGTGAGCATGATGTCGTCGATCTCGCGCTCGCTGCCGGAGCCGAGCTGGACCATTTTGTTGACGTCAACAAAATGGTCTGCGACCTGGTGGCCACTGACTTCACAAGCGGTCTTGGCCTTGCTGATGACTTGGCCGAAGTTGCGCCATTCGCTGTAGCCCAGCAGGTGCTGCACATCGCGCGCCAGCCAGTACTCCACGCCGCTCTCGGTTTGCTGTGCATGCCCTTCAAAGGTCTCGGTCAGCACCTGCACCTGTTCTGTCTTCATGTCTGTTCCTCCTGCGTTGTTTTTTCGAGCGTGGCCTTGAAGACCTCGGCCACCTTGTCGGCAAAGTCGGCCTGCATGGCGTACACGTCGGTGAACTCGGCGAAGGCCCAGCGGCCATGGGTCTGCAGGGCATTGACGCCGGGCAGCCAGCGGGTTTGCATGGCGGCCTTTTTGTCTTTGGCGTCTTCGCCCCGGTAGCCCTTGATTTCCACCACGAGGTTGAGCAGGTCGTCCGCGCCGCGCCCGTCGTCGATGCGCAAGATGAAGTCGGGCCGGTAGCGGCGGGTTTCAGCGCCCACGAGGTAGGGCACCTCAAAGCCGAGGTTGTGGTTCTTCACGTAGCTGCGCACCTGGGGGTGCGATTCGGCCGCGCGGCAGAACTCGGCTTCCCAGTCGCTGTCCATGATCAGCCAGTTGAGGTGGCAGTGTTCGCTGCTGGCTTCCCAGCGGTCGGTCTTGGTGGTGGTGAATTTCACATGGGCGGTGGTGCCGACCGGGTTGTAGGGGTCGAGCACGGCCTGTATCTGGCTGCTGCCTTTTTCGATGCTGGCGCGGTCGATGGCCTGCTTGATGCGTTCGCAGGCGCGGTCGGCCAGCTCCAGGTAGCAGAGCTGGGCGGGGTAGGTCTCGCCTTTGCAGTCGAGGTGCTCGTCCAGCCACTGCTTGACGATGCGCTTGAGCTGGCCGAACAGGTGCAGCTTGGGTTCTTCGCCGGGGTCGCGGAACTTGCTGTACAGCAGGTGCTTGGTCAGTTGCATCAGCAGGGTGGAGGTGCGCATGTCGCGCGTGTGGGCCAGGGTGAGGTTGACGCCCTCGCCAATGATCCCTTCTTGCCGGGTGATGGACGGGCCAACCAGCTCGGGCGTGAGCACGAGCCTGGAGTCGGCGTTGAACTCGGCGCCAATGGCTTCTTCGGGCAGCACGACGCGGTAGCCCTGCACGCGGGGAAAGCGGATTTCGTGCGCATCGCGTTCGGGCTTGACGGCCTTGACGGTGACGCTGACGCGCGGCTTGAGGGGTTTGGCAATGGCGGGTTCGGCGTTGAAGTCGAACGGGATGCCCAGCACGTCGGCGTATTCCACGTCGAACAGGCCATCGGCGTTCAGCTCATACGACTGGCGGCGCAGTGCGCGGCCAATGACCTGCTCGCACAGCAACTGGGTGCCGAAGGCGCGCACGCCCAGCACGTGGGTGACGGTGTTGGCGTCCCAGCCTTCGGTGAGCATGGAGACGGAGACGACGCAGTGGATGGATTCGCCCAGGCGGCCGGGCTTGCCCACGGTGTTCATGACTTCGCGCAGCAGCTCGGCGTCGGTGATCTTGTCGGCGGCCTGGCGGTCGCCCGTGCGCTCGATGATCTCGCGGCGAAACTGTTCAATCTCCGGCCCGGCCATGCTGCGGAAGTTGTCGTCCAGCGCTTCGCCGCTTTCCAACTGCTCGCTGTCGATCAACAGGGTGCGCGGGCGGGCCAGGGGCTGGCCGTTTTCATCGAAGTTGCGGAACAGGGCGAGGCGGCCGTTTTCGAGCTGTTCGGTGCCGTCAACGTTGCGGCGCATGAAGCCGGAGATGTAGTCGTACACCAGCTTGGAGGTGGAGGTGTTGTTGCACACCACGATGAAGCAGGGCGGCACGTGAATGCCAGCGTCTTGCCAGACCTGGTAGGTTTTCTCAAAGTGGCCGTACAGCGCCGACAGGGCCGTTTGCAGCTTGGTGGGCAGCTTGAGCGGGTCCAGCCCTTCTGCTTTGCCCCGGCCTTTCTTGGGCATGTCTTTGCTGATGTTCTCCCACAGCTTGCGGAAGATGGGGGCCTCGGTGCCGGGGATGTTGTCGGCCACCGGCACGCGGGGCAGCTTGACGATGCCGCATTCGATGGCGTCCATGAGCGAGAAGTCGCTCATGGTCCAGGGAAAGAGGGTGCCTTCGGCATAGCCGGAGCCGCGCAGGAAGAACGGTGTGGCGGAGAGGTCGATCACCTGGCTCAGGCCCAGTTGGCGTTGCACGGCCTTGATGCCGTTGATCCACAAGCGGGCGGCTTCGTTGTTTTCTTCGGCTTCTTGTCTGTCGTCGCCTTTGAGGTCGGTGTCTTGCACCTTCAGCGGCTTTTCCTGGTAGCAGTGGTGCGCCTCGTCGTTGATGACCATGACGTTCTTCATGCCCATGAGCTCGGGCATGACGCGCTGGATCATCTGGCCTTCGGTTTCCAGCGTGTCCAAGGCGTTGTTGCCACGGCCTTGCAGCAGCAGCCGGGTGCCTTTGGCCACATCCAACCGCTCGCGCAGCCTGAAGCCGTGGTAGTTGGTGATGACGATCTTGCAGCGATCCAGCTCGGCCACCATGTCGGTGGGCACCAGTTCGCGGGTTTTGTAATAGCTGTCGGCGTCGTTGGGCAGCAGCACGCGCAGCCGGTCTTTGATGGTCAGGCCCGGAGCCACCAGCAGGAAGCCACGGGTGAAGCGCTTGCTGGCGGGGTGGCGCACGGCATTGATGGTTTGCCAGGCGATGAGCATGGCCATGACGGTGGTTTTTCCCGCACCGGTGGCCAGCTTGAGCGCCAGGCGCATCAGGCCGGGGTTGGCTTCTTCGTTGGAACGCTGCAGGTGGTCCAGAAAAGTCTTGGCCATGCGCCCCCGCGTTGGGGCCACCTCGGTCAGCCAGATGGCGGTTTCAACCGCTTCGACCTGACAGAAGAAGGGGCGCACACCACTGAAGTGGTGGTGGCGCCAGTGCTGCAGGAGCCTGGCCGTTTCGGGCGTGACGCCCCAGTCGTTCGGGTTGGGGATGCTGCGCCACTTGTCCACTTCGGCACGCACGCCGTTGATGATGGCGCAGTGGTACTTCTGCTCTTCGTCCGACACCTCGTCGGCGATGTCGAGTTCAGCCTGTTCGGCCTTGCCCTTGCGCTTCTTGGGCTGAGGGATCGGGGTGATGAACTCGGCTGTGCGGCGAGCGTCGGCTATGTGCTGGGTGGGTTGGCCCGATGAGTCCAGCTCCCAGTGCCTGTTGGGGTACAGGTAGGGCGAGTTGAGGATGGGTTGTTCGAAGAAATGAGGGCTCATTCAGCAGCATGGGCAGGTTGATCAACCAAAATCGAACTTGATGGTAACCAAGCGCATGAGCACGCGACAGGTCGGCTGGCGTGCGGCTGTGCTTTTACGTGCTTTGTTGTCGATGCGCTCCAAGATGGAACAAAACATCTCCCATTCGATGCTGGCATTCAGCCGCTCCAGCGGATCCCCCGCCTGGCTCAGACTGGCGCAGTGATCATCCAGGTCAAAGAGGCTGTTTTGACTGTTTTGACTGTTTTGATTACCAGGGTGACAGCAGATTTTTTACCGCCGCACTTGTAGTTCTCGCAGTCCGAGGACTCGGGGGAATTTATGGAAGTGCCCGCAGCCATCCCGGATAATCGTGCTCATGCAAGCAAACAAAAGCACCGGTTCGGGGTTGAACGTGGTCGTGCTCGGCGCCGGCGCCTGGGGCACGGCGCTGGCCATCAGCGCCGCCGCCCACGGCGACGCTCGGCACCGCATCACGCTGTGGGCGCGCGATGCGCAGCAGGCCGACCTACTGCGCCTGCAACGCGAAAACCGGCGCTACCTGCCGGGCCTGGCGCTGCCACCGGGCTTGCAGATCGCCAGCGGCGCGCTGCACGGCGCGTCCGCGCTGCTCGACAGCGCCGATCTGCTGGTCGTTGCCACGCCCATGGCTGGCCTGCGTGACATGTTGCAGGTGCTGGCCGCGCAGCGCGCAACGCTGGCCTGGCTGTGCAAGGGTTTTGAGACAGCGCGCCCGGGCGCGCCAGACGTGGGCCTGCTCGGCCACGAGGTGCTGGCGCAGGTTGCACCGCATCTGCAAGCGGGCGCGCTCAGCGGCCCGAGCTTCGCGCAAGAGGTGGCGCAGGGTCAGCCGACCGCGCTGGTGGCCGCCAGCGAGCACGCCTGCGTGCGCGAGCTGTTGGTGGCGGCGTTTCACGGGCCCACGCTGCGCGTCTATGCGAACGATGACATGGTTGGCGTCGAAGTCGGCGGCGCGGTCAAGAACGTGCTGGCCATAGCCACCGGCCTGTGCGATGGCCTGCACCTGGGTCTGAACGCGCGTGCCGCACTGATCACGCGCGGCCTGGCCGAAATGACGCGCCTGGGGCTGGCCTTGGGTGCGCGCGCCGAGACCTTCATGGGCTTGTCCGGCCTGGGCGATCTGGTTCTCACCGCCACCGGCGACCTCTCGCGCAACCGCACGGTGGGCCTGTTGCTGGCGCAGGGCCTGAGCCTGCCGCAGGCGGTGGCTTCACTCGGCCACGTGGCCGAAGGCGTCACCAGCGCACGCACGGTGGTGCTGCGGGCGCAGCAACTGGGGGTGGATATGCCGATCAGCCAGGCCGTGCTGGCGCTGCTCGAAGGCCGGCTGCGCCCGGCCGAGGCACTGGCCACGCTGATGGAGCGCGACCCGAAAGAAGAAACGCTGTAGCCGAGCGGCGTGGACGTTCAGACCTCAAAGCTGTCGATCAGGCGCGTCTGGCCCAGGCGTGCCGCGCCCAGCACCACCAGCGGCTCACCGCCCTGTGGCGGCTGCAGGTCGGCGCGGCGGCGCACGCTCAGGTAGTCGGGTTGCCAGCCGCGTGCGGCCAGCGCTTGCATGGCGCGCGCCTCCAAGTGTTCGCGCTCGGCGGGCAGATCGGCGCTGTCTTGCGCGCCGCGCGCCAGCGCGCGCAGCGCCAGCGCCAGTTGCACCGCTTCGGCACGCTCGGCTGCACTCAAGTAGCCGTTGCGCGAACTCAGCGCCAGACCGTCGGGCGTGCGCTGCGTAGCCACGCCAACGATCTCGATCGGCAGCGCGAACTGCCGCACCAGGCACCGAATCAGCAGCAACTGCTGATAGTCTTTCTGGCCAAAAACCGCGTGGCACGGGCCTTTGGCCTGCGCAAAGACGCACTGAAACAGCTTCATCACCACCGTGCAGACTCCGGTGAAGAAGCCGGGGCGGAACTGGCCTTCCAGGATGTCGGCCAGCTCGGCCGGCGGCTGCACCTTGAAGCCTTGCGGCTCGGGGTACAGGTCTTGTTCCGACGGCGCAAACAGCAGGTCGCAGCCGACACCGGCCAGCCGCTCGGCGTCGGCCTGCAAGGTGCGCGGGTAGCGGTCGAAGTCTTCGTGTGGCGCGAACTGCAAGCGGTTGACGAAGATGCTGGCCAGCGTCACGTCGCCCAGCGGCTTGGCGCGGCGCACCAGCTCCAGGTGGCCGGCGTGCAAATTGCCCATGGTCGGAACGAACGCAGGGGCGTCATAAGGCCGCAGGGCCTGGCGCAACTGTTCGATGCTGTGAACGATTTTCATACAGAATTCGGCGCAGGCCGTACTCACCAGGCGTGCAGGTGGTCGTCGGGAAAGCTGCCGTCTTTCACGGCTGCCACATAAGCGGCCATAGCCGCGCGCACGCTGGGCGCGCCATCCATGAAGTTGCGCACGAATTTCGGGTTCTTGCCCAGGTTGATGCCCAGCATGTCGTGCAGCACCAGCACCTGGCCGGCCGTGCCCTTGCCAGCGCCTATGCCGATGGTGTGGCAGCTCTGCAGCCGCTGCGTGATGGCGCTCGCCAGGGCGGCCGGCACCATCTCCAGCACCAGCATGGCTGCACCCGCGTCTTGCAGTTCGATCGCGTGGCGCTGCAGCGCGTGGGCGGCTTCGTCGTCGCGGCCCTGCACCCGGTAGCCGCCGAGCGCGTGCACGGTTTGGGGCGTCAAGCCCAGGTGGGCGCAGACCGGAAAACCGCGTTCGACCAGGAAACGCACGGTCTCGGCAGTCCAACCGCCGCCTTCGAGCTTGACCATGTGGGCGCCCGCTCGCATCAGCACCGCTGCACTTTGCAAGGCTTGCTCGCGGCTCTCGTGGTAGCTGCCGAACGGCAGGTCGGCAATTACCCAGGCGGTGGCCTGGACCCGCCGCAGGCCGCGCATGACGCTTTCGGTGTGGTAGCGCATGGTCTGCAGCGTGACGCCAACCGTGCTGGAGAGCCCCTGACACACCATGCCTAGCGAGTCGCCAACCAGGATGCATTCCACGCCGGCGGCGTCGGCCACGGCGGCGAAGGTGGCGTCGTAGGCGGTCAGCATGGTGATTTTCTCGCTGCGCGCGCGCATTTCCTGCAAGCGCGGCAAACTCACCGGCTTGCGCTGCGGCAGCGGAGAAGCCGCCGGCAGCGTGCCGTAGGGCGTTCCGCTGGCGTGGCCGGTGTCGGTGGTGCTGGGGTTCATGGGGACTTGCCGATCGGTGGGAGCTGCGATTGGGGCGCACTATATTCGATCTGGCGCTCGATTGGGGCGCGCCGGCCAAGGCAGCGGTTTCATGCTGCTGCAGGCAAAGATGAGCGCCACTGGCGTCTGAGATTATGCTTGCGCCCCATGAAACACTTTTCTGAATTCTGCGCCGCCGATCTGGCCGAACTGGCGCGCGCCGACGTGGCGCGTGCGCTGGCCGAAGACATCGGCAGCGGCGACCTGACGGCGGCGCTGGTGGACGGCTCGCGCCAGGCGCGTGCATTTATTGTGGCGCGCGAATCGGCGCTGCTTTGCGGCACCCCGTGGGTACAAGCCGCACTGCTGGCCTGCGATCCGCACGCGCGCCTGAACTGGCAGGTGGCCGAAGGCCAGCGCTGCGCCGCCAACCAGGTGGTGCTGGAGCTGCAAGGCCAGGCGCAAGCGCTGCTGAGTGCCGAGCGCACCGCGCTCAATTTTTTGCAGCTACTCTCGGCCGTAGCCAGCAAAACAGCGACCTTCGTCGCCGCCGTAGCGGGCACCCAAGCGCAGATCGTCGACACCCGCAAGACCCTGCCCGGCCTGCGGCTGGCGCAGAAATACGCCGTCAAGACCGGCGGCGGCGTCAACCACCGCATCGGCCTGTACGACGCGGTGCTGATCAAGGAAAATCACATTGCCGCCGCCGGCGGCGTAGCGGCCGTGTTGCAGCGGGTGCAGGAAACCGCGCCGCAGGCACGTTTTGTCGAGATCGAGGTCGAAACACTGGCGCAGCTCGAACAGGCGCTGGCCTGCGGCGCGCGCATGGTGCTGCTCGACAACATGGACCTGCCCACGCTGCATGAAGCGGTACGCCGCAACGCCGGGCGCGCGGTGCTGGAAATCTCGGGTGGCGTCAAGCTGCAAACGGTGCGCGCGCTGGCGCAAACCGGGGTGGACCGCATCTCGATCGGCAGCCTGACCAAAGACGTGCAGGCGGTCGATTTTTCCATGCGCTTTGATACGCTCTGAAACCCCAGGCATCCGCAGCCACAACCGCAGGTCAGACCGCCATGAACAGCAGCCCCCGCAGCACCATGATCGACGTCGAATACGAACGACCGAGCTGCCCGACGCAGCACGCCTGGGCACGTGTGCCGCCCGAACCGAGCCCGCAGCAGCGCACCGAGCTCATGGCGCGCATTCGCCGCTTGCTGCAGCAGCGCAACGCGGTCATGGTGTCGCACTATTACGTACACCCCGATTTGCAAGACCTGGCGCTCGCCACCGGTGGCATCGTCAGCGATTCGCTGGAGATGGCGCGCTTTGGCCGCGACCACGCCGCGCAGACGCTGCTGGTCTCGGGCGTGCGCTTCATGGGTGAGACCGCCAAAATTCTGAGCCCGCACAAAACCGTGCTGATGCCCGACCTGGACGCCACCTGCTCGCTCGACCTGGGCTGCCCGATCGAGCAGTTCAACGCCTTTTGCGACGCCCACCCGCAGCGCACGGTGGTGGTCTACGCCAACACCAGCGCGGCGGTCAAGGCGCGCGCCGACTGGCTGGTGACGTCGAGCTGCGCACTCGACATCGTGCGCGCGCTCAAAGACCGGGGCCACGCCATCTTGTGGGCGCCCGACAAGCATTTGGGCGGCTATATCCAACGCGAAACCGGTGCCGACATGCTGCTGTGGGGCGGCTCGTGCATCGTGCACGACGAGTTCAAGGCGCACGAGCTGGCGGCGCTGAAAAAAGAACGTCCGGCTGCCAAAGTGCTGGTACACCCCGAGAGCCCGGCCGAAGTGGTCGCGCTGGCTGATGCGGTCGGCTCGACCTCGGCCCTGTTGCACGCTGCGCGCACGCTGGATGCAAGGGAATTCATCGTCGCCACCGACCGCGGCATGTTGCACATGCTGCGCCAACAAAACCCCGGCAAGCGCTTCGTGGAAGCACCCACCGCCGGCGACAGCGCCACCTGCAAAAGCTGCGCGCACTGCCCCTGGATGGCGATGAACAGCCTGGCCGGCGTGGCCCAGGCGCTGGAGCAGGGAACGAACCAGATCGAGGTCGATGCGGCACTGATTGAGCGCGCCCGGCTGCCCATAGACCGCATGCTGGCCTTCACCGCCGCGCAGCGCGGCGGGCAGGACGCGGGCGCGCTGGTGCCGCGCATCGGCGCGGCTTGACGTGGGCCACCGTGGCGACGCTGATCGACTTTGCCGCCCCCGACGCCACCGACCCCGGCGCCGCCCTGCGCTGCGCCTTCGGGCCGGCGCTGCACACGCTGGTGGCGCACCAGCCCGAGCAGGTGCGCCCGCTGCTGGCGCAGGTTGAGCGGGCCGCACAGCAGGGCTGCTGGTGCGTCGGCTACCTGCGCTATGAAGCGGCGGCGGCGTTCGACAGCGCGTTTGAGGTGCATGCGCCCGATGGCCCGCTGGCCTGGTTTGGCGTCTACGCGGCGGCACTGCCCTGGCCGGCCATAGAGCCCGGAGCGGCCGCGCGGGCGCAGTGGAGCAGCGGCCTGGCGCGCGCCGATTTTGACCGGCAACTGGAGCGCATCGCGCGCGCCATCGAAGCCGGCGAGCTCTATCAGGTCAATTACACCGCCTCGCTGCACGGCGAGCTGCAAGGCGACGCGCTGGCGCTGTTCCAAGCGCTGCAACGCGCACAACCGGGCGGCTACGCCGCTTATATCGACAGCGGCGACGAGCAATTGCTGTCGGTTTCGCCCGAGCTGTTTTTTCACTGGCAGGACAATCAGTTGCTGATGCGTCCGATCAAGGGCACGGCTGCGCGCGGCGCAGACCCGAGCGACGATGCAAGGCAGGCCGAGCGCTTGCGCGCATCGCCCAAGGAGCGGGCCGAAAACGTGATGATCGTCGACCTGATCCGCAACGACGTCTCGCGCCTGGCGCTGCCGCACTCGGTGGCGGTACCGCACCTGTTTGGCCTGACGGCGCTGCCGACGGTCTGGCAGATGAGCTCTGACGTGCGCGCGCGCACCCGCGCAGGCACCACCTTGGCCGACGTGTTTGCAGCGCTGTTTCCCTGCGGCTCGGTCACCGGCGCGCCCAAGGTGCAAGCCATGCGCATGATCCACGCACTCGAGCCGCAGCCGCGCGGCGTGTACTGCGGCGCCATCGGCGTGCTACGGCCCGGCGGCGCGGCCACCTTCAACGTCGCCATCCGCAGCGTCAGTGCGCGCGCCGGACGGCTGCGCTGCGGCATTGGCAGCGGCATCACGGCCGACGCCAGCGCCAGCGGCGAGTGGGCCGAATGGCAGCATAAGCGCGCCTTTCTGGAGCGCGCCAGCGCGCCGTTCGAGCTGCTGCAAACCCTGGCGCTGCAGGACGGCGCATACGACCACGCCCCCGCCCACCTGGAGCGCATGGCGCGCGCCGCCGCGCATTTCGGCTACCCCTGGCCCGACGCCGCTGTGCGCGCCGCCCTGCACGCCTTGGCCGTGCAGCACCCGCAAGGCGCTTGGCGCCTGCGCTTGCGGCTTGACGCGCAGGCGCAGGTGCACGCCGAGGCGTTCCCCCTCGAAGCCACCCCGACGCCGGTGCGGCTGCAATTGGCGGCCAGCGCTTTCGAGGCAGCGAGCAGCGAATTCGTGCGCTTCAAAACCACCCGCCGCGCCCACTACGACGCCGCCGCCGCATCAACCGACCCGACGCTGTTTGACACCGTGCTGTGGAACCCGCGCGGCGAACTGACCGAATGCACGCGCGCCAACCTCGCGCTGCTGATCGACGGCCGTTGGGTCACGCCGGCGCTGCACTGCGGCTTGCTCGACGGCGTTGGCCGCGCGCACTGGCTGCGCCAGGGGCGGCTGGTCGAAGCGGTGGTGCACTTGGACGATCTGCCGCGCGTGCAGGCCTGGGCCTGGATCAACAGCTTGCGCGGCTGGCTGGCGGCCGAATGCGTAGGCGCCAAGCCTGAATGAAATTTCGCATCCGTTCAGACTGATTTCACCTCCGTTCGGGTTGATTTCACCCCCGTTCGGGCTGATTTCACCTCCGTTCGGGCTGAGCCTGTCGAAGCCCCACCCGCACACACCGCCCCCAGATGAAGATTCACCCCCGTTGCTCGGGCTCAACCCCTGGCCAGCGCCGTGTCGCAGCACATCATGGGTCGCGCGGATTCAGACCGACCGATCTGCTGGCGCTGGTGCGTACGGCCGCAGATCGAGCACGCAGGCGTCGCCCACCGCTTCGCGCCAGACCCGCACGCGCGTGAGTTGCGGCGCCAGTTCGGGCAAGGCTCGGGCAATGAACAGGCAGAGGTTTTCCAGCGTGGCCGGTCCCAACCCGGGCACTTCGTCCAGAAAGTGGTGATCGAGTTGCAAGCGCACCTGCTCGAGCCGCTGGCGCAGCAGGCCCAGGTCCAGCACCATGCCGCTGCGGGCATCGAGTGCGGCACTGAGGCTGACTTCGGCCTTGTAGCTGTGGCCGTGGATGCGGCGGCTGCCTTCGGCTTCGATTTCGCGTTGGAGTGTGTGCGCGGCGTCGAAAAAGAAACGTTGACTGATGGTGAGCTTCATGGCAGTAGCGGATTTCAAATTCAGCGAATGCCACAGATTTTGTGGCTTTGCAGGCTCAGGCGCCAGCGCGGGTCACGCAGACAAGCGTCGATGCACAGGGCGGTGTGGGCGCCCTGTTGCGGCCCGTCCATGGGCTGCAGGAAGCGGTGCGCAAAGTCGCCCGTCTGCGCCAGCCGTGCCAGATCGAACCCCGCTTGCGGCCAGACCAGTTTGAGCTCTTGCCCGCTGTGCTGCACCCAGTCGGCGCCGGCCTTGGGGCTGATGCACAGCCAGTCAATGCCGGGCGGCGCAGCCAGCGTGCCGTTGCTCTCGACAGCGACGCGGAATCCGCGCCGGTGCAAGGCGTCGAGCAAGGCCGCATCGAGCTGCAACAGCGGTTCACCGCCGGTCAGCACGCACAGGCGCTGCGCGTGCGATGGGGTCGGCCAGTGCGCCTCGATGCCATCGGCCAGGGCGTCGGCGCTCGTGTATTTGCCGCCGTGGCTGCCGTCGGTGCCGACGAAGTCGGTGTCGCAAAAGCGGCAGACGGCGCTGGCACGGTCGGCCTCGCGCCCGCTCCAGAGGTTGCAGCCGGCCAAGCGGCAAAACACCGCCGCCAGGCCCGCTTGCGCGCCCTCACCTTGCAAGGTGTAGAAGATTTCCTTGACGCTGTAGCTCATGCGGCAGCCAGGGTGGGCGACAGCAGTGTCGGTCTGGCCTGCGCCAGCAAGTCGGGGTAGTCGCGGCTGTAGTGCAGGCCGCGGCTCTCGTGGCGCAGCAGCGCCGACATGACGATCAGATCGGCCACCTGCACCAGGTTGCGCAGCTCCAGCAGATCGCGCGAGACGTGAAAGAGCGCATAGAACTCGTGAATTTCGTCTTGCAGCAGCGCTATGCGGTGCGCCGCTCGCTCCAGCCGCTTGTTGGTGCGCACGATGCCGACGTAGTCCCACATGCAGCGGCGCAGCTCGGCCCAGTTGTGCGAGATCACGACTTGCTCATCGGCATCGGTGACGCGGCTCTCGTCCCACTGCGGCATGGCCGGCGCAGCCACCAGCGGCGCAGCGCGGATCGCCGCCACCGCGCCCTGCGCAAACACCATGCACTCAACCAGCGAGTTGCTGGCCAAGCGGTTGGCGCCGTGCAGCCCGGTGCAGGCGGTCTCGCCGACCGCGTACAGGCCGGCGATGTCGGTGCGGCCAGCCAAGTCGGTCACCACGCCGCCGCAGGTGTAGTGCGCTGCCGGCACGACCGGAATCGGCTCGCGCGTGATGTCGATGCCGAGCTCGGCGCAACGGGCCAGTATGTTGGGAAAGTGCTCCTGCAAAAACGCCGGGCTCTGGTGCGAGATGTCCAGGTGCACACAGTCCAGGCCGTGCTTCTTCATCTCGAAGTCGATCGCGCGCGCCACCACGTCGCGCGGCGCGAGTTCGGCGCGCGGGTCGTGGTCGGGCATGAAGCGGTGCCGGCCCAGATGCGCCGGCAATAAGAGCCGCCCTCCTTCGCCGCGCACCGCCTCACTGATGAGAAAGCTCTTGGCGTGCGGGTGGTACAGGCAGGTGGGGTGGAACTGAATGAACTCCATGTTGCCGACCCGGCAGCCGGCGCGCCAGGCGGCGGCGATGCCGTCTCCGGTGGCGGTGTCGGGGTTGCTGGTGTAGAGGTAGACCTTGCCGGCGCCGCCGGTGGCCAGCACGGTGTGCGAGGCGCTGAAGGTCACGACCCGATCGCGCGCCACGTCCAGCACGTAGGCGCCGTGGCAGCGCGTCGCTGCGGCGTGGGCCGGGGTGCGCGCCAGCTTGCGGTCGGTGATCAGGTCGACCAGCATGTGGTCTTCGAACACCTGAATGCTGGGCGTGCGCCGCAACCGATCGAGCAAGGTGCTCTGTACCGCTGCGCCGGTGGCGTCGGTGGCGTGCACGATGCGGCGGTGGCTGTGGCCGCCCTCGCGCGTCAGGTGCAAGCCGCCGTTTTCCTGCGAGAACGGCACCCCCAGCTCTTGCAGCCAGGCAATGGCCGCTGGCGCGTGTTCGACCGCAAAGCGGGTGGCGTCCAGGTCGCACAGACCGGCGCCCGCCTGCAGCGTGTCCTGCACGTGCGAGGCAAAACTGTCCTGCTCGGACAGCACGGCGGCAATGCCGCCCTGGGCCCAGTGGCTGGAACCGTCGCTCAAGCTGCGCTTGGTCACCAGCGCCACGCGCAGGCCGGGCGCCAGGTTCAATGCGGCGGTCAGTCCGGCCAGGCCACTGCCGATGATCAGCACGTCAAAGTCGTAGCGGTCGTTCATGGGGTTCATTGCGGCCGGCAGGCCAGCCGCACGTAAATAGGGGCAAAGGCTTCGGCCTGGGTCAGCTCGATCAGCGTTTCCTTGGCCAATTCCAGCATGGCAATGAAGGTCACCACCAGCACCGCTGTGCCCTGGACCGGATCGAACAACTCACCGAATTCAACGCAACGCCGATCGCGCAGCCGACGCAGCAACCGACTCATGTGCTCACGCACCGAGAGCGGTTCGCGGCTGATGCTGTGGTGCTGCACCAGCCGCGCGCGCGCGCAAATGTCGCGCCAGGCGCTTTGCAAATCGGCGCCGCACACCGCCGGCCAGCGCGGCGCTGGCGCGGGCAAGTCTGGCGCCTGGGCACGCAAGAAGTCGCGCCCGAGCTGCGGGCACTCGGCCAGTCGTTGCGCGGCCCGCTTGAGTTGCTCGTACTCGAGCAGACGGCGCACCAGTTCGACGCGTGGGTCTTCGACTTGCTCTGTGGTCGCCAGGCTTTTTTTGGGCGGCAGCAACAGGCGCGACTTGATCTCGATCAGCGTGGCCGCCATCAGCAGGTATTCGCCGGCCAGCTCCAGATTGCAAGCGCATATGTCATCCACGTAACTCAGGTACTGACGCGTCAGTGCCGCCATCGGGATGTCGAGAATATTGAAGTTTTGCTTGCGTATCAGGTAGAGCAGCAGGTCTAGCGGGCCTTCGAACGCCTCGAGCAAAATCCGCAAGGCGTCGGGCGGTATGTAGAGGTCGCGCGGCAGCGCAAACAGCGGCTCGCCATACAGCCGGGCCAGCGCAACGGGGTCGATCGATGCCGAGGCGCTGCGCTCTGGCGTGGCGCCAGCCGGTGTGACGGCCTGTTGGCTCATGGCAAGGGGGCCGGCGCGGCGCAGTGGCTGCGTCGCGCCGGCCTGACGGGTTCAGACCTGCTCGGGGCGGGTCTGGTACACGTAGGGTTGCTGCGGCACGCAAGCGGTGTCGGCTTCGCACTGAAAGGCTCGGTCAATCTGACGATCCCACAGCCGCGCGCGGCCATCGCGCTGGGCTTGCTCCAGTTGCGGCTGCTCGAGCTTGAGCCGCTCGATGAACTGCGTGGCTTCAGAGCTGTAGTGCGGGCGGGCGAAGATGGACATGGCGGTCGATGCGGCAGGCGCAGTGGGTGCGAGAGGAGCTGATTTTACCGCTCTGCGCCCGCATCCTGCACGCCACTTTCAGCGCCCGGCAGGCGTCTTCTCAAAGCCGGCCGACCTGGTAACGCTGGCCCAGCAGATGCTGCACCTCTTTGACCACCGTGAAGGCGTCTTTGAGCTGGCTGCGTTCGAAGTTGGAAATTTCATCCAGATGCAGAAAATTGTCGGGTGGCTGCTGGCGCTGGCATTGACGCCCTTGGTGCTGCAAGCGCATGAAGGCCAAAAACTCCAGCGCATGGCGCAGGTCTCGGGCACTTTGTTCGCTGATGACGTGGCTACCCACCACGCCTTGCAAACGATCGCTGGTGTTGACGGCCGGCAAAGCGCCGGCCAGCGCAAACACCCGCGCCAGGTCTACGATAGGCACCACGCCGTTGTGTTTGAGGTCTACGCAGCCCCGGTGTTCGCCCTTGCGAAGGGTGGAGATGCCGCCAAACAAGCCCAGCGGCGGCACGTGCTGCAGCGCGTTGCCGACCATGAAGGCCAGAAAAACGCTGCTGGCCTTGGTTTTCTGCAACACGCCGCGGCGCAACTCGTCGAGCAGGGCGGCATTTCCATGCACCGCACGCTGATCGAAAAATACGCAGGTCAACATCAGCGCGGTCGGATCTGGCTCATGCACCCAGTGCTCAAAGAGTTCAGCCCAGCGCCAACGCGGCAAGCGCCAGGCGTCGTTCATGGCCATCATTTCCCCCGGGCAATACACGTAGCCGCAGGCGTTCAAGCCATCGCAGACGAATTGCGACAGGGCCTTGAAATATGCACCGTGCAGCAGCGGGTCGTAGGCGTCGCCCAGCACCATGCAGTTGTCCTGATCGGTGCGCGCGCTCTGCTCGTTGCGCGCCTGGGAACCGGCTGCCACCCAGACATAGTCGACCGGCGCCGGCCCCAGCTTGTCTTGACCGAGTTGCAGCAAGCGGCTGGTGATAGCGTCGGTGATGGAGGTGACGATGTGGCCACTGCTGTAGGCCGACACTTTGGCTAGAGCCAGGCTTTGCTGCAAGCGCTGCACTTTGGCAGCGGCCTGTTGCAAGCCAGCCAGGCTGTTGTGCTTGTAAATTTCTCCGCTCAGACAGACCGCTGACGTGCTGTGCTGCTCGTTCAGGTCGGAGGCGGTGATCATGCCGACCAGGCGCTCGCCGTCGAGCACCGGAAGATGGTGAATATGCTGCCGCGCCATCAGCAGCAAGGCGTCGAAAACCGGTTTATGTACGTCAATCGTCAGCGGCGCCAAAGTAGCAATGTCGGCCACCGGCCGTTCGCTGTCCAGGCCAACAGCGAGCACGCGGTTGCGCAAATCGCGGTCGGTGATCAGACCCAGCAAGCGCCCCTGCTCGACCAGCAACACCGAGGAGACGCCTTGCTTGCTCATGAGTTCAGCCGCCTGCCGAATGCTGGCCTGCGGCGCCAGCGTGACGGGCTCGCGCCGGATCAGGTGGCGCACCAGCATGCTCATCAGGTTGCGGCCAGCTTCTGCGTCACCGGCCGCAGGTTCGACACCCCGGGGCGCACGCTTGACTGCGGGCAGGAAATAGGCCAGCGCCGGCAGCTCGAGCTGCAAGGACTCGAGCGTTGCCGCATCCAGACTGGCCAGCCAGGCCTGGGTTCGCGTCACGGCGTGCTGCACGTCGGCCTGCGCTCCCAAGCCCAGACCAAAGCATTCGCCCGGCTGCAGCACCAGCACCGGCTGCGCCTGTCCGTCCAGCAGCGCCACCTCGCCCGCGAGCAGCCAGTGCAAGCGTTGCTGCAAATCTTCGGCCGAGCACACCTCGATCTGCGGCGCCAGCGCGCGCACCTGCAGGCTCTCTGCCAGCCGCGCCCGCGACGCCTGCGGCAACAAACCAAAAATCCGATGCTGGCGCAAGGCTTCGGGCAGGTCGCTCAACTCAAAGAGTGAAGGGCTCATGTTTTCATCCACGATGCACAGGCTTGATGCATTCTAGCGATCTAAAAAAGATGAACAAGGGTAAACCCCAATAGGGTTTACATCGTACCCAGGCACCGATTTTGAATTTTGTCAGTCAATCGTAAGATGGATTGACAGAATGGCCCGACGCGCACTACAGTTTACATTCTGACACGCGCGCCGGGTGGAACTTTGACTCGCTCACAAGGCTGGTCAGCAATCTGTCCCGCGGCCGTCAGGCGGAACTGGAGGCTCCGTCAAGGACTGATTTCGATGAGTAATGCCGTTTAAACCGAGTCATCCCAATTGCAACGTTTGTGTTCCCCAAAGGACTGAATATGGAACTTCAGAAATCAAAGATTGACCCCGCCGCCCTGCGCAAAAGGTCGATCATGTCATTCGTGCTGCTCTTCATTTTTGCCGCCGTCTACTTTATCGCGGCGATCATCAACACCGCAGAGTTCAAACACGTTGCCGGCACCCAGATACTGGGCCTGCCGCTGGCGTTTCATCTGGGTGTGCTGGTGTTCATCGTGGGCCTGGTGGTCACGCACGTACACCTGGCGCAAAGTGACAAAAAAAGCGGAGGTAAATAAACCATGGACAATCCAATTGCTTTTGGCATCGTCGTACTGAGCATCGTGCTCTCGTTCGTCATCAGTTACATGGCCCGCCACGCCACCGCCACCACGGAGGACTTTTATGTCGCTGGCGGCAAGGTATCGTGGCGTCTGAATGGGGTGGCCATGTTCGGCGACTACTGTAGCGCCGCCAGCTTCCTGGGCGTCGCCGGCGCGATTGCGCTGGCCGGCGTCGACAGTTGGTGGATCGCGCTCGGCTTTTTCGGCGCCTGGATCACCGTCTTGCTGGTGATGGCCGGCCCACTCAAGAATGCCGGCAAATACACGGTGGGTGATATTCTGGTCGCCCGTGTCGGCGGCCGCGGCGTCAAACTGCTGGCCATGTCCATCACCATCGTCCTCGGCGTGCTGTACCTGGTGCCACAGTTGGTGGGCGCTGGCCACCTGTTCCAGTTGCTGCTGGGCTGGGACTACACGATCACCGTTCTGGTCTCGGGCATCTTCATGGGCCTGATGGTGGTGGTTGGCGGCATGCTGGGAACGACCTGGAACCAGGCGGTGCAAGGCGTCATGCTGCTGGCGGCCATGATCATCCTGATGATCGCCGCTTCGGTGATGTATTTCGGCGGCAACCCGTTCAACATCATCTCGCAAGCCGGCGAAACCGTCGCCCCCACGGCTGCGGCCCGCATAGACAGCGTGAAAGCGCAGTGGGAGCAGCGCAAGCTGACGCCAGAAGCCTTGGCAGCCGCCGAAGCCGCACCCGGCACGCCGGCAGATTCGGAAGCCGCCGCCAGGGCCGCCGATGCCGCTGCCACCCGGGTGGCGCTGGAAGCCGCCCGCGCAGAGCCGCATGAAGCGGTGTTTGCCCAGTCGGCTGAAATCCGGGCCGCCGCACCAGATGCGCCCTCCGGCATGACGGCTGGCGCTGCAACGCCTGACATGTGGAGCCAGATCAGTCTGGTGCTGGGCCTGCTGCTGGGTGTGGCCGGTCTGCCGCACATCCTGATCCGCTTCTACACCGTCAAAGACGCCCGGGCGGCCCAAAAAGGCGCGGTAATCACGATCTGGGGTCTGGCGATCTTTTACTTGGCGGTGATCTTCGTCGGTCTGGCGATCATGATGGTCTTGTACCCGGCGCTGGTGGGCTACTTGGTCGAAGGCCAACGCGGCATGGCCACCAATATGGCGGTTCCGCTGCTGTCGATAAAGATCGCCGGCGAACCCTTGCTGGGCGTTGTTGCCGCCGGTGCCATGGCAGCCATGCTCAGCACCGCCGTTGGCCTGCTGATCTCCATGACCACCAGCCTGTCGCACGACGCCTATGCCGGTGTGTTCCGGCCCAACAGCAGCGACAAAGAGCGCGTGGCGTTTGCCAAGATTGGCGCGGTCGTGCTGACCGTGATCGCCATCCTGGCCTCGCTCTGGCTGAAAGACCAGAACGTCGCGATTTTGGTGGCGATGTGCTTCGGCATTGCCGCCAGCACCTTTGCACCGGCCATTCTGCTCTCGCTGTGGTGGCGCGGCCTGACCAAGGAAGGCATCATCGCCGGCATGGTGATCGGCCTGGTGGTGTCTTTGACCTTCACCTTCGCCCGCTTCCTCAACGTGCCCGACATCTTTGGCATCCGGGTGCTGGGCAACCCGGCGCTGTACGGCGTGCCGGTGGCCTTCTTGTCGATGTATCTGGTCAGCCTGTTCACCTCCACGCGCGGCAACGTGGACGAGTTCATGGCGGTGGCACACCGCGACTGATCCCGATCTGATCCCGATCTGATCCGGCTCTGAACCACGCTGCGCATGCAAGTGCGCAGCGTGGTTTTTTTTGTATTCGTAAAAGTGGGTTGTTTTAAGTTCAAAGCTCACTCGCCTCGATCATGCGGATGAGTGTTGGTGTCAGTAGACATCTAACGTTTCACATGAGGGGCGCTTGGAGGCCGTAGGCCGGAAAGCGTCCCCTCGGTGGAAGGGTGTGCCGTCACTCGGCACTCGGCCCAGCCAGTACTCTGGAAACTGGTGATTGCCAGCGACGGCGTGAATTAGGATTCCGTAGTCGGTCTCTGTGTAGAACAGCTTGAACGGGAAGTCGACGACAAGGCGTCGGCGGGTACCACCTGCAGCGGGTTTGCCGTGACGAGGGAACGCTGCGGCCAACTTCGCGGCTACTTCAACCTCATGCCGGAACCGAGCGCCAAGGCCCTGGCGTATGGTTTCGTAGTAAGCGGTCTGCGCCAACAACTCCGAACGAGCTTCTCGGCTGAAGCGAGCCCGCGTCACGGCGCGATACGACGAGCTTCGGCGAAGACGTCTTCGGCGGCGAAAGTCTCGACTTCGCCACGGCCATATGCTGCAACGCGACGTTCGATTTCTGTAGCCCAAGCTGCCTCAATTTCAGCGAGTGGCGACTCGTGGAGTGATTCCAGCAGCAGGTCGACGAGACGGGAGCGTTCTCCCGGCGCGAGAGTGCGAGCTTGTTCGGCGAGTTCGGCAACCAGATCGGGCATAGCGTTCCCCCAGGGAGTGAGTAAAGATCATACGCGCCGAGCAGCGTCCGTGTTTCCCTGTGACGGCGAACGTTCGAGGTAAGCTGCCTGCGGAGGCAGGACGTGACTGGCCGCGGAAGGTTCAAAAGTGAAGTGCAACACCCTGGGTTTCAATGAACGAGGGTGGCGTGTTGCGGGGTGTTCAGAAGCAGCTCC
>NZ_SDDV01000005.1 GCF_014773545.1 Hydrogenophaga sp. | reverse complement strand
AAGAACGCATCTTGTGAGAGTTCGGATGTTGCAAACTGAAATAGGTTTGGACGCACGGAGTCTCCTTTCTTGTCTAACGTAATGTATCCCGCAGAACCTGCGGGTTATTCTGGACGACGCGGGATATTCTGGTCACGGAAGCCTCCTGAAAAATTATGTGAATCATGGGCTTAGGTGCTTTACTCTGTTCTTATGAACAGGTATAAAGCAGCCATGAAACCCGGCACACCTGTTTTGCGCTCCATCCGTCTGCTGGATCAGGTTCGGGAGCGCATCCGGTATCTGCACTATAGCCTACAGACCGAAAAGGCTTATCTGTATTGGGTGCGCTTTTTCATCCGCTGGCACGGGCGATGTGGCGTCATGCGGCACCCACGCGACATGGGCGCGGCTGAGGTCGAGGCGTTTCTCACCCTGTTGGCAACAGGGCGGCAGGTTGCCGCGTCCACCCACAACCAGGCGCTCAGCGCCCTGTTGTTTCTCTACCGCGATGTGCTGGGGCTGGACATGCCCTGGCTCAACGGTGTGAACCGGCCCGCACAGAAGCGGCGCATCCCCAGCGTGTTGACCCGCGTGGCATTCACCACGGCGTCAGCCCGCAACACCTGCAAGCCTATCTCAACGAATTCACGTTCCGCTTCAATCGCCGCTGTTACCCATGCAACGCTTTCCGCTCCCTGCTTGGCATCGCTGGCGACGTGACTGCGCCGAACTATGCCGAACTTTATGCAAAAACAACACGACCCCCTACAGGTAGTTGGCTTGGGCACTAACCGGATAAGCACAGACTGAACAAGTGCGCTGTGCTGCCAGCAGCCGTTGCGAGCCCTTGGGTGGCTCTTGGGCTGCAGTAAAAAAACGGGCGCGTCCAAGCCGGATTTTGGTGCGGTCAAACAGTACACTCAAGGTTTTTTCAAACTTCATCAGGACAAGAAAATGGGCAACAAAATCGTCACCGAAGCCGACCGCAAGCGTACCCCAGCCCCACGGCCGTTGACCGGTGTTTCATTGCCCAGCCACGGTCGCGGCCAGCGCGTCAGCCTGGAACGCGGTGTGGCCACGCGCAGCAAGAAAAATCCGGGCAAGCGCTCCAAGAAAGGCGGTTGAACGAGCCGCCTGAACGCTTCATTGCGCTGTGCTCTGAGCAGGGCGGCGCAGCGCTTGCAGCAGTTGCTGGCCGCCGCGTCCGCTGGCTGCAAAGCCAAGACGGGTTTGCTCTTGAAGAATCGCGGCGCGGCTGCGTGCACCCAGCATGCCGTCGATCGCTCCGATCTCGTGTCCACGCAAAATCAACAGCGCTTGCAGTTCGCGCCGTTCGGCACGTGAGAGTGGGCCGTCGTCGGTCGGCCAAGGGGTGACGAAGGGGTCGGCGCCGCGCAAGCGGTCGGCCAGGTGGCCAATTGCCAGCGCGTAGCTCTCGGCCGGGTTGTAGCCAAACAAGGCGTCGAAGTTGCGCAGCAGCAAAAATGCGGGTCCCGAGCGACCCGCCGGGGTGATCAGTCCGGCCTGACCCAGATCGGCGGGCAAGGCGCTGCCGTCGACCAGGGTCAGACCGCGCGCGACCCATTCGTGCCGTGGGCGTTTGCTGCGCCGGCCTTCGCCGGCTGTGCTCAATCCGTCTGGCAATCTGACTTCAAAGCCCCAGGTTTGTCCGGTCTGCCAGCCGGCCCGGCGCAGGAAATGGGCGGTTGATGCCAGTGCATCGGCGGGGTTGCCGATCAAATCGGCCCGGCCGTCGCCGTCGAAGTCTTGCGCCAGCCGCTCAAAGGTGCTGGGCATGAATTGGGTGTGGCCAAAGGCGCCGGCCCAGGAGCCGACCAACTGCTCGGGTTCGACGTGGCCGGCTTGCAGGATGCGCAGGGCAGCAAAGAATTCAGCGCGGAAAAAAGTCTGCCGCCGACCCATGCACGACAGCGTGCCCAGCGCCTGCGGCAGCGAGAAGCGGCCCAGGGTCTGACCGAAGTTGCTCTCCACACCCCAGATCGCCACCACGATCGCCGGGTCGACGCCGTGGCGTTGTTGGATGCGTTCTAGCAGTTCGGCGTGTTGCGCCAGCAGGGCTTGGCCTTGCCGAATGCGCTCGTCGTCGACCAGTCCAGCCAAGTAATCCCAGATCGGGGTGCGGAACTCGGGCTGGTGATTGAGCCGCTCGATCACGCTCAGGTCTGGCCTCAGGTCGCGGGTATGCTGGGTGAAGGTGGCGTCGAGCACACCCGCGCTGCGCGCCGGGACGCGCAATTGTTCGATACAGCGTTCGAACGCCGGGTCGGCCGTGGCCGGCAAGGACAGCAGCGCCAGCAACAACAGGGTGGCAGGCGTCTTGGTTTGCATGGCAGTCATAGGTGCTCAGACCGCCCAGGTGCTGCCGTGTTCCGGTACCAGCGCCGGCCAGTGCAATTCGTTTTCAATCCGAAACCGCAAGCGGTCTGATGCAGCCGGGTCGCCGTGCGTGACGAATACGCGGCGCGGTGCGTTGGGCAGCGCACGCAGCCAGGCCAGCAACTGGCCGGCGTCGGCGTGGGCCGAGGCCGAGCTGAGTTGCACCACTTCGGCGCGCGCGGAAATATCTTTGCCGTGAATACGCAGCTGGGTGGCGGCGCCAGCCAGACTGGCGCCGCGCGTCCCGGGCGCTTGATAGCCGGTGAGCAGCACCAGGTTGCGATGGTCGCCCAGGTGTTGCGCCAGGTGGTGCAGCACGCGCCCGCCGGTGGCCATGCCGCTGGCCGACAAAATCACCTTTGGACCGTGTTGTCTGGCAATGGCTTTGGACTCGTCGGCCGAGCGCGTCATGGTGGCGACTTGCTCCAAGGCGTGGCACTGCGCGGCGTTTAACCGGTGTTCGCCTAGGTGGCGCGCAAACAGGCCGGTGCTGTGGATGGCCATCGGACTGTCGAGGTAGACCGGCAGGCCACGCGCCAGTGCGCCTGTGGCCTTGAGCTGAGCAATCGCATGCAGCAGCTCCTGTGCGCGGCCAACGGCAAACACCGGCACCACGGCGGTGCCGCCGCGCGCGGCCACGCGCTGCAGCACCGGGGCCAGCTCAGTCAGCAGGTTTTCTTCCGGGTGGTCGCGGTCGCCGTAGGTCGACTCGCAGACCACCACATCGGCGTCGGGCGCTGGGTCGGGCGGGTTCATGAGAATATCGTCCGAGCGACCCAAATCGCCAGAAAACAGCAGGCGCTGTCCACCGACGCTCAACAGCAGGCTGGCTGCGCCGAGGATGTGACCGGCGCTGTAAAAGCGCGCCTGCCAGCCTGCCAGTGGCTCAAAGAGCTGGTGCATGGGCACGCTGTGCAAAAGTTTGAGGCTTCGCAGCGCGTCGTCTTCGGTGTAGAGCGGCAGCGCAGGCGCGTGCTTGGAGAACCCGTGCCGGTTGGCGAAGGCGGCGTCTTCTTCCTGAATGTGTCCGCTGTCGGGCAGCAGGATACGGGCCAGATCGCGCGTGGCCGGCGTGACCCAGACCTTGCCCTGAAAGCCCTCCTTGGCCAGCAGCGGCAAGTAGCCGCTGTGATCGAGGTGGGCGTGGGTCAGAACCAGCGCACCGATTTGCTCGGGCGCGATGGGCAGCGGGTCACGGTTGCGCAGCCGCAACTGCTTGTAGCCTTGAAACAGACCGCAATCGACCAGCAGGCGCTGACCCGCATGTTCGACCAGGTATTTGGAGCCGGTGACGGTGCCGGCGCCGCCGAGAAAGCGGATGTGTACGTGCATGTCGATGATCTTACCCGGGCGCATCGGGCGGCGCGCAAACGGGACTGTTTGTGCGGTCTTGCCAGACGGCAAGTCGTGCACGCCACTCAGGCGACAGGCGGTCGGTCGGTCGATCTTCCCAAGGCTTTGCATACTGTTTAGAACGACTTGGCGTTGACGTCCTGATTCAAACCTTTCAAACAAGGAGACATGATGACTGCCATGATGAAAGCCGCTGTTTTCGTCGCACCTGGACGCATCGAGTTGGTCGACAAGCCGGTTCCAGGCGTGGGCCCGAATGACGCCTTGGTGCGCATCACCACCACCACCATTTGCGGCACCGACGTGCACATTCTCAAAGGTGAGTACCCGGTCGCCAAAGGGCTGACGGTGGGACACGAACCGGTTGGCGTGATCGAAAAGCTCGGCAGCGCCGTGCAAGGCTATACCGAGGGTCAGCGCGTCATCGCCGGCGCCATTTGCCCGAATTTCAACTCATACGCCGCGCAAGACGGCTACCCCTCGCAAGACGGCAGCTACCTGGTTGCCCGGGGTCTGTGCGGCTGCCACGGCTACAAGGCCACCGCCGGCTGGCGTTTTGGCAACCTGATCGACGGCGCCCAGGCGCAGTACCTGCTGGTGCCCGACGCGCAGGCCAACCTCGCACCCATCCCCGATGGCTTGAGCGATGAACAGGTGCTGATGTGCCCGGACATCATGTCGACCGGCTTCAAGGGGGCGGAAAACGCCAACATCAAGATCGGCGACACGGTGGTGGTGTTCGCCCAGGGGCCGATTGGCCTGTGCGCCACCGCTGGCGCGCGTTTGCTCGGGGCCAGCACCATCATCGGCGTCGACGGCAACGAGCACAGACTGGGCATCTCCCGGCAGATGGGCGCCGATATCACCTTGAATTACAAAAATTGCGACGTAGTGGAAGAAATCATGAAGCTCACCGGCGGCAAAGGCGTGGATTCATCGATCGAGGCGCTGGGCACGCAGGGCACGTTTGAGGCGGCGCTGCGCGTGCTCAAGCCGGGTGGCACGCTCTCGAGTCTGGGTGTGTATTCGGCTGATCTGACGATTCCCATGTCGGCCTTTGCGGCTGGTTTGGGCGATCATCAGATCAGGACTGCGCTGTGTCCCGGGGGCAAGGAGCGCATGCGCCGTCTCATGAACATAGTGGCTTCGGGTCGGGTCGATCTGGGCGTGATGGTCAGCCACCACTACCGGCTGGACGACATCGTGGCCGCCTACGACTTGTTTTCCAACCAGCGCGACGGCGTGCTCAAGGTGGCGATCAAGCCCTGACTTGAGAGGCGGGGTTGCCGCCAGAGCGGCTCAACTGAAGAACGACTTGGCTTTTTCGAACCAGCCCTTGTCGTTCGGGCTGTGGCGCAGGCCGCCTTTTTTGAACGATTCGTCGAGATCGCGCAGCAGTTTGCGTTGCTGTTCGGTCAGCTTGACCGGCGTCTCCACGGCGATGTGGCAGTACAAGTCGCCAGGGTAGCTCGAGCGCACGCCTTTGATGCCCTTGCCACGCAGGCGAAAGGTCTTGCCGCTTTGCGTGCCTTCGGGCAGGTCTATGCTGGCCTTGCCGGTCAGGGTGGGCACGTCGATTTCGCCGCCGAGAGCCGCCGTGGTCATGGGTACCGGCACCTGGCAGTGCAGGTCGTCGCCCTCGCGCTCGAAAATATCGTGTTTTCGCAGCCGCACCTCGATGTAGAGGTCGCCCGAAGGCCCGCCGTTCTGGCCGGGCTCGCCGTTGCCGGTGCTGCGGATGCGCTGGCCGTCGTCGATGCCCGATGGAATCTTGATTTCCAGTGTTTTCTGCCGTTTGATTTTTCCTTGGCCATGACAGGCCGGGCAGGGCTCGGGGATGATTTTGCCGCTGCCGTGGCAGTGCGGGCACGTCTGCTGCACGCTGAAGAAGCCCTGGCGCACTTGCACCGTTCCGCTGCCGTGGCAGGTGCTGCAGGTTTTGACGCTGGTGCCGGGCTTGGCGCCACTGCCCTTGCAGGTGTCGCAGTTGTCCCAGGACGGAATGCGGATTTGGCTCTCCTTGCCAGCGGCAGCCTCTTCGAGCGAGATTTCCATCGCGTACGACAGGTCGGCACCGCGGTAGACCTGGCGGCCGCCGCGCTGGCCCCGGCCACCGAAGATGTCGCCAAAGATGTCGCCAAACGACTCTGAAAAGCCGCCAAAGCCATCGGCGCCACCCGGGCCGGCGCGCATATTGGGGTCAACCCCGGCGTGGCCGTGCTGATCGTAGGCGGCGCGTTTTTGCGCGTCGGACAGCATTTCGTAGGCTTCCTTGGCCTCTTTGAAGCGCTCTTCGGCGGCCTTGGCGCTGTCCCCCTGGTTGCGGTCAGGGTGGTGCTTCATCGCCAGTTTGCGATACGCCTTTTTGATTTCCTCGTCCGAGGCGTTTTTGGGCACACCCAGGACTTCGTAAAAATCGCGTTTTGCCATGGTGAAATACGGTTGCGGTGGAGCACGAACGCCGCGTCAGGTTGCCCTGACGCGGCGATGGTCTGAGTGCGGGGCAATCAGCCCTTCTTGACTTCCTTGACCTCGGCGTCGACGATGTCGTCGTCGGCCGACTTGCTGGATGCGGGCTGCTCGGCTTGCGCGCCCTGGGCACTTTCTTTGGCTTGTTGCGCGGCGTAGACTTTTTCGCCCAGTTTTTGGCTGGCACTCATCAGCGTTTCGGTTTTGGCTTCGATGGCGGCCCGGTCTTCCCCTTTGGCCGCTTCTTCGGTGTCGCGCAACGCCGCTTCGATGGCATGCTTTTCCTTTTCATCGAGCTTGTCGCCGTGTTCGCTGAGCGATTTTTTCACGCTGTGGACCATGGCTTCGGCCTGGTTGCGTGCTTGCACCAGATCGAGTTTTTTCTTGTCGTCGGCGGCGTTGAGTTCGGCGTCTTTCACCATTTGTTGAATCTCAGCCTCGGTCAAGCCCGAGTTGGCCTTGATGGTGATTTTGTTTTCCTTGCCGGTGCCCTTGTCTTTGGCGCGCACGTGCAAGATGCCGTTGGCGTCGATGTCGAAGCTGACTTCGATTTGCGGCAAGCCGCGCGGCGAAGCCGGAATGCCTTCCAGGTTGAATTCACCCAAGGCCTTGTTGCCGGCGGCGATTTCTCGCTCGCCCTGGAACACCTTGATGGTGACGGCTGGCTGGTTGTCCTCGGCGGTGGAGAACACCTGCGCGAACTTGGTCGGGATGGTGGTGTTCTTGGCAATCATTTTGGTCATCACGCCGCCCAGGGTCTCGATGCCCAGTGACAGCGGGGTGACGTCGAGCAGCAACACGTCTTTGCGCTCACCCGAGAGCACCTGGCCCTGAATGGCGGCGCCAACCGCCACAGCCTCGTCCGGGTTGACGTCCTTGCGCGGCTCCTTGCCGAAGAATTCCTTCACCTTTTCCTGCACCTTGGGCATGCGCGTCATGCCGCCGACCAGGATCACGTCGTGAATTTCACCCACACCAACGCCAGCGTCCTTGATTGCGGTGCGGCAAGGCGCGATGGTGCGCTCGATCAGCTCTTCCACCAGGGCTTCGAGCTTGGCGCGCGTGAGCTTGATGTTCAGGTGCCTCGGACCCGAAGCGTCGGCCGTGATGTAGGGCAGGTTCAAGTCGGTGGCGGCCGAGCTGGAGAGCTCGATCTTGGCTTTTTCCGCCGCTTCCTTCAGGCGTTGCAAGGCCAGCACGTCCTTGGTCAGATCAACGCCTTGTTCTTTCTTGAACTCGGTGACGATGTGGTCGATGATGCGCTGGTCGAAGTCTTCGCCGCCCAGGAAGGTGTCGCCGTTGGTCGAGAGCACCTCGAATTGCTTTTCACCTTCGACGTCGGCGATTTCGATGATGGAGATGTCAAAAGTGCCTCCGCCCAGGTCGTAGACGGCGATTTTGCGGTCGCCTTTTTCCTGTTTGTCCAGCCCAAAAGCGAGCGCGGCGGCGGTGGGTTCGTTGATGATGCGCTTGACATCGAGGCCGGCAATGCGTCCGGCGTCCTTGGTGGCTTGGCGCTGCGCGTCGTTGAAGTAGGCCGGCACGGTGATGACGGCTTCGGTGACGGGCTCACCCAGGTAGTCCTCGGCGGTCTTCTTCATCTTGCGCAAAATGTCGGCGCTGACCTGCTGGGGCGACATCTTCTTGCCGCGCACTTCCACCCAGGCGTCGCCGTTGTCGGCCGCCACGATGGTGTAGGGCATCAGGCTGATGTCTTTCTGGACTTCTTTCTCGGTGAACTTGCGACCAATCAGGCGCTTGATCGCGTACAGCGTGTTGCGCGGGTTGGTCACGGCCTGGCGCTTGGCGCTGGCGCCGACCAGCACCTCACCGTCTTCCTGGTAGGCGACGATCGACGGCGTGGTGCGCGCACCTTCCGAATTTTCGATCACCTTGGTGGCGTTGCCTTCCATGATGGACACGCACGAGTTGGTGGTGCCCAGGTCGATGCCGATGATTTTTCCCATTGTCGTGCTCCGGTTCGAATGATGAGGGGTTGAAAGCTGATGAATACGATGCGAGGGACGTGCGGCTGAAGTGCCTGCTTTTCAAGGGGCTGCCAGACGGCCCGTTCTCAGTTGGGTGCTGCTGCCACCGTCACCAGCGCCGGGCGCAGCACACGGTCAGCGATCAGGTAGCCTTTTTGCAGCACCGCCACCACGGTGTGGGGTTCTTGCTCGGCCGGCACCACGCTGATGGCCTGATGCAGATGCGGGTCAAAGCGGCTGGCGACAGCGGGGACGATCTCCAACACCTTGTTGCGCTCGAATGCGCTCTTGAGTTGCTGCAGCGTGGCCTCTGAGCCCTGGCGCAATTGTTCGGCCGTGGCTTGTTTGATGGCCAGCCCAGCTTCCAGGCTGTCGGCCACGGCCAGCAGGCTTTCGGCAAAACTCTCCACCGCAAATTTGCGCGCCTTGGCTGTTTCGTCCTCGGCACGGCGGCGCGCATTTTCGGCCTCGGCCTTGGCGCGCAGAAATTGATCGGCCAGATCGGCGTTTTGTGCTTTGACGGTGCTCAGCTCTTGCGCCAGCGTGCGCAGGGTGTTGGCATCGGCAGCGGCCAGCGCTTCTTCTGGGCTCAGGGGCGTGTCTGCTTTGGGGCCGACGGATGGGGCAACGGTCTGGGCGGGGGTGGGATTTTGGTTCATGGGCGGTGATGACGGTTCATGACTCCAGTGGCAGTGCGTGCCGCTGGCACCAGATGGGGCAATTGACGTCGATTACAAGGGCGAAGGTTTGCCAGGGTGCAAAGTTCTTTTGCGCGGCTGTCTAGAGTGGCAGCCGTCGGTCTGTTGCAGCCCGGGGCGGTTCTTGGCGGAAAAAATCCAGACACCCAGAAAAACGCCTGGTTTTGCGAGCGGCGCGAGCTCTCAAACCCGCAGTCCGACCGGGGCGTTGCGGCAAGTCAGGTCGGTGATTGTACGTTGCCCGAATCGCAAGCCCGCTGGCACAGCGCGCGCATAACTTGGCGGCCTAGCAGCCTGTCGGACTCTTGCAGCCCGCGCCCCCAAAGTCCGACAGGCTGCTAGGATGGCGCGCATGTGATTTATCGCCTGCAAAGCGAGAGCGCCGTCACCCTGTGTCGTGCCCGTCGGCAGCCCGATCGCCATTGAAATGGACGAGCCTGCCGGGGTGTTGGCGCGTGAGCGGCTCTCGCCGCGCGTCGTTTCCTCAGAGCTGCTTTTTTTGCAGGAGCCCTTTATGCGTGAATCGAAGTCGTTGGCTGGGCGCTGCGCCGCCGCGTTGGCGCTCTTGCTCACCTTGGGCGCTTGCGCGGGCGGGGTGAATCTGGGCGTTTCGATTCCCGTCGGGCGCAGTGTCGGCGTCGGCGTCAGCGTGGGCACGGACGGCCGCGTCGGCGCCGGCGTGGGCGCCCGCGTCGGCGGCGCCAGCGTGCGCGTGGGCACATCGGGCCAGTTGCCGCTCGAAAAGGCCGCCCCGGCCCCGGCGGGCGGCGCGCAAGAACGCTGAGGCGCAACGGGCGCCACCCTTGCTCTGGGTGCAGGTCAAGCGCCGCAACGGGTTTGCGCCGTCTCTGGCGCGTGGCGCAGATTTTTTCGCCGGAGTTACCACCGGGTTACGTATAATGCTGCCTTGCAGTCAGGCCCTTCCACAGTCACTGTCGCATCCGCCAACCGGTTCAGCCGTGCCGCGGGAGGTTTGTTTCAACCAGCTAATGTTTCCCGCAGGGGAACGGAGGTCAGCGAATTCATGAGCGATAACCGAGTCGGCGTCGGCAGCATTTATATTGCCTACAAGAGCAACTCTTATCTCTTTGGCGGCAACGCGCCGTACGTAGAGGAGTTGTACGAGAACTACTTGGGCAATCCGGGCAGCGTGCCAGACAATTGGCGCAGTTACTTCGATGCGCTGCAAAACATTCCCGCCGCCGACGGCAGCGACTGCCGCGACGTGCCGCACCTGCCGGTTATCAACGCCTTTGCTCAACTGGCCAAACAGGGCGCGGCCCGCGCCATCGAGCCATCCGGGGCCGACTCCGAAGTGGGCCGCAAGCGCGTGGCGGTGCAGCAGCTCATTGCCGCTTACCGCAACGTCGGCTCGCGCTGGGCCGATCTCGATCCGCTCAAGCGCACCGAGCGCGAACACATCCCCGATCTCGATCCGGCGTTCTATGGTTTTTCCGACGCCGACCACGAAACCGTCTTCAACACCAGCAACACCTACTTCGGCAAAGAGGTGATGACGCTGCGCGAGTTGCTCAACGCGCTGCGCGAGACCTATTGCAGCAGCATCGGTGCCGAGTACATGTACATCACCGACCAGACGCAAAAGCGCTGGTGGCAGGAAAAGCTGGAGTCGGTTCGCAGCAAGCCGATTTTCAGCGTTGAGAAGAAAAAGCAGATTCTCGACCGCATCAACGCGGCCGAGGGACTCGAGCGCTTTTTGCACACCAAGTACGTCGGTCAAAAGCGGTTTTCACTCGAAGGGGGTGAGAGTTTCATTGCGGCCCTCGACGAGGTGATTCAACAGGCCGGCGCGCAGGGTGTGCAGGAAATTGTCATCGGCATGGCGCATCGCGGGCGGCTGAACGTATTGGTCAACGTGCTGGGCAAAATGCCCAAGGACTTGTTTGCCGAATTCGACCACACCGCGCCCGAAGACCTGCCCGCTGGAGACGTGAAATACCACCAGGGCTTCAGCTCCGACGTCAGCACCCCGGGCGGCCCGGTGCATTTGTCGCTGGCGTTCAATCCCTCGCACCTGGAAATCGTCAACCCCGTGGTGGAAGGCTCGGCGCGCGCGCGCATGGATCGCCGCGGCGACGCCAAAGGCAGGCAGGTGTTGCCGGTGCTGGTGCATGGCGATGCGGCTTTTGCCGGGCAGGGTGTGAACCAGGAAACTCTGGCGCTGGCGCAAACCCGGGGCTACACCACCGGCGGCACGGTGCACCTGATCATCAACAACCAGATCGGCTTCACCACCTCCGACCCGCGCGACCTGCGCTCCACGCTCTATTGCACCGACATCGTCAAGGGGGTCGAAGCACCGGTGCTGCACGTCAACGGTGACGACCCGGAAGCGGTGGTGCTGGCGGCCCAGTTGGCGCTGGAGTACCGCATGACGTTTCGCAATGACGTGGTGATCGATATCATCTGCTTTCGCAAGCTCGGTCACAACGAGCAGGACACGCCCAGCCTGACGCAGCCGCTGATGTACAAAAAAATTGCGCAGCACCCCGGCACGCGCAAGCTCTACGCCGACAAGCTGGCCGCGCAAGGCCTGGGTGCGACGCTGGGCGAAGACATGGCGCGCGCCTACCGCGCCGCGCTGGACGCCGGTCGCCACACGCTCGATCAGGTGCTGACGAACTTCAAGAGCAAGTACGCGGTCGACTGGAGCCCGTTTCTGGGCAAGAAATGGACCGACGCCGGCGACACCGCTCTTCCGATGGCCGAGTGGAAGCGCCTGTCCGATCGTTTGTGCGCCATTCCAGAGAGCATCACGCCGCACCAACTGGTCAAGAAGGTCTACGCCGACCGCGCCGCCATGGGTCGGGGCGATCTCCCGGTCGACTGGGGCATGGGCGAGCACATGGCCTTTGCCTCGCTGGTGGCCAGCGGTTACCCGGTGCGCCTGTCGGGTGAGGACTGCGGACGTGGCACCTTCACCCACCGCCACGCCGTCATTCATGATCAGAACCGCGAACGCTGGGACGAGGGCACTTACGTGCCCTTGCAAAACGTGGCCGACAACCAAGCCCCGTTCGTCGTCATCGATTCCATCTTGTCGGAAGAAGCGGTGCTGGCCTTCGAGTACGGCTACGCCTCCAACGACCCGAATACGCTGGTGATCTGGGAGGCTCAGTTTGGCGATTTCGCCAACGGCGCACAGGTGGTGATTGACCAGTTCATCGCCTCTGGTGAAGTCAAGTGGGGTCGCGTCAACGGCATCACCTTGATGCTGCCGCACGGCTACGAAGGCCAGGGCCCCGAGCACAGCTCGGCGCGCTTGGAGCGCTTCATGCAACTGGCGGCTGATACCAATATGCAACTCGTGCAGCCGACCACGGCGAGCCAGATTTTCCATGTATTGCGCCGCCAGATGGTGCGCAACCTGCGCAAACCGCTGGTGATCTTCACCCCGAAGTCACTGCTGCGCAACAAGGACGCCACTTCGCCGCTGTCCGAGTTCACCAAGGGCGGCTTCCAGACCGTGATTCCGGAGCAAAAACCCCAAGTGCTGGTCAAGACCGAAAAGGTCAAGCGCGTCATTTGCTGCTCGGGCAAGGTTTACTACGACCTGGTGAAAAAGCGCGAAGAGCAGGGCCAAGACGACGTTGCCATCATCCGCATCGAGCAGCTCTATCCGTTTCCGCACAAGGTGTTTGCCGCCGAAATCAAAAAGTACCCGAATGCGGCCGACATCGTCTGGTGTCAGGACGAGCCGCAAAACCAGGGCGCCTGGTTCTTCGTGCAGCACTACATCCATGAAAACATGCTCGATGGTCAAAAGCTCGGCTACGCCGGACGCGCCGCCTCGGCCTCGCCAGCGGTGGGGTATGCACACCTGCACCAAGAGCAGCAAAAAAACCTGATCGAAGCCGCTTTCAGCAAGCTCAAGGGCTTCATCCTCACCAAGTGAATCGGCGCTGCCGGCGCGCCGCAGTTCGACGCGCCGGGCTGGCTGTTGATCGTCAAAATTTCAAGGCAGAAGAAACATGGCAATCGTAGAAGTCAAAGTTCCGCAGCTCTCTGAATCGGTGGCCGAAGCCACCTTGCTGCAGTGGAAAAAGCAAGTCGGCATGGCTGTTAGCGTCGACGAAACGCTGATCGAGATCGAGACCGACAAGGTCGTGCTGGAATGCCCAGCGCCCGCCAGCGGCGTGCTGGTGGAGATTTTGCAAGGCGACGGTGCCACCGTGGCCGCCGAGCAATTGATTGCCCGCATCGACACCGCTGCCGTGGCTGGTGCCGCCGCCCCGGCTGCGCCCACCCTGGAAGCAGCGGCGTCGCCAGCGCCAGCGGCCGCCGCCAGCAAATCAGGTGTGGCCATGCCCGCTGCCGCCAAGCTGTTGGCCGAGCACCAATTGTCGGCCACCAGCGTGGCAGGCAGCGGCAAAGACGGCCGCGTCACCAAGGGCGATGCCCTGGCCGCGGTGGCCAGCGCGGCCCGGGCGCCGACCCCCAGCGCGGTGGCCATTCCAACCGGCGCACCAGCCAAGGTGTTGGCGCAGGTGGCCACCATCGCTCCTGATCTGGGGGACCGGCCGCAAGAGCGCGTGGCCATGACCCGCCTGCGCGCCCGCGTGGCCGAGCGCTTGCTGCAGTCGCAGGCCACCAACGCCATTTTGACCACCTTCAACGAAGTCAATATGGCGCCGGTGATGGAGATGCGCAAAAAATTCCAGGAGCGCTTCGAGAAAGAGCACGGCTGCAAACTCGGCTTCATGAGTTTCTTCGTCAAGGCGGCGGTGCATGCGCTGAAGAAATACCCGATCCTCAACGCCAGCGTCGACGGCAACGACATCGTTTATCACGGCTTCTTCGACATCGGTATCGCGGTCGGCTCGCCGCGGGGTCTGGTGGTGCCTATTCTGCGCAACGTCGACCAGATGGGTTTTGCCGACATCGAGAAGAAAATTGCCGAATTCGGCCAAAAGGCCAAGGACGGCAAGCTCAGCCTGGACGAACTCACCGGCGGCACCTTCTCGATCAGCAACGGCGGCACCTTCGGCTCCATGCTGTCTACGCCCATCATCAACCCGCCGCAGTCGGCCATTCTGGGCGTGCATGCCACCAAGGACCGCGCGGTGGTGGAAAACGGCCAGATCGTGATCCGACCGATCAACTACCTGGCCCTGTCGTATGACCACCGCATCGTCGACGGCCGCGAAGCCGTGCTCGGCCTGGTGGCCATGAAAGAGGCGCTGGAAGACCCGGCCCGCCTGTTGTTCGATATCTGAGCACGCCCTTGCAGTTGGCCCCCTTTGTGCGGCCCCGGTCATCTGGCCGGGGTACCAAACCTCATTGAAAGAACATCATGTCTTTGGCATTTGACGTCGTCGTCATCGGCGCCGGCCCAGGTGGCTACATCGCCGCCATTCGCGCCGCCCAACTCGGTTTCAAGGTGGCCTGTATCGACGAATGGAAAAACGCTGCCGGCGGCCCGGCACCGGGTGGCACCTGCACCAACGTGGGCTGCATCCCGTCCAAGGCGCTGCTGCAGTCGAGCGAGTATTTTGAGCACACCAGACTGCACGCTGCCGAGCACGGCATCCGCACGGGAAAAGTCTCGATGGACGTGGCGCAGATGCTGGCGCGCAAAGACACGGTGGTCAAACAAAACAACGACGGCATTTTGTACCTGTTCAAAAAGAACAAGGTCAGCTTCTTTCATGGTCGTGGATCATTCGTCAAGGCGGCGGACGCTGGCTATGAAATCGAGCTGAGCGGCGACAAGCCCGAGACTTTGCTGGGTCGGCACGTCGTGTTGGCCACCGGATCGAGCGCCCGCGCCCTGCCGGGCACGCCCTTCGATGAAGAACTGGTATTGTCCAACGACGGCGCGCTGCGCCTGGGAGCGGTGCCCAAGAAGCTGGCCTTGATCGGCTCGGGAGTGATTGGGCTGGAGATGGGATCGGTCTGGCGCCGCCTGGGCGCTGAGGTGACGATTCTGGAGGGTCTGCCAACTTTCCTGGGCGCGGTCGACGAGCAAATTGCCAGAGAAGCGAAAAAAGCCTTTGACAAGCAAGGACTCAAGATCGAGCTGGGGGTGCAGGTGGGCGAGATCAAGAGCAGCAAAAAAGGCGTGAGCATTGCTTACACCAACGCCAAGGGCGAGGCGCAGCAACTCGACGCCGACAAGTTGATCGTCTCGATCGGTCGTGTGCCCCACACCACCGGCCTGAACGCGCAGGCGGTCGGCCTGCAACTCGACGAGCGCGGCGCCATCGTGGTCGATGCCGAGTGCCGCACCAACTTGCCCGGTGTGTGGGCGGTGGGCGACGTGGTGCGCGGCCCGATGCTGGCGCACAAGGCGGAAGAAGAGGGCGTGGCGGTGGCCGAGCGCATCGCCGGTCAGCATGGCCACGTCGATTTCGACACCATTCCCTGGGTCATCTACACCCACCCGGAGATCGCCTGGGTGGGCCGCACCGAGCAGCAACTCAAGGCGGCCGGGGTGGCCTACCGGGCCGGCACCTTCCCGTTCCTGGCCAACGGCCGCGCGCGCGCGCTGGGTGATACCACCGGCATGGTCAAATGCCTGGCCGACGCCCAGACCGACGAGATTCTGGGCGTGCACATCGTCGGCCCCATGGCCTGCGAGCTGATCGCCGAAGCGGTGGTCGCCATGTCCTTCAAGGCCAGTGCAGAAGACATTGCGCGCATCTGCCACGCCCATCCCTCTTTGTCGGAGGCAGTCAAGGAGGCTGCGTTGGCGGTGGACAAGCGCAGCCTGAACTTCTGATCCGGGTTCGCCCTTGTCGGTCAGACAAACCTACGAGGCCGCACTCGCCGAGCGCGGCTACAGCACCGACCCAGCCCAGCAGCGCGCCCTTGTCGCGCTCGAGCGCTGCGCCGCCGAGTGGGCAAGCTACAAGCAGCGCCGCTCGAACGCGCTCAAGAAGGTGTTCGTTCACCCGCAGATTCCGCGCGGGGTGTATCTGTACGGCGGTGTCGGGCGCGGTAAAAGCTTTCTGCTCGATTGTTTTTATCAGGCGGTGCCGCTGCGGCGCAAGACGCGGCTGCATTTTCACGAGTTCATGCGCGAGGTGCAGCGCGAGCTGCGCGAGCTGCAAGGAACGGTCAACCCGCTCGACCAACTGGGCGTGCGCATTGCCAGACGCTATAAGCTGATCTGTTTCGACGAATTCCATGTCGCCGACGTCACCGACGCCATGATTTTGCACCGCTTGCTGGACGCGCTGTTCAAGGCCGGCGTCGGTTTTGTCACCACCTCCAACTTTCACCCCGACGGTCTGTATCCGGATGGCTTGCACCGCGACCGCATCTTGCCCGCCATCGAGTTGCTGAAACAAAAGCTCGAAGTGCTCAACGTCGACCACGGCACCGACTACCGCCAGCGCACGCTCGACCAGGTGCAGATGTATTACTGTCCGCTCGGGCCAGCGGCCGACGCCGCGCTGCACGCCAGCTTCCATGTGCTGGCGGCGCCCGGCGAGCAGAACCCGGTGTTGCAGATCGAGGCGCGCCAGATTCGGGCGCTGCGCCGCTCGGGCGGCGTGATCTGGTTCGACTTCAAGACCCTGTGCGGCGGACCGCGCTCGCAAAACGACTATCTGGAGATTGCCAGCCAGTTTCACACCGTGCTGCTGTCGAATGTGCCGCAAATGCAGCCGCGTCAGGCGGCCGAGGCGCGGCGCTTCACCTGGTTGGTCGATGTGCTGTACGACCGGCGCGTCAAACTGCTGTTGTCGGCCGCGGTGCCGCCCGAGCAGCTCTACCCGCAAGGCCCGTTGTCGCATGAATTCCCACGCACGATCTCGCGCCTGAACGAGATGCAGTCGGCGCAGTATCTGGCGCTGGAACACCGGTTGGTCGATACCGGATTGACCTGATGCCCACTTCACCCGGGGCTGATCGATCCCTTGGCGTACGGGCTCTCGCTCAAGAACAGATGAGCGACGAATTCAAAGCGGGTCGATCTTGACGATGATCAGCGACAGGTTGTCGCCCGTGCCCTTGGCGCGCGCGCGCGCTTTCTGAAGCAAGAACTCGCAGGCCTCGCGCGGCGTCAGCATGGTGATCGCGCTGGCCAACTCATGCGGCGCGAAGTAGTGCCAGACGCCGTCGCTGCACGCCAGCAGGGCGTCTCCCGGTCTGAGCTGGGGCAGCGTATGCAGGTCCAGTGGCGGGTCTGTTTCGTTCCCCAGACAGCCCATGAGCACATGGGCCAGCGGATGGTTCAGCGCCTCTTGCTCGCTGATATCGCCTTGGTGGATCAGGCTCTGCACGTACGAGTGGTCTATGGTGCGCAACACCATCTTGCCCATGTGGAAGTGGTAGATGCGCGAGTCGCCGGCGTGTGCCCAGTGGCAGTCGCCGTGCGGGTTGATGACGAAGGCGGCGATGGTGCTGTGCGGCTCCTGCTCGGTTGACGCCGCTGTCAGCTTGATAACCAGGTGTGACTCCTGCACGATCTGGCGCAGCAGCGCCGCAGCCTCGTCGGTGTGCGGGTCGTAGCGTTCAAACAACTGGCGTGAGGTCAGCATGACCTGATCGGAGGCTTTTCGCCCGCCGCTGCGACCGCCCATGCCATCGGCCACCACCGCCAGCAGGCAGCCGCTGTGGCGCGGGTGGTGCAGCAAGCAGAGCTGGTCTTGCTGATACTCGCGATCGCCCCGGTGGATGCCGGTCGCGGCCTGGATGCGGTAGCCTGGGTTTGCCAGCGGATTCACCAGATTTTCCACCAGGGATCGTCGGGTCTTCTAAAGCCGTGCGTGAGCAGCGTGCTTTGGGGGAAGTTGAGCTGCAGCACGCGCCGGGCGTCGTCACGCAACTGCGCCATGCCCAGCGCGTCGTAAGACCTGACCAGAATGTACAAGGCTTCCTCCAGCGCCGGCGTATCGGGGAAGTCGGTCAGCGCGGTCTGGGCGCGGTTGATCGCGGCCAGATGGGCGCCACGAACGTAGTAGTAGCGCGCCACGTGGACTTCAGACTGCGCCAGCGAGTTGATGATGTAGCGCATGCGGTCGCGCGCGTCGGGCGCGTAGCGCGAGTCGGGAAAGCGCGTCACCAGTTCGCGAAAGGCCTCGAACGATTCCCGGGCCGCTTGCTGGTCGCGCTCTGACAGATCCTGGCGCGCCAGCGCACCGAGCAGGCCCAGCTGGTCGTGAAAATTGACCAGACCTTTGAGGTAGAGCGCGTAATCCAGCGCCGGGCTGGCCGGGTGCAGGCGCTGGAAACGCTCCAGGGTGGCCAGAGCTTGCTCCCGTTCACCCGCCCTGTAGTGGGTATGGGCCTTGTCGAGTTGGGCCTGCTGCGCCAGCGGGGTGCCAGCGGCGCGCCCTTCGAGCTGCTCGAACAGCCGGACGGCGCGCTCGAAGTTGCCCGCGTCGCGCTCCTCGCGCGCTTCGCTGAGCAAGCGCGCCGGGCTCCAGTCCCGGGTGGCGTCGACCGGCGTGCTGCCGCAGGCAGAAAGCGCCAGCAGCACGGCCAAGGCACACAGTGACACAGAAGATAATCTGAACGGACGCATCACGCGCATACCTTTAAGAACAGGGCAACCAGGTTTTGGCAACGGAAATTATATCGACCGGGTGCGCGGCGCGGGTTCAACCCGCCGCAGAGGGCGCCTGGGAAGCCGAGTTCGGCGACGACGGCCTGGCCCAGGCGCAGCAGCGGCGCTTTGCCGTGCCGCTGGAGATGCACGGCTGGCGCATGGATCGCGCGCTGGCGCAGCTCGTGCCCGAGTTCTCACGCGCCTACTTGCAACAGCTCGTGGCCGAGGGCGAGGTCTTGCTGCGCGAGGTCGTCTGGCGCAAGCCGGCGGCGCGCGTCGCGGTGGGCGACTGCCTGCAGGTGACGCTGCGGCCGACGCTGCAGGCGCAGGCCTTCGTGCCGCAGGCGATGGCGCTGGACGTGGTGTACGAAGACGCCGACCTGCTGGTGATCAACAAACCCGCCGGCCTGGTGGTGCACCCGGCGCCGGGCAACTGGAGCGGCACCTTGCTCAATGGGTTGTTGGCCCACCACGCCGGCGCGGCCGGGCTGCCGCGCGCCGGCATCGTGCACCGGCTCGACAAAGAGACATCGGGTCTGATGCTGGTTGGCAAGAGCCAGGTGGCGGTACAGGCGTTGGTGCGCGCGATTGCCGCGCGCACCGTCAAGCGCCAATACCTGGCGCTGGCGCACGGGCGCTGGCTGGGCGCGCCGCTGCAGCAGGTCGATCAAGCCATTGGCCGCGACAGCCGCAACCGCTTGCGCATGGCGGTGCACGGCCCAGACTCCAGCAGCGGCAAAACGGCGCAGACCACGCTGCAAGTACTAGACAGCACAGAGCAGGCCTGCTTGCTGGCTTGCCAGTTGCATACCGGGCGCACGCATCAGATTCGGGTTCACTGCGCCTGGCTCGGTCATGCCCTGGTGGGCGACGTGCTGTACGGTGGGCGCCCGCTATGGGGTCTGAACCGGCAGGCTTTGCACGCCGCGCGCTTGCGGCTGCAACACCCAACCGGGGGGCAGCCGCTGGACTTTAAGGCCCAGGCACCGGCTGATTTTCTGGCGGCACTGGCACAGTCAGGGCTCCGCTACAATGGCGCGCAATGGGACTGATGAAAAACCGGCTGCCTGTTGGTGCGCGCCAGGTTTGACTGCTGTCCACCTGCTCTGGAGTTGGCGCTGTCTGGGCCCTTTCGCCCCTGACCCCGACTCTCCTGGCTGATCCCCGCCTTGAACCCAGCGGTGCCGCCGTTTGGTTTTCCTGCGCAGCAGCAACTTGCTTTTGCGGCCCGACGCCATTTTGTCCGGGCCGAAGCTTCGCCACCGAGCGACCACGACATGAACACCCTGGATGTCAAGCGCGTCCTAGAGACGGCCCTGATTTGCACGCCCGAGCCGCTCGGGCTGCGTGCGCTGCTGGCGCTGTTTGCCGGCGCAGTCGCTCCCGAGGTGATCGAGGCCGCTCTGGCCGAGTTGCAACGAGAGTGCAGCGGTCGCGGCGTCGAGTTGGTGCAGGTCGCCAGTGGCTGGTGTTTTCAGAGCCGGCCCGAATTGTGGCCCTACATGGAGCGCCTGTCTCTGCAAAAACCGCCCAAATACAGCCGCGCCACGCTCGAGACGCTGGCCATCATCGCCTACCGCCAGCCGGTCACACGTGGTGACATGGAAGCGATTCGCGGCGTCGGCATCCACTCGCAGATGCTCCAGCAACTGCAAGACCGGGGCTGGATCGAAGTTGTCGGCCAGCGCGAAACGCTCGGCCGTCCGGCGCTGTTTGCCACCACGCGCCAGTTTCTCGACGATCTGGGTCTGGCCTCACTCGACCAGTTGCCGCCGCTTGAAGGCGGCCCGGCACCGGCTGCTGCGCCGCAGCGCCCCGAACCCGACCCGCTCGGGAGCCGATTGCCGCCCCAGCCCGCAGCCGTGACACCCACCAGCCACCCAGGAACACCATGAATCCGGCGTCCAATTGCAACCCGCCTTCCGATCTCATCGACACCGGCGCGCCGCCCGCCAGCAGCCCGGGCGACCGTGCTGGCGCTGCAGCCGGGTCAGCGCCACAGCAGCGCGCGCCAGCGCTGCGTTTTGACGACGTGGTCAGCGGCGCATTTGACGCCGAGCAGGAGCAAGACCTGCCGCCACCGGGCAAGCGCGTGCTCGCCCCCGAGGTCGAATCGCCCAAGCTGCACAAAGTGCTGGCGCAGGCCGGCATGGGCTCGCGGCTGGAGATGGAGCAACTCATTTTGCAGGGCCGCATTTCGGTCAACGGCGAGCCGGCCCACATCGGCCAGCGCATTCAATTCGGCGACCAGATCAAGGTAAACGGCAAGCCGGTACGGGTGCGTTTGCAGCCGCCGCCGCCGCGCGTGCTGGCTTACCACAAGCCGGCCGGCGAGCTGGTCTCGCACGACGACCCGCAAAACCGCCCGACCGTGTTTCGCCGCCTGCCACGCCTGCAACAGGGTAAGTGGCAGTCGGTTGGCCGGCTCGATCTCAACACCGAAGGGCTGTTGCTGCTGACCAACTCCGGCGAGCTGGCCAACCGCCTGATGCATCCGCGCTTTGGCTTGCAGCGCGAATACGCGGTGCGCGTGCTCGGTGCGCTCTCGAACGAAGAAAAGAAGCGCCTACTCGACGGCGTGCGGCTCGACGACGGCATGGCGCAGTTCGCCAGCATCGAAGACGGCGGCGGCGAGGGGGCCAACTGCTGGTACCGCGTCACCATTGGCGAGGGGCGCAACCGTGAAGTGCGGCGCATGTTCGAGGCGGTGGGCCACGCGGTCAGCCGCCTGATCCGAATTCGTTACGGCGCCATGATGCTGCCGCGCGGACTCAAGCGCGGCGTCTGGCTCGAGCTCGATCTGCGCGACATCGAGCGTCTGAGCGCTGCTGCGGGTCCAGGCGGGGCTGATCCGGCGCGCCCGGGTAGCCGGCCCCCGGCAACGCGTGCAAAATCAGAACCTGAGCGCCCGGCGCGCCCGGCGCTCGGCAAGCCGGCCGGTCGCCGGGGCGAGGCGTCGCCCGGCGCGCCCCGCTCGGGCCAGAGCTTGCGGTCGCCGACTGGCCAGGCCAGGCCGAAAGCGGCCAACGGCCGCGCGGCCCAGCCAGACCCGCTGAAAACCTCGCAGGGCTATATCGGCCATGACGCCTTGCAGCGCCGGCGCGAACAGGAAGACAGCCGCATCCGCCCCGCCAGCGGCCCACGACGCCGGGGCGGGGGGCGCTGAGCTTTTGCTTGACGGGGGGTGTAACCCCCATCCTGAATCCGTGACCTCGATTTTCTCGCAACCGAAATGCAGTCGCTATTGATCGCTTGCCCTTCAGCCTAAAGCGCTTCCAGCGCTGGCAAAACCCGTCGCAGGAAGGCGTCAAAGAGCGGCACAGTGAACCCCGTGTCGCCGTGCGAGGGGCTGTAGACCATGCCTTTTTCGATCAACTTGGCGCGGATCGGCGCCACGGTCTGCACCTCGCGACCCAGCATCTGCGCGATGTCGCCCGAACGGTGCGGCCCCGGTCCAAGTTCAGCCATGGCGCGCAGGTAGCGCTTTTCGGACGGACTGAGCCGGTCCAGCCGCACGCGAAAGAAGCTCGCGTCCAGATCGGCCAGCGCTCGCTCGGTGGCGTGCTGCACATCGCCCAGATCGATCGGCGACTGCTTCGCGCAGGTCCAACTGTGCTTGCCCCACTCCTGCAGAAAGTAGGGGTAGCCCTGCGTCTGGCGCAAAATTTCGTCAAGCGCGGGCTGGGTGAACTTCACGCCCGAACGCGCCGCCGGGGCACTGATGGCCTCGCGCGCTGCGGCGTCGGGCAGCGGCCCCACGTCGACAAACTCGAACAGCCGCTCGGCGTACGACTTGGCGCGCCCCATCTGCCCCACCAACTGAGGCAGGCCCGCGCCCACCAGCGTCACCGGCAGTTGCAACTGCGCGCAGCGGTGCAGCGCGGTGATGAGCGCGGCCAACTGTGCTTCGGGCACGTACTGCAGCTCGTCGATGAACAGCGCCAGCACGGTCTTGCGCTCCTTCGCGGCCTCGCCCGCAGCCCGAAACAGCGAGATCAGGTCCGCGTCCAGATCGCCGGTATCGGCCACGCCGGGCTCCAGCCCGAGGTCGAGCCCAAACTCGATGTCGGCGTATTTGAGCTTCATGGCCTGCACGAAGCCGCCCAGCGAGCGCAGCGCGCGCTGGGCGAGCTCACCCCCGGCCGCCATGCGGTCCAGCTTGAGCAGCACCGCGCGCAGGCTGGGCGCCAGCAGCGCCGGCAGCGATCGCTTCTCTGGCGCCTCCAGCATCATGGAGGCGAAGCCCTTGGCCTCGGCCTCGTTGTGCAGGCGGTTCAGCAGCACCGTCTTGCCCACGCCGCGCAGACCCACCAGCATCACGCTGCGCGCCACCAGGCCCGCGCGCATGCGGTCCAGCGCGATGGAGGTGGTCTCGATGATGTTGTCGCGCCCGGTCAAGTCGGGCGGCGGCGCGCCTGCGCCAGGCGCATAAGGGTTGGTGCGCGGATCCATGGCCTGACCTCGATGAATGCAAAAGTATACTTAGTTTATGCCGGCTTATCAACAACAGATAAACCAATATAAATTTGATACATCTACCGCTGGGTCGGCTCTGCCGATCCAGCGGCATTGTGGTGCGGCCTGGGGCTGGCGCACACGGGTTTTAGAATCTGCGGCGATTATCCTATGCACTCTACGCTTCACGCACCGCCAGCGCGCGTCTTTACCGCCCACCATCCTCGCCCATGACCCCGAACCCCAACGCCGTCCTGTGGGCCGACCCCCAGCGCGAAGCCGCCTTCCACGTCTGGTTGCACAGCGTGGTCGGCGCCCAGGGCCTGCGCCCGGCAACGCTGCGCCCGGCCTCGGCCGACGCGAGTTTCCGGCGTTACCTGCGGGTGGACACGGTGGACGGCGCGAGCCGCATCGTGATGGACGCGCCGCCCGACCAGGAGAACTGCCAGCCCTTTGTGCGGGTGGCCGGCCTGATGCAAGACGCCGGCCTGCTGGTGCCACACATCCTGGCCTGGGACGGGCCGCAAGGCTTCATGCTGCTGTCCGACCTGGGCACTCAGACCCTGATGGAGCAGATCGATCCCCTGAACCCAGCGGCCAGCCACGCGCGCTACCTGCAGGCCACCGACACCTTGCTGGCCTGGCAGCTGGCGTCCAAGCCTGGCGTGCTGCCGCCTTATGATGAGCCGCTGCTCCAGCGCGAGCTGCAACTGTTTCCCGACTGGTACCTGGCGCAGCACCGCCAGACCACGCTGCAGGGCAAGGACGCCGACACCCTGAACAAGGCCTTTGACAGCATCGTCCAGCGTTGCCTGGCCGCACCCAGCGTCTACGTGCACCGCGACTTCATGCCGCGAAATTTGATGATCCCGGCCCAGCCCGGAACCACGCCCGCACAACAACTCGGCGTGCTCGATTTTCAGGACGCGGTCTACGGCCCCATCAGCTACGACATCGCCAGCCTGATGCGCGACGCCTTCCTCACCTGGGAAGAAGATTTCGTCATTGATATCACCATCCGTTACTGGGAAAAAGCGCGCAAGGCCGGGCTGATGGACTTCGAGGACTGGCACAGCGACTTCGGCGCCTTCTACCGCGCGGTGGAGTGGATGGGCCTGCAGCGGCATCTGAAGGTGGCCGGCATCTTCGCGCGGCTCACGCTGCGCGACGGCAAGCCCAGGTACCTGGCCGACGCGCCGCGCTTCATTCACTACATCCGCCACACCACGCACCGCTACCGCGAGCTAGGCCCGTTCCTGAAACTCATTGACCAGATCGAAGGCCTCGAGGCCGCCTCGGGCTACGCCTTCGGCCGCGTCTGAGCACGCCGCCATGCCGCGCTTTCACTGTCCCGTCGCGCTGACCCTCGGCGCCGAGCTGGAGCTGCCCGCAGCCGCCGCGCGGCACGTGCAGGTGCTGCGCCTGCAGCCCGGTGGCGTGATCACGCTGTTCAACGGCGCCGGGGGCGAACACAGCGCCACCATCCTGCGCATGGGCCGCAGCGACGTGGCGGTGCGGGTGGACAGCCACCGCCGCGTGGAGCGTGAAGCCGGCCGCCGCGTGCACCTGGCCCTGGGCATGCCGGCCAACGAACGCATGGACTGGCTGGTGGAGAAGGCCGCCGAACTTGGCGTAGCCAGCGTGCAGCCGCTGCACACCGCACACAGCGTGCTGCGCCTCGCCGGCGAACGCGTCACCAAAAAACAGACCCACTGGCAGGCGGTGGCCATCGCGGCGTGTGAACAGTGTGGCGGCAACCGGGTGCCCGAGATCGTGCCAGTGGCTGAGCTCAGCACCTGGCTCAAGGCCCAGGCCAGCCCCGATGCCACGCCACCGGTGTTGCGCTGCGTGCTCTCACTGGCGGCCGGTCCGCGTGCGCTGGCCGATGTGCTGCGCGACGCCGCGACCGCTGCGCCGGTGCTGTTCCTCAGCGGCCCGGAAGGCGGGCTATCACCGGGCGAAGATGCCGCCGCCCGTGCCGCCGGCTTTGTGCCCGTCACCCTGGGCCCGCGCGTGCTGCGCGCCGAGACCGCCGCACTGGCCGCGCTGGTGCTGGCACAACAAGGCGCCTGAAGCCAAGTCGATCATCCTAAATCCGGCAGTTGGACGCGCCCCAGGGCGGCTCAATCGGGTGCGTAGCGCTCTCACCCAGCAGGTGACTGCCTTCGTGGTCAAATGAGTGTGTGTTCCTGGGCGTTTCCAGCGCAAACTGCGCGGTCAACTGCCGGATTTAGGCTGAGACAGGTCTCTGGATGTTTGGGTGTTGCGGCGCAGGGCCAGATCGGCCAGCAGCGTCAATCGACCGGCGGCCCCGTTGTAAAATGAGCAGCTTTGCGCCGGAGCGCAAAACCCATCGATCACTCATAAAAACCCAAGGATTTCCATGGCCATCGAACGCACCCTCTCGATCATCAAGCCCGACGCCGTAGCCAAAAACGTCATCGGTCAAATTTATGCCCGTTTTGAAGGTGCCGGCCTGAAGGTCATCGCTGCTCGCATGGCGCAGCTCTCGCGCGGCGAAGCTGAAGCTTTTTACGCTGTGCACCGGGCGCGCCCGTTCTTCAAAGACCTGGTTGATTTCATGATCTCCGGCCCGGTAATGATTCAGGTGCTCGAAGGCGAGGACGCTATCGCCAAGAACCGCGACCTGATGGGCGCGACCGACCCGAAGAAGGCTGCGGCTGGCAGCATTCGGGCCGACTTTGCCGACAGCATAGACGCCAACGCCGTGCACGGCTCCGACGCACCCGAGACGGCGGCGGTTGAGGTGGCGTTTTTCTTTGCCGGCATGAACGTTTACACGCGCTGATCGGCGTCTTGGCCAGGCTGTCATGAAGATCAACCTGCTCGACTTTGATCTGGCTGGCTTGGTCGCCTTTTGCGAACAACTGGGCGAGAAGCGCTTTCGCGCGGTTCAGTTGTTTCGCTGGATTCATCAAAAAGGCGCGTCCGACTTTGACGCCATGACCGATCTGGCGCGCAGCCTGCGCCAGCAGTTGCCTGCGCTGTGCCGCGTCAGCGGTCTGCCGCAGTTGTCGCGCCAGGAGTCGGTCGACGGCACCATCAAGTGGCTGTTCGACGTGGGCGCGGGCAACGCGATCGAAACCGTTTTCATTCCCGAGCCAGACCGCGGCACGCTGTGCATTTCGTCGCAGGCCGGTTGCGCGGTGGGCTGCCGCTTTTGCTCTACCGGCCACCAGGGCTTTTCACGCAACCTCAGCGTGGCTGAAATTGTGGCCCAGCTCTGGCAGGCCGAGTTTTTTCTGCGCCAACACCTGGGCCGCAGCGAGCGTGTCATCACCAACGTGGTGCTGATGGGCATGGGCGAGCCGCTGCAGAATTACGCCGCCTTGTTGCCGGTCTTGCGCGTGCTGCTGGACGATCACGGCTACGGCCTGTCGCGCCGCCGCGTCACGGTCTCGACTTCTGGCGTGGTGCCCATGATGGATCGGCTGGCGCAGGACTGCCCGGTGGCGCTGGCGGTGTCGCTGCACGCGCCCAACGATGCGCTGCGCACTGCACTGGTGCCACTGAACCGCAAATACCCGCTGGCCGAACTGCTCGATGCCTGCGCGCGCTATTTGCCGGCCGCGCCGCGCGACTTCATCACCCTGGAGTACTGCATGCTGGACGGCGTAAACGACCAGCCCGAGCACGCGCTTGAGCTGCTGGCGCTGCTCAAGCAGCGCGCTTTGCCGTGTAAGATCAACCTGATTCCGTTCAACCCCTTCCCCGATGCCGGGCTCAGGCGCTCGTCGCGCGCGGCGGTGCTGCATTTTGCTCAGATACTCAACGAAGGTGGCCTGGTCACAACGGTGCGCAAAACCCGCGGCGACGACATCGACGCCGCCTGCGGTCAACTGGCCGGTGACGTGCGCGACCGCACCCATGCCGTCCAGCGCCTGGCGCAGCGCCGCCGCGCCAGCGAGCAGCCGCTTCACTTCCATGCATCGACCCCCAGGTAGATCGCTATGACTCAGGCGTGCAGCATTCGTACAGGCTACCCGGCCGCTCGGGCGCTGCGGTGCACGGGGCACTGGCTGGCCGCGCTGCTGCTGGGCTTGCTGTTGCTGCTGGCGCTCTCAGGTTGTGCAAGCGGTGCCGCTGGACGCAGCGCCGGTGCGGGGGTCGAACCGGTGACCGAGTTCGACGAATCGCCGCAACGCAAACGGGCGCGCATCCGGCTCGAGTTGGCGCTGGGTTATTTTGAAAAAAACCAGGTCAAGATCGCGCTCGACGAGGTCAAGCAATCGCTGGCGGCCGACCCCAACTTCGTCGAAGCCCATGTGCTGCGCGGCCTGATCTTCATGCACCTGCAGGACGACCGCCTGACGCAGGAGAGCTTCGAGCGTGCCCTGCAGATCAACCCGCGCCACCCGGACGCGCTGCACAATTACGGCTGGTTTCAGTGCCAGTCGGGCCGCCACGCCGAGGCGGTCGAATTGTTCAACCGGGCCCTGGCCGTTCCAGCTTACGCCGGACAAGCCCGAACCCTGATGGCCAGCGGCCTATGCCTGACCCGCATGGGCCAGTTGGCTCAGGCCGAGGCCAATTTTGCCCGTTCCTACGAACTCGACCCCGGCAACCCGATCACGGCCTACAACCTGGCCAACTTGCTGCACCGGCGCGCCGAAGATCAGCGCGCCCAGTTCATCATCCGGCGCCTGAACAACTCGGAACTGGCCAACGCCGAGACGCTGTGGCTGGGCATCCGGATCGAACGCCGGCTGCGCAACACCGAGGCAATGGCGCAACTGGCGCAACAACTGGGCCGGCGCTACCCGCAGTCGGGCCAGTGGTCGGCGCACCAGCGCGGAGCCTTTGATGAATGAGACCCCGCAGCCGCTGCAAGCGGCCGAGCCGGCGCGCACCGATCAGGTGCCGAGTTCTCCGCTGCGGCTGCGTCAGGCGCGTGAAGCGGCCGGCTTGCACGTGGCCGTCCTGGCTGCAAGCCTGAAAGTGCCGGTCAAACGGCTTGAGGCGTTGGAGGCCGGTCGCTACGAAGAACTGCCCGACCTGACCTTTGCCCGCGCCTTGGCCGCTGGCGCCTGCCGCCAGCTCAAGATCGATCCGGCGCCGGTGTTGGAGCAGATTCCCGCTGCCCATCTGCCGCGCCTGGGCGCTGCGGTGCGGGCTCTCGATCTGCCCTTCAAACCCGCTTCGGGTCTGGCACCCTGGGCCCCGGCTGCGTGGTTTGCACGCCCCGTGTTCTGGATCGCCGCCGCATTCTTGCTGGCGGCCTTGCTGCTGGCGTTTTGGCCGCGTGCGCCCCTGTCGCCGTTGCCCCAGACGCTGAGCACAGAGCCGCTGCCTGCGCCCGTGCCACCCGATGCCGCTGCGCTGCCCATTCCCCCTGAGCCGCAGGCGCCGCTGCAAACCGCGCCCACATCGCTGCTGCCTGCGATTGCACCGCTGGTCGAGCCGCCGCCCCCCCGGCCCGCCGGGCCGGCAGCCGCTGCTGGCACCGAGGCCGCTTTGCTGCGGCTGCGCGCCAGCGGCGAATCCTGGGTCGAAGTGATCAACGGCGCTGGCAGCGTGCTGGTTCGGCGCGTGCTCAAGGCCGGGGACGTGATGGATTTTTCTGCGGCTCCCCCCTACCAGGTCGTGATCGGACGCGCCGACGCGGTCGAGGTGACGCTGCGCGGCCAGCCGTTTAACCTGCGTCCCCATGCCCGCAGCAATGTGGCCCGTTTCGAGGTGAAGTAAATATGCAAGACCCATCCGTTCTTGCGCTAGCGCCGTGCGGCGCCAGCGAACAGGCCATCCCGCTGTCGGTACCGCAGGCGCGCCGCACCCGCCAGGGTGTGGTGGCCTGGGGCAGCCACCGCGTCACCGTTGGCGGCGACGCGCCGGTGCGCGTGCAGTCGATGACCAACACCGACACCGCCGACGCGGTGGCCACCGCCATCCAGGTCAAGGAGCTTGCCTTGGCGGGTTCCGAGCTGGTGCGCATCACGGTCAACAACGAGGCCGCCGCGCAGGCCGTGCCCTACATCCGCGAGCAGCTCGACCGCATGGGCGTCAACGTGCCCTTGATCGGCGACTTCCATTACAACGGACACAAGCTGCTTAGCGAGTACCCGGCCTGCGCCCAGACGCTGTCCAAGTACCGCATCAACCCCGGCAACGTCGGGCGCGGCGACAAGGGCGAACGCCAGTTTGCACAAATGGTGGAGATTGCCGCCCGGCTGCACAAGCCGATCCGTATCGGCGTCAACTGGGGCAGTCTGGACCAAGACCTGTTGGCGCGCCTGATGGATCAGAACGCGCAGCGCAGCCAGCCCTGGGAGGCGCGTCAGGTGATGTACGAGGCGCTGATCAGTTCTGCGCTGGAATCGGCCCAGCGCGCCCAGGAGTTGGGTCTGCACGCCGACGACATCGTGCTGTCGTGCAAGGTCAGCGGCGTGCAAGACCTGATTGCGGTGTATCAAGAGCTGGCGCGGCGCTGCGACTACACCTTGCACCTGGGCCTGACCGAAGCCGGCATGGGCACCAAAGGCGCGGTGGCATCGACGGCAGCGCTGTCGATTCTGTTGCAGCAGGGTATTGGCGACACCATCCGTGTCTCGCTCACGCCGCAGCCGGGCGAGTCGCGCACGCAGGAGGTGGTGGTGGCGCAAGAAATTTTGCAGGCCCTGGGCCTGCGCAGCTTTGTGCCCAGCGTCACCGCCTGCCCTGGTTGCGGCCGCACCACCAGCTCCAGCTTTCAGGAGCTCACGCAGCAGATCGACGGCTACCTGCGCGCGGCCATGCCGGTCTGGCGCCAGCGCTATCCCGGGGTGGAAAACCTCAAGGTGGCAGTGATGGGCTGCATCGTCAACGGGCCGGGCGAGAGCAAGCACGCCGACATCGGTATCAGCCTGCCCGGCACCGGCGAAGCGCCGGCAGCGCCGGTCTATATCGACGGTCACAAAGTGCTGACGCTGCGCGGCACCGAGATCGCGCACGAGTTTCAGCAGATCGTCGAGAACTACGTCGAAAAGCGCTTTGGCGCCACACCCTGAGCCCGCGCCTGCGTTCGCGCACCCGTTTGCAGACGCGCCGCGAGCACCCGTGCCAGCGCCGCACGCCGCAGCGACGGTGTGGTTTCAGCGGCATCAACCCAAATCGAAATGCCAGAAAAAATTGTTGCCGTCAAAGGCATGAACGACATCGCACCGCCGCAGTCGGCGCACTGGGAGTGGCTGGAAGACAAGCTGCGCGCCTTGCTGCAGCGCTACGGCTATCGCAACCTGCGCACCCCCATCGTCGAACACACGGCGCTGTTCGTGCGCGGCTTGGGCGAAGTGACCGACATTGTCGAAAAAGAGATGTACTCGTTCGAAGACCGGCTCAACGGCGAACAACTCACGCTGCGGCCGGAGAACACCGCCGGCGTGGTGCGCGCCGTGCTAGAGCATGCGCTGCTGCACGATGGCCCCAAGCGCCTGTATTACATGGGTCCGATGTTTCGCCACGAGCGCCCGCAGCGCGGCCGTTACCGTCAGTTTCACCAATTCGGTGTCGAAGCGCTGGGTTTTGTGGGTCCCGACGTCGACGCCGAACTGATCGTGCTGGCCTGCGACCTGTGGGCCGAACTCGGCTTGACCGGTATCACGCTCGAGATCAACAGCCTGGGCCAGCCGGCCGAGAGACTGGCGCACCGCGCGGCGCTGGTGGCTTATTTGCAAGCGCACGCCGATCAGCTCGACGAAGACGCCAAGCGCCGCCTGCACAGCAACCCGTTGCGCATTTTGGACAGCAAAAACCCAGCCTTGCAGGCGCTGGTGAATGCGGCGCCGCGTTTGCTTGAACACCTGGGGCCACAGTCGCTGGAGCACTTCGAGCGCCTGCGTGCGCTGCTCGACGCGAACGATATCGCCTACCGCATCAACCCGCGGCTGGTGCGCGGTCTGGATTACTACAACCTGTCGGTGTTCGAGTTCGTCACCACGCAGCTTGGCGCCCAGGGCACGGTGTGCGCCGGCGGCCGCTACGACGATTTGTTTGCCCAGATCGGCGCCAAGGCGGCGCCGGCGGTGGGCTGGGCGCTGGGCATGGAGCGCATTTTGGAGTTGCTCAAAGAGCAGGGCCGACTGCCCGAGCTGCCGCAACCCGACGCCTACGCCGTGCTGCCCGACGCGGCCGCACTGGCGCAGGCCATGCCGGTGTTGCGCACGCTGCGCCAGCACGGCGTGCGGGTGCACATGCACGCCGCCAGCGCCGACGGTCTGGGCAGCATGAAATCACAGTTCAGGAAGGCTGATGCCAGCGGCGCGCGTTTTGCGCTGATTTTTGGCGCCGACGAGCTGCAGCAAGGCATGGTGGCGCTCAAGCCGCTGCGTGGCCCGCGTGCCGACGACGCCAGCGCGCCTGCAGCCCAGGTGCTGCGAGCGCTGGCCGACGCAAGCGCCTGGGCCACCGAGCTGAGCCGCGCCTGAGCGGCTGGCGCGCCTACAATTGCCCGATTCACAACCTCGCTGACCCATGGCCACACCACTCAACCTCGAAGAGCAGGAGCAGCTCGATCAGTTCAAGCATTTCTGGTCCCGTTACGGCAGCCTCATCACCTGGGTGCTGATCGCCGTGCTCGGTGGCTTTGCCGCCTGGGCCGGCTGGAGCTTTTGGCAGCGCAGCCAAGGGGCACAGGCGGCGGTGCTGTACGAAGAAATCGAACGCGCCGCCCTGGCCAACGACACCGAGCGCATGCAGCGTGCGCTGACGCAAATCAAAGACAGCTATGGCCGGAGCATTTTTGCTGCGCAAGCGGCGCTGCTGGCGGGTCGGGTGCAGTTCGAAGCGGGTCGGCCTGAGGACGCCCGCAGCGCACTGAATTGGGTGCTCACCGAGTCGAACAACCCGTCCTATCAGGCGGTGGCGCGTCTGCGGCTGGCCGGTCTGGATATCGAGGCCCAGGCGTTCGAGCAGGCGCTCCTGACGCTGCAAGCCGAGGTGCCACCCGCCTTCGTGCCGCTGCTGGCCGATCGCCGCGGCGACGTGTTGATGGCGCAGGGCAAGCCCGCCGAGGCCCAGGCGCAGTACCTGATCGCTTGGCGTGGCATGAGTGAGAGAACCGAATACCGCCGTCTGGTGGAAGTCAAATTGGCCGCGCTCGGCGTCGATGTCGCCACCTTGCCGGCTGTTCAGGAGGCTGCATCTTGATCCCTGTGCCCGAATCCAAGCGCCAGTCGAGCGCACGCCCAAAGCGCAGCAGCGCCCTCAAGTGGGGCTTGCTGGTCATCGGCTTGACGCTGCTGACAGCCTGCGCTTCCGGTCCACAACCACCGCGTCCGGCTGAGCTGGGCCCGGTCACGGCGCTGTTGGGCGTGCAAGCGGCATGGTCGGCCCAAGTCGGTGCCTCCAGCACCGTGCTGACGCCGCTGGCGCTGGCCGACCGTGTTTTTGTCGCCGGCGGTGCGGGCACGGTGGCGGCAATCGACGCCGCCAGCGGGCAGGAACTCTGGCGCCTGAACCTGGAGACGCCGCTGGCTGCCGGTGTTGGCTCCGATGGCCGCACCGTGGCCGTGGTGACGCTGGAGAACGAATTGGTTGCCATCACCGATGGCCGTGAGAGTTGGCGCGCGCGGCTGCCGGCGCGCGTCTTCACCGCTCCCCTGGTGGCCGGTGAGCGCGTGTTCGTGCAGACATCTGATCGCACCGTGCTGGCTTTCGATGCGAAAAACGGCGCACGCCTGTGGCGTGAGGAGCGCCCGGCCGACCCGCTGGTTCTCAGCCAGCCGGGCGTGTTGCTGGCGGTTGGCGACACGCTGGTGGCTGGGTTCTCGGGCCGACTGCTCGGCATTGATCCGCGCAACGGCGCCCTGCGCTGGGAAGTCGCGCTGGCCACGCCGCGCGGCATCAACGAGATCGAGCGCCTGGTTGACCTGGTCGGCCCGGTCAGCCGGGTCGGCAACAGCGTTTGCGTGCGCGCTTTCATGCGCAGCGTCGGCTGCGTCGACGCCGCTCGCGGCACGCTGGCCTGGAGCCGCCCGGCGCGCGGCAGCGTCGGTCTGCATGGTGACGAACGCCTGTTGTTCACTGCCGATGCGAACGACCGCGTACTGGCCTGGCAACGCGACTCGGGTGAGCCCGTCTGGGAGAGCGCACGCTTGCAGCACCGCAATCTCAGCGGTCCGCTGGTGCTCGGGCGGGTGGTGGTGTTTGGCGACAACGCTGGCTGGGTACACCTGCTCTCCCGCGAGGACGGCAGCGAAATGAACCGGCTCAGCACCGACGGCTCGCCGATTCTGGCCGCCCCGGTGCTGGCTGGCAATGTGCTGGTGGTGCAAACGCGCAACGGCGGCATCTACGCCTGGCGGCCGCAGTGAACCGGGTTCGCGCTGCGCGCGGACCTTAAAAGAAAGTTTTTTTCGTGAAACCCGTCATCGCCCTGGTGGGGCGGCCCAATGTGGGCAAGTCCACCCTGTTTAACCGCCTGACGAGTTCACGCGACGCCATCGTGGCCGACTTGGCCGGTCTCACGCGCGACCGCCACTACGGCAACGGCCAGCTTGGGCGGCGCCCGTACATCGTCATCGACACCGGCGGCTTCGAGCCCGACGCCGCGCAAGGCATCTACCGCGAGATGGCCAAGCAGACACGGCAGGCGGTGGCCGAGGCCGATGTGGTGATTTTCGTGCTCGATGCGCGCGCCGGCAGCAACGCGCAAGACCACGAGATTGCCCGGTACCTGCGGCGCCTGGGCAAGCCCACCGTGCTGGTGGCCAACAAGGCCGAGGGCATGACCGAGGGTCTGCAACTGGTGGAGTTTTTCGAGCTCGGCCTAGGCCAGGTGCTGCCGGTCTCCGGCGCCCACGGCCAGGGTGTTCGCTCCATGCTCGAGCAAGCCCTCGAGTTGATTCCCGATCTCAGTCCCGAGGACGACGGCGATCCTGAGAGCGCCGCAGGCGTGATCCGGCTGGCGGTGGCCGGACGCCCGAATGTCGGCAAGTCAACCCTGATCAACACCTGGCTGGGCGAAGAGCGCCTGGTGGCGTTTGACCAGCCGGGCACCACACGCGACGCGATTTCGGTGCCGTTCGAGCGCAACGGGCAAAAATACGAGCTGATAGACACGGCCGGCATTCGCCGCAAGGGCCGCGTGTTCGAGGCGATCGAAAAATTTTCAGTCATCAAAACCTTGCAGGCCATCGAGCGCGCGCACGTGGTGCTGCTGTTGCTCGACGCCACTGAGGGCGTGACCGACCAGGACGCTCACATCGCCGGCTACATCCTCGAGAGTGGGCGCGCCGTGGTGCTGGCGATCAATAAGTGGGACGCGGTCGACGCCTACCAGCGTCAACAAATCGAGCGCCAGATTGAAACCCGGCTGGCCTTCCTCAAGTTTGCTGCGCTGCACCTGATCTCGGCGCAAAAACGCCAGGGTCTGGGCCCGCTGTGGAAGTCGATTGCGCAGGCGCACGCATCGGCCATGCGCAAGATGTCGACCCCGGTACTGACGCGCTTGCTGCTGGAGGCGCTGGCGTTTCAGGCGCCGCAGCGCAGCGGCATGTTCCGCCCCAAAATGCGCTATGCGCACCAAGGTGGCATGAACCCGCCGGTGATCGTGATCCACGGCAATTCGCTCGAACACGTGCCCCAGACGTACAAACGCTTTCTCGAAGGCCGTTTTCGCGCGGCATTCGAGCTGGTCGGCACGCCGCTGCGCATCGAGTTCAAGACTTCGACCAATCCCTTCAAAGACGCTGCTTGAGCGCCACCGCTGCCGTTTGCGCTGCATCGCTGTGGTATGGTTGACGCCTTCTCAATCACTTCGAACACGGAGCATATCGTGAGCAACAACAAAGCCCAGCTTTTGCAAGACCCTTTTCTGAACCAATTGCGCCGCGAGCACATTCCGGTCTCTATCTACTTGGTCAACGGCATCAAGCTGCAAGGCCAGATCGAATCTTTTGACCAGTACGTGGTGTTGCTGCGCAACACGGTCACGCAAATGGTCTACAAGCACGCCATCTCGACCATCGTGCCGGGGCGTCCGGTGCAGTTTTCCGCCGCAGTAGGCGACGAAGCGGCTGCGGCTTGACTTTCTTTCTCTGGCTTTCAGACCTGCGCCGCAACTGCGCACGCGCTCGTCCCGCGCATGGCTGCCGCTGCGGGCCACTGATTTGAGCACCGCTGTCAGCACCGGCGCTGTCACGCCATCGGTCATTCTGGTGGGTGTTGACTTTGGCCTGCCGCATTTCGACGCCGAGCTCAGCGAGCTCGGCTTGCTGGCGCAAACGGCCGGCTACCGCGTTGCCGGGCGCGTCAGTTGCAAGCGCCGCGCCCCTGACCCGGCCTTGTTCGTCGGTTCTGGCAAGGCGGACGAGATCAAGCTGCTGGCCCAGTCCTGCGGTGCCAGCGAGGTGTTGTTCGACCCCTCGCTCAGCCCGGCACAACAGCGCAACCTGGAGCGCCACCTGGGTTTGCCGGTGAATGACCGCACACTCTTGATTCTGGAGATCTTTGCCCAGCGCGCGCGCAGTTTCGAGGGCAAACTGCAGGTCGAATTGGCGCGGCTGCAATACCTCAGCACCCGCCTGGTGCGGCGCTGGTCGCACCTGGAGCGCCAAAGCGGCGGCATCGGCCTGCGCGGTGGCCCGGGTGAAACCCAGATCGAACTTGACCGGCGCATGATAGGCCAAGCCATCAAGCGCACCAAGGACCGGCTGGAAAAGCTCAAGAAACAGCGTGCCACCCAGCGCCGCCAGCGCGAGCGCCGCGACACCTTCACCATTTCACTGGTCGGCTACACCAACGCCGGCAAGACCTCGCTTTTTAACGCGCTGGTGAAAGCGCGCGCCTACGCGGCTGACCAGTTGTTCGCCACCCTAGACACCACCACGCGAGCGCTCTACCTGGGCGAGGCCGCGCGCACGGTCTCCCTGTCCGACACGGTGGGCTTCATTCGTGACCTGCCGCACGGCTTGATCGATGCCTTTGCCGCCACTTTGCAAGAAGCCACCGATGCCGACTTGCTGCTGCACGTGGTCGACGCGTCGAATCCGGCTTGGCCGGAGCAGATCGCTGCGGTGCAAGAGGTGCTCAAAGACATCGGCGCCGACACCTTGCCGCAAATTCTGGTGTTCAACAAACTCGACGCGCTGACACAGGCACAGGCGCCCCACGTGTTGGTCGATATGATGGAACTTCAAGGTCAATCGGTGCCTCGAATCCACCTCAGCGCTCGCAGTGGCCAGGGTTTGCCCGAATTGCGCACGCTGCTGACGGCACAGTTGCTGGCGCAGCCTAGCGGTGTGACTCCGTGTTCGCAGGCGCATGGGTCCGGGATCGATAGTGTGGCGCCCTGATTGGGCACAATGGCGTGGTTTTGATACATATAAGTTGGTGATCCATGGACGTGAATCTGCATAGCTCCGGCGGCCAAGCCGAGACCGGCCCTCGTGCGCCCGCCCGCTCGCGCGGGCGCAGCCTGTTTGGCGTTTTCAACCTGAACGATCCCCGTTGGGGGCGCGGCGACGATGGCCCGGGCAAAGAGCCGCAGGACGGTCGCGACGACGAAAATCGGCCGCCGCCGCAAGATCAGCCTCCCCCACGGGGTCAGCGCCCGAATCAGGGTCCGCCCGACCTCGACGAGCTCTGGCGCGACTTCAACCGCAAGCTCGGCGGTTTGTTCGGCGGCAAAGGTGGCCGTCCCGGCTCCGGTGGCGGATTTGGCGGCCGTGGCGGCGGTGCAGGGGGTGGTTTGCCCAGCTTCAACCCCAGCCCCAAGGTCACCGGCATTGGCGCCGGCTTGATTGCCGGTGTGGCGGCTCTGATCTGGCTGGGCACCGGTTTTTTCATCGTGCAAGAAGGTCAGCAAGCCGTCATCACGCAGTTTGGCAAATACCACGCCACGGTGGGCGCTGGTTTCAATTGGCGGCTGCCGTTTCCGATGCAGCGCCACGAAACCGTTTTCGTGACCCAGATCCGCTCGGTGGACGTCGGCGGTGAAGGCATTGTGCCGGCCACCGGCCTGCGGCAATCGGCCATGCTGACCGCAGACGAAAACATTGTCGAGATTCGCTTTGCGGTGCAATACCGGCTCAATGACGCGCGCGCGTTTCTGTTTGAGACCCGTGACCCGGCCGTGGCCGTGGTGCAAGCGGCCGAAACTGCAGTGCGCGAGGTGGTGGGCAGCATGAGAATGGACGCCGCGCTGGCCGAAGAGCGCGACCAGATTGCGCCGCGCGTGCGCATACTGATGCAGACCATTCTGGATCGCTACCGGGTCGGTATCGAGGTGGTGGCGATCAACATGCAACAAGGCGGTGTACGCCCGCCGGCTCAGGTGCAGGCCGCGTTTGACGACGTGCTCAAGGCCGGTCAGGAGCGCGAGCGCGCCAGGAACGAAGCCCAGGCCTACGCCAACGACGTGGTGCCGCGTGCCCGCGGTGCGGCGGCGCGTCTGACGGAAGAAGCCCAAGGCTACAAGGCGCGCATCGTGGCGCAGGCCGAGGGTGACGCGCAGCGCTTCCGTTCGGTATTGGCTGAATACCAAAAAGCGCCGCGTGTGACGCGCGAGCGCATGCACACCGACGCCATGCAGCACATTTATTCCAACGTGACCAAGGTCTTGGTCGACAGCCGGCAAGGTTCTCAAATGCTGTTCCTGCCACTGGACAAAATCATGCAGATGACCGCTGCGCCCGCCGCCACGGCGGCGCCTGGCCCGGCGGCTGCGCCAGCCACGCCGGCTGCTGCCCCGGCCGTTCCCGCCGCGGGCGCTGCCACTGCGCGTTTGCGCGAGCGTGAAATTCGTTGAGCGACCACATCGCCTAGAGAGTCAAATATGAACAAGTTGGGTTTCATTCTTGCCAGCGTGCTGGTGGTGTTGGTGATCGGCAGTTCGATGCTGTTCGTCGTCGATCAGCGCCAGTTTGGCGTGGTTTTTCAGTTGGGACAGATTCAGCGCGTGGTGGTCGATCCGGGCTTGAATTTCAAGCTGCCGCCGCCGTTCCAAAACGTCTCTTATATCGACAGGCGGCTGTTGACGCTGGAGAGCGTCGATACCGAGCCGATGCTGACCGCCGAGAAGCAGCGCGTAGTGATCGACTGGTTCGTGCGCTGGCGCATCAGCGAGCCCGAGGTCTATATCCGCAACGTCGGCCGCAACGAGAGCGCCGGCGCCCTGCAGCTCAACCGCGTGGTGCGCAGCGCCTTTCAGCAAGAAGTCAACAAGCGCACCGTCACCGAATTGCTGTCTACCCAGCGCGAACAGCTCATGGCCGACGTCAAGAGTTCGGTGCTGTCTGCCGTGCGTGGGGCCGAAAAACCCTGGGGCATGGACATCATCGACGTGCGCATCACCCGCGTCGATTACGTCGAGAGCATCACCGCGTCGGTCTTTTTGCGTATGGAGGCCGAGCGCCGGCGCGTGGCCAACGAGCTGCGCGCCACCGGCTTTGCCGAGGGTGAGCAGATTCGCGCCGACGCCGATCGTCAGCGCGAGGTGATCGTCTCGCAGGCCTACGGCGATGCGCAGCGCGTCAAAGGTGAGGGCGACGCACAGGCTGCCAGACTGTTTGCCGATGCGTTCGGGCGCGACCCGGCGTTCGCCCAGTTCTACCGCAGCTTGGAAGCTTACAAGGCCAGCTTTTCCAGCCGTTCGGACGTCATGATTTTGGACCCGTCGGGTGAATTCTTCCGCTCCATGCGCGGCAGCGAGGCAGCACGTTGAATGGAGTTGTCGCTGGCGCAGGTGTTTTGGCCAGCGCTGGCGCTGGTGCTCATTCTTGAGGGCTTGCTGCCTTTGTTGGCGCCGCGCTGGTGGCGGCGTATCTTTGGCGAAATGCTCAGGCTACAGGACGGCCAATTGCGCTTCTTTGGACTGCTCTCTATCCTGGCTGGTTTGTTGCTGTGGTGGTTGCTGGCCTGAGAGCGGAGTGCTCGGCCACCCCGGGTCGGCTGCGCCGACCCGGTAAAATCCCTTTTTTAACAGCGTTCGAAAATCCCATGTCTGCCTGGGTTCTGCCGGATCACATTGCCGATGTCTTGCCGTCCGAGGCGCGGCACATCGAAGAACTGCGTCGGGCCTTGCTTGACACCGCCCGCTGCCACGGTTACGAGCTGGTGATGCCGCCGCTGCTGGAGCACCTGGAGTCGCTGCTGACCGGCACCGGCGAGGCGCTCGATCTGCAAACCTTCAAGCTGGTCGATCAGCTCTCGGGCCGCACGCTGGGCTTGCGCGCCGACAGCACGCCGCAGGTGGCGCGCATCGATGCCCACTTGCTCAACCGCCAGGGCGTGGCTCGTCTGAGTTATTGCGGCCCGGTGCTGCATACGCGGGTCGAGCACCCGCTGGCGAGCCGCGAGCCCTTGCAGTTGGGTGCTGAAATCTATGGCCACGCCGGAATCGAAGCCGACCTGGAGGTGTTGGAGCTGGCCCAAGCCTGCTTGCGCACTGCCGGAGTCCGGCAGTTGCTGCTCGACCTGGCCGACGTGCGGGTGGTCGACGCCGTGCTGGCACCCGGCACGCTGGATGTGGCCCAGGTGCACCGCATCCACGCCGCGCTGGCTGCCAAGGACGTGACGGAACTCAACACCCTGGCGCGCGACCTGCCAGCGCGGGTGCGGCGCGACCTGTGCGCGCTGCCACACCTGTTTGGTGATGCCGCGGTGCTGGACGAAGCACGCCAGACCCTGCAAGACTCGCCCGCGCTGCAAACCGCACTGGACAGCCTGCGTTGCCTGAGTCAGCAGGCGCAGGGGTTTGATGTTTCCATCGACCTGTCGGACCTGCGCGGCTACGCCTATTACACCGGCATGCGTTTTGCCATCTTTGCTTGCACCTTGCCCGGCGGTGCGGGTGCGGCGGTCGAGCTGGCGCGCGGTGGCCGCTACGACGAGGTCGGCGCCGTGTTTGGCCGCAAGCGTCCGGCGGTCGGCTTCAGTCTGGACCTCAAGACCTTGGTGGCCGCCGTGCCGCCGCGCGCGCGCGCGAGCGCCATTCGAGCCCCCTGGGGAACGCAAGCAGGCCTGCGGCAAGCGGTGGCCGCGCTGCGGGCACAGGGGCAGACGGTGGTCTGCATGTTGCCCGGTCACGAACACGAAGTCGATGAATTTCACTGCGACCGCGCCCTGGTGTCAGACCCGGCCCAGGCCAACGCGTGGACAGTCCAGCAGCTCTCAACGGAAACCAGCAAATGATGAATAAATGCAGCGCCGCCGGCCAGGTTCAGGCTGGGCGCAACGTGGTGGTGGTGGGCACTCAGTGGGGTGATGAAGGCAAGGGAAAACTGGTCGACTGGCTGACTGAAACCGCTCAAGGCGTGGTGCGTTTCCAGGGCGGGCACAATGCCGGTCACACGCTGGTGATCAACGGCGTCAAGACCGCGCTGCACCTGATTCCCAGCGGCATCATGCGCGCTGGCGTCAAGTGCTACATCGGCAACGGCGTGGTGTTGTCGGTCGGCAAGTTGTTCGAGGAGATCGAGGGGCTGGAGCGAGCCGGTGTCGAAGTGCGCTCGCGCTTGCGCGTGAGCGAGGCCTGTCCGCTGATTTTGCCGTTTCACGCGGCCATAGACATCGCGCGCGAAGCCGCCAAAGACAAGGCCGGCAGCGAAAAAATAGGCACCACCGGACGTGGCATCGGACCCGCATACGAAGACAAAATTGCCCGCCGCGCGCTGCGCGTGCAAGACCTGAAATACCCCGAACGCTTTGCTGCCAAGCTGCGCGAACTGCTGGCGCTGCACAACCACCTGTTGCAAAGCTACCTGCACGCGGCCGATTTGGTCTGGGACGACAAAATGGCCGCATACATGCAAGACGGTGCGATTGAATTCGAACCGGTGTACGCTGAGGCCATGGCACAGGCCGAACAGCTCAAGCCCATGATTGCCGACGTCTCGCGCGAGCTCAATGCGGCGCATCAGGCCGGCGTCAATCTGTTGTTTGAAGGCGCGCAGGGCACCTTGCTCGACATAGACCACGGCACCTACCCCTTCGTCACCTCCAGCAACTGTGTGGCCGGCAACGCTGCTGCCGGCTCGGGTGTCGGCCCCGGTTTGCTGCACTACGTGCTGGGCATCACCAAGGCCTATTGCACCCGCGTCGGTGGTGGCCCGTTCCCGACCGAACTCGACTGGCAAAAAGAAGGCACGCCAGGCTGGCACATGGCCACCGTCGGCGCTGAAAAAGGCACGACCACCGGGCGCTCGCGCCGCTGCGGCTGGTTCGACGCGGCCTTGCTCAAACGCTCGGCGCAGGTCAACGGCCTGTCTGGCCTGTGCATCACCAAGCTGGACGTGCTTGACGGCCTGCACGAGCTCAAGCTGTGCACCGGCTACGAACTCGACGGTGAGATTATCGATATTTTGCCTCTGGGCGCAGAGGAGATTGCGCGCTGCCAGCCCATTTATGAAACGCTGGCGGGCTGGAGCGAAACGTCGGTCGGTGTGACGTGTTTTGACGATCTGCCCCCCAACGCCAAGCGCTACCTGCAGCGCATCGAGGAAACCACCGGCGTGCCGGTGCACGTGGTCTCCACCAGCCCCGACCGCGACCACACCATTTTGCTGCGTCACCCCTACCATGCTTGAGCCGCGTTCGCGCCGCCACCGCGCTGCGCCGCGCGCTGCTCTGGGTCAAGCCGCCCAGCGTGCGGCTGCCACACTTCGCAGTTTCACGCCTTGTCCGGCATGAGCGAATTACCCACCGACCTGATTCACCATCCCTATCGTCCTCCGCAGGGGTTTGACGCCGTCGCTCCCGGCGTATACAAAGCCTCGACGGTAATTTTTCCCAGCGTGCATGCGCTGCGCACGCGGCAGTGGGCCGACAAAAGCGGCTACACCTACGGCCTGCACGGCACACCCACCACCTTCACGCTGGAAGAGCGCATTGCCACGCTGGAAGGCGGGCGCTTTTGCGTGCTGTGTCCCAGCGGACTGTCGGCGCTGACGCTGGTTGACATGGCCTTGCTGCGCTGTGGCGACGAGGTGCTGCTGCCGGATAACGCCTACGGCCCCGGTAAATCGTTTGTCGCCACCGAGCTGGCCGCCTGGGGCATCAGCCACCGCTATTACGACGCGCTCGATGCGGCCGATCTGGCGTCCAAAATCAGTCCGGCCACGCGCCTGGTCTGGCTGGAGGCGGCGGGCTCGATCACGCTCGAATTTCCCGATCTGCCCGCACTGGTGGCGACGCTGCGCCAAGCCAACGCGGCCCGCTCGGCGCAGCGTGCCATCGTCAGCGCACTCGACAACACCTGGGGCGCTGGCGTTGCCTTCAAGGCCTTTGAGTTGGGTGTCGATGTCTCGATGCAGGCACTCACCAAATACCCCAGCGGCGGCGCCGACGTGCTGATGGGCTCAGTGGTCACACGCGACGCAGCGCTGCACCAGCAATTGTTGATGACCCATATGCGCCTGGGTCTGGGCGTGGCGGGCAACGACGCCGAACTGGTGCTGCGCGGACTCAACACGCTGGCGCTGCGCTACCACGCGCAAGACGCTGCCACGCGTGAATTGGCGGCCTGGATGAGCCGCCAGCCCGGCGTGGCGCAGGTGCTGCATCCGGCGCTGCCGGGCTCGCCCGGGCACGCGCACTGGCAACGCAGCGCCAGTGCCGCCGCCTGTTTGTTCAGCGTGGTGTTCGACCCGGCCCTGGATCAGCGCCGCATCGACGACTGGTGCGATCGTCTGCGCCTGTTTCGCCTGGGCTGGAGCTGGGCTGGCCCGATCAGTTTATGCGCCCCTTATGATGTATCGTCGATTCGAACCCGACCCTGGCCACACGCCGGTGCTCTGGTACGCTTTGCCGTCGGACTGGAAAACGTCGAAGACCTGCGTGCCGACCTGGCGCAGGCCTTACACGTGCTCTGACTTCTCCCTTTGATCAACCGACCCGAAAGACTGTTTTGCCCACACCCAATTACGGCTACGAAAAACGCCAGCGCGAGCTGGCCAAGAAGAAAAAGAAGGAAGAAAAGCTCAAGGCCAAGGCATCTGGCAAGCCGCATGAGCCAGAGAATGCGACCGATCCGACTGCCGACAACGCCAGCGATCCCAATCGGCCGACTGCACCGGGTGGTGCTGGCCTTGGGCTTGCAGATTGAGCCTGGCAGCCCCGTCCCGCAGGCGTCTCAAGCGCCAGCGGGACGGGGTTGCTGGCGCGCCAGTCGCCAGGCAAAGCGAGCTGGGTCCAGCGCGCGCAGCAGATCGGGGTCAAGGGCGCAGGGGGCTTCGGCGTCGATGCGCGCAGCCAGCCGCTCGGCGCACCAATGCGCCAGTGTCAGCCCGCGCGAGCCCAGCGCCGCCAGCACAAACAGTCCGGGCCAGCGCGGCGTTTGCTCCAGCGTCAGGCGGCCGCGCCGCGCACCCGCTTGCTCCATCAGCGCCTGCAGGGCCGAGAGATCGGGCAGCGCGCCCACCAGCGGTAGCCGGTCGAGCGAGGCGCAGCGCACCTGCGCCCAGCCCAGCAATTCGCCGCTGGCAGCGGCGTCCCGCAAGCCTAGCGCTGCCGCCGCGTCGATGGCCGCCAGGCTGAGCGCGTTGCGTTCGTGGTCTTCCGACTCGATTGTGCAACTGGCGTCGCCGCGCCGGTAGGTCGATCCCATCGCCCAGATGCGCGTGGGCCATGCCGGTGCCAGCCCGCTGTCTTGGTAGCAGGGCACGAACACACCGTTGTTTCGCTGCGGACGCGGCGCCAGCGCCGGGCCCCGCAAGGCGGCCAGGCTGAGCTGACCTTTGACCGGGCGCAAGGGCAGGGCCGCAGCGGTCAGGCCGGGCAGCGAATCGCCCAGCAGGGCCAGACTGCCAAATGCCGCCGTCACCACCGCCACCGGCGCCTGAGCGACGACGCAGCCATTGGCGTCGAGCGCGCGCCACCCGCGTGTTTGTGCATCCGGCGCGCCGCCGGGTGGCAGCAGCCGGGCTACGCGGGTCTGCCAGCGGGCCTTGAACGACGGGTGCGCGCTGGCCTGCGCCAGCCAGGCCGCCACCAGCGCCGCTGGGCGCACCAGGGCGGCCGGCCAGCGCCCGCTGGCGTGGCCGAGGTTGTCCACCTCGCACGGCTGCCAGCCTTGACCAGGCGCCAGCAACTGCTCCAGTTCGGCGCGGGCGTCAGCCAGGCCGAGTTCGCACAGACGCGACAAGGGCGTGGGCGCGCGCGTCAGGTGCGGGCTGAGCATGCCCACCGGCAGCGCTGAGGCGGCTTGCGCCGGGCCGGCGGCGGCCTCCAGCAGCGTGATGCGCCAGCCGCGCCGCGTCAGCGCCGCGCACAGGGCCGCACCGGCCAGGCCGGCGCCGATCACCAAGGCGTGACGGTCCGCTGACTCAGACACAGCGGCAGTTGGGTTCAACCGAGCCCGTTCAGTTCGGACCGGGTGGCGGCACATAGCCGGCCGCTGCGTCGGCGCCTTCGCCAAAAAAATGCTTTTCCATTTGCCGCGCCAGGTACTGGCGCGCCCGCGCATCGGCCAGGTTGAGGCGGTTTTCATTCAGCAGCATGGTCTGGTGCTTGAGCCATGCGGCCCAGGCCTCTTTGCTGACCTGCTCGTAAATGCGCTTGCCAAGTTCGCCCGGGTAGGGTGGGAAGTCCAGGCCATCGGCTTCTTTGCCGAGTTTGATGCAGTGGATGGTGCGCGACATGAGTGTATGACTTTTTGTTACTACAAGGTGTATTTGATATAAACAAATAATTTTTTATTCGTTTTGGTTTTTAGCTTGCGCCGATAAACTTCCCCTCACCGCAGTTCGACCGTCACTTTAAAGGGGAAAACCATATGACGCAACGGCGCCACTTTATCAAGCTTCCACTGGCCCTGGCTCTGGCAGGGACGACGCTGGCAAGCCGGGCCCAATCAACGCAGACCTTACTCAACGTATCGTACGATCCGACGCGAGAAATGTACGTTGAATTCAACGCGGCATTCGCCCGTGACTGGAATGCCAGAACGGGCCAGGCTGTGCGCGTCGACCAGTCGCATGGCGGCTCGGGCAGGCAGGCGCGCTCCATTATCGACGGACTCGCGGCCGACGTTGCCACGCTGGCTCTGGCTGCTGACATCGATGCGTTGCACGTCAACGGAGCTTGGGTGCCCGAGAACTGGCAACAGCGCCTGCCTCACAACAGCTCACCCTACACCTCGACCATGATACTGGTGGTACGCCGCGGCAACCCCAAGGGAATCAAAGATTGGGACGATCTGGTCCGGCCGGGCGTATCGGTCATCATGCCGAATCCGAAAACGTCCGGTGGTGCACGCTGGAATTACCTGGCGGCTTGGGAGTTCGCCAGACGCCGCTTTGGTGGCCAAGCCCAGGCCAGGGATTTTGTGACTCGGCTCTATCGCAACGTGTTGGTGCTCGATACCGGAGCACGCGGCTCTTCGGTCACTTTTGCCAGACGCAACCAGGGCGATGTGCTCGTTTCCTGGGAAAACGAAGCCCACTTGCTCAAGCGGGAATTGGGAGCCGAACCGTTCGAGCTGGTTTATCCGTCGCTGAGCATTTTGGCCGAGCCACCGGTCACCGTGGTGGACCGAAATGTAGACAGAAGGGGTACGCGCGCCGTCGCCACCGCTTATCTGGAGTATCTGTACAGCCAGGTGGGGCAAGACATTGTGGGAAAGCATTTTTTCCGCCCGCGCTCCGAAACGGCATTTGCCAAGCACAGCAAGCAATTCCCCAGGCTGAATCTGTTCACGATCGAGCAGGCGTTTGGAGGTTGGGGTCCGGCCATGCGCGAACATTTCGCCACCGGAGCCGTATTCGATCAGATTTTTGACCGGCGCTAAGTGGCGCCCGTAGGCGGGCGTTTCAGCCCAGGCGCAGGGAACTGTTTGTGAGGGAGAATATCTGACCGCAGCAGCGCTGGTCGGTCGCTGACCGTGCGCAAGGCTGTAGCGGCTGGGTCGGCCTTGCGCTCATCAAAATCAGGATTCCGGTTTGTTTCTTACTTTTTGCAAAAATCTTTGGAGCAGCCTGGCGCGTCACCCGCGTCGCTGGCTGGCGCTGTTGGCTTTGGCTTGCCTTGCTCTGCTGGGTTTTGGTTTGTACTTGCAACACGTGCTGGGCTTGCAGCCGTGTCCACTGTGCATTGTGCAGCGCTACGCTTTGATCGGGGTGGCGCTGGCAGCGGCATCGGGTGCGGCCGTGCGTGGGCCAACGGTGCGCGCCGTCTGTGTGGTGCTGACGGCTGTGCTGGCCTCTTTTGGCGCCGCAGTGGCGGCGCGCCAGAGTTGGTTGCAGTGGTACCCGCCCGAGGTGCTCATCTGCGGACGCGACTTCTTTGGCATGATCGAGGCCTTTCCGCTGCGCCGGGTCATACCGATGCTTTTTCGCGGCACCGGAGATTGCACCAAGATCGACTGGACTTTTCTTGGACTGTCGATCGCCAACTGGTCGTTTCTGAGCTTTGTCGCGATCGTATCGTTTGCGCTGCTGCTGTGGCTGAGGCGCAAGCCGGCTTGAGCCGGCTCAGACCAGCAAGCAGCGCATGGCGTTCGGACGCACACGCCAATTGATCGGTTTTATTGGTGCCATCAAGCGCGCAACGCTACACCAGCGCGTCTGGCCCGTTCGCAAGCCGCTCGATCACTTGCTGGCGTACCGCTTGCAACTGCTGCTCACTCACCCATTCGGGTGCCAATTCGGCCAGTGGCAGCAGCACGAAAGCGCGGCTCCACATGCGCGGGTGCGGCACGGTGAGCCAGGGCGATTCGATGCGTGCGCTGCCAAACAACAGCAAGTCCAGGTCGAGCGTGCGTGGCGCGTTGCGCTGCGCACGCTGGCGCCCGGCTTGTTGTTCCAGGGTTTGCAGGGCGGTGAGCAGTTCGGGCGCGCTCAGGGTGGTGGACACTGCCGCCACCGCGTTGTGGTAATGGGGCCCGCTGGCGTCTATCGGTGCGCTGCGGTACTGGCTGGAGGCTTGCAGCAACTGCACGCCAGCGGTTTGCACCAGTGCCGCCAGCGCATGGCGCAGGGCTTGCTCGGGGTCGCCCAGGTTGGCGCCTAAGGCCACGAAGGCGGTCACGGGGTCGCGACGCATGGCGTGTTCCCGGGGCGATCGCGGGCTGTGCGGTTCAGAGCTTGACGCTCGGCACGGGGTACGGCGCTGCGTCCGCCTCACCTGAGCTGCGCCGGCGGCGTCGGCGTTTTTTGGCCGGTTCTGGATTTTGCACTGCCGCGGCGGCATCTCCCGTCAACGGCGGCTGTTCGTCGCCGTCTTGGTCTTGCTCGGCCGCGCGCAGCGGCGCAGCGGGCGCGTTGGCCTGGTTCGGGTGCTCGCTGTCGCTGCGTTTGACGCGGCGCGCCTTGCCGTTGGCGGGCCTAGCCAGGTTTTCTCGCCGTTGCGCGTCAACCATGTCGGCGCGCAAGTCGTCGCTGGCGTGCTGGAACGTTTCCCACCAGTGGGACAGTTCTTCTTCCACCTCGCCCACCTGGGCGCGCAGGCGCAAAAAGTCGTAGCCGGCCCGAAAGCGCGCTTGCTCGACCAGGCTGAAGGGTCCGCTGCCGACGCGCTTGTCAAAGCGCGGCTGCATCATCCAGATCTCGCGCATGTCGGCGCCGAGTTTGCCGCGGCCGGAGACGTCACCGATGCGGGCGTCGAACACCTCGTCGACCGCGTCTTGCAGCGCCGCCACCGGTGTGGCGGGGCGTTGACCGGGGCGGGGTTGCAGGCGCTGGCTCCAGCCTTTGCGTACATCGCTCCAGAGCACGCAGGCGAGCAAAAAGCTCGGCGCCACCGGTTTTTCTTCCGCCACTCGGCGGTCGGTGTCTTGTAGCGCCAGTTTGACGAAGGGCTCGTCGGCGCGTTGCACCACCAAGTCGAGCAAGGGGTAGACGCCGCTGGCCAGATCGGTGGACTTGAGCTGCTCGACACTGGCCAGCGCGTGGCCGGTCTGCAGCAGTTTGAGCATTTCATCGAACAGGCGGCTTTGCGGCACCTGGGCCAGCAGGCTGCGCGAAGCCAGCAGCGGCGCGCTGGTTTTGGGGTCGAATTTGAAGCCCAGGGCGCTGAGCTTGGCGGCAAAACGCACGGCGCGCATGATGCGTACCGGGTCTTCACGGTAGCGCGTGACGGGGTCGCCAATCAGGCGCAGCGTGCGTTTTTTGGCGTCTCGAATGCCGTGATGAAAGTCGACCACGAGCTGCGTCTCGGGGTCGTAGTACATGGCGTTGATGCTGAAGTCGCGCCGCGCGGCGTCGTGCTCGATCGACCCCCAGACGTTGTCGCGCAGCACGCGACCGCTGGCGTCAACCGCGTGCTTCATGCCGGCGAGTTCGCCCTTGCTGCTGCGCTCGTTGCCGCTGACTTGTTCGGCGTCGGCGCTGTCGAGGTAGGCGCGAAAGGTCGAGACTTCGATCATTTCGTGCTCGCGCCCGCGACCGTATACCACGTGCACAATACGAAAGCGCCGCCCAATGATGAAGGCGCGGCGAAACAGGCTCTTGACCTGCTCGGGCGTGGCGCTGGTGGCGACGTCGAAGTCTTTCGGGCGCAAGCCCAGCAACAGATCGCGCACTGCGCCGCCGACGATGTAGGACTCAAAACCGGCCTGCTTGAGGGTGTGCACCACGTCGAGCGCGCGCTGATCGACCAGTGCGCGGTCGATGCCGTGCACCTGCGCGCGCACGTCCTCGCGTCTGCCAAACGGACCGGTGCGTCGGCCCAAGGCAGCGCCGGTCTTGTCCAGCAGCTTGTCAATGAATTTTTTGATCATTCGAAAAGATCCAGTATGCGCCAGCCGCGCGCGGAGGCAATTTCGCGCAGCCGGGCGTCCGGATTGGTGGCCACCGGCAGTTGCACGTGCTCGAGCAGCGCCAGGTCGTTGATCGAGTCACTGTAGAAGGTGCTGTGTCGCACGCTGGACCAGCTTTGGCCGCGTGCGCTCAGCCATTGTTTCACACGCTCGACCTTGCCGGCGCGAAACGACGGCGTGCCCTGAATGGCGCCGGTGGGATTGCCCTGCGCGTCGCGTTCGAGTTCGGTGGCAATCAGCTCGGTGACGCCAAAGGCCTGGGCAATCGGGCGGGTGATGAAGTCGTTGGTGGCGGTGACGATCACCACCACGTCGCCGGCCGCCTGGTGCGCGCGTACCAGCTCCAGCGCACAGGGGTGCAGTGCGGGCTGGATCACCGCTTGCATGAAACGCTGATGTGCCTGGCTGGCTTGCTGCAGGCCGCGCTCGCGCAAGGCGGTGGTGGCAAAGCGAATGTATTCACCGATGTCGAGCGTGCCGTTTTGGTACTGGGCGTAGAACTGGTCATTGGCGCGGCTGAAGTGTTCGGCGTCGCGCCAGCCCAGGCTTACGGTAAATTTGCCCCAGGCGTGATCGGAGTCGAGTGGGAGCAGGGTGTGGTCTAGGTCGAACAGGGTCAGTCTCATTCGTTTTCCAGCATCGATTTGATCAGTGGGATGGTGATGGCACGCTGCGTGCGCAGGGCGTAGACGTCGAGTTGGTCGAGCAGCCGCATCAGGTTGCTCAGGTCGCGCGAGAAGCGCTTGAGCATGAATTCCATCACCTCGTCGCCCAGCAAAACGCCGCGTTCGTCGGCGGCGCGGCGCAGCACGGCGCGGCGCTCGGTCTCGCTCGCTGTGCGCAATTGGAACACATGGCCCCAGCCGAGCCGGGTGCGCAAGTCCTCGCGCAAATCCAGGTCGGTGGGTGGCCGGTCGGCCGCTGCCAGCACCCAGCGCACCGGGCCGTGCGCCGGGTGCTGGGCGTTGATGAACCAGTTGAAGGCCGCCGCCTGCTGTTCGGCGCTGTAGCGCTGGCAGTCGTCGAGCAGCACCGCGTCCCAGCGCTCGTCAAACGCGCCGGGGGCAAGTGTGGTGGCGTCGAGCCAGCCCACTTGACTGCCTTGCTCAAGCAGCGACTGGCGCACCGCAGACAGCACATGCGTCTTACCGCTGCCGCTCTCACCCCACAGGCAGGTCGGTGCCGGCGACGACAGCGGCTGCTCGGTGCACCTGCGCAGGTGCTGTTGCAGTTCCTGGTTGCCGGCGGCGACGACAAAATTGCTCCAGCCTGGCACCGGGGCCAGCCCCATGTCGAGCACCAGTTGTTTCATGCAAACGGGCGCGGCGTTCATGGCTGGCGGTTTTGTGACAACTGCGCCGGCAGGGTTTGAGCCGCAGGCGCGGGTTGATCCAGATACAGGCTGCTGGCCATATAACCCTGGCGGGCACGCCGGATCGCCACCAGCAGCACTGCGCTGGCCGGCAAGGCAATCAGCACGCCGACAAAACCAAGCAAATGACCGAACGCCAGCAAGGCAAAAATGACGGCAATCGGGTGCAGGCCGATGCGCTCTCCCAGCAGCTTGGGCGTCAGGTACATGCTCTCGACCACTTGTGCCAGCAGGTAAATCGCGGCCACCAGCGCAACGCCAAACAGGCTCTGAAATTGCAGCAGCGCCGCCAGCAAGGCCAGCACCAGGCCGACGCCAAAACCGAGGTAGGGCACAAACACCGCCAAACCGGTGAAGACGCCGATCGGCAAGGCCAGGTCCAACCCCACCAGCGAGAGCGCGACGGTATAAAAAACCGCCAACACCGCCATCACCAGCAACTGGCCGCGCAGGTACTGGCCGAGCACCGCGTCGGTTTCATCCAGAAAACTCTGCACGCGCTCGCGCCAGCGCGGCGGAATCAGCAGCTTGGTGAGATCGACCAGACGCGCCCAATCCAGCAGCAGGTAGTAAGCGACGATGGGCATCAGGATGAGGTTGCCAAACACCGCTGCCAGCACGCTGCCGCCGATGCGCAGCGACGACAACAGACCTTCGAGCAGAGCCGTCTCGCGGCCGGCGAAGATCTGGCCCAACCACTGGCGCACCAGTGCGACGTCGATCTTCAATTGAATGTCAAAGCGCGCCGCCAGCGGCACCAGCCAGAGGTTGAGCTGATCGAGCAAGGCGGGCAACTGATCGCGCAGCAGCGGCACTTGTTGCGTGATCACCGGCACGATCAGCAGCAAAATGGCCAACAGCAGCAGCATCAGCAGGGCAATGGCCAGCCCGGCTCCCAGCCAGCGCGGCAGGCCACGCGCATGCAGGCGCTCGACCAGCGGGTGCAGCGCGTAGGCCAGCACCGCAGCAAGCAGGAACGGCGTCAGCACCGGTGCCAGCAGCGTCAGCAGCAGCCAGCTTGCCACTGCAATCAGCGCCCAACTGGCGGCACGAATCTGGTTTGGAGTGAAGGTCATGGGTGGGTGGCTTGGGCGTGGCGACCGGCTGGCACGGGCCAAGCCTTAAAATCTGAGGCAAATTTTAGTTCCCATCGCCCTGGCGGGCTGCCCAAGCTGAGCATTGCCAGCGGTTAGTCAGAAAATCTCTTGCATTGCTGCCACGCTGCAGCCCGAAACCCATGACCCAGCCCATCCCTATTTCCTACAAAGACGCCGGCGTCGACATCGACGTCGGCGACGCACTGGTCGAGCGCATCAAGCCCTTGGCGAAAAAAACCCTGCGTGAAGGTGTGCTGGCAGGTATTGGCGGCTTTGGCGCTTTGTTTGAAGTGCCCAAGCGCTACCAAGAGCCGGTGCTGGTCAGCGGCACCGACGGCGTGGGCACCAAACTCAAGCTGGCTTTTGCCTGGAATATGCACGACACGGTAGGCATTGACCTGGTCGGCATGAGCGTCAACGACGTGCTGGTGCAGGGCGCCGAGCCGCTGTTCTTTCTGGACTACTTTGCCTGCGGCAAGCTCGAACTGGAGACGGCCGCCACCGTCATCGGCGGCATTGCCAAGGGCTGCGAGCAAAGCGGTTGCGCGCTCATTGGAGGCGAGACCGCCGAAATGCCGGGCATGTACCCGACGGGCGAATACGATCTGGCGGGTTTTTGCGTCGGCGTGGTTGAAAAGTCGAAAATTCTGAGCGGACAAAACGTGCAAGCCGGCGACGTGGTGCTGGGCTTGGCATCCAACGGCGTGCATTCGAATGGGTTTTCCCTGTTGCGCAAGTGCCTCGAACGCGCCGGCCATGAGCTGCCGCACACGCTGGATGGCCAGCCGTTTCGGAACGCCGTCATGGCGCCGACGCGCTTGTACGTTAAAAGTGTGCTGGCCGCACTGGCCGCGCACCCACCGAAGGCGGGTGCGCGGCCAGGCATCAAGGCGCTGGCGCACATCACCGGCGGCGGTCTGCTGGAGAACATTCCGCGTGTGCTGCCGCACGGCTGCGCCGCGCAACTGCAAAAAGGCAGTTGGCCGCAAAGCGAGCTGTTTGCCTGGCTGCAAGCCACGGCCGGGATCGACGATGCCGAGATGAACCGCACCTTCAACAACGGCATTGGCATGGTGGTGGTGCTGGCCGCTGAAGAAGCCGCCGCCTGCGCGCAAACGTTACGTGACTTGGGCGAGACGGTGTACCCGATTGGGAGCATCGTGGCGCGTGGCAATGGAGCCGCGGTGCGGCTGGTTTGAGCGCCGCTGCGGCTCAAATACCACCCCAGAAGTGATGGCTCCATGCATCTTGGGTCTCCTCGATGTGAGCCTCAACCACTGCCTGCGCCTGCTGAAGTTCGATACCTGACAGGCCGATGCCCTTGGCCCGGTGTACCGAGAGGGCGTGAACCAGAACTTGGCTTGACCTTCGGGATGTGCCACATGGACGTGAATCCGTGGCTCCTCGCGGGAGAAGAAGAACAAGCGGAACGGGGGCCGTCGCGCCAGATGGTGGGTGCCGTGACGCGAGCCGTTCTGCCGCGCTACTGCGCTGCCCAGCCGCCGTCCATGTTCCAGGCCGCGCCGCGCACGTTGTTGCCTGCCGCCGAGCAGAAAAACAGCGCCAGTTCGCCCAGTTCTTGCGCGGTGGTGAACTGCATCGACGGCTCTTTCTCGCGCAGCAGCACTTTTTTTGCTTCTTCGTTCGAGATGCCCAGCGCAGCGGCGCGCGCATCGACTTGCTGTTGCACCAGCGGCGTGAGCACCCAGCCCGGGCAGATCGCGTTGCAGGTCACGCCGGTGGTGGCGGTCTCGAGCGCGGTGACCTTGGTCAGGCCGATCAAGCCGTGCTTGGCCGCCACGTAGGCCGATTTTTCCGCCGACCCCACCAGACCATGCACCGAAGCCAGGTTGATGATGCGGCCCCAGTTGGCCGCGCGCATGGCCGGCAGTGCCAGCCGCGTGGTGTGAAAAGCGCTGCTGAGGTTGACGGCCAATACCGCGTCCCATTTTTCGACCGGAAAATCCTCCACCCGTGCCACGTGCTGGATGCCCGCGTTGTTGACCAAGATGTCGACCTGGCCAAAGCGCACAGCGGCAAACGCCATCATGGCAGCGATTTCTTTTGGCTGGCTCATGTCGGCGCCGTGGTAGTCCACCTCGGCGCCGAGTGCGGCGATTTCGGCCTGCGCTGCCTGCACGTCACCAAAACCATTGAGCACGATGCGCGCGCCCTGACGCGCCAGCGCTTTGGCAATGCCTAGTCCGATTCCGCTGGTCGATCCTGTGACCAGTGCGGTCTTGTTTGCAAGCATGAAAAAACTCCCGTGAAGACCAGATGTTTGAATTTTTGAATGCGCTGCGCCGATGCGCCGCACCCTTGGCCGGTACCGGCTTTGAATTACGATCGCACAAGGCAGCGTCCGAACAGCGATCCATTATCCGAGATTGTTCCTTCATTCAAACAGCATCGCATCTGCGCCTAATGGACAATCTCGAATCATCCCGGAGACCCACCCCATGAATCGAATCGGCACCGCGCCGCTGCTGCGCCATCTGGAGCCGGGCGGGCCTCTGGCACGCACGGGCGGCCCGCGTCGCATGGCCTATTGGGTCTGGCCGGCCGCCGACGCGGCCTGCCGCCGGGTGCTGATCTGCGTTCATGGACTGACGCGCCAGGGACGCGATTTCGACCTGCTGGCCCAGGCCATGCAGTCGGACTCACATGTGCTGGCGGTCGACGTCGCCGGTCGGGGCGAGAGCGACTGGCTGGACGATCCGCTGGCGTACCAGATCCCCACCTACGCCGCCGACCTGCTCGCGTTGGTGCAGCACGTTCGCAGCGAGCTGCCAGACGCCAGCCTGGACTGGGTCGGCTCCAGCTTGGGCGGCCTGATTGGCATGGCACTGGCGGCCCAACCCGGACTGGGTTTGCGCCGCCTGGTGCTCAACGACGTCGGCCCGGTGATCGAGTTGGCGGCGCTGCAGCGCATGGCGCTGTACGTGGGGCGCAACCCGTCGTTTGCCAGTGCGCAAGAGGCGATCGATTACTTGCGCTCGATCTCCGGTGCGTTCGGACCGCACACGCCTGCGCAGTGGCTGGCATTGTCTGGCCCCATGCTGCGCGAGCGTGCAGGCCGCTGGTGGCTGCACTACGACCCGGCCATCGCGCTGCCTTTTCAGGCCCTGGCCGAGGCGGCTGCGCCGCTGGTGCAGCAAGCCCAGGCGGCGCTGTGGAGTCAGTATGACGCCATTGCGGCGCGTACGCTGTTGCTGCGCGGGGCCGACTCCGATTTGCTCAGCCGCGCCACGGCGGCCCAGATGGCGGCTCGCGGCCCGCGCGCGCACTGCGTCGAGTTTGCCGGTGTCGGACACGCCCCCACACTGGTTGCGGCCGATCAGCTTGCGGTGGTGAAAGCGTTTTTGAACGCGGCATGAAAAATTACCTGCGCGCCCTGATGAGGCGTTCGCTGCCCGCCGCGTCGGCGCCGCTGGCGCCGCCTGCGGCGCCAGCGGCGCCGATTGTCGCGGCCACCGCCGCCAGTCTGCCCGAGCAGGTGCAGGCGCTGGCGCGCGCGCGCGCTTTTGCCGAACCCTTGCTGGCCTGCCAGCAGCTCGACAGCGGCGAAAACATGCTGGCGCATGCCGACGCGGTAGCGGCCATTTTGCGTGACATTGGCGGCTCCGAGGCGATGCAGGCAGCCGCTTATCTGGTCTACGCCTGCCAGCACCTGAACCGCCCGCAAGAAGTGATTGCCAAGGCCTTTGGCGAGAATTTCGCCGCGCTGGCGGTCGAGACCACCAAGCTGCTCCAATTGCAGCGCCAGGCGCGCATCAAGGCCGCACAGGTGCAGGCCAGAAAAGAAGAAGAGCGGCTGGCGGCGCAGGAGCAGGCCTTGCCGCTGGCTTCGCCCAACAAGGCGCCGCTATCCGAACTGGCGGCCAGCCAGACCGAGAACGTGCGCAAGATGCTGCTGTCGTTCTCGCGCGATCTGCGCGTGGTCATGCTGCGTCTGGCCTCGCGCTTGCAGACGCTGCGCTATTTTGCCGCCAGCAAAATCGACCCCGGCGTGCCGCTGGCGAGCGAGTCGCTGCAGGTCTTCGCCCCGCTGGCGAACCGCCTGGGCATCTGGCAGATCAAGTGGGAAATGGAGGATCTGGCGTTTCGTTTTCTGGAGCCGCAAACCTACAAAGAAGTGGCGCGGCTGCTGGATGAAAAGCGCATCGAGCGCGAAGCCCACGTCGAGCAGGTGCGCCAGCGGCTCGAACAAGACTTGTTGCACCTGGGCATCGTCGCCAGCGTGCAGGGCCGCCCCAAGCACATCTACAGCATCGTAAAGAAGATGCGCGGCAAGTCGCTCGACTTCGATCAGGTGTTCGACCTGCGCGCGCTGCGCGTGGTGGTGGCGCGGGTGCAAGACTGCTATGCGGTGCTGGCGCATGTGAGCGCCCAATTCGCGCCGCTGCCCGAGGAGTTTGACGACTACATCGCCAAGCCCAAGCCGAACGGATACCAGTCGCTGCACACCGTGGTGCGCGACGCGCAGGGCCGCGCGTTCGAGATTCAGATTCGCACCCAGTCCATGCACGAGCACGCCGAACACGGTGTGGCCGCGCACTGGGCCTACAAGGAAGCCGGCACCAAAGGATATGCAGGGGTGTCGGCCAGCTCTGAATACGACGCCAAAATCGCCGTGCTGCGCCAGTTGCTGGCCTGGGAGCGCGACCTCAGCGGAGCCGGGCAGAACTTGTTCGACGACCGCATCTACGTGCTCACGCCAGAAGCTGCGATCGTCGAGTTGCCGCAAGGCGCCACCGCGCTCGACTTCGCCTACAGCGTGCACACCGATTTGGGGCACCGCTGCCGCGGTGCGCGCGTCGACGGCGTCATGGTCGCACTCAATACGCCCTTGCAAAATGGCCAGACGGTGGAGATCACGGCGGCCAAAGAGGGCGGCCCCTCGCGCGACTGGCTCAACCCCGAACTGGGCTACTTGGTGGGCCACCGCGCCAAGAGCAAGGTGCGCGCCTGGTTCAATGCCCAGGCGCTGGAACACACCATGGCGCGTGGCCGCGAAGCGGTGGAAAAGCTGCTGCAGCGCGAGGGCCGAACGGCGCTGAAATTTGACGATCTGGCGCTGAGTCTGGGTCTGCCGTCGGCTCAGGCCTTGTTTGAGCAAGTCGGCAAGGACGAACTCTCGCTGCGCGCCATCGAAGCCCAGTTGCGCCCTTTGCTGCCACCCGCGCCAGCCGATGCGGCGCAGCCCTGGCTGAAGAAGCCGCGCAGCGCGGCCGGCCAAGCCGGCGGCGGGGTACTGGTGGTGGGCATGGAATCGCTCATGACGCATCTGGCCCGCTGTTGCAAGCCGGCGCCGCCGGATGAGATCGGCGGTTTCGTCACGCGCGGCAAAGGGGTGGGCGTGCACCGCCTGGATTGTCCCGACTATGCCCACCTGCGGCGCAAATCCCCCGGCCGCGTCATCGAGGTGCAGTGGGACGGGCAGGGCAGTAACGCCGGCGCGGGTGCCGATCCGGTCTACCCGGTCGACGTGGTGGTGCAGGCGCAGGACCGGCAGGGCCTGTTGCGCGACATTTCAGAGGTTTTCGCACGTGAGAAGATGAACGTGATCGGGGTGAAAACGCAGTCGCTCAAGGGCACCGCCTGGATGACCTTTACCATCGAAGTGAGCAATACGCGCCAGGTGGCACGCGCCATGTCGGTCGCCGCCGACGTGGCCGGAGTTCGGGTCGTGCGGCGCAAGTGAGGGCCTGAACGTGATACATGCGGGGTTTCGGGTCAAGCCCGCAGTGACAGGTTTCATGAGCAGGGGTTTTTATCTGCCGCCGTGAAAGATAACTGCTACAATCAAAGGCTTGGAATGGTTAGCAGGCGCGTAGCTCAGCTGGTTAGAGCACCACCTTGACATGGTGGGGGTCGTTGGTTCGAGTCCAATCGCGCCTACCAAAAATGCAGAGGGGTTGTTTTCACGTGAAAGCAACCCCTTTTTCCTTGCTGCAACCGATTTCGCCTGCGCTGGACGATCGCTTCTGATGCCGGGTGCAGAGAGCGCCGTCACACCTGCCGATTGCGCGCCAGCGGCGGATTGCGCTCGAAATAGCGCACGATGCCCCTGAGCAGCGCGTCGGCCAGGGCGTTTTGGTGCGCCTCGCTGTTAAGGCGTCTTTCTTCGTCTGGGTTGCTGATAAAGGCGGTCTCCACCAGCACGCTGGGAATGTCGGGTGCGCGCAGCACGGCAAAGTTGGCCTGTTCGACTTGCGGCTTGTGCAGGCGGGCGACCTGACGCACCTCGCCCAGCATGGAGCGGCCGACTCTGAGGCTGTCGTTGATTTGTGCGGTGGTGCTCATGTCGAACAAGGTGAGATGCAGGCTGCTGTCGTGGCCGCTCAGGTTGACGCCGCCGACCAGATCGGCGGCATTTTCCCGTTGCGCCATCCAGCGCGCTGCCGCACTGCTGGCGCCCCGGGTGCTTAGCACGAACAGGCTGGCGCCTTGCGGACGTGGCGTGAAAAAAGCGTCGGCGTGCAGGCTGATGAACAGGTCGGCCTGCACGCGTCGCGCTTTTTCCACCCGCCGCTGCAGCGGGATGAAGAAGTCGGCGTCGCGCGTCATGAAGGTGCGCATCGGATTGCCGTTGACACGGCTGACGTTGATGCGCTCGCGCAGCCGGCGTGCGATTTGCAGCACCACGGTTTTTTCATGCGTGCCGCCGGGGCCGATGGCGCCCGGGTCTTCGCCGCCGTGGCCGGGGTCGAGCGCGACAATGATCAGACGCTCGGTGTGGCGGCGCGTCTGCGCAGCGGGTCGACTCGGGTTGGCAAGGACTGGCGTGGCGGGTCTGGCCGGGCTGGTGAGGGCAGTGCTGGCCGCTGTCCTTGCTGCGGCAACGGCAGGCGCAGCAGGTGGCGTGCCGCCCGCAACGCCCGGGCGCGCGCTCGGCGCGCGTTGGGCAATCAGCGCACCGAGCGGGTCGCTGGTCTGCGTGCTGCTCGCTGCCGGCGCTGTGCTGGCGGGCGCAGCGGTGCCGGTGGCTGTGCGCGGTTCCAGTCCGAGCCAGCGGGCCGCGCGTTCGCTGGCGGCGTCGAGTTCACGGTTGCGCTGGGCAATCAATTGTTGCAGCGGGTCGGGCGCGTTGAGCGGGTAGAGGTCAAATACCAGCCGGTGCTGAAACGCCGCCACCGGCGCCAGGTTGAACACCTGCGGTTTGATGGCTTGTTTGAGATCGATCGTCAAGCGAACCTGACGGGCGTCCAGCGGCTGCACCCGAATGCTGGCGATGTTGGGGTCGCTGGCCCTGAGCTGGCCGACCAGTTCGTGCAGTCCAGCCACCAGGTCGACGCCCTCGATGTCAACCGCCAGTTGCAGCGGGTTTGTCATCTGGGTGTGGCGCACCAAGAGCGCAGCGTCCGACTCGATCGTCACTCGGGTGTATTCGGGTGCCGGCCAGATGCGCACCGCCACCACGCTGGCGCCATGGGCCAGTTGTTGCGTGCCCAGCAGCAGCACCAGCGAGCCCGTGCACAGCAGCGTGCGCCGGTTTGGATGGTAGGCGCGTCTCATGTCGCCAGCACCGCCAGCAGCAAGCGGCCGGTGGGGGAGTGGGCGCGCACGCGCACGCGGCGCGCGCCGTCGTGATCGGGGTCGGTGCGCATGGGGTCGGGCTCGATGTCGATCTCGGCGTCTACCGGGGGCATGAAATCGGCGGCCCGCTCGGGCCACTCGACCAGCTTGAGGCCGGGACTGGCAAAAAGTTCGCGCAAACCAGCGTCTTCCCATTCGCGCGCGTCGTTGAAGCGATAAAAGTCAAAATGCCAGATCTGCAGCGGTTCGCCGGCCGGCATGAGCGGGCAGTCGATTGCGCTGTGCGGCTCGACCACCGCGTAGGTGGGGCTTTTGATGTGCCCGCGCACACCGAGCGCGCGCAGCAGGTGGCGCACCAGGGTGGTCTTGCCCGCGCCCAGGTCGCCGCGCAGCGTCAGCGTGCTGTGCGCCAGCGCCGGGCAGGTGGCCAGTTGGCGGGCAAAGGCTTGCGTGTCTGTTTCGTCGCTCCAATAGCCGTGCCAGACCGGCCCGAGCGCCGGGTCGCCGGCGGCAGTCGTTTCTACAATCGGTGGGACATGAAGCCCGGTTTTGATGCTACTCAACTCGTCTCGCAGATTCAGGCCTGGGGCCGGGAGCTTGCATTTTCACAAATTGGCGTGTCCGATGTTGATCTTTCGGCGGCCGAGCCTGGTTTGCGGGCCTGGCTGGCGGCCGGGTTTCACGGTGAAATGGCCTATATGGCACGCCACGGCATGGCGCGCGCGCGACCAGCCGAGCTGCTGCCAGGCACGCTGAGTGTGGTGACCGCGCGCATGGATTATCTGCCGCGCCAGACCCAGATCAACTGGCAGGCGCAGGAGTTGGAGCGCCTGCAGCGGCCAGAGGAAGCGGTGGTCTCGCTCTACGCCCGCGGCCGCGACTATCACAAGGTGTTGCGTGTGCGCTTGCAGCGTCTGGCCGAGCGCATTGCCGCAGCGGTCGGGCCGCTGGGTCAGCGCGTTTTCACCGATTCGGCGCCGGTGCTCGAAGCCGAGTTGGCCACTCGCAGCGGTCAGGGCTGGCGCGGCAAGCACACCCTGGTGCTCAACCGCAGCGCGGGCTCGATGTTCTTTCTGGGCGAGATTTACCTCGACCTGGCCTTGCCTGCCACCGCACCCGTGGCGGCGCACTGTGGTGCTTGCAAGGCTTGCATGGTGGCCTGTCCGACGCAGGCCATCGTGGGGCCGCAGCGTTTGGACGCACGCCGCTGCATCTCTTACCTGACGATCGAACACGCCGGCGCGATTCCGCTGGAGCTGCGCGCGCTGTTGGGCAACCGCATTTATGGCTGTGACGACTGCCAGTTGGTTTGTCCTTGGAACAAGTTCGCGCAGCGCAGCCCGCTGCCCGATTTCGACCCGCGCGCCGGACTCGAGGGTGCCAGCCTGATCGAATTGCTGGCCTGGAGCGAAGCGGAATTCTTGCTGCGCAGCGCCGGCAACCCAATTCGTCGCATCGGGCACGAGCGCTGGCTGCGCAATGTGGCGTTGGCGCTGGGCAACGCGCTGCGCGCCAGCGTCGCTCCTGAGCAGCGCGCCCGTCTGCGTGCTGCCCTGCAAACGCGCGCCAAACACCCCAGCGCCCTGGTGCGCGAGCACGTGGCCTGGGCGCTGGCACAGGGCTGAGCGTGTAGCGCTTGGCTGTTGCGACGCAGGTCCGGCGCGCACTATCATGCGCACATGAAGCTTTATTCTGCCGTGCGCCACATCTGCAGCCGCTGGGGCCGCACGCTGCGTGCCGGCGTCGGCACCTGCTGGGGGGTGTTGCTGCTGGGCGCGCAGATGGTACTGCTGGCGTTTGTGCCGTCAAGCTACCGCGCAGGTGCCCAGCGCCGGGCGGTGCTGAGTCAGATTTACCTGGCCAGCGCGCCGCTGCTGACTGGGTTTGTCGTGCTCTCGGCGCTCATCAGCCTGGTGCTGATCCGCATCGTGGTAGCCACTGCCTACAGCTATGGTCTGTCGCAATTTGCGCTCGAGGTCTTGGTGCGCACGCTGGTGCTGGAGCTCATTCCGCTCTATGCGGCCCTGTTCGTCGCCTTGCGCTACGCCATGCCCGGTGCCCAGCGCGTGCGCCAGCAACTGGCGCTGCAACTGCGTGGCGGCGCCGCGCCAGACCCGCAGCAGTTGTTGCGCAGCGAACTGCTGCCGCGTGCCCTGGGCAGTTTTTTTTCGGTTTTGCTGCTGGCCGCAGTCAGCAGCATGGTGGCCTTGCTGCTGACGTATTTCACCGTCTACGGCTTTTCGCCCTGGGGTCTGCCGTCTTATACGCGCAACGTCGGCAGCGTCTTCACCCCCAGCATGATATTGATTTTCAGCCTGAAAACCTTGTTTTTCAGTCTGGCGGTGGCGATCGTTCCGCTGGCCGGCTGTGCGCAGCGCGACGCCCGCGGCGGCTACACCAGGCGCAGCGACATGGGTGAGTTCGCCCGCTTGTTCTCGGTGCTGCTGCTGATCAACATCGTCTCGCTGGTGGGCAATTATTATTGATCCGATATGAATCCACCCTTGAAGCCCGCATCCGTCCCGGCAGCCGAGCCGGCGCCGGTGAAAAACCTCGAATTCAAGGCATCCTTGCTGCTGCTATTGCTGTTGGCGCTGGTGCTGGGTGCAGCGCTGTATGTGTTGTATGCACGCGGCGTGTTCGAGAGCACGCAGCGCCTGGTGCTGGTGTCGGACGACTCCGAGGGCGTGGTGGTCGGCATGGACATGACTTTTTCTGGTTTTCCCATTGGCCGGGTGGCGCGCATTGAACTCGCGGCCGACGGCCGGGCCCGCATTCTGATCGACGTGCCCAGGCGCGACGCCCATTGGCTGCGCAGTTCGAGCATTTTCACCATGGAGCGCGGCCTGGTGGGGGCGACGCGCATCCGCGCCTTCAGCGGCATCATGACCGATCCCGTGCTCGAAGACGGCGCCGTGCGTGAAGTGTTGCGCGGCGATGCGGCAGCCGAAATTCCACGCCTAACCGCCTCCATTCGCGACCTGCTAAACAACCTGAACGCGCTCACCAGCGCCGACGCCGCGTTGGCGCAGAGCTTGGCCAACTTGCAACAAGTGAGCAGCAAACTCAAAGGCCGGCAGGGTGGCCTGGGCGTGCTGATGGGCAACGAAGCCGACGCGAACCGGGTGATCAACACCATCGAGCGCAGCAACGCGCTGCTGGCGCGCGCCGACGCGCTGCTGCTGCGGCTTGACGGTCTGAGCGCCAACGCCGACCGGCAGTTGTTTGGTCAAGGGGCCGCACCGGGGCAGGGTGCTTTGGTCAGTGACCTGCGCACCAGCGTGCAGCAGCTCAACGGTTTGCTCAGCGCTGCCCGCGCCAGCCTGCAAAAAGTAGACGCGGTGCTGCTTGACGCGCAGGCCATAGCCGGCAACACGCGCACCGCCAGCGCCGACCTGGGTGTTTTGCGCGCCGAAGTTGAGGCTGGTTTGCGCCAGATCGACCACTTGCTGAGCGACATCAACCGCCGCTGGCCGTTTGCGCGCGAGACCGAGATTGTGCTGCCGTGAACACGTCCAAGACCTGCTTGTCGATGCGCCCGCACGGCGCGCTCCCGTGCCCCGCTGCGGCCTTGTTGCCGCTGCTGCTGGCGCTGCTGGTGCTGCTGACGGCCTGCGCCAGCGCGCCGGCACCAGACTGGCAGAGCAACGCCAAGGCCAGCGCCGAGCGCGCCATTGCCGCCTGGCTGCGTGGCGACGTCCGCGTCGAAGCGGCCGAGTTTGCGCGCGCGCGCAGCGAAATCGCGCGCAGCGCCCGGCCCGATCTGCTGGCCCGGCTGGAGCTGCTGCGCTGCGCCAGCCGGGTGGCGGCGCTCGAATTCGAGCCTTGCCAGGGGTTCGAGGCCTTGCTGGCAGACGCCGCCGCGCCTGAGCAGGCCTACGCCCGCTACCTGGCCGGGCTTGCACGGCCGGGTGATGCGGCGCTGCTGCCGCCGGCGCAGCGCCGCTTGCTGGGCGCTGCCGGGGACGCACCGACGCTGGCTGCATTGGCCGCCATCGATGACCCGCTGGCGCGCCTGGTCGGTGCGGGCGTGTTGCTGCGGCGCGGCCAGGCCACGCCCGAGCTGCTTGACTTGGCGGTGCAGACCGCATCGCAGCAGGGTTGGCGCCGTCCGCTGCTGGCTTGGCTGCGCGTGCAGCAGCAGCACGCGCAGGCCGGTGCAGCAACCGAGGAGGCGGCGCGCATTGGCCGGCGCATCGAGTTGCTGCTGCAGCGCTGAGGCGACGGCTTCAGCCACCGGCCCAGCGGGCCAGCAGACCGACTGCGAACGGCAGACTCACCATGCCCAGCAGCGTCGACAGCGTAACCAGACCGGCCACGTGCGCCGCGTCGTAACCCATGCGGGCAGCCAGCACGTAGCAACTTGATGCAGTGGGCAGGGCCGAGAACATCAGCAGCACCGTGGTCTGGGTGGCATCGAGCTGTAGCAGCAGCGCCAGGCCCAGCGCCAGCAGCGGCAGCGCCAGGTGCTTGACCGTCAACACCCCGACCCCGAGCAGCTTGGCTGTCGCCAGTGAACCGAATTGCAGGCCCGCCCCGGCGGCCAGCAGGCCCAGCGCGAGCGCGGCCTGTCCGATGCGGCTGAACGTGGGTTCGATCCACGCTGGCAGTGAAAACCCGAGCAGGTTGGCGCTCAGGCCGCAAACGGTGCCTATGATCAAGGGGTTGCGCAGCAGCTCGCGCCGCACACTTTTCTTGGCGTGCCTGGCCATGGGCCAGACCGCCGCCACGTTGAACAGCGGCACACACACGCCAATCAGCATCGCCACCATCAGCAGCCCAGGCGCCCCAGCCAGTTGGCTGGCCAGTGCCAGCGCAATAAAGGAGTTGAATCGAAAGCCGACCTGTGCGCTGGCAGCGTGCAGCCGCGGGTCTATGTGTTTTCCCAGCCAGGGCCAGTAGGGCAGCGAATACGCCAGCGCAATGCCACCCAGGCCGAGCCCGACACCGGCCAGCAGCAAGCTGGCGGTCTGCTCCAGCTCCAGCGGGCTTTTCACGATCGAGTGAAACAGCAGCACCGGGAACAGAAAATAGTAAACCAGATTTTCCACCGGCTGCCAGACGCTGCGGTTGAGCGGCGTGAAGCGGCACACCAGATAGCCGCACAAGATGAGTGCGAAATCGGGCAGCAGCAGGTGGACGACGTTCACCCGGCAAGCATAGCGGGCAGGGTGTGGACATGGGTGCGGACATGAAAAAACCGCCCGCAGGCGGCTGTTTCATTTTTGCTGGCAGCGCACCGGTTTCAAACGGCGCACGCCCGAGGGCGCGCGGGCTGCGGGGTATCAGACTGCGGCGGCGGCAGCCAGACCCTTGACTTTGGCAGCCAGGCGGCTTTTGTCGCGCGCGGCCTTGTTTTTGTGGAAGATGCCTTTGTCGGCAACGATGTCAACCACCGACTGCATCTTGGCAAACAGTTCGGTTGCGCGCTCGCGGTCGCCGCTGAGCACGGCTTTTTCAACGTTTTTCACCACCGTGCGGTACTTCGAGCGCAGCGAGGTGTTGGCGGCGTTGAGCTTGATGTCTTGGCGCACGCGCTTGCGCCCGGACGCCAGGCGGGGGTTTTTTTTCTTCGGCTTGGTTGCCATGATCGATTTCCTTTACATGTTTGGAGATGTTGCCAGCAAAGCCCACCATTTTAGCATGACCGCGCCAGCTTGCGTCTAACTCGGGATCGGGCCGTGCTGGCAGCCGATACACTCGCGGCGTGTCTTTGTTCAAATCCGCTACTCTGGTTTCGTTGCTGACCCTGCTCTCGCGCATCACTGGCTTGGTGCGCGAGATGCTGATGGCCGCCACCTTTGGCGCCAGTGCCCTGACCGACGCTTTCAACGTCGCTTTTCGCATCCCGAATTTGCTGCGCCGCCTGTTTGCTGAAGGGGCTTTCAGCCAGGCCTTTGTGCCGGTGCTGGCCGGCGTGCGGGCCAAAGAGGGCAACGCCGCCACCCGGCAGATGATCGATCAGATCGCCACCGTACTGGTCTGGGCGCTGACCCTGACCTGTGTGCTGGGCGTGCTGGGCGCGCCGGTGTTGGTCTGGGCCATGGCCAGCGGCCTCAAACAAGACCCGGCCAGCTTCGACGCCGCTGTTTTCATGACGCGCTGGATGTTTCCCTACATCGCCTTCATGTCGCTGGTGGCGCTGTCGGCCGGTATTTTGAACACCTGGCGGCGTTTTGCCGTGCCGGCCGCCACCCCGGTGCTGCTCAATGTCGCCATGATCGCCGCCGCCTACTGGGGCGCACCCTGGTTCGGGGCGCAGGGCATAGAACCCATTTACGCCATGGCCGGTGGCGTCTTGCTGGGCGGTGTGTTGCAACTGGCGGTGCAGATTCCGGCGCTGCTGCGCCTGGGCCTGTTGCCGCGCATCGGGCTGCGTTGGTCGGCGTTGCGCGCGGCCTGGGCCCACCCCGGCACGCGCCGCGTCACCACGCTGATGCTGCCGGCGCTGCTGGGCGTCAGCGTAGCGCAGCTCTCGCTGCTCATCAACACCCAGATCGCCTCGCACCTGGCCACCGGCAGCGTGAGCTGGCTGACCTACGCTGACCGCTTGATGGAGTTTCCGACCGCTTTGCTGGGCGTGGCGCTGGGTGTGGTGTTGCTGCCGCAACTGGCCGCCGCCAGCGCTGCCGACGACGCGCCGCGCTACAGCGGTCTGCTCGACTGGGGCTTGCGTCTGGCGGTGCTGCTGGCGGTTCCTAGCGCGCTGGCGCTGCTGATTTTTGCCCAACCGCTGGTGGCGGTGATTTACCACAACGGCGCCTTCACCGACACCGACGCGCGCCAGACCGCTGTGGCGCTGATGGGTTACGGCGTCGGCCTGCTCGGGCTGATCGCCATCAAGGTGTTGGCGCCCGGTTTTTACGCCCGGCAAGACATTCGCACGCCGGTGAAAATCGCCATCGTGGTGCTGGTGTTCACCCAATGCCTGAATGTGCTGCTGGTGCCGCACCTGGCGCACGCCGCGCTGGCGCTGTCGATCGGCATCGGGGCCATGGTCAACGCCTTGTGGCTGTTGCTGGGCTTGATCCGCTGCGGTGCCTACACGCCACGCCCGGGCTGGTTGCTCTTTGCGCTGCGCGTGGCGTTTGCCAGCGCCTTGCTGGGGCTGTTTCTGGGCTGGGCCGTTGCGCAGTTCGATTGGCTCGATTTTGATGGCCGGCGGCTGCAGCGTGCTGGCCTGCTGGCGCTGTTTGTGGTCGCCGCCGTGCTGCTGTATTTTCTGACCTTGTTGATCAGTGGTTTGAATCTGCGCCAATTCGTCCGAAAATAGCGCCTGTTGCCGCCGCCGATTTGTTCTGACTTGGCCCTTTGCATGCCCTCTGCATTTGACTTTGCTGCCGTGCCCACGCCGCTGGGCTATTTTGCCGCCCTGGTCGGTGAGTCCGAGCACGTGCCCTTGCTTGAAGCCGCTGCCGCGATCGCGCTGGACGAACACCCCGAACTCGACGTGCAGCAGGTGTTGGGTGAGGTCGATCAGTTGTTGGCGCGGCTGCGACGGCGCTGCACCGATGTCGCTGACCCGCTGCAGCGGCTGCGCACGCTGAATCAGTTCTTCTTTCGAGACCTGGGCTTTGGCGGCAACCGCAACGACTACCACGACCCGCAGAACAGCTACCTCAGTTCGGTGCTGCGCACGCGCCGCGGTGTTCCGATCACGCTGGCCGTGCTCTGGCTGGAGCTGGCCCAGGGCCTGGGCATGAAGGCATGTGGCATCAACTTTCCCGGCCATTTCCTGGTCAAGGTCACGCTGCCGCACGGTCAGGTGGTGATAGACCCGTTCACTGGTCAGTCGCTCAGCCGTGAAGACCTGTCCGAGCGCCTGGAACCCTACAAGCGCCGCAACGGCCTGATTGACGATTTCGACGTGCCCGCCGGTTTGTATCTGCAGGCGGCCGCGCCACGCGACATGCTGGCGCGCATCTTGTACAACCTGAAAGACATTCACCGCACGCAGCAAGACTGGCAGCGTCTGATTGCGGTGCAAGACCGCTTGCTCGTCTTGTCTCCCAAAGCCTGGGACGAGTACCGCGACCGCGGCCTGGCCTGGGCCGAAGTGGGCGACCACAGGCGTGCCTTAAGCGATCTGGAGACCTATCTTGCCCAATCCGACGACGCCATCGGGCGGCAAGCGCTGGCCCAGCGGGTGCGCGAATTGCGTGCTGCCTTGAGTTAAAGCCAGCATCATTTCCTGATGCAGTTTTTTGCAAATGGCTTGACAAACTGAAACCGGTGGATTTTTTCGCCAGACAAGGCATTTCTGCGCAGGCAGCGGGATATTGCGGCGCGGATACGGGGGTCTGACAAGGTGGGACGGCCGGCTGCCAGCGGGCGTTCGGGTGCAACCGTTGCGCACAATCTATCCACAGCTTGTGCAGTTGTTTTCCACCGCCTTGTGCCGTGACTTGGCTGCGGTTTGCTCGTACCATCAACGCGTTGGCCCAGGTCTTTGGTGCCGCCGCGGCGGCTTCGTCGTGACGGCGTCCACCGGCGCTGGCCCCTATCCCCCACCCGCCACCGACCCAAGCGCTCGGCGCCATTGCTGATCAGCGTCGTGTGTCATTCCCACCCAAAGAACATTCATGTCTGTCGTTTTTTCGCGCACCCTTCCACCTTTTGATCTCGGCCTGGACGGGCCGATGGCCGGTGCCGAGCGGCAGTTGGCACAGTTGCGCGTGCCGCCGCATTCGGTCGAGGCCGAGTCCAGCGTGTTGGGCGGTTTGCTGCTAGACAACGGCGCCTGGGACCGGGTAGCCGACTTGTTACACGACGCCGACTTCTACCGCTACGAACACCGCCTGGCCTACGCTGCCATAGCCACTCTGGTCAACGCCAACAAGCCGGCCGACGTGGTGACGGTGTACGAACACCTGCAAAACCTGGGCAAGGCCGACGATGCGGGTGGGCTGGCCTACCTGAACGCGCTGGCGCAGTACGTGCCGAGTGCGGCCAATATTCGCCGCTACGCCGAGATCGTGCGCGAGCGCGCCATTTTGCGCAAATTGATCACCGCCAGCGACGAAATCGCCACCACTGCCTTTAACACCCAAGGCCGGGCGGTGGACAAAATCCTGGATGAAGCCGAGCAAAAAATCTTCAACATCGGGGAAGAAGGCTCGCGCATGAAAGAGGGCTTTCAGGGCATGGACACGCTGGTGGTCGATCTGCTCGACCGCGTGCAAGAGATGGCCGACAACCCGAACGACATCACCGGCGTGCCGACCGGCTTCATCGACCTCGACCGCATGACCTGCGGCTTGCAGGCGGGCGATTTGGTGGTGCTGGCGGCACGGCCGTCGATGGGAAAAACCGCATTTGCGATCAATATCGCCGAACACGTGGCGCTCAACGAAGGCCTGCCGGTGGCGGTGTTTTCGATGGAAATGGGCGCTTCGCAGCTTGCGGTGCGCATCGTCGGATCGATTGGTCGCATCAATCAGACCCATTTGCGCAACGGCAAACTGACCGATGACGAATGGCCGCGCCTGACCGAGGCGATAGAAAAACTGCGCAACGTTTCGCTGCACATCGACGAAACCCCGGGCCTGACCGCCAGCGTCTTGCGCGCCAACGCGCGGCGCCTGTCGCGCCAGTGCGGCAAGCTCGGGCTGATCGTGGTCGATTACCTGCAACTGATGAGCGGCAGCGGCTCGGACGGCGACAACCGCGCTGCCGAATTGGGTGAAATTTCGCGTGGCCTGAAAATGCTGGCCAAGGAGTTGCAGTGCCCGGTGATTGCGCTCTCGCAGCTCAACCGCAGCGTCGAGTCGCGCACCGACAAGCGGCCCATGATGAGCGACCTGCGCGAGTCCGGCGCCATCGAGCAAGACGCCGACATCATCATGTTCATCTACCGCGACGAGTACTACACCAAGGACGCCTGCAAAGAGCCGGGCGTAGCCGAGATCATCATAGGCAAGCAGCGCAACGGCCCCACCGGGGTCGTCAAGCTGGCGTTCCTGAACATGCTGACGCGCTTTGAGAGCCTGGCCGGTGGGGGTGACTACTGAGCGGCTGGCGCCAGCGTGGTCGTGTTGAACGCCCAGCACCTCAAAAGAAGAACCCCCCACCCCGAGTCTGCTCACGCTGCTCACGCATCTGGCGCTTGGTTTCGTTGCGCTGCTCGGTCAGCCAGCGCTTGAGCTCTGCGTCGTCCTGCACACGCGCTAGGTCGCGCGCCATGTGGTTTAGCGCGTCCTCCAGTTCGAACACCTGCTCGTTGAGCACCATTTGCAGCGTCTTGGGCGTGACGCCGAAACCGAACGGAAGGTCGAATTCAGTGGCCAACTGGTCGTGTCGCCCAGCGCGTTCGCGCTCCAGATCGGCCACCTGCTGTTTCAGCAGCAGCGTCAAGGCGGCCAGCTTTTCGTCGCTCAGGCGCGCGGCGGCATCGGGGTCTGCCAAGGTGGCGCGTTGCTGAATCTGCATCAAGGCGACCAGGTCTTTGCGGCCGTAGGCGGCATTGGCCTCGCTCATGAGCGCCGTTTTGTGCAGACGCGCCTGCACGTCGGGTTCGCGGTCCGGGTGCAGCGCGCTGGCCAGCTGGCGAAACAGGCTGCGCAGCGTGGTTTCGGCGTCGTCCAGTTGGACCTGCGCTTTACTTTTCGTGGCGCCAGGCTTCTTGCGCGCCTTGCGCTGGTCCGCCGCTTCGCGGCGACGCGCCTGTTCGTCTTGCACCGACTGGCGCAACCGCGCCATGCCTTCGTGCAGCAGCTCGTCGGCGCTGGCGCCTTCTTGCGCGGCCTCCAGCGGCTCACCCAGTGCGGCCTCGATCTGCGCGCGCAGCTCGTCGGCATGGTCTTGGTCCAGTTGGGCCAGGCTGCGCGGGTTGTGGCGGTCGTGCAGCGCGACCATGTCGGCGTGGCCGTCCTGTGCGAGTGCGAGGGCCAGGCTGCACAAAATCTGTTGCGCGGTTTTGCGCTGCAGGGCGCTCAGCAGCTTGCCCTGCAGCCGAACGTCCAGACTCAGCGCCATCTCGCGCATGCACTGGGCCTGGCGTTTTTGCAGCGGGGTCACGCTCTGGTGCAAGGCATGGCGGTGCGCCTGGCCCAGCGTGTCCAGCTCCTGCAGCTGGCTTTTGAGCTTGTCGATGCGTGTCAATTGCAGGTTGAAGGCCCGCGCAGCGGCAGACAGCCGGGTCGGGCCTGGGGCTTGCACGCTCAGGCCGGTGGCCGAGCGGGCGGCTGCCGGGGCGGGCGCCAAGTCGTCAAAAAGAGGGGCGGTGTGGGGCATGGAAATGGGCTTCAATGGAGACCCGATTGTCGGCGACAGGCCGGGACCAGCGGGCCTCAAAATGCTAAAAAACCAGCGCCAAGACAATGCAGCCATCAACCAGCGCTTGTCGCACAGGGCTGCGGGTACTGGTGGGGTATTGCTTTATCGTGTTGCGCGCTAGCGGGCATGAGCGAAAGCCGCTGGGCCCGCCAACAAGGCCACGTTGCCCCCGGCGGCGGCGGTGTTGATGCTGAGCGTGCGCTCGGCACAGAAACGCAGCAGGTAGTGCGGCCCGCCCGCTTTGGGCCCGGTGCCGCTCAGGCCTTCGCCACCAAACGGCTGCACGCCCACCACGGCGCCAATCATGTTGCGGTTGACGTAGACGTTGCCCACGCGCGCGGCCGCCGCCAGCGCCTGCGCGCGGCTGTCGATGCGGGTCTGGATGCCCAGCGTCAAGCCGTAACCCAGCGCATTGATTTGGCCGATCACGTCCATCGGGTCGCCGCTCCAGCGCAGCACCTGCAACACCGGGCCGAAGATTTCCTGCCTGACCTCCCCGATGGCCTTCACCTCGAACATCTGCGGCGCGATCAGGTGGGGCAAGGCCTGCGCCGGCGGGGTCTCGGGCAGCAGGTTCTTGGCACTGCCGCGCAGGCGCGCGACGTGGCGCTGGATGTGGTCGAAGGCTTCGGCGTCGATCACCGGGCCGAGGTCGGTCGACAGGAGCGACGGATCGCCCGCCACCAGCTCGCGCGCAGCGCCCTGGATCATCTCGATCACACCGTCCGCAATGGCCTCGTGCACGCACAGCAGGCGCAGCGCCGAGCAGCGCTGGCCTGCGCTGCGAAAGGCGCTTTGCAGCACCGCGTCGGCCACCTGCTCGGGCAGCGCCGTGCTGTCCACCAGCATGGCGTTGATGCCGCCCGTCTCGGCGATCAGCGGCACGATGGGCCCGTCTTTCGCTGCCAGCGCGCGCTGGATGATCTTGGCCACCTGGGTCGAGCCGGTGAACACCACGCCGGCCACGCCGGGGGCTGCCACCAGCGCCGCGCCCACGGTCTCGCCCGGGCCGTGCAGCAGCTGCAGCACGTCGGCGGGAACACCCGCAGCGTGCAGCAGTTTCACGGCTTCGAGCGCCACCGCCGGCGTCTGCTCGGCCGGCTTGGCCAGCACCGTGTTGCCGGTGGCCAGCGCGGCCGCCACCTGGCCCATAAAGATGGCCAGCGGGAAGTTCCAGGGGCTGATGCAAACCCAGGCGCCCCGGCCAACGAGGCGCAGGACGTTGCTCTCGCCCGTGATGCCCAGCGTCACTGCACCGCGCTGGCCGGGCAAGGCCTGCGGCGCCATCACACGCTCTGCCTCGTTGGCGTAATAGCGCAGAAAATCCACCGCCTCGCGCAGCTCGGACACGGCGTCGCCCCAGGTCTTGTGCGCCTCTTTGACCAGCAGGGCGCAGAAACGCGGCTGCTGCTGTTGCAGCGTGTCGGCGGCAAAGCGCAGCACGGCGGCGCGCTGCGCCACCGGTGTGCGGCTCCAGGTACCGAAGGCCTCGGTGGCGCGGGTCACAGCCGCAGTGGCATCTTCAACGCGCGCCTGGGTCATTAGCGCCACCGCCGTCTGCGCGTGCGCAGTCAGCAGCTCGTCGCGCTGGGCGATCACGCTCAGGTCGCGACCGCTGCTGTTGGTGCGCGCGGCGCCGTAGATATCCACGGGCAACGGCAACGAGGGCTGGGGTTGAAGGCGCAGCGGTGAAATCAACAATTGATCCATGCCCACCGACTCGTCGGCCAGCTGGTGCACGAAAGACGAGTTGGCGCCGTTCTCCAGCAACCGGCGCACCAGGTAGGCCAGCAGGTCGCGGTGTGCACCCACCGGGGCATACACACGACAGGCGACCAGCGGGTTCTTCAGCACTTCGCGGTAGATGCCTTCGCCCATGCCGTGCAGTCTTTGCAACTCGAACGGCACCGCCAGGCGGGCCGCGAGTTGCAGGATCGCCGCGATGGTGCCCGCGTTGTGCGTGGCGAACTGCGGGAATATCGCGTCCGGAGCGTCCAGCAGCGCCTTGGCACAGGCCAGGTAGCTCACGTCGGTGTGCTGTTTGTGGGTGAACACCGGGTAGGCAGGCAGGCCCTGTTCCTGCGCGCGCTTGATCTCGGCGTCCCAGTAGGCGCCCTTGACCAGGCGGCACATGAACTTGATCTGGTGCCGTCGGGCGAGCGACACGATGTGGCCGATCAGCTCCAGCGCGCGGGTCTGGTAGGCCTGCATGGCCAAGCCCAGACCTTGCCACTGCGGGCAATGTTCGGCCACCCGCTGCGCCAGCGCGTCGAACACGTCGAGCGACAGCTCCAGCCGGTCCACCTCTTCGGCGTCGATGGTGAGGTTGATGTGGGCCGCCGCCGCCGCGCGGCACAAGGTCCACACGCGCGGCACCAGTTCGTTCATCACGCGCTCGTGCTGCGCGTCTTCATAACGCGGGTGCAGGGCGCTGAGCTTGATGGAGATACCGTCTTTCTGCGCCGGGTGGCGCGCCGGGTCGGCGCCCTGGGCGATGGCGGCGATGGCGTGCTCGTAGCTGCTCAAGTAACGCAAGGCATCCGCTGCGGTGCGTGCGCCCTCGCCCAGCATGTCGAAGCTCAAGCGCAAGCGGTCCCGTTGTTTGCGCGCCGCTGCAGCTTCTTGCATGCCCTCGCGGATCGTCTGGCCCAGCACGAACTGGCGGCCCAGCAGTTGCACCGCGCGCAACGTGGCGGCCACCACCGTTTTGGCACCCAGCTTGGCCATCAGGCCCGGCTCCTGGCCGGCACCCGGCAGGAAGTGTTTGGACATGGCGATCGCCGTCGAAGACAGTCTGGCCAAAGTCGAGTCGGTGGCGCCATCAAAGTCAGCACGACCCAGTTGGTCGGCGGTCAGCGCAATCGCGGTCTCGGCGTCGGGCACGCGCAGCAAGGCCTCGGCCAGGCGCATCAGGGCCAGGCCTTCGGCGCTGGAAATGGGGTATTCCTTGAGCAGGCTTTCCATGGCCCAGAACGGGGGCGGGTTCTCGCGCACCGCGCGCACCCAGGGCGCGGCCACCTGGGCGGCGGCGGCCCAGTCCAGCGCACCCTGCAGGCAGGCCAGGCGCTGGGCAACGAGGGCGGCTTCAGGCCGGTAGGGGAAAGGCAGGCGGTCGGTGGTGCGGGGCATGAAGGTCTCCTGAAACGGAATGGCACTTACTTTAGCCCTCCTGCCCCTGGCGACGCGCGCAACCGGACGCCGAAAACGACAAATAAGACCCACCCCATCGCGCTCAGCCCCTTGGGCGATGCGAGTGGCCCGTCCTGAGCGGATCGAAGCGCGGTTCCACCGCCTCCTGCTCAACAGGCATGCCGCGCCGAAGGGGTGTGGGTTCTGCGGTGTTCTGGTGGGTCGACCTTACCACTGAAATTGCTGCATTGCAATATGTGCCACGCCATGACCCTTTCAGCGAAATACCCCGCTGGCAAATGGCGGGCCGCGAGCGCAGAATCGCTCCCCATCCTGACAGCCGAACCCGGGTCGACAAGTCCCGGGTGTTTTTGTGTCTTCCAACAAATCCTCGCTCGCTGCGCTCACCCTGGGCGCCATCGGTGTGGTCTATGGCGATATTGGCACCTCGGTGCTGTACGCCATCAAAGAGATCTTCGGGTCCGGCCACGTTCCCTTCACCCACGACAACGTCTACGGCGTGCTGTCCATCGTCTTCTGGACGCTCACCGTCATCGTCTCGCTGAAGTACGTGGTGCTGGTGCTGCGGGCCGACAACAACGGCGAAGGGGGACTGATCGCCATGCTGGCGCTGGCCTCGCAGGCGGTGAAAGACAAGCCCGAGCTGCGCAAGTGGCTGCTGGTCATGGGCATCTTCGGCACCGCGATCTTTTATGGCGATGGCGTGATCACGCCGGCCATCTCGGTGCTGTCGGCGGTCGAGGGCCTGGAGGTCGTCTCGCCCGCCTTCAAGCAGTACGTGATCCCGATCACGCTGCTGGTGCTGTTCGCACTGTTTTTCGTGCAAAAGCGCGGCACCGGCGGCATCGGCAAGTTCTTCGGCCCGATCACGGTGCTGTGGTTTCTGACGATTGCCGTGCTCGGCGTGGTTCAGATCATTGACCATCCGGAAATCCTGGTCGCCTTCAGCCCGCACCACGCGCTGCGCTTCATGTGGGAGCAGCCGGGCACCACCTTCATCATCCTGGGCGCGGTGGTGCTGTGCGTGACCGGCGGCGAAGCGCTCTACGCTGACCTGGGCCACTTCGGCAAAAGGCCAATCCGGGTGGCCTGGTTTTCCATCGTCATGCCCTGCCTGACGCTCAACTACTTCGGTCAGGGCGCGCTGCTGCTGGAAGCCCCCGACGCGGTCAAGAACCCGTTCTTCAACATGGCGCCCGACTGGGCCCTGCTGCCGCTGGTGGGCCTGGCCACCATGGCCACGGTGATTGCCTCGCAGGCCCTCATCACCGGCGCGTTCAGCGTCACCCGGCAGGCAATCCAGCTCGGCTACCTGCCGCGCCTGAACATCCGCCACACCAGCGTGCGCGACACCGGCCAGATCTACATCCCGTTCGTCAACTGGGCCCTGTTCACCGCCGTGGTGCTTGCTGTGGTGATGTTCAAGTCCTCCTCCAATCTGGCCGCGGCCTATGGCATCGCCGTCACGCTGGAAATGCTCATCACCACGGTGCTGGCCTTTTTTGTCATCCGCTACGGCTGGAAATACCCGTTGTGGCTGTGCCTGCTGGCAACCGGGTTTTTCTTTGTGGTGGATTTGGCTTTCTTCAGCTCCAACCTGCTCAAGCTGTTCGACGGCGGCTGGTTCCCGCTGGCCATCGGTGCTGTGGTCTTCATGCTCATGATGACCTGGAAGCAAGGCCGGGCCATGATGGCCAAGGCGCAGCAGGCCGAGGCCATTGACCTCGACAGCTTCCTGGAGGCGGTGTTCATGGCACCGCCGGTTCGCGTGGCGGGCACGGCGGTGTTCCTGACTGCCCAAACCGGCACCGTGCCCCATGCGCTGCTGCACAACCTCAAGCACAACAAGGTGCTGCACGCGCAGAACCTGTTCGTCACCGTGCGCAGCCACGAGCTGCCCTGGATCGGGCTGGACAAGCGGCTGGAAGTCAAACCCCTGGGGCGCGATTGCTGGGAAGTCGTGATCCACTACGGCTTCAAGAACGACCCCGATGTGCCCAAGGCGCTGACGCTGATGCGCGGGCGGGGCTGCGAGATCGATCCGATGCTGACCAGCTACTTCCTCTCGCGCGACCTGGTGGTGCCCAGGCTGGGCAAGGGCATGTCGCTGTGGCGCGAGAAGCTGTTTGCCCAGATGCACCACAACGCCGGGGCGGCGGCCGAGTTCCTGAACCTGCCGAACAACGCGGTGATCGAGCTGGGCTCCAAACTGGAGATTTAAGCCCTGGGCGAATCCGCGATCACGGGGCGGTTTTCACGGCCTGACCGTGCCGCTGTCGCTGCTGTGCGGCGAGCAATGCCCTCTGAGCAGCGCCTGGCCATGCCCGGTCATCCCATTGGCCGTCCACGTGCTGCAGTACCCTGCGCCCAGCGGTCCGCGCTGCGTTGCGCTTGGTCAGGCAAATTGCAAGGCGGTGCATAGTCATGAACAAGACCTCAGGGTGCACTGCCTGGGCAACGACCGATAATCAGCCGCCAAGCGAGGAAACATCCATTGTCCGAACTCCATAAATTCATGTTTGAGGGCCTGCCGGTGCGCGGCATGTTGGTGCGCCTGACCGACGCCTGGCAAGACGTGTTGCGCCGCCGTGCGCAAGCTGGAGGCTACCCGGCGCCGGTGAGTCGGCTGTTGGGTGAAATGACGGCCGCAGCCACACTGCTGCAGGCCAACATCAAGTTCAACGGGGCGCTGATCCTGCAGATCATGGGTGACGGGCCGCTCAAGCTGGCGGTGGCCGAGGTGCAGCCCGACCTCAGCCTGCGTGCCAGTGCCACCGTGCAGGGCGATGTGGCGGCGCAGGCGCCGCTGGCACAACTGGTCAACCGCCACGGCCACGGCCGCTGCGTCATCACGCTCGACCCGAAAGACCGCCTGCCCGGTCAGCAACCGTATCAGGGCGTGGTGCCGCTGCTGGACGAGCAGCATGAGCAACTGGAACAACTCAGCGACGTGATAGGCCACTACATGCGGCAAAGCGAGCAACTCGACACCCGGCTGGTGCTGGCGGCCAATGAGCAGGTGGCCGCCGGCCTGCTGATTCAGCGTCTACCCCTGCAAGGGGTGGCCAATCTGGGCGGCAGCCACGCCGCGGCCGACGTCTTGGGTCAGAACGAAGACTACAAGCGCATCGCGCTGCTGGCGGCCAGCTTGCAGCGCGACGAATTGCTGGGGCTGGACGCTCAGACCCTGTTGCACCGCTTGTTCTGGCAAGAGGACCTGCGCCATTTCGAGCCACTGACCGGTGCGCAGGGGCCGCGTTTTGCCTGCACGTGTTCGCGCGCGCGCGTGGCCGCTATGTTGTGTGGCCTGGGGCGCGACGAAGTGGAGTCGGTGCTGGCCGAGCAAGGACAGGTGGCGGTGGCGTGCGAATTCTGCGGCGCCCAGTACCGCTTTGACCCGGTGGACGCGGCCCAGATTTTTTTGCCAACAACGCCGCCGCCTGACGACGCTGTGCGCACACATTGAGTCGGCGCGCCCGTATGCAAACCAGTCAAGCCACTGCGGCCCCCGAGCCGCGCCTGACCAGCTTGTCGCACGGCGGCGGCTGCGGCTGCAAAATCGCTCCTGGCTTGTTGCGTGAGCTGCTGCAAAGCGCCAGCGCCAGCGCCATGCCGCTGCCACCCGAATTGCTGGTCGGCATAGAAACCGCCGATGACGCGGCGGTCTACCGGCTCAACGACGAACAGGCGCTGATTGCCAGCACCGACTTTTTCATGCCCATCGTCGACGATCCGTTTGACTTTGGCCGCATCGCCGCTTGCAACGCCATCAGCGACGTCTACGCCATGGGCGGCACACCGATCATGGCGCTGGCCCTGCTGGGTATGCCGATCGCGCGGCTCTCGAGCGCGACCATTGGCAAAATTTTGGCCGGTGGTCACAGCGTGTGCCGCGCGGCCGGCATTCCGATTGCCGGCGGCCACAGCATCGACTCGGTCGAGCCGATTTACGGTCTGGTCGTGCTCGGTCTGGTGCACCCGCAGCGCATCAAGCGCAACGCCGACGCCCAGGTGGGCGATTGCCTGATTCTGGGCAAGCCGCTGGGCGTGGGTGTGCTCTCGGCGGCGCTGAAGAAAGACGCTTTGTCAGCCGCTGGCTACGCCCGGCTGATCGATTGCAGCACCCAGCTCAACACGCCGGGCCCGGCGCTGGCCGCGCTGGCAGGCGTGCACGCGCTGACCGATGTCACCGGCTTTGGTCTGGCCGGTCATGCACTGGAGATGGCGCGTGGCTCCCGCGCCTGCGCCCAGCTTGAGATGGCGCGCGTGCCCTTGCTCGAAGGCGTGCGCGAACTGGCCTGCGCCGGTCTGGTAACGGGTGCCTCTGGGCGCAACTGGGCCGCCTACGGCCACCAGGTGCAACTGGCCTCGCACCTGCACCCGCTCGATCAGGCGCTGCTGTGCGACCCACAAACCAGCGGCGGTTTGCTGGTGTCCTGTGCGCCAGAGGTTGTGCCAGCGGTATTGGCGCTGTTTCGGCAACACGGTTTTTCTGCGGCGGCGCCGATCGGTCAGATGCTGGCGCCAACGCCCGACGGGTGTTGGCTGCGCGTCGATTGAACCTTTCAATCGCAACAAAAGGGGTTTTCCATGAGCGACGCTCTGGCTGGCTTGGCCGATAGCGCACCGCTGCCCAGACTGGTGCTGCTGGGCACCGGCGGCACCATTGCCGGACGCAGCACAACAGTCGGGGACGACATTGACTACCAGGCGGCGCAGTTGAGCGTTGGCGCCTTGCTGGCGACGCTGCCGCATCGACTCGCCGTGCCGCTGGAGATCGAGCAGGTGGCGCAGATCGACAGCAAGGACATGGGGTTTTCGGTCTGGAAAAAACTCGCGGCGCGTCTGAGCTTTCATTTGCAGCGCCCCGAGGTGGGGGCCGTGCTGATCACCCACGGCACCGACACGCTGGAGGAAACGGCTTATTTTTTGCACCGGGTCTTGCAGCCGGGCAAGCCGGTGCTGCTGACCTGCGCCATGCGTGCGGCCGACGCTTTGCTGGCCGATGGACCGCAAAACCTCAGCGATGCGCTGGTCGTGGCCCAGCACCCGGGTGCGCGCGGCGTGCTGGTGGTGTGTGCCGGGCAGGTGCATGGCGCGGTCGATGTCGTCAAGACGCACACCTACCGGCTCGACGCCTTTGACTCTGGCGATGCCGGGCCGCTGGCCGTGGTTGAGCAAGGACAGGTGCGCCAGTTCCGCTGCTGGCCAACGGCGCCTGCGGGTGCCGCCTGCAACCTGCAGGCCAACCCGTGCTTGCAGCAAGTATCGGCCTTGCCGCGGGTGGACCTGCTCTACAGCCACGCCGACGCCGATGGGTCGCTGGTGCGGTCCTTGCTGGCGCAGGCCGCTGCGCCCCAAGAGCCGGCGCTGCGCGGCTTGGTGGTGGCCGGCAGCGGCAACGGCACCTTGCACCAGGCCTTGGAGGCCGCCTTGCTGCAAGCGCAGGCGCAAGGCGTGCAGGTGCGACGCGCCAGCCGCTGTGCGCGTGGTCGGGTGATCTCCCCCGCTGGCCGGTCTTTTGCGGACGCTGGCGGCCTGTCTGCCGTCAAGGCCCGGCTGGCGCTGGCGCTGGAACTGCTGGGCTTGTGATGGATGGGATGGATAATCGCCCGATGTTTTTTAATCTTCCCACCCTGCTGACCTGGGCCCGCATCGTCGCCATACCCATCATCGTCGGCGTGTTCTATCTGGAGGGTATCAGTGCGGCGCAGCAAAACCTGATTGCCACCGTGCTATTCGTGGTGTTTGCGCTGACCGACTGGGCCGACGGCTACTTGGCGCGCAGGCTCAATCAGACCTCGGCCTTCGGGGCTTTTCTGGACCCGGTGGCAGACAAATTTCTGGTCTGCGCCTGTGTGCTGGTGCTGGTGCACCTAGACCGCGCCGACGTGTTCGTGGCGCTCATCATCATCGGGCGTGAAATCGTCATTTCCTCTTTGCGCGAGTGGATGGCGCTGATCGGCGCCACCCAAAGCGTGGCGGTGCACATGTTCGGCAAGATCAAGACCTTGGTGCAGATGACGGCCATTCCATTCTTGCTGTTTCACGGCACGCTGTTCGGTGTGGTGGACACCGCGCTGTGGGGTACCTGGTTGATCTGGGCGGCGGCGGTGCTGACCGTTTGGTCGATGGTGTACTACCTGTACAAAGCCTTGCCCGAGATACGCGCTCGCGCGCGCTGACGCAGCCATGAGCGCGCAGGCCACCCAAGACGCCTGGCTGCGTCCCATGCCCTGGGCCTTTGTGCTGATCTGGAGCACCGGCTTCATCGTCGCGCGCTACGCCATGCCGCATGCGCCGCCGCTGCAGTTTCTGGCGCTGCGCTACGTGCTGTCGATTCTGTGTTTTTTGCCCTGGATCTGGTACGCCGGCGTGCACTGGCCCCGGCAGCGCCTGCAGTGGCTGCACCTGGCGCTGACCGGCGTGCTGATGCACGCGGGCTACCTCGGCGGCGTCTGGGTGGCGGTGAATGCAGGCATGGGGGCGGGGCTGGTTGCCCTGATCGTCGGTTTGCAACCGGTGCTGACCGCCGTTTGGCTATCAGGCACCGGCGCGCGCGTGACACGCCGGCAGTGGCTCGGCTTGTGGCTGGGTTTTCTGGGCCTGGTGCTGGTGGTCTGGCATAAATTGGGCAGCGGTGCGCCGGGCGACCAGGCCACCTGGTTCAATCTGAGCTTTGCCGTGCTCGCGCTGTGCGCCATCACGGCCGGCACGCTGTATCAAAAGCGTTTTGTCCAGGCATGCGACGTGCGCAGCGCCAACACCGTGCAGTTGCTCGCCGCGCTGCTGGTGACTTTGCCGCTGGCCTTGCTGGAAACCGATGCCATGCGCTGGTTTGACGCCGGCGGCGCTTTCAACTGGGAGCTCGGTGCGGCCATGGCCTGGTCGGTGCTGGGGCTGACCCTGGGCGCGAGTTCGCTGCTCTACCTGTTGATTCAGCGCGGCGCCGCGACCTCAGTTACCAGTCTCATGTATCTGGTGCCGCCGTGTACCGCGCTGCTGGCCTGGCTGCTGTTTCGCGAACCGATCACATTCGTGACGGTGGTCGGCGTGGCGCTGACGGCGCTGGGTGTGAGCTTGGTCGTGCGCGTGCCAAAAAACCCCTGAAAGCCTGTTTCATCATGAGCAAACATCGCATCGCAGTCATTGCCGGTGACGGCATTGGCCAGGAAGTCGTACCCGAGGGTCTGCGCGTGCTGGAGGCGACGGCAGTCCGCTTCGGCATCGACTTGCAGTTCGACCGGTTCGGCTTTGCCAGTTGCGACTACTACGAGCGACACGGCCAGATGCTGCCCGACGACTGGAAGCAGCAGATCGGGGGCCACGACGCCATCTACTTCGGCGCCGTGGGTTGGCCAGACAAGGTGCCGGACCACATTTCGCTCTGGGGTTCGCTGTTGCAATTTCGCCGTGAGTTTGACCAATACGTCAACCTGCGACCGGCCAAACTCATGCCCGGCGTGAGGGCTCTGGTGCTGCGCCGCGACGGCAGCCTGCGCCAGCCGGGCGAGATCGACATGGTGATCGTGCGCGAGAACACCGAGGGCGAATACTCCAGCATCGGCGGGCGCATGTATGCTGGCACCGAGCGCGAGATCGTCATGCAGGAAACCGTGCTCTCGCGCATCGGGGTCGACCGCGTGTTGCGCTACGCCTTCGAGCTGGCGCGCTCGCGGCCACGCAAACTCCTGACCAGCGCCACCAAATCGAACGGCATTGCCATCACCATGCCGTACTGGGACGAGCGGGTGGCCGAAATGGCCAAACACTACCCCGACGTGCGGGTCGATCAGTTTCATATCGACATCCTGTGCGCCCACTTCGTGCAGCGCCCGGATCAGTTCGACGTGGTGGTGGGTAGCAATCTGTTCGGTGACATCCTGAGCGACCTGGGGCCGGCCTGCACCGGAACCATAGGCATAGCACCCAGTGCCAACCTCAACCCCGAGCGCAAATTTCCCTCGCTGTTCGAGCCGGTGCACGGCTCGGCACCCGACATTGCCGGGCGGCAGATAGCCAACCCGATCGGCCAAATCTGGTGCGGCGCCCTGATGTTGGACTTTCTGGGTTATCCAGCAGCGCACGCCGCCATCATGCAGGCCATAGAAGCCGTGCTGCAGCCGGGCAGTGATGCGCCGCGCACCCCCGATCTGGGCGGCAGCGCCAGCACGGCCGATCTGGGGCGTGCAATAGCTGCTCAGGTGTCGCGCGCACCGATCTGAAGCCGCTGACGTGCAGCATGCCGGGCTGCGTTTAGAATCACACGTTTAGAATCACAACTGCACCGTGTTCAAATGACGGCGCTGAAGCGGTTCTCCCAGGCGTGTCGGTTGCCTGTGGCGAGCCAGTTTTTTCGGTGGGGTGCTTAGCTCAGTTGGTAGAGCGGCGCCCTTACAAGGCGTAGGTCGGCGGTTCGAGCCCGTCAGCACCCACCACCATGCAAAAGGCGAACCCCGGTTCGCCTTTTTTTCACTATCAAGCAGCGCTTTCGGCTTCTAGTTTCAGGGCTCCCAGGCATGTTCGAATCAATTCGCAATCGCAAGCAAATCCTGATGGCTGTCTTGCTGATCCTGATCATCCCGTCGTTCGTGCTGGTGGGCATCGAAGGCTTTACTCCCGACCCGCGCGGCGCGCCGGTGGCGCAGGTGGACGGCCAAGACATCACCCAAGTCGATTGGGATCGGGCGCACCAAGAGCAGTCGCAGCGCCTGCGTCAAGCCATGCCAACGATAGACCCCGCCATGCTCGACAGCCCCGAGGCGCGCTTTGCCACGCTGGAGCATCTGGTGCGCCAGCGCGTGCTGACGGCGGCGGCGCAAGCATACAGGCTGCACATCAGCGACCAGCGGTTGGCGCTGAGCCTGCAGGAACACGAAGTCATTGCCGGACTGCGCCGCCCGGACGGCACGCTGGACGTCGAGGCCTACCGCCAGTTGCTTGCGCGCCAGGGCCTGACGCCGGAGCTGTTCGAAGCCCAGGTGCGCGCCGAACTCGCGCAAATCCAGGTGCTGCAGGGTCTGGAGGGTTCGAGTTTTGCGCCCGAGGCCGTGGCCAAGATCGCGCTCAACGCCTTCTTTGAGCAGCGCCAGGTGCGGGTGGCGTCATTCGATGCGCGCGATCATGCCGCTGACGTCGTGCCCAGCGACGCCGAAATACAAGCCTTCTACGACGCCAATCTGTACCTGTTTCAGGCGCCCGAGCAAGCCGACGTGGAATTCGTGGTGCTCGACGCCAACGCGCTGGCGCCCGGCATTGCGCTGGCAGAAACCGATGTGCGCGCCTACTACGAGCAAAACATTGAACGCCTGGCTGGCCCGCAAGAGCGCCGGGCAAGTCATATCTTGCTCAGCGTAGCGCCAGGCGCCACAGCGGCCGACAAGGAACAGGTGCGCCAGCGCGCTAGCGCGCTGCTGACTCAGGTGCGCCAGGCGCCGCAGACCTTTGCCGATGTGGCCCGTGCCCATTCGCAAGACCCCGGTTCGGCCGTCAACGGCGGCGATCTGGGCTACTTTTCTCGCGGGGCCATGGTCAAGCCTTTCGAGGATGCCGTATTTGCGCTGCAACAAGGAGGCATTTCAGAGCTGGTGGAAACCGATTTTGGTTTCCATATCATCAAACTGGTCGATATCAGAACACCGCCGCGGCGCAGTTTCGAGCAAATGCGCCCCGAACTCGAGGCCGATTTGAGGCTGCAGCAGGCGCAGCGTCTGTTCACCCAGTCGATGGAGCCGTTCAGCAACCTGGTGTACGAGCAGGGCGAGAGCCTCGCGCCGGTGGCCGAGCGTTTCGGCCTGACCATCCAGACGGCCCGGGCCGTGACCCGCCAGCCCCGTCCAGATGCCGGAGTGCTGGCCCATGAGGGATTGCTGAACGCCCTATTCGCGCCCGACTCGATTGCGCAAAAGCGTGCTACCGAAGCAATCGAAACCGCCCCCGGTCAACTCGTTTCGGCCCGCATCGTTCAGCACACGGCTGCTCGCACCCAGGCGCTGACGCAAGTGCGCGAGCAGGTTCGCACGCGCCTGGTGGCCCAGCGGGCCGCCGAACTCGCGCGCGCGGCCGGCCAGGCGCAACTGGCGGCCGGCAAAGCCGGTCAGGCTGTAGCAGCCCTGTCACCCGTGCTGACGGTCTCGCGCGAGCACACCCAGGGCCTGTCCCGGCCGGTGCTCACGGCGGCTCTGAGCGCCAACCCGGCGCAACTGCCGGCCTGGGTGGGTGTGAATATGGGCGAACAAGGCTATGTCGTGGTCAAAGTCGAACAGGTGCTAGCGCGCCAGCCGCGCGAGCCAGAAGCCTTGCGTCAGGAGGTGCAGCAGTACAGCCAGTGGTGGTCGGCAGCCGAGAGTCTGGCCTACCTCGAGACCTTGAAAGCGCGTTTTAACGTGCAGATCAAGGTGGCGCCGCCGCCACCTGCCACCGCCAACGCCGCACTGCAGTGATGCCGCCGGCTTGGCCCCAGCCCCCGCCCTTTGCCGGGCAGATATTCTCAGCGTGAAACCAAGTGCGCGTCTGTCCCCCACCCACCCCTCGCCATCTCGCGCTGATGGGAGAGGGCAGGGTGTCCTGGGGTAACCAGGCGCCATGTTCTTTCGAGCTATAATGAAAAGCTTGCGGTGGCTGTAGCTCAGTTGGTAGAGCACAGGATTGTGATTCCTGTGGTCGTGGGTTCGAGCCCCATCAGCCACCCCAACCTTTTCTAAGGTCTTGAATTTGAAAGGTTTTTTCACCAAAAAACTCGCGACAGGTTCCCACTTAGGGTTCCCACATGATCCGAGTTCCGAGGTTGAAGCAAAACCGACACGGCGTTTTTTCTCTCCGTGTTATCTGGCAAGACCCCACAGGCAAGCGCCGCGAGACGCAGCACAGCCTAGGCACACGCAGCCCCACGGTTGCCCGTTTGTTGGCGCTACAGTTCAATGAAGCCCTTGAACGAAAACGCGCCATGAACGAAAAGCCCACTTTCCCCAGCCTTGACGACATCGCTCACAAGTTCGAGCTGGACTTGTCGCGGGGCGTGATGAAATCGGACGGCCCCGAGGACTTCGACCGCATGATGAAAGCCATCGAAGCCTACAAAGCCATTCACGGCGCGAATCCGCCGCTACAAGAGGCCATGAACATGGGCAGGGCTACCCAACCCCTCACCGAAGCCCCAAAACGCCTTCTAGCCCGTTCTATCGTGCTGACCGAGGCCATCAAGGGCTACCTGAAAGAAAAAGAACACGACAACGCCAAGCGCACGATTTACGAAAAAGGGCTTTTGTTCGACGAGTTCAAGGGCTTGCTGGGGGACTTGGAAGTCAACCTGTACGACAAGCCCACGCTGGTGCAATGGAAAAACCACGAGATGAACAAGGGCGCAGGAGCCAGCCGCATCAATAAACGCCTTGACAATGCGTCGTGGTTCCAAAGGTTGTGTCGTCCCCCTGCATAGCGAAGTCAAAGTCGGCACTCTGGCGGGTATCTTGCGTCAGGCGGACGTATCGATAGACGAATTCATCGCGGCCTTGTAGCCGTGGTGCCCAACCCAGCAGTCCACACGGACGCTGCGCGATAAAGCCGCGCAGCGTCGGTGACTTCTACGTTATAATCCAACGTTGCTCAGATGGCATCTGGGTAATCACGCCCGTTGCGGCGCGCCTGATTCCAGTTGCATCGGGCCACCTGCGGCGGGACGCATGTCAATGTTTTCTAGGAATTTTATGATTTCTCACGCCGCCAAGGCCGAAGTGATCGCGACCAACGCCCGCGCCACCAACGACACCGGTAGTCCAGAGGTGCAGGTCGCCATTTTGACCGCTCGCATCAACGAGCTGACCCCGCACTTCAAAACGCACGCCAAAGACCACCACGGCCGCCGTGGTCTGTTGCGCATGGTGAGTCGGCGCCGCAAGCTGCTTGACTACCTCAAGTCCAGCAACGCCGAGCGTTACGTCGCCCTGATCGCCAAACTGGGTTTGCGCAAGTAAGCCCCGTCTCCGCATGACGCACAAAACGCCTGAGTTGGTTCGCTGGCTCGGGCGTTTTTTGCATTGCTGCGGGTCATTTTGACGCCGGAGCAGCAGCAGAGCGAAGCTGTGTCATTCCAGGGCGGTTGCCGGTCTGCGTACTGCGCGGCAGCGGCGCTGGAATGGCATCGTGTTCTGGCTTGTTTTTCCGGTTTTTTTGCGCAGCCGTTCTGCGCGCCCCGTCGTCCGCGTTTCAAACGCTGCGGCACACAGGAGAAAACATGAGCATGTTCAACAAAGTCAGCAAAAGCTTTCAGTGGGGCCAGCACCGCGTCACCCTGGAAACCGGTGAAATCGCACGCCAGTCCAGCGGCGCCGTGCTGCTGGATATGGAGGGCACCGTGGTGCTGGCTACGGTGGTGGCCAGGAATGACGCCAAGGCTGGGCAGGACTTTTTTCCGCTGACGGTCGATTACCTGGAGAAGTCCTACGCCGCTGGCCGCATTCCGGGCAGCTTCTTCAAGCGCGAAGGCCGCCCGGGCGAGTTTGAAACCCTGACCAGCCGCCTGATCGATCGTCCGATCCGCCCGCTGTTCCCGGAAGGCTTTTTCAACGAGGTGCAGGTGGTCGTGCATACGCTGTCGCTCAACCCCGAGGTGGACGCCGACATCGCTGCCCTGATTGCCACATCGGCCGCGTTGTCGATCAGCGGCATTCCGTTCCATGGCCCGATCGGCGCCGCCCGCGTCGGTTACGTCAACGGCCAGTACGTGCTCAACCCCGGTCAGACCGAACGCAAGGCCTCGCAGCTCGACTTGGTGGTCGCTGGTACGCAAGGCGCGGTGCTGATGGTCGAGTCGGAAGCCGACCAGTTAAGCGAAGAAATCATGCTCGGTGGCATCGTGTTCGGCCACGAGCAGGGCAATGTCGCGGTCGCCGCCATCAACGAGCTGGTGCGCGACGCAGGCAAACCCGAGTGGGTCTGGCAGCCGCCGGCGAAGGACGAGAGCTTGATCGCCAAGATTGGCGCCCTGGCCACATCCAAGCTCGAAGCTGCCTATCAAATTCGCAACAAGCAGGCGCGCACGCAAGCCTGCCGCAGCACCTACGCCGACGTGATGGCGGCGCTCAAAGCCGAAGGCGTGGCGTTTGACGGCGTGGCGGTGGAAGGCCTGTTGTTCGAGATTGAGGCCAAGATCGTGCGCGGCCAGATTCTGGCAGGCGAGCCGCGCATCGACGGGCGCGACACGCGCACCGTGCGCGCGATCGAAATCCGCAGCGGCGTGCTGCCACGCACGCACGGCTCGACCCTTTTTACGCGTGGCGAAACCCAGGCGCTGGCAGTGGCCACGCTGGGCACCGACCGCGACGCGCAGCGCATCGACGCGCTGTCGGGCGACTATGAAGACCGCTTCATGTTGCACTACAACATGCCACCGTTCGCTACCGGCGAAACCGGTCGCGTGGGCTCACCGAAGCGGCGCGAAATCGGTCACGGCCGCCTGGCCAAGCGCGCGCTGATTGCCGCGCTGCCGAGCAAGGAAGACTTCCCCTACACCATGCGCGTGGTGTCTGAAATTACCGAATCGAACGGCTCTTCCAGCATGGCGTCGGTCTGCGGCGGCTGCCTGGCGCTGATGGACGCGGGCGTGCCGATGAAAGCCCACGTGGCCGGTATTGCCATGGGCCTGATCAAGGACGGCAACCGCTTTGCCGTGCTGACCGACATTCTGGGCGACGAAGACCACTTGGGCGACATGGACTTCAAAGTGGCAGGCACCCCCAACGGCGTGACCGCGCTGCAGATGGACATCAAGATTCAGGGCATCACCAAGGAAATCATGCAGGTCGCGCTGGCGCAGGCCAAGGAAGCGCGCATGCACATCCTGGGCAAGATGCAGGACGCCATGGGCCAAGCCAAGACCGAAGTGTCGAATTTCGCGCCCAAGCTCTACACCATGAAGATCAATCCGGAGAAAATCCGCGACGTGATCGGCAAGGGCGGCGCCGTGATCCGTGCGCTGAGCGAAGAAACCGGCTGCCAGATCAACATTGACGATGACGGCAGCATCACCATTGCCGCCACCGACGCGGGCAAAGCTGACGAAGCCAAGCGCCGCATCGAGCAGATCACGGCCGAAGTCGAAATCGGCAAGGTCTACGAAGGCGCGATCACCAAGATTCTGGATTTTGGCGCGCTGGTCAACCTGTTGCCGGGCAAGGACGGTTTGCTGCACATCAGTCAAATCGCCCATGAACGGGTGGAAAAAGTCACCGATTACCTGAGCGAAGGCCAGATCGTCAAGGTCAAGGTGCTCGAGACCGACGAAAAAGGGCGCGTCAAGCTGTCCATGAAGGCGCTGATCGACCGCAACGCCGCACCTGCCGAGCCAGCCGCTCAGCAACAACAGCCCTAAGCGTCTTGGCGGTTCTGCGGTGATGCAAGCGGTCGAGATCAGCGCCTATGGCGCGCCTGAGGTGCTGCGCCTGTGTGAGCGCGCTCAGCCGCAGCCGGGTGCGGGTGAGTTGCTGATTCGGGTACGCGCATCGGGCGTCAACCGGCCCGACGTGTTGCAGCGCCGCGGCCATTACCCGCCGCCGCCCGGCGTCTCTGACATACCCGGGCTGGAAGTCGCGGGCGTGATCGAGGCGGGCGACGCGGCGGCGCTGGCAGCGGCGGGATTTCAGATGGGCGACCGCGTCTGCGCGCTGGTGGCTGGTGGCGGCTATGCGCAGTATTGCGTCGCGCCGGTGGCTCAGTGCCTGCCGCTGCCTGCCGGGCTTGACGAAGTGGCGGCGGCTTCGCTGCCCGAGACGTTCTTCACGGTCTGGAGCAACGTGTTCGATCGCGCCCGCTTGCAGCCGGGCGAAATCTTGCTGGTGCAAGGGGGCAGCAGCGGCATCGGTGTGGCAGCCATACAGATCGCCACAGCGCGCGGCGCGCGCGTGTGGGTCACTGCCGGCAGCGACGCCAAATGCGCCGCCTGTATGGCGCTGGGTGCCGAGCACGCGATCAATTACAAAACACAGGACTTTTCGCTTGCCGTGCGCGAACTCAGCGGTGGCCGCGGGGTCGATGTGATCCTGGACATGGTGGCGGGCAGCTACGTCGCGCGCGAGGTCGAGTGCTTGGCAGAAGACGGCCGGCTGCTTATCATCGCCGTACAAGGCGGTGTTCAGGCTGAATTCAACGCCGCCCTGCTGCTGCGCCGCCGTCTGCACATCACCGGCTCGACCTTGCGTGCGCGTCCGCCGGCGTTCAAGGCCGCCATTGCGGCGGCGCTGCGCGAGCAGGTCTGGCCGCTGCTGGCGCAAGGGCGCGTCAAGCCGGTGCTGTACCGTGTGTTCGATGCGGCCCAGGCGGGTGCAGCACACGCTTTGATGGAGAGCAGCCAACATGTGGGCAAGCTGGTCCTGCGCTGGGACTGAGCGGCACGCGTGCGGGTGCACAGCGGGAACTTCGATATGAAAAAACTTATTGCGGGCAATTGGAAAATGAACGGCAGCTTGGCTGCCAACGCCACCTTGCTCGAGGCCTTGCTTGAGGGCTTGCGCGGCAGCACGCCCGGTGCCGACGTGGCGCTGTGCGTGCCGGCGCCGTATCTGGCGCAAGTGCAGTCGCTGTTGCAGGGCAGTCCGATTGCATGGGGGGCGCAAGACGTCTCGCCCCACGCGCAGGGTGCCTACACCGGCGAGGTCAGCGCGGCCATGTTGCAGGACTTTGCCTGCCGCTACAGCCTGGTCGGCCACTCCGAACGCCGCCAGCAGCACGGCGAGACCGACGCCGTGGTGGCCGCCAAAGCACAGCGCGCGCTGGCCGTTGGCATCACGCCGATTGTCTGCGTCGGCGAAACTCTGGCCGAGCGCCAGGCCGGTTTGACTGAAGCAGTGGTCAAACGCCAGCTGGCTGCGGTGATTCACACCGTGGCGCACTGCACGAGTGAAATCGTGCTGGCTTATGAACCGGTCTGGGCCATAGGAACCGGGCAAACCGCAACGCCGCAGCAGGCGCAGCAGGTGCATGCGGTGCTGCGCGCGCAACTGGCGGCGGCCACCAAACACCCGGCACGGGTGCGCATTCTGTACGGCGGAAGCATGAATGCCAACAACGCTGCCAGCCTGCTGGCACAAGCCGACGTAGACGGCGGGCTGCTGGGTGGCGCCTCGCTCAAAGCGAGCGATTTATTGCAGATCGTGGCGCTGGCCGGCTGAACCCGAGCGGCGCCACCTCTTCGTCCTTTACTTGTTTCTGGAGAAAAAAATGAACCTCTTATTGACGCTATTGCTGGCGGTTCAAATGCTTACAGCGCTGACCATGATCGTTCTCATTTTGTTGCAGCACGGCAAGGGCGCCGATGCAGGCGCGGCTTTTGGCGGCGGCGGAGCCGGCTCGGCGACCTTGTTTGGCGCATCCGGCAGTGCCAACTTCATGTCGCGCAGCACGGCCGTGCTGGCCACTTTATTCCTGGCCAGCACGCTGGGCTTGGCCTACTTTGCCAACCTGGGCGAGGAGCCCGGCACAGGCACCGTGCTTGAAGGTGCTGTGCTGCCGGCGCAGCAACCGACGGCAGCACAGATTCCCGGTCAGACACCGGTGCCGCCGCCGGCCGCAGGCGCGGCCGCTGTCCCCCCGGCAGCCCCAGGAGCAGGCCAGATCCCGGGTCAGTGATGCGCCAGCCGCTTGGGCCTGGCTTGATCGGGTCGGTTTGAAAAACCACTCGACACAACCAGAAAACAGGGGCGTCGTTTCGGGTTAGAATCTCCATCTGTTTGGCATGACTGGCTGCTGTTGCAGCCCGTCAAGTCGAGCAGATATAGCCGACGTGGTGAAATTGGTAGACACGCTATCTTGAGGGGGTAGTGGCGCAAGCTGTGCGAGTTCGAGTCTCGCCGTCGGCACCAATCATGAGACAGCATGGCCCCACGCCATGTCCAATATTCATAATGAATCTCGAACAATACCTTCCCGTTCTGCTGTTCATTCTGGTCGGTATTGCGGTAGGCGTGGTGCCGCAGGTCTTGGGTTACATCCTGGGTCCGAACCGACCAGACGCAGAAAAAAACTCACCCTACGAATGCGGCTTCGAAGCCTTTGAAGACGCGCGCATGAAGTTCGACGTGCGCTACTATCTGGTGGCCATTCTGTTCATCCTGTTTGATCTCGAAATCGCCTTCCTGATTCCCTGGGCGGTGGCGTTTTCCGATATCGGTATGACTGGTTTTCTGGCGGGTCTGATGTTTTTGCTCATTCTCACCGTGGGCTTTGTCTATGAGTGGAAAAAGGGTGCGCTGGACTGGGAATAGGGTTTGGTCATCTGAGCGAATGCACCGGAGTGTTTCATCAAAAACCAACTCCGGTTGGAAACCTCCCCCTCAGGGGGATAACCGAACACGGGCGGGTCGTGACCTCTTCCGTGTTGTTTCACCCGGCTGGTTCGGGTGCGGATTGAAACATGATTGAAGGCGTTTTCAAGCAAGGTTTTGTCACCACCAGCTACGATTCGGTGGTCAATTGGGCCAAAACCGGATCGCTCTGGCCGATGAGTTTTGGTCTGGCTTGCTGTGCGGTCGAAATGATGCATTCGGCCGCGGCGCGCTACGACCTGGGGCGCTTTGGGGCCGAGGTGTTTCGGGCCAGTCCGCGCCAGTCGGATCTGATGATCGTGGCGGGCACACTGTGCAACAAGATGGCGCCCGCGCTGCGCAAGGTCTACGATCAGATGGCCGAGCCGCGTTGGGTGCTCTCCATGGGTTCGTGCGCCAACGGCGGCGGCTACTACCACTACAGCTATTCGGTGGTGCGTGGCTGCGATCGCATCGTTCCGGTTGATGTCTATGTGCCCGGCTGCCCACCCACGGCCGAAGCCTTGCTGTACGGCATCATTCAATTGCAGCAAAAAATACGTCGCACCCACACCATTGCGCGCGCTTGAGCGGCGCGCGCCCAGATTCCCGTTCAGAAAGCCGGTACATGAGTGAGACAGCCAGCGCCTACGCAACCCGACCAGAAGCGATCATGAGCGCCGTGTCGGCTCTGCTGGGGGAGTCGGTGCGTGCCATCGCGATCGAGCGCGGCGAGGTCACGCTGGACGTGGCTGCAGCCGACTACTTTGCCGTCATGCAGACCCTGCGCGATGCGCCGCAAACCCGTTTCGAGCAATTAATCGATTTGTGCGGCATCGACTTCAAAACCTATGACGACGGTGCTTGGGACGGAGCGCGTTTCGCCGTTGTGGTGCACCTGCTCTCGGTCAGTCTGAATCAGCGCCTGCGCGTGCGCGTGTTCTGCCCGCAGGACGACTTTGCGCTGCTGGACTCGCTCACCCCACTGTGGGCTTCGGTCAACTGGTACGAGCGCGAGGCGTTCGACCTGTACGGCATCGTCTTCGAGGGGCACGACGATCTGCGTCGCATCCTGACCGATTACGGTTTTATTGGCCATCCGTTTCGCAAAGATTTTCCGCTCGAGGGCCATGTCGAAATGCGCTACGACGCTGAACGCCAGCGCGTGGTTTACGAGCCGGTCACGATCGAGCCGCGCGAGCTCACGCCGCGCGTGATTCGCGAAGACAACTACGGGGGCTTGCACTGAGGGCTTGGGCCGCAGTCGCTGACGCATATGGCTGACATCAAGAATTACACCCTGAACTTCGGTCCGCAGCACCCGGCCGCGCACGGCGTGCTGCGCCTGGTGCTAGAGCTCGATGGCGAGGTCGTGCAGCGCGCCGACCCGCACATCGGCTTGCTGCACCGTGCGACTGAGAAGCTCGCCGAGCACAAAACCTTCATCCAGGCCCTGCCTTACATGGATCGGCTGGACTACGTCTCGATGATGTGCAACGAGCACGCCTACTGCTTGGCAATTGAGAAGCTTTTGGGCATTGAAGTTCCGTTGCGCGCGCAATTTATCCGCGTGCTGTTCAGCGAAATTACGCGCCTGCTCAACCACCTGATGTGGCTGGGTTCGCACGGCAACGATTGCGGCAGCTCGACCATTCTGATCTACGCCTTTCGCGAGCGCGAAGACCTGTTCGACATGTACGAAGCGGTGTCGGGTGCGCGCATGCACGCGGCCTACTTCCGCCCGGGCGGCGTCTACCGCGATCTGCCCGACAGCATGCCGCAGCACACGGTCAGCAAAATTCGCAACGCGCGCGCCATGGCGCAGTTGAACAGCAACCGCCAGGGCTCACTGCTGGACTTCATCGAAGATTTCACCCAGCGTTTCCAGACCCATCTGGCCGAATACCACACCTTGCTGACAGACAACCGGATATGGAAACAACGCACGGTGGGTATTGGCGTGGTCACGCCCGAACGTGCGCTCAGCCTGGGCCTGACCGGGCCTATGCTGCGCGGCTCGGGAGTTGCCTGGGACTTGCGCAAGAAGCAGCCCTACGAGGTTTACGATCGGATGGATTTTGACATCCCGGTCGGAAAAACTGGCGACACCTACGACCGCTACCTGGTGCGCATGGAGGAGATGAAGCAGTCGAACCGCATCATCAAGCAGTGCGTCGATTGGTTGCGCGTCAACCCCGGTCCAGTCATTACCGACAACCGCAAGGTGGCGCCGCCCGCGCGTGCATCTATGAAGTCGAGCATGGAGGACTTGATCCACCACTTCAAGCTCTTTACTGAGGGCTTTCATGTGCCGCAGGGGCAGGCCTATGCTGCAGTGGAGCACCCCAAGGGCGAGTTCGGCATCTACCTGGTGAGCGACGGCGCCAACAAGCCCTACCGACTGAAAATCCGCGCCCCCGGCTTTGCCCACTTGGCCAGCCTGGATGAAATGGTGCGCGGCCACATGCTGGCCGACGCGGTGGCCATCATAGGCACCCTGGACATCGTTTTTGGAGAGATCGACCGATGAACGCAGATCGTCCCCTCGCCAGTGGGCCGGTGAGCGCCATGCCGCTGTCCGACGCCACGCGCCAGCGCTTTGCGCGCGAGGTTGCCAAGTACCCAGCCGAGCAGGCGCAGTCGGCCGTCATGGCCTGTCTGGCCATCGTGCAGCAGGAGCAGGGCTGCGTGAGCCGCGCGGCCGAGCAAGCCATTGCCGACTATCTGGGCATGGCTGCCATGGCCGTGCACGAGGTCACGACCTTCTACAACATGTACAACCAACAGCCGGTGGGCGCGTTCAAGATCAACGTCTGCACCAACCTGCCGTGCCAGTTGCGCGACGGCTACCGGGCGCTTGGGCATTTGGAGCGGCAACTGGGCGTAGAGATGGGTGGCACCAGCGCCGATGGCTTGTTCACCCTGCAGCAAAGCGAGTGCCTGGGTGCCTGCGCCGACGCGCCGGTGCTGCTGGTCAACGACCGCCACATGTGCAGCTTCATGAGCAACGACAAGCTCGACCAATTGATCGACGGGCTGCGCGCCTCGGCCCAGGCAAAGCCATGAACGCAGAACATATCCTCTCGCAGTTTCGCAGCACCGGCGTGCAGACCTGTTTTCACGGTCGGCACATCGAGCCGCACATCCTGGCCGGACTCAACGGCCGCAACTGGTCCTTGCCGGATTACGTGGCGCGCGGTGGTTATTCGGCGCTGCGCAAAATACTGGGCCAAGACGGCTTGGCCCCGGCTGGCGATCCGCCGACGATCGGCATGACGCAAGAGCAGGTGATTGCCTGCGTGAAAGAGTCGGCGCTGCGCGGGCGCGGTGGGGCGGGTTTTCCCACCGGCCTCAAGTGGAGCTTCATGCCGCGCCAGTTTCCGGGCCAGAAGTACCTGGTGTGCAACTCCGACGAAGGCGAGCCCGGAACCTGCAAGGACCGCGAAATCCTGTTGCACAACCCGCACATCGTGATCGAAGGCATGGCGATTGCCGCCTACGCGATGGGCATCAGCGTCGGCTACAACTACATCCACGGCGAAATTTTCGACGCCTACGATCGTTTCGAGGCCGCGCTAGAGCAAGCGCGCGCTGCCGGCTATCTGGGCACGAACCTGCTGGGCAGCGGCTTCAGTTTTCAACTGCACGCCCACCACGGATTTGGCGCTTACATCTGTGGCGAGGAAACCGCGCTGCTGGAGTCGCTGGAGGGCAAGAAAGGCCAGCCGCGCTTCAAGCCACCGTTTCCGGCCAGCTTTGGTCTGTACGGCAAACCGACCACCATCAACAACACCGAAACCTTTGCAGCGGTGCCGTGGATCATCCGAAACGGCGGCCCGGCCTATCTGGCCTGCGGCAAACCAAATAACGGTGGCACCAAGATTTTTTCCGTCAGCGGTGACGTCGAAGCACCCGGCAACTATGAAGTGCCCATGGGTACTTCGTTTGCCAAACTGCTGGAACTCGCCGGTGGCGTGCGCCAGGGACGTCAACTCAAGGCCGTGATTCCGGGCGGATCGTCTTCTCCGGTGGTGCCGGCGGCGACCATGCTGGAATGCAGCATGGATTACGACTCCATCGCCAAGGCCGGCTCCATGCTGGGCTCGGGCGCGGTGATCGTGCTGGATGACTCGCGCTGCATGGTCGAGTCGCTCAAGCGCCTGTCGTACTTCTATATGCACGAGAGCTGCGGCCAGTGCACGCCCTGCCGCGAAGGCACCGGCTGGCTCTGGCGCCTGGTGGACCGCATCCACCGCGGACAGGGCAGGCCAGCCGATCTGGAGCTGCTCGACAACGTGGCCGAAAACATCATGGGCCGCACCATTTGCGCCCTGGGCGAAGCCGCAGCCATGCCGGTGCGCGCCATGCTCAAGCACTTTCGCCCCGAGTTCGAACATTTCATCGCACACAAGACTTCCCTGGTTCGGGCCAGCGTCTGAGACAAGCCAAGCACATGATAGAAATCCAACTCGACGGAAAAAAGGTGGAGGTGCCAGCCGGCAGCATGGTCATGCATGCGGCAGAAAAGGCCGGCACCTACATTCCGCATTTTTGCTATCACAAGAAGCTCTCCATCGCCGCCAATTGCCGCATGTGTCTGGTGGAGGTGGAAAAAGCGCCCAAACCCATGCCGGCCTGCGCCACGCCGGTGACCATGGGCATGGTGGTGCGTACCCAGTCCGATAAGGCGATCAAGGCGCAGCAGTCGGTGATGGAGTTTTTGCTCATCAACCACCCGCTGGACTGCCCCATTTGCGATCAGGGCGGCGAATGCCAGTTGCAAGACTTGGCGGTCGGTTATGGCGCGGCCCGTTCGCGCTACGAAGAAGAAAAGCGCGTCGTGTTTCACAAGGACATCGGTCCGCTGATTTCGATGGAGGAGATGAGCCGCTGCATCCACTGCACGCGCTGCGTGCGCTTCGGTCAGGAAATCGCCGGCGCGATGGAGTTAGGCATGTCGCATCGCGGTGAACACGCCGAGATCGAAACCTTCGTCGGTCAAACCGTTGATTCCGAGCTGTCGGGCAATATGATCGATCTGTGCCCGGTCGGTGCGCTGACCAGCAAACCATTTCGCTACCAGGCGCGCACCTGGGAATTGTCGCGCCGCAAATCGATCAGCCCGCACGACTCGACCGGTGCCAACCTGATCGTGCAGGTGAAAAACCAGCAGGTCATGCGCGTCGTTCCGCTGGAAAACGAAGCCGTCAACGAGTGCTGGATCGCCGACCGTGACCGCTTCTCCTACGAAGCCCTCAACAGCGCCGATCGTTTGCAAGCACCCATGATCAAGCAAGGCGGGGTCTGGAAGACAGTGGGCTGGCAGACCGCGCTTGAATACGTCGCCAACGGTCTCAAGCAGGTCAAGAGCGCACACGGTGCGGCTGCCATCGGCGCGCTGCTCAGCCCGCACAGCACCCTGGAAGAACTGGCGCTGGCGGCCGCGCTGGTGCGCGGCCTGGGCAGTGAAAACGTAGACAGCCGCTTGCGCCACGCCGATTTTTCCAATGTCGCAGCAGCGGGTTCGGCGCGTTGGCTGGGTCTGCCGGTGGCCGCTTTGTCCCGCCTCGATCGCGTGTTGGTGATCGGCTCGAACCTGCGCAAAGACCATCCCTTGTTTGCCCAGCGTATCCGCCAGGCAGTGCGCCAGGGATGCCAAGTCAGCGCGCTGCTTGAGCAAGCGCCCGACTGGGCCATGCCTGTGCGCAACACCTTGCTGTCCGACAGCGCCACTTGGGTCGGCGCACTCGCTGGCGTGGCCGTTGCCGTGGGGCAGCAAACCGGTGCCAAGCCACCGGTGGACGCCGTGGTGAGCGATGCGGCGCGCGCGCTGGCGCTGTCGCTGCTGGGTGGCGAGCGCAAAGCTGTCTTGCTGGGCAACGCCGCCGCCCACCATGAAAAAGCCGCCAGCTTGCTGGCGCTGGCCAACTGGATCGCGCAGCAGACCGGTGCCAGCGTAGGCTACCTCAGCGAAGCCGCCAATACCGTTGGCGCGCAACTGGCGCACGCCTTGCCCGGGCCGGGTGGACTCAACGCACAGCAGATGCTCGCTGGTGGCCTCAAGGCGGTGCTGCTGTTGCATGCCGAACCCGACAGCGACAGCGCGCTTGGCGGCGCGGGTCTGCAATCGGCCGACATGGTGGTCACGCTCAGCCCCTTTAAAACCAACCTGGACATCAGCGACGTGTTGTTGCCGGTGGCGCCGTTTACCGAAACCTCGGGCTCGTTCGTCAACGCCGAAGGGCGCTTGCAGAGCTTTCATGCCGTGGTGCGGCCGCTGGCCGATACCCGTCCGGCCTGGAAGCTGCTGCGCGTGCTGGCTAACCTGCTGGGCTTGCCCGGTTTTGATGCCGATTCCTCGCAGGCGGTGCTGGCAGCGCTGCTGCCTGGCGTGACGTCGGGCGAGCGGGTCGACGCCGCGCGCCTGTGCAACGCCAGTACGGCCGTGCCCGACCTGAGACCGGCGCGCCAAGCACCTTGCGTGGCCTCGATTTACCAGCTTGATGCTTTGGTGCGGCGCGCCGCTGCGCTGCAGCGCAGCGCCGACGCCCAAGTCGGCAGAACCAATGGCGCAGCCAGCAGGGGAGCAGTCTGAGCATGATTGACGCAATTTATTATGGCGGCCTGGGCCTGATTGCCGCCCCGTGGTGGAGCACGGCGGCCTGGCCGGTGCTGTGGAATCTGATCAAAATCATTGCCGTGTTGTTGCCGCTGCTGGGTGCGGTGGCCTACCTCATACTGTGGGAGCGCAAGCTGATCGGCTTCATGCAGGTGCGGATGGGGCCCAACCGCGTCGGTCCGTTTGGCTTGCTGCAACCGATTGCTGACGCCCTCAAACTGCTGACGAAAGAGATTATCAGTCCGGCAGCGGCCAACCAAGGACTGCTGCGGCTGGGCCCGGTGATGGCCATCATGCCGGCGCTGGCGGCCTGGGTCGCCGTTCCGTTTGGCCCCGAGGCCATTTTGGCCAATGTCAACGCCGGCTTATTGCTGATTCTGGCCATCACCTCACTCGAGGTGTACGGCGTCATCATCGCCGGTTGGGCATCCAATTCCAAATACGCCTTCCTGGGCGCGCTGCGCGCGTCGGCACAGATGATCAGCTACGAAATCGCCATGGGTTTTTGCTTCCTGATCGTCATCATGACGGCGGGCAGCATGCACTTGGGCGACATCGTCGCATCGCAGGCCAGCGGCATGGGTGCCGACATGGGGCTGAACTTCCTGTCCTGGAACTGGCTGCCGCTGCTGCCCATTTTTCTGGTATTCCTGATCTCCGGCGTGGCCGAGGCGAACCGCCATCCCTTTGACGTGGTCGAGGGCGAGGCCGAGATCGTGGCGGGTCATATGGTCGAGTACTCCGGCATGGGCTTTGCCACCTTCTTCCTGGCCGAATACGCCACCATGTGGCTGATCTCTATCCTGGCGGTGCTGATGTTCCTGGGTGGCTGGTTGCCGCCCATAGACACCCCGCTGTTCAACGCCATTCCGGGCTGGATCTGGCTGGGACTCAAGACTTGCTTCGTCGTCTCGCTGTTTATCTGGATTCGCGCCACCTTTCCACGTTTTCGCTACGACCAGATCATGCGCCTGGGTTGGAAGGTTTTCATTCCGATCACGCTGATTTGGCTGGTGCTGGTCGGCGCGCTGATGCAGTCCCCCTGGAATATCTGGAACTGAAAACCGGGCGCACCATCATGTCTACCACCGCTGATACCCCGACTGTCGTCGCGCCTTTTTCTCTGGGCGATTTTCTCAAGAGCTTCTTGCTGGTTGAACTGTTCAAAGGCATGGTTCTAACCGGGCGCTACGCTTTTCGCCGCAAGGTGACGCTGCAGTTTCCTGAAGAAAAGACACCGCTGTCGCCGCGTTTTCGCGGTCTGCACGCGCTGCGTCGTTATGAGAACGGTGAAGAGCGCTGCATCGCCTGCAAGCTGTGTGAGGCGGTCTGCCCGGCAGTGGCCATCAGCATCGAGTCGGACACGCGCGCCGACGGCAGCCGTCGCACCACGCGCTACGACATCGACCTGACCAAGTGCATTTTCTGCGGCTTTTGCGAAGAAGCCTGTCCGGTCGACGCCATCGTCGAGACGCACATTCTGGAATACCACGGCGAAAAGCGCGGTGACTTGTATTTCACCAAAGACATGCTGCTGGCGGTGGGGGATCGCTTCGAGCCACAAATTGCCGCAGCCAGGGCCGCCGATGCCAAATACCGCTGAAACCTTGGCGCATGGTTCAGAATTTGCCACACAGAGCCGCCAAGAGTCTGCCTGCACCCATTTCGCTTAACGCTCGCTGCCCCTGCCTAACGCTCCACTTACCGTCAAGCGCCCATGGACTACACCGTCGGTTTTTTTTATCTGTTCTCAGCCATATTGCTGTTTTCAGCCTTTCGCGTCATCACCGCCCGCAACCCGGTGTATGCAGTGCTTTTTCTGATGCTTGCCTTTTCGCAGGCTGCATGCCTGTGGTTGCTGCTCAAGGCCGAATTTCTCGCCCTGACCTTGGTGCTGGTCTACCTCGGTGCGGTGATGGTGCTGTTCATGTTTGTGGTCATGATGCTGGATATCCGAACTGATCGCATGCGCCGCAGCTTCTGGAAGCACTTTCCGCTCGCCGCCTTGGTCGGAGCATTGGTTGCACTGCAATTGATTGCAGTGCTTTGGGTTGGCTTTCCGACGGTGAGCGGCAACCCCGATGCACCCGGTACCGGTATCCACGCAGCTGGCTATTCCAACACCCATGAGCTGGGCTTGCTGCTCTACAGCGAATACCTGTATCCGATTCAAATCGCTGGCGCGATTTTGCTGGTGGCGATGATTGCCGCCATTGCGCTGACGCTGCGTCAACGCAAGGACAGCAAAGCGATCGACCCGAGTTTGCAGGTGCGCGTGCGTGCGCAAGACCGTCTGCGGGTGCTGCCGATGACGGCGACGCAGAAGAATGAGCCTGCACCTGTCGCGCAGACCGACGCTGCGAAAGGCCAGCTATGACGCTCACCACGCTGACCCTGGGTCACTTTCTATCCGTCGGCGCGCTTTTATTTGCGCTCTCCATCGTCGGGATTTTCCTCAACCGCAACAACCTGATCGTGCTGCTGATGTCCATCGAGCTGATGTTGCTGGCGGTGGGAATCAACTTCGTCGCTTTCTCCTATTTTCTGGGCGACCTGCACGGGCAGGTGTTTGTCTTTTTCATTTTGACCGTGGCGGCCGCCGAGTCGGCCATCGGTCTGGCGATTCTGATGTTGGTGTTCCGCAAGAAATCCAGCATCAGTGTCGAAGAGATCAGCACCCTCAAGGGTTGAAGCCCGCAGCAGAACAGGTCTGAATACCATGAGCACCACTTTATCTGCTGGCATGCTGCTGGCTATTCCGCTGGCTCCGCTGGTCGGCGCCGCGCTGGCCGGCATTTTGGGTACCGTCATGGGCGGCAACCTGATCGGGCGGCGCGCCTCGCACAGCCTGACGATCCTGGGCGTGCTGATCTCCTTTGTTTTGTCCGCCCTGACGCTGGACGCGGTGTTGGCCGGAGCGCGCTTCAACGAGACCATCTACACCTGGATGGTGGTTGGTGGCCTGACGATGGAGATCGGGTTTTTGATCGATGGCTTGTCGGCCATGATGATGGTGGTGGTCACCTTCGTCTCGTTGATGGTGCACCTCTACACCATCGGCTACATGGAAGAAGACGAGGGCTATAACCGCTTCTTCGCTTACATCTCGCTCTTTACCTTCTCCATGCTCATGTTGGTGATGAGCAACAACCTGCTGCAACTGTTCTTCGGCTGGGAGGCGGTGGGCTTGGTCTCGTACCTGCTGATCGGTTTTTGGTACAACAAACCGACCGCCATTTTTGCCAACATGAAGGCATTTTTGGTCAACCGCGTAGGCGACTTCGGCTTCATTCTCGGCATCGGCCTGATCGTCGCCTACACCGGAACGCTCAACTACAGTGAGATATTCGCTCAGGCCGACGAGCTGAGCGCAATAGGTTTTGCCAACCCGTTTGGTGGCTCCGACTGGATGCTGATCACGGTCATCTGCATCTGTTTGTTCATCGGCGCCATGGGCAAATCGGCGCAGTTCCCGCTGCACGTCTGGCTGCCCGACTCGATGGAAGGCCCAACCCCCATTTCGGCCCTGATTCACGCCGCCACCATGGTGACGGCCGGCATTTACATGGTCGCGCGCATGTCGCCGCTGTACGAACTGTCTGATACCGCGCTCAATTTCATCCTCATCACCGGCGCGGTCACCGCCTTGTTCATGGGTGTGCTCGGCATCATCCAGAACGACATCAAGCGCGTGGTGGCCTACTCTACGCTGTCGCAATTGGGTTATATGACGGTCGCGCTCGGCGCATCGGCCTACTCGGTGGCAGTGTTCCACCTCATGACGCACGCTTTTTTCAAGGCGCTGCTGTTCCTGGCCGCCGGTTCGGTCATCATGGGCTTGCACCACAACCAGGACATTCGCTGGATGGGTGCGGTGCGCAAGTACATGCCTATCACCTGGATCACCTTTTTGCTCGGCACGCTGGCCTTGGTTGGAACGCCATTCTTCTCCGGCTTCTTTTCAAAAGACAGCATCATTGAGACCGTCAAGTACAGCAACCAGTGGGCTTCGGGCGTGGCGTATTACGCCTTGCTGGCCGGCGTGTTCGTCACCGCTTTCTATTCGTTTCGGCTTTACTTCCTGGTGTTTCATGGCAAGGAGCGCTACGATCAAAATCCCGACGCCCACCACGACGATCATGGGCATGCTGCGCACAGTGGCAAACCGCACGAGTCACCCTGGGTGGTCACGCTGCCCTTGGTGTTGCTGGCCATTCCTTCGGTGCTGATCGGCTATTTCACGATCGACGCCATGCTGTTCGGCGGCTTCCTGGCCGATGCGATTTACATTGACACCCAGGCGCATCCCGGCTTGGCCAAGTTTGGCGAGGTGTTCACCACGCCGCTGGGTCTGGTCGGTCATGCTTTCTTCACCCCGCCGCTGTATCTGGCCTTGGCTGGAACGCTGGCAGCCTGGTATTTGTACATGGTCAACCCCGCGCTGCCAGCGGTGCTGGCCAGACGCCTGAGCCCCTTGGTGACGCTGCTGGAAAACAAGTACTACCTCGACTGGTTCAACGAAAACGTGCTGGCGCGCGGTGCTCGTGGCATCGGGTTCGGTTTGTGGAAGGGCGGCGATGAGGGTGTGATCGAGGCGGGCATGGTCAATGCAAGTTGGAAATTGGTCGACCGCGTCGCTGCGGTGCTGCGCCGTGCCCAGACCGGCTACCTCTACCACTACGCGCTGGTGATGATCGTTGGCGTGCTGCTGTTCATGACCTACTTTGTCTGGTTCGCCAACTAAGAACAAGAAGGAAAATAAGATGGGTTTGTTGAGTCTGGCGATCTGGACGCCGATATTTTTTGGTGTCGTTTTGTTGGCCCTGGGGCGCGACGATCAGGTGCGCGCGGTGCGCTGGATTGCGTTGCTCTCGGCGCTGCTGAGTCTGGCCGTGACCATTCCGCTCTATACCGGTTTTGAGGTCGGCTCGGCTGCCATGCAGTTCGTTGAAAAATGGGTCTGGATCGATCATTTCAACGTGCATTACCACCTGGCGGTGGACGGTATCTCGCTCTGGCTGGTGTTGCTGACCGCTTTCATCACAGTCATCGTGGTGTTGGCGAGCTGGGAGTCGATCACCGAGCGCGTCAACCAGTACATGGGCGCCTTCCTGATTCTGTCGGGCCTGATGATAGGCGTCTTCAGCGCCCAGGATGCGCTGCTGTTCTTCGTCTTCTTTGAGGCCACCTTGATTCCGATGTACCTGATCATCGGTATCTGGGGCGGGCCGAACAAAATCTACGCTGCCTTCAAGTTTTTCCTCTACACCTTGCTCGGCTCTTTGCTGATGCTGGTGGCGCTGATCTACCTCTTCAACAAATCGGGCGGCAGTTTCGACCTCGCCACCTGGTACCTGCTGCCGCTGAGTTCAACCGAGCAGACGTTGCTGTTCTTTGCCTTCTTTGCCGCCTTTGCCGTCAAGGTGCCCATGTGGCCGGTGCACACCTGGTTGCCCGACGTGCACGTTGAAGCCCCCACCGGCGGATCGGCGGTGCTGGCGGCCATCATGCTCAAGCTCGGTGCCTACGGTTTTCTGCGCTTTTCCATGCCCATCCTGCCCGACGCCTCGGCCGAGTGGGCCTGGCTGATGATTGCCTTGTCGCTGGTGGCGGTGGTCTACGTCGGCCTGGTCGCCTTGGTGCAGCAAGACATGAAAAAGCTGGTCGCCTATTCGTCGGTGGCGCACATGGGTTTTGTCACCCTGGGCTTTTTCGTCTTCAGCGACTTGGGTGTCTCGGGCGCCATTGTGCAGATGATCGCGCATGGTTTTGTATCGGCCGCCATGTTCCTGGCCATTGGCGTCTTGTACGACCGTGTGCATTCGCGCAATATCGCCGACTACGGTGGCGTAATCAACACCATGCCGGTGTTCACGGCTTTTGCCCTGCTGTTCGTCATGGCCAACGCCGGTCTGCCCGGCACGGCCGGTTTTGTCGGCGAGTGGATGGTGATACTGGCGGCGGTCAAGGCCAACTTCTGGATCGGCGCTGCTGCTGCCAGCGCGCTGATTTTCGGTGCCGCCTATTCGCTCTGGATGTTCAAGCGCGTCTACCTGGGGCCGGTGGCCAATGACAACGTGAAAAATCTAGTCGATTTGAATGCGCGCGAGTTTTTCATCATGGCGGTGCTGGCTGTTGCGGTGCTGTTCATGGGCGTCTACCCCAAACCTTTCACCGACGTGATGGACCCTGCTGTGGCCGAGTTGTTGCGCCACGTCGCCATCTCGAAGTTGAACTGAGTTCGCGTCTGACCACAAGTGCAAGAGAACGTTTACATGATTGACAACCTCAGTTGGGTCGCGGCTTACCCGGAAATTCTGCTGCTGGTGATGGCCTGCGTGATTTTGCTGCTCGATCTGGCGGTCAAATCACCGCTGCGCGACTCCACCTACGCGCTGACCCTGCTGACTCTGGCGGCGGCGGCGCTGCTGACCGGCTACCAAGCCAGCAGCGGCATCACCATCGTCGGCTTTGGCGGCATGATCGTCAGCGACCCCATGGGTAACTGGCTCAAGTGCTTTGCTGCGCTGGCCATGATGGTCACGCTGGTCTACGGTCGTGCCTACGCCGGCGGGCGCGACATGCTGCGCGGGGGCGAGTTGTTCACGCTGTCGCTGTTTGCGTTGCTGGGCATGTTCGTCATGATCTCCGGTCATAACTTCGTCGTCATCTACCTGGGCCTGGAGTTGCTCACCCTGTCGAGTTACGCGCTGGTGGCGCTGCGGCGTGATGACCCCAAGGCCATCGAGGCCAGCATGAAGTACTTCATGCTCGGCGCGCTGGCCAGCGGCTTTTTGCTCTACGGTCTGTCGATGGTGTACGGCGCCACCGGTTCGCTCGACCTGGCCGAGGTGATGCAGGCGATCGCCGGTGGGCAAGCCACCCTCAAGGGTTCGACCCAGGTGCTGATTCTGGGGCTGGTGTTCGTCGTCGCTGGCCTGGCCTTCAAACTGGGCGTGGTGCCGTTTCACATGTGGGTGCCCGACGTCTACCACGGTGCGCCCACGGCGGTTACGCTGATCATCGCAGGCGCGCCCAAGCTGGCGGCGTTCGCCGTCCTGATTCGTCTCTTGGTCGAGGGCATGCAGCCGCTGGCGATCGACTGGCAGCAAATGCTTGGCGTGCTGGCGGTGGCCTCGCTGCTGGTGGGCAACCTAGCGGCGATTGCTCAGACCAACATCAAGCGCATGCTGGCGTTTTCCACCGTCGCACAAATGGGCTTCATGTTGCTGGGCCTGCTCGCGGGTGTGGTTCAGGGCGCTGACGGGCTCGATGGCGCCAACATGGTCACCGCCTACAGTGCATCCATGTTTTACGTCGTCACCTACGTCCTGACCACCCTGGGTGTGTTCGGCGTCATCTTGTTGCTCTCGCGCAGTGGTTTTGAATCGGAGCAGATCAGCGACTTGGCCGGCCTGAATCAACGCAGTCCCTTGGTGGCCGCGATCATGGCCATCTGCATGTTCTCGCTCGCTGGCATTCCGCCCATGGTTGGCTTTTACGCCAAGCTGGCGGTGCTGCAAGCCCTGCTGGCTTCGCCTTCGGTATTTTTCGTCGGCTTGGCTGTTTTTGCCGTTCTGATGTCTCTCGTTGGCGCGTTTTACTACCTGCGCGTGGTTAAGATTATGTACTTTGACGCACCTACCCAGTCTGCTGCCATCGTTGCGGGCGCCGATGTTCGCTCGGTGCTTTCCCTCAATGGTGCGCTGGTGCTGCTGCTGGGCTTGGTTCCAGGGGGTCTGATGGTCTTGTGTGCGCAGGCCATCACTGCCTTGCTTGCAGCTTGAAGGCCTGCGCGGACCTCAGGGCGGCTTGATCATGCACCCAGGCCGACAGGCTTTGCGTGCATGCAGGTAGATGGGGCGCTGGCCGAGCCGACCACACCAGTGGCTCGCTGCCGCCAAAGTGACGCCAAAGTGACGCATGACTTTGTCGTCGTGTTAAATTTCCAGTCTGTTTGGAACTAAATTCAGGCTTTGCCACACTACACCCGTGTGTTTGGGCAGGCTGGCTGCTGCCAGACAACTTCAGTCACGGATTCTTACGATCTCATCTACGCTTCAATGACCGCAACCACCCAAGATCAGCCACAGAGCTACGCTTCGCGCTTGTTGGGCAACTGGATCGAATTGCTGGCCTCGATGCGCTTTGCCATCGCGCTGTTGTCGGTGATCTCGATTGCCTCGGTGATAGGCACTGTGGTCAAGCAAAACGAGCCGACCAATAACTACGTTAACAAATTTGGTCCTTTTTGGGCCGAAGTGTTTGCCAGCGTAGACCTGTTTACGGTCTACAGCGCCTGGTGGTTCATGCTGATCATGCTGTTTCTGGTGCTCAGCACCAGTTTGTGCATCATTCGCAGCACGCCAAAAATAATTACCGACTACAAGGCGTTCAAGGAGAACATGCGCGAGCAAAGCCTCAAGTCTTTCCCGCATCGGGCCGAGGCAGTGCTGGACGAAAACCCTGAGCAAGCGGCGCAGCGCATTGGTGCGCAATTGCTGGATGCGGGCTGGCGCGTCAAGCTGCAGTCACGCACCGGCGCCAGCGGCACCGGCTGGATGGTGGCGGCCAAGGCGGGAGCGTTCAACAAGATAGGCTACCTGGCGGCGCACAGTGCCATCGTGCTGATTTGCGTCGGTGGCCTGCTCGACGGCGCCTTCATGGTGCGCGTTCAGATGCTGTTTCACGACAAAGTGCCTTTCAGCGGCAGCGGACTGATCGCCGACGTACCGGCTCAGCATAGGCTCTCACCCCACACGCCCACCTTCCGCGGCAATCTGCTGGTGACCGAAGGCAGCGTGGCTCACACCGCCATCTTGCCGCGGGCCGACGGCGTGCTGCTGCAGGATCTGCCTTTTTCCATCGAGCTCAAAGACTTTATTCACGAATACCACCCGAACGGCATGTCCAAGCGCTATGCCAGCCTGGTCGTGATTCATGACCACGACAGCGGCAATAAAACCGAAGCGCTGATCGAAGTCAACGAGCCCTTTTACCACCGTGGCGTCAACATCTTTCAGTCCAGCTATGCCGATGGCGGCTCGCCGGTCACCTTGCAGGCGGTTTCTCTGAGTGATTCTGCCCAGTCGTTTGAGATCAACGGCACCATCGGTGGTTCGGCCTTGCTGCGCGGTGTGGGCCCAGAAAAAACGCTTGAATTCGCTGAGTTGCGTTTGATGAATGTGGAGAATTTTGCCGACGCCACGGTCGCGCCGGGATTGAATTTGAGCGCCGAGGGCGGTCTGCAGCGCGCGATTCAGGGCCGGCTTGGCGCGGGTCACTTGACCGTGACCGAGCGCGACTTGCGCAATGTCGGCCCCAGCATTACCTACCGGCTGCGCGACGCCGCTGGTCAGGCAATCGAATTCCACAATTTCATGCTGCCGTTTGAAATTGACGGCACGCGCATGTTCATGCTGGGCGTGCGCGAAGAATTGCAAGCAGATTTCCGCTACCTGCGCATTCCGGCCGATGAACTCGACCGCATGGACGGTTTTTTGCGTCTGCGCCACGCCTTGCATGACCCGCTGATGCGCGATGAGGCGGTGCGCCGCTTCGTTGCGCAGGCCGCGCCGGGTGAGCACCCCGAGCTGGGCGGAGCACTGGCCTCATCTGCGACCCGCGTGCTTGGCTTGTTCGCCGGTCTTGAACGCGTCGAGCTGCCACCGGCCATGCAGGCCGGTCGTTCCATGCCCAGTCCTCCGGGAGGCTTGCAGGCGGTGTCTGATTTTCTGGAGATCAACGTGCCAGCCGATCAGATCGAGCGCGTGAGCGAAGTGCTGGTGACCCTTCTCAACGGCACGCTTTTCGAGCTGGCCCAGCTCAGCCGCGAGCGCGAGGGTCTCAAGCCGCTGGAACGCAGCGAAGCCACACAGAAATTCATGAGCGCGGCCGTTATCAGCCTGAGCGACAGCTTCCTGTACCCGGTTCCCATGACCTTCAAGCTCACGAATTTTGAGCACGTGCAAGCCAGCGTATTTCAAGTAACCCGCACGCCCGGCAAAAACATCGTCTATCTGGGTTTCATCTTGCTGATCATTGGCACGTTTGCCATGTTCTATGTGCGCGAGCGACGTCTATGGGTCTGGCTGACCCCGGCGCCCGAAGCAGGATCGCAAGCCAGCATGGCGCTGTCTAGCAACCGCAAGCTGCTAGATACGGACATTGAATTCGAACGCTTGAAAAACGATTTTTTTAAGGGCAAGACATGAGCACAAGCAACGTCACGCAAACCATTGAGCTGAAAAAGCGCGCATGGGGCGGCAGCTCCGCGACTTCGACGCCGGGCTATTTGGCCAGACGCAGCGTTTGGGATTGGCTGTTTGCCGCCTTTGTTGTCGCGGGTGCGGTCTGGGGCTATCTGGTCTATGGCCCGGCCATGAGCATTTACGAGACCTACATCTTGATCGGCTGCGTGCCATCGCTGATCTGGGTGGGTTGGTACTGGCGCCCTGTGCAAACCGTCTCGGTGCTGACGGCGGCCTTTACCCTGCTTGCGATCTGGCTTTACCAAACACCCACCGGACCCGACCTGAACCGATCGATCGAGGTGTTCTGGCTCAAGTATTTCATCTCCAGCCAGTCGGCTATTTTGTGGATGTGCTTGCTGCTTTTCATGAGCACGATCTTTTACTGGATTGGCATGTTTACCCGCGCCAGTTACTCGTTCCTGCAAATGGGCTCACGGCTGGCTTGGGCCGGCATTTTGATGGGACTGATTGGCTCTTTCGTCCGTTGGTACGAGAGCCACCAGATGGGCCCTGGCATGGGGCATTTCCCGTTCAGCAACCTGTACGAGGTGTTCGTTCTGTTTTGCTGGCTGACCACCATGATGTACCTGTACTACGAGGAGCAACACAAAAATCGCGCCATGGGGGCGTTTGCGATGCTGGTGGTCAGCGCCGCTGTCGGTTTTTTGCTCTGGTACACCGTGGTGCGCGAAGCACATGAAATTCAACCGTTGGTGCCGGCGCTCAAGAGCTGGTGGATGACGCTGCATGTGCCGACCAACTTTATTGGCTACGGCGGTTTTGCCATTGCTGGCATGTTGGCCTTTGCCTACTTGGTCAAGCAAAGCGCGGGCGAGATGCGCTGGTACAAGCTGGCGCCGCTGTGGTTGCTGGGGGTGACGCTGTTTCTCGAGCCGCTGGTGTTCAGCCGTGCCGTGCATTCGCAAAGCTTTGTGTTCTGGTTGCTGTACTTCGGCGTGGCGTCCTTCATTGTCGGCGGCATCATGCTCGGGCGCAGGCGCATTGCGGCCCGTCTGCCTAGCTTTGAGGTGCTAGATGACATCATGTACAAAGCGATTGCGATCGGCTTTGCCTTTTTCCTGGTGGCCACTGTTTTGGGCGCTTTCTGGGCCGCCGAAGCCTGGGGCGGCTACTGGACCTGGGACCCGAAAGAAACCTGGTCGCTGATCGTCATCCTGAACTACGCCGCCTGGTTGCACATGCGGCTGGTCAAAGGTCTGCGTGGTACGGTGGCTGCCTGGTGGGCTATGGTCGGTCTGGCCATCACCACCTTTTGTTTCCTCGGCGTCAATATGTTCCTCTCCGGATTGCACAGCTACGGCGCGCTGTGACGCTGAATCCAGCGTCAGTTGCCGTGTTACTCTCGTGTAGTTGTGCGGACGCGGCCTGCTTGGCCGCGGCCGCTGCCGTTTGTTTCAGGTCAATTCTCACCCCATGATTCCAACCGAATACGTCTGGATGGTCTTGTTGTCCGCGCTGGTGGCAGCCAATCTGCCTTTCATCAACAACCGCTGGCTGGCGCTGATACCGCGGCGCGCGCCCAAGCTGCTGTGGATGCGGCTGGCCGAACTGGTGTTGCTTTATTTCATGGTGGGCGCCTTCAGCCTGGCGCTGGAGCAGTCGGTGGGTCAGATCGCGCCGCAGGACTGGGAGTTTTACGTCACCACCGCGTCGATGTTTCTGACCCTGGCCTTTCCCGGTTTCGTCTACTGCTACCTGTACAAAAAAGGCAAGTCCTGAGGGCGGCCCAGCGAGCATTGCGCCATGTCTGAAGACCTCCATTTGCGTGAAACCGCGCTGTCGCGCGCCGAGCTGGTCCAAGGCGTTTTTTTGCATGTGGTGCGCGACACCGTGCGCCTGCCCAGCGGGGCGCAGGCAGCGCGCGAATACGTTTTGCACCCGGGCGCCGTGATGGTGATTGCCCTGCAGGACGACGGCCGGGTGGTGCTCGAGCGCCAGTACCGGCACCCGCTGCAGACGGTGATGATCGAGTTTCCGGCGGGCAAGCTCGATGCTAGCGAGGGCAGCCTGAGCTGCGCGCAGCGCGAATTGCGTGAGGAAACTGGCTACAGCGCCCGTGAGTGGGCCTGGGCCGGACGGCTGGCGCCGACGATAGCCTATTCTGACGAGCTCATAGACATCTGGTTCGCGCGTGGTCTGAGCCTGGGCGAACGACAGCTCGACGAAGGGGAATTCCTGGACGTCTTCAGCGCCAGTCCGGCTGAGCTGCTGAGCTGGTGCCGCAGCGGTGCGCTGATCGATGGCAAGTCGCTGGTTGGCGTGCTCTGGCTGCAACAGGTGCTGCGCGGAGACTGGGTGCTCGAATGGTCGAGCGCTGCCGCGGCCTCGATTGACGCACAATCTGGCACATGAAAGTCTACAGGCTGCGCTGCGCCCGGCAGCACGAATTTGAAGGCTGGTTTGCCTGCGAGGCTGATTACACCAACCAGCTCCAGCGCCAGTTGCTGAGCTGCCCGGTGTGTGGCGACACCCAGATCGAGAAAATGCTTTCGGCACCGCGCCTGAACCTGCACGCCGCCCGCAACGACGACACGGCCACGCCGGCGCGGTCGCCGGGCGCGGCACCATCTGCCTTGTCGGCCAGTCAAACGCAGGCACACCTGCTGCATGCTCTGCGGCAGGTGCAAGCCGACTGCGAAGACGTGGGTAAGCGTTTTGCCGATCAGGCGCGCGCCATGCACCACGGCGATATTCAGCCACGCAGCATACGGGGCAGCGCCAGCCCGGCGGTGGCGCAAGAGCTGATCGAAGAAGGCATTCCCGTGCTGCCCATGCCCGATCTGCCGCTACTCAAGCAAACCCTGCAGTAGAGCGGCGTGAGCGGGTCTCAGGGATAAAGGCCGCGCAGGTCGCGTGCGTGCAGGATGCGGCTGCACGCGACGATGAAAGTGGCCGTGCGCAGGCTCACCCGGTGTTGTTGCGCCACCTGCCAGATGGTGGCAAACGCGCCCTTCATGACTTTCATCAGGCGCTCGTTGACCTCGTCTTCGCTCCAGAAGAAGCTGGAAAAATCTTGTACCCACTCGAAGTAGCTCACCGTCACACCACCGGCGTTGGCAATCACGTCCGGCAGCACCAGCACGCCGCGCTCGTGCAAGATGTCGTCGGCCTGTGGCGTGGTCGGGCCGTTGGCCCCTTCGATGATCAGGCGCGCCTGGATGCGCCCGGCATTGGCGGCCGTGATTTGTTGCTCTAGGGCGGCCGGAATCAAAATGTCGCAGGGCACGTCCCAGAAGGCGTCATTGGCTAGCGGTTCGGCGGCAGCGAAATCTGCCACCGAACCGCAGTGCGCCACATGTGCCAGCAGAGCTGGCACATCGAGTCCGCCAGCGCGGTAAATGCAGCCGCCATGGTCCTGCACCGCCACCACCTGGGCGCCGGCGTGTGCAAACAACTGGGCGGCAACGCCGCCGACGTTGCCAAAACCCTGCAGCGCCACCCGCGCGCTGGCGACGTCCAGGCCGATCAACCGCGCTGCTTCCAGGCCGAGAGTGAAGACGCCGCGGCCGGTGGCCTCGCGTCGCCCGAGCGATCCACCCAGGTCCAGCGGCTTGCCAGTGACGACGCCGGTGGTGGTTGTCCCTTCGTTCATTGAATAGGTATCCATCATCCAGGCCATGACCTGCTCGTTGGTGTTCACATCGGGCGCTGGAATGTCTTTGTTCGGGCCAATCAGGATGCCGATCTCACTGGTGTAGCGGCGCGTCACGCGTTCGAGCTCACCCAACGATAACTGGCGTGGATCGACCCGCACGCCGCCCTTGGCACCGCCGTAGGGGACGTTGACGGCAGCGTTTTTGATCGACATCCAAGCCGCTAGCGCCATCACTTCCGACAGCGTGACGTTCTGGTGAAAACGAACACCGCCCTTGCCCGGCCCGCGTGATGTGTTGTGCTGCACGCGGTAGCCTTCGAAATGCGCCACTGAGCCATCGTCGAGGTGGATCGGCACGTCCACGATCAGGCTGCGCTTGGGACGCTTGAGCGTGTCGACCCAGCGCGAGAGCCGGCCCAGGTAGGGCGTGACGCGATCGACTTGTTGCAGATAAATGCCCCACGGGCCCAGGTCATCGGGCTTAAGGTAAGAGGGCAGGGCACTGCTGAAGAGGGCTGGGTTGCGGGCTGGCGTGCCGGGCTGGGAATCGGGCGGGTGCGACATGGTGCGAAGGCTCCAGAGAGGATGCGACCAGCGGGTTATGCGCGGCGGGCGTCACTTCAAAGCTTGCATTGCAGGGCCGCCAGGCGCAGACGCCCTAGCAGCCTGTGTGCGCCGAATTTTCTGGCGCGCTGAAACCCGTTGCGCTCATTTGCTCAGTAGCGGGCGCGTTGCAGTGGCCGCCACAGCACGCAAACGCGGCCCGCTTGCGCTGCTTGCGGATTAACGTGAAAGTCGGGCCGCGACTCACTTCGCTCCCCTCTCCCGCGTGCGGGAGAGGGGTTGGGGGTGAGGGAGAACGGGCATGACTTTCATTTACCGGGGTGGCTTTAAAGTCATGCCCGTTAATTCGACAACGCGGTAAAGACGCGCGCGGTGATTTCTTCCACCGACCCCAGACCGCTGATGGCGCGGTATTTGGGAGCGGCGACCGGTTCGGACTGCGCCCATTGGCGGTAGTAATCCACCAGCGGTCGGGTCTGAGCGCTGTAGATGCTCAGTCTTTTTTGCACGGTTTCTTCCCGGTCATCGTCGCGCTGAATCAGCGGCTCGCCGCTGACATCGTCGCGGCCTTCGACCTTTGGGGGATTGAATTTCAGGTGGTAGGTGCGCCCGGAAGCCGGGTGCGAACGGCGCCCGCTCATGCGTTCGACGATGACATCAAACGGCACATCGATTTCCAGCACGTAGTCGAGCTGGACGCCGGCGGCCTTGATTGCATCGGCCTGAGCCAGGGTGCGGGGGAAACCGTCGAACAAAAATCCCTGCGCGCAGTCGGACTGGGCAATGCGTTCCTTGACCAGATCGATGATCAAGCCGTCGCTGACCAAGCCGCCCGCATCCATCACCCCTTTTGCCTGAACACCCAGCGCGCTGCCGGCCTTGACAGCGGCGCGCAACATGTCGCCGGTGGAAATTTGCGGGATGCCGTACTTCTGGCAGATGAAAGTGGCTTGCGTACCCTTGCCCGCACCTGGAGCGCCCAACAGAATCAGTCTCATTGTTTTCCTTTTTGAATGTGTTGCCGCTGTGCACGCGCCCTTGCGGCGGCCCATGCAACCACCCCTGCGTCAGTGACGCAGGAACCGGGTAAGAATAGCATGCGTGCACAGACGCCTGCGCGCTGCGCCGGTTTCAATCGGCCGGTGCATCAGCACCCGTCAGCGGTACGAACACCACGCTGAGCACGCGGCGTTCCTGGACGCTGCCATCGGCCTGTTTTTCCAGCACGGTGAGGGTTTGCGTCTGGTCTGGCAGGCCGATCGGCGCGACAAGGCGCGCGCCCGGCTTGAGTTGCCCCAGCAGGGCCGCCGGCACGTTGGTTGCGGCGGCGGTGACGATGATGCCGTCGTAGGGGGCGTGCGCGGCCAGACCGGCGTGACCGTCGGCTGCGCGCACTTCGACGTTGTGCAGTCCGAGTTCGCGCAGACACTGGCTGGCTCGGCTGGCCAGGGCGGCAATGATTTCCAGGCTGTACACCTGCTTGACCAGGCGCGCCAGGATCGCCGCTTGGTAGCCCGACCCGGTGCCGATCTCCAGCACCACGTGCTGCGGCTGGGTTGCCAGCAGGTCAGTCATCAGCGCGACGATGAAGGGCTGCGATATGGTCTGGCCGTGGCCGATCGGTAGCGCATGGTTCTCATGCGCACGCGCACGCAGCGCTGCCGGGACGAAACGCTCGCGCGGGGTCGCCGCCAGTGCGGCCAGCACGCGCTCGTCGAGCGCGCCGCGTTCGCGGCCACAGCTAAGCTGCGCCGCCTGCTGGCGCAGCTCGCGCAACAACTGCGCTTGCGGGTTCAAAAGGGGCATGGCGTGAGCGCTTGCAAGGGCGGCTTTAACCCGATCCGGCGCCGACCGCGCCGTTCGCACGCAGCCCCGGCGCCGATTCAGGGTGAACGCTGGCAGCATTATGCGAGCTTATCCAGCCGACGACCGTGCGGCGCTGCATTCAGCGTCCGCGCAAGAACAGGGCGTTCAATTCCTTCATGTCCAGTTGGCGCCAGGTCGGGCGGCCGTGGTTGCACTGGTCGCTGCGCTCGGTGGCTTCCATCTGGCGCAGCAGCGCGTTCATCTCGTCGCTGCTCAGGCGGCGGTTGGCGCGCACCGCGCCGTGGCAGGCCATGCGCGCCAGCAGTTCATTCTGTGCCTGTTCAATCGCCTGGCTGGCAGGGAGCCGGGCCAACTCGGCCAGCACGCTACGCGTGAGCTCGACCGGGTCGCTGGCTGCCAGCACGCTCGGCACCGCGCGCACCGCCAGCGTCTTGGGCGAGAACGGCAGCACTTCCAGTCCGAGCGTGGCCAGACTGTGGGCGCAAGATTGCGCGGTGGCGACTTCCAGCGGGCTGGCGGCAAAGGTGGCCGGTATCAGCAGCGCCTGGCTGGTGACGGCGCGCTCGGCCAGTTGGCGTTTGAGGCGTTCATAGACGATGCGTTCGTGCGCCGCGTGCATGTCCACCAGCACCAGTCCTTGGCGGTTTTCGGCCAGAATGAAGACGCCGTGCAGTTGTGCCAGGGCGCGGCCCAGGGGCCCGTCTTCGCTCGTCCAGGGCGCGGGCGTGGCGGTTTGGCACTGCCCTGTGGGCGCGGGTGCCCAGGCGACCGATGGCGCCGCCGGGCTTTCGGCGTCGGCCTGCGCGTGCGGCTCTGCACGGCCCCAAAGTGCGGCCAGGTCGCTGACTTGATGACCCCAGGTGCCGCCTGCGGGGCGCGCCGCAAAAGGCAGCGCAGCCTGGCTGCTGGCCGGCCAGTGCGCCGCGCTGGCGGTGGCGACCGGATCATCTGCTGTAGGGGTGCTGTCGGCTGCGCTGCTGCGTGGCAGCGCCAGCGCCGCTTCGGTGGCGCGACCGATCGCCTGGTGCAGGGCGCGGCTGTCGCGAAAACGCACTTCGATTTTGGTCGGGTGTACGTTGACGTCGACCTGGGTCGGGTCGAGTGCCACAAACAGCGCATAGACCGGCTGGCGCTGGCCGTGCAGCACGTCAGCGTAGGCGCTGCGCAGCGCGTGGCTGATGACTTTGTCGCGCACGTAGCGGCCATTGACGTAGACGAACTGCCAGTCGGCGCGCGCGCGTGCGGCGTCTGGTCGGCCGACGAAACCCCAGACGCGCATGGACGCTGGCGTCTGGGCAAGGGCGCTGGCCTCGTATGTCAAGGGCCAGTGCAGCGCCAGGGCTTGTTGCACAAAGTCTGGCCCCAGCACGTCGGCCAGGCGCTGGCGCAGCGCGTCCAGGACAGCGCCATCGACGGCGCGCCACTGCGCCAGCAGTTTGCCGTCGTGCCAGACGGCAAAGCCGACGTCGGGGCGGGCCAGCGCGTGCCGGCGCACGGCCTCGATGCAGTGCGCCAGTTCGGTGGCGTCAGACTTGAGGAATTTGCGCCGCGCCGGCGTGGCAAAAAACAATTCACGCACCTGCACCGTGGTGCCCGCTGCGCGTGCACTGGCTTGCAGTTCGCCACTGCGGGCATCGAGCAGCCAGCCGTGCGGCTGTTCTGATTCGGCAGCGCGCGTCAGCAGCGAGACTTCGGCCACCGAGGCAATGGCGGCCAAGGCCTCGCCACGAAAACCCATGGTGTGGACCGACTCCAGATCGCTCAGGCTGGCAATCTTGCTGGTGGCGTGGCGTTTGAGTGCACGCGCAAGCTCGGCGCGCGGGATGCCGCAGCCGTTGTCTTCCACGCTGATCAGGCGCACGCCCCCAGCTTGCAGGCGCAGCGTGATGTGCGAGGCCCCGGCGTCAAGCGCGTTGTCCAGCAGCTCGCGCACCACCGAGGCGGGGCGCTCGACCACTTCGCCAGCCGCAATCTGGCTGATCAGCTCATCGGGCAGTTCCTGGATCGGGCGGCGCGCCACGCGGGTTGGCGGGGAATTCGGGGGTTGTGACATTCGGTCGGGCCAGGGCAGGGCCGCACCAGGCTTGCGCTGCCGCTGCCATTCGGGCGCAGGCTCAGCGGCCCGTTTGCGGGTTGACGATCAGATTGAGCGCGTCGGTGTTCTTGATGTGAACGTAGCGCTGCTTGACATCGATGGTGCCGTCTTCGACGAATTTCGAAAAAGTGCGGCTCACCGTCTCCAGCTTCATGCCCAGATAGCTGCCGATTTCCTCGCGCGTCATGCGCAGAATCAGCTCGGATTGCGAAAAGCCGCGCGCGTGCAGCCGCTGCACCAGATTGAGCAAAAACGCGGCCAGCCGTTCCTCGGCGCGCATGCTGCCCAGCAGCAGCATGACGCCGTGGTCGCGCACGATTTCGCGGCTCATGATCTTGTGCACGTGATGTTGCAGTGTGGTGAACTCGCGCGAGAGCTGTTCGATCTGATCGAACGGCATCACGCAGACCTCGGCGTCTTCCAGCGCCACGGCGTCGCACGAGTGGTGATCGTTGACGATGCCGTCGAGGCCGATGATCTCGCCCGTCATCTGAAAACCGGTCACTTGGTTGCGTCCGTCGACCGTGGTGACATGGGTTTTGAAAAAGCCCGAGCGCACCGCAAACAGCGAGAGAAACTTGTCTCCGGTGTGAAACAGCGAGGCGCCGCGCTTGATGCGCCGACGGATCGAGATGACGCTGTTGAGCCGATCCATCTCCTCCTGGTTGAGCCCCACCGGCAGGCAGAGCTCGCGCAAATTGCAGCTTGCGCAGGCGACTTTGATGCTTTGGGAGTCCATAGAAATGCTTCAGATATCCGGCGCAAGCTTAACCGATCGCTGCAGCAGGTGTCGGCAGGCTTGACCAAGATCAAGCGCTACAGCGTGCCAGTGGTGCATATTCGCGCACCAGCGTCGGAGATTAGCTCGTGAGTCATGTCATTTCCAGCGAATTGCTCAAGCGGTTCGATATTCCCGGCCCGCGGTACACCTCGTATCCGACGGCGGATCGCTTCGTTGAGGCCTTTACCGAGCAGGATTACTTGTTGGCGCTGCAGCAGCGGCGCGCGGGATCGATGGCCTTGCCGCTGTCGCTCTACGTTCACATTCCGTTTTGCGCGTCGGTTTGCTACTACTGCGCGTGCAACAAAGTGATCACCAAGCAGCATGCGCGCGCGGCCGAGTATTTGCGCTACATCGGGCGTGAGATGGAGTTGCAGGCGCAGCATGTGGGCGGCGGCCACGGCTTGTCGCAGTTGCACCTGGGCGGCGGTACGCCGACCTTTCTCAGCGACGCCGAGCTGCAAGAGCTGATGCAGATGATCCGGCGCCATTTCACGCTGGCACCGGGTGGCGAGTATTCCATCGAGGTCGATCCGCGCACCGTGACCGAGGCGCGGCTGGAAAACCTGGCCCGGCTGGGCTTTAACCGCCTGAGCTTTGGCGTGCAGGATTTCGATGCGGCGGTGCAAAAAGCGGTGCACCGGGTGCAGCCGGCCGAGCAGGTGTTTGCCCTGGTGCAGGCGGCGCGCCGCATCGGCTTCGAGTCGGTCAATGTCGATCTGATCTACGGCCTGCCGCTGCAAACGCCTGGCTCGTTCGGGCGCACGCTGGCGCAGGTCAACGCGTTGCGGCCGGACCGCATTGCGCTCTACGCCTACGCCCACTTGCCGGCTCGGTTCAAGCCGCAGCGGCGCATCGTGGCGGCAGAGTTGCCCAGCGGGGGCGACAAGCTGGCCATGCTGTCGGCATCGCTGCACGCCCTGCTCGACGCCGGTTACGTGTACGTCGGCATGGATCACTTTGCATTACCAGACGATGCGTTGGCTGTGGCCAAGCGGCAGGGCCGACTGCACCGGAATTTTCAGGGCTACAGCACCCGGCCCGACTGTGATCTGATCGCCCTGGGCGTGTCGGCGATTGGCCGCATCGGTGCCACGTACAGCCAGAACGCGAAAACGCTGGACGAGTATTACGACGCGCTCGATCAGGGGCGCTTGCCGATCGTGCGCGGCGTGGCGCTGACGCGCGACGATTTGCTGCGCCGCGCTGTCATCATGTCCATCATGTGCCAGGGCCAGATTCAGTTCGAGTCGATCGAGCTCGGGCATCTGATCGACTTCAAGACCTACTTTGCGCGCGAACTCGGCGTATTGGCTGCAATGGCGGCACAGGGCTTGCTCGGCATCGACGAGCACGGCGTGCAACTCACCTCCACCGGCTGGTTTCTGGTGCGCGCGATCGCCATGGTGTTCGACAAAAACCTGCAAGTCGATCGGGATCGGGCCCGTTTCTCCAAAATCATTTGACCGGCGGCCTGCGCTATAGTCCGTCCATGGAGATCTCAATCGCGATCACCGCCCTGTTCATGGGGCTGGTGGGAGGCCCGCACTGCGTGGTCATGTGCGGCGCCGCCTGCGCCGGCATTGGTCGCGCCGCCGGCGATCGCAGCACGCGCGCCTTATGGACGTTTCAGATCAGCCGCATGCTTGGCTACGCGTTGTTTGGCGCTTTTGCTGCCGGCACTGTGCAAGGCCTGGCCTGGCTGGGCAGCAACACCGCTGTCATCCGGCCGGTCTGGACCATGTTCCACGTCGCCGTGCTGCTGCTGGGCCTGGTGCTGCTGTGGCAGGCGCGCCAGCCAGCCTGGATCGAAAGCCTGGGGCAGGGCATCTGGCGCAAGGCGCGCCCTGTGTTCACGCGCCTGGGGCCGCGCGCGCCGGTGGTGCTGGGCGTGGCCTGGGCCCTCATGCCCTGTGGCCTGCTGTATTCGGCCTTGCTGATGGCTGCCCTGTCGGCCAACGCCGTGCAGGGCGCCAGCCTGATGGCTTTGTTTTCCATCGGTACTTCGATTTCCCTGCTGATCGGGCCCTGGCTGTTGTTGCGTTTGCGCGGTGCGTCTTCCGGCGCCTGGGGTATCCGGCTGGCCGGTCTGGCGCTGAGTCTGAGCTCGGGCTGGGCGATCTGGATGGGGTTGACCCGCCCGAGCGGGCTGTGGTGTACCGTCTGAGCCGTCCGGCAGCTATAGTCGGCCTCTATGTCCTACAGCAGCTCGCCCCACCCAGACAAAACACCGCCCAACCGGCCCGAGCGGCTCGACGTGCGCACCCTGGCGCAGGCAGGCGTCGGCTTGCGCGGTCAGGAGCCGCTGCTGCGTTTTGATCGTTTGTCTGAGGGGTTCAGCGCCGAGGCAGCCGCGCTGGCCGCTGGGGTGGTCGATTGGCAGGCGCACGGCGAACTGCGCCCGGCAGCCACCGGCGGCCAGGCTGCGGTCTGGCTGCGTTTGCAGGTGCATGCTGCTGTTCCCTTGTGCTGCCAGCGCTGTCTGACCCCGGTGTCGATCGAGTTGCAGGTGGATCGCTGGTTTCGCTTCGTGCCCAACGAAGCCAGCGCCGCCGCTGAAGACGACGCTTGTGAAGAAGACCTGCTGGCACTAGAGCCGCCGCTGAACCTGTACGAGCTGCTGGAAGACGAATTGTTGCTGGCCTTGCCCTTGGTGCCCCTGCACGACGTTTGTCCGGCCCCGCTGCTGCCGGTTGCCGACGCGGCTGCGCTGACTGGGCCTGCCGACGGCGCGCGCAAAAATCCGTTTGCTGCGCTGGCTGCGTTGAAAATCGAGCCGCACTGAACGGGCATGACTTTGAAAGCCGCCCCAAAAAATGAAAGTCCTGCCCGTTCTCCCTCTCCCCCAACCCCTCTCCCGCGCACGGGAGAGGGGAGCGAAGTGAGTCGTGGCCCGACTTTCACGTTAAATGTCGAAATTCGCCGTCCCTCTCGCGTTCTCTCGGCTGTCCGGTGGGCTTCGGGATATAATCACAGGCTTTGCACGGGTGGCTGTTGCGTGCATTCCTGCGCTGTCGCAAAAAAGCGCATCCCGCAGCAGCAAGCACCAGTCGCACCCCGATAAATCACCGACCGTACACAGGAGCCCCTCATGGCTGTTCAGCAAAACAAAAAATCCCCGTCCAAGCGCGGCATGCACCGTTCGCACAATGCGCTGAATGTGCCTGGCATTGCACTGGAGCCGACCACCGGCGAGGTGCATCTGCGCCACCACATCAGCCCGAACGGCTTTTATCGCGGTCGTCAGGTGCTCAAGAGCAAGTCTGAAGCCTGATGCGGGACTTGCGCGCTGCTCGCGCGGCGGCGCTCGGTCGCAGCACGTGCTGGCCCGCATGGTTCATGCGGGCTTTTTTCTGTGCGCCCAGCACGGGCGCACTCCCGCTCTAAGCATCGGCAGCCGTTTTTTTCTATGATTTGCATCGCCGTCGACTGTATGGGAGGTGACGCCGGGCCGGCGGCCACACTGCCGGCATGCGCGGCTTTTTTGTCCAGCCACCCGCAAGCCCAGTTGCTGCTGGTCGGGCAGCCGCAGGCCTTGGCTGCCTGGCCGAAGCTGCTCCAGCACGAGCGCTGCCGCATGGTGGCGGCCAGCGAAGTCGTGTCCATGGACGATTCGGTCGAAGTCGCGCTGCGGCGCAAAAAAGACTCATCGATGCGGGTGGCGATCCGGCAGGTCAAGGACGGTGCGGCGCAGGTGGCGGTGTCGGCCGGTAACACCGGTGCCTTGATGGCGATTGCGCGCTACCTGCTGAAAACGCTCGACGGCATCGATCGGCCGGCGATTGCTGCGCAAATACCCAATGCGCGCGGCGCCGGCACCACCGTGCTCGATTTGGGCGCCAACGTCGATTGCAGCGCCGAACACCTGCTGCAGTTCGCCGTCATGGGTTCGGCACTGGTGACGGCCGCCAGCGGGCGCCAGGCGCCCAGCGTGGGCTTGCTCAACGTGGGCGAAGAAGTCATCAAAGGCAGTGAAGTCATCAAGAAAGCCGGTGTTTTGCTGCGCCATGCTGCCAACTCCGGACTGTTGAATTTCCACGGCAACATTGAAGGCAACGATATTTTTCGCGGCACGACCGACATCGTCGTCTGCGACGGCTTTGTCGGCAATGTGGCGCTCAAGGCCAGCGAGGGGCTGGCATCGATGCTTGGCGGTTTTATCCGGGAAGAATTTTCGCGCAGCATTCTTAGAAAAATGGCTGCGATCGTGGTTTATCCGGTCTTATCGTCGTTCAAAAAACGGGTCGATCACCGCCGCTACAACGGTGCGGCCTTGCTTGGCCTGCGCGGGCTGGTGTTCAAGAGCCACGGCTCAGCCGATGCGTTTGCGTTCGAGCAGGCGCTTGGCCGGGCTTATGATGCGGCCCACAACCGCTTGCTCGACAACGTGCGCGAGCGCATTGCCGCCGCCGCGCCTTTGATGGCGGCGGCCCAGTCGGTGCAAAGCAAAAACGCGTCTGATCCCGATTCCTCCGATTCGTCTTGCGCATGAGACCCTACGCCCGCATCACCGGCACCGGCAGCAGCTTGCCGCCCCAGCGACTGAGCAATGCCGACATGGTGGCCTTGCTGGCGCAGCGCGGCGTGGCCAGCAGCGATGACTGGATCGTCGAACGCACCGGTATTCGCGCGCGCCACTTCGCGGCAGATGGCGTCTACGCCAGCGACCTGGCGGCGCAGGCCTGCCGCTCGGCGTTGGCGGCGGCAGCGGTAGAGCCGCAACAGGTCGACTTGATCATCGTCGCCACCTCGACACCCGACATGGTGTTTCCGTCCACCGCAGCCATTTTGCAGCACAAGCTGGGCATTGCCGCTTGTCCGGCATTTGACGTGCAGGCGGTCTGCAGCGGCTTCATTTACGCCCTGACGCTGGCCAACGCGCTGATTCAGACCGGCAGCGCACGCACCGCATTGGTGGTGGGTGCAGAGGTGTTCAGCCGCCTGCTCGATTTCAACGACCGCAGCACCTGCGTGCTGTTTGGCGATGGTGCCGGTGCGGTGCTGTTGCAAGCCAGCGAGACGCCCGGCATTTTGGCCACCGACATCCATGCCGACGGCCGGTACAGCGATATTCTGTGCGTGCCGGGCCACGTGGCGGGCGGTCAGGTGCTGGGCCGCCCGCTGCTCAAAATGGACGGACAGGCGGTGTTCAGGCTGGCGGTCGAGGTGCTGGAAGACACCGCCCGCACCGTGCTGGCCCAGGCGGGCAAGACCGCGGCTGACGTCGACTGGCTGATTCCGCACCAGGCCAACATCCGTATCATGCAGAGCACGGCCAAGAAGCTCAAGCTGCCCATGGACAAGGTGGTGGTCACGGTCGATCAGCACGGCAACACATCGGCCGCATCCATTCCCCTGGCGCTGGACCACGCGGTGTGCGCCGGTCGCATTCAGCCGGGTGATACCTTGCTGCTGGAAGGCGTCGGCGGTGGCTTCACCTGGGGAGCGGTGCTGCTCGATTTTTGATCTGCTGAGCGCCAGCAGTCCGTTTCATCCACACACACATTCTCATGCAGCCATTTGCATTTGTTTTTCCAGGCCAGGGTTCACAGGCCGTGGGCATGCTCGATGCCTGGGGCGATCACCCGGCGCTGCAGGCCACGCTGCAAGAAGCGTCCGACGCGCTGGGCGAAGATGTGGCCGCACTGATTCACGCCGGCCCCAAGGAAGCACTGGCCTTGACCACCAATACGCAGCCGGTGATGCTGGTGGCGGGTGTGGCGGCCTGGCGCGTCTGGCGCGCCGAAGGCGGTGCGCTGCCAGCCGTGCTGGCCGGGCACTCGCTGGGTGAGTATTCAGCCCTGGTGGCCGCGGGCGCGTTGACGCTGACGCAGGCCGCGCCGCTGGTGCGCTTTCGCGCGGCTGCCATGCAAGACGCGGTGCCGCTTGGCACGGGCGCCATGGCCGCCGTGCTGGGCCTGGACGCCGCCCGCGTGCAGGCGGTTTGTGCCCAGGTGCAGGCGGGCTTTGGCGCCGACAGTGCCGAGGTGGTCGAAGCGGTCAACTTCAACGACCCGGCGCAGACCGTGATCGCCGGCAGCCGTGCGGCGGTCGAACAGGCCTGCGAAAGGCTCAAGGCCGCCGGCGCCAAGCGCACGCTGGCGCTGCCGGTATCGGCGCCGTTTCATTCCAGCCTGATGAAGCCGGCGGCAGCAAAGCTCAGGCAGCAACTCGCTGCCACGGCCTTTGCTGCGCCGCAAATTCCGGTGCTCAACAACGTTGACGTTCTGGTGGAGGCCGATCCGCAGCGCATTCGAGACGCGCTCTATCGGCAGGCTTTTGCTCCGGTGCGCTGGGTCGAATGCGTGGCGGCGATCAAGGCGCGCGGCGTCCGCACCCTGGTCGAATGTGGGCCGGGCAAGGTGCTGACCGGTCTGACCCGGCGCATCGACGCCGAGCTGCTTGCCAGCGCCCTGTACGACCCTGCCACCCTGTCTGATGTCAAAGCCTTGCTGGCCTGAATCTGGAGAACACAAGCATGTCCGAGATGAAATTTTCTGGCCAGATCGCCCTGGTCACTGGCGCTTCGCGCGGCATCGGTGCGGCCATTGCGCACGAACTGTGCGCGCGTGGTCTGATCGTGGTCGGCACCGCCACCAGTGAGGCTGGAGCCGCCGCCATCGGTGCGGCGCTGGCGGCCGTACCGGGTGCGGCCCATGGCTGCCGTGGCGCCAGGCTCGACGTCAACGACGCGCCAGCCGTTGAGCTGCTGATCGACCAGCTGGTCAAGGCACACGGCGGCTTGCAGGTGCTGGTCAACAATGCCGGCATCACGCGCGATACGCTGGCCATGCGGTTAAAAGACGAGGACTGGGACGCGGTGCTCGACACCAACCTGAAGGCGGTGTTTCGCCTCAGCCGTGCCGCCATCCGCCCGATGATGAAGCAGCGCTATGGTCGCATCATCAGCATCACCAGCGTCGTCGGTGCGTCCGGCAACGCGGGTCAGGCCAACTACGCCGCTGCCAAGGCCGGCGTGGCAGGCATGACGCGCGCGCTGGCACGCGAACTCGGCAGCCGCCAGATCACCGTCAACTGCGTGGCACCCGGTTTCATTGAAACCAACATGACCGCCGCCTTGCCCGAAGCGCAGCAAAAAGCACTGCTGGGCCAGATTCCGCTCGGTCATCTGGGCAAGCCAGCCGATGTGGCGCACGCCGTGGCCTACCTGGCCAGCCCGCAGGCCGGCTACGTGACGGGGCAGGAACTGCACGTCAATGGCGGCATGTACATGGCTTGAGCAGCGAACCCAGTCGATTTTTTTCCAACGTCGCAAAACCGCCCGGCGAGTCGTGGCCGGGAAGCATCCCGGCCTGGCTAAAATGGCGGCCTGTATTTCAACCACCCTCAGAGGGACTTATGAGCGATATCGAAGCACGTGTGAAGAAAATCATTGCCGAGCAACTCGGAGTGGAAGAGGGGCAGGTCACGAACGAAAAAGCCTTCGTCGCCGACCTCGGTGCCGATTCACTCGACACGGTTGAACTGGTGATGGCGCTGGAAGACGAATTCGGCATCGAAATTCCGGACGAAGACGCCGAGAAGATCACCACCGTGCAAAACGCCATCGATTACGCGCTGGCGCACCAGAAGGATTGACTCGTCCATGAGCCGCCGACGCGTTGTCGTGACCGGCCTGGGCTGCATCAGCCCCGTGGGCAACACGGTGGAGCAAGCCTGGGCCCAAATTCTTGCCGGCCGTTCCGGCATCGGCCTGATCAGCCGTTTCGATGCATCCGGATTCGCGTGCAAAATCGCCGGCGAAGTCAAAGGCTTTGATCTGGAGTCCTACATCAGCGCCAAAGAAGCGCGCACCATGGACACCTTCATCCAGTACGGCATTGCCGCAGCCCATCAGGCCGTGCTTGACGCCGGCTTGCCGGTGGGTGATGCGCTGGATGAAGAAACGGCGCAGCGCATCGGCTGCATCATAGGCTCGGGCATAGGCGGCCTGCCTCTGATCGAGACCACCCACGCTGAATACACCGCACGCGGTGCGCGCCGGATTTCGCCCTTTTTCGTGCCAGCCTCGATCATCAACATGATCGCTGGCCACGTGTCCATGCGTTTTGGCTTCAAGGGGCCGAATCTGGCGGTGGTTACTGCCTGCACAACGGGGCTGCACTGCATCGGAGAGGCCGCGCGCAAGATCGAGTACGGCGATGCCGACGTGATCGTCGCCGGAGGCTCCGAAGCAACGATCTCGCCCCTGGGTGTGGGCGGCTTTGCTTCCATGCGGGCTTTGTCGACCCGCAACGACGACCCGGCCACCGCGTCGCGCCCCTGGGACCGCGACCGCGACGGCTTTGTGCTGGGTGAAGGCGCGGGCGTGCTGGTGCTGGAAGAATATGAGCGTGCCAAGGCGCGCGGGGCCAAAATGTACGCCGAGCTCAGCGGCTACGGCATGAGCGCCGACGCCGGTCACATGACCGCACCGAACCTGGATGGGCCGCGCCGTGCGATGCAAAACGCGCTGCGCAACGCCGGGGTGAATGCCGATCAGGTCGATTACTTGAACGCGCATGGCACCTCGACGCCGCTGGGCGACGTCAACGAAAGCAACGCCATCAAGGCCGCGCTGGGCGAGCAGGCCAAAAAGGTGGTGATCAATTCAACCAAGTCCATGACCGGCCACTTGCTGGGCGGCGCCGGCGGCATCGAGAGCGTCTTCACCGTGCTGGCGGTACACCACCAGAAGAGCCCGCCGACCATCAACATTTTCAACCAGGATCCGCTATGCGATCTCGATTACTGCGCCAACAGCGCACGCGATCTGAAGATCGATGTGGCGGTGAAGAACAACTTTGGTTTCGGCGGCACCAACGGCACGCTGGTTTTTCGCCGCCTCTGAGGCGTTCCTGAGGCCATGCGAGCGGCGCCATCGGTGCGCTACCCGGTGCGGCCGTGCCTTTTTTATGCCGGTCTGCTGGGCCTGCTCGCTGCTCTCGGACTGCTCATTCTTCTGTTCTGGACGCTGGCGCCGCCAGCGCACGGCCGGCTCGGTAGCAGCCTGGCCGGGCTGGCGCTGTGGCTGGCCTGGGCCGGGCTGGCTTGGCGCAGTTGGCGCCAGTCCCCTGTGGGGCAGTTGCATTGGGATGCGCAGGCCAGCGCCGGCGCGTCAGTTCCTGGCTGCGGCTGGCGCTGGCTGGGCGTTGCCGAGCAGGACGACATGGCTTTGCAGCGGGTGCAACTGGTGCTTGATTTGCAGAGCCGGGCGCTGCTGCGCCTGCACCGGTCGGACCAGAGCGGCAGCTGGGTCTGGGTCGAACGCGCCAGCGATCCGGCGCGCTGGAGTGATCTGCGCCGCGCACTGCTGGCACAGCGCCCGCATCCCGCACAGGGGCCGCCGCTTGCATAAGTAAATCAACGCGCCTGCGCCGTGGCGGCGGATGTTCCGTTCGGGCAGAGTTCTTCGACAGGCTCAGGACAGGCTCAGGGCGAACGGTTGATGCTTCACTGGGCCGAAGCAGTAATGAGCCGCCAGCCGGTATTTTGGAGTGGGTTATAGTCCTCGCGCGCATGACACCAGATGAACACACCGCCCCGCCACCACCTGATAGCGATGTCATGCTGGTGCAGCGCACTTTGGCGGGCGAGTCGCGCGCGTTTGACTTGTTAGTCATCAAATACCAGCGCCGGGTCGAGCGCCTGATTGGCCGCATGGTGCGCGACAGCGACCTGGTGCAAGACATCGCCCAAGAGACTTTTATTCGCGCTTACCGCGCGCTGGCGCAATTTCGCGGCGATGCGCAGTTCTATACCTGGCTGTATCGGATTGCGGTCAACACGGCCAAAAAGCAGTTGCTCGAGCTCAAGCGCGACCCGCTGGTTTATCAGTCGCAGATGAAAACGGGTGACGACGATGAAACTTCCGGCTTCGAGCGCGAACTAAATGCGCAAGTGGCCGACACCGAGACGCCCGAGTCGATACTGGCTGGCAAGGAAATCGCCCAAGCCGTCAACGAAGCAGTGGACGCGCTGCCGCACGAGTTGCGCATGGCGATCACCTTGCGCGAAATTGAGGGTCTGAGCTACGAAGAGATCGCGCAGGCGCTGGACTGCCCCATCGGCACGGTGCGCTCACGCATTTTTCGGGCCCGCGAGGCGATTTCTCAGCGCATCAAGCCGATGTTGGAGCGCCAGTCAGGGAAAAGATGGTAGATGTCATATCCGTTGCCTCAGTCGCAAGAGGTGGCGGGAGTCTGAAAACTGAAAGTCAAACATGAACGCCGTCCAGACACAAAACCCTTTATCGGCCCGCGCAACCGGGGCTGGCGCGGGGTCGGATCCGGCCCATGCGCCGACGTCTGCGATCGATCAGGCCGCAGAGTGGTCGGCCTTGCTCGATGGTGAGTTGACGGCGCACGAAGTCGAGCGCTTGCTCGCGCAAGACGATTTCAGTCAAAAAGGGCGAGCGTCCTGGAACGTCTATCACGTGATCAGCGACGCCTTGCGCGGCGCCGCCCCTGTTGTGCCCAGGCAGACTCCGCAGGATTTTCTGGCCGGATTTCATGCGCGCTTGCAGGCGCCAGCAGCGGACGAACCGCTGCTGGCCCTGGCGCCGGCCTTGGTGCGGCAGCCCGGTGAGGGCGCTGCCAATGACTCGATTTTTCGCTGGAAGCTGCTCAGCGGGGTGGCGTCGCTGACGGCGGTGTTGGCGGTGAGCTGGTCGATGCTGCAGGGTTTGTCTGGCGCTGCATCCGGTCCCGCTGCCGGCGGCCCGCAACTGGCGTCGGTCGGTGCTTTGCCTGAACATGGCCAGCGCCAGCTCGGTGTCGCGACGGACGGCACGCCGGTGGTGGTCGTGGTGGGCTCGGCGCAAGGCCCGGTGCTGCGTGATGCCCAACTCGAAGCCCTGCTGGCACAACACCGCCAGCACGGCGGCATGTCGGCGCTGCAAATGCCGGCTGGCTTCTTGCGCAACGCGACTTACAGCGTTTCGCTGCGTTGATCTGCCAGGAGGTTTGACTTTGACCTGTCGTGCCACTCTGTCTTGGCCGCTGGCCGTCTTGCTCGTCTTGCTGCTCGGTTTTGCGGCGCCGCTGCAGGCGCAAACCCAGGCTGGGGCAGTGGCGGCGCCGCGCAGCGTCACCGATTGGCTCGTGCGCATGCACGAGGCCTCGCGCGAACGCGCCTACACCGGCACCCTGGTGGTGTCGGTCGGTACGGCGATGTCGGCTTCGCGCATCTGGCACGTGAGCGACGGCGTGCAGCAGGTCGAGCGTGTCGACACCCTCACCGGCGCACCGCGCACCACCATTCGCCGCAACAGCGAAGTCATCACTTTTTCGCCGGAAACCAAAATCGCCTGGGTCGAACGGCGTGAATCGCTCGGACAGTTTCCAGACTTTCTGCGCCTGCCCGGCAATGCCGTTTCTGATTTCTACACCGTGCGCGAAGACGGCGTCGAGCGCGTCGCCGGCCATCTGGCTGACGTGGTTGAAATCCGGCCCAGGGATGCGCTGCGCTTTGGCTACCGCATCTGGTCTGAGAGGAGAACCGGCCTGGTGGTGAAATTGCAGACGCTGGGCGAGCAGGGCGCGGTGCTGGAGCAAATGGCTTTTTCTGAGCTTCAGTTGGACGCACCGGTGCGCATGGATCAGCTCATCCGCATGATGGGTGACACCAAGGGCTACGATGTGCGCCGCCCGACGCTCAAGAAAACCACGCCCGAGAAAGAGGGCTGGCGTCTGCGCGAAGCGGTGCCGGGCTTTCAGCCCATCGGTTGCTACGTCGGCGACGCCGCGCCGTCCTTGCCCGGCGCCTCGGCTGCCATGCAATGGGTATTTTCCGACGGTCTGGCTTCGGTTTCGCTGTTTGTCGAACCGTTTGACGCGCAGCGCCACAGCCGCGAGCACTCGGTCGTGATCGGTGCCACGCATTCGCTGACGCGCCGCGTCGGCCAGCATTGGCTGACTGCGGTGGGAGAGGTTCCCGTATCAACCCTGCGCCGTTTTGCGCAGGTGCTCGAGCGCACGCGCTGAACGCTGCTTGCGGCCTTGGCTTGGCGGACAACGCCGCTGTTATGCACGAGAGGATTTTCATGACTTCGAAGCAACAGACATTCAAGACTTTGTGGGCCTTGTCGGCGGCGGCCGTCGTGGGTGCAGCCGGGTTGCTGGCCTTGTGGGTTCACCAGCCGCTCTCGGCTCAGACGCCCGCCCAGGCTGCGGCTGCGCCCATGGCCTTGCCGGCGGCGCGCGGCTTGCCTGATTTTGCCGACCTGGTCGATCAAGTCGGTCCCTCGGTGGTCAATATCCGCACGCTCGAGCGCGCGCCCGGCAGGCGCGCTCCCGGCTTTGGGCCGGATGAGCAGATGCTGGAGTTTTTTCGTCGTTTCGGCATTCCAATTCCGCCTGGCGTGCTGCCGCGCAGCCCCCAGCCGCCGGGCGAACCAGCGGACCAACTGCGCCCGAGCGGGGTCGGCTCCGGCTTCATTTTGAGTGCCGACGGCTTCATCATGACCAACGCGCACGTGGTCGAAGGCGCCGACGAACTGCTGGTGACCTTGGTCGACCAGCGCGAGTTCAAAGCCCGCGTCGTTGGCGCCGATCGGCGCACCGACGTCGCCGTGATCAAGATCGAGGCCACCGGTCTGAGCCCGGTCAGAATCGGTGACGTCAACCGCTTGCGAGTCGGCGATTGGGTATTGGCGATTGGTTCGCCGTTCGGCCTGGAAAACACCGTCACCGCCGGCATCGTCAGTGCCAAGAAGCGCGACACCGGCGACTTTTTGCGCTTCATCCAGACCGACGTGGCGATCAACCCCGGCAACTCGGGCGGCCCGCTGATCAATATGCGCGGCGAGGTGGTCGGCATCAACAGCCAGATTTATTCGCGCTCGGGCGGATTTCAGGGCATTTCGTTTGCCATCCCGATCGACGAGGCTGCCCATGTGGCCGAACAGTTGCGCACCACCGGGCGCGTGACGCGCGGACGTATTGGCGTGCAGATCGGCGAGGTCAGCCGCGAAGTGGCCGAGGCGATCGGACTGGGCGAACCCAGAGGCGCTCTGGTGCGCTCGGTCGAGGTCGATTCGCCGGCAGCCCGCGGCGGCGTCGAGCCGGGCGACATCATCGTGCGCTTTGACGCTCAGGACATCAGGCAGTCGATCGATCTGCCGCGTCTGGTGGCCAACACCCGGCCGGGGACCGTGAGCCGCATCACGGTGTTTCGCCGTGGCACGCAGCGCGAGTTGACCCTGACTGTGGCAGACCTCGAACCACCCCGCGCGGCGCCCCGTGCGGCCGCTCCCGAGAGTCCGCGGCCGCAGGCAGGCGGCCCGGCCCAGGCGCTGGGGCTGACGCTGGCCGATCTGACGCCGGCACAGTTGGCCGAGATGAGCTTGCGCGGCGGTGTGCGCATTGCGGCGGTCGAGGGTGCTGCCGCGCGCGCCGGCTTGCGCGAAGGCGACGTGATTGTGGCCTTGGCCCATTTTGAAACATCCAACCTGAGGGCGTTGGAGACGGTGCTGGCGCGCCTGGATCGCACACGACCGGTTCATGTGCTGTTTCGTCGTGGGGATATGGCCCAGTTCGCGGTGATCCGGCCGTCACGCTGAACCTTGCTGAAATCTGAATTCACCCTGTCGATTCGATAAAATCGCAGGCGTTGCAGGCCAGCCTGCCCTCTGATCTGTTGCTTGCGGGCGCGTCGGCGAGTGACGCGCCTTTTTTTTGCAGACCCGCTGTCTCTGACGCAGCGGGTCTGCCCCTGTGTTTGAGCTGCTTCCCCTGATGAACCACATCCGCAATTTTTCCATCATCGCGCACATAGACCACGGCAAGTCCACGCTGGCCGATCGCATCATTTCCCGCTGCGGTGGTCTGTCTGATCGTGAGATGAGCGAGCAGGTGCTCGATTCGATGGACATCGAGAAAGAGCGCGGCATCACCATCAAGGCGCAGACCGCTGCGCTGCAGTACAAAGCGCGCGACGGCCAGGTCTACAACCTGAACCTGATCGACACGCCCGGGCACGTGGACTTTTCTTATGAGGTGAGCCGATCGCTCAGCGCCTGCGAAGGCGCGCTGCTGGTGGTGGACGCCAGCCAGGGCGTGGAGGCGCAGACGGTGGCGAACTGCTACACCGCGCTCGACCTGGGCGTGGAGGTGCTGCCGGTGCTCAACAAGATGGACCTGCCCAACGCCGACCCGGACAACGCCAAGGCCGAGATCGAGGACGTGATCGGCATCGACGCGACCGACGCCATACCGTGTTCGGCCAAGACCGGCATGGGCGTGGAAGACATTCTGGAAGCGGTGGTGGCGCGCATCCCGGCGCCCCAAGGCAAAGCCGATGCGCCGCTGCGCGCCATGATCGTGGACAGCTGGTACGACGCCTATGTGGGCGTGGTGATGCTGGTGCGCGTGGTCGACGGCCACCTGCTCAAGGGCGAGCGCTTCAAGATGATGGCGACCGAAACGGTCTACAACGCCGACAGCCTGGGCGTGTTCACACCGGCCAACGAAGCGCGCGAGTCGCTGGAGGCGGGCGAGGTGGGCTACATCATTGCCGGCATCAAGGAATTGCAGGCCGCCAAGGTGGGCGACACCATCACGCTGGAAAAGAAGCTGCCCAACAACCTGGGGCCTGCCACTGAAGCGCTGCCCGGCTTCAAGGAAGTGCAGCCCCAGGTGTTTGCCGGCCTGTACCCGACCGAGGCCAGCGAATACGACGCGCTGCGCGATGCGCTGGAAAAACTCAAGCTCAACGACGCCGCGCTGATGTACGAGCCCGAGGTATCGCAGGCGCTGGGTTTCGGTTTTCGCTGCGGTTTCCTGGGCTTGCTGCACATGGAGATCGTGCAGGAGCGGCTGGAGCGCGAGTTCGACCAGGACCTGATCACCACCGCGCCCAGCGTGGTCTACCAGGTGGCCAAACCCGACGGCGAGGTCATCTTGGTCGAGAACCCGTCCAAGATGCCCGAGCAGGGGCGGCTGGAGGAGATTCGCGAGCCCATCGTGACGGTGCACCTCTATATGCCGCAGGAGTACGTGGGCGCGGTCATGACGCTGGCCAACCAGAAGCGTGGCATGCAACAGAACATGGCCTACCACGGCAAGCAGGTCATGCTGACCTACGACATGCCGCTGGGCGAAATCGTGCTGGATTTCTTCGACAAGCTCAAATCGGTCAGCCGCGGTTACGCCTCGATGGACTATGAGTTCAAGGAGTACCGCGCGGCCGATGTGGTGAAGGTGGACATCTTGCTCAACGGCGAGAAGGTCGATGCGCTGTCCATCATCGTGCACCGCAGTCAGTCGCAGTACCGGGGGCGCGCGGTGGTGGCCAAGATGCGCGAAATCATCAGCCGCCAGCAGTTCGACGTGGCGATCCAGGCCGCCATTGGCGGCAACGTGATCGCGCGCGAGACCATCAAGGCCCTGCGCAAGAACGTGCTGGCAAAATGCTACGGCGGCGACATCAGCCGCAAACGCAAACTCCTCGAAAAACAGAAAGCAGGCAAGAAGCGCATGAAACAGATTGGTTCGGTCGAGGTGCCGCAAGAGGCTTTTCTGGCGATTTTGCAGGTGCAAGACTGATGCACAACACCATGAGCGGGTTCACGGCGGCGGTTTTGACGGCCTTTGCGGTCTACGCGCTGGCCTGGTACGGCGGCGCGGTGCAAGGCAACTTCGCGCTGTTGCTGATGCTGGCCACCGGGGTCACGGGCCTGTACTGGCTGGCCGAGAAATTCTGGTTCTGGCCGCAGCGCAAACGCGCCGCCCAGCGCCTGCTCGACGAGCACAAGGCGCGCCTGGCGGCGCTGGAAAAGCAGGGCTTCGGCCAGAGCCTGGACGACGTCGAGCCGGCTCGGCAGCAACTGCTGCGCCAGCCCTGGTGGCTGGACTGGACCGCCGGTCTGTTTCCGGTCATTTTGGCGGTGTTCGTGCTGCGCTCGTTTCTTTTTGAGCCGTTCAAGATACCCTCCGGCTCCATGATCCCGACCTTGCACGTGGGCGACCTGATTTTGGTCAACAAATTTCACTATGGCGTGCGCCTGCCGGTGTTCCACCACAAGCTGCTGGCCAACCAGCAGCCGCAGCGCGGCGACGTGATGGTGTTTCGCTTTCCGCCGCAACCCAGTCTGGACTACATCAAGCGCGTGGTGGCCGTGCCGGGCGACCAGGTTTCCTACTTGAACAAACGGCTGAGCATCAACGGCGAGTTGGTGCCGCGCAGCGCCGAGCCCGATTTTTTTGACCCCGACACCTTGCGCCATTCGCGCCAGTACACCGAGACGCTCCAGGGGCGCCACTTTGGCATCCTCAACGACGACGACCGCCCGGCCTTCATTGCCGGTGCTACCGATTTTGCCTACCGCGATCTATGCAGCTACACCATCGAAGGCGTCAGCTGCACCGTGCCGTCGGGGCATTTTTTCGTGCTGGGCGACAATCGGGACAATTCGCTCGATTCGCGCTTCTGGGGCTTCGTCCCCGAAGCCAATATCGTCGGAAAAGCCTTTTTTGTCTGGATGAACTTTGGCGATCTGAGCCGCATTGGCCGGTTCGAGTGAAGTCATCCTGCACGGTGGAAAGATGGAAATCATGCAAGGCAAACGGCAACAACGCGGTCTGACCTTCCTGGGACTGCTGGTGACGGCGGTCGTGCTGGCCTTGGTCGGCGTGCTGCTGGCACAGGCGGTACCCACCTACATCGAATACACGCTGGTCAAGAAAGCGGTGCAAAAAGCCTCTACCGGCAGCACCGTGACCGAGGTGCGCGGCCTTTTCGACCGCGCCGCGCAGATTGACCGCATCGAAAGCGTCTCCGGCCGCGATCTGGAGGTGGTCAAGCAAGGTGAGCGGGTGGTGGTTTCCTTCGCCTACCAGCGTGAAATTCACCTGCTCGGGCCGGCTTATCTGCTGCTCAAGTACAGCGGCAGCTCGCGCTGATGTCGTCTTCTTTTCGGTCCACAGCCTCCCAAGCGACAACTGTGTTGTCGGCTGATTTTCTCGCGCTGCAACAGCGCTTGCGGCACGATTTTGCGCAGCCGCGCCTGCTGCTGCGTGCACTCACCCACCGCAGCTTCGCCGCCGACCACAACGAACGGCTGGAATTTCTGGGAGATTCGGTGCTGGGCCTGGCCGTCTCGGCCCTGTTGTTTGAAAAGCTCGGTCAACTGCCCGAGGGCGACCTCTCGCGCGTACGCGCCAACCTGGTCAAGCAAGACAGCCTGGTTGAGATCGCCAGCCGACTCGGGCTGCCCGCGTGCCTGCGCCTGGGCGAGGGCGAAAAGCGCTCGGGCGGTCAGCAGCGTCCGTCCATTCTGGCCGACGCACTCGAAGCCATTTTGGGTGCGGTCTACCTCGACGCCGGTTTCGATGCCGCCGCTGCGCTGGTGCGGCGCCTGTACGGCGACACCGTGCTCGATGGCCAGATGGGAGCCCTGGGCAAAGACCCGAAAACCGAATTGCAAGAGTGGCTGCAGGGGCGCAAAATGAAGCTGCCGGTCTACCGCGTGGTGACCACGCGGGGGGACGCGCATCAGCAGACCTTCGACGTCGAATGCTGCGTAGCCGAGATCGCTTGCAGCCAGCGCGGCCTGGGCGCTTCGCGCCGTGCCGCCGAGCAGGCCGCCGCTGCTGCCCTGTTGCAACAGCTCGGTGCGTCGGTTGCTGCCGGCAAGGCCTGAATCACCTGCGTTCGGGCGCCTTTTCAACCCACCAGTGCGTGCCTCCTGGCCGCCATTTTCAGCCTACCATGCCCCGCCAAGCCGACCCTGCGTCCACCCCCATTCCCGTTGTGCCCACCCAGGCCAACCCCGAGCTCGACGCCATGCTGGCACGCGCCCTAGGCCAGGGCGCAGACGCCGCAGACGCCGCTACAGATGCTGAAGCCACGCATCAAGCCAGCGCGCCCGAGGCTCCCGCGCCCATCGATCCAGCGCAACAGCGCTGCGGCCTAGTCGCCATCGTCGGCAAACCCAACGTCGGCAAGTCCACCTTGCTGAACGCGCTGGTGGGTCAAAAAGTCAGCATCACCTCGCGCAAGGCGCAGACCACGCGCCACCGCATCACTGGTTATCGCACGCTGGGGCCGAACCAGTTTGTCTTTGTCGACACGCCGGGATTTCAGACCCGGCACGGCAACGCGCTGAACCGCGCGCTCAACAAAACCGTGCTCGGCACCGTGGCCGAGGTCGATCTGATCCTGTTCGTGGTCGAGGCCGGTTACTTCACGGCGGCCGACGCCCAGGTGCTCGACCTGCTGCCGCGCCACATTCCGGCGCTGTTGCTGGCCAACAAGTTCGATCTGGTGCGCCGCCGTGGCGAACTCGCGCCCTGGCTGCGCGCCATGCAGGAACGTCACCCCTTTGCCGAATTCGTGCCTATGTCGGCCAAGAGCCCGCGCGACATCGAGCGCTTGTTCGCCATTTGCGAAAAATACCTGCCGCAGCAGCCCTGGATGCACGACTGCGAGGCGCTGACCGACCGCAGCGAGCGCTTCATGGCGAGCGAAATGGTGCGGGAAAAGTTGTTTCGCCTCACCGGCGACGAGTTGCCCTACACGTCCACTGTTGTGATCGACAAGTTTGAACAAGACGGTGCGCTCAAGCGCATCGCCGCCACCATCGTGGTCGAACGCGAAGGCCACAAGGGCATGGTGATCGGCGAGGGCGGTGAAAAACTCAAGCGCATCGGCACCGAAGCGCGCCTGGAGCTGGAGAAGCTCTGGGACTGCAAGGTGTTTTTGGAGCTGTGGGTCAAGGTGCGTTCGGGCTGGGCCGACGACGCTGCGCGGGTGCGCTCGTTCGGTTATGAATAGTGCCCCCACGCTCCACCGCTTCGCGGGTCGCCGCCCCCCGAGGGGGCTTGCCTGCCTTGGGGCGGCCCGGCGGCAGGACACTTTTCAGCAATGAGCAAACGGGCCAACGAAGAACCCGCTTTCGTCCTGCACCGCTACGACTGGAGCGAGTCCAGCCTGATTCTGGAGGTGTTCAGCCGCCAGCACGGCCGCCTGGCCCTGCTCGCCAAGGGCGTCAAGCGGCCCACCTCGCAGTTTCGTCCGGTGCTGCTGCCGCTGCAGCCGCTGCTGCTGAGCTGGGGCGGGCAGACCGAGGTGCGCACCCTCAAGGCCGCCCAGTGGCAGGGCGGCCACGTCATGCCCAGCGGCGAGGCGCTGTTGTCGGGCAGTTATTTGAACGAACTGCTGCTGCGCTTGCTGGCGCGCGACGACCCGCACCCGCGCCTGTTTGACCATTTCGCCCGCGCCGTGCAACTGCTGGCCGAGCGCGCCGACGCGCAGCAAGCCATTTTGCGCGCCTTCGAGCTGCTGTTGTTGCGTCAGACGGGCCTGCTGCCGGATCTGGCGCACGAGGGCTCCACGCTGGCCGCGCTCGATCCGCAGGCGCCCTACGTGCTGCTGCCCGAACACGGTTTGCGCTTGGCAACTGCCAGCGATGGGCCGGCGCCCGCGGGCGCACACTGGCTGGCGCTGCAAGCCGCGCTGGACGAACCGGCCCCGTTCATTGCCACCTTGCGCGCCTGCGCGCCCGCCCTGTGGGTGTTGCAGGCGCAACTGCGCGCCCTGCTGCACCACCATGGCGGCGTGCGGGTATTCAAAACCCGACAATTGATGCTTGATGTGCAGGCTTTGAGCCGGCCGCGCGCGCTGGCTGGGCCAGTCACCCAGACCAATCCCGTTTCTTTGTTTGACACTTTCTCATCATGACCGTGGCCTCAGTCCCCCGCGTCCCGCACACCGCCTTGTCGGTCAACCTCAACAAAGTGGCGCTGCTGCGCAACGCGCGCCAGTTGGGCATTCCCTCGCTCACGCGCGCGGCCACGCAGTGCCTGCAAGCCGGTGCGCACGGTATTACGCTGCACCCGCGGCCAGACCAGCGCCACGTGCGAACGTCCGACGTGTTCGAACTGGGCGAGTTGCTGCTGGACTGGCCGGAGCGCGAGTTCAACATTGAAGGCAACCCGACGCATAACCTGCTGGACGTCGCACGCGAGCTCAAACGGCGCGGCCTGCCGCTGCAGCAACTCACCTTCGTGCCCGACAGCGTGGGCCAGTTCACCAGCGACCACGGCTGGAACCTGCCCGCCGACGCCGACCTGCTGCGCCCGCTGATCGCGCAGGCGCAGGCGCTGGGCGCGCGCGTGAGCCTGTTCATGGACGCCGACCCGCAGCCCATGGCGGCCGCGCGCGCGCTCGGCGCCGAGCGCGTCGAGCTCTACACCGAGCCCTACGCCGCCGCCTGGCACACGCCGCAGCGCAACGCGCAGTTGCAGCGTTACCGAGCCGCCGCGCAGGCCGCGCAGGACGCGGGGCTGGAGGTCAACGCCGGCCACGACCTCAACCGCGACAACCTGAGCGCCCTTTTGCGCGCCGTACCGGGCCTGCGCGAGGTCTCGATCGGTCACGCGCTGGTGGCCGACGCGCTCGAACGGGGCTACGCGGCCACGGTGGCCGACTACCTGCGCTGCATTGCTGTCGCACAAGACCCATGATTTACGGCATAGGCACCGACGTGTGCGACCTGCGCCGCATCCGCGCCAGCCTGGAGCGGCACGGCGAGCGTCTGGCTGAAAAAGTGCTGGGCCAAAGCGAACTGATCACCTGGCGCCAGCGCAGCGCGCGCTGGCCCGAGCGCGGCGTGCGCTACCTGGGAACGCGCTTTAGCGCCAAGGAAGCGTTCAGCAAGGCCATTGGCCTGGGGCTGCGCAGTCCCATGACCTGGCGCGACTGCGAGATCGACAAGCTCCCCAGTGGCCAGCCCGTCCTCGTGCTGCACCGGGGTCTGAAAGACTGGTTCGAAGCAAGAGGGTTGCGCGCGCACGTCAGCGTCAGCGATGAAACCGATTACGCCACCAGCTTCGTGGTGGTGGAAAAAGCATGAGCCTGCCCGCAGTTTTGATCATCGACGTCGCCGGCACCGCTCTGGACGGGAACGACGAACGGCGCCTGGCGCACCCGCTGGTCGGCGGCGTGATTTTGTTTTCTCGCAACTGGCACAAGCGCGCCCAGCTCAGCCAGTTGTGCCGCCAGATCAAGCAAGTGCGCCCCGACCTGCTGATTGCCGTCGACCACGAAGGCGGGCGCGTGCAGCGCTTTCGCAGCGACGGCTTTACCCACCTGCCGCCCATGCGCGCCCTGGGTCAGCGCTGGTTTGGCGGCCAGGCCGGCTTGGAAAGCGAAGCCGCCGTGCTGGCCTGCCAGGCCGCTAGCGCCGTGGGCTATGTGCTCGGCGCCGAGCTGCGCGCCTGTGGGGTCGATTTCAGCTTCACCCCGGTGCTTGATCTGGACCACGGCAGCAGCCGTGTGATTGGCGACCGCGCCTTTTCGGCCGACGCGCGCGTCACCACGCTGCTGGCCCGGGCTCTGCTGCACGGCCTGCTGCAAAGCGGCATGCGCAACTGCGGCAAGCACTTTCCGGGGCATGGCTTTGTCCAGGCCGACTCGCACCTTGACGTGCCGGTGGACCCGCGCAGCCTGGAAGCCATTTTGGCGCAAGACGCCGCCCCCTACGGCTGGCTCAGCAACAGCCTGGACAGCGTGATGCCGGCGCACGTCATCTACCCGCAGGTCGATGCACGGGCGGCGGGCTTTTCGTCGCGCTGGTTGAACGATATCCTGCGTCATCGGCTCGGTTTTACCGGCGCCATTTTCAGCGACGACCTGAGCATGGCCGGTGCGCGTCAGATCGAAGGCCGCGCGCTCAGCCACACCGAAGCCGCGCTGGCCGCGCTGGCCGCCGGCTGCGACCTGGTGCTGTTGTGCAACCAATGCCAAGTGGACGCAGGCGCGCCGATTGACGCACTGATAGACGGCCTGAGCCTGGCCCATAGGCAAGGGCGCTGGCAGGCCCATCCGGCCAGCGAGCAGCGCCGCAGCGCCTTGTTGCCCAGCGGCACGGCATGGGCCTGGGACGATTTGATGCGCAGCCCGCGCTACCTGCAGGCGCTGTCCTTGCTGCCTTGATCCGGGCAAGGCGCTGCCGCCCGGCGCGGGCGGGCTGTTTTGAAAAATGGATACCCATTCATGCTGTCAGCCTCATCTTCATTCATTCATCTGCGTTTGCACACCGAGTTCTCCGTCGTCGACGGCTGCAACCGGATCGACGAGGTGCTGGACGCCGCCGCTGCCGACGGCCAGCCCGCGCTGGCCATCACCGACTTGAACAACCTGTTTGGCGCGGTCAAGTTTTACAAGGCAGCGCGCGCGCGTGGCCTCAAACCGCTGCTCGGTGCCGAGGTGGTGTTGCAAGGCTTTGCGGCGCAAACGCCGCACGCCGTACCCGGCCACCCGCACAACGGCATGCCGCGTGTGTTGCTGCTGGTACAAAACCAGCAGGGCTACCTCAATTTGTGCGAGCTGCTCACGCGCGCCTGGACCGGCAGCGACGGGCGCAGCCCGGTTGCACTGGAGCGCGCCTGGCTGGAGCGGCACAACGCCGGTCTGCTGCTACTCTCGGGCGCGCAGGCTGGCCCGGTGGGGCAGGCGCTGTTGCACGGTGACGGGCAGCGCGCCGCCGACCTGGCGTTGCAACTCGGCAGCCTGTTTGCGCACCGGTTTTATCTGGAGCTGCAACGCGCTGGCCGCGCCGACGACGAGCGCCACGTGGCGGCGACGGTGCAACTGGCCGCCCGGCTGGGCTTGCCGGTGGTGGCGACGCAGCCGCTGCAATTTTTGCGAGCGGACGACTACGAAGCGCATGAGGCGCGCGTGTGCATCGCCGACGGTGAAATTCTGGGCAACAAGCGGCGCCTGCGCCGCTTCACGCGCGAGCAGTATTTCAAATCGGCAGCGCAGATGCAAGCGCTGTTTGCCGACCTGCCGACGGCGCTGGCGAACACGCTGGAGATCGGCAAGCGCTGCAACCTCACGCTGGTGCTGGGCCAGCCGCAACTGCCGCATTTCCCCACCCCGCTGATCGACGGCGTGTCGATGCCGATGGCTGACTTCTTTCGCCAATCTTCCTACGCCGGACTGGAGCAGCGGCTGCGCCAGCGCTACCCCGACGCGGCGCAGCGCGCGCAGCAGCGCGCGCACTACGTGCAGCGGCTCGAGTTCGAGATCGAAACCATCCTGAAAATGGGGTTTCCGGGCTATTTCCTGATCGTCAGCGACTTCATCAACTGGGCCAAGAACAACGGCTGCCCGGTGGGGCCGGGGCGCGGCTCGGGCGCCGGTTCGCTGGTGGCTTATGTGCTGAATATCACCGACCTCGATCCGCTGCAGTACAAGCTGCTGTTCGAGCGTTTTCTGAATCCGGAACGGGTCTCTATGCCCGACTTCGACATCGACTTCTGTCAGGCCAACCGCGACCGCGTGATCGACTACGTCAAACACAAGTACGGCAAGGAGGCGGTGAGCCAGATCGTCACCTTTGGCACCATGGCGGCGCGCGCGGCGATTCGCGACGTCGGTCGCGTGCTCGATTTTTCCTATGGCTTTTGCGACGGCATCTCCAAGCTGATTCCGAACAAGCCGGGCGTGTCGGTGACGCTGCAGTACCCGCCCAGTCCGAAGCCGGCAGGCGACAAAAACAACTACGCCATCGAGCTGGAGCCGCTGCTGGCCGAGCGCATTCAGAAAGAAGACGACGTCAAGACCCTGATCGAACTGGCGCAAAAACTCGAAGGTCTGACGCGCAACGTCGGCATGCACGCCGGCGGGGTGTTGATCGCGCCGGGCAAGCTGACCGATTTTTGCCCGCTCTACGCCCAGCCCGGCAGCGACGCTGCGGTGAGCCAGTACGACAAGGACGATGTGGAAGCGATTGGCCTGGTCAAGTTCGACTTTCTGGGCTTGGCCACGCTGACCATTTTGGAGATCGCGCGCGAACTCATACGCACGCGCCACCCGGGCCAGCAAGATTTTTGCTATGAAAACCTGCCGCTGGATGACCCGCGGGTCTACGCCTTGTTCACGCGCGGCCAGACCGAAGCCGTGTTCCAGTTTGAAAGCCGCGGCATGCAGGGCATGCTCAAAGACGCCAAACCCAGCCGGCTGGAAGACCTGATCGCCCTCAACGCGCTGTACCGGCCCGGCCCGATGGACCTCATTCCCAGCTTCGTGGCGCGCAAGCACGGGCGCGAGGTGATCGAATACCCGCACCCGCTGGTGGCCGAGGTGCTGTCCGAGACTTACGGCATCATGGTTTACCAGGAACAGGTGATGCAGACGGCGCAGTTGCTGGGCGGCTACTCGCTCGGTGGCGCCGACATGCTGCGCCGGGCCATGGGCAAAAAGAACGCCGATGAAATGGCCCAGCAGCGCGCCATTTTTCGCGCCGGGGCAGCCAAGAAGCAGATCGACCAGACCAAGGCGGACGAGATTTTCGATCTGATGGAGAAGTTTGCCGGCTACGGTTTCAACAAGTCGCATGCCGCTGCCTACTCCTTGCTGGCCTATCACACCGCCTGGCTCAAGGTGCATTACACGGCCGAGTTTTTCTGCGCCAACCTGACGGTGGAGATGGACGACACCGACAAGCTCAAGGTGTTGTTCGAGGACGCGCAGAAAATGGGCCTGGCGTTCGAGGCGCCCGACGTGAACCGCGGTGGTTATCGCTTCGAGCCGATCAGCGCGCAGTCGATTCGTTACGGTCTGGGCGCCATCAAGGGCACCGGGCAGCAGGCGATCGAGGCCATCGTTGCCGCGCGTCAAGGCCGCGGCGAGGGCCCCAGGGGCGCTGACGCCGGACCGTTCAAGAGCCTGTTCGATTTCTGTCTGCGCGTCGACCGCGCGCGGCTGAACAAGCGCAGCGTCGAAGCCTTGATCAAGGCCGGCGCCTTCGACACGCTGCAGCGCAACCGCGCCGCCCTGCTGGCGTCGGTCGAGCGTGCCTTCGATTTTGCCGCCGCCAGCGCGGCCAACGCCAACCAGGGCGGGCTGTTCGACCTGCTGGACGAGGATGCGCAAGACGCTGCTCACGGCTCGAGTACGCAGGAGCCGCAACTGATAGACGCGCTGCCTTGGGGCGTGAAAGAGCGTCTGGGCATGGAGAAGTCGGCGATCGGCTTTTATTTTTCTGGTCATTTGTTCGACGAGGTCGAAAGCGAGCTGCGGCGCTTCGTTCGCACGCCGCTGGCCGAGGTGGTCGAGAGCCGCGAGCCGGTGTTGCTGGCTGGCATCGTGGGCGACTTGCGCCTCATCAACGCCCAGCGCGGCAAACTCGCGTTGTTCAAGCTCGACGACAAGAGCGCCGTGCTGGAAGCCAGTGCCGACGAGCAGTTGATCCAGCGCCAGCGCCACCTGTTTCAGGACGACGAACTCGTCATCGTGCAAGCGCTGGCGCAGCCAGATCGTTTCTCCGGCGGGCTGCGCCTGAAGATTCAGCAGCTCTGGGACTTGCCGACGGCACGTTGCCGCTTTGGCAAATACCTGCGGGTGGCGGTCTGCGGCCAGCCACTCCCGGTGGCCGCGCTGGTGCGCGAACATCCACCCCGGCGCGAGCTGACCGAGCAGGGCGAGTTGGTGCGCGGCCTGCCGGTGCGCCTGGTCTTGCGCCTGGCCGACGCGCAATGTGAACTGCAGCTCGACGAGCGCGCGAACTTCTTTCCGACCGATGCCGCACTGGCGAGCTGGGCGGCGCAGGCGCATCAGCAGCGGGCCGAAATTGTTTTTGAATGAGCAGGCCGGCACTGCATGATTCGCTTTGGACCCGTTTGCTGAGTTGCATCAATTTGCGCTGTCACGCAGGCGGCACAATGCTGCCTCATGAAAGATCACGTTCTGGTGGCCGGGGGTGGCATAGGGGGGCTGGCCTGCGCGCTGGCGCTGGCGCGCGCCGGGGTGGCGGTCGAGTTGCTGGAGCAGGCCAGCGCGTTCGCCGAAGTCGGCGCCGGTTTGCAGCTCGGGCCGAACGCGGTGCGCGTGCTCGACGACTGGGGCTTGCTGGAAGACTTGCAGGCTTGCGCCGCCTTTCCCGACGAGGTGCTGGTGCGCGATGCGCACAGCGCCAAGCGCCTGGGCCGACTGCGCCTGGGCGCCATGGCCCTGGCCCGCTACGGCCAGCCCTACGCCACTTTGCACCGCGCCGACCTGCACGGCTTGTTGCTGACGGCGCTGCAGCGCCAGGCCGGGGTTCGGTTGCGGCTGGACGCGCGCGTGCTGGCCTATCAAGCGGGTCCGAGCGCGGTGCAGGTGACGCTGGAAAACGGCTCCAGCGTCAGCGGGGCGGCCTTGATCGGCTGTGACGGCCTGTACAGCCGGGTGCGCGAGCAGTTGTTGGGCGTACAGCCGCTGCGCCACAGCGGCCACCTGGCCTATCGGGGCCTGGTGCGCAGCGCCGATCTGCCCCGCACCCTGTGCCACAAGGCCGTTACCGTCTGGCTCGGGCCGCGCCTGCACGTGGTGCATTACCCGGTGCGGCAAGGCCAGTGGTTCAACCTGGTGGCGGTGGTGCACGGCGTGCTCGGGCAGGGTCACGGTGGTCCGCCTGGGGCCGACCCGCAGAGCTGGAGCCACGAGGCCCACGCGGGGGACCTCAAGCGCGCGCTCGGCCCGGTTTGCGCCGAGCTGCAGGCCATGCTGGACGCAGCGGCACAGTGGAAGCTCTGGCCCTTGAACGACCGCGCGCCGCTGCGTGGACCGCACGAGCACGCGCAGGGCCGGGTGGCTCTGCTGGGAGATGCAGCGCATCCGCTGCGGCCCTACCTGGCGCAAGGCGCGGCGATGGCGCTGGAAGACGCCTGGACATTGGGTCGGCTGCGGCAAGCCGCGCCGGCCCAGGCAGTGCCAGACTGGCCGGCGCTGCTGGCGCGCTACGCCTTGACCCGCTGGCAGCGCAATGCCCGGGTGCAAAATCGTTCGCAGCGCAACGGCACTATTTTTCACGCCAGCGGCCTGCTGCGCTGGGGCCGCAACACCGCCATGCTCGTGCTGGGTGAGCGGCTGCTTGACAACGAATGGCTGTATCAGGGGCCGCCCGACCCCTTGGCGTCGGGCTGAGTGCGGCCGGCGCCGCGCGCGGCGGGTGCGGGGCTCTCAGCGTTGCGGTTTCGGCGTCAAGGTGCTGCTGGCGCTGCGGATCGGCATGATGTGCAGCAGTTCCAGGTCGAGCCGCAGCGCCAGCGTCTGGCCGGGTGTGAGCGCTTGCGCCTGTTGGCCGGTCAGCATCAGCCGAAACACCGCCTGCGGGCCGCTTTGGCACTGCAGCCGCAGCATCCAGACCTCGCCCAGGTGGCGCAGCGACAAGACGGTGGCGGGCAGATGCAGCGCGCTGGCTTGTTGGTTGGGGTCTGGCGCCGCGTCGCTGTCGATCTGCAGCCCGTGCGCAGCCACCACCCAGGCCACGGGCTGGCCGGGTTCGATGCGGCGTTTGTCGCGTACCGGCAGCCGCAAGGCCTGCTCGCCCTGGCCCCAGCGCAGCCAGCCCTGGCCGGGGCTGCTGCTGGCGTCGGGGCCTTCCCACACGCCTTCGAACCGGTTGGCAATGCCGACGATGTCGGCCACGCGGGCGTTGCGCGGCGCGCGGTGAATGGCGTCGGCCCGGCCTTGTTGCAGCACCACGCCCTCGGCCATCACCACCAATTCGTCGGCCAGCAAACGCGCTTCATTCATGTCGTGCGTGACCAGTACCATAGGCACCGCAATGTCTTCGCGCAGCTCGGCCAGCAAGGTGTAGAGGGTCTGACGGGTCATTTGATCGACGGCGGAAAACGGCTCGTCGAGCAGCAGCACGGCGGGTTCGCGCACCAGCGCGCGTGCCACCGCCACGCGCTGCTGCTGGCCGCCGGAGAGCTGGGCCGGGCGGCGCTGCATTTGCTCGGGCGTCAGGCCCACGCGTGCCAGCATGGCGCGCGCGCGCACCAGCCGGTCGGGGCTGCGCAGCGGCAGCGCCACGTTGCCCAGCGCGTCCAGGTGCGGCATCAGCGCGTAGTCTTGAAACACCAGGCCGACGTTGCGCTGCTGCGGTGGCACGAACACGCCACGAACCGAATCGCACCAGCAGTCGGCCGCGATGTGGATGCTGGCGTTCTGTGGCCGCATCAGGCCGGCGATGCAGCGCAGCAACGAGGTTTTGCCTGCGCCGGACGGGCCGACCAGCGCCACCATTTGCCCCGGCGCGCAGTGCAGTGTGCCGGCCAGCCGCATCGGGCGTTGCTGGTCGATGTGGACCCGCAAAGAGGCGTTCGGGCTTGGCTGGCTCATGGCGCGCGCGGCCGGCGGCTCAGCCGCGCCGTGGCAAAGAAGGAAAACGCCACCGCCAGCATGGACAGCACCAGCAGCAGCAGCGACATCTGATGCGCCGCTTGCAGATCGAAGCTTTGCACCTTGTCGTAAATCGAGATCGCAATCGTCTTGGTCTCACCCGGAATGCTGCCGCCGACCATCAAAACGACACCGAATTCGCCCAGCGTGTGAACGAAGGTCAGCACCATGCCCGACAGAATGCCGGGCCAGGCCAGCGGCAATTCGACCTTGAGCAGGGTGCGCCACCAGCCCAGACCGCAGACCGCCGCCGCCTCGCTGAGCTGGCGCGGTATGGATTCAAAGGCGCGCTGGATCGGCTGCACGATGAAGGGAATGTTGAACACCACCGAAGCCAGCAGCAAGCCGGTGAAGTTGAAGGTCAGCCGCACGCCCAGGGTGTCGTGCATCCAGCGGCCGATCGGCGAATTGCCGCCCAGGCTCACCAGCAGGTAGTAGCCCAGCACGGTGGGCGGCAGCACCAGCGGCAGCATCACCAGCGCTTCGATCCAGGGTTTGCCGGAAAACTGGGTGTACGCCAGCCAGCGCCCCAGGAACAGACCCAGCGGCAGCAGCACCACCAGCGTGACCAGGGCCAACTCGAGCGAGAGGAAGAGGGCGGTCCAGTCCATGCGGGTGGCGCCGCTTACGGCCTGGGCACGTTAAAGCCGTTTCGCTCCATGATGGCCTGCGCCGCCGGGCTGCTCATGTAGAGGTAGAAGGCTTGCACCGGCGCCGATGCGCCTTGCATCAATACCATGCGCTGGCGCAGCGGCTGATGCCAGTGCTCGGGAATGAGGACGAAGTGGCCCAGTTGCGCCAGCGCAGGCAGCGTCGCCAGCGACTGGCCGATGATGCCGCCTTGCGCTGCGCCCGAAGTGGCGAATTGTGCCGCCTGCGCCACGTTTTCTCCCAGCACCAGCCGCGGGCCGATAGCCTCCCACAGGCCGGCGTGTTGCAGCGCTTCGCGTGCGCGCATGCCGTAGGGCGCGTGCGCCGGGTTGGCAATGGCGAATTTCTGCACCCGGCCATCCTGCAGTGCCGCTCTGAGGTCTTGCAACTGTGCGTCGGCCTTGAGCGCGGAGCCGTGCGGCACCATGATGCCGATGCGGCCGACGGCATACAACAGACCGCGATCCTGGGTTTTTCCGGTGTCGGCGAGCTTGAAGACAAAATGTTCGTCGGCCGACAGAAACATCTGAAACGGCGCGCCTTGGTTGATCTGCGAAAACAAGTGACCCGAGGAGCCGAACACCAGCCTGATCTGGTGGCCGGTTTCGCGCTCGAAATTCACCCTGATTTCCTCCAGCGCAAAGCGCAAACTGGCGGCGGCGGCTACCGTGGGTTGCGCCAAGGCCTGGATGGGCAGCGCGGCTGCCAGCAGCAGGGTCAGGCAGACCAGGCATTTTTGCAAGCTTTGGATCAGCAGTCGCATGTGGGTTCTCCTGGGGTGTCGAGTGCGGGCAGGCCGACGGGGGTTCAGAGCTGCCCGAGCAGCAAAAATTCCAGCAAGGCTTTTTGCACGTGCATGCGATTTTCGGCCTCGTCCCAGACCACGCTTTGCGGCCCGTCTAGCACCTCGGCGCTGACCTCTTCGCCGCGGTGCGCGGGCAGGCAGTGCATGAACAAGGCGTTTGGCTGGGCCGCGCGCAGCATGTCCGCGTCCACGCACCAGCGCGCAAAAGCGGCCCGGCGCACCTCGTTTTCGGCCTCGAAACCCATGCTGGTCCAGACGTCGGTGGTCACCAGATCGGCCCCCGCGCAGGCCGCGTGCGGGTCTTGGAACACCCGGTAGCAGGCCGGGTTGACAATACCGGCCAGCTCGGGCTTGACTTCGTAGCCGCTGGGGGTGCTGACATGCACGGTAAATCCCAGCAGCTCGGCCGCTTGCAGCCAGGTGTTGGCCATGTTGTTGCCGTCACCGACCCAGGCCACCACCCGACCTTGAATGCTGCCGCGCTGCTCGATGTAGGTGAAGATGTCGGCCAGGATCTGGCAGGGGTGGAATTCGTTCGTCAGACCATTGATGACGGGTACGCGCGAATGCGCGGCAAAGGCTTCGAGCTTGCTTTGCTCGTAGGTGCGAATCATCACCAGATCGACCATGCGGCTGATGACGCGCGCGCTGTCGGCGATCGGTTCGGCGCGACCCATCTGGCTGTCGCCACTGGTCAGGTGCACCACCGAGCCGCCCAACTGGTACATGCCGGCCTCAAAGCTGACACGGGTGCGCGTGCTGGCCTTCTCGAAAATCAGCGCCAGCGTGCGGTCGGCCAGCGGGTGGTGCTTTTCGTAGGTCTTGAATTTTTTCTTGATCAGGGCCGCGCGTTCAAACAGGTAGCTGTACTCGGCGGCGCTCAGGTCTTTGAACTGCAGGTAGTGTTTGAGGCGCATGGCAAGAATCACTCGGAGAGAAAGTCAAACACCAGCGGTAGCAGGATCGTGGCCACTTCGTCGGCCTCTTCGGACGACAGGATCAGCGGCGGCACCAGTCGGATCACGCTGTCGGCCGTGACCGAGATCAGCAAACCCGCGTCGACGGCGCGCTGGGTCAGCACGCCGCAGGGCCGCTCGAGTTCGACGCCTATCATCAGGCCCTGGCCGCGAATTTCGCGCACGCCAGCGCGCCCGAGCAGCGCCTGCTCCAGCGTGCTGCGCAGTTGCGCGCCGACGCGCGCGGCGTTCTCCAGCAGGCCGTCTTCCTCGATGATGCGAATCGTCTCAATGCCAGCGCGCATGGCCAGCGGGTTGCCGCCAAAAGTGCTGCCGTGGTTGCCGGGTTGGAGAATGTGCGCCGCCTTGGGCCCGGCCACCAGCGCACCGACCGGCACGCCAGAACCCAGACCCTTGGCCAGCGGCATCACGTCGGGCAAGATGCCGGCCCACTGGTGCGCAAACCACTTGCCGGTGCGGCCCATGCCGCACTGCACCTCGTCTATCATCAGCAGCCAATCGTTGGCGTCACACAGCGCGCGCACCTCGCGCAGGTACTGTGCGCGCATCGGATTGATGCCGCCCTCACCCTGAATGGTCTCGAAAAACACCGCCACCACGTCGGCTCGACCGGCGCTGGCGTGTTGCAGTGCCTGCAGGTCGTTGAACGGCACCCGGATGAAGCCTTCCACCAGCGGGCCAAAACCGGCCTGCACCTTGGGGTTGCCAGTGGCCGACAAGGTGGCGATGGAGCGGCCATGAAAGGCTTTTTCACACACCACGATCTGAGCCCGCTCGATGCCCTTGTCGTGCCCGTATTTGCGCGCCAGCTTGAGCGCCGCCTCGTTGGCTTCCAGGCCGCTGTTGCAGAAAAACACATTCGTCAGCCCCGAGCGCTGCACCAGCATCTGCGCCAGCCGCTCCTGATCCGGCACGTGGTAGTAGTTACAGCAGTGAATCATCTGGGCCAGTTGCTGTTGCAGCGCCGGCACCAGTTTGGGGTGGTTGTGGCCCAGCGTGTTGACAGCGATGCCGGCCAGCGCGTCCAGGTATTCCTTGCCATTGACGTCCCAGACCCGGCAGCCGCGCCCGTGCGAGAGCGCAATCGGCAGGCGGCCATAGGTGTTCATCACGTGCGGCGAGGCGGCAAGGGCTGGGGCTACAGTCATGCAAGGGCTCCGGGGGTAAAGTCAAAAGGGCGGGCGGGGTTGCGCTCATTTTAGGCGCAGCAACTGGCGCCAGCGGGCGGGTCGTGACTGGTTTGGCAGATTGACCCCAATCGACAAGTCTTATATAAGATATAATACACACTATGCATTCCGAGGAGCGATCCTCCGCCGGACCTTGCTGTAAACCCTTCACTTCAGGGACCTCCATCCGATGGCTACCCCGATGGCTGCGCCGACGGCGAAGCACATTTTTATTCAGGGCGTCACCCACAGCGGGCGGGCCTTTCGTCCGAGCGACTGGGCCGAACGCCTAGCCGGGGTGATGAGTCCCTTTCGGCCCGGCGGTGCGCAGCCAGGCAGTCACCTGAGTTATTCACCCTGGTGCGTGCCCAACACCATCAACGGCGTCAAGTGCGTGGTGTTGCACGTCGATTTGCAGCAGGCCCATCCCATGGCCTGGGAATTTTGTCTGAACTTTGCGCGCGACAACGAGCTGCAGGTGGCAGAGGCTTGCCTGCTGGCCGATCCACCGCCTTGAGCGGCATACCAGGTCGCGCGTGGGCTGTGGGGCCTTGCTCGCTGGCAGCGACAATCGGCCGATCATGATGGAATTGCAAGACATGCTTTTTTCGCAAGGTTTTGGCACGCGCCGCGTGTGCTGCGGTCTGGTGCAGCAGGGCCTGGTGCAGGTCGGACCTGAACGGACCCCTTGTGACAACCCGGGCGCCGTTTTTGACGAACGCGAGCTGCTGTTTCATGTGCAAGGCCAAAGCTGGCGCTACTACGCGCTGGCCTATCTGATGCTGCACAAGCCGGCCGGTTTCGAGTGCTCGCAAAAGCCCGCTGCCTACCCCAGCATTTACACCTTGCTGCCGGCGCCGCTGCGCAGACGCGGCGGGGCGGCGGCCGCCGGGGTGCAGGCGGTGGGTCGACTCGATCAGGACAGCACCGGCTTGCTGCTGCTGTCAGACGATGGCGCCTTCATCCACCGCCTGACCTCGCCGCGCCACCATGTGGCCAAGGTGTATCAGGTTCGCCTCAAGCACGCGCTCGATGAGCGCATGATCTCGCGTCTGTTGCAGGGCGTGGTGCTCGACGATGACCCCCGGCCGGTGCGGGCCGCCGCCTGTCAGGCGCTGGCAGAAAATCAAATGCAACTGACCTTGACCGAGGGCAAATACCACCAGGTCAAGCGCATGCTGGCGGCGGTGGGCAACCGGGTCGAGGGCTTGCACCGCTCGTCGATTGGCCGCGTGGACTTGCCGGCCGATCTGCTGCCGGGGCAGTGGCGCTGGCTCAGCGCCGCCGAGGTGGCCGGTTTGACGCAGAAAATGCCAGCGCCCGCCGGCTGTTAGTTTGGCTTATGAGCATCGGCTTGGCAACAGCTCCTGGTCAGCATTGAGATGACTTTCTGCTGCCGCGTTGGCGCAGATCCACACGCATTGGTGTCATTCGATGGATGCACGCCCACGCCAGCCAGCGTCAGCGCAGCTCGCCCTTGCGGCTGTCCAGCGGCAGCAAAAAAGAGTTGTCATCCTGCCACTGCGAATCCAGATCGCTGCGTAGGCCGCCGCCGGCGCTGTGCGGCCAGTTCGACAGTGGGCTGAAGTCGCTTTGGCCGCGCTTGTTGCGCTGGCGCGTCAGCACCGTGCGCAGCTTGGCCTGCGCGGCGATCATGGCTCGTTCTTCCTGTTCGCGTTCACGCATGGCCTGGTTGGAAGGTGACTCTCCAAGAAACTGAAAGCGGATCTCGGCCGCGGAGGGCAGGTGATCGGCTTGCACCACCTTGTAGGGCAGACCACACTGCGCCAGCAGGGATTGCTTGAGCGCGCGCGTGCCGCGCGGCAGGCCGGACGGCCCCACAAGGTCCAGACAGGCAAGCACCCGACCGTTGGCCGTGCAAATGGTGAAGGTGCAGTACACGCTGCCGAGCAACTGGTACCAATGCATGCTTTGCTCGCGCTGGCGCGGCAGCGTAAAGCGCGTCACCGGCAGCTTGATCATGACGTGGTGGTCGTAAAAAGCCCGACACAACCAGTGCCAGACCCGGAGCTCCTCGCTGTTGGTCAAGGCGCGAGTGCCCAAGGGCCAGTGTTTCGGAATACGGCGCCGCTCACGCTGTTGCCGAATCTGCCAGGCATGCAGCAGCCAAGCACCCAGTGCCAGCAAAAGCAGCGCCAGAGCAGCCATCAGCCAGGGGTTGGTCCAGTCGGTCACAAGTGTGAACTTAATAGGTTAATGTTTCGTTAAAGTGTAAGCTAAGGTTTAATATATTTTGTGTGACTCATTGGTTTTATCTGTACAAAGCTGCACTCTTGTCGGTTTTGCGAGGTCTGTTGCAGTGCGCGTGTCGACCGGGTCCTGCGACGGAGTGCCGCTGTGCAGGCCAAAAGCCCTGTATCCTCGCCGCCATGAGTCTGTTGCTCGATTCATTCTGGCGTGCCCTGGCTTATTGCGTGCATCCGCGCGTGATTGCCCTGTCGTTTCTGCCGCTGCTGTTAATGGTGGTCTTGTCTTTTGCGTTGGGCTACTTTTTTTGGGACGCAGCCGTCGCTTCGGTGACGGCCTGGCTGGAGGCCTACCAACTGGTGCAGGCTTTGCTTGCCTGGCTCGAGCGCATCGGCCTGGCTGAACTGAGCGCCGTGTTGGCGCCGCTCTTGGTGTTGGTGTTGGTGACGCCGCTGATCGTGCTGCTGTGCTTGCTCTTGGTGGCTGTCTTCATGGGTTCGGCGCTGGCCGATCTGGTCGGTCAGCGTCGTTTTGCCCGCTTGGAGCGCAAGCGTGGCGCCTCTTTTTTGCACGGTTTGCTCTGGGCCTTGGGCTCGACCCTGCTGGCCTTGCTGGCGCTGCTGGTTTCGATGCCGCTGTGGCTGATTCCGCCGCTGGTGCTCATCCTGCCCCCGCTGATCTGGGGTTGGCTGGCTTACCGGGTCTTCGTTTTCGACGCGCTGGCCGAACATGCGAGCCCAGCCGAGCGCCAATTCATTATCCGCCAGCACCGCAGCGCGCTGCTGCTGATGGGTGTGATCAGCGGTTTTTTGAGTGCCGCACCCAGTTTGCTGTGGGCTTCGGGCGCCATGTTCATTGCACTGGCCCCGTTGCTGGTGCCGGTGGCGGTCTGGGTCTACACGCTGGTGCTGATCTTTACCGCGCTCTGGTTCACGCACTACGCGCTGGCCGCTTTGCAGCACTTGCGTGCTGCTGTGCCGCTCGACCTGTCAGTCGCGCAGGAGAAGCCGCCGGACCTACCCCCAGGTTCCGTTCTCCCATCAAGTTCCACATGACTGCTGAAACCACATGCCCACCCGCTTTCGGCCTGATCGTTATCGGCGACGAAATTCTCTCCGGCAAACGGGCTGACAAGCACCTGCCACAGGTGATCGAACTGCTGGGCGCGCGTGGTTTGGCGCTGGCCTGGGTGCAGGGTGTGGGCGACGACCCGGCGCGCATCAGCGCCATCTTGCGTCAGGCCTTCGCCAGCAGTGACGTGGTTTTTTCCTGCGGCGGCATAGGTGCCACGCCCGACGACCATACCCGCCAGAGCGCTGCGGCGGCGCTGGGCGTCGAGCTGGTGCTACACCCGCAGGCCAAGGTTTTGATCGAGCAGCGCATGCGCCAGCGCGCCGCTGAACAGGGCCAGACTTTTGATCCCGACCGCCCTGAGAACGTGCACCGCTACAACATGGGTGTCTTTCCCGCCGGTGCGCGCCTGATTCACAACCCGTACAACCAGATACCCGGCTTCAGTTGCGATGGTCCAGGCGGCGCCGTGGTGCACTTCGTGCCTGGCTTCCCGGTCATGGCCTGGCCCATGATAGAGGCTGTGCTGGATCAGCAATATCGCTACTGCCAGCGCGTAGGTGCTCGGCTGGAACGTTCGGTGCTGGTCATCGGCGGGCAGGAGGCTGCGCTCACGCCGCTGATGCAAGACATTGAGCGCACGCACCCGGTCAAGGTGTTCAGCCTGCCCTGCGTGGACCATCCTGAGTTTGGGTCGCACATCGAACTCGGTGTCAAAGGCGATCCACAGGCGGTGCAGCGGGCTTTTGCCGATCTGCGCGCGGGTTTGCACAAAAATGGTGCCTTGCTTGGCCCTGAATTGGTGCGACATTGAGGATTTGCCTGCTGTTGGTGCCGTAGCGTTCGTTTTTTTTGGTGCATCTGCGGCTGATGGCTGCACCGCTGCCGCTGCAGTTGACTCGGTCATAATTCGAGCAGATCGTGCAGATAGCCGTCGCATGACGCTTATCTGGCACGGATGCTGCTAGAGAATGAAGTCACTTTTTCACTTACCCAGTTACAGGAGCATTTGATGGCCAAGACCGTCGCAGACGTGATGCAAATGGTGCAAGACAGCGAAGTCAAGTTCATTGACTTTCGCTTCACCGATACCCGTGGTGCGCAGCATCACACCACCGTGCCGGTGTCGCATTTCAACGAAGAGAAATTCATCTCGGGCCACGCCTTCGATGGTTCGTCCATTGCGGGTTGGAAAGGCATCGAAGCCTCGGACATGCAACTGATCCCCGACCCGAACACGGCCAACATCGATCCCTTCTACGAAGAGACCACGCTGATTCTGAGTTGCGACGTGATCGAGCCGACCGACGGCAAGGCCTACGACCGCGATCCGCGCTCCATCGCCAGGCGCGCCGAGGCCTACCTCAAGTCAACCGGTCTGGGCGACACCGCCTTCTTCGGCCCGGAGCCCGAGTTTTTCATTTTTGACGGTGTACGCTGGAGCACCGCGCCGGGTCACACCTTCTACGAAATCGAAGAGTACGAAGCGCCCTGGAACAAGGGCGCCAAGCTCGAAGGCGGCAACCGCGGCCACCGCCCCAGCGTCAAAGGGGGCTATTTCCCCGTGCCGCCGGTCGACAGCACACAAGACATGCGTGCCGAGATGGCGCTGATCCTCGAGTCGCTGGGCATCCCGGTCGAGGTGTTCCACCACGAGGTGGCCGGTGCGGGCCAGAACGAAATCGGCACCCGCTTCAGCACCCTGGTGCAGCGCGCCGACTGGACCATGCTGCAAAAATACGTGGTGCATAACGTCGCCAACGCCTACGGCAAGACCGCCACCTTCATGCCCAAGCCCTATGCCGGTGACAACGGCTCGGGCATGCACGTGCATCAGTCGGTCTGGAAAGACGGTAAAAATCTGTTTGCCGGCGACGGTTACGCCGGCCTGAGCGAGTTTGCGCTGTACTACATTGGCGGCTTGATCAAGCATGCGCGGGCACTGAATGCCATCACCAACCCCGGCACCAATTCGTACAAGCGCCTGGTGCCGCACTTCGAAGCACCGGTCAAACTGGCCTATTCGGCCAAGAACCGCTCGGCCGCGATCCGCATCCCCTACGTGGCCAACCCCAAGGGTCGGCGCGTGGAAGCGCGCTTCCCGGATCCGCTGATGAACCCCTACCTGGGCTTTTCTGCGCTGCTGATGGCCGGTCTGGACGGTGTGGAAAACAAGATTCACCCGGGCGAAGCTGCAACCAAAGACCTCTACCACCTGCCGCCGGAAGAAGATCGCCTGGTGCCAACGGTCTGCCACAGCCTCGATCAGGCGCTGGCACACCTGGATCAAGACCGCGCCTTTTTGACCCGGGGTGGCGTGTTCACCGATACCATGCTTGACGCCTATATCGAACTGAAGATGGGTGAGGTCACGCGTGGCCGCATCGAGGTGGCCCCGGTCGAGTACGACATGTACTTCAGCCTGTGATGCCTTGACCACGCCCGGCGCGCCTGGGCACGATGACAAAAAGGACGGCTCAGGCCGTCCTTTTTTTGCGCCGGCTGCTCTGCTTGCGTCGCTTTCGCTCTGACCCGTGGCACTTCAGCGCTGGTTTTCGGTCATACTCAAAATACGCGGCGTGGCCGTGGGCTGGGAGTTCGAAATCGTGCAACGGGAGTATTCGTGTTTTCCATCATGACATCGACCGCAAGCTGGCGCTGGCTGCTCGTTGGCGTTGCTGCGCTGGGCTTGGCGCCAGTTCAGGCGCAGGAGCGCATTTACCGCTGCCCGGGCACGCCGGTGGAGTACATCAACGACGCTCAAGTGGCCATCAGCAGGGGCTGCGTCCTGATGGAAGGCGGTAACGTCACCATCGTGCATGGCACCACACCCCAGCGCGCCGCCGAAGCGCGTGTGCCGCAGGCGACGCGCAACGCCGCCGCTGCGGCGCCGGCTGCACGTCCGGCGGCTGCGCGCACCGACGCGGCGGCGCAGCGCGCGCGTGACAGCGATGCGCGGCTGATTCTGCAAACCGAGCTCAATCGCGCGCAAGAGCGGTTGGCGCAGGCGCAGCAGGCGTACGCCGGTGGCGAGCCGCCGTTGCAGGGCATTGAATTTCGCAACCGTCAGCTCTACCTCGAACGCGTGGCTGGACTCAAAGCAGCGCTCGAGCGGGCGCAAAGCGATGTCGATGGTCTGCGGCGCGAACTCGATCGTCTGGGCGGTGCGGCGGGCGTGGCCAATGCCACTCTGCAATGAGGGGTTTGCTGCCGCTCGTGGCGTCCCCGCCATCCCTGCCATCCCTGCCATCCCCAACATCTGAAAGCGCTGCGCAGCGCTTTCAGGCGCTTGATTTGCTGGCCACGCTGGTGGCCGTGGTCGCTGCTGACGGTGCGGTGTTGTACGCCAACGCTGCGCTGGAAGACGCGCTGGGCTTGTCGCGCCGCAGCATCGTGAACGGCTTGCTGCAAGACTGCTTCACCGACCCGGGGCTGTTGCGCAAGGCCTTGTTGGGCGTGCGCAGCAACGAATTCGCCGTGCTGCGCTATGACGCCCGGCTCAAGCGGCTGCAGCATGAACCGCTGCCGGTGCACGTGCTGGTGGCGCAGACCGAAGCGGCGGGTGAAGTGGTGGTCGAAATGTTGCCGCTGGAGCAGCAAGCGCGCCAAGAGCGCGAGGAGCGCCTGATCGACCAGGCCCAGACCAATAAGGAGCTGATTCGCAACCTGGCACACGAAATCAAAAACCCGTTGGGTGGTATTCGGGGCGCGGCGCAATTGCTGCAGATGGAGATCGATTCCAGGGCGCTGAACGAATACACCCAGGTCATCATCGACGAGGTGGACCGCTTGCAGTCGCTGGTCGATCGGCTGTTGCTGCCGCATCGCCGCGCGCATGTGGTGGGCGACGTCAACATCCACGAGGTCTGCGAGCGCGTGCGGGCCCTGATTGTGGCCGAGTTCCCCGTCGGTCTGAGCGTGCTGCGCGACTACGACACCTCGATTCCCGAGTTCCGCGGCGACCGCGAACAGCTCATTCAGGCGCTGCTCAACATCGCTCAAAACGCCGCGCAGGCACTCGCGCCGCTCATTGCCGTTGGCGATGGGCGAATCATTTTCAAGACGCGCGTCAACCGTCAGATTACTTTTTGCAAGCAGCGCTACCGGTTGGCATTGGAATTGCTTGTAATCGACAACGGGCCAGGCGTGCCAGATTCGATCAAAGACCGTATTTTTTTTCCGCTGGTCTCAGGGCGCGCAAGCGGTTCGGGTCTTGGGCTCACGCTGGCGCAGACTTTTGTCCAGCGGCATCATGGCCTGATCGAGTGCAAAAGCGAGCCGGGGCAAACCGAATTCAAAATTTTGCTTCCCCTGCCCTGAGACTGAACCACAACGCCGTTTGCTGACGAAGGGACACACAGCGCATGAAGTCGATATGGATAGTGGATGACGATCAATCGATCCGCTTCGTGCTGGAAAAAGCCTTGCTGCGCGAAAACCTGCCAACCCGCAGTTTCACCAACCCGCAAGACGTGTTGCGGGCGCTGGATCAGGCGCCCGAAGAGGATGGGCCGCACGTGCTGGTGAGCGACATCCGCATGCCGGGTGGTTCGGGTCTGGATCTGTTGGAGCAGCTCAAGAAACGACGGCCCAGATTGCCGGTCATCATCATGACCGCATTTTCTGACCTCGACAGCGCGGTCGCGGCCTTTCAGGGCGCGGCCTTCGAGTACCTGCCCAAGCCCTTCGATCTGCACCGTGCGGTCGATCTGATTCGCCGCGCGCTGCAGGAAAGCCAGGTCGAAGCCGTGGCTGAAGAGCGCATGACGGCTGCGCCCGAAATGCTGGGTCAGGCGCCGGCCATGCAGGACGTGTTTCGCGCCATTGGCCGTCTGAGCCAGAGTCAGGTGACGGTGTTGATCACCGGCGAGTCTGGTTCTGGCAAGGAGCTGGTGGCGCGCGCGCTGCACCGGCACTCGTCGCGCGCGCGCGGGCCTTTCGTGGCGATCAATACCGCCGCCATTCCCAAAGACCTGCTGGAATCCGAACTGTTCGGCCACGAGCGCGGCGCCTTCACCGGTGCGCAGACGCTGCGGCGTGGTCGCTTCGAGCAGGCCGACGGCGGCACCCTGTTTTTGGACGAAATCGGCGACATGCCGTATGACTTGCAAACCCGGCTGCTGCGCGTGCTCTCGGACGGGCAGTTCTACCGCGTCGGCGGCCACAGCGCCGTCAAAGCCCAGGTGCGCGTCATTGCCGCCACGCACCAGAATCTGGAGCAACGCGTCAAGGAAGGTGGCTTTCGCGAAGACTTGTTTCACCGCCTCAACGTCATTCGCCTGCGCTTGCCGGCGCTGCGCGAGCGGCGTGAGGATGTGCCGCTGCTGACACGTTTTTTTCTGCAGCACAGTGCCAGCCAGTTGAGTGTGGAGCCCAAGCGCATCAGCGACGCCGCGCTCCAGCGCTTGGCGGCGTTCGATTTTCCCGGCAACGTGCGCCAGTTGGAAAACATTTGTCACTGGCTGAGCGTGATGGCGCCGGCCCAGGTGATTGAACCCAAGGATCTGCCGCCCGAGGTGCTGGCACAACCCGGCGCCGAATCAGTTGGCGCCGCCGCCGTGCCCGCGGCTGCGCCGCCCGCCGAGCCGGCGCAACTCCTCGCGCTGGCGGATGCTGATTCGGCGGCGCACCCGTGCGTGCCTGGCACCGCCACCTGGGAGCAGGGCTTGCGGGCCGAGGCCCAGGCCTTGCTGGAGCAAGACCGCAGCGACGTGTGGGACGTGCTGATGCGCCGTGTGGAAACCTGTTTGATTCAGACCGCACTGACCAGCACCCGCGGCCGGCGCATCGAGGCGGCGCAAAAGCTGGGCATTGGGCGCAACACCATCACGCGCAAAATTCAGGAGTTGGACCTGGAGTAAGGCCACAGCTTGCCGCTTGCAGTTGCCAAGGCCGACCGACCTAACGGGCATGACTTTAAAAGGCGCCCCAAAAAATGAAAGTCATGCCCGTTCTCCCTCACCCCCAACCCCTCTCCCGCACGCGGGAGAGGGGAGCGAAGTGAGTCGCGGCCCGACTTTCACGTTAAGGCACTGCATCCAGCGTCAGCAGCACCGGCGCGTGGTCGCTCGGACGTTCGTTTTTGCGTGGGGTTTTGTCGATAACGCAGGCGCGGGCGCGGGCGGCGAGCGCCTTGCTGATCAAGATGTGGTCGATGCGCAGCCCGCGGTTGCGCCTAAAAGCGAATTCGCGGTAGTCCCACCAGGTGAAGCTTTTTTCTGCTGGCGCAAACAAGCGCAGCGCGTCGTGCAAGCCCAGGTCAAGCAGGCGCTGCAACTGCGCGCGCTCTTCGTCCGTGCAGTGGATGCTGCCGACCAAGCCGACCGGGTCCCAGACGTCGGCGTCGTCAAAGGTGATGTTGTAGTCGCCCAGCAGCACCAAATGGGGGTGCGCCGCCATTTCGCTGCGCACCCAATCGTGCAGCGCGTCGAGCCAGCGCATTTTGTAGGCGAATTTATCGCTGCCCGGCGCTTGGCCATTGGGAAAGTAGGCGCCAATCACGCGCACCCCGGCAATGCTGGCGCTGAGCACGCGCGCCTGCTCATCGGCAAAACCGGGGATATTTTTCACCACCTCGGTCGCCGCCGAACGGCTCAGCAAGGCCACGCCGTTGTAGGTTTTCTGCCCGTGCCACTGCGCCTGATAGCCGACGTCGGCAAAGGCCTGGACGGGAAACTTATCGTCGCTGAGTTTGAGTTCTTGCAGCGCCAGCACGTCGACCGGGTGTGCGCCTAGCCAGTCCAGCACCTGCGGCAGGCGCACGGTGAGCGAATTTATATTCCAGGTGGCCAGTTGCATGCGGCAGCCTTCAATTTCGGTTCAAGCGCGGTTCAACCCGCGCGGCGGTATTCGACAAAGGCAAACGACAAACCCGTGGCGCTGCGCTGGCATTCGCGCGCGCTCTCTTGCCACTGCGGGCCGAGCGCGGGCGCAAAGGCATCGCCTTCGAACGCCTGGTCGATTTCTGTCACCAGCACGCGCTGCGCCAGCGCCAGCGCCTGCGCATAGACTTGAGCGCCGCCAATCACCCAGGCGTCGGCGGCGTCGGCACACAGCGCCAGCGCGGCGGGCAGCGAGTCGGCGCGCCGCGCGCCTGCCTCGCGCCAGCCGCTGTCGCGCGTGAGAACGATGTTAGAGCGGCCCGGCAGCGGGCGAAACCGCGGCGGCAGAGAGTCCCAGGTTTTGCGTCCCATGATGACCGGGCAGCCCAGCGTGTGGCGCTTGAAGTGCGCCAAATCTTCCGGCAGTTGCCAGGGCAGGGCGTTGTGGTAGCCGATCACGCCGTTGGCGGCGCGCGCGTAGATCAGGTTCAGACGGGTCGGTTTGCTTGCCATGGGGTGATTGTGCCGCTGCGCCGATCAGGGCCGATCCGCTGGGGCCGCCACGCTGCGCTGAGGCCACAGCACGCTGGCGATGGCGAGCATCACAAACACGATCGCCAGCCAGTCTTGCCAGTGCGGCACTTCGCCGACGATGGCGGTGGCACTGAGCGTGCCGACCAGCGGAATCGCCATGATGCTCATGGCGCTGGTGGCCGGGGGCAGGTTGCGCGCCATGGCAAACCAGATCAGTTGCGCCAGCCCGTAGTTGATGAACACGCCGTAGGCCAGGCTGATCCACATCGGCAGCGAAAAGCCGCTCGGTTGCGGCAGCGGTTCGAGCGAGAGCGCCAGCACCCAGAGCACAGCGCTGCCCAGCAGCAGCATCCAAACCAGCACCACCATGGGCGCGAGCGTGAGACGGGCACGCCGAAACAGCAAAGTGCCCAGCGCCCAGCAAAACGCCGCACTCAGCATCCAGGCGATGCCGACCGGGCGCCCGCTCAGGCGCTGCAGCTCGTGCCACAGCAGCAAGCCGATGGCGATGCTGGCGCTGAGCACCGCCAGCCGCACGCGCGGCGTGATGCGTTCGCCAAAAAACAAGGCGCCGATCAGCACCGTGAAGATCGGCATGGTAAAGCCCAGGATGGCGGCGCGCCCGGAGGCGAGTTCTTGCACGCCGTAAATCGACAGCGTGTGCCAGCCCAGCACATTGGGCAGGCCCAGCAGCGCAATCACCAGCCATTCGCGTCCGCGTGGCCACATGCGCTCGCCGCGCAGCGCCACATAGGCAAACAGCCAGGCCGCGCCCAGCAGCATGGTGCTGGCGCGGAAATACAGCGGGGTCAGCTCTTGCAAAGAGAGCTTCATCATCGGCCAGTTGACGCCCCACATCAGCGTCAGAGCCAGCAGGGCCCAGAGTTGGCGGCGTGAAATCATGCGCGCTGCGGCTGGTGTTTGATCACACCGCCACCGCCGCCTTGATGGCCGGGTGGCACTGGTAGTCCTGCAGCTCGAAGTCTTCCGGTTCGTATTCGAACAGGCTGGCAGGTCGGCGCGCGATGTTCAGCCTGGGGTAGGCCAGCGGCGTTCGGCTCAGTTGCAGCGCCACTTGCTGCTGGTGGTTGTGGTAGATGTGGCAGTCGCCACCGTTCCAGATGAAGTCACCCACATCGAGTTCGCATTGCTGCGCCACCAGATGCGTCAGCAGGGCGTAGCTGGCAATGTTGAATGGCACGCCCAGAAACACGTCGGCGCTGCGCTGGTAGAGCTGGCAGCTCAGCTTGCCGCGTCCTTGCGGGCTGGTCGGCGGCGCCACATAGAACTGAAACAGCGCGTGGCAGGGCATGAGAGCCATTTTGGGCAGGTCGGCCACGTTCCAGGCACTGACCAGCAAGCGGCGCGAGTCCGGGTTGGTTTTCAGGCTCTGAATCAGCTCGGCCATCTGGTCGATCTGGCCCCCTTCGGGCGTGGGCCAACTGCGCCACTGCACGCCGTAGACCGGGCCGAGCTCGCCGTGCGGGTCGGCCCATTCGTCCCAGATGGTGCAGCCGCGTTCTTGCAGCCACTTGACGTTGCTGTCACCGCGCAAAAACCACAGCAGTTCGACCACGATGGCGCGCCAAAAGACTTTTTTGGTGGTGATGAGCGGAAAACCTTCGCTCAGGTCAAAGCGCATGTGGTAGCCGAACACGCTGGTGGTGCCGGTGCCGGTGCGGTCGGTTTTTTGTACGCCCTGGGCAAGCACGTGACGAACGAAGTCTTCGTATTGGGAGCGGATCGGGCGGGTCATCAAGGCTTCTTTCTTGCTTTCTGACGGCAGCCGTGGGCATCAAGCAGGGCGGCCGCCGCCAGCGTCAGAAAGCCGTGATTGTGCGGGATTTCGAGCCTACACCTGCGCTGGTGGCGACAGTCAGCGCCGTGCCGCGCGGATGCGCGCCAGTTCAGGCGATGGCGCCGTGACGCGGGCATCAAACGGGTGGTAGGGCAGTTGGAACACTTCCCGGATGCGACGCAGGTAGTTCTGGGTCTCCTGGAACGGCGGCACGCCGCGGTGGCGGTTGACCGCACCTTCGCCCGCGTTGTAAGCCGCCAGCGCCAGCGACACGTCACCCCTGAAGTAGGCCAGCAGCCAGCGCAGATAGGCCAGCCCGCCGCGGATGTTTTGCTCTGGGTCAAAGGGTTTGCGCACGTTAAAACGCGCGGCGGTCTCAGGAATGAGCTGCATCAGGCCCTGGGCGTTTTTGTTCGATACCGCCAGCGGGTTGAAATTGGATTCGGCGCGGATGACGGCAAACGCCAGGCCGGGGTGTATGCCGTATTCGGGTGCCAGACGGCGCACGATCGCCATTACCTGTTGCTCGCGGGCGCTGTCTATGAGGCGTTCAAACCCGTTCGCCATCTGCTGCTGCTGGTCGGCCAGATCGGCTTCGATGCGGCGCAGTCGTTCGATCTCTGCAGCCTGCTGGGCCGCCAGCACGCAAGGCGGTGGAGCGGCGTTTTCGGTCATGCGCGCCAGCATGCGCTGCGCCGGGGCGTCGCCCTGGTGGGCGGCTTGCTGAAAGAAATGAGCGGCATAGGCATCGCTGCGCGCCACGCCACGGCCGTTGGCGTAGATCCAACCCAGGTCGTACTGGGCCTGGGCGTCGCCCGCCAGGGCGGCTTTGCAATACAGCTCGATGGCGCTTTCAATGTCGCGCGTGACACCTTCGCCGTGTTCGAGTGCACGCGCCTGCTCGCGCCACGCGGCCACCGCTGGCTGCGACGCGACCGGCGTGGCCAGCGCCGCGCCGTGCAGCACAAGCGCAGCACCCAGTATGTACAACAGCTTGGCCCATGTGTTCATGACAGGACGCGACCGGGGTTCATGATCCCTTGCGGGTCTAGTGCTTGCTTGACAGCGCGCATCAGCCTGAGCGCCACCGGGTCTTTGTACTGCGGCAGCAAGCCCGCTCTCAGGCTGCCAATGCCGTGCTCGGCGCTGACGCTGCCATGGTAGCGCGTCACGGCGTCAAACACCAGAGTGTTGATGCGCGCTTCCCAGTCGCGCAAAAAAACGGCTGCATCCACCCCGGCAGGGGCTTGCACGTTGTAGTGCAGGTTGCCGTCGCCCAGGTGACCGAAAGTGACCAGCCGCACACCGGGCCATTCGCGTTGCAGCAGGGCATCGGTCTCGGCGCAAAAGGCCGGAATGCGCGAGACCGGCAGCGCGATGTCGTGCTTGATGTTAGGCCCTTCTTTGGCCTGCGCCAGTGCAATGTGCTCGCGCACCTGCCAGAGCTGCTGCGCCTGCGCCAGGCTGGTCGGCAAGACGGCGTCGCTGACCGTGCCGAGTTCGAGCGCGCAGCCCAGCAGGCGCTCCAGGCTGGCCTGGGCATGGCTTTGAGATTCGTTGTCGCTGCATTCCAGCAGCACGCCATAGGGCGCGCCTTGCCACGGCGGCACGCGCAAGTGCGGGAAGTGCCGGGCCACCAGGCTGAGTGCGAACTGGCCCATGATTTCAAAACCCGTCAGGCCAGCGCCCAGTTGCCGCTGCGCGTGGCTGAGCAGTTCCAGCGCAGCGCCCAGACTGGGCACGGCGGCCCAGGCGCACAACTGCGCCGCTGGCAGCGGGTAGAGCTTGAGGGTGGCGGCGGTGATGACCCCCAGCGTGCCTTCGCTGCCAATGAAGAGGTTGCGCAAGTCGTAGCCGCTGTTGTCTTTGCGCAGACCCGACAGGCCGTGCCAGACATCGCCTTGCGCCGTCACCAGTTCCAGCCCCAGACAGAGCTCGCGTGCGTTGCCGTAGCGCAGCACCTGGGTGCCGCCAGCGTTGCTGGCCAAGTTGCCGCCGATGGTGCAACTGCCCTCAGAGGCCAGGCGCAAGGGGAACAGAAAACCGGCTTGGGCGGCCACTTGTTGCAGGTTTTGCAACACGCAGCCGGCTTGCACCGTGACGCTGGCGTTGGCCGCGTCGAGCTCGAGCACCGCGTCCATGCGTCCAAGGCTGAGCAGCACTTGTGTGCCCGAGGCGTCGGGCACCGAACCCAGCACCAACCCGGTGTTGCCGCCTTGCGGCACGATCGCCGCACCGGCGCCGGCGCAGGCGCGCAGCACGGCGGCGACTTCTTCGGTGTTGGCCGGGCGCACCACCGCCAGCGCGCGGCCCCGGCTGCGGCCGCGCCAGTCTTGCTCCCAGGCGCTCAGGTCGGCGTTCGGATCCTCATGCGTGAGCACGTGGTGCGCGCCCACGGTCTGGCGCAACAGCGCCAGCAACTCGTTCATGGCCGCTCGGCGGGCGCCGCCACCGGGTCGGTGGCGGCGCCAATGGCGGCGGCATGGCGCACCTGGTCGGCTGCCACAGCGGCTTTGCCCGCGCCGCGCAGCCGGATGCGCACGTGCAGCGCGCAAGCGACAAACAAGCACACGCACAGCAACACCTGCAGCCCGGCCAGCCACGCCGACAAGCCGGCGTCGCTGTAGACGCGCATGACACCTTCGGCAAAATACAACCACACCAACAGGCTGACCCAGCGGTAGGTGTACATGCGGTTTTTCAGCAAGCCAATCAGCGGCAGCGTCAGCGGCAACACCTTGATCGCCCACCACGAGCCACCTGGGCGCAGCGGGGCCAGCCACAGCTCCCAGGCCAAGCCGAGCACGATCAGGCCCAGCAGGCTGCCCACGGCGAGCCAGCGCGTGCGCCTGACGGCAGACAAAACCTGGGGCGAGGTGCTGGGGTAGTCGATCGGCTCGGTCATGGCGGGTGTTCAGAAAAGCGAATTATCCGAGATTGTCGTCGGTACGCGGCGGCGCCTATGGGTTGTCGGCAGCGGGCGCGTCGGCTACGAGGATTTGAGATGGCAGCTTAGGGACGCCGTGGGCTTTTTGAATGACTTGCCTGCGCAGACCATCAGGCCCTATCGAAGCCTTGAGCAGTTGCAACTGTTTCTCAGCGCAACGCCGCAGCTGGCGTTCACAGCCCAGCCCCAGGTAGTGCGGCCGATAACCAGCGCTACGAACACATCAGTCGGGTGCTGACTCGGTTTGACCACCCCCAGCGCACAAGCGCGAACGCGGTGTGGTGCTGACCTACCTGCGCCCTACCAGCGGCTACGGCCGCGCGCAAGTACACGGCCGCCAACGTGGCGTTGCTGGTGGAGATGGACCGGGCCCACGAGACGTCTATGACAACCCGCGGCAGGCAGACACCAGTCTTTGTCTCTGTGCCCATTCGGCGTCTGCAGAAAGTTTTTGGCCACCACCAGATCGAACTCGTGGATTTTTTCGGTAGTGCAATATTCGTTCTGTAATTTCCCGAGCCACTGAAACATGGATACGTGGAAAGTTTTTCTGATTTGGTCGGCGGCGCGACCCACAGCTTGACCGGGATGTCGCGCTGGCCGCCGAGCAGCTTGGCGGCGGCGCGGAAGTGGCCGATGTTGGTCATGCACGAGCCGATGAAGGCTTCGTCGATCTTCGTGCCCGCCACCTCGCTCAAGAACTTGGCGTCGTCCGGATCGTTCGGGCAGCACAGGATGGGTTCCTTGATGTCGGCCAGGTCGATCAGGCTTGGACCTTTTCGATGCGGCGCTGCAAGGTGCGCTTGTCTTCGTAGCCGTCGGCGATCATGTTCTTCATCAGCACGATGTTGCTGCTGAGGTACTCCTTGATCGGCGCGGGGTTGAGCTTGATGGTGCAACCGGCGGCGGAGCGCTCGGCCGACGCGTCGGATAGTTCAAACGCCTGCTCGACCTTCAGGTCGGGCAGGCCTTCGATCTCCAGGATGCGGCCCGAGAAGGCGTTGATCTTGCCGGCCTTGGCCACCGTCAGCAGACCGGCCTTGATGGCGTACAGCGGAATCGCGTGCACCAGGTCGCGCAGCGTCACGCCGGGCTGCATCTGGCCCTTGAAGCGCACCAGCACCGACTCGGGCATGTCCAGCGGCATCACGCCGGTGGCGGCGCCAAAGGCCACCAGGCCCGAGCCTGCGGGGAAGGAGATGCCGATGGGGAAGCGGGTGTGCGAGTCACCGCCGGTGCCAACCGTATCCGGCAACAACAGACGGTTCAGCCATGAGTGGATCACGCCGTCGCCCGGGCGCAGGGCCACGCCGCCGCGGCTGCTGATGAACTTGGGCAGCTCGCGGTGCGTCTTCACGTCGACCGGCTTGGGGTAGGCCGCGGTGTGGCAGAAGGACTGCATCACCAGGTCGGCGGAAAAACCCAGGCAGGCCAGGTCTTTCAGCTCGTCGCGGGTCATCGGGCCGGTGGTGTCCTGCGAACCCACGGTGGTCATGCGTGGCTCGCAGTAGGTGCCGGGGCGCACGCCCAGGCCCTCGGGCAGACCGATGGCGCGGCCCACCATCTTCTGCGCCAGCGTGAAACCGGCTTTGGTTTGCGCAGGCACAGCGGGCAGACGGAACAGCGTGCTTGCTGCCAGGCCCAGGAATTCACGCGCCTTGGCGGTGAGCGAGCGGCCGATGATCAGGTTGATGCGGCCGCCGGCGCGCACTTCGTCGAACAGCACCTCGCTCTTGAGCTTGAACTCGGCCACGGTCTGGCCGTTCTTGACCAGCTTGCCGTCGTAGGGCAGCACGTCGACCACGTCGCCCATTTCCAGCTTGGACACGTCCACTTCAATCGGCAGCGAGCCCGAGTCTTCCTGCGTGTTGAAGAAGATCGGGGCGATCTTGCCGCCCAGGGTGACGCCACCAAAGCGCTTGTTCGGCACGAAGGGGATGTCCTGGCCGGTGGCCCAGATCACGCTGTTGGTGGCCGATTTGCGGCTGGAGCCGGTACCGACCACGTCGCCCACGTAGGCGACCAGGTGGCCCTTTTTCTTCAGGTCTTCGATGAACTGCATCGGGCCGCGCTTGCCGTCTTCCTCGGGCTTGAAGGCCGCACCACCCGGAGTACCAAAATCCTGGCGCGTGTTCTTCAGCATCGCCAGATAGTGCATCGGGATGTCCGGGCGCGTGGTGGCGTCCGGCGCGGGAGACAGGTCGTCGGTATTGGTTTCACCGGGCACCTTGAAGACGGTGACGGTGATCTTCTTTTCCACTTCGGGGCGGCTGGTGAACCACTCGGCGTCGGCCCAGCTCTGCATCACTTCCTTGGCCACCGCGTTGCCGGCCTTGGCCTTCTCGGCCACGTCGTTGAAGTAATCGAACATCAGCAGCGTCTTCTTCAGCGCTGCGCCGGCCACGGCCGCCACCTCGGCGTCGTCCAGCAGCTCGATCAGCGGGTGCACGTTGTAGCCACCCACCATGGTGCCCAGCAGCTCGGTGGCCTTAGGCCTGGAGATCAGGCCGACCTGGATGTCACCATGCGCCACGGCCGCCAGGAAGCTGGCCTTGACCTTGGCGGCGTCGTCCACGCCTGGCGGCACGCGGTGCGTCAGCAGGTCCATCAGGAAAGCGTCTTCGCCTGCGGGCGGGGCCTTGATCAGCTCGATCAGGGCCGCGACTTGTTTGGCGTCGAGCGCTAGCGGCGGTATGCCCAGGGCGGCGCGTTCAGCGGTGTGGGCGCGGTAGTCGGTCAGGAAGGTCGACATGGTGTTCTCCGGCGGGGTTGATGGTTATGGTTTGTGGGGTGGGTGAGCGTCAAGCAGGAAACCAGGCGCGCACATTTGCGGGCAGGGTGTGCCCGGTCTGGTGTGCGCGTTCGATCACTTGCCAGTGGTAGCGGTAGCTGGCACGGTCGTGCAGGCATCCTTCGTGCTGCACCGGCGCCCAGTCGGAAGCGGCGGCGCGCTCTATGATCGCCGTCGCCGTTTCGATGGCAGCTTCGTCGGGTGTAAAGGCCGCGATGATGGGTCGGATTTGATCCGGGTGAATGCTCCACATGCGCGTGTAAGCCAGCTCTGCAGCGGCACGCCTGGCAGCGTGTTGCAACGCCGCCAGGTCTTTCAACTCGGTGACTACGTTGTGCGAAGCCACCTTGCCGTGCGCGTGACAGGCGGCCGCTATGTCCAGCTTGGCGCGCCATACGTGCGGGTGGCTGAACTGTCCGGCCAGCGTCATGGCCGAGGCAGGAATGGCGCCGCCATGGGCCGAAACAAAGTCCATCAACCCGAAGCTGAGCGACTGCACACGCGGCTGCGCAGCGATGTCAAAGGCGCGCTGCACCGCAGCGGGGGATTCGATCAAGACGTGCAGCGGCAGGGCACGGGCACCGACGGCGTCGAGTGCGGCTGCGGCGCGTTGCACGTCGGCCACCGATTCGACCTTGGGCAGCATCACATGACACAGGCGCGCCGCCGCGCTGCCTGCAATCTGGGCGATGTCGGCGTCAAAGTGCGGGTGATCGACCGGGTGTACCCGGACCGCGACACGCGCGCCCACCGGCGCGCCCAGCACCAGCTCGGCCACCAGGGCTGCGTGTTCGGTCTCGCCGCCAGCGGGCGCGCCGTCTTCGCAGTCGAGCGTGACATCAAAGACGCAGGTGCCGAATTCGGCCGTGAGGTCGGCTTGCAGCCGCAGGCTTTTCTTCATCCGCGCCTCCACCCCGCTGTAGTGATCGCAGACCGGCAGCGCGAACGCGCCAGCCTGGGCACCGAGGAGAATGTCGCGCGGATGAATCACGCCGTAGTTACCAACGAATTACAGCAGGTGTTTGACGCCATCTTGCTCACCCTGCAGCTCGGCCAGGGTCTTGTTGATGCACTCTTGCGAGAAAGCGTCGATGGCCAGGCCTTCCACCACGGTGTACTCGCCGTTGGCGCAGGTGACGGGGAAGCCGAACATCACGTCCTGGGGGATGCCGTACCAGCCTTGCGAGGGGATGCCCATGGTGACCCATTCGCCGCTGGTGCCCAGGGCCCAGTCGCGCATGTGGTCGATGGCGGCGTTGGCGGCCGAGGCGGCGCTGGACAGACCGCGCGCTTCGATGATGGCGGCACCGCGCTTGCCCACGGTGGGCAGGAACACGTTGGCGTTCCATTCCTGGTCGTTGATCATGTCCTTGACCGATGCGCCGGCTATGGTGGCGAAGCGGTAATCGGCGTACATGGTGGGCGAGTGGTTGCCCCACACGGCCAGCTTCTTGATGCTGGAGACAGGCTTGCCGGTCTTGGCGGCGAGCTGGCTGGCGGCGCGGTTGTGGTCCAGGCGCAGCATGGCGGTGAAGTTGCCCGGCTTCAGGTCGGGCGCGCTCTTCATGGCGATGTAGGCGTTGGTGTTGGCTGGGTTGCCGACCACCAGCACCTTGACGTCGCGGCTGGCCACGGCGTTCAGGGCCTTGCCCTGGGCGGTGAAGATGGCGCCGTTGATGGCGAGCAGCTCGGCGCGCTCCATGCCAGGGCCACGCGGACGCGAGCCGACCAGCAGCGCGTAGTCGGTGTCCTGGAAGGCGGTCATCGGGTCGCTATGGGCTTGCATGCCGGCCAGCAGCGGGAAGGCGCAGTCGTCCAGCTCCATCATCACGCCCTTGAGCGCTTTCTGGGCTTTTTCGTCGGGGATTTCCAGCAGTTGCAGGATCACGGGCTGGTCCTTGCCCAGCATTTCGCCCGAGGCGATGCGAAACAACAGGGCGTAACCGATTTGACCGGCGGCACCGGTGACGGCAACGCGAACGGGCTTCTTGCTCATGGGGGAGACTCCATAAAATGACGGTGGAAGAAGAAAGCGGGGAATGAAAACCCCGCAAAACACGAACCCGAAGGTAAGGGAAGCCCCGCCAAGCAGCCGAGCCGCACCGGACACGAAGTGTACTCTGACGCGCCGCTTGCGTCAATTTGTCTTATGTCTTATATAAGATATGATTGGCCTTTTCGTCAAGCTTGGCCTTGTCGTCAAACGTCTCTGACGCCACCATTGCAAACCAGCAAATCATGGCTACACCGCCCGCCGTCTCGATCGATTCACCCGTCAAGGACGCCGGCAACACGATTGCCGCGCCAGCAGGCGGGGACGCCGGCGCGCTGGCAGTGCCTGCTTTCAGTCCGCTCTACCAGCAAATCAAGACCTTGATTTTGCGCAGTTTGCAAGCGGGTGAATGGAAGCCGGGCGACAGTATTCCGAGCGAAGTCGAACTGGCGGCGCGCTACCGGGTCAGTCAGGGAACGGTGCGCAAGGCCATCGATGAACTCGCTGGCGACAACTTGCTGGTGCGCCGCCAGGGCAAGGGTACTTTCGTCACCACCCATGCTGAGAGTCACATCCCGTACCGTTTTTTGCGCTTGCTGCCCGATACCGGTACGCTCGATGAACAAGGGCCGGCCGAGCGCCACATCATCGAATGCCGCCGCCTGCGCGCCAGCGCCGAGGTGGCGCGTCTGTTGGCGCTGCGCAGCGGCGACCCGATTGTGCAACTCAGGCGCATGCTGTCGTTTGGCGGCCAGCCGACCATTCTGGAAGACATCTGGCTGCCCGGCCTGCCGTTCAAGGGTTTGACACTGGAGCTGCTGTCTGGCGATCAGAGCCCGATGTACGCCTTGTTCGAAACCCGGTTTGGCGTCTGCATGGTGCGTGCCTGGGAAAAAATCAAGGCGGTGAGCGCCGACGCCGACGCCGCCCAGTGGCTGGGCGTTCCCGAGGGCCATCCGCTGCTGAGCGTCGAGCGCCTGGCCTATACCTACGACGACGCGCCGATGGAGCTGCGCCGCGGCATCTACCGCACCGACGCGCACCATTACCGCAACGAATTGAGCTGAGCCGAGCCGAGAATGTGGAAACGCTCTTTGGGTGTGCCAGCAGCAGGCTTGGCCTCTTGCAACAAGCGCTCATGACGGCGGCCAAGCCATTTAGTTCAACTGAAATCCCGACCTTGTCAGCAAACTCCTTGTTGCATTGCAATAGAATTCCTGGCTGTCGGCCAGAGTTACCACCAAGTTACAGCCCCGGTACAAGCACCGCACCATCCGCAAGAAAGCCCCACCATGCCCGAGTTGACCCACAAGCGGCCCGAATTTCGCAACATCAACGCCGTGACCGACCTACCCAGCTACCGTTTGCCAGCGGCTGGCTGGGTGTCTATCCTGCACCGCGTCAGCGGCGTCCTGATGTTTTTACTTCTGCCGCTGATCGTCTGGTTGTTCGATACCTCGGCGTCGTCCGAAATTTCATTTGATCGTTTCGCTGCGGCTTTCGTCGTCGGCCTGGGCTTGGTGCCCGGCTGGCTGTTCAAACTGGTCGTGCTGGCGCTGATCTGGGCCTTCCTGCACCACCTGATCGCCGGTCTGCGCCACCTGTACATGGACGCGACCCACGCGGTGAGCAAGGCGTTCGGGCGCTCGTCGGCCATTTTCACTTTGGTGCTCAGTCTGGGCTTGACGCTGCTGCTGGGTGCCAAACTGTTTGGGCTTTATTAATCCGGGCTGCAACTTCCACGCCCTGCCCAAGCGATTTCTCCCCGCGTTCACAAGGAAAAACACCATGACTGTCAACCACGGTACGCAGCGCGTCGTCACCGGCGCGCGCTACGGATTGCGCGACTGGCTCGCGCAGCGCGTCAGCGCCGCCCTGATGGCGCTTTGGACCCTGATTGTTGTGCTGCAGGTGATTTTCACCAGCGGCCCGATCGGTTACGAAGCCTGGGCCGGCATTTTTGTGCCGCACTGGATGAAGGGCCTGACGCTGGCCGTCTTTATCGCACTCGCCTGGCATGCCTGGGTCGGAATGCGCGACGTCTGGATGGATTACGTCAAGATTACCGGCGTGCGGCTGGCGCTGCATGTGTTCACCATCGTCTGGCTTGTGGCCTGCCTGGGCTGGGCCATTGAAGTTCTCTGGAGACTCTGAAGCCATGACCATGACCAGCAAACTCCCCAAGCGTCAGTTTGACGTGGTGATCGTCGGAGCTGGCGGCTCCGGCATGCGTGCCTCTTTGCAACTGGCTCGCGCCGGCCTCAAAGTCGCCGTGCTCTCCAAAGTGTTCCCGACCCGCTCGCACACCGTGGCGGCGCAAGGCGGCATTGGTGCTTCGCTGGGCAATATGAGCGAGGACAACTGGCACTACCACTTCTACGACACCATCAAGGGCTCGGATTGGCTGGGCGACCAGGACGCCATCGAGTTCATGTGCCGTGAAGCACCCAAAGTGGTCTACGAGCTGGAACACTTTGGCATGCCGTTCGACCGCAACCCCGACGGCACGATTTATCAGCGCCCCTTCGGCGGTCACACCGCCAACTACGGTGAAAAACCGGTGCAGCGCGCCTGCGCCGCCGCCGACCGCACCGGCCACGCCATGCTGCACACGCTATACCAGCAAAACGTGGCTGCCCGCACCACTTTCTTCGTCGAGTGGATGGCGCTGGACTTGATCCGCGACGCCAGCGGCGACGTGCTGGGCGTGACCGCGCTGGAGATGGAAACCGGCGAGACTTACATTCTGGAAGCCAAAACCACGCTGCTGGCCACCGGCGGCGCTGGTCGCATCTTTGCCGCCTCCACCAACGCCTTCATCAACACCGGTGACGGTCTGGGCATGGCAGCGCGCGCCGGCATTCCCTTGCAAGACATGGAGTTCTGGCAGTTTCACCCCACCGGCGTGGCCGGCGCGGGCGTGTTGCTGACCGAAGGTTGCCGGGGCGAAGGTGCCATTTTGCTCAACAGCAACGGCGAGCGCTTCATGGAGCGTTATGCGCCCACCTTGAAAGACTTGGCGCCGCGCGACTTCGTCAGCCGCTGCATGGACCAGGAAATCAAGGAAGGTCGTGGTTGCGGCCCCAACAAGGATTACGTGCTGCTCAAGCTCGACCACCTGGGCGCCGAGACGATTCACAAGCGCCTGCCGTCGGTCTATGAAATTGGCGTCAACTTCGCCAACGTCGACATCACGCGCGAACCCATCCCGGTGCTGCCGACCATTCACTACCAAATGGGCGGCATTCCGACCAATATCAACGGCCAGGTCCTTGTGCCCGACGGAGCGGGCAGCCAACAGGTGGTCAACGGCCTGTACGCGGTGGGCGAATGCTCGTGTGTCAGCGTGCACGGCGCCAACCGCCTGGGCACCAACTCCTTGCTCGACCTGCTGGTGTTCGGCCGTGCGGCCGGCAACCACATCGTGCAGTTCAACGACCAGCAGAAAAACCGCAAAGCGCTGCCGTCTGATGCTGCCGACAAAACGCTGGCGCGGCTGGCGCGGCTGGACAGCGCCAGCGGCGGCGAGTACGCGCAGGCGGTTGCCGACGACTTGCGTGCCGCCATGCAGCAGCACGCTGGCGTGTTCCGTACACAAGCCGTGATGGATGCGGGCGTGGTCAAAATCAACGCCTTGCGTGAGCGCGTGGCGCAGATCGGCCTGCAAGACAAGTCGCGCGTGTTCAATACCGCGCGCATCGAAGCGCTCGAGGTGGAAAACCTGATCGAGGCGGCACAGGCCACCATGACCTCGGCGGCGGCACGGCGCGAGTGCCGTGGCGCGCACACCGTGAACGACTATGAGCGGGCGGCCGATGACGCGCAGTTCCCGCTGGGCCGCAACGACGCCGAATGGATGAAGCACACGCTGTGGCACAGCGCCGACAACAGCCTGACGTACAAGCCGGTCAACCTGCAGCCGCTGACGGTGGCGTCGGTGCCGCCCAAGGTTCGCACTTTCTGAGGCCGACTGCAGATCGCAGCCCCGACGCACGGAGAAAAACACATGGCCCTACGCACTTTCAAAATTTACCGCTACGACCCGGAAAAGGACGCCAAGCCCTACCTGCAGACGATTCAGGTCGAGCTCGACGGCCACGAGCGCATGTTGCTGGACGCGCTCATGAAGCTCAAGGCGGTCGATCCGTCCATCTCTTTTCGCCGCTCGTGCCGCGAAGGGGTGTGCGGCTCGGACGCCATGAACATCAACGGCAAGAACGGCCTGGCCTGCCTGACCAATATGAACACGCTCAAGGGCGACATCGTGCTCAAGCCGCTGCCCGGCCTGCCGGTGGTGCGCGACCTGATCGTCGACATGACGCAGTTCTTCCAGCAGTACAACAGCATCAAGCCTTATTTGATCAACGACAGCATCGCACCTGAGAAGGAGCGGCTGCAAAGCCCCGAGGAGCGCGAGGAACTCAACGGTCTGTATGAATGCATTTTGTGTGCCAGTTGCTCCACCAGTTGCCCCAGCTTCTGGTGGAATCCGGACAAATTCGTCGGCCCGGCCGGCCTGTTGCAGGCTTACCGTTTCATCGCCGACAGCCGCGACCAGGGCACCGCCGAGCGGCTGGACAATCTGGAAGACCCGTACCGCCTGTTCCGTTGCCACACCATCATGAACTGCGTCGACGTTTGCCCCAAGAGCCTGAACCCGACCAAGGCGATTGGCAAAATCAAAGAAATGATGGTCAAACGCGCGATCTGAAACCTGCATGTCCCGCTTCATGACTGGCAACACCGAACCCGACGCCTTGCTCGACCCGCGTGCCTTGAGCAAGCTGCGCTGGCGCTGCCGCCGCGGGCTGCTGGAGAACGACCTGTTCATCCAGCGTTTTTTTGCCCGACACGAAGCCAGCCTGACCGTCAGACAAGCCCATGCCCTGGGCGAGTTGATGGATTTATCTGATCACGATTTGCTTGATTTGCTGCTCGCAAGAACGGTTGCGCCAGATGATTTGGCCCGTGACGATGTGATCCGCGTATTGGCGTTGCTGCGCGCCTCAGTGCAACCCGTTTAAAAAACCACCCAGGAGGAAATCGCATGAAACTCGTAGACAACAAAGCCACCCTGTCGTTCTCCAACGGCAGCCCCAGCATGGAGCTGCCTGTGTACGGCGGCAGTATCGGCCCGGACGTGATAGACATCCGCAAGCTCTACGGGCAAACCGGCCTGTTCACCTACGACCCCGGTTTCCTCTCTACCGCTTCGTGCCAGTCGGCCATCACCTACATCGACGGCGACAAGGGCGAGCTGCTGTACCGCGGCTACCCGATCGAGCAACTGGCCACCCAGTGCGACTACCTTGATACCTGCTACCTGCTGCTCAATGGCGATCTGCCCGGCGCTCAAGAGCGCCAAGATTTTCACAAGCTGGTGATCAACCACACCATGGTGCATGAGCAGATGCAGTTCTTCTTGCGTGGTTTTCGTCGCGACGCGCATCCGATGGCGGTCCTCACCGGTCTGATCGGCGCGCTCTCTGCCTTCTACCACGACAGCACCGACATCAACAACCCCGAGCACCGCAAAGTCGCAGCCATCCGCCTGATCGGAAAAATGCCGACCCTGGTGGCCATGGCCTATAAATACGGCGTCGGTCAGCCCTATATGTATCCGCGCAACGACCTGAGCTACGCAGGCAACTTCCTGCGCATGATGTTTGGCACGCCCTGCGAAGAGTACGTGGTCAACCCGGTGCTGGAACGCGCGCTGGACCGCATCTTCATTCTGCACGCCGACCACGAGCAAAACGCTTCCACCTCCACCGTGCGCCTGTGCGGCTCCTCCGGCACCAACCCGTTTGCCGCCATTGCCGCTGGTGTGGCCTGTCTGTGGGGCCCGGCCCACGGCGGCGCCAACGAGGCCTGCCTGAACATGCTGGAAGACATCCAGCGCAACGGCGGCGTGGCCAAAGTGGGCGAGTTCATGGAGAAGGTGAAGGACAAAAATTCCGGCGTCAAACTGATGGGATTTGGTCACCGCGTTTACAAAAACTACGACCCGCGCGCCAAGCTGATGCAAGAAACCTGCAACGAGGTGCTGGGCGAACTCGGGCTGGAAAATGACCCCTTGTTCAAACTGGCCAAAGAGCTGGAAAAAATTGCGCTGGAAGACAATTACTTCGTCTCGCGCAAGCTGTACCCGAACGTGGACTTCTACTCCGGCATCGTGCAGCGCGCGATAGGCATTCCAGTCAATCTGTTCACCGGCATTTTTGCGCTGGCGCGCACCGTCGGCTGGATCGCGCAGCTCAACGAAATGATCAGCGACCCCGAGTACAAAATCGGCCGTCCGCGCCAGCTTTTCACCGGCGCCAGCCGCCGGGACGTGCAGCCTCTGGCGCAGCGCTGATTTTTCTTCCCCGCCGCACACGGGCCAAGCCCGTGTGCGGGTCTGCCCACAGCGCGGCTGCAGCGGCCCGCACGCGCTGCGGGCAACACCACGCCAGGTCTCAAGCAGCGCTTGTTTCTGTGTCAGTGCCGGTGTCCGTGGGCGCCGTGCGCGTGTCCGTGCCTGATTTCGTCGGCGCTGGCGGGGCGCACGTCGATCACCGTCACCGCCAAGCGCAGCGTCTGCCCGGCCAGCGGGTGGTTGCCGTCCAGCAGCACCGTATCGCCCTTGATTTTTTGCACCGTAAAAACCTGTTCGCGGCCGTTCTCGTCTCTGCCCTCAAGTTGACCACCCACTTTGACGCCGGGTGGAAAACTGCTTTTGGGAATGCTGCGCAGCAGGCTTTCATCGCGCAGGCCAAAGGCGTCTTCAGGCGCCAACACCAGCCTGGCTTGATAGCCTTTTTCTTGTCCTTCAAGGGCTTTTTCAATGCCGGGCAAGGTGTTGTGGTAGCCGCCATGCAAGTAGGCGCGCGGCTCCTTGCCGTATTCCAACAGATTGCCCTGCGTGTCGCTGGCGCGAAAGCTGAGGGTGACGACGCTATCTTTGCAGATTTTCATACGAAGCTTGGGCTCTGATTAAGGCTTTGGCTGCCGTGCCGACTGGGGACGAAAAGCGGCGCAGACCTCGTCGTGGGTTTCCAGATAGGGTCCGCCGATCAGGTCTATGCAGTACGGAACGGCGGCAAAAATGCCGTCCTGGACCGATTTTCCGTCGCCGTCTCTCAGACCTTCCAGTGTCTGGGCAATCGCCTTGGGCTGGCCCGGCAGGTTGATGATGAGGCAGTGGCCACGAATCACCGCCACCTGGCGCGACAAAATGGCGGTGGGCACAAAGGCCAGGCTGATGCGTCGCATCTGTTCGCCAAAGCCTGGCATTTCTTTTTCTGCCACCGCCAATGTGGCCTCGGGTGTGAGGTCGCGCGGCGCGGGGCCGGTGCCGCCGGTGGTCAGCACCAGCGCGCAAGCAGCGTCTACCAATTCGATCAGGGTGGCGCTGATGCCGGCTTGATCGTCCGGGATCAGACGCGGCTCAAAGTGAATCGGGTTTTTCAGCGCCCGGCGCAGCCAGTCTTGCAGGGCCGGCAGGCCCAGGTCGGGATAGACGCCGCTGCTGGCGCGGTCGCTGATCGAGACGATGCCGATGCGAACCGGCGCAGCGGCTTCAGAGCGGTGCGGGGCAGGGGGGGTCATGGCAGGTGATCCTCGTGCGCGACAAAGGCTGCACTGGCGTCGGCGCTGTCTTGCGCCAGCGAGGCCTTGACGAGCTGAAAAATATCGCGATAGGCTTTTCCGTGGCGCAATGCGGCGCCCGCGTGCTGCTGCGCAGGCGCCGTCTGCACGTCTTTGCGCGCCTGCCGAATCAGCGCGCGCAGTTGCTGCGCATCGGCTTGTGGGTCGATCTCTAGCCAGTGCGTTAGCGCGGCGTCGTCGGCCAGCAGGCGATCGCGCCACTGCTCGGCCTGGTGCAGCGCCAGCGTGGCGAGCGCCGAGGGTTTGTGCTGCTCCTGCAGCGCGGCCTCGATCGCCGCGACAGCGCTCGGGTCTAGCCGACGCATCAGCTTGCCGATATACTGCATCTGTCGGCGTCGTCCCTCGAAGTTGCTGATGCGCTTGGCTTCGGCCACGGCGTCGAGCAGTTTTTCCGGCAACTGGTGCGCATCAAGCAAAGCAGCCATCAAGCTGCCGCCCAGCGTCAACAGGCCTTCACCCAGTGCTTGCAACTGGTCGCTGTGCTTCTTGAGATCGGTTTTGCTCATGTCAACCGAACCCTTGAGTTCGCGTTTGAGCTCCAGATCCAGCTCGCTGCCTTCGGCAACAAACTGACCCCGGACGAAATAGCCTTTGGCGGGTTTGCGTGACATGAAAAAATTTCAACTACAAAATGTCTTTGAGGGCGTCCTCGTGGCGCAGATTTTGCTGCGCGGCACGGGCCGGCAAGTATCATAGCCGCCCATATGAAAAACACACAGCGACCCAACCAGCGTGCCCGCGCCACCCAAGCCTTGCCTGCTGCTGACCTGAGCGCCGACGAAAGAACCCCTTTGGTCGGCTTCCAGTACGCCCGCAGCCAGTTCGAGCAACTGGCTGATCTGGCACTGGCGCAGGCAAAAAAACTCGGTGCAGCCGATGCTGCGGTCGACGTGTCGGAAGGCGCGGGCTTGAGCGTGTCGGTGCGCAAAGGCGAGCTGGAAAACGTCGAACGCAACCGCGACAAAGCGCTGAGCGTGACGGTGTATCTGGGACAAAAACGCGGCAATGCCTCCAGCTCCGATTTTTCCCCGGCAGCGATTTGCCAAACCGTGCAAGCCGCTTACGACATTGCCCGCTTCACCGCTGAAGACCCGGTGGCGGGCCTGCCCGACGCGGCCGACGTGGCCGACGATTATCCCGATCTGGATTTGTTTCACCCCTGGGTCATCGACGCCGAACAGGCGCTTCGCATCGCGCTCGAGTGCGAATCGGCAGCCTTTGCCACCAGCAAAAAAATCAGCAACAGCGAAGGCGCCGGCATCTCGGCGCAGCAATCGCATTTTTTCAGCGCCCACATGCGCGGCGGTGAACGCGCTCGGCCCGGCATTTTCAGCGGCGGCTACGCCAGTTCGCGGCACAGCTTGTCGGTCGCGCCCATTGCCGGCAAGGGCGATCAGATGCAGCGCGATTACTGGCATAGCTCGCAGCGCGCGCCCCAGAACCTGGCCAGCCCGCAAGCGGTCGGGCGCTACGCCGCGCAACGCGCGCTGGCGCGCCTGGGGGGGAGAAAAATCGCCACCACCGAGTGCCCGGTGTTGTTTGAGTCGCCCTTGGCGGCCGGCTTGCTGGGCGCTTATGTGCAAGCCACCAGCGGTGGCGCGCTGTATCGAAAGACCACTTTCTTGCACGACAGCCTGGGTCAACGGGTGCTGTCCGAACACCTGGACATCGACGAAGACCCGCACATCCGCAGCGGCAAGGGCAGTGCGCCGTTTGACGACGAGGGCGTGCGCACGGTGCCGCGCAAGGTACTCGCCAGCGGTCAGGTGCAGGGGTATTTTCTGTCCAGCTACTCGGCGCGCAAGCTCGGCCTGCGCACCAGTGGCAATGCGGGCGGCTCGCACAACCTCAGACTGAGCAGCCGCCTGACAGACCCGGCCGATGACTTATGTGCCATGTTGAAAAAACTCGGGCGCGGCCTGTTCGTGACCGAGCTGATGGGGCAGGGCGTCAACTACGTCACCGGCGACTACTCGCGCGGCGCCAGCGGCTACTGGGTGGAAAACGGTGTCATTGTCTATCCGGTGCATGAGATCACCATCGCCGGCAACCTGAAAGACATGTTTCTGGGCATAGAGGCGGTGGGCGCCGATGAGTACAACTACGGTGCCAAAACGGTTGGATCGATACTGATCAACCGCATGAAGCTGGCCGGCAGTTGAAGTTCTCAATAACCGGGCGGGCGTCTCAGCGCGCCAGTGCCGCCTTGACGGCAGCCGACACCAGCGCCATGTCGGCCTGTCCGGCCAGCCGGGTTTTCACCTCAGCCATGACCCGACCCATGTCGGCAGCGCCCGGCTGGCGCCCGAATTCAGTCGCCACCTCGGCCACGACAGCCGCAACGGCCGCTTTCACTTCTTCAGCCGACAGCCGTTGCGGCAGATAGGCCTGCAGAACCAGCAGTTCGGCGCGCTCTTTATCGGCCAGATCCAGGCGCGCGGCCTGGGTAAAGGCTTCGATGCTGTCTTTGCGCTGCTTGATGAGTTTGTCAACGACACCGACCACCGCCGCGTCATCCAGCACGACGCGCTCGTCGACTTCCCTTTGCTTGAGCGCTGCCGTCAGCAGGCGGATCGCGCCCAGGCGTTGGCTGTCGCGCGCGCGCATGGCGGCTTTCATGTCTTCGGTGATGCGTTCTTTCAGGTTCATAGCAGGTCTGCGGTGATGGAATGGAAACGAAGGAACAACAAAAAAGCCCGCCACAAGGTCCTGGGGCGGGCTTTTGCGGCGACTTCGACGCTCAGAACAGCTTCTTGGGCAACTGCATGGAACGAACCCGCTTGTAGTGGCGCTTGACGGCTGCGGCTTTTTTGCGCTTGCGCTCGGCGGTCGGCTTTTCGTAAAACTCGCGTGCGCGCAGATCGGTCAGCAGGCCGAGTTTTTCGATGGTGCGTTTGAAGCGGCGCAGCGCGACGTCAAAGGGTTCGTTGTCTTTTACACGGACGGTCGTCATTGAAAGATTGGTTTCCAGAATGAGCAGAACACAGATGTCGGGAAGATCGGGCCCGGACAAGGTTTCTGCAAAGCTCCCCGCCTGTTGACTGGTATGGCCGGCGGGGGGTGCCAGAAAAGCCGTGCATTATAGCGCCCCGAAGCTTGGGTTGAAAAAATCTCGGCATTTTGATTCCCTGCTTCTGCCAAGCTGAAAAAAGCGCTATAGAATCCAAGGCTTCCATCTGATCAATCCAGTCAGTTGGGCGGTTAACTCAGCGGTAGAGTGCCACCTTCACACGGTGGAAGTCGCAGGTTCGAACCCTGCACCGCCCACCAAAGCCCTGGCTGTCGTTCGAGCCGGCCAGATCGGGCTGCCCTCAAGTGCCATACATTGATTGCCGCGTTCTGCTGTGCGACGCGGCGGCTTCGTGCTTGACGCACTCACAAGCGGCCCTGGCCGGGTCGAGGTCTTCTTACTGCTGCGCGTGCGCGCATTCCAGCCCTTGGCGGGCTTGCCGCAACACCCCTGCTGATCTGCGACGCTTGGTTTTTTACAATGTCAGCCGGTGCGTTGCGTGGTGTCGACGGCCCATGAGCCGTCCCATTCTGAAAGAACTGTCGTGCAAAGCAAGCAAACCGATCTCGACTCCAGCAGCCAGGATGGCGTGCGGGTGATCAAAAAATATCCGAATCGACGACTCTACGACACCAACACCTCGACCTACATCACGCTGACGGAAGTCAAGTCGCTGGTGATGGACAGCAAGCCTTTCGTGGTGCGCGATGCAAAAAGCAACACCGACCTCACGCGCAGCATCTTGCTGCAAATCATTCTGGAAGAAGAAACCGCCGGCGTGCCGATCTTTACCGAGCAGGTGCTGGCCAACATCATCCGGTTTTATGGTCACAGCATGCAGGACTTCATGGGCGCATATCTGGAGAGCAACGTTCAGATCTTCATGGACTTGCAACACAAAATGGCCGAGCATTCCAGTGGCTTCAACCCCGAGGCATGGAAGCAGTTCATGAACCTGCAGTCACCCATGATGCAGTCCATGATGGGCAACTATCTGGAGCAGTCGCGCGGCGTTTTTTCGCAGATGCAAGAGCAAATGCAGAAGAACAGCGAGAAGATGCTGGCCGCGCTCGGCCTCAAGCGCTGAAGTGCCGCAGCACACCAGCGCTCAGCGCTGTATGTCGCCTAGGCAGAGGTACTTGAGCTCCAGATAGTCGTCGATGCCGTGGCGCGAGCCTTCGCGGCCCAGGCCGGACTGCTTGACGCCTCCAAAGGGCACGTGCTCGGTGGCCAAAATGCCGACGTTGACGCCCACCATGCCGTATTCCAGCGCCTCGGCAACGCGGAAGATGCGGCCCACGTCGCGGCTGTAAAAGTAACTGGCCAGACCGAATTCGGTGTCGTTGGCAGCGTCAATGGCTTGCTGTTCGGTGTCAAATTTGAACACCGGTGCAAACGGCCCAAAGGTTTCTTCGCGTGCGCACAACATGTCGGCGCTGGCCTGCGCCAGCACGGTCGGCTCAAAAAACTGGCCGCTGCCTAAGTGGCTCAGACGCTTGCCGCCCAGCACCAGTCGACCCCCTTTGGCCAGCGCGTCGTCCAGGTGGCGCTGCACCTTGTCCAGCGCCGCCGGTTCGATCAGCGGGCCCAGGTTAACGCCTTCATCGAAGCCGTTGCCGACCTTGACGCTGGCGACCTTGGAGGCAAAGCGGCTGACAAACGCGTCGTACACACCGGCCTGCACGTAGATGCGGTTGGAGCAAACGCAGGTCTGGCCGGCGTTGCGGTACTTGCTGGCAAAAGCACCTTCCACGGCAGAGTCGATGTCGGCGTCGTCGAACACGATGAAGGGCGCATTGCCGCCCAGCTCGAGCGACATCTTCTTCACTGTCGGCGCACTCTGCGCCATCAGAAGACGACCGACTTCGGTGCTGCCGGTAAAGCTGAGGTGGCGCACCACCTCGCTGGCGCAGAGCACCTGGCCGATCGCAATCGAATTCGCGCTGTCGGCGGTCAATAGGTTGAGCACGCCGTCCGGCAGCCCGGCGCGCCGTGCCAATTCGGCCGCCGCCAGCGCAGTCAGTGGCGTGAGTTCAGCCGGTTTGATAATCACCGGGCATCCGGCGGCCAGCGCCGGTGCGACCTTGCGCGTGATCATGGCGAGCGGGAAGTTCCACGGCGTGATGGCCGCGCACACGCCAATGGGCTGCCTGAGCACCAGCAGGCGGCGGCTGTTGTCAAACGGCGGCAGGGTTTCGCCGTTGACGCGCTTGGCCTCTTCGGCGTACCACTCGACGAAGCTGGCAGCGTACGCCACCTCGCCACGGGCTTCAGCCCAGGGTTTGCCCTGTTCGGCGGTCATCAAGGTGGCCAGATCGTCCTGGTTGGCCAGCAGCAGATTGAACCACTGGCGCAAAACAATGCTGCGTTCTTTGGCGGTTTTGTTGCGCCAGGCTGGCCAGGCGGCGTTGGCGGCGGCAATCGCTTGCTCGGCCGCCGCCGGGCCCAGGTTGGCCACGTCGGCCAGCCGCGCGCCGGTGGCGGGGTCGAAAACGTCGAAACGCTGCTGGCCTGCCAGCCACTGCCCGTTGACGAGAGCGTCGGTTTTCAGCAGCGTCGGGTCTTTGAGCCGGGTCAGTGGATTGGGCTTGACGTCCATTGTGCGGGCCTCCAATTGCTTGCAAAGTGCCGCAAGCATAGCGCTGCCCTTGCAGCCGGCCCGAAGTGTTGGAAAATACGCCGTTCGGCGCTTGAGTGCGTCATCCCGCCTCCCATCGAACCGCCACAGACCACCATGACCCGTCCCGCTTCCGTTGCCGACATTCGCACGTCTTTTCTGGACTTCTTCGCCGCCAAGGGCCATACCGTGGTGGCCAGCAGCCCGCTGGTGCCCGGCAACGACCCGACGCTGATGTTCACCAATTCGGGCATGGTGCAGTTCAAAGACGTGTTCCTCGGCAGCGAGCAGCGCCCCTACGTGCGCGCGGCTTCGGTGCAGGCCTGTCTGCGCGCCGGTGGCAAGCACAACGATCTGGAGAACGTCGGCTACACCGCGCGCCACCACACCTTCTTCGAGATGCTGGGTAACTGGAGCTTTGGCGACTATTTCAAGCGCGAGTCGCTCACCTGGGCCTGGGAGTTGTTGACCGAGGTTTACCAATTGCCGCCCGAGCGGCTGTGGGCCACGGTTTACATCGACGACGACGAGGCTTACGACATCTGGACGCGGGAAATCGGCTTGCCCGCCGAGCGTGTGGTGCGCATCGGTGACAACAAAGGCGGCAAATACCAGTCGGACAACTTCTGGATGATGGCCGACACCGGCCCCTGCGGTCCGTGCTCGGAAATCTTCTACGACCACGGCCCGCAGGTGGCCGGTGGCCCGCCCGGCAGTCCGGAGCAAGACGGCGACCGCTACATCGAAATCTGGAACAACGTGTTCATGCAGTTCGACATGCAGACCGACGGTTCGCTCAAGCCGCTGCCCGCGCCCTGCGTCGACACCGGCATGGGCCTGGAGCGGCTCGCTGCCATCTTGCAGCAGGTACACAGCAACTACGAGATCGACATCTTTGCCGCGCTGATTCGTGCGGGCGCGCTCGCCACCGGTTGCAGCGATCTGAACAGCCCATCGCTCAAAGTGATTGCCGACCACATTCGCGCCTGCGCTTTTTTGGCCAGCGACGGTGTGTTGCCCAGCAACGAAGGGCGCGGCTACGTGCAGCGCCGCATTGTGCGCCGCGCCATCCGTCACGGCTACAAGCTGGGCTGCAAAACGCCGTTTTTTCATAAGCTGGTGGCCGAACTGGTGCGGCAAATGGGTGCTGCCTACCCCCGTCTGGCGGCGCAGCAACAGCGCATCACCGAGGTGCTCAAGGCCGAGGAAGAGCGCTTTTTTGAAACCCTCGCCCATGGCATGGAAATTCTCGACCTTGCCCTGGAGGGTGGAAAAGCCGTGCTGCCGGGCGAGGTGGCGTTCAAGCTGCACGACACCTACGGCTTCCCACTCGACCTCTGCGCCGACGTGTGCCGCGAACGTGGCGTCACTGTCGACGAGGCCGGTTTCCACGCCGCCATGGCGCAGCAAAAAAACCAGGCCCGCGCTGCGGGCAAGTTCAAGATGGAGCGCGCACTGGAATACCACGGCAGCGCCAACCGCTTCGTCGGCCATGAACAGCTCGAAACCCAGGCCAAGGTGTTGGCACTGTACCAAGACGGCACCCCGGTGGCTGAACTCAAGGCCGGCCAAAGCGGCGTGGTGGTGCTCGATCAGACACCGTTCTACGCCGAGAGCGGCGGCCAGGTGGGCGACCAGGGAGAGCTGTGCAGCGGTGAAAAATGCGTGCTGGCGCGCTTTTGCGTCGCCGATACGCAAAAAATCAAGGCCGACGTTTTTTCCCACCACGGCAGCCTGGAGCAAGGCACCCTGGCCGTGGGAGACCAGGTACACGCCCGCGTCGACGCCGCGCTGCGCTTGGCCACGGTGCGCAACCACAGCGCCACGCACCTGATGCACCGGGCGCTGCGCGAGGTGCTGGGCGCACACGTGCAACAAAAAGGCTCGCTGGTCACGCCCGAGCGCACCCGCTTTGACTTCACCCACCACGCGCCGCTGAACGCAGACCAGATTCGTCAGGTGGAAGCGCTGGTGAACGCCGAGGTGCTGGCCAACGCCGCCACCCAGGCGCACCTGATGGACATCGATGACGCCAGGAAATCCGGCGCAGCGATGCTGTTCGGTGAAAAATACGGCCAGACTGTGCGCGTGCTGGAAATTGGCTCCAGCCGCGAACTGTGCGGCGGCACGCACGTGCAGCGCAGCGGCGACATTGGCTTGTTCAGCATCGTCGCCGAAGGCGGCGTGGCCGCTGGCGTGCGCCGCGTCGAAGCCGTCACCGGACTGAACGCGCTGAGCTATGTGCAGGGCATGGAGGCCGCCCTGGGTGGTGTGGCCGACAGCTTGCGGGTGCTGCCGTCCGAGGTATCGCAGCGCGTGCTCGCCTTGCAAGAGCAACTGCGCGCAAGCGAAAAAGAAGTCGCCGCGCTCAAGGGACGGCTGGCTTCGGCGCAGGGTGACGAACTGCTGGCGCAGGCCATCGACGTCAAGGGCGTCAAGGTGCTGGCGGCGCGGCTCGAAGGTGCCGACGCCAAAACCTTGCGCGAGACGCTGGACAAGCTCAAAGACAAACTCAAGTCGGCCGTCGTCGTGCTGGCCTCGGTCGATGGCGGCAAGGTGCAACTGGCCGCCGGCGTCACGCCCGAGCACTGCGCCCGGGTCAAAGCCGGTGAGTTGGTCAACTTCGTGGCGCAGCAAGTGGGCGGCAAGGGCGGGGGCAAGCCCGACTTGGCAATGGCCGGTGGCAATGACGCCAGCGGCTTGCCCGCTGCGCTGCAATCGGTCTGCGGCTGGGTGGCGCAGCGGCTTTGACGGCGGCACTCGGTTGGCCATCCCCGGCGGCGCCGCGCGCGCCCGGCCCCTTTCAGGCCACCGACTCGCTGTCGCGGCTGATGCCGGCCGTGTGACTGAAGCCGCCGTCGACGTAGCTGATTTCGGCCGTGACGCCGCTGGCCAGGTCAGAGAGCAAAAAGGCCGCCACGTTGCCGACGTCTTCTATCGTCACGTTGCGCCGCAGCGGCGCAGCGCTGGCCACCATGCCGAGCAGCTTGCCAAAGTCTTTGATACCGCTGGCGGCCAGGGTCTTGATGGGTCCGGCGCTGATGCCGTTGACGCGAATGCCGCGCGGGCCAAGCGATTCGGCCAGGTAGCGCACCGAGGCTTCCAGGCTGGCCTTGGCCAGCCCCATGGTGTTGTAGTGCGGAATGGTGCGCAGCGCGCCCAGGTAGGTCAGCGTCAGCAGCGCGGCCTTCGGGTTGAGCAGCGGCAGCGCGGCTTTGGCCATGGCCGGAAAGCTGTAGGCGCTGATGTCGTGCGCGATGCGAAAGTTTTCGCGCGACAAGCCGTCCAGAAAGTCGCCGGCAATGGCCTCGCGCGGTGCAAAACCGATGCTGTGCACCAAGCCGTCAAAGCGCGGCCAGACCTGCGCGAGGTCGGCAAACATTTTTTCGATCTGTGCGTCGTCGCCCACGTCGCAGTCAAACACCAGCGTCGAATCGAATTCGGCTGCAAATTCGGTGATGCGCGCCTTGAAGCGCTCACCGACGTAGCTAAACGCCAGCTCGGCGCCTTGCTGGTGGCAGGCGCGGGCGATGCCGTAGGCGATCGAGCGGTTTGACAACACGCCCGTGATGAGCAATTTCTTGCCAGCGAGAAAACCCATTGTTCCGTCTCCAGTGAAAATTCCAGCAGAATTGTCGCATGCGCATTCACCGTCTTCCCCTGCGTTCCCGTTTGGCCGCGCTGGGCCTTGCCTTGGCCCTGCTGCTGGCAGGCCCGGCGGCCTTTGCCGCGCACGGTTATGCGATCTGGGGTGAGCTGAAGTACCCCCCCGACTTCAGCCACTTTGCCTACGTCAACCCGCACGCGCCCAAGGGGGGAGAGTTGCGGCTGGTGAGCAACCTGCGCGCCTCCACCTTCGACAAATTAAACCCCTTCACCATGCGCGGTAGCGCACCGGCTTATTTGTCCGAGCTGATGTTCGAGTCGCTGTTGACCGGCGCGCTGGACGAAACGGGCGCCGGCTATGGCTTGCTGGCCGAATACGTCAGCGCCGCCCCCGATGGCCTGTCGGTCACGTTTCGGCTGCGACCGCAGGCGCGCTTTCATAACGGAGAGCCGGTGTGGGCGGCCGACGTCAAGCACAGCTTTGACACCCTGCTGGGGCCGCACACCTCGCCGGTCTTCAAGACCATTTTGCGCGACGTCGCCGGGCTCGACGTGCTGGACCCGCACACGGTGCGCTTTCGCTTCAGGCAAGCGAACCGCGAGCTGCCGCTGATCGTCGGCAGCCTGCCGATATTCAGCCGCGCCTGGGGCGACGTCGTCGACCCCAAAACCGGCCAGCGCAAAAGTTTTGACCAGGTGGTGATGGACACCCCGATCGGCAGCGGCCCCTACCGCATCGGTTCGATGCGTTTTGGCCGCGACATCACCTATGTGCGCGACCCCAATCATTGGGCGCGCGATCTGCCGGTGCGCCGGGGCAAGGCCAATTTCGACCGCATCGTGGTGAAAATCTACCGCGACAACACCGCCCGGCTCGAAGCCCTGCGCACCGGTGCAATCGACCTGAAGCGTTTTTTCTCCGCCGGCGACTGGGCGCGCCGCCTGAGCGGTCGGCGCTTTGACAGCGGCGAGTTGGCCAAAGCCGAATTCACCCACCGGCTGCCCAGCGGCTTTCAGAGCTATGTGCTCAATACGCGCCGCCCCCCGCTGGACGACATTCGGGTGCGCCAGGCGCTGGGCCTGGCGCTGGACTACGAGTGGATGAACCGCCAGTTGTTCCACAACGCCTACCAGCGCGTGCAGGGGCTGTTTGGCAATACCGACTGCGCGCCCAGCGGTGTGCCCGCACCCGCCGAGCAAGCGCTGCTGCAGCCCTGGCGCGAGCAACTGCCAGCAGCGGTGTTCGGCCCCATGGCGCAGCCGCCGCGCACCGACGGCGAACACTCGCTGCGCGCCAACCTGCGCCGCGCGCAGGCGCTGCTGCGCGAAGCCGGCTGGACCGTGCAGGACGGCCGCTTGCGCAACGCCCAGGGCCAGCCGCTGGTGCTGGAGTACCTCGACAGCGCCGCCGGCGGCGCGCGCGTGGTCGCACCCTGGGCGCGCAACCTCAACAAGCTGGGCATCGAGCTCAATTTTCGTCCGGTCGACTTTGCGCTCTATCAGCAGCGTCTGCGCCAGTTCGACTACGACATCATCTCGCTGGCCTTTGGCGGCACGCACAACCCCGGCTCCGAATACGCCGACTTGTTTGGCAGCCAGGCCGCCGCTACCGAAGACTCGGGCAACTTCGCCGGTGTGGCCCAGCCGGCGGTGGACGCGCTCATCGCCCACATGGTCGACGCCGCCAGCAAGCCTGAATTTCTTGCCGCTTGCCGCGCGCTCGACCGCGTCATCAGCCACAGCCACTATCTGGTGCCGCAGTGGAGCGCCAACACGCACCGCATGGTCTACAACCGCTGGCGACTCGAGCGGCCAGCAACCATGCCGCCTTATGCCACCGGCGAAATCTGGGCCATAGACACCTGGTGGGCCAGACGATGAAGCGCTGGCTGCGCACGGCCCGGCGCCGCAACTGAGATCGGGTACAAACCGGGCATGTGGTTTTACATCCTCAAGCGCTTGCTGCTGATGATTCCGACGCTGTTCGGGGTCTTGCTGGTCACCTTCGTGGTGATTCAGTTCGTGCCCGGCGGGCCGGTCGACCAGTACCTGGCCGAGGCCCGCGCCGGACTGGCCGGCGGTGCCGAAGGCGGCCCGATCTACCGCGGCGCACAAGGCGTCGATCCGCAGCGGCTGCTGGAAATCAAGGCGCTGTACGGCTTTGACAAACCAGCGCACGAGCGCTTTGTGCTGATGCTGGGCCAGTTCGCCCGCTTCGACCTGGGCACCAGTTTTTTTCACAACAAGTCGGTGTCCGAACTCATCATCGAAAAGCTGCCGGTCTCGATCAGCCTGGGCCTGTGGACTTTTCTCATCAGCTACCTGGTGGCGGTGCCGCTGGGCGTGGCCAAGGCGGTGCGAGCGGGTTCGCGCTTTGACTTCGTCACCACGCTGCTGGTGTTGGTCGGCTACGCCATTCCCGGTTTCGTGCTGGGCGTGGCGTTGCTGGTGATTTTTGGCGGGCAACTCGAATGGTTTCCGCTGCGCGGCCTGACCTCGGCCAACTGGGAAGAGCTGAGCTGGGGCGCGCGCATCGTCGACTACTTGTGGCACATCACGCTGCCCGTCACCGCCATGGTGCTGGGCAGTTTTGCCGTTACCACCATGCTGACCAAAAATGCCTTTCTGGAAGAAATTCGCAAGCAGTACGTGATGACGGCGCGCGCCAAGGGCTTGAGCGAACGCCAGGTGTTGTACAAGCACGTCTTTCGCAACGCGCTGATCCCGATCGTGACCGGTTTTCCGGCCGCCTTCATTGGCGCCTTTTTTGCGGGTTCGCTGCTGATCGAAACCTTGTTTTCGCTCGACGGCCTGGGCCTGCTGAGCTTTGAGAGCGTGATCCGGCGCGACTACCCGGTGGTGCTGGGCACGCTGTTCTTTTTCACCCTGATCGGCCTGTTCACCAAATTGATCTCTGACTTGTGCTACGTCTGGGTCGACCCGCGCGTGAGGTTTGATCGAGCATGAGCGCGTCTGCCGCCCCACGTTCACTGGGCCCCTGGGCGCGCGCCTGGCAGCGCTTCAAGCGCAACCGCCTGGGCTACTGGAGCTTGCTGGCGTTTGCCGCGCTGGTGCTGCTGAGCCTGTTTGCCGAGCTGCTCTCCAATGACCGGCCGCTGCTGCTGCGCTATGAGGGGCAGTTGCACTTTCCCATGCTGCGCGACTACCCGGAAACCGTGTTCGGCGGCGACTTTGAAACCCCGACCGACTTTCACGACCCCTTCATACGCGAACAAATCAGCCGCGGCGACAACTGGGCCATCTTCACGCTCAACCCCTATGGTGCGAAGACGCTGAACTACTTTGCCGCTTCGCCCAACCCGGCGCCACCGAGCGCGCAGAACTGGCTCGGTACCGACGACCGCGGGCGCGACCTGCTGGCGCAACTGATTTACGGCTTTCGCGTCAGCGTGCTGTTTGCACTGGCGCTGACCGCCATCGGCGTGCTGCTAGGCGTCATCACCGGGGCGATTCAGGGCTTTTTTGGGGGTCGGGTCGATTTGCTGTTCCAGCGCTTCATCGAAGTCTGGGGCTCCATGCCCGAGCTGTATTTGCTCATCATTTTTTCTGCCATTTTTGCCCCCAGCGTCAGCCTGCTGCTGATCTTGCTCAGCCTGTTTGGCTGGATGGGGCTGTCTGACTACGTGCGCGCCGAGTTTTTGCGCAACCGCCAGCTCGACTACGTGCGCGCCGCGCGTGCCATGGGCTTGTCCAACGCGCAAATCATCTGGCGTCACGTGCTGCCCAACAGCCTGACCCCGGTGGTGACGTTTTTGCCGTTTCGCATGAGTGCGGCCATTTTGGCGCTGACTTCGCTCGACTTCCTGGGTCTGGGTGTGCCGCCGGGAACGCCCTCGCTCGGAGAGCTGCTCAGTCAGGGCAAGAACAACATCGACGCCTGGTGGATTTCCATCTTCACCTTCGCGGTGCTGGTGAGCACGCTGTTGTTGTTGACCTTCATGGGTGATGCGCTGCGCGACGCACTCGATCCGCGCAAGGCCGATCGATGAGCGCGCCGCTGCTGGAGGTGAAAAACCTGCGCGTCGCCTTCGGCGCGCAGGAAGTCGTGCACGGCATCGACTTCTCGCTGGCGGCGGGTGAAAAGCTCGCGCTGGTGGGCGAATCGGGATCGGGCAAGACGGTCTCAGCCCTGTCGCTGCTGCGCCTGGTGCCAGAGGCCAGCGTATCCGGTCAGGCCGTATTGCAGGGGCGCGACCTGCTGCAAATGAGCGAGCGCCAGTTGCGCGGCGTGCGCGGCGCCGAGGTGGCAGTCATTTTCCAGGAGCCGATGACCGCACTCAACCCCTTGTATCCGGTGGGCAATCAGATCGCCGAGGTGCTGCAACTGAAAAAAGGGCTGAGCGCGGCCCAGGCCCAAGCCGCCACGGTCGAGCTGCTGGCCAGCACCGGCATAACCGAACCGGCACGCCGCGCCGGCGCCTACCCGCACCAGCTCAGCGGCGGCCAGCGCCAGCGCGCCATGATCGCCATGGCGCTGGCCAGCAGCCCCAAGCTGCTGCTGGCCGACGAGCCGACCACCGCGCTCGACGTCAGCCTGCGCGGCCAGATGCTGGAACTGCTGGCCAACCTGCAGCGCCAGCACGGCATGGCGGTGCTGCTGATCACGCACGACCTGAATCTGGTGCGCCGCTTCGCCGACCGGGTGGCGGTGCTCGAGCGCGGCCACCTGGTCGAGCAGGGCGCGGTGGCGCAGGTGTTTGCCGCGCCGCAACACCCCTACACCCAGATGCTGCTGGCCAGCAAACCCGAGCGCGACCTGGCCGAGCGCGTTTGCGCTGCGCCGGCCACGGCGCCGGTGTTGCAGGCGCAGGCGCTGCGCGTGTGCTACCCGGTGCCGCGCCCGGGCTGGCGCGGTTGGTTGAAAAAAAGCGAGTTTGTCGCCGTGCAAGGGCTCGAGCTGGCGCTGCAGCCGGGTCAGACGCTGGGCATCATCGGCGAATCGGGCTCGGGCAAGTCCACCCTGGCGCTGGCTGTGCTTGGCTTGCTGGCGCACCAGGGCAGCCTGCAGGTGGTGGGCACCGATTGGGCCAGCGCGCGCCGCCGCCGCCAAGACCGCGCGCTGCGCCAGCGCATCCAGGTGGTGTTTCAAGACCCGTTTTCCTCGCTCTCGCCGCGCATGACGGTCGAGCAAATCGTCGCTGAAGGGCTGCTGGTGCACCGGCCTGAACTCAGTCTGGCGCAGCGGCGTGCGCAGGTGCTGGCCGCACTGGCTGACGTCGGCCTGGTCGATGACCCGCGCCACGGCGGCGACTGGTTGCAGCGCTACCCGCACGAATTCTCCGGCGGCCAGCGCCAGCGGCTGGCAATTGCGCGTGCGCTGATCGTCGGGCCGCAGTTGCTGGTGCTCGACGAGCCCACCAGCGCGCTGGACGTGACGGTGCAAAAGCAGGTGTTGGCCTTGTTGCAGCGCTTGCAGCGCGAGCGTGAATTGAGTTATTTGCTGATCACGCACGACATCGACGTCATCGCCGCCATGGCGCACGAGGTGCTGGTGATGAAGGACGGGCAGGTGGTCGAACGCGGCCCGGTGCAGCGCCTGCTGCACGCGCCCGAGCACCCTTACACTAAGACCTTGGTGCAAGCGGGGGGCTGATGGGTGTGCCGTGGTCCGATGCCCATCCGGGCCACGGCTGTCGTTGAGCCGTCTGCGCCGACCTGGTTTTCATTTCTTGGAGCCTTTGCATGAACGAGCGGCCAACCCCTTCTTGCGCCCCGCGTGCGGCTGTCACGCTGCGTTCGCCGCTGTGCTGGCTGGCGCGCGGCTGGGCCGACTTGCGCAGCAACCCGCTGCCCGGTCTGCTGCACGGCCTGCTGCTGGCGGCCTTTGGCGGCTTGCTTCTGTGGCAGGCGGGCGACGAATTCTGGTTGCTGGCGGGTGCTTTCTCTGGTTTTCTGATCGTGGCGCCGATTTTGGTCTGCGGGCTGCTCCAGATCAGTCGCTCCCGCAGCCAAGGTCAGCGCATCGGCATCGCTGCCGTGTTGCAACTCTGGCGTTCAGGCGAACCCCGCTTGCTGCGCTTTGGCCTGCTGCTGGGCTTGGCCGGCACCGGCTGGGTGCTGACTTCGGCGGCGCTGATCACGCTGTGGTCACCCGAGCCGATTCATCGGCCGATGGATTTTTTGTACCACGTGGTGCTGGTGCGCGAACTCGGCCTGTTCGAGGTCTGGCTGTTGCTCGGTGCGCTGCTTGCCGCACCGGTGTTCGCCTCCACCGTGGTGGCCTTGCCGATGCTGGTTGACACGCCTGCTTCGATCAGCGCTGCACTGCTGGCAAGCTGGCACGCGGTGGCCGACCACCCTGGCCCTGCGGTGTTGTGGGCGGTGTTGATTGCCCTGCTGGTGGGCCTGGGCATGCTGACGGCTTTGATCGGCCTGATCGTCATCGTCCCCTGGCTGGCCCACGCGAGCTGGCACGCCTACTGCGATTTGAGCGCCCGCCCATCCGACCACGCATCAACGGCCCAGCGCCAGTGCTAAAGCGCGCGCTTGCAAATCCATGGAAAACACTGTTTTTGGTTTTACAGAAGCGCAAATCGCCCAGTTCGGGCTGACCTTCGGCCTCGGCGCGTTTGTCTTGTACATGCTGTTCATCGTCCTCAAGCTGGCGCTGGACTCCAAGGCCGGCAAGTTCGGGAGCTTCATTTTGTTTCTGGTGCTGTCTTTTGGCATGCTGGGCTTTTTGGCGAAAAGCCTGATCCAGTGGCTGCTAGGGATCTGAGCGAGCCCGAAGGGGCTTGGGGTGTGTGCGGCGCGCGTCCCAACACCTGCTCAGCGCGCTTGGCGCTCGGCCGCTTCCAGGGTGTTGACCAGCAGCATGCTGATGGTCATGGGGCCGACCCCACCTGGTACCGGCGTGATCCAGCCGGCCACTTCTTTCACGTTGGCAAAATCCACGTCACCGCAAAGTTTTCCTTCCTCGTTGCGGTTCATGCCGACGTCGAGCACCACCGCGCCGGGTTTGACCATGTCGGCGCGCAGCAACTTGCGCTTGCCGACGGCGACGACGATCACATCGGCGTTGCGCGTGAAGGCTTTGAGGTCTGGCGTGGCGCTGTGACAAATGGTGACAGTGGCGTTTTTCTGCAGCAGCAGCAAGGCCATGGGCTTGCCCACGATGTTGCTGCGGCCTATCACCACCGCGTGTTTGCCATGCAAATCAAAGCCAATGGCCTCCAGCATCTTCATGCAGCCGTGTGGCGTGCAGGGCAAAAATCCGGGCGCGCCGGTCATCAGGGCGCCGGCGCTGGCGAGGTGAAAGCCGTCCACGTCTTTGGCGGCTGAGATCGCCTCGATCACTTTGTGCGTGTCGATCTGCGGCGGCAAGGGCAGTTGCACCAGAATGCCGTGCACGCTGGCGTCCTGGTTCAGCGCTGCCACCTGCTCCAGCAGCGCGGCCTCGCTCAGGCTGGCAGGCCAAGTCTGCAGCACCGAATGCATGCCGGTGTCTTCGCAGGCCTTGACCTTGTTGCGCACGTAGACCGCAGAGGCCGGGTTGTCACCCACCAGCAGCACCGCCAGGCCGGGCGTGATGCCGCGTGCCTTGAGGGCTTGCACGCGTTCGCTGACAGCGGCACGCAGTTGGCGGGATAGGGCGTTGCCGTCTATCAGTTGGGCGGTCATGGCAGATTCATTCTGGCGTCGGGCCGCATCAAGTTCGGGCGGCGGGTGGTCCGAGTGCCACCCGCAGCAGGTCGGCCACCGTGTTGGCGGCCAGCTTTTCCATGATGTTGGCGCGGTGCGCCTCCACCGTTTTGATGCTGATGCCCAGGTCATCGGCGATTTGTTTGTTCAGACGCCCGGCGACGATGCGCTCGAGCACCTGGGCTTCGCGGCTGGTGAGTCGGGCCAGCAAGGCTTCGCGGCTGGCCGTTTGCTGCTGGGTCGAGAAGGCCAGCCGGGCGTGTTCGAGCATGCGTTCGACCAGCTCCAGCAGCGTTGCTTCCTGGAACGGTTTCTGGATGAAGTCGAGCGCGCCTTTTTTCATCGAATCAACCGCCATCGGCACGTCGCCGTGGCCGGTGATGAAGACGATAGGCAGCGGTGAATGGCGCTCGATCAGGCGCTCTTGCAGCGCCAAGCCGCTCATGCCTGTCATGCGGATGTCGGCCAGCAAGCAGGCCACCTCACGCGGATCGTAGCGGCTCAAAAACGCCTCGGCAGACTCAAAGCAGCGCACCCGGTATTCCTTGCCTTCGAGCAGCCATTGCAAGGAGTCGCGCACCGCCTCGTCATCGTCGACCACATAGACGTTGCCCTTTTTGGGAATCAAACTCATGGCGCTCTTTCGGAATCCGTCAACGACTGCGGGCCTGAATCGTCTGTCATGCCGTTTGCGCGCAGCCGCGAAAGCACCGGAATCCAGAAACTGAAGCAACAACCCGTCACCAGCGTGCCATTGTAAATGTTGTGCATGTGCATGCGGCCGTGGTGCGACTCGACGATGCTGCGGCACAGCTTCAGACCAATGCCCATGCCTTCGCTCTTGGTGCTGTAGAACGCTTCGTAGACGCGCTCGACCTGTTCGCTTGGCACGCCGCTGCCGGTGTCGCGCACCGAAAATTCGACCACCTCCTGCTGGTCCAGCCGACGTGGCAGCACACGCAGTTCGACGTAGCGCTGCCCGGGTGGGCGCTGCGCCTGGGCGATCGCTTCGCCGGCGTTTTTGAGCAGGTTGATCAACACCTGTTCGATCAGAATCGGATCCACCATCAGGCTGGGCAGCCGTGCCGCCACGTACGACGACAGCCGCACCTGATGGCGCCGCAGCTCGATGCCGGCCAGCTCGATTGCGTTGTTGACCATTTGTTCGACGTCCGACGGCGTCGGGTTGGGCTCGCTGCGTTTGACGAAAGCGCGAATGCGCTGCACGATCTGCCCGGCCCGTTGTGCCTGGCGGGCGGTTTTCTCCAGCGCACCGAGCAATTCGGGCGGGCTGATGCGCTGCTCTTGCAGACGCGAGATCATGCCGGTGCAGTAGTTGCTGATGGCGGTCAGCGGCTGGTTGAGCTCGTGCGCCACGCTCGAAGCCATTTCGCCCATGGTGATCAGGCGGCTGGCGGTCTGGGCGCGTTCGTTTTGACGCAGCGCCTGTTCTTCGGCCCTGCGCCGCGGGGTGATGTCGCTGGCAATCACCATCTGCGCCAGCCGACCGTCGACCCAAGTCAGGTAGCGCGTTCGCACTTCCAGCCAGCGATCAATCTCTTTGACGAACACCTCGGCGCTCGTCACCCCGGCGTCGTTCAGTGCGTCGGTCGGCAAGCCCGCAAAAGCGTCGACCGCGTCGACCTCGTCGGGATGGGGTGCGGGATGGTGGCCCGCCAGATCGACCAGGTGCCGGTGCCCGCTGCCCTGCGCGCCAAACCACTGCCGGTACATCTTGTTGGCAAACAGCAGCTCGGTGCTGCCCAGCGGCGCTACCGACAGCGCCGAATCCAGACTCTCCAGCACGGTGGTGAAACGCTGGTACGACGCTTTGAGCTGCTCGCGGATGCGCTTGGGCTCGGTGATGTCGGTGATCGATGTCATCCAGCCGGTCTGCTGACCCTGGGAGTCGATCAGCGGCGAGACGTACATGCGGGCATCGAACAGGCTGGCGTCGCGGCGTTTTATGCGCACCTCGAAGCCGCTGCTCGGCGCGTGGCCGCTGAGCTCTTCGCGCAGGCGCTGCTTAAGTTGCTCGATGTCTTCTTGCGGCCAGTAGGGAAAAGGAGCGGTGCAACCGACCAGCTCGGTTTCGCTCCAGTTCGTCATGCTGCAAAACGCCGGATTGACGTAGGTGATGCGACCCTGCAAGTCGAGCGCACGCATGCCGGTGGGCATGGAATTTTCCATCGCCCGGCGGAAATTGGTCTCGGCCACCAGGGCTTGTTGCGCCTGCACGCGTCGGCGTGTGTGACGCCAGGTGCCCAGCAGCATCCAGACCGTCAGCGCGCTGAGTGCGCCGCTGAGCCAGAAAAAGCTGCTTCCCACCAGATCTTGCGACAGGCGATAAGCCTGTGCTTTGAGCACCAGGCTCTCGCCCAGGGGTGCCAGCGCGACTTGGTGCTCCAGCGTTTGACCCGACCAGGGCAGCAGCGAGGGCGCGGTCTGGGGCGGGGGCAGATTGCCGGCCAACAGCAGACCCTGCTGGTCGAGCAGCGCCACCGCGTAGCGCGCCATCAGCTCGGGCGGCACGACGAAGCGCAGCAGGCCATCGATCGAATACAGCGCCATGACGCTGCCGGCGAAGCGGCCCTGGGCCATCAAAGGCAGGTGCAGCGCGAAACTGCCGCCATACGCCGACCCCACGGGGCGCGAGTAAACCGGTTGCATCTGCGCACGCGCGCGCTCGAATGAATCATCGCCAGCCAGGGCTGTCGGCGTTTCGCCATCGGCGCCCAGCAAGGCCACTGGTGCGCGCGCGGAGACCTGCGTGGACAGCACCTGGCCTTGCGCGTCGAGCCAACTGATGCCGAGCACTTCCGGGTGTGAGCGCAACAGCGCCTGTGCGTGCAGTTCGAAAGCGGCGCTGGACATGGCCTTGCCGTCGATGGCGCGTGCCAGCACCAGGAGTTGCTCCTGGCGCTCGAGCAGGCTAAAGCGCAGGTGCTGCTGCGCATGGCCGACGTCATGTGTGAGCGTGTTTTTTTCCCGGTTCAGCTCTTCAACGTGCAAATAGCTGATGCTGGTCCCGATCGCCAACAGAAACAGCAGCACCGCCAGCAACGGCCCCAGGGTGGCAAAGCGGTCTTGCCGCGTTGGCGACTGCCGCTGCCACCAGCGCTGCCAGAAGGGCAGTTTTTTTGCCCCGGATCGCAGAGGTGTCAAGGAATCGGTCAACACATCCATGACAAGTTCAGAATAGGTTTGCACAACGGCGTTCGCGCCTCATTGAGGCGCCGGCACATCGCCCATTCCATCGGGAGCGGCGCCTCAGCGCCGGGCGCCAGACTCGGTTTGAACGGTTCGGTGTTTTGCCATTTGCCTAGTCTACGGCAGTACCGGTTTCGGGCTGCCTTGCTGATGGGGCGGCGATGAGGCGCTTGGTTTATCTGACCTAAAAATTTTGCAATGCAAAAAATGAAAGCACATATTGAAATTTTATGGAATCCATGAAAGAATCAAAGTCTGTGACAGGTATTGCCGTCGTAAGCTTTGATCAAAACACCAGGAGACTGACATGTCAGCAACAGACGCCCCGATTGAGCGCAGCGCCGCAGACGCAGACCCCCAGGAAACCCGCGAATGGATGCAGGCGCTGGTCGCGGTGATCGAGCGCGAAGGGCCGCAGCGTGCACACTTTTTGCTCGAGCAGTTGCTGGAAGAAGCGCGTCAGCACAGCGTGGACATGCCGTTTTCTGCCACCACCGGCTACGTCAACACCATCGAGCCAGACGAAGAGCAGCGCTGTCCCGGCAACATCGAGATCGAGGAGCGTTTGCGCGCCTACATGCGCTGGAACGCGATGGCGATGGTGGTCAAGGCAAACCGCCACCACCCGGCCGACGGGGGCGATCTGGGCGGCCACATCGGCTCGTTTGCCTCGCTGGCACACATGCTGGGGGCAGGCTTCAACCACTTCTGGCACGCTGAGAGTGAGCAGCATGGCGGTGACTGTCTCTACATTCAGGGTCATGTGGCACCGGGCATTTACGCCCGCGCCTTTTTGGAAGGCCGCCTGAGCGAGGAGCAGCTACTCAACTTTCGCCAGGAGGTCAGCGGACGCGGCCTCTCGAGCTACCCGCACCCCAAACTGATGCCCGAATTCTGGCAATTCCCCACCGTCTCCATGGGACTGGGGCCGCTGATGGCGATCTACCAGGCGCGCTTCTTGAAATATCTGCACGCGCGTGGCATCGCCAATACCGAAAACCGCAAGGTCTGGGTGTTCTGCGGCGACGGTGAAATGGACGAGGTCGAGTCGCTCGGCGCCATCAGCCTGGCGGCGCGCGAACAGTTGGACAACCTGATTTTCATCGTCAACTGCAACCTGCAGCGGCTCGACGGCCCGGTGCGCGGCAACGGCAAGATCATTCAGGAGCTCGAAGGCGAGTTTCGCGGCTCGGGCTGGAATGTCATCAAACTGATCTGGGGCAGCAACTGGGATCCGCTGCTGGCGCGCGACAAGGACGGCGCCTTGCGCAAGGTCATGATGCAGACGCTGGACGGCGACTACCAGTCATTCAAGGCCAACGACGGCGCCTATGTGCGCCAGCATTTTTTTGGCCGCGACCCCAAGGCGCTGGAGCTGGTCGCCAAGCTGAGCGACGACGAAATATGGGCGCTGCGCCGTGGCGGTCACGACCCGCACAAGGTGTATGCGGCATTCCACCGCGCGGTGCAGCACAAAGGTCAGCCCAGCGTGCTGCTGATCAAGACCGTCAAGGGCTACGGCATGGGCAAGTCAGGCGAGGGTAAAAACAACGTGCACCAGATCAAGAAGCTGACCGACGAGGACATCAAGGCCTTTCGCGACCGCTTCAACCTGCCCATACCCGATAGCGAACTGGCGGCGCTGCCGTTTTACAAGCCGGCCGACGACACGCCCGAGATGCGCTACCTGCACGCCCGACGCCAAGCCCTGGGCGGCTATTTGCCACAGCGCCGCGTCAAGGCCGACGAGCGCCTGGGTGTGCCGCCGCTGCAGACCTTCAAGGCGGTGCTCGAACCCACCGCCGCCGGGCGCGAGATTAGCACCACGCAGGCCTATGTGCGCTTTCTGACCCAGTTGCTGCGCGATCCGGTGCTGGGCGCGCGCGTGGTGCCGATTCTGGTGGACGAGGCACGCACCTTCGGCATGGAGGGCTTGTTCCGTCAAATCGGCATCTACAACCCGGCGGGTCAGCAGTACACCCCGGTCGACAAAGACCAGGTCATGTACTACCGCGAAGACAAGGCGGGCCAGATTCTGCAAGAAGGCATCAACGAGGCTGGTGGCATGAGCAGTTGGATCGCGGCGGCGACTTCCTACAGCACCAGCAACCGCATCATGCTGCCGTTCTACGTCTATTACTCGATGTTCGGCTTTCAGCGCATCGGGGACCTGGCTTGGGCGGCGGGCGACATGCAGGCGCGCGGTTTTTTGCTCGGCGGCACCTCCGGGCGCACGACGCTCAATGGCGAAGGCTTGCAGCACGAAGACGGCCACAGCCACATACTGGCCAGCACCATTCCCAACTGCATCAGCTACGACCCGAGCTTTGCGCACGAAGTCGGCGTGATCCTGCACCACGGCTTGAAGCGCATGGTCGAGCAACAGGACAACGTGTTTTACTACCTCACGCTGCTGAATGAAAACTACGCCATGCCCGGCCTGCAAGCCGGCACCGAAGAGCAAATCATCAAAGGCATGTACCTGTGCCAGCCCGGCGCCCCCATGGCTGGCGCGCCACGCGTGCAGTTGCTCGGTTCGGGTTCGATCTTGCGCGAAGCGCTGGCGGCACAGGAGCTGCTGGCAACAGATTGGGGCGTGGCAGCCGACGTCTGGAGCTGCCCGAGCTTGAACGAGCTGGCGCGTGAGGGCCAGGACTGCGAGCGCTGGAATCTGCTGCACCCGCTGCAGCCGGCGCGGCTGTCGTTTGTGGCGCAGCAACTGGCAAGCCACCCCGGGCCGGTGGTGGCGTCGACCGACTACATGAAAAACTACGCCGAGCAGATTCGGCCCTTCATCCCCCAGGGTCGCAGCTACCAGGTGCTGGGCACAGACGGTTTTGGCCGCAGCGACTTTCGCAGCCAACTGCGCCAGCACTTCGAGGTCAACCGCCACTACATCGTGCTGGCCGCGTTGAAAGCCTTGAGCGAGCAGGGCGAGCTGCCGTTGGCCCAGGTGGCGCAGGCGATCAGCCAGTACGGCATCGACGCCGAGAAAATCAACCCTTTGCATGCTTGACCCATCGCTTTGCCGGACCCGGCAGCGCTGCGCGCGCTGCGGCGAGCAAGCCAACCGAAAGACCCCCATGGCAATCGTAGAAATCAAACTGCCGGACATCGGTGACTTAGACGAAGTGACGGTGATCGAGCTGCTGGTCAAACCCGGCGACACGGTGCGCGCCGAGCAGTCGCTCATCACGGTCGAATCCGACAAGGCTTCGATGGAAATTCCCTCCAGCCAGTCTGGCGTGGTGCAGGAGTTGCGCCTGGCGCTGGGCGACAAGGTCAAGCAGGGATCGGTGATATTGCTGCTGGAGACGGCGGCCGCCTTGCCGGCTGCGCCAGCGCCGCTCGAATCGATCCTGCCAGCGGCGGCTGTCGCAGCGCCGCTGGCGGCTGCAGCCCTCCCTGCGCCGCTGGCGGCTGCAGCCCCCCCTGCGCCGGTAGCAATGGTCGCCACTGCGCACCAGCCGACGGCGCTGGCGCTCGGTCTGCCGCACGCGTCGCCGTCGGTGCGCAAGTTTGCGCGCGAACTGGGTGTGCCGCTGGCCGAGGTCAAGGGCAGCGGGCCCAAAGGCCGCATCACGCTGCTGGACGTGCAAGGCTTTACCCAGTGCGTCATGGCCGGTGCGGTGCAAACCCAGGCGCAGACAGCCAAAGCCGCGCCCACACCGGGTGCGGGCGGCGCCGAACTGGGCCTGATTCCCTGGCCCAAGGTCGATTTCGCCAAGTTCGGTCCGATCGAACGCAAAGAGCTGAGCCGCATCAAGAAAATCGCCGCCGCCAACCTGTTGCGCAACGCGGTAATGATTCCCGCTGTCACCAACTTTGACGACGCCGACATCACCGAACTCGAAGCGTTTCGCGTGGCCACCAACAAAGAGCACGAAAAAAGCGGCATCAAGATCACCATGCTGGCCTTGCTGATCAAGGCCTGCGTGGCTGCGCTGAAGAAGTTTCCCGACTTCAACAGCTCCCTGGACGGCGACGCGCTGATCTACAAGCAGTACATACACATAGGCTTTGCGGCTGACACGCCGCATGGCCTGGTGGTGCCGGTGCTGAAAAACGCCGACCAAAAAGGCGTGCTGCAAATCAGCCAGGAAATGTCAGAACTGGCGAAAAAGGCGCGCGAGGGCAAGCTCAGTCCGGCCGAGATGAGCGGTGCCGGGTTCACCATCTCCAGCCTGGGCGGCATTGGGGGGCGTTATTTCACCCCCATCATCAACGCGCCCGAGCTTGCCATTCTGGGCGTGTGCAAAAGCCGGATCGAGCCGGTCTGGGACGGCCAGGCGTTTGCGCCGCGTCTGCTGCTGCCGCTGTCGCTGACCTGGGACCACCGCGTCATCGACGGTGCCGCCGCAGCGCGCTTCAATGTCTACCTGGGCCAGATGCTGAGCGACTTTCGTCGCCTCTTGCTTTGAGCCACAGACGGCGCAAGTCTCACCCTTACCGGATCAAAAAAAATGGCACTGATAGACATTCACATTCCAGACATCGGCGACTTCGACGAAGTGGCTGTAATCGAGCTGCTGGTCAAACCCGGCGACTCCGTCAAAGTCGAGCAGTCGCTCATCACCGTGGAGTCCGACAAGGCTTCGATGGAAATTCCCTCGCCACAAGCCGGTGTGGTGCAGGCGCTCAAGGTCAAATTGGGCGATAAGGTCAAGCAGGGCAGTGTTGTGTTGACGCTGCAAGCGCAAGGGGCAAGTTCTGCTGCGACCCCGGTTCCCGTTCGCCCTGAGCCTGTCGAAGGGCTCACCAACACCTCGGCCGGGGCTTCGACAGGCTCAGCCCGAACGGATGTTGTTGCGCCTGTCGCGACAACAGCCCCTACCTCTTTCGGTGGCAGCGCCGACATCGACTGCGACCTGCTGGTGCTGGGTGCTGGCCCGGGCGGCTACTCGGCCGCCTTCCGCGCCGCCGATCTCGGCCTCAAGGTCGTCATCGTCGAACGCTATGCGCAGCTCGGCGGCGTTTGCCTGAATGTGGGTTGCATCCCGTCCAAAGCGCTGTTGCACGTCGCCGCCGTGATGGACGAGATCAGCCACCTGAGCGAACTCGGCGTCGAGTTTGGCCAGCCCTCGATCAGTCTCGACAAGCTGCGCACCCATAAGGAAAAGGTGATTGGCAAACTCACCGGCGGTCTGGCCGCGATGGCCAAGATGCGCAAGCTTGGCATCGTGCGCGGTTACGGCGTTTTCATCGGCCCGCACCAGATCGAGGTGGAGCAGACCAGCGGCAGCGGACAGGAAAAAACCGGCAGCAAGCAGGTGCTGGTATTCAAGCGCTGCATCATCGCCGCCGGCTCGCAGGCGCTGCGCCTGCCCTTCATGCCCGACGATCCGCGCGTACAGGACAGCACCGGCGCGCTGGCGCTGCAGGGCGTGCCCAAGAAGATGTTGATCGTAGGTGGCGGCATCATCGGTCTGGAAATGGGCACCGTGTACAGCGCGCTGGGCGCGCGCCTGGACGTGGTCGAGATGACGGATGGCCTGATGCCAGGGGCCGACCGCGATTTGGTCAAGGTCTGGGAAAAAATGAACCAGGGCCGCTTCGACCACATCATGCTCAAGACCAAGACGGTGGGCGCGCAAGCCACGGCACACGGCATCCGGGTGCAGTTCGAGGGTTTGGACGGCAGCCCAAGCGAAGGCAGCTACGACCTGGTGCTGCAGGCCGTGGGCCGCACGCCGAACGGCAACAAAATAGCCGCCGACAAGGCCGGCGTGACGGTGACCGAGCGTGGCTTCATACCTGTTGACACCCAGATGCGCAGCAACGTGCCGCACATCTTTGCCATTGGCGACATCGTCGGCCAGCCGATGCTGGCACACAAGGCGGTGCACGAAGCGCACGTGGCGGCCGAGGTGATTGCCGGTGAATTGCTGGGCAACAAGGCGCTGGCGGCGACCGCCTTCAACGCCCGCGTCATTCCCAGCGTGGCCTACACCGACCCCGAAGTGGCCTGGGTGGGTCTGACCGAAGACCAGGCCAAGGCGCAGGGCATCAAGGTCAAAAAGGGTCTTTTCCCTTGGAGCGCATCGGGCCGTGCGATCGCCAACGGCCGCGACGAGGGCTTTACCAAGCTGCTGTTCGACGACTCGCCCGAGGCGCACGGGCACGGCAAAATTCTGGGCGGTGGCATCGTCGGCACGCACGCGGGCGACATGATAGGCGAGATCGCGCTGGCGATCGAGATGGGGGCCGACGCCATCGACATCGGCAAAACCATTCACCCGCACCCGACGCTGGGCGAGAGCATAGGCATGGCGGCTGAAGCGGCGCACGGCAGTTGCACCGACTTGCCGCCAGCGCGCAAATCCTGAGCCGCTTGGGCGTGCCGGGGCCTAGGCACCCCGCTGCGTTTCTTCACGGGCCGGATCAATAGGTCAGCGCCGCGGCTGCAGTCTGTTGCGGATGCTCGAGCAAGGCCACCCGGCGTGCGCCGTCGAAACGGGTGTTCCAGTAACGCACGTCCATGTTCTCGATCCGGATGCTGGCGCCGGCCCGGGGCGAGTGGATGAACTTGTTGTCACCAATGTAGATGCCGACGTGGCTGAAGGTGCGGCGCAGGGTGTTGAAAAACACCAGGTCGCCGGGCCGCAGTTCGCTGCGGTCTATCACCTGGGTGGCGGCGGCTTGCTGAGCGGCGCGGCGCGGCAGCATTTTGCCTAGCGATTCGGCAAACACCGCACGCACAAAGCCGCTGCAATCAAACCCGGTTTCGGCGCTGTTGCCGCCAAAGCGGTACGGCACGCCGATAAAGCCCATGGCGTTGTACACCAGGCGCGACGCCCTTTCGGTGACCGAATTTTGTGCCTTCTGGAGTTGCTCGCCCAGACGGGTGATCAGGCCTTTTTCGACCAGCAGCGCGTCCATGTTTTCAAACGCCGGGCCGGTCGAGTCGCCGGGTGCTGCCTGCGCCACCGTCAGTGCAGCACCGAAGAAAAATGCAGATAGGAGTCTTTTCATGGCGGCAGGGTAACGGTGCTTGTGGTGAAAGTCAAATTCAGCGCGGGGGGCAACGCAGGATTGATGCGAGCGCACCCGCCGCCACTATACCGAGCGCATTGGCCAGCAGGTCTAGCCCGTCCCCGTGGCGCCAGCCGCTGGCCGCTTGCAGCAGTTCAATCGCGGCACCGAACGACAACAAGCCTGCCATCAGCCGCCAGCGCCACTCGACAGGGTAGGCCCATAAGCCGAGTCCGGTGAGCGCAGCAAAGGTCAGTGTATGCTGGGCCTTGTCCCACACGCTGAAAGCCTGCGGCGGCAGCCACTGGCCGGGCAGCAAGCACAGCAGCAAGACCAGCGCCAGCGCCAGCCAGAAGGCCAGTTTGGCAAAGGCAGAGCCATGGCGAAGCCAGCGGTTTCCAGGGCCGCCCGCCAGAGAAAGACCCTTCACAGGAAACGCCGTCCAAGCAAGCCCGCCTGGCGCGCGGCTTCATACAAGGCGTCGCGCTCATCCGGGTGCGCAATGGCGATCAGGGCGCGCGCGCGTTCGGAGATGCTCTTGCCTTTGAGGTTGGCCAGGCCGTACTCGGTGACCACGTGCATGACGTCGGTGCGCGGCGTGGTCACCACCGTGCCGGACTCGAGCCCGAGGACGATGCGCGAGGCCGGGCTGGCGCCCTTCATGTAGCGCGACGACATGCACATGAAGGACTTGCCACCCGGCGACATGAAGGCGCCGCGAACGAATTGCAACTGCCCGCCGGTGCCCGAGATGTGCCGATAGCCCGAGCTCTCGGACGCCACCTGGCCGCTCAGGTCGATCTGGATGCAGTTGTTGATCGAGACCACGTTGTGGTTTTCTGCGATTTTGTGCGGCAGATTGGTCTGATCGACCGGCAGCGACAGGCAGGCTTCGTTTTGGTGCAGGAAGTCGTAAGTGCGCTGGGTGCCCACCGCAAAGGTGAAAACGATCTTGCCCGGGTGTGTTTGCTTGTGCCGCCCGGAGACCTTGCCGGCCTCGATCAGATCGACCATGCCGTCGACGAACATTTCGGTGTGAATGCCCAGATCGTGCAGTTTGGACTGCGCAATGGCCGAACAAACCGCGTTCGGCATGCCGCCAACGCCGACTTGCAGGCAAATGCCGTCGCCGATTTCGTGCACGATGTAGTCGGCCACCTGCAGGTCGAGGTCGGTGATGGGGGCGCCGGGTAACTCGGGCAGCGCGGCGTGACCCCCTTCAATGACGGCGTCCACCTCGCTGATGTGAACCACATTTTCCACCCCATAACAAACCGGCACACTGCTGCAGGTTTCCACCACGATGCGCTTGGCCACATCGCAAATGGCGCGCGTGTAGGTGTTGCTGACGCCGAAATTGAAGAAGCCGTGGCTGTCCATGGGCGCGGTCTTGAGCACCAGCAGATCGACTTCGAGCAAGCGGCGGTAAATCGATGGCCCCTCGCCGAAATTGAACGGGATGTAGCTCACCAGCCCTTGCTCGCCTTTTTTGCGGTCATAGCCGGAAAAATGCCAGTTTTCGTTGATGAAGTGCTGTTGCAGCGGGTCTTGCTCGACCACCTGGCGTGGCCGCAGGCTGAGCGCGCCGCGAATCACGACCTCGCGCAACTCGCTCTTGCGCGCCGCCAGCGCAGCGTCGAAGGCGTCGGGTTCACACAGTGCAAAACCATAGTCCAGCCGCTGCCCGCTGTGGACGGTGGCGGCCACCTGTTCAGCGCTGCGCAGCTTGGTTTGCAAATCGGCTTGATAGTTCTTTGAGGTGTTCATGAGGATTGTCTTTGCTTTTATGACCTCGGGTTGGCGCACAGCGGCCGCGTGCTTCGCCCCAGCCCGATTTGTCTCAAGTGAAACGAGTTTGCAGCACGGTCAAGCCAGCTCGGCAATCAATTCGATTTCGACGCAGGCGCCCAGCGGAATCTGCGCCACGCCAAAGGCGCTGCGGGCATGCGCGCCGGCGTGGCCAAACACCTGAGCCAGCAGTTCGCTGCAGCCGTTGGTCACCAGGTGTTGCTCGGTGTACTGCGGCGTCGAGTTGACCAGGCTCATGACCTTGACGATGCGACGCACATCGTCGAGCGTCTTGCCTGCGGCGCGGCAGGCGGCGTCGAGCGTGCCCAGCAAGTCAATCGCAATCGAACGCGCGGCTTGCTTGCCCTCGTCGGTATTCATGCTCGAACCCAGCTGACCGACCCAGGGCTTGCCGTCTTTTTTGGCAATGTGGCCGCTGAGAAAAATCAGCTTTCCACTTTGCACGAACGGTACATAGGCCGCCGCCGGTACGGCCACGGGTGGGAGATCGATGCCGAATGCGGACAGTTGTTGGTAAATGCTCACCTGTGGCTCCAGATAAAACGACAAGATATTTTATCGACAGCCAAGGCGGTAAAAATTTTGCTGCCGCCCGTTGCCGATAATGACCCATCTGGTGCAGATGGATCGCAATGAATTCCCTGCTTTTTTTGCCGACGCAGACCCTCTACCCGCTGCCCCATCCAGCGTCCGCTCTGGCGGCGGCGGCGACTTGAACATGAGGCACGCGGGCGTGGTCGTGTTGCTGGCCTGGGTGCTTGGCCTGGGCTTGCAACTGTATCAGCCCGCGTTGTGGCCGCGCGGTGTGTACCTGGCTTTGCTGGCGCTCGGGTTGCTGCTGGCAGCGGCAGCTCAACTGAGCCGCTGGCGCTGCTGTCTGCCCGCTGGCCCCGCTGGTCATGCGCTGCTCGTGGCTGTGGCGCTGTTGGCGGGCGCGCTGAGCGGTTTTGGCCTGACCGGCGCGCGCGCCGCCCACTTTGCGGCGCAGGCGCTCCAACCCCAGTTGCAGGGACAAGACGTGCTGGTGATCGGCCGCATTGCATCACTGCCGCAGCGCGGTGCACTCGGTGAGCGCTTTATTTTTCGAGTCGAATCGGCTTTCCTGGACGGCGCCGCCGTGCCGCTGCCGCAGCGGCTGCAACTGAACTGGTACCACAGTGGCCGCTTTGATGCGGCCGCCACGCCGGCGCGCCCCAAGCTGGTGGCAGGGGATCGCTGGCGCCTGAGCGTGCGCTTGCGCAGTCCGCACGGCAACGCCAACCCGCACGGCTTTGACCGCGAGCGCTGGCTGTGGGAGCAGGGCATTGGCGCCAGCGGCTACGTGCGGCTGGGCCCGCGCAGTGCGGCCCCGCAGCATTTGGGCGCCAGCGGCTGGCACCCCTTGCAGCAGGCGCGCCAACAGGTGGCCGATCGGATCGAGGCCCGGGTGGCCGAGGTGCGCAGCGCGGGCGTACTCGCCGCGCTGGTGGTGGGCGATCAGTCGGCCATCGAGCGCGCCGACTGGGAGCTGTTTCGTGACACCGGCGTGGCGCATCTGATGAGCATTTCCGGCCTGCACGTCACCATGTTCGCCTGGTTTGCCAGCTTGCTGATCGGCGCGCTCTGGCGCCGGCTCGCCTTCGTCTGGCCGCAGGCGCTGCTGGCGCTGCCGGTGCCGCTGGCGGGCGCCCTGGGTGGGCTGGCTCTGGCCGCCGCTTATGCCTTGTTTTCTGGCTGGGGCGTGCCGGCGCAGCGCACCGTCATCATGCTGGCGGTGGTGGTGGCGCTGCGCTTGTCGGTGCGCCACTGGCCCTGGCCGCTGGTGTGGCTGCTTGCCATGGCAGCGGTGCTGCTGCTCGACCCCTGGGCGCTGTTGCAGCCCGGTTTCTGGCTCAGCTTCGTCGCCGTTGGCATTTTGTTTGCCAGCGACGCCGGCCAGCGTTGGGCGCACGCTTCAGCCTCACTCGGCGTCCCACTCATCCTGCGCGCCTGGCATGCCGCCCGCGCGCTGTTGCATACGCAAGCGGTCATGACGGTGGCGCTGGCTCCCCTGACGCTGCTGCTGTTTGGCCAGTTCTCGCTGGTCGGCTTGCTGGCCAATTTGTTTGCCGTACCGCTGGTCACGCTGCTGATTACGCCGCTGGGTTTGCTGGGCGTTTTGTTTGCACCGCTGTGGGACGCCGCTGCGCTGGTGCTGCAAGCCATGAGTGCAGTGCTGGCCTGGATGGCGCACTGGCCTTGGGCCACGGTCTGGCGACCGATCCCGCCCTGGCCGCTGGCACTGGGCGCCGTCCTGGGTGGTGTGCTGCTGGTGCTGCGCCTGCCGTGGGCGCTGCGCTCGGCCGGGCTGCTGCTGCTGTGGCCGGTGCTGCTGTGGGCGCCAGCGCGCCCGGCGCCGGGTGAGTTTGAGGTGTTGGCCATCGACGTCGGGCAGGGCAGTGCGGTGCTGCTGCGCACCGCTCAGCACAGCTTGCTGTACGACACCGGGCCGCGCTTTAGCCCCGAGAGTGACGCCGGTCAACGCGTCATCGTACCTCTGCTGCGCGCCCTGGGCGAGCGGCCCGACCTGGTGCTGGTCAGCCACCGCGACAGCGACCACGCGGGCGGCATGGCCGCGCTGCGCGCCGAACTGCCGCAAGCGCGCTGGTTGTCGTCCTTCGACGCCGACCCGGCGCAGCGCTGCCAGGCCGGGCAGCGCTGGCGCTGGGACGGCGTCGACTTCGAGCTGCTGCACCCACAGGCTTACCACTATGGGCCTGACGGCACGGGCCTGCTGCGCAGCAACGCCATGTCTTGCGTGCTGCGCGTGAGCAATGCACAGCACAGCGCCTGGCTCAGCGGTGACATTTATGCGCAGCAAGAAACCCGGCTCGCCCTGGCGCGGCCCGAGCTGCGCGCCACGCTGATGCTGGCGCCGCACCACGGCAGCCGCACCTCCAGCAGCCCGGTGCTGCTCAACACCTTGCAGCCGCAGTGGGTGATCGTGCAGTCGGGTTTTCGCAACCGTTTCAATCACCCGGCACCTGAGGTGCTGGCGCGCTACCGCCAGCGCGGCATCCGCTGGGTCAACACGCCCGACTGCGGGGCCGCCACCTGGCGCAGCGCCGCCCCCGAGGCCATGCATTGCCAGCGGCAGGCGCAGCGCCGTTATTGGCAGCATCAGGGACTGGATACGGAAACTGCGGGGTCACCGTGATTTTGGTGATTTTGGTTTTATAAATCAGAGCTATCACGTTGATTTCAGGCAAAAATTAACAGCCGACATGCGTCCCTCCCGGTTTTGATACAGCCCAGCTGATGACCTGGGCAAATGCCGTCCTCGGCCCGCAGGGCAGGGCGTGCGCACTCGTATGATCCCATCCAGTAGGAGGACGCCCGAATGAACAATAGCGCAGACGCCGAAAAGCGCGTCGCGGTCTTGGTGGACTGCGACAACACATCACCCGAAATTCTCGAATACGCCTTGCGCGTGGTTGCTCAGTTCGGCCGCGTGGTGCTGCGGCGTGGGTATGGGAACCACACCACCTTGGCCAACAAGTGGCAAGAGGCGCTGGTACGCCAAGCGTTCACCCCCTGCCTGCAATACCAGTACGCCTCGGGCAAGAACACTTCGGACATCGCTCTTGCGCTGGACGCTGTTGAGGCGCTTTTTGACGACCGTGCCGACACCTTCTGCCTGGTCACCAGCGATTCCGACTTCGCCTACCTGTGCCGCAAGCTGCGCGAGCGTGGAGCAACGGTGCACATCGTCGGCGAGGCCAAGACGCCCGATGCGCTTCGAAACGCCAGTGACCAGTTTTTTGAGTGGCAAAAACCCGTGCCTGTTGCTGTTGCAGCTGCGGCGCCTGAAAAGGCCGTGTCCAAGGCACCCGTGGCCAAAGCCGAGGCAGCAAAACCCGCTGCCAAGTTGCGTCCGAAGTTTGTCGTAGAAGCCGTCAACATGCTGGCAGCCGACACACCTGAAGGCAAGGTGACGGTGAGTGCGCTCGGCTCCTACCTCAAGCGCACAGACCCCGCGTTTTCCCCTCAGACCTATGGGCATTCCGGATTGCTCGACATGATCAAGACCTACGACTTGTTGGTTGCCCAGCAAGAGCCTGGCGGTCATTGGTCCGTGCAACTCGCTCCCCAAGACAACGGCGGCCGCGCAGCCACGGCGCCAGGCGCCGCAGACAGCTGAGAACAGAAACCAAGCCGCATGCTCGAAGACATCCAGAAAACCCTGTGGGCCACGGCCGACAAGCTGCGCGCCAATGTAGACGCCGCCGAATACAAGCACCTGGTGCTCGGCCTCATCTTCCTCAAATACATATCCGACACCTTCACCGCCCGCCGCGCCGAGATTGAGGCCCGTCTGAAAGACCCAAACGACGAATACTTCTTTGCCGGCGCCACGCCCGAAGCCATCAAAGCCGAGCTGGAAGACCGCGAATTGGCAAGATCATCGACGACACGCTGACTGGTTCGTGGGCCTGATGCGAACCGTCAGAAGCGTCGGCATTACCGTTGGAAAAGTCTACGATGTGTATTATGTAAAGTGACGTGCTTATCTGGCTGACACATTGTGTTTTCCTGATCAAGCTCAGTGCGCCTGTTCCCAGTTCGGCCCCACGCCCACCTCGGCCAGCAGCGGCACCCGCAGCGAGGCCACGCCTGCCATCAGGCGCGGAATCTCGGTTTTCAGCCACGCCACCTGCGCCTGCGGCAGCTCGAACACCAACTCGTCGTGCACCTGCATGATCATCTTGATCTCGGGCTGCTGCGCATCCAGCGCCTGTTGCACCGCCACCATGCTGAGTTTGATCAGGTCGGCCGCCGTGCCCTGCATCGGTGCGTTGATGGCGGCGCGTTCGGCCGCTGCGCGGCGCGGGCCGTTCGGGCTGTTGATTTCCGGCAGGTATAAGCGCCGGCCGAACACGGTTTGCACGTAGCCCTGCGCCTTGGCCTGGGCGCGGATCTCGTCCATATAGCGCTTGACGCCGGCAAAACGTTCGAAATAGCGCGCAATGTAATTCTTCGCCGCCGTCGCGTCTATGGCCAGCGCCTTGGCCAGACCGTAGCTGCTCATGCCGTAGATCAGGCCAAAGTTGATCACTTTGGCGTAGCGCCGCTGCTCGGTGCTGACTTGCTGCGGCTCCAGTCCGAACACCTCGGCGGCGGTGGCGCGGTGCACGTCCTGCCCGCTCTGGAAGGCGCGCAGCAAGGCGGCGTCGGCGCTGATGTGGGCCATGATGCGCAGCTCGATCTGCGAGTAATCGGCGCTGGCGATCACGCGGCCCGCTGGGGCCACGAAGGCTTCGCGCACGCGCCGGCCTTCGGCGGTGCGGATCGGAATGTTTTGCAGATTCGGGTCGTTGCTGCTCAGCCGCCCGGTCACGGCCACCGCCTGCGCGTAGTGGGTGTGCACCCGACCGCTGCGCGGGTGCGTCAGCGCGCTGAGTTTGTCGGTGTACGTGCCCTTGAGTTTGGACAGGCTGCGGTGCTGCAAAATTTTGCCTGGCAGCGGGTAGTCTTCGGCCAGTTTTTCCAGCACCTCTTCGTCGGTGCTGCGCGCGCCGGTGGCGGTTTTCTTGATCACCGGCAGGCCCAGCCGGTCAAAGAAAATTTCGCCCAATTGCTTGGGCGAGGACAGGTTGAACGGCTGTCCGGCCAGGGCGTAGGCTTCTTGCTCCAGCGCCACGATGCGCTGGCCCAGCTCGTGGCTCTGTTGCGCCAGCGTGGGCGCGTCGATCAGCACGCCGTTGCGTTCGATCCGGTAGAGCACCTCGCTGCAAGCGATTTCCAGCTCGTAAACAAAACGCAGCGGCGCATCGGCCTGCAAGCGCGGCCACAGCACCTGGTGCAGCGCCAGCGTTTGCTCGCTGTCTTCGCACGAATAAGCCGCTGCACGCCCCACGTCGACCTGCGCAAATGGAATCTGGTGCGCGCCCTTGCCGCACAGGTCTTGGTATTGAATGCCGTCGCGCCCCAGGTGCCGCTTGGCCAGGCTGGACAGGTTGTGCGGCTGCTGGGCTTCGAGCACGTAGCTCTGCAATAGGGTGTCGTGCAAGTAGCCGCGCACCTCTATGCCGTGGTTGGCGAATACGTGGCGGTCGTATTTGACGTGCTGGCCCAGCTTGTGCCGTGCCGGGTTTTCCAGCCAGGGTTTGAGCCTCTCCAGCACCTGCGCCAGCGGCAGTTGCTCGGGTGCGTCGGGGCCGCAGTGGGTCAGCGGCAGGTAGGCCGCCGCAGCGGCTTGCACGCAAAACGAAATGCCCACCAGTTCGGCCTGCATTTCATCCAGCGAGCTGGTCTCGGTGTCCAACGCCACCAGATCGGCCGCCTCTATGCGCGCAAGCCAGGCGTCAAAGTCGGGCCAGCTCAAGATGATGTGGCACGCAATCGAGACCGTGTGGGCGGCTGGCGCAGCAGCGGCCTGGTCAGGCGCAGATTCGGTGGGCACACGGGTGTGTGCGCTGACCGATTGCAACAGGCTTTTGAAGCCATATTTTTCGTAAAAAGCGCGCAAGACATCCCACTGGGGCTCTGCCTGGCGCAGCGCATCAAGCGCTGGCAGGCCACTGACCCAGGCGCTCAGATCGCAGTCGGTCTTGATGCGCAGCAACTGTCGCCCGGTCGGCAGCCAGTCGCGCGCCTGGCGCAGACTCTCGCCTGCCGCCCCCTTGATCTGATCGATATGCGCCAGCACGCCTTCCAGTGAGCCGTATTCGGTCAGCCACTTGGCCGCCGTCTTGGGCCCCACTTTGTTCACCCCCGGCACGTTGTCCACCGGGTCGCCCACCAGCGTCTGATAGTCCAGCATCAGGTGCGCGGGCACGCCAAATTCGGTCAGCACACCGGCTTGGTCGCGCCGCCTGCCGCTCATGGTGTCGATGATGGTGATGTGCGGATCGACCAGTTGCGCCAGGTCTTTGTCGCCGCTGGCGACGATCACCTGCAGGCCCTGGCGCGCAGCGATTTGCGCCAGCGTGCCAATTACGTCGTCGGCCTCGACACCCGGTACATTCAGCACGCTCCAGCCCAGCAGCCGCACCAGTTCGTGGATGGGCTCTATCTGCGCGCGCAAATCGTCTGGCATGGGGCTGCGCTGGGCTTTATAGGCCGGGTACAGCGCATCCCGAAAAGTCGGTCCCGGGGCATCGAACACGCAGGCGACGAACTCGGCCGGCACCTCGGCCTGCAAGCTGCGCAGCATGTTGACCATGCCACGAATGGCGCCGGTGGCCGCGCTGCCGGGGTCACCCGGGCGTGCGCGCAAATCGGGCATGGCATGAAAAGCACGGTACAGGTAGCTGGAGCCGTCGACCAGCAACAAGGTGGGCGGCATGGGGTTTGCATCGGACATGGCGCGATTGTGCGGGATGAGCAGCGCGCCACCACCACCACCACGCTGGCCTGCCTACAATCGAAGC
>NZ_SDDV01000004.1 GCF_014773545.1 Hydrogenophaga sp. | reverse complement strand
TTCCAGGTTCAATGGGGATATGGTGCGCGAGCTGTACGGCGTGATGGCCGCGAAGGGTGCCACCGGTGGGTTCGTGCCGAACTCGGGACGCTTCTCCGACGACGCAATCAGCTTTGCCAGTGGCCGCCATGTGACGCAGCGGTGCCGCCATCCACGCGTCTTGCCGTGCCGGCATGGCGCGTGGGAGCTGCCGGCTTGGGGGACAATACGCCGCGCCCCGGTTCACCCTGTGGCCGGCCCACCCCCTACTCACCCTTTGGCACGGGCTTGGTACAGCCATCAAGCAACATGACCCCACTCAGCGACACCAACCGCGCCACGCGCTCCTTCACCGCCGCCGACTTCGACTTCGAGCTGCCCACCGAACTGATCGCCCAGCACCCCTGCCCCGAGCGCAGCGCCTCGCGCTTGCTCGACGGCCGCGCCCCGACGCCGCACGACCGCGTGTTCCGCGAACTGCCCGCTTTGCTGCAAGCCGGCGACTTGCTGGTGTTCAACGACACCTTGGTCATCAAGGCGCGGCTGTTCGGTGAGAAAGCCAGCCGCCAGCCGGGCGGCGGCGGCGGCAAGTTCGAGCTCCTGATCGAGCGCGTGCTGCTGCCCCAAGAGTCCAGCGACGGCAGCGGCAACGAAGTGGTGGCGCACCTGCGGGTGAGCAAAAAACCGCCGCCAGGCGGCTTGCTGCACATCGCCGGCGGTCTCGCGGGCGGCGGTTTCGACGCCACCTATCTGGGCCGCTGGCCGGACGCGCACGGGCCCTTGTTTCACTTGCGCCTGCACGGTCCGAGTGGGCAAACCCCCTACGACCTGATGCAGCGCTGCGGCCACGTGCCGCTGCCGCCCTACATCCGGCACGGCGACACCGAAGACGACGAGCGCCGCTACCAGACCGTGTTTGCCCGCGTGCCGGGCTCGGTGGCCGCACCGACCGCCGCCTTGCATTTCGACGCCGGGGTGCTCGATGGCCTGGCCGCGCGCGGCGTGCACAGCGCCAGCGTAACGCTGCACGTCGGCGCAGGCACCTTCACGCCGATGAAAAGCGAGCGCATCAGTGAACACCAGATGCACGCCGAGCGCTTTGCCATCCCAGCCCAGACGCTGCAAGCAATAGCCGACTGCCGCGCACGTGGCGGCCGTGTGGTAGCGGTGGGAACCACCACCGTGCGCACGCTGGAGAGTTGGGCGCACAGCGGCCAGGTGCAGGGTGAGACCGACATCTTCATCACCCCCGGCTTCGAATTCCGCGTGGTCGACCTGCTGATCACGAATTTTCATTTACCCAAATCGACGCTGATGATGCTGGTAAGCGCCTTTGCCGGCCACGAGCACGTACTGGCGCTGTACCGCCACGCGCTCGCCCAGCGCTACCGTTTTTTCAGTTACGGCGACGCCATGCTGCTGCAGCGCCATTGCGCAGCCCGCTGACGGCCTGACTTTTGCAATCAATAGGTAACAATTGCTACACTATACCCTGTCTTGTTCGGTGCAGCAACAGTTGGCAACCGGTCGCCCTTGTTTTGCGGCCCAATCAAGCTGACCCTTGTGCTCGACCCGACCCGACCCACCTAATCCCTGACCACCGTGATTGAAATTCTTCTTCGCCTGAGCTTGGCCCTGCTGCTGTCGCTCGGGCTGGCCTTGCTGATGGCTTGGGGCTGGCACAACTCCGAGCGGCTGCCGCAGCCACACAGTCCTTTGCTGCCAGCCAGCGCTCTCAGCGTGCCGTCACGCTAAAGCCTGGACGGCGGCGCGCCGCGAGCGCCGACTCGGCGACAATGCGCGCCATGCTTCGTTTTGAACTGCTTGCCACCGACGGCCTGGCGCGCCGCGGCCGCCTCACGCTCAACCACGGTGTGGTGCAAACCCCGGTCTTCATGCCGGTTGGCACCTATGGCAGCGTCAAGGGCGTCATGCCCGCCAGCCTGCAAGACATGGGGGCGGAAATCATTCTGGGCAACACCTTCCACCTCTGGATGCGCCCCGGCCAAGAGGTGCTGCAACGCTTTGGCGGCCTGCACGCCTTCGAGCAATGGCAGCGACCCATGCTGACCGACTCGGGCGGTTTTCAAGTCTGGAGCCTGGGCGCGACGCGCAAAATCAGCGAGGCCGGCGTGCAGTTTTCCTCGCCGGTCAATGGCGACAAGCTGTTCATGTCGCCCGAGGTCAGCATGCAGATTCAGACCTGGCTGAACGCCGACATTGCGATGCAGCTCGACGAATGCACGCCCTACCAGACCGACGGCCAGCTCACCACCGAGGCGCAGGCGCGGCACAGCATGGCACTGAGCCTGCGCTGGGCGCAGCGCTCCAAAGCCGAATTCGAGCGGCTGCAAAATCCCAACGCCTTGTTTGGCATCGTGCAAGGCGGCATGTTCGAGCACCTGCGGCAAGAATCGCTGCAAGCGCTGGTCGAGATGGATTTTCCTGGCTACGCGGTCGGCGGCGTGAGTGTGGGTGAACCCAAGGAGGAGATGCGGCGCATCATGGCGCACACGCCGCAACGCCTGCCGGCCCACAAACCGCGCTACCTGATGGGGGTGGGCACGCCGCAAGACCTGGTGGAGGGCGTGGCGCAGGGCGTAGACATGTTCGACTGTGTGATGCCGACGCGCAATGCGCGCAACGGCACTTTGTTCACCCGTTATGGCGACCTGAAAATTCGCAATGCCAGGCACAAGGCAGACCACCAGCCACTAGACCCCAGTTGCACCTGCTACGCCTGCGCCGGGCGCTCGGGCGTGGCCTGGGCCGACGGCGGGCGCGAGGGTTTCAGCCGTGCCTACTTGCACCATCTGGACCGCTGCGGCGAAATGCTGGGCCCGATGCTGGCCAGCATCCACAACCTGCACTACTACCTCAATCTGATGCGCGAACTGCGCGCGGCGCTCGATGCCGGGCGTTTTCAGGCCTTTCAGGCGCAATTCCAGGCCGAGCGCGCACGCGGGGTCTGAGAGACCGAGATGTTGAACCGGCGCGCCAGCTCTCAAGCCAGCGGCAAGGCGAACACCATGAGCACAGCGCTGTAGCCCAGCAAGCGCTGGTGCGCAATCTCGCCACCCGCAAAAAACCCCACCAACGGCACGTCCCCGAGCGCGCGGCGCACCAGGCGCAATTCGGCACTGGCAGCGCCAAAATGCGGACCACCCCGGCCGGCACAGCTCACGTAGATCGCGCCGGCGATGCGCTGACTCTGTGGCGCGACGAACGCCGGCGCGCCGCCCCTGACCAGCGCGCCGCCCGGAGGCAGACTGGGCGTCTGGGCCTCCAGCTCGGCGCGCACCTCGGTGCAAATTCGCATCAAATCGGCAGCGGCAGCTTGCACATGGCGCTGACAAAACGCCAGTTGGCTGCCCGGCGCCACCGGCTCGGCAAAAACCAGGGCGTGCCGCATCACATCGAGCCCGACGATGTGACGCACCAGCACATCGGGGCCAAACGAATGGGCCACAGCAGGCGCAAGGCCTGCGCTGCGCGCCAGCGCCTGCCCCGGCACATCCGGCGGCGTCAAGCCCACCAGGGTGCTGCGCAAACGCTCGATGGACTGCGCCAGCCTGACGGGCGCGATGCCCAGGTGTTCGAACAACAAATCCAGCGCCGGACGCTGGTCGAGTGTCAACACCAGATGACCCTGTGCCGCCGTGACACGGTGCGCCCGGCCCACCGGCTGCGCACCCTGGGTGACGCGCACCAGCAGGCCGGCCGTGGCGTCAAAGGCCACGCCGCTAAGGCCGCCTTGAAACACGCCACTGGCTGCGCCTTGACCGCGCAGGGTGCCAGCACTGCTGTGGGCAAACTGAAGCTGCGCGGATCGGCTGCTGCTCAAGCCGCCAAAGACACAGGCACTGGCGGTGCGTTGGGCCAGCTCGGCGATCAACTCGGCCAACTCGGGCGTGCTGCCATCGGCGTGCACCAGCGCGGTGTGGGCGACAAAGCCGTCCGCCCCGGTCAGCCGTGGACTGAGCGCCAGCGGCGCCACGCCGCTGAAAACACGGTACTGGTGCGGGCTGAGATCACACAGCATCAGGGCCAATGCCGGCTGGTCAAAATACTCGATGTTGTTGGCTGCAATGCCCACGCCCACCGTGCCGACCCAATCGCTTACTTCAGGCAAGCCGGCACTGAGCTGCTCCAGAATGTCCTGCGCCTGTTCGGCATAGTGGTCGGTGATGTAGAGCAGCGCCAGCGAAACGGCGCGCGCGCTGTCGGGTCGATCCAGTTGCAAGCGCAACTGCGCCAGCACCCGCTCCACAGCCACGCGCCACTGCGCGTGGCTGGCGTGCGCGTAGGGAAAACGCTTCATGGGGCTGGCGGCGAACCGATGGGTTCAGCGCGGCGGGCTGGATCGGCTGCGCACGGGCGTCGCTGGGGCTGCTTCTTTTTGCGCCGGCGTTGTTTTGGCGCTTGTTTTTTTTGTTGAGGCCGCCGCTGCGGGTGCGCTGGTGGGCGCCGTGGGCGCCGTGGGCGCCGCGTCGGTTGGGCCGGCCTGCGGCGCGCGGCCTTCTTCGGGTGCCGGCGCACGCGCCAGGTCTTGCATAGCAGCGGCTGCAATGTGCTGGAACTGCTGCGACAGCGCTCCCCACCACTGCATCGGATCGACCGCGCCTGCGGCCGGCGCGGACGCCGGCGCGGACTCGGACGCCGGTGCCGACGGACTGGGCGCGTCGGCCGGCGCTGCGCCATAGGTGCGCAAGGGAATTTCGAGCCCGGCAAACGATGTGTCGTCGGCGCTTGAGGCGGCCGCTGCCGTGCCGCCTACGCCTTGGAACGGCGGCGCAGCAACCGTCTTCGTCAGGTTGAAATTCATGCTCTGCAAAGCGGCCAGGGTCATTTTCTGCACCTCGAGCGCTTGAATGGTGGCCGCCAGTGCCCTGGAATTTTGCTCCAGCCAGAAATGCACCGCCTTGAGTTCACCAATGCGCTTTTCCAAGTCTTGCAGGTTGAAGGTGGGTGCGATCCATTGGCTCAGGTGCGGCAACTGCGCCATACCAGGGGCCGCTGCGGTGCCCGGTCTACCCGCCAGTTGCTGCAAAAAATCGAACCCCGGCAAGAACTTGCCAAAACCGCTGCCGAAACCGTCGCTCATGGTGCATCTCCTGTTGTGATCTTGGGACTCTTTTGTGCGCCGCGGTCGACGCTTGCTGGCCGCGTCCACGCCAAAGCGCGGCGGGCGGCGCTCGCGCGAAGGATGCCACATCTTTCGCGCACGGCTGGACCGGGAAAACCCATGAACCCAAATTTCGCCCCGATTAGCGGACGCACCGGCCTGACAGATAGCGTCTTCGGTGCGGCCGCCGTGCAAGCTACACTGCGCTCATCAGAGGTTTTTTCTCAGCGCTTGCGGGGGCCGCCATGACGCACAACATTTCCGATTCTTTTGCCGCCCAACTCGAACAAATGCGCCGCGAGGTGCTGGCGCAGTTGCAAGACCAGCGCGGCGGCGCGATCGGCCGCGCCGAGGCTGCGGCGCTGGCGCGCGAAAGTGAAAGCGACGACTGGGCGCAAGCCCATTCCGAGCGCGACCTGGCTTTTGTGCTGGCCGAGCGCGAGTCGGCCGAATTGATCGCAATTGACCAAGCGCTGCAGCGCGTCGCCGACGGCAGCTACGGCTTGTGCCTGGACTGCGGCGCCAGCGTGGCCACCGCCCGCTTGCATGCCAATCCGACCGCGCTGCGCTGCCTGACGTGTCAGACTCAGAACGAGCAAGCTCAGGGTGTTGGCGTGCGTTCGCCCCGTCACTGAGAGGCTGGGCGTCTTTCGCTCATGCCCGGCAAGCGCCAACACAAGTATCGGCACGCTCGCCCACGGTTCGATGGTTTGACTCCTGAGCAGCAAGGCTCACACACGCCAGCCGAACCGACATGAAGCAAGCCATCGAGCCCGACGCCGACGCGCCACGCTGGCCGGCCTTGCTGGCGCTGACTGCGCTGGTGTCAGGTCTGCACCTGCTGCTGCTGCTGGGCGCCGTGCTGCCGCCCAACCTGGGCGCGTCAGTTCTGGCGGCCACACCGCCCCCACTGGCGGCGCTGCACACCCGCACCCTGGCGCACGCGCCCGGCGCAGCGCCGTCGGATCGGCCTGCGGCTGCGCTTGGCCACAGCGTGGCGCGCTGGGTCGACCCGCCCGCAGCCCGCAGCCCTGCGCCGCCGACACCTGGCCTCGCGCCGCTTCAGCCAGCGCCAACGGCCGCCACCCGTCCGGTCGCTGCGGCTGCGGCCGACGCTGCGCCGTCTGAAGCTGCACTCGATGCGCCGTCTGAAGCGGCCGCCGCTGCGCCGTCTGAAGCGCCCTTGCCTGCACCAGCCGATGAATCTGCCGCTGCCGCTGCCGCGTCGGGCGACGCCGACGCGCCGACGTCCGAGCAGGTGGCCACGGCTGCGCTTGCGCCCGTCGAACCGGCACCCACCACCGCCTCGCCTGCTGCGGCGGTCGAGGCGCAGGCACAGGCCACACTGCTGCCGTCGCTGCCACCGCCCAGCGCGCGCTTGCTCTACCAGATCAAGGGCAGCGTGCGAGGCATAGACTATCGCGCCAGCGGCACGCTCGACTGGCGTCTGAACGCAGACCGCTACAGCGCCCTGATGGAACTGCGCATACCCTTGCTGGGCAGCCGCGTCCAGACCAGCACCGGGCTGGTGGACGACAGCGGCTTGCTGCCCGAGCGCTTTGCCGACCGCAGCCGCAGCGAGCGCGCGGCTCACTTCGACCATGCCCAGCGGCGCATCCGGTTCAGCGCCAACACCCCGGACGCGGTTTTGCTCAGCGGCGCGCAAGACCGCCTGAGTGTGTTGCTGCAAATCGCCGGCCTGTTCAACGCCCAGCCCCAGGCGTATCAGGCCGGGCAGCGCATTCGCTTACAGGTCGCGGGTCATAGCGAAGCGGAAATTTGGTACTTCGAGGTCGGCACAGAAGAAACACTGCACCTGCCAGCCGGCCAACTGCTGGCACGCCAGTTGCTGCGCCACTCCCGCCACAGCTACGACAGCCGGGTCGAAATCTGGCTGGCGCCCAGCCTTCTCCACCTGCCGGTGCGCTTGCGCATCACCCAGCACAACGGCGATCTGGTCGACCAACAACTCAGCGAGCTGCCTGGGCCTTGAAGCACAGCAAAATGACCGCTTTATAGATTCCACGCTGAACCTTGCCGGCACCGCCGCACTCGAAACTGCATGGCGACTGCGAGTTGCCGATATAAGCTGCACAGGAACACAGGTTTTTGTCTTTGGGGGATATTTCAGCCATGCACATGCTCTACGACTCAGATACTTTTGCCGTGGTCCACATTCTGGCCAATGCCCCGCAAGAGGGCGAGCCCGCCAGGACGGACGGCCCGCAAATCCCGCGCCACGGTTTCGAGATCGTGGACAAACGCTCGGGCAAAGAGGTCTACCTCGACGGGTCTTGGGCCGAGCTGTTCCAGATCCAGATCAGCGCTTGGCAGCGCAACATGCCTTCGCAAGAAGAGGTGGAGAACACGCTCGATGGCTATGCCAGCCTGGCCCAGATGCCGGTCGTGATGCACTGAGTGCAGAAGCGGCTGCCGCACCGCCGCACCCAGGTCGGCTTGCAGGCTGCGACAATCGGCCGCCATGCAGCCTAGTGTCTGGTTGCATAAGCCTTACTGCATTCGATCGGCCTGGCATCCCCGGGCGCGGCGTTGCAAATCCTCGCGCTGCCAAGAGGCATCGCTGTGCTTGTGCGCCTTGCGCGCGGGGCGCCAGACCGATCTCGATGCTCACGAAAACGTATGCAACTAGACGCCAGTTACGTCCTCACCCTGTCCTGCCCGGACCGCCCCGGCATCGTGCACGCGGTTTCTGGTTTTTTGTTTCAGCACGGCGGCAACATCGAAGAAGCCGCGCAGTACAACGACCACGACACCGGCCTGTTCTTTATGCGCGTGCAGTTCACCTGCGAGCGCTTGAGTCACGCCGAACTGCGCGCGCTGCTGGAACCGTTGGCGCAGCCGCTGGCCATGCGCTGCAGCTTGCACCGGCTGGCCGAGCCGATGCGCGCCGTCATCTTCGTCAGCCGTGCAGGCCACTGCCTGAATGACTTGCTGTTTCGCTGCAAGAGCGGCCTGCTGCGGCTCGACCTGCGCGCCATCGTCAGCAACCACCGCGACTTCTACCAATTGGCAGCCAGCTACAACGTGCCGTTTCACCACCTGGCCGTCACGCCAGCGAGCAAGGCACAGGCTGAAGCCAGGCAACTGGAAATCATCGAGAGCGAAGCGGTCGAACTGGTGGTGCTGGCGCGCTACATGCAGGTGCTGAGCGACCCGATGTGCCTGGCGCTGGCAGGCCGCGCGATCAACATCCACCACAGCTTTTTGCCCAGCTTCAAAGGGGCACGGCCCTACCACCAGGCGCACGATAGAGGCGTCAAACTGATAGGCGCGACCGCCCACTACGTCACACCGGCACTCGACGAAGGCCCAATCATCGAACAAGACGTGGCGCGGGTGGACCACACCGACACGGTGCAAGACCTGAGCGCGCGCGGGCGCGACAGCGAAAGCCAGGTGCTGGCTCGCGCGGTGAAGTGGCACAGCGAGCACCGCGTGCTGCTCAACGGCCACAAGACCGTGGTCTTCAAGTGAGGGTGTAAGCAAAGCGTGGCCGGCGCGCGCACCCGACTCACTCGATCACCAGGCGCTGGCCGGCGGTTGCGGTTTTTTTCGGCAGCGTCAGCAGCAATACGCCGTTTTCATACTTGGCTTTGGCGCTCGCGTTGTCGATGTCTTGCGGCATCTGAAAGCTGCGCGAAACCGATCCGTAGTAGCGCTCGCTGCGCAGCACTTTCTCACCCTCTTTCTGCACGTCTTGCTGCCGCACCTCGGCGCGCAGCGTCACCACGTTGCCCTCGATGCTGAGGTAAATGTCCTCCTTGGCCACGCCAGGCACCTCGGCTTGCACCGTGTAGGCCTCGGGGGTTTCCTTCACGTCGACCTTGATCTGCGCTGGCAGCGGGTCGCCGTGCAAGGGCTTGACGTAAAACCCGGGGGCCACGTCTTTGAAGAAATCGTCCAGCAAGCTGCTGCGTGTCATCAATCCGTTCATGGCATTTCTCCTTGAGTATCAGGCTTACAAACAAAGACACGAGGGGTGTCTCAGGGCCGATTTTGGGGCTATGGCCGCAAAAATCAAGGGGTTTTTCATGACACGGCGGTGCAGCCCTCGAAGACTTGTCGCTGGTCGCCTGCACGCGCGCCTGACTTTGACCTAAACTGGGCGCAGTCCGACCGCCGAGCAAGCCACCGCCCCAAGCCCATGAACGCCCCAACCACTGCCGCCCAGACCAGCCGCGCCGAGCGCGCGCGCCGCCAAGCCCAGGTGCTGGCGGCTCTGCGCCCTGTGCTGCCGGCGCACGCCCTGCTCTGGCACAGCGAGGACACCACACCTTACGAGTGCGACGGCTTGAGCGCCTACCGCGAGCGGCCGCTGCTGGTGGCGCTGCCTGAAACCGAAGCCCAGGTGGCCGCTGTGCTCAAGGTCTGCCATGCGCTGGCGGTGCCGGTGGTGGCGCGCGGCGCCGGCACCGGGCTCTCGGGCGGCGCCATGCCGCACCCGCTGGGGGTCACGCTCTCGCTGGCCAAGTTCAACCGCATCGTGCAACTCGACCCGCGCGCGCGCACGGCCCGGGTGCAGGCCGGTGTGCGCAACCTGGCCATTTCCGAGGCCGCCGCGCCGCACGGCCTGTACTATGCGCCCGACCCAAGCAGCCAGATTGCCTGCACCATAGGCGGCAACGTGGCGGAAAACGCCGGCGGCGTGCACTGTCTCAAATACGGGCTGACGCTGCACAACGTGTTGGCGGTGCGCGGCTTCACCATCGAAGGTGAAGCGGTCAGCTTTGGCAGCGAGGCGCTCGACGTGCCGGGGCTCGATCTGCTGGCGCTGGTGGTGGGCAGCGAAGGCATGTTGGCCGTGACGACTGAAGTCTGCGTCCGATTGGTGCCGCGCCCACAACTGGCGCGCTGCATCATGGCCAGCTTTGCCGACGTGCGCCAAGCCGGGGACGCGGTGGTGGCGGTGATCGCCGCCGGCATCGTCCCGGCCGGTCTGGAGATGATGGACAAGCCCATGACGGCGGCGGTAGAAGACTTCGTGCACGCCGGCTACGACCTCGACGCGGCAGCGATTTTGCTCTGCGAGAGCGACGGCACGCCGCAAGAGGTGGCAGAAGACATCGAGCGCATGAGCGCCGTGCTGCGTGCGGCCGGCGCCTCGGCGCTGACGGTCAGCCGCGACGAGGCCGAGCGGCTGCGTTTTTGGAGTGGACGCAAGAACGCTTTTCCGGCCAGCGGGCGCATCAGCCCCGACTACATGTGCATGGACTCGACCATTCCGCGCAAACGCCTGGCCGACATTTTGCTGGCGATTGCCGCCATGGAGCAAAAATACCGGCTGCGCTGCGCCAACGTGTTCCACGCCGGCGACGGCAACCTGCACCCCTTGATTTTGTTCGACGCCAACGACCCGGATCAGTTGCGCCGCTGCGAACTGTTCGGCGCCGAAATTCTGGAGACCAGCGTGGCCATGGGCGGCACCATCACCGGCGAGCACGGCGTCGGGGTGGAAAAACTCAACAGCATGTGCGTGCAGTTCTCTGCCCAGGAAAATGAGCTCATGTTCGGCATCAAGCGCGCTTTTGACGGCCAAGAGCTGCTCAACCCGGGCAAAGTGATCCCCACGCTGCAGCGCTGCGCCGAATACGGCAAGATGCTGGTGCGCGGTGGACGGCTGCCATTCCCCGAATTAGCACGTTTCTAAAGCCCATTTATCGTGCCGACACGCGTGCTTGCCAGGGTAGAGTCTGCTGGCGAACTGTCGGGAGTGCGCGCCGCGCGGCGTGCGTGCGCATCCGGTTGACGCTGCAGACAAACCCGATGAGTACACCCGACTCCACACCCGAGAGCCAAGACGCGTGCGCCCCGTCCAGCCTGCCCGCTGCCGATGCAACGGCCCGCGAGAGCAGCCTGCGACTGGAAATCGAGGCCCTGCGCGCCGAAAACCTGCAGTTGCGCGCGCAGCAGGCGCTGTCCCAGGTGCGAGACGAGCTCAACCACCAAATCATCGCCAGCAGCCCGGACTGCATCAAGGTGCTCGATCTGCAAGGGCGATTGCTGCAAATGACCGCGCAGGGTTGTCGACTGATGGAGGTGGACGACTTCGACCAGGTGCGCCACGGCGACTGGTGCGCCTGGTGGCCGCAGGAAGGCGAACCGCCTGCGCGTGCGGCGGTCGAGCGCGCGGCCCGCGGCGAAACGGCTCGTTTCATCGCCTTCGGCAACACCTTCAAGGGCACGCCCAAGTGGTGGGACAACGTGGTGGCACCGATTCGTGCCGCCCAGGGCGAGCCGATGCTGCTGCTGGTGGTCTCGCGCGACGTCACCGAACTGCAGCAGCAGCAGGAACAGGTGCGCCAGCTCAACGCCGAACTGGAGCAACGGGTACACCGGCGCACCGAGGCGCTGGCCGGCGTCAACGCCAGACTGCAACAGGCGCTGGAGCAAGCGCAGGCGCTCTACCAGCAGGCGCCCTGCGGTTACCACTCGACTGACGGCAAGGGCGTGTTCGTCGCCATCAACGACACCGCGCTGGCCTGGCTGGGCTACGACCGCGACGAGCTGGTCGGCAAAAAGACCTTGCGCGACCTCGTCTTGCCGACTGACATTCCCCTGCTGGAAGACCGGCTGCAAGCCCAGTTGCGCGGCGCTGTGCTGGAGAACGTGGAATTCGAAGTCCTTCGCCAGGACGGCAGCAGCTTTCACGCGCTGCTGTCGTCCCGGTCGGTGCGTGACGCGCAAGGCTGCTTCCTGTATAGCAACTGCACCTTGATCGACATCAGCGCGCGCAAAGCAGCCGAACTGACGCTGCGCGACCAGAAGCATTTTCTTCAAAACATCACCGATCAGGCGCCGAGTGCGATTGGCTACCTCGATCCCATGCTGCGGTTTCGCTTTGCCAACGCCGGGCATCGGCTTTTGTACGGTTTTGATTCCCAAAAAATCATCGGTCTGCACCTGAGCGAATGTATTTCGGCCCAAGCCTGGGCTGAACTCAACCCACGTCTGCAAGCCGCGCTGGCCGGACAGGCGCAGCACTTTGAGAGCTGGCAGCGCACGGCCGAGGGTCAGCAAATTTTCGTCAGCATCGACTACAGACCCGACATCCAGCACGGCCAGGTGCGCGGCCTCTTCACCCAGATCATCGACCTGACCGAGCGCAAGCGCATCGAGCAAAGAACCAAGCATCTGAACGAGGAACTGGAGCGGCGCATTCAGGAGCGCTCGGCCGAACTGCTGGCGAGCGAACAGCGCTTTCGCCTCATGGTAGACAACCTGCGCGACCACTGCATCTTCTTCCTGGACACCGAGGGCCGGATCACCGACTGGCCCGACAGCGCCCAGCGCCTCGAAGCCCACACACCCACCCAGATGATGGGGCGCCATTACGCTTTGCTGTTGCAGCACGACGGCGCCGACCCGGGCGCTGCAAGCGCCGACCACATGCTGGCCCTGGCGGCCGCCCAAGGCCAGCACGAACGAACCCACTGGCGCGTGCGTGCGGACCAGTCGCGCTACTGGTGTCACGCGCTGTTGATCGCCCTGCGCGACGACAGCGGCGCTCTGCGCGGATTTGCCGCCATACACCACGACATGTCCGACGTCAAGCGGCTCGACGACCTGATGTACAACCTCAACGACGAGCTGGAGCAGCGCGTGCAAGAGCGCACCGCGCAGTTGCTGGCGGCCAACCAGGAGCTGGAATCTTTTTCCTATTCGGTCTCGCACGACCTGCGCTCACCGCTGCGCCACGTGTGCAGCTTTGTCAGCCTGCTGGAAGAACACCTGGGGCCGCAGTGCGACCACATCAGCGCCAGCTACCTGAGCACGATTTCCAAATCGGCCCAGCACATGAGCGCCTTGATCGACGGCTTGCTGACGTTTTCGCGCCTGGGCCGTTCATCCCTTCAGATCAACCCGGTTGACCTGACCGAATTGGTCGGCACCATCGTCAGGCGGCTCAGCCATGAGTACGGCCAGCGTGCGATCGACTGGGTGATTGCACCAGACCTGCCGCTGGTTCAGGCCGACGCCCTGCTGCTGGGCGAAGTCTGGGCCAACTTGCTGGACAATGCCTGCAAATACACCCGCCCGCGCGAACGCGCCCGAATCGAAGTGGGCTGGAGTGTGGACCCGGCCGCTGGCTACACCTTCTTCGTGCGCGACAACGGGGTCGGCTTCGACACCCGGTACGCCAGCAAGCTATTCGGCGTCTTTCAGCGCCTGCACCGTGCGTCGGAATTCGAGGGCACCGGCATCGGTTTGGCCCTCTCGCGTCGTATCATCGACCGACACGGAGGCAACATTTGGGCACAAAGCCAGCTCGGCGAAGGCAGTGAATTCAGCTTTTCACTCCCATTCCAGGCCATGCAGACACCAAGCACTCTGGAAAACTCGACACGCCCCGCCTTGCATACATGAAACACGCCGCCCACAGCATTTTATTGGTTGAAGACAACCCTGACGACGCCGAACTGACCCGCCTCGCACTGGCCCGACACGGACTCGACGGCTGCATAACGCACGTCGGCGACGGCATGCAGGCGCTGGACTATCTGTACCGGCGCGGCAGCTACGCGGGGCGCAGCAGCGCCAACCCGGCGCTGATCTTGCTCGACCTGAAGATGCCCCTGCTCGACGGCATTGGCGTGCTCAAGGAGCTCAAGGGTTCACCGTCGCTGCGTCACATCCCGGTGGTGGTGCTGACTTCGTCCACCGAGCCGGTCGACCTGAGGCGCGCCTACGACAGCGGCTGTAACGCTTACATCGCCAAGCCGACCGAGTTCTCGCAGTTTCTCAACACCATCAAGCACGTGTGCGAGTTCTGGCTCCACGTCAACCAGATCGCGCCTGAGCCGTGATCTGCGCCCACGGCGGCGCTCTGAACTGAAACCGGCCGGGCAAGGCAAACTCAGACGTCCAGGTTGCCCGCGCGCAGCGCGTTGCTCTCGATGAAGTCGCGCCGTGGCTCGACCTCGTCGCCCATCAGCATGGTGAAAACGCGGTCGGCCTCGATCGCGTCGTCGATCTGCACCCGCAGCAAGCGGCGCACCGCCGGGTCCATGGTGGTCTCCCAAAGCTGGGCCGGGTTCATCTCGCCCAGCCCTTTGTAGCGCTGGCGCGCCGTGCTGCGCTCGGCCTCGCTGATGAGCCAGCGCATCGCCTGCCGAAAGTCGCTCACGCGCTCTTCTTTTTGCTTCTCGCCTTCGCCGCGCAGCGCGCGGGCATCGGCGCCCAGCAGGCCGCGGAAGGTGTCGGCCGCGCTGGCCAGCGCAGCGTAGTCGGCGCCGTGCACGAAGTCCTGCGTGATGCTGCTGCTCTTGACGTTGCCGTGCTGGCGGCGGCTGATGCGCAGCACCGGCTTGTCGCTGCGGGCGTCGAACTCGGCCGCCACCTCGGCCGGGATGCCGCTGCTGGCCAGCTCGCGCAGCCTGGCCTGCAAGGCCTGCGCACTGGCCTGCGCTTGCTCCATGCTGTCGAGCTCGAGGGCGACGCCGTCGGCCAGCGCACGCAAGGCTTCGGCGTCCATGAAGTGCGACAGGCGGGCGATCACGCCCTCGGCCATCTGGTGTTTGCGCGCCAGCTCACCCAAGGCATCCCCTTCGAGCACGGTTGGGCTGGCGCCACCGGTGGCGACCTTGGCGTCTTTTAACGCGATACGCAGCAAAAATCCGTCGAGTGCGGCGGCGTCCTTCAGGTACAACTCTTCTTTGCCGGCCTTGACCTTGTACAGCGGCGGCTGTGCAATGTAGATGTGACCGCGCTCGACCAGCTCGGGCATCTGGCGGTAGAAAAAAGTCAACAGCAGGGTGCGGATGTGCGCGCCGTCTACGTCGGCGTCGGTCATGATGATGATGCGGTGGTAGCGCAGCCGCGCGGCGTTGAAGTCGTCGGCGCCGCTGCCGCTGTCGCCGCCGGCTTTGCCGATGCCTGTGCCCAGCGCCGTGATCAGCGTCAAAATTTCGTTGCTGCTCAGCAGCTTTTCATAGCGCGCCTTCTCAACGTTCAAGATTTTTCCGCGCAGCGGCAAAATGGCCTGAAACTTGCGGTCTCGTCCTTGCTTGGCGCTGCCGCCGGCCGAGTCACCCTCGACGATGTATATCTCGCACAGCGCTGGGTCTTTTTCCTGGCAGTCGGCCAGCTTGCCGGGTAAGCCCATGCCGTCGAGCACGCCTTTTCTGCGCGTCATCTCGCGCGCCTTGCGCGCCGCTTCGCGCGCGCGCGCAGCTTCGATGATCTTGCCGCAAATGATCTTGGCGTCGGCCGGGCGCTCTTGCAAATAGTCGTTCAACAGCCGCGAGACGATGTCTTCCACCGGGCCGCGCACCTCGCTGGAGACCAGTTTATCCTTGGTCTGACTGGAAAACTTGGGCTCTGGCACCTTGACCGACAACACGCAGCACAGGCCTTCGCGCATGTCGTCACCGGTGACTTCGACCTTGGCTTTTTTAGCCAGCTCGTTTTCTTCGATGTATTTGTTGATCACCCGCGTCATGGCGGCGCGCAGGCCAGTCAGGTGGGTGCCGCCGTCGCGCTGCGGAATGTTATTGGTAAAGCACAGCACCTGTTCGTTGTAGCCGCTGTTCCACTGCATGGCGACTTCGACCCCGATGTTGCTGCCCTGGTCGCTGGCGCGGTCGCCGCAAGCGTGGAACACGTTCGGGTGCAGCACGGTCTTGCCGCGGTTGATGAAACCGACGAAGCCTTTGACGCCACCGGCACCGGAGAAGTCGTCCTCTTTGCCGTTGCGCTCGTCCTTGAGGCGGATGCGAACGCCATTATTGAGAAAACTCAGCTCGCGCAGCCTCTTGCTCAAAATTTCGTAGTGAAAATCGCTGTTTTCCCGAAAAATTTCATAGTCAGGCAAAAAGTGCACCTCGGTGCCGCGCTTTTGCGTCGCACCGGTCACTTTCATCGGCGAGACCGCCACCCCCTGCGGGCCGGACTCGACGATGCGCTGCTGCACCGCGCCGCGCGCAAATTCGAGTTGATGGACCTTGCCGTCGCGGCGCACCGTCAGGCGCAGCCACTGGCTGAGCGCGTTGACGCACGAGACGCCCACGCCGTGCAGACCGCCTGACACCTTGTAGCTGTTTTGGTTGAACTTGCCGCCGGCATGCAGCTCGGTCAGTGCGATTTCTGCCGCGCTGCGCCTGGGCTCGTTCTTGTCGTCCATCTTCACCCCGGTCGGGATGCCGCGGCCGTTGTCCACCACCGAGATCGAGTTGTCGGTGTGGATGGTCACCATGATGTCGTCACAATGGCCGGCCAGCGCCTCGTCGATCGAGTTGTCCACCACCTCGAACACCAGGTGGTGCAGTCCGGTGCCGTCGCTGGTGTCGCCAATGTACATGCCCGGACGCTTGCGTACCGCCTCCAGGCCTTCGAGAATCTGGATTGCGCCTTCGCCATAGGCTGCGCTGGCACCAGCTTGCGCGGTGTCAATGGCGGGCTGGAAATTCGAGCTATCGGCGCTGACGACGCCGGTGTTGACGGCGTCGACGGGCTGCTGGACTTCGGACATGGTGAAACTTCTCGGTCGCTGCAAAACACCCCCGCCGCTGGACTGCGGCAGGAGCTGGGGGGATGGAAATCGGCGGCACTCAGATCCGCATCGGCATGACCACGTACTTGAACGCGTCGTCCTCGGGGTTGGTAAGCAGGGCTGAGCTGCTGCCGTCGGCCAATTCGACGCGCACCATCTCCTGCGTCATGTTCTGCAGCGCATCGATCAGGTAACTGACGTTGAAGCCGATCTCGATCGGGTCGCCGCTGTAGTCGATGTCGAGTTCATCCACCGCCTCTTCCTGCTCGGCATTGCCGGCGGTCACGCGCAGCGCACCGGGTTCGAAGTTCAGCCGCACGCCCTTGAATTTCTCGCTCGTCATGATGGCAGCGCGCTGCAGTGCCGCCAACAGCGGCACGCGGCCCAGGGTAATGATGTTCTTGTGCTGCTTGGGAATCACCCGGTTGTAGTCGGGAAACTTGCCCTCGACCAGCTTGCTGACGAACTCCATGCCGTCAAAGCTGAAGCGGGCCTGGTTGGCGGCAAACTGTAACTCGATCACGCCGTCTTTGTCGGACAACAAACGCTGCAGCTCCAGCACCGTCTTGCGCGGCAAAATCAGCTCTTGCTTGGGAACGTCCACCTCCAGGGTGGCAGCGGCAAACGCGAGCCGGTGGCCGTCGGTCGCCACGATGGACAACTGGCGTCCTTCGGCGATGAACAAAATGCCGTTCAGGTAGTAGCGGATGTCGTGCACCGCCATCGCAAACGACACCTGAGCGAGCAAGCTTCTGAGCGTATTTTGCGGCACGCCAAACACCGGGCCGAAGCTGGCCGACTCCTGCACCAGCGGAAAATCTTGCGCCGGCAGACTCTGCAGCGTGAAGCGGCTCTTTCCACCTTTGAGCATGAGCTTGCCAGCGCTGGCCTCTAGGCTCACGCTCTGTTCGGACGGCAGGGTGCGCAAAATGTCGATCAGCTTGCGCGCGCCCAGCGTGGTAGCAAAGCTGCCGTCGTCGCCGCCCAGTTCGACCGTGGTGCGGATCTGGATTTCCAGATCGCTGGTGGTCAGTTGCAACTGGGCACCGTCTTTGCGCAGCAACACATTGGCCAGAATCGGCAAGGTGTGACGGCGCTCGACGATGCCGGCCACCGACTGCAAAGCGGCCAACACCTTGTCCTGGGTCGATTTCAAAATAATCATGTCAGACTCTCTCCACTAGGGACTGCGGGTAACCCGATACGGCAGACCAGTCGCTGCGGGTCTTGCAGCGGGCAAAACATTCACCATTCTCGCCGCTTTGCCAACCCGGCCCGCCGCACGCCGGGCGGCCGCGACGGCCGGCCAGAAAAAACAGCAGCGCCCATGCACACCTTGCGCTGCGCCTGGCTCAACCCTTGAGCGTTTGTTCGAGCACGTGCAACTGCTGATTCAACTCGGAATTGAGCAAGCGCTCGGCGGCGATCTTGCGCACCGCGTGCAAAACCGTGGTGTGGTCACGCCCGCCAAACAGCTCGCCGATCTCGGGCAGGCTTTTCTGCGTCAACTCCTTGGCAATGAACATGGCGATCTGGCGCGGGCGGGCAATGCTGGCCGGGCGCTTTTTGGAATACATGTCTGCGACCTTGATCTTGTAGAAGTCAGCCACGGTTTTCTGAATGTTTTCCACACCGATCTGCCGGTTCTGGATCGACAGCAGGTCTTTGAGCGCGTCGCGTGCGAGCTGGATCGAAATTTCTTTTTGGTTGAAACGCGAATAAGCCAGAATTTTGCGCAGCGCGCCTTCGAGCTCGCGCACGTTGGAGCGCACGTTCTTGGCAACGAAAAACGCCACATCCTCGGGCATGACGGCGTGTTCGGCCGCCGCTTTGTTGATCAAAATGGCAACCCGCATCTCCAACTCGGGCGGCTCTATTGCCACCGTCAGCCCCGAATCAAAACGCGAGACCAAGCGTTCGTGAATGTCGGCCAGGCCCTTGGGATAGGTGTCGCTGGTGAGCACGATGTGCGATTTTTTCGCCAGCAAGGCCTCAAAAGCGTTGAAAAACTCCTCTTGCGTGCGCTCCTTGTTGGCAAAAAACTGCACATCGTCGATCAACAACAAATCGAGCGAGTGGTAACGCTCCTTGAACTCGTCAAACGCCTTGCGCTGATAGGCCTTGACCACGTCGGTGACGAACTGCTCGGCGTGCAGATAAAGCACCTTGGCCTGCGGCCGATCAGCCAGCAGGTGGTTGCCGATGGCGTGTACCAAATGGGTCTTGCCCAGACCGACGCCGCCGTAAATAAACAAGGGGTTGTAGAGCTGACCCAGGCTGCCGGCCACGTGCAACGCGGCCGCACGCGCCATGCGGTTGGCCGAGCCTTCGACCAGAGTGGCAAAACTGAGCGCCGGATTGAGCCGGGTTTTCGGCCCGCTCGCCGCCGCAGCAGGCGCTGGCGGCGCCAGTTCGGGCAACTCGGCCAGCAACTGCTCTTGCGCCGTTGCAGGGGCCGGCGCCGTGCGGCTGGGGCCTTCGCGCGCCGCCAACACCAGCTCCAACGTCACCGCTGCCCCCTGAATCGACTCCAGCACCGCACTGATGCGCGCGACGTACTGGGCCCGAACCCAGTCGAGCTTGAAGCGATTGGCCACCGCCAGCACCACCTTGGAACGATCGGCGCAGACGCTGGCGCTCAGCGGGCGGATCCAGGTGTTGAACTGCTGCTCGGGGATTTCCTGCGCCAGCCGATCCAGGCATTCCAGCCAAAGGGCCTGGGCATCGGTGCCAGACTGCACATCACGGGGGGGACTCTCAAACATGACGGCGGCCGTGCTGTGGTTGTGGATAAAGCTCTTGGAGCAGGCCGCTGATTGTAGTTCGACTGCAAGCTTATCCACCGCACTGGGAGCCAAACCCAGAATGACCCGGACGTGGGCTCCAGTGCGGCGGCGGCGTGTTTGCCTGGGTGTGAGCATGGCGCGTTTTCGCCTGGGCCCAGAATTTTTGCGATAATTGCGGGTTTTCCAGACTTTTACCGACTGCCATGAAACGCACCTACCAGCCCTCCAAAATCCGCCGCGCCCGCACCCACGGCTTTCTCCAGCGCATGAAAACCCGGGGTGGCCGTGCCGTCATCAACGCCCGCCGCGCCAAGGGCCGCAAGCGCCTGGCGGTCTGAGCCCGCGCGCTGGCGCAGCCGCCTGCTCGCCGCGTCCTGGTGCCGCGCCCGCAGCCACTGAAATGATTGAGCATCTGCGCTCGCGCGAACAGTTCTCGGCCGTCATGGCAGGCGCTCCCGTGGCCAAAACCCTTCACTTTGCGCTGCACCGCTGCGCCCTGGGCCGTGTTGCTGCAGCGTCAAAGAAACCCCTGTTTGCGTCTGCCGACGCCTGGCTTGGCGTGCTGCTGCCCAAGCGCTGGGCGCGCCGCGCTGTCACGCGCAATGCGATTCGGCGTCAAATCTACGCCGTCGCGGGCGAACATGCCACCGTGCTGGCGTCGGCCGCGCTGGTGGTGCGTCTGCGCAGAGAATTCAGCCGCCAGCAGTTCGTCAGCGCCAGCTCGGACGCGCTCAAACGAGCGGTGCGCGCCGAATTGCAGCAACTGCTGCTGGGCGCGGGCGCGCCGCCAGCTCTTGCGGCCCGGCCCAGGCACGCACCGGCTCCGCTGGAGGCCAGCAATGATGTGGTCTGACTGGCCACGCCGGGGCCTGCTGGGCCTGGTCAAGGGCTATCGGCTGCTGCTGAGCCCCTGGCTGGGCAGTGCTTGCCGCTTTGAGCCCACGTGCTCAGCCTATGCCTTGCTGGCCTTGCAACAGCACGGTGCGCTGGCCGGCAGCTACCTCACGCTACACCGGCTGGCCCGCTGCCATCCCTGGTGCCAAGGCGGCTGCGACCCGGTGCCCGACGCCGCGCCCGCCCTGTTTTCTCGCCTGATTTCACCTTCCTCAGAAAAGAAGCACCCGTCATGAATGACATTCGTCGCTCCATCCTGTGGGTGGTTTTGGGTCTTTCGCTGGTCCTGATTTGGGACAAGTGGCAAGTCCACCACGGCCAGCAGCCGACCTTTTTCCCGCTTTCGGTCGATCCCGCCGCTGCGCCGGTGGCCGCCCCGGCAGCGCAGCCGCTCCCGCAGGCGGCGCCCGCACCGGGCGTCGCCGCCGTCGGCCTGCCGACCCCGATTGCCGTTGCCGGGCCGCTGGCCGCCACACCCGTGGGCGCTCCCACGCCCGCGCTGCTTCAGCACGAAATCAGCACCGACGTGCTGCAACTGATCTTCAACAGCGAAGGCGGCTCGCTGATTGGCGCACGGCTGCCGCACCATGCGCAAGCCGTTGGCACCCGCCGCGGCGAGGTCGACACGCCCTTGACCTTGCTGACGCAGACGGCACAAAACACCTACGTGGCGCAGACCGGCCTGATCGGCGGCAACTTCCCGACCCACAAAACACCCATGACGCTGGTGCCGGGCAACAGCACGCTGGCCGACGGTCAGAACGAATTGCAGGTACGGTTCGAGTCGCCCGAGATCGATGGCGTGCAGTTGGTCAAGACCTATACCCTGCGGCGCGGCAGCTACGTGATCGACGTGCGCCACGAGGTGCACAACCGCAGCGGCGCACCGGTCAGCCCACAGCTCTACCTGCAACTGGTGCGCGACGGCAGCCAACTCGAGAGCGACACGCCGTTTTACGCCACCTTCACCGGCCCGGCGGTTTACACCGAGGCGCAAAAATACCAGAAGATTTACTTCGCCGACATTCGGGATTCCAGCGCCACGTTTGAGAAAGTCACCAGCGACGGCTTCGTGGCCATGGTGCAGCACTACTTTGCCAGCGCCTGGCTGCTGGCCGATGGCGTGGCGCGGGAGAACTTCGCGCGCCAGGTCGCGCCCAATCTGTACGCCGTGGGCACCATCAGCGCCTTACCGGCCATTGCACCCGGCCAGAGCCACAGCATGCAGTCGCGCCTGTTCGTCGGCCCGCAGTACGAAACCCTGCTCGAGACCATTGCCCCTGGCATGGTTTTGCTCAAAGACTACGGCTGGCTGACCATTCTGGCCAAGCCGCTGTACTGGCTGCTGGAGAAAATCCACGGCTTCGTCGGCAACTGGGGCTGGGCCATCGTGTTGCTGGTGGTGCTGATCAAGGCGGCGTTTTACTGGCTCAACGCCAGCGCCTACCGCAGCATGGCAAAGATGAAAAAGGTCAACCCGCGCATCATGGAGATGCGCGAGCGCCTGAAAGAAAACCCGCAGCAGATGCAGCAGGAGATGATGAAGATGTACCGGGAGGAAAAGGTCAACCCGCTGGGTGGCTGCTTCCCGATCCTGATCCAGATTCCGGTTTTCATCGCGCTTTACTGGGTCTTGTTGTCTAGCGTGGAAATGCGCAACGCGCCCTGGATGGGCTGGATCACTGACTTGTCCACACCCGATCCGTTCTTCGTTTTGCCGCTGGTGATGACTGTTACCACCGTGATTCAGACCGCACTCAACCCGCTGCCACCCGACCCGCTGCAGGCCAAGCTGATGTGGATGATGCCGCTGATCTTCTCGGTCATGTTCTTTTTCTTCCCGGCCGGTCTGGTGCTGTACTGGATCACCAACAACTTGCTGACCATCGCACAACAGGCTTACATCAACAACAAGATGGGCGTGCCGCTGAAGATCACGAATCCATTCGAGTTGTTCAAGAAATAAGCCCGCTGCGTCTGCGGACCAGGACGCCGCCTGTGTTGCCGTTCTTGCCTGAGAGTCGCTGGTGTTTGACATGCTCGCCGCTGACCCCATCGTTGCCCTTGCCACCGCGCCCGGTCGCGGGGCGGTGGGCATCGTGCGGGTATCTGGACAGGGGTTGGGGACTTTTGTGCAGGCCTTGCTGGGGCGTTCGTTAAAGCCGCGCGAGGCGACTTACCTGCCTTTTTCGGACGCGACTGGCCAGGCCATAGACCACGGGCTGGCGCTGTGGTTTCCGCAGCCGCACTCGTACACCGGGGAAGACGTGCTGGAACTGCAAGGCCACGGCGGGCCGGTGGTGTTGCAGTTGCTGCTGGCGCGTTGCCTGCAGGTGGCGCAGTCGGGTGCACCGGTGTGTTTGCCCGCCCTGCGCCCGGCGCGCGCCGGCGAGTTCACCGAGCGCGCCTTCCTCAACGACAAGCTCGACTTGGCACAGGCCGAGGCGGTGGCCGACCTGATAGACGCCAGCACCGAGGCCGGCGCCCGCAGTGCCGCGCGCTCGCTCACCGGGGTGTTCTCTGCGCGCATCGACGGGCTGCGCGAGGCCCTGATTCAACTGCGTCTGCAAGTCGAGGCCACGCTGGACTTTCCCGAGGAGGAGATCGATTTCTTGCAGCAGGCCGACGCGGCCGGCCAGTTGCTGCGCCTGCGTGCTGCGCTGACGCAGTTGCTGGCGCAGGCGCGCCAAGGTGCGCTGCTGCGCGACGGCCTGAAGGTGGTGATTGCGGGCCAGCCCAATGCGGGCAAGAGCTCGCTGCTCAACGCCTTGGCTGGCGCTGAACTGGCGATCGTGAGCCCGGTGGCGGGCACCACGCGTGACCTGGTGCAGCAAACCATTCAAATCGAGGGCGTGCCGCTGCACGTGATCGACACCGCCGGCCTGCGCCAGAATCAAGCAGCCGATGAGGTAGAGCAAATCGGCATTGCGCGCGCCTGGGAACAGATTGCGCGCGCCGATGCGCTGCTGTTTCTGCACGACCTGAGCCGCTGGCAGTCGCCCGCATACCAGGCGGCCGACGCCGCCATTGCCGCCGCGCTGCCCAGCGGCGTGACCGTGCTGCACGTCTGGAACAAGCTCGACCAGTGTGACGCCGCCAGCCGCGCTGGCCTGGCGCCGCGCTGGCAGGCCGGTGAGCTGGCCATTTCGGCCAAGCAGGGCGAGGGACTGGCCGCGCTGCGCGAACGCCTGCTCCAGTTGGCGGGTTGGCAGCACGCCGGTGACGGCCTGTTCATGGCACGCCAGCGCCACCTGCAAGCGCTGCGCCAGGTCGATGCGCACCTGACGCAGGCGCACGATCTGCTGGCTGCGCAAGGCCAGCAGATCGATCTGCTGGCCGAGGAGCTGCGACTGGCGCAGCACGCCCTGGGCCAGATCACCGGCGCCTTCAGCGCCGACGATCTGCTGGGCGAAATTTTTTCGCGCTTCTGCATCGGAAAATAAGCCTGCGGCCAGGGCTAATTGCTACACTGCCCTGGAAATCCCCAAACCGATGCGGGCTGCTGCGCGCTGGCCCGACCGGCAGCAGCGGCAAGCTTCGGTTTCTATCTCAGGTGCAGCCATGTCTTTGTTCGGTTGGCTCAGAGCCAAAAAATACAGCGCATCGGGCAAGTCCGGCCGGCGGCTGCTGCGCGACGCGCTGGGCCAGACCACGCTGCCGCTGATATCGCCGCGGCGCGGCCGGCGCATTCTGCGCCGTGAACAGTTGTTTTCGGTTGTGCGCGAATCAATGATTCGTGGCGGCGTGCTCTCGACCAGCTACCAATTCAAGGTACTCACGCTGGACGGCAATGGCGACAGTTTTCTGGTGCTGGTCGATCTGGCGCTCTCCGCCGACTTGATGCCGGACGAGTATCTGCTGCAGATCGAGCGCTGGATCCAGGCGGGCGCGCAAGCGCGCCACGACATGGCGATCAGTTCGGTCTACTGGCGCCGCAAAGCGGTGCCTGAGCAGCGCGGCGAGGCACTGCGCGCGGCGGTGTCGGCGCAAACCCGGGGCCCCGTACCAGCGGCCAAGTCTGTGCCGATGCAGCCGGTGTCCGCCGCTGAAATCGATGCCTTTGCCCGCGCACTGCAAACCGCTGCCGCACCGGTGCGGCGCGCGCCTGGTCAGGCCGAGCCCGCAGCGCCGGTGCCCGAGTCGCACAGCGACTTCGCCGCCTTGAGCGAAACCCAGTACGGCAAGCTGTGAGCGAAGCCCTCAGCGCCCGCTGAAATCGATCAGGGTGAACAGCTTGAGGCCGCTGGCGCGCAGGCGCTGCGAGCCGCCGAGTTCGGGCAGGTCGACGATCGCCGCGCCTTCGATCACCTCCGCCCCCAGCCGCTCGAGCAATCGGTGTCCGGCCAGCATGGTGCCGCCGGTGGCGATCAGGTCATCGATCAACAGCACCCGCTGGCCCGGTCTGACGGCGTCGGTGTGCAACTCGACGGTGGCGCTGCCGTACTCGAGCTCGTAGGTTTCTTGTACCGTGCTAAAGGGCAGCTTGCCCTTTTTGCGGATCGGAACAAAGCCCACCCCCAATTCGTACGCCAGCACCGAGCCGATGATGAAGCCGCGCGCGTCCAGCCCGGCCACCACGCCGGGCCGCAGGGCCGGATCCATGTAGCGATGGACAAAGACGTCGATCAGGACGCGAAACACCTTGGGGTCTTGCAACAGCGGTGTGATGTCACGAAACAGCACCCCGGGCGCGGGCCAGTCGGGCACGGTTCGGATGTGAGACTTCAAATAGGCAGAGGTGTCCATGGCGGGTTCGGCGTTGGCGCTGGTGAACGGGGGCGGCTGCGCCGCCGCAGCAAGCCGCTGGGAACTGGCGTCGCAGCGCTCAGTCTACCGCTTTGTCCCAGCCAATCCCGGATAATCCGCACATGAATTTGCCTCCCCGTTTTGACCCGGCGCGCGCGCTGGCGCTGGCGCGCGAAACGCTGGAGATCGAAGCGCAGGCGGTGGCCGCCCTCGCTGAACGCGTCGATGCGGCGTTTGTGCGCGCGGTCGAGCTGGTGCTGCAATGCCGCGGCCGGGTGGTGGTGATGGGCATGGGCAAGAGTGGCCACATCGGGCGCAAGGTGGCTGCCACGCTGGCCTCGACCGGAACGCCGGCGCTGTTCGTGCATCCGGCCGAAGCCAGCCACGGCGACCTGGGCATGATCACCGCCGCCGACCTGGTGCTGGGCATCAGCAACAGCGGCGAAAGCGACGAGCTCAGCGCCCTCTTGCCGCTGATTAAACGCATGGGTGTGCCGCTGCTGGCGCTGACCGGGCAGCCCGACTCGACCCTGGGGCGCCACGCCAACGTGGTGCTGAATGCGGCGGTGCAAAAAGAAGCCTGCCCGCACAACCTGGCGCCTACTGCCAGCACCACTGCGCAGCTCGCGCTGGGCGACGCGCTGGCGGTGGCGCTGCTGGACGCGCGCGGCTTCAAGGCGCTTGACTTTGCCCGCTCACACCCCGGCGGCGCGCTCGGGCGCCGGCTGCTGACGCACGTCAGCGACGTCATGCGCGCCTTGCCCGAGGTGCCGCGCGTCGCGCCCGATGCCGACCTGATGGCGCTGATGCGCGAGATCAGCACCAAAGGCCTGGGCATGTGCGCCGTGGTGGAAAACGAACAACTGCTAGGCATTTTCACCGACGGCGACCTGCGCCGCCTGATAGAGAAATCGGGCAGCAGCGTCGATCTGCGTGCGCTGCGCGCGCAACAGGTGATGCACGCCAGACCGCACACCGTGCGCGCCGACGCCTTGGCGGTGCAGGCCGCTGAACTGATGGAAACGCACCGCATCACCAGTTTGCTGGTGCTCGACGATCAAGCGCGTCTGTGCGGCGCGCTCAATAGCAACGACCTGATGCGAGCCAAAGTCATATGACTTTTCCGAACGACGCCCCGACCCCGTTGCCCGTGCTGCGCCCGACGCTGACTTTTGCTCCCGAGCTGCTGCTGCGCGCGCAGCCGGTGCGGCTGGTTTTCTTCGACGTCGACGGTGTACTGACCGACGGCGGCCTGTACTTCAGCGAAGCCGGCGAGTCGATCAAGCGCTTTCACAGCCTGGACGGTCACGGCATCAAGCTGCTGCAGCGCGCCGGCATCACGCCGGCAGTGGTCAGCGGGCGCGACTCGCCGGCCTTGCGCACCCGCTTGCACGCGCTGGGCGTGCAACACCTTCAGTTGGGCACCGAAGACAAGTATCCGGCGGCGCAGGCCATTCTTGACCGGCTCGGACTGGGCTGGTCGGCCGCCGCCGCTATGGGTGACGACTGGCCCGATCTGCCGCTGCTGCGCCGCGCTCACCTGGCCTGCGCACCCGTCCAGGCCCACAGCGAAGTGCTGCGTCTGGCGCACTTTGTGACACAACGCCAGCCAGGGGCCGGCGCAGCGCGCGAATTGTGCGACCTGCTGCTGGTGGCCAGCGGCTGCTACGCGCGCGAACTCGAGGCCGCTGCCCGGTGAACCGCCCGTTCGCACTGTCGGCTGCGCTGGCGCGCTGGCCGCTGTCCAAGCTGATCGACCGGCTCACGATCTACCTTCCGGTGCTGCTCATGGGCCTGCTGGCGCTGGGTTCGTACGGCCTGCTCAGCCGCGCGCCCGAGCCCGGCGTGCCGCAGGCCGAGCGGGCACCCTCGCTGCAGCCGGACTACTTCATGCACCAGTTTTCCATCCAGCAATTCGACCCCGACGGTCAACTCAGGAGCGCGCTTTTTGGCGCCCAGGCGCGACACCACCCTGGCACCGATCGGATCGACATCGAGCAAGGGCGACTGCGCTCCCTAGGTCTGGACGGCGCACTCACCAGCGCCAGCGCCGAGCGCATCGTCAGCAACCGGACGCAGACCGAATTCCTGCTGCAGGGTAAGGTGCAACTGCTGCGCGAAGGCGGCCACGATGCAAGCGGCCTGGCGCTGCCACGGCTGGAACTGCGCGGCGAACAACTGCGCGTCTATACCGAGCCGCCGCGCCTGGTCTCCGCTCATCCAGTCTCGCTGTTGCGCGGCAAGGACTGGCTCAGCGCCGACACGCTGGACTATCAGGGCGATACGGGTTTGGTGCTGCTCAAGGGGCGCGTGCGCGCCGAACTGCAGCCGCCCTGAAGGCTGCCGCCATGCCGTCCATGCCGTCTGAGCCGCCCTCGCACCGCGCGCCGCTGGTCTTGATCACCGGCGCCTCCAGCGGCATCGGTCAGGCGCTGGCGACGCGCTACGCCCAGGCGGGCTACCGGCTGGCGCTGCTGGCCCGGCGCACCGCCCCGATGCAAGCCTGGGCCGACGTGCTTGGCCTGCCGGCCAGCCGCTTTCACCTCTACGGCGCCGACGTGACCGATTGCAGCAGCGTCATCGCTGCGGCACAGGCGTGTTTGCAAACCCAGGGCCTGCCCGAGGTGGTGATCGCCTGCGCCGGCATCAGCATCGGCATGGACAGCGCCGAGTGGGACGATCTGGAGGTGCTGGCGCGCACCTTTGCCACCAACAACGTAGGCCTGGCGGCCAGCTTTGCGCCGTTCATCAAGCCCATGTGCGTGCGCGGCAGCGGCACCCTGGTCGGCATCGCCAGCATCGCCGCCATTCGCGGCACGCCCGGCCACGGCGCCTACTGCGCCAGCAAGGCCGCCGTGGTGGCCTACTGCGAAAGCCTGCGCGGCGAGTTGCGCGGCAGCGGCGTGGCGGTGGTCACGCTGCTGCCCGGCTTTGTCGACACGCCGATGACGCGCGACAACCCCTTCCCCATGCCGTTTTTGCTGTCGGCCGACGCTTTTGCCAGCCGCGCCTTCAAAGCCATTGCGGCCCAGACCAGCTACCGCGTCATCCCCTGGCCCATGGGCCTGACAGCCAAGCTGCTGCGCCTGCTGCCCAACCCGTGGTTCGACCGCTTGTTGGCCTCCCACCCGCGCAAGCCGCGCCAGCGCAAACCGCCCGCCGGCGCCGGGCCTTGAATTTTCAATGACTCAGAACAAATGAAGTGAAAAAAAGGCCCTGCGGCCTTTTTTTACTTCGCCACCAGCACGTCGCCCGCCGCCTGAACCGGCGTCTTTGCCAACAGCACCCGCGAGCCGTGCCGATCCCGCGCCAGCAGCATGTACATGGTGGGCATCACAAAGAGGGTCAGCAGCGTGCTCAGGCTCATGCCGCCGCCTCAACTCAGCAGGCGCCAGGGCAGCACCTCGCCCGCGCGCAGCGGCTTGAGTTCGGCTTCACCGAGTGCAAAGCTTGACGGTGGCGTCCAGGACTCGCGCCGCAGCGTGATGGTGTCACGGTTGCGCGGCAGGCGGTAGAAATCGGCGCCGTGGAAACTGGCAAACCCCTGCAGCTTGTCGAGCGCGCCGGCGTGGTCGAACACCTCGGCGTACATCTCAATGGCGGCGTGCGCGGTGTAGCAACCGGCGCAGCCACTGGCGTGCTCCTTGAGGTGCGCCGGGTGCGGCGCGCTGTCGGTGCCCAGAAAGTACTTGCTTGAGCCGCTGGTGGCGGCGTTGACCAGCGCTTGGCGGTGCGCCTCTCGTTTGAGCACCGGCAGGCAGTAGTAATGCGGTCGAATGCCGCCGCTGAAGATGGCGTTGCGGTTGTACAGCAGGTGGTGCGCGGTGATGGTGGCGCCCAGGTAGGCGTCAGCCGATCCGACGTACTGCACCGCCTCTCGGGTAGTGATGTGTTCCAGCACCATCTTGAGTTCGGGGAAGTCGCGCCGCAAGGGGATCAGGTGGCGCTCGATGAACACCGCCTCACGGTCAAACAGGTCGATGTCGGCGCTGGTGACTTCGCCGTGCATCAGCAGCAGCAGGCCGGCGCGCTGCATCGCTTCCAGCGTTTTGTAGGTCTTGCGCAGGTCGGTCACGCCGGCGTCGCTGTTGGTGGTGGCACCGGCCGGGTAGAGTTTGACGGCGACCACGCCGGCGTCGCGGGCACGCTCGATCTCCTGCGGCGCCAGCAGATCGGTCAGGTACAGCGTCATCAGCGGCTCAAAACTCAGACCGGCGGGGACAGCGGCGCGGATGCGTTCGCGATAGGCGCTGGCCTGCGCCGCGGTGGTCACCGGCGGGCGCAGGTTGGGCATGATGATGGCGCGTGCGAACTGGGCCGCCGTGTGGGGCACCACGGTTTGCAGCGCCGCGCCGTCGCGCACGTGCAAATGCCAGTCATCTGGTCGGGTGATGGTCAGGGTGTCGGGGGCGGGCGTGGTGTTCATGCTCAGATTGTCGCAAAAACACCAGCCCGCAGCAGCGCTCAAGCGCGCCCGCTGCGCTTGCTCGCTGGCACCTGCATCGGCCAGGCCAGTAGCAGCCAGACCAGCATGGCCGCTGCGCAAACGGCAAACAGACCGCCGGGGCCGTGCGCCTGCACCAGCCAGCCACCGAGTGCGCCGCCCAGAAAAAATCCGATCGACTGCAAGGTGTTGTAGACCCCAAGCGCCGCTCCGCGCGCGTGCGTCGGCGCCAGCTTGGACACCAGGCTGGGCTGGCTGGCTTCGAGCGTATTAAATCCGATGAAAAAAACGAACAGCAGCAAACCCAGGCTCCACAGACCGGGCAGCGCGCCACCGGGCGCGACCAGCCACCACAGAGCGAGCTGGACCAGCAAAATCAGGCCAATGGCGGCCAGAAATACGGCGCGCAGGTGGCCGCGCCGCTCCATCGGGAACAGCACGCCGCCCATCACCAGCAGCGAGGCCAGCACGGCCGGCAGATAGACCAGCCAGTGATCGATCTGGGCCAGCCCGGCCTGCAGCAGCAGCGCTGGCACCGCCATCCACATCGCCAGTTGCACCGCGTGCAAAACGAACACGCCCAGGTTCAGGCGCAGCAAGCCAGCGTGGCGCAGCACCTCACGCATGCCGCTATCGCGCCGCTGGGCGCGGGGCTGGGGCCTGGGTGGCTCGGGCGGTGCAACCCAGATCACGACTGCGATGCCGAGCAAGGCCAGCGCGCAAGTGAGGACGAAAATGCCCGACAAACCGATCCAGGCCGCCAGCGGTGGCGCCAGCGCCAGCGAGAGCGCAAACATGAGCGCGATGCTGGCCCCCACCACCGCCATCGCCTTGGTGCGCACACCGTCGCGCGTGACGTCGGCCAAAAAAGCGGTGACGGCGGCCGAAATCGCGCCCGCGCCTTGCAGGGCGCGGCCAATGGTCAGCCAAGTCAGGTCTGGCGCCCAGGCCGCCAGCGCGCTGCCCAGCGCGAACAGCAGCAAGCCGGCGATGATCACGGGCTTGCGGCCCAAACGGTCGGCCGCCAGGCCAAACGGAATTTGCAGCAGGGCCTGCGTCAGGCCGTACAAGCCCATGGCCAGACCGACCCGGGCCGCGTCGTCCCCGCCAGGCAGGCGCGACGCCTCCAGCGCAAACACCGGCAACACCAGAAACAGGCCGAGCATGCGCAGCGCAAAAATCGACGCCAGCGCCCCGCTGGCGCGCCGCTCGGCCGCCGTCATGCGGGTCGCGTCAAGATCGGTGACGCCGGACATGGCGGCAGGTGGGACGGAAGATAACGACACAGAGCCGGAACCGAAAAGGAATGGAACGAAGCGTCGTATTGTGCGCCAAAGCCACAGCGGCTCAGGCTGTGGCCCGGCTTGCAAGCCGGGTGCGTCGCGGCCTCATGCAAGCAGATAAACCAACAGGCCACGCCGTTACAAGCAGGCGAGTGAGATTCGAGATATACTGTCACCAGTATTTAAAGTGAGCCTCAGCCACGAGGCGTCCCCCTTTTTCAGCCTGCAAACTTAAGGTGAATTCATGCTGCGTTTCGATCTACCCCAAGTCTGGTCCAACGTCATTCGTTGGGAAGCCTTTCTCACGTTTGTCATTTGCTGCGTTTCTCTGCTGGTGGGTTTTGCCTGGCTGCTGCCCCTGCTGACCGTGCAAGGTTTTGTGCGCGGCTTCATCGGCCACCAGCACTGCCCGCTGCACCGGGTGTGGCGCAAGCTGTTCGAGGCGCGTCAGTGGGGCGGCAAAAAAGAAGACGCCGGTGCCAAAATGTTTGCCAACAAGCTGCTGTTCCTGGCCAGCGGCATTTCCTTCACCCTGTTTATGCTGGGCAGCCCGCTGTGGATCGTGCCGTGCATCGCGCTGGTGATTTTTTCTTTCATGGAGTGGGCTTTTTCCTACTGCGCGGCCTGCTCGGCGTACGGTGTGTGGTATCGCAAGTTTCCGCCGAAAATGGGCTGATGCCTGCAATGAAAGAGCGGTGCGGGCAAGCGCGCCGTTTGGGCTGGGATATTCGACAGGCTCAGGGCGAACGGATGGGTAGAGCAATTCCCGCTCCCGTTCGGACTGAGCCTGTCGAAGTCCAGATCGCACGCGCCACCCTTCGACAAGCTCAGGGCGAACGGATGGGTGGCTCAGGGCGAACGGATGGGTGGCTCAGAGCGAACGGATGGGTGGCTCAGAGCGAACGGTTGCTGGGCTCAGAGCGAACGGTTGCTGAGCTCGGGGTGAACGGTGGATTACGGGTATGGCCGACAATGCAGCCATGCCCGCTTTCCCCCCTGCACCCGAGCTGGCCTGCCAGTTGCTGATTCCCTTTGCTGGCGCCAGCGCCCCGGCCTGCCGCGCCGCCCTGCCCGGGCTGCGTCTGCCGCATCTGCAAGCGCTGCTGGCCGAGCTGCTGCTGCTCGCCACCGACTGCGGCGACGAGCAGCGTCTGAGTCCGCCACACGAACGCGCGCTGGCGCAGGCGCTGGGTTTGCGCCGGGCCGATGGCAGTGCCTGCGCCGACGGCCAGATTCCCTGGGCCGCCGCCCTCAGCCACAGTCCCACGCAGCCGCAGGCCTGGTTCACTCCGTGTCACTACGCGGTCGGCAGCGAGCAGGTGCGGCTGCTGCCGGGCGATCAGATCGGGCTGAGTGATGCCGAGTCGCGCGCGCTGTGTGACGCACTGGCGCCTTACTGCGCCGAAGACGGCATCGAGCTGCGCTTTGATTCGGCCACGCGCTGGCACGCCAGCGGCGCAGCGTTGCGTGCGGTCGTCTGCGCCAGCCTGGACCGCGTCAGCGGCTGTTCGCTGCAGGGCTGGATGACCGAGAGTCCGGCCAACCTGAGCGGGCGCCCATTGCTCCAGCGGCTGCAATCGGAAGCGCAACTGCTGTTTTACAGCCACCCCTTGCACGACGCGCGCAGCGCGCGCGGGTTGTTGCCGGTGAACGGTTTTTGGATCAGCGGCGCCGGCGCGCTGGACCAGGCGCCAGCGCTCCAGCCGGCGCCGACCCAGCCCGCTGCGCTGCGCTGGGCCGCGCTGCGCGCCGACTGGGCCGCCTGGCAACAGGCCTGGGTGCAGCTCGACGCCACCGAGATAGCCGCCGCCCACGCCGCCGTGCGCCGTGGCGTGCCGCTCCAGCTTAGCCTATGCGGCGAACGCAACACGTACACCTGGGCCAGTGCGCCGCGCGCTGTCTTCGCGCGCATGGGTCGGCGCCTGCGCCAGAGGCTGGCCCCGACCCCGATTCACAAAACCCTGGAATTGCTATGAACATCCTCACCCGCGACGTGCCACCGCGCGCCGCCTGGGCGCTGGAGCAAGCCGGCCTGCACCCGTTGTTGGCGCGTTTGTATGCCGCGCGCGGCATCACCCACCCCGACCAGCTCGACGACGCGCTGGCACGCCTGCTGCCGCCCTCATCCCTGCTCGGAGCCGACGCCGCGGCGCGCGCACTGGCCGACGCGATGCACGCGCAGCAATCGATCTGCATCGTGGCCGACTACGACTGTGACGGCGCCAGCGCCTGCGCGGTCGGCCTGCGCGGGCTGCGCCTGCTGGGCGCGCCCAAGGGCTTCGAGCGCGTGAGCTACCTGGTGCCCGATCGGGTCAAGGACGGCTACGGTCTGACCGCTTCGATTGCCCAACGCGTCCATGCGCTCGGTGCCGACCTGCTGGTGACGGTGGACAACGGCATTGCCAGCGTTGACGGCGTGCGTGCGGCGCGCGCGCTGGGCCTGCAAGTCATCATCACCGACCACCACCTGCCAGCCCTGCAAGACGGCGCTGCCGTGCTGCCACAGGACTGCATCATCGTCAACCCGAACCAGCCCGGCTGCGGGTTTGAGAGCAAGTCGATCGCCGGCGTCGGCGTGATGTTCTACGTCTTGCTGGCGCTGCGCGCCGAGCTGCGCGCGCGCGGTTGGTTCACGGCGCAAAACCAGCCCAAGATCGACAGCCTGCTGCCGCTGGTGGCACTGGGCACGGTGGCCGACGTGGTGCGGCTCGACGCCAACAACCGCCGCCTGGTGGCGCAGGGTTTGAAGCGCGTGCGCGCTGCTGCCATGCCGGCCGGCATGGCAGCGCTGTTCAAGGTGGCGGCGCGCCAACCGGCAGGCGCTACCAGCCTGGACTTCGGTTTTGCCCTGGGCCCGCGCCTGAACGCCGCCGGCCGGCTGGCCGACATGACGCTGGGCGTCGAATGCCTGTGCACCGACGACGCCGGGCGTGCCGAGGAGCTGGCGCGCACACTCGACGGCATCAACCGCGAGCGCAAAAGCATAGAAGGCGAGATGCGCGAGCAAGCGCTGCTGCTGGCCGAGGACATGTTCGACGCCAGCGAGGAGCCGCCGCCGGCGCTGGTGGTGTTCGACCCTGACTTCCACGAGGGTGTGGTCGGCATCGTGGCCGCACGCCTGAAGGACAAACTGCACCGCCCCAGCTTCGTCTTCGCCGCCAGCGCAGCCGCTGGGCGCGCGCACGAACTCAAGGGTTCGGGCCGCTCGATTGCCGGTTTTCACCTGCGCGACGCGCTTGACCTGGTGGCCAAGCGCCACCCGGGTGTGCTGCTGCGCTTTGGCGGCCACGCCATGGCGGCCGGCTGCACGATAGAAGAAGATCAACTCGAGCGCTTCGAGGCCGCCTTGCAGCAAGTGGCGCATGAATGGTTGGACGCCGCCACCTTGCAGCGCCGGCTGGAGGCCGACGGCGCACTCGCGCCGCAGCACCGCCGCGTCGAACTGGTCGATATGCTGCTACAGCAGGTGTGGGGCCAGGGCTTTGCGCCACCGCTGTTTTGCGAAGAACTGCACGTCCTCAGCCAGCGGCTGGTGGCCGACAAGCACCTGTCCCTCAAGCTCAGGCATAGGGGCGAACCGGTCGACGGCATCTGGTTCGGCCGCACCGAACCGCTGCCCGAGCGCGTCACACTCGCCTTCCGGCTCGAAGCCGACGAATGGCAAGGACAGCGCCGGGTGCGGTTTTTGATCGAGGCGGCACGCTACTGAGCAAACCCCACACGGGGGGCGGTCCAGCGGCTGCAGCGTTTCGAGGCCTGGCTGCGGCCGCTGCGCTGAGCCGGCACGGCAGGCCGCGCGCGCCGGCTGCAAGCGGCAGCGGTCAAGGGAGCGCACGGCGCGCTGAAGCGGCGCTCTGCCCCAGCGCCGCCAGCAGGCGCTGGTGTACACCACCAAAACCGCCGTTGCTCATGCAGACGATGTGGTCGCCGCCGCGCGCGGCGGCGCAGACCTGGGCCACCAGCTCATCGATGCTGTGCGCCACCCGGGCGCGCGCGCCCAGCGGGGCCAGCGCCTGGGCGGCGTCCCATTCCAGAGCGCCGGCATGACAAAAAGCCAGCTCGGCCGCCGCCAGACTCCAGGGCAGTTGCGCCTTCATGGCGCCGAGTTTCATGCTGTTGCTGCGCGGCTCGAACACCGCCAGAATGCGCCCCGGCACCGCCTCGGTCTGCTGCAGGCGGCGTCGCAAGCCGTCCAGTGTGCTGCGGATCGCGCTCGGGTGGTGGGCAAAATCGTCGTACACGCTCACCGGCTGTTCGTCGCGCAGCACCACGCCGCGCAGCTCCATGCGGCGGCGCACGCTCTCGAAACCGGCCAGCGCGCGCACGCCGTCGGCCGGCGCCACGCCCAGGTGCTGCGCAGCGGCCAACGCGGCCAGCGCATTGAGCTGGTTGTGGCTGCCGCTCAGACCCCACTGCAGCCGCGCCAGCGCCTGGCCGTGCTGCAGCACCACAAAGTCGTGCGGCTCGCCCTGGGCGCAAAAATCGCTCACCGCCGCGCCAAAGGTGCGCAACTCGCTCCACAGCCCCTGATGCAGCACGCGCTCGAGGCTTTCTTCCAGCCCGTTGGCCACCACCCGGCCCGAAGCGGGCACGGTGCGCAGCAGGTGGTGGAACTGGCGTTCGATCGCACGCAGGTCTTCAAAAATGTCGGCGTGGTCGAACTCCAGATTGTTCAACACCAGGGTGCGCGGCCGGTAGTGGACGAATTTGCTGCGCTTGTCGAAAAAAGCGGTGTCGTATTCGTCGGCCTCGATGACGAACGCCGAGCCGGTGCCCAGGCGGGCCGAAACACCAAAGTTGATCGGCACGCCGCCGACCAGAAAACCCGGTTGCAGGCCAGCCGACTCCAAAATCCAGGCCAGCATGGCGGTGGTGGTGGTTTTGCCGTGGGTGCCGGCCACCGCCAGCACGTGACGACCCTGTAGCACGTGTTCGGCCAACCACTGCGGACCACTGGTGTAGCGCGCGCCCGCATCCAAAATCGCCTCCATGAGCGGGAATTTGGCGCTGCCGTCGGGCAAACGCGCGCGCCCGACCACGTTGCCAACCACATACAGGTCGGGGGCGAGTGCCCGTTGCTCGGCCCCGTAGCCTTCGATCAGCTCGATGCCCAGCGACTGCAACTGCTCGCTCATGGGCGGGTAGACGGCGGCGTCGCAGCCGGTGACGCGGTGGCCGGCCTGACGCGCCAGCACGGCCAAGCCGCCCATGAAGGTGCCGCAAATGCCCAGGATGTGAATGTGCATGGGCCGATTCTATTGAACCCGGCGGCCCAAGCACTCAAGGGGTTCTTGGCGCGGTTTTGCTCTGCACCGAGCGCAGCGCCTGCGCCAACAGATCGAGCGCCTGCACCGAATCGTCCCAGCCCAGACAGGCGTCGGTGATGCTCTGGCCGTAGCGCAGTTTGTCCACCGCGTCCTGGCCCGGGCTGAACTTTTGCGCCCCGGCCTCGATGTGGCTCTCGATCATCACGCCGAGCACGCTGCGCGAGCCGGCCGCAATCTGGTCTGCAATGTCGCGCGCTACCACCAACTGCCGCTCGTGCTGCTTGCTGCTGTTGGCATGGCTGCAATCGATCATCAGGCGCGGCGGCAGTCTGGCAGCTTCCAGGGCCTGGACCGCGGCCAGCACGTGAGCAGCGTCGTAATTGGGCGCCTTGCCGCCGCGCAAAATCAGGTGGCAGTCCTTATTGCCCGCGGTGCGAACGATGGCGACCTGGCCGTTTTTGTGCACCGACAGAAAATGGTGGCCGCGCGCGGCGGCTTGAATCGCGTCGGTGGCGATGCGGATGTTGCCGTCGGTGCCGTTCTTGAAACCAATCGGCGCCGACAGCCCGGAAGCCAGTTCACGGTGCACCTGGCTCTCGGTGGTGCGCGCGCCAATGGCGCCCCAACTGATGAGGTCGCCAATGTACTGCGGCGAAATCACGTCCAGAAATTCGCTGCCGGCCGGCAGGCCCAGGCGGTTGATCTCGATCAGCAAATGGCGCGCGATGCGCAGACCCTCGTCGATGCGAAAACTGTCGTCCAGGTAGGGGTCGTTGATCAGGCCCTTCCAGCCCACCGTGGTGCGCGGTTTCTCGAAGTAGACCCGCATCACGATCTCCAGCACATCGGCGTAGCGCTCGCGCAGCGGCAACAGGCGGCGCGCATAGTCCAGCGCGGCCACCGGGTCGTGAATCGAGCACGGGCCAATCACCACCAGCAAGCGCTGGTCGCGCCCGTGCAGAATGTCGTGAATGCGCCGGCGGGTCTGCCCAATCAAGGCCTCTACCGGCGTGCCGCCGATGGGGAAGAAGCGAATCAGGTGTTCGGGCGGAGGCAGCACGGTGATGTCCTTGATGCGTTCGTCATCGGTCTGGCTGGTTTTGTCAACCGCGCGTGCATGCCAGGCATCGCTGCCGGCGTAGATGGACTGTGCATTCATGACGGGGCTCCTCCAAAGGGAATAAAAAAAACCGCCGGGCTGGTGGCTCCGGCGGTTTGATCGAGTTCAGGTGCTGCGCTTACGGCTTGGCCTCTCGTCCGCCAGGGACTGAGAACCAAAAATAAAAGGCAAAGACCAAACGCGCTTGCATAGGCTTCCAATATAGCACAAGCAGCGTCAAGCCACCCAGCCGAACGCGTGCAGGCCCGCGCCGGCCAGGGCGCTCAGACCAATGAGCGCCGGCACCCCCAGTTGCCAGCGCACCAGCGCCAGCAAGGCCAGCAGCGCCAGCGCCAGCGCGACCCAGTCGACTTGCTGCCACCACGCGCCGCCGGCTCCGGCCGGAAAGGCCACGTAGGTGAGAAAAAACAGCCCCAGGCTGGCGATCACACCGACCACGGCGGCGGTGATGGCGCTCATGGGCGCGGTGAATTGCAGCTTGCCGTGCGTGCCCTCGACCAGCGGACCGCCGGCCAGGATCAAAATGAACGAGGGCAGAAAAGTAAACCAGGTGACGACGCAGGCGGCCAGAATGGCGCCCAGAAACAGCGCTTCCGGCCCCAGCACCTGCTGGCTCCAGCCGCCCAGAAAGCCCACGAAAGCCACCACCATGATGAGCGGACCGGGCAGGGTTTGGCCCAGCGCCAGGCCGTCCATCATTTGGGTGCCGCTCAGCCAGCCGTGTTCGACCACCGCACCCTGATAGACGTAGGGCAGCACGGCGTAGGCGCCGCCAAAAGTCAGCAGCGCGGCCTTGGTGAAGAACCAGCCCATGGCCGCCAGCGTGCCGCTCCAGCCCTGCCAGAGCAGCAGCGCCAGCATGGGCAGGCTCCAGAGCACGGCACCCGCCAGCAGCACGCGCAGCAGGCGCGGGCGCGAAAAGCGCGCGTGCGCGGGCAAGGGCGTGCCGTCGTCGATCACGGCCGCGCCGCTGCCGTGCGCGCCGCCCAGTTGTGCATGCGACGAGCCGAGATGGGAAAACTGCCCGGGCAAGTAGCGCCCGCCCAGCCAGCCGAGCAGCAAGGCGCTGAAAACGATGGCGGGAAAGGGCACCGCAAAAGCGTGGATGGCGACAAAACTGGCCAGCGCAATGGCCCACAGCAGCGGCGCGCGGCGCGGATGCTGCAGCGTCTTGCTGCCGATGCGGTGCACCGCATGCAGCACCAGAGCCGCCACCGCGGGCTTGATGCCGTACAGCAGCGCGCTCATCCAGGCCAGGTGGCCGTAGGCGACGTAGACCGAGCTGAGCGCGATCAGCAGCAGCAGCGAGGGCAGCACGAACAACACCCCGGCGACCACGCCGCCCCAGGTGCGGTGCAGCATCCATCCGATGTAGGTGGCGAGTTGCTGCGCCTCCGGCCCGGGCAGCAGCATGCAGTAGTTGAGTGCGTGCAAAAAACGCTGCTCGCTGATCCAGCGCTTTTGCTCGACCAGTTCGCGGTGCATGATGGCGATCTGCCCGGCCGGGCCGCCAAAACCGATGAAGCCGAGCTTGAGCCAAAACCGCACTGCCTGGGCAAATTCAACCTGAGGCGGCGAGGCTTGCATGTCGATCTCCGAAGTGGGCGTGGTCAGACGCAAAGCGCGACTTTAGCGCAGCGGCGTGACAGTGGGCCGCCACACGGCCACGACCTACCAGCCCAGGCCCAGACGCAGCGGCAGGTAAACCGCCATGCCGGCCACGATGGTGCCGAGTACGCCGCGTTGCCAGAAAAACCAGGCCGCCCCGGCGGCCGCGGCGAACAAGCGCGCGTCCTGCCAGGTGTCGATCAATTCACCCTGCGTCAGCACCACGGCCGGCAGCACCACCGCCGCCAGCGCGGCAATGGGGGCGTACTGCATGCCGCGCTGCGCCCACGGCGGCAAGGTCCAGGGCTTGCTGGAGATGAAGAAAAAGCCGCGCGTCAGCACGGTGATGACGCCGAGTGCGACGATCGTCAGCAGGGTGCGCGGGTCGACGTCAAACACGGGGGGCTCCAGGTGCGGAATCGGGCGGCAGCATTTTTTCCAGCAGCAAACAAATGACGACCGCGCTGGCGATCGCCACCACGATGTTGAGGTTGAGCGGCAGCGCAAACGCCGCCACCGCCGCCGTCCCCGCCACCGTGGCCGAAACCACCCGCAAGGGCGAGGTGGCCAGCGAACAAAGCACGCCCAAGAGCGCCAGAATTCCAGCGAAACCCAGACCCCAGGCGGGGGGAATGGCGTTGGCTAGCAACACCCCGATCAGGCTGGCCGACATCCAGGACAGGTAGTTCACCGCGCAGTTGCCCATCAGATAAGCCTGCTGGCGCTCGCGCTCGTCGGCGCTGTGGCCCGGCGTCGGATAGCGGCGCACGAAGAACACGTAGCTCAGGTCGATGGTGAGGTAGCCGCTGACCATGCGCTGCCATAAGGGCAGATGCATCATATAGGGCCGCAAGTGGGCCGAAAACACCACGAAGCGCAGGTTGACGCACACCGCGGCAACCAGAATCACCCACAGCGGCGCGCCCGTAACCATCAGCGGCAAGGCGGCGAGCTGGGCGCTGCCGGCGTAGACGATCAGCGTCATCAGCACCGCCTCGGCGACCGAAAGACCGGCCGCGACCATCGCCACGCCAGTCATCAGGCCCCAGGCCGCCATGCCCAGAGTGGCGCCGCTTTGGTCGCGCACGCCGTCCCAAAATTCAGCGTGGCGCCGGTAGCTGCGCCGGTAAAACATCAAGCGCTCGTTTTCTGTCTGGGGCTGGCGTCGAACACCTGCCCCACGGTGAGCGCAAAGCCGCGCAAGAAATCTGCCACTGCCAGCCGCTTGCCCCCGGCGCGCTGCAGCTCGGTCAGGCGCAGCACGCCGCAGCCGGTTTGCACCCGGATGCCGTCGGCTTCGACAGACAACACCTGGCCAGGCTGTGCGCTTGCCAGCGCCGGCGCATGTTCGGCCTGCGCCTGCCAGACCTTGAGCGGCTCCTGCGCCCATGCGGTGCAAGCGCCGGGCGCCGGGTTGAAGGCGCGCACGCGCCGCGCCAACAAGTCGGCTGGCAAGGTCCAGTCGATGGCCGCTTCGGCTTTCTCAATCTTGTGCGCGTAGCTGATGCCAGCGCCGGGCTGGCGCTGCGGCCGCAGCGTGCCCGCGTCGGCCTGCGCCAGCACCTGCAGCATCAAGGACCCACCCAGGTCGGCCAAGCGCTGGTGCAGGCTGGCGCTGTTGTCGTGCGGGCCGATCGGCAGCGCCTGTTGCAGCAGCACGTCGCCGGTGTCGAGCCCGGCGTCCATTTGCATGATGCTGATGCCAGTCTGCGCGTCGCCGGCCTCGATGGCGCGCTGAATCGGTGCCGCTCCGCGCCAGCGCGGCAGCAAGGAAGCGTGGATATTGAAGCAGCCCCAGCCGCGCGGCGCTGCGCCACCCGGCCCAGGCTGGCGCATGAGGTCGAGCAGCCACGGCGGCAGCAGCAGGCCAAAGGCCACCACCACCATGGCGTCGGCCTGCGCGGCTTGCATCGCTGCGCGCGCCTGCGCGGCGTCGGCAGCGTAGTTGCCGTCCAGTCGCAGGCTGCGCGGCTGCGCCAGCGCGATCTGCTGCGCCAGCGCAAGCTGCTTGACCGCCGAGGGCTGCAGCTTCATGCCGCGCCCGGCGGGCCGATCCGGCTGGGTCAGCACCAGCGCGACCTCGTGCCGGGCAGCGAGCAGGTGCTGCAGCGCCACGCGGGCGAATTCAGGGGTGCCGGCAAAAATCAGCCTCATGCCCGCAGCGCCTCGCGCTGCGCCTTGGCCAGCTTGCTCTGAATGCGCAGGCGCTTGAGCGGCGAGAGGTGTTCGACGAACACGCGGCCGAGCAGATGGTCCATTTCGTGCTGTATGCACACCGCCAGCATGTCCTGAGCTTCGATGCTGCGCGCAAGGCCTTGTGCGTCGAGCGCGCGCACCCGCACGGCAATGGCACGCTCGACGCCATCGTAGATGCCGGGCACCGACAGGCAGCCCTCCTCGCCCTTGCGCGTCTCGGGGCTGAGCCATTCGAACTCTGGGTTGATCAGCACCAGCGGCTGGTCGCGCGCCTCGCTGACGTCAATCACAATCAGGCGCTCGTGCACATCGACCTGAGTTGCCGCCAGCCCAATGCCGTTGGCCGCGTGCATGGTGGCAAACATGCGTTCGATCAAGGCGCGGATGCGGTCGTCCACCCCCTGCACCGGGCGCGCCACGGTGTGCAGGCGCGGGTCGGGGTAGCGCAAAATCTCGAGCAGAGCAGGTGCGAGGTCGGTCATGGCGGGCGCGGGCAATCGGTGGACAGCGGGCGCACCAGTCGGCACCGGGCGAATGACTGGGCGCAAAGCAGATCGGTTTTTGCTATTTTCGCCACTTTTTCCCCGCGCTGCCAGTCCCATAGTCGACAAGCATTGCCTAATCAAGGGCTTGAGCGCAAAATCGCAGCCGGGTTGTCAAGACGAGCTTGGCCCGCCAGCCGGGCGGACGCTGGCGGTCCGAGGCCCCGACTGCATCGCCACTTGCCCGCAAGCCCTACCCATGCCACTGTCCACCTGCCTGTCCGTCCCTGCCCACCCCCTGTCTGCAGCGCGCGCGTTGCTGTGCGCGGCTGCACTGCTCGCCACCGCATTCGGCAGCAGCGTCTGGGCACAGCCATTCCCCATCACCGCAGCCCAGCGCGCCACGGCGGATCAGGTCGCCCAAGCCGGCGTGCCACTGTCCGAACTGGCCGCCAACGCGCCGCACAGCCACACGGTTGAGCGTGGCGACACGCTGTGGGCGATCTCCAGCCTGTTTCTCAAGAGCCCCTGGCGCTGGCCCGAGCTCTGGGGCATGAACCGGCAAGACATTCGCAACCCGCACCTGATTTTCCCGGGTCAGGTGCTCTACCTCGACACGTCCAGCGGCCGCGCCATTTTGAGCACCCGCGCACCCGGCGCCGCCGCAAACGATCTCCCCACCGTGCGGCTGTCGCCGCGCACCCGCGTGCAAGCCCTGGACGAATTGGCTATTGCGCCGGTTTCGCTGCAGGCGATCAAGGCTTTTCTGAGCGAGTCCGAAATCGTCGACGAAGCCAGCTTCGCGCGCGCACCTCGCATCGTCGCCACCCAGGAGACCCGGGTGCTGCTCAGCCGCGGAGACCGCGCCTACGCACGCGCGCAATACAGCGACACGGCCAGCCCTGAGGCGCTGACCCTGGGCCCCGATCAGGCGCGTGAGCTGCGCGTTTTTCGCAACGCGGTGCCCCTGAAAGACCCTGCCACGGGTGAGGTGCTGGGTTTTGAAGCGCAGTTCCTGGGCAAGGCCCGCTTGGTGCGCGGCGAATCCAGCCAGACCCGCACCGACGCGCAGGGCCAGAGCCACACCGAAATCGTTCCGGCCACCATAGACATCGTGTTTTCCCGCCAGGAAATGCGCATCGGTGACCGCTTATTGCCCGCGGCGGCGCGCGACTGGCAGCCCTTCGTTCCGAGCACATCCGAGCGCGCCCAGGACGGGCAAATCGTCTCGGTGTACGGCGATGCGGTCAGCTTTGTCGGACAAAACCAGGTGGTGGCGATCAACCGCGGCCGCGCGCATGGGCTAGAGCGCGGCCACGTGCTGGCCGTGCTGCGCGACAGCCATCTGGTGACCGACCGCACCGACCCGGCGCAACCGCAACTGCGGCTGCCGGGCGAGCGCAACGGACTGATGATGGTGTTTCGCACATTTGACAAGCTGTCTTACGCGCTGGTGCTGCAGATTGCCGATGGCGTGAAAGTGGGAGACCACTTCTCCAACCCCTGATTGCCCGCATGGCTCCCGACGAACTGGGCGCCTGGCTGCGCTTGCTGCTCACGCCCGGCGTCGGCCCCGTGACAGCGCGCCGCTTGCTGGACGCCTTTGGCCTGCCGACGGTCATATTCAGGCAACCCGCCGCCGCTTGGCGGGCGCTGGTCGGCGCCCAGGTGACGCAGGCGCTGCAGTGTCCACCGCCGGATTTGCCCGCCGCTGTGCAGCGGCTGCAAGACTGGCTGGCGGCGTCGCCCATGCACCACGTGCTGAGCCTGGCTGACCCGCACTACCCGAGCGAGTTGCTGCAGATGGCAGACCCGCCGCTGCTGCTTTATGTGCAGGGCCAGCTCGAAGCGTTGCGCCACCCACTGCGACTGGCGATCGTCGGCAGCCGCAGCCCGACGCCGCAGGGTCAGGCCAACGCGCACCAGTTCGCGCGCGCGCTGGGCCGGGCCGGCGTGTGCGTGGTCTCTGGGCTGGCGCTGGGCGTGGACGGCGCCGCGCACGAAGGCGCGTTGGCGTCCAACGCCATCACCATCGCGGTGGTCGGCACCGGGCTGGACCGGGTCTATCCAAACAGCCACCGCGCGCTGGCCGAGCGCATTGCGGCCAGCGGTGCGATCGTGAGCGAATGGGCGCTCGGCACGCCGCCGCTGGCGGCGAATTTCCCGCGTCGCAACCGCATCATTGCCGGCTTGTCGCAGGGCACGCTGGTGGTAGAAGCAGCGCTGCACTCGGGCTCACTGATCACCGCTCGGCTGGCCGCCGAACAGGGGCGCGAGGTATTCGCCATTCCGGGGTCGATCCACGCGCCGCAATCGCGCGGCTGCCACGCCCTGATCCGCCTGGGTGCCAAGCTGGTCGAGTCGGCGCAAGACATTTTGGAAGAGCTGCGCCTAGACGGGCCGCTGCACAGCCCTGACGCCGACCAGCGTGCGCCAGCGCCGATCGACAGCCTGCTCGACGCCATGGGTTTTGACCCCATCCGTCTGGACGCTTTGCAAGACCGCACCGGCCTGGACACCGCTCATCTGCAAGCGCGCCTGCTGGAGCTGGAATTGCAGGGCTCGGTGGGGCGACTGCCCGGCGGTTGGCTGCAGCGGCTGGGCCAGGCTTGAGCCGGGACACCGCAATTGTCACCGCCCCGAGCCCGGCAACTGTTCGTCTGAGCCAGCCATCCGTTCGCCCTGAGCCCGGCATCCGTTCGCCCTGAGCCCGGCATCCGTTCGCCCTGAGCCCGGCATCCGTTCGCCCTGAGCCTGTCGAAGGGTGGCGCGTGCGATCTGGACTTCGACAAGCTCAGTCCGAACGGGAGCGGGAGCGGGAGCGGGAATTTCACCGGCAGGCAGGAAGTGAGCATCCGAACGGCCCTGCACATGCAATTCAGCGGTCGACCGCGGCTCGGCTTTCAGACGGCGCGGCCCGCTCAGCTCAACAAGCGCTCGGGGTTGGCGTCTAGCTTGAGCAGCGCGGCGCGTGTGGCGCGCACCGTCAGCGCTTCTTCTTCGCTTGGCAGCAGCAAACCGGCCTGCAAGTAAGCCGCCACGCGCGCGGCCTGAATCAAAAAGCAGCGCCCGTGGCTGCCCGCAAACAGGTAAAGCTGGCTGCGCTTGCTGCGCCAAGCCAACTGCACCTGGTGCAGCGCACCGTTGTGGTCGAGCCCGAACCAGCAACCGATTTGCAACTCCGCCGCCCAGGCCTGCATCGCCGCATTCGGCTGGCTGCCTCCTTGGTGGATCACCTCGATGTTGCTGGCGTCGACGCCGGTGATCATTTCTATGCTGTGCGAATCGAGCTTGAGGTCGCCGTCGCCGCCGGGAGGCAAAAAATCCTCCAGTTGCGCCAGCCGCTGCGCCAGATGGTCCAGGCGCTCTGGCGCCAGCGCTTCGGTGCGCGACATGAAGGCATCAGCCAGCAAGTCGCTGATCGACTTGATGTGCTGATCCTGCACGCCGCTCGACAATCCCAGCAAGCCCATGCCCTGGCGCAGGCGTTGCAACAAGCCCGGCAGCTGCTGAATCACGCGCGCGCGCTCGCTGCGGTTCGGCTTGGCGCTGGCCGCCCACAACAAATCGGTGGCCACGCGCTTGAGTGCATCGGTGTCGGCGTGCTTCTGGCCGTATTTCACACTCGCCAGCGCCAGCACGTCGGCCCAGATTTTGAACAAAAAGTCGCGCAGTTCGTGTCGCACCGGCAAGCCTTCGAGCAACTGGCGCAGCTCGATGGTGTAGCGGATCGCCAGCGTTTCCTTTTCCTCGACCTGCTGCGCCACCCCGACATAGCGGCTGGCGCTGCCTGTTTCGCTCAAAAAAGCGGCGATGAATGTCTGAAACTCGTCGAGCATCAGTTGAAACACCTTGCTCCCGGTTTCCGGATACTGCTCGACCACCTGCACCACGCGCTTGATCTCGGCCTCCAGCGCGGCCGAGCCGACGTTGGATTCAAACCCCAGCACGCAAGAGCCCATGCGATCGATCAGGCGGCGCGCCGGGTGCTGCAAGGCGCTGAAAAACTCCGGCTCGGCCAGCGCCACGCGCAGCACCGGCATTTGCAAACGGGCAAACCACAGCCGCGCGCTGGGCGCTATGCGTTCCTCAGCCAGAATGCTCTGGAACATGAGCGCCACCACCTCGACGGTGGCTTTTTCCGTAGGCGTGGCAGCCGCTTGCTTGAGTTCATTGCTGCGTTGGCGCAAGGCGCTGACAGCGCGTTCGACTTGCAGCGCATCGACGACACCGCCACCACCACCATCGCCGGCGCCGCTCGGCGCACCCCCCGACCGCTCGATGAGTTGCTGCAAGCGGGGCGAAGGCGCCAGCCGCTGCGTGGCTTCAAAATCGCCCCCCACCTGGTCCAGCAGCAGCCGCTTGAGGCGGCCGACCAGACCCTGGGCACGCATGCGCGCACGCGACAGCGGTGAAGCACGGGTCATGAGCCGCGTCTCCTCGTGCACGCCGGCTGCGGACGCTGCTGGCGCGGACGCGCCCCATCCTGCTGAGACGGCGCCGAGACCCGAGCCGGTACTGCGCCCGCCCGTGTCGGGCGCTTGTTCGGCGGCTCGGGCGCCGCGCGCGTCAGGCGCACGTCTGACCAGGGCCTGCAGGTCGATCTCTTTCATGACACCGCTGTCGATCAAGAACGCATTGGCCGCCTTGTAGGCTTGCAGCAGTTTGCCAGCCAACTCAGGCGCCAGCGCGTCCTGCACCAGTTGCCAGGCCTCGCGTGTCAGCGCCAACTGAAACCACTGGTCGACCAGAATGCGGGCCGTCACGTCGGGCAGCAGCACGTCGGCGCACGGCAACTCGGTTCGACCCTCCAAGTGTTGCACCCGCAGCCGCAATTCATTGAGTTCGGTCGACACCAAGTCGAGCACGCGCATGGCCAGGCGCGAAGCCAGAATCTGATCATCCATCGCCCCGACGGCGACCAGTTCGAGCTGATCCGACTGACTCTGCGGCGTGCCAGAGCGGGTAAACCGGGGCAGCAGACTGCGCTGCAGCGCCTTGCGGGTCTGAGCGTCCCAGGCGCTCTGGTGTTTTTGAAAGTCTGCCCAGGCGTCGCGCCGCAACTGCATCTCGCGCGCCGGGCCGACCTGGTCGAGCAGGCCGCTCAGGCGCGCCAGGCAAGACCGGGCCAGATCGGGCACGGCGCGCGCCATCTCCACGACAAAAACCTCGCGCGCCTGCTTGGCCAAACTGGAGACATGCGGATCGGGCAAGGGGGCCATGCGCTCAGTTTGCACGAAACAGGCGCGCCGATCAACTCAACCCACAGCGAGCAGACACTGGCCGCCTACACGACCGCACCGGCGTTCGGATCGTCCGGATCACCCTCTTTTTTGCTGAGCACCGGCACCAGATCTTCGCGCTTGATGCCCAGCCACATCGAAATGCCAGAGGCCACGAACACCGAGGAGTAAATGCCAAACAAAATGCCTATGGTCAGGGCCAGCGCAAAGTGAAACAGCGCCGGTCCGCCAAACAGCAGCATCGAAATCACCATGACCTCGGTCGAGCCGTGAGTGATGATGGTGCGGCTCATGGTCGAGGTGATGGCGTGGTCTATCACCTCGGACGGTGTCATCTTGCGCTGGCGCCGAAAGGTTTCGCGAATGCGGTCGAAGATCACCACCGACTCGTTGACCGAGTAGCCCAGCACCGCCAGCACCGCTGCCAGCACCGCGAGCGAAAACTCCCACTGGAAAAAAGCGAAAAATCCGAGCACGATCACCACATCGTGCAGGTTGGCAATGATGGCGGCAACCGAGAACTTCCACTCGAAGCGAAAAGCCAAGTAAACCATGATGCCGACAATCACCAGCGCGAGCGCCTTCAGACCGTCGAGCACCAGCTCCTGCCCCACCTGCGGGCCGACGAACTCGGTGCGGCGCAGCTCGACCGCCGGATTCTGCGCCTGCAGCGCCGCAAAAACGGCCGCACTTTGCTGCCCCGACGTCTGGCCGGCCTGAATGGGCAGGCGCAACAAAACGTCGCGCGAGGTGCCAAAGTTCTGCACCGGCACGTCGGCATAACCGAGCGTCTGGACCACCTGGCGCACCGCTGCCAAATCGGCCGGCTGCTCGTAGCTGACTTCCATCACCGTGCCACCGGTGAACTCGACCGACAGGTTCAGGCCGCGCGTGACCAGGAAAAAAACCGACAACACGAACAGCAGCGCGGAAAACGCGTTCAGCGCCTTCGCATGCCGCATGAACGGAATGTCGCGTTGGAAGCGAAAGAACTCCATGGTCTGACCCTGTGTTTATTTGGTTTTGCCAGCGAGCGTGGGCTCGGCTTCGGGCCGCCAGACGGTGCCTATCGACAGCGTCTTGAGCTTTTTCTGACGGCCGTACCAGAGGTTGACCAGACCGCGCGAAAACACCACCGACGAGAACATGCTGGTCAGAATGCCGATGCAATGCACCACAGCAAAACCGCGCACCGGGCCGGAGCCAAAAATCAGCAGCGCCACACCGGCAATCAGGCTGGTGACGTTGGAGTCCAGAATCGTGCCCCAGGCGGTTTCGTAGCCGTTCTGGATCGCCGTCTGCGGCGGCAGGCCGCGGCGCAACTCTTCCCGAATGCGTTCATTGATGAGCACGTTGGAGTCGATCGCCATGCCCAGTGCCAGCGCCATCGCCGCCATGCCGGGCAGGGTGAGCGTGGCCTGCAGCATGGACAGCACCGACACCAGCAGCACGACGTTGAACGCCAGGGCGATGCTGGAGAAGACGCCGAACAGCGCGTAGTAAGCCGACATGAACAGCACGATCAGCAAAAAGCCCCAGAGCACGCTGTTGAAGCCGCGCTCGATGTTTTCCACCCCCAGACTCGGGCCTATGGTGCGTTCTTCGATGATCTCCATCGGCGCGGCCAGCGAACCGGCGCGCAGCAGCAGCGCGGTGTTGCTGGCCTCCATGGTGGTCATGGCGCCCGAGATCTGTACCCGGCCGCCGCCGATTTCGGTGCGGATCACCGGCGCCGTGACCACTTCGCCGCGGCCTTTCTCGAACAAGATGATGGCCATGCGCTTGCCGACGTTGGCGCGCGTGACGTCGCGGAAAATGCGCGCGCCCTTGGCGTCGAGCGTCAGGTGCACCGCAGCTTCTTGCGTCTGGCTGTCAAAACCGGCCTGGGCGTCGGTCAGGTTCTCGCCCGTCAGCAGCACCTCGCGCTGCACAATCACCGCCCGCCCTTCGCTATCGAGGAAGCGGTCGGAGCCAAACGGCACCGGCCCGGTGCCGCGTTCGGCCGCCAGACCGGCGCTGCTCTCGTCGAGCAGGCGCACCTCCAGCGTGGCGGTGCGGCCCAGAATTTCTTTCGCGCGCGCCGTGTCTTGCACGCCCGGCAGTTGCACCACGATGCGGTCCACGCCTTGCTGCTGAATCACCGGCTCGGCCACGCCGAGTTCGTTGATGCGGTTGTGCAGCGTGGTTTTGTTCTGCTGCAAGGCCAGCGTCTGCACGCGGCGCGCTGCCTCGGGCGTGACACGCGCTTGCAGCCTGAAACCGGTGCCGTCGGGCGTCTGGCTGGTCTGCAGGTCGGGGAATTGCTGTTCGATCAGGCTGCGCATCGCCGCCAGCGTGGGCGCGTCGCGCGCGCGCAGCTCCAGCGTGTCGCCGCTGCGGCTGACGCCGCCGTGGCGTATGTCTGCCTCGCGCAAAGCCACGCGCAGCTCGCCGGCCAGCACCTCGGCGCGGCGCTCCAGCGCAGCCGGCATGTCAACTTGCAACAGAAAATGCACGCCACCGCGCAAATCCAGACCCAGGTACATCGGCGCGGCACCCAGGCGCGCCAGCCAATCCGGCGTATTGGGCAGCAGGCTCAGCGCCACCACGTGGCCGGGGTCGGCCGGGTCGGTGTTGAGCGCACGTTCGATCGCGTCGCGCGCCTTGATCTGGTCGTCGGTACTGACAAAGCGCGCCCGCAAGGAGTTGTCTTGCAGTTCGATGGTGCTGGCGCTGAGCTGTTGTGCCGCCAGCGCCTGCTCCACCCGCATGACGGTGCCGGTGTCGAGCACCACCGACGCCCTGATCGACGAGACCTGCACCGCCGGCGACTCGCCATACAGATTGGGCAAGGCGTAGAGGGCACCGATCAACAGCGCGACGACCAGCATCGCGTACTTCCACAACGGGTAACGGTTCATGTTCAGCGACCTCGAACGCCAAGAAACTCAAGCTTGCTCAAAAACACCGCCCCACCCGACGGCTGCACACCAGCACCGCATATGCGCTCAAACGAAGCGCATTCAAGAGCGCCTTTTGCGCAGCAAGCAAGTTATTTGATGGTGCCTCTGGGCAAAACCTGAACCACTGCGGTGCGTTGCATCTGGACCTCAACGCCGTCGGCAAGTTCCACACCGATGTAGGTGTCGCCGATCTTGGAGACCTTGACCAAGATGCCGCCGGCCGTCACCACCTCGTCGCCCTTGGAGAGCGCGGCCACCATCAACTTGTGCTCTTTTTGCCGCTTCATCTGCGGCCGGATCATGACGAAATAAAGCACCACGAACATCAGCACCAGTGGCAGCAAACCCAACAAGGTGGACTGGGTGTCGCCGCCAGCAGCGGCCTGGGCATAAGCGGGGGAAATAAACACGAAAAACCTCCAGCAGGTTCAAGAACGAGAGAACCGCACATTGTACGTTGCCTGGCCGTCGCTTCAAGGGCTGGTCGGCGCGCGCTGGCGCCACTGTGCCAACAGCGCCGTCCAGCGGCTGCGCGCGGCCTGCAGATGGCGCTCTTTGACGTGGCCAAAACCCCTGATGTGCTCTGGAAGGCGGGCCATCTCCAGCGCCAGCGCGTGCGTCTCGGCGTCCAGACCGCGCAGCAATTCCTCGATGCAGTCACGGTAGGCACCAATCAGGGCACGTTCTTGTCGGCGCTCGGTGCTGCGCCCAAACACGTCAAAGAAGCCGCCGCGCAAACCCTTGAGGCGCGCCAGCCAGCGCAGCATGACAAACACAGCCGGACCAAAGGGGCGCTTGATCAGCTCGCCGCGTTCGTTCTTGCGCGCCAGCCAGGGCGGCGCCAGGTGCAGCTTGAGCTTGAAATCGCCTTCGAACTCGGCCGCGATGCGGGCATGAAAGGCCGGGTCGCTGTGCAGCCGCGCCACCTCGTATTCGTCCTTGTAGGCCATGAGCTGGAACAAGCAGCGCAGCACCGCCTCGGTCAGGCTGGCGCGCCCCAGCCGCTGCTCGGCCGCGCGCACGTGCTCGACGAAGTGCCGGTACTCGGCCGCGTAGGCGGCGTTTTGGTATTCGGTGAGAAAGCGCACCCGGCGCGCTATCATGTCGTCGATGGTTTCTCGTTTGTCGAAACGAATCACTTGCTCGGCCGCACCGGTGTGCTGCAGCAGCGCTTGCAGCGCCAGCGGCTGGTGGGCGGCGCGGCGGCCCCATTCAAAAGCGGCCTTGTTCTTCTCGACCTGCACCGCGTTGAGTTCGATGGCGCGCAGCAGCGCATCCAGCCCGAGCGGCACCCAGCCGCGCTGCCAAGCGTAACCCAGCAACAAGGGGTTGGTGTAGATGCTGTCGCCCAGCAGTTGGGTGGCGGCGGCGGTGGCATCGAACACGCCCACCGCCTCGTCACCCAGATGCCTGGCAAGCGCTCGCACGCAGTCCTGGGCCGGGTTTTGCCAGTCCGGGTTGTGCACGAACGCCGCCGTGGGCGCGGCGCCGAGGTTGAGCGCCACCCGGCTGCGCCCGGCGCGCAGGCGGGACCAGGTTTCTTGCTGGGCGGCGACGATCGGATCGCAGCCGAGCACCAGATCGGCCGCTGCAGCAGCCACCCGCGTGGTGCGAATGGCGTCTTGCTCGGCGGCGATCAGCACATGGCTCCAGGTGGCTCCGCCCTTTTGCGCCAGACCCGCTGCGTCTTGCGTGACGATGCCCTTGCCCTCGATGTGGGCTGCCATGCCCAGCAACTGCCCGATGGTGATGACTCCGGTGCCGCCGACGCCGGCGACGACGATGCCCCAGACTTCGTTGCCCAGCACCGGCAGCACCGGCTCGGGCAAGGCGCCGCCGCTCCAGGCGATCTGGCCAGCCGGCTGGCGTTTCCTGCGCAACTGGCCGCCTTCGACCGTGACGAAGCTCGGGCAAAACCCCTGCACACAGGAGTAGTCCTTGTTGCAAGTGCTTTGGTTGATTTTGCGCTTGCGGCCGAACGCGGTCTCCAGCGGTTCGACCGACAGGCAGTTGGACTGCACGCCACAATCGCCGCAGCCCTCGCACACCGCCTCGTTGATCAGCACGTGCCGGGCCGGCTCCGGCAGCGCACCGCGCTTGCGGCGGCGGCGTTTTTCCGTTGCGCAGGTCTGGTCGTAAATGATGACCGTGGTGCCCTGGATGGCCCGGAACTCGCGCTGCACCGCGTCCAGCCGGTCGCGGTGCAGGACGGCAACGCCGGCCGGCAGGCCGCTGGCGCCGGCGTACTTGTCCGGCTCGTCGGTGACGATGGTGATTTTCGCCGCCCCTTCGGCGCGCAGGCTGTGCGCGATTTGCTGCACACTGTGGCCTTCGGGTCGTTCGCCGAGCTGCTGGCCGCCGGTCATGGCGACCGCGTCGTTGTACAAAATCTTGTAGGTGATGTTGACGCCGGCGACGATGCTCTGGCGCAGCGCCAGCAAACCGCTGTGAAAGTAGGTGCCGTCGCCCAGGTTGGCGAACATGTGCTGTTCGCGGCTGAACGGCTGCTGCCCGACCCAGGGCACGCCCTCGCCGCCCATCTGGGTAAAGCCCACGGTGGCGCGGTCCATCCAGATCGCCATGTAATGGCAGCCGATGCCGGCCATGGCGCGCGAGCCCTCGGGCACGCGGGTGCTGGTGTTGTGCGGGCAGCCGGAGCAAAACCAGGGCTGGCGCTCGGCACCGGCGGCGCGCTCGCTCAGCAAGGTCTGCATCGAGCGCTCCTGCGCATCCAGAATGGCAAGCTGCGCGTCGATGCGCGCCTGCACATCGGCCGGCAGGCCCGCCTTGCGCAAGCGGCTGGCGATGGCACGCGCGATGAGGGCGGGCGAGAGGTCGGCGTTGGCGCGCAGCAAGGTGCGGGCGCTGGGGTTGGGCACGCTCCACTCGCCGCCGCTGCAGTCGCCTTCCATCTCGTCGAACTTGCCCAGCACGTTGGGCCGCACGTCGGCGCGCCAGTTGTACAGCTCCTCTTTCAACTGATATTCGATCACCTGGCGCTTTTCCTCCACCACCAGGATTTCACGCAAGCCGGTGGCGAACGCGCGCGTGGTCTGCGCCTCCAGCGGCCAGACCACCGCCACCTTGTGCAGGCGCAGCCCAATGCGGCCACAGGTGGCGTCGTCCAGCCCGAGGTCGAGCAAGGCCTGGCGCGTGTCGTTGAACGCCTTGCCGCTGGCGATGATGCCGAAGCGGTCTTGCGGCCCGGCGATGACGTTGTGGTTGAGCCGGTTGGCGCGCACATAGGCCAGCGCGGCGTACCACTTGAAATCAAACAGCCGCGCCTCTTGCTCGAGCGCGGCGTCGGGCCAGCGAATGTGCAGGCCGCCGGCAGGCAACTCGAAGTCGGGGCTGACGATCTGCACCCGCTGCGGATCGATCAGCACGCTGGCGCTGGATTCGACGATCTCCTGAATCGTTTTCATGCCGGCCCAGACGCCGCAAAAGCGGCTCATGGCGATGGCGTGTGCGCCCAGGTCCAGAATGTCTTGCACCGAGGCCGGAAAAAACACCGGCAGGCCGCAGGCCTTGAAGATGTGATCGCTTTGATGCGCCGCGGTCGAGCTCTTGGCCACGTGGTCGTCGCCCGCGACCGCGATCACGCCGCCCCAGGCGGTGGTGCCGGCCATATTGGCGTGCTTGAAGACGTCGGCGCAACGGTCCACGCCCGGCCCCTTGCCGTACCAGATGCCAAAGACGCCGTCAAACTTGTTGCTGCCCGGCGGCGCAAAGCCCAGTTGCTGGGTGCCCCAGAGCGCGGTGGCGGCCAATTCTTCGTTGACACCGGGCTGAAAAACGATGTTTTGCGCCTGCAAGAAAGGCGCGGCCTGTTGCAAGGCCAGGTCATAGCCGCCCAGCGGCGAACCGCGGTAACCGCTGATGAAACCGGCGGTGTTCTTGCCCTGCAGGGCGTCGCGCTGGCGCTGCAGCATCGGCAAGCGAACCAGCGCCTGCACGCCGCTCATGAAGGCGCGGCCGTGCTCGAGCCGGTATTTATCGTCCAGCGTGACCGCTTCCAGGGCGCGTCGGACGTGTTGCGGCAACGGGGCGTTCATTGTTTGTCTCCATGTGTGTTCATCCGCCTCGTGAGCGGTGCGCAATGGCGGCGTGGCCGGGTGGGCCACTGCCGATGCCAGTGTGCCACAGCGGCTCCGACTTGCATCTGCGCCGGCTTGGTGACCCTCGATCGCCGTCGGCACCGGCTGCAGGCCGACCCTGCTGCGCTGACCCGGTCGGATGAACGAAGCGGCAAAACCGGCCGAAACTTGAGGTCAACCCGCAACCTCCTGTCGCCCAGTCGATACCGCTCGGAAGACAAAGCGCTCAAATCGTACGAATTTGTCAATTTGCACCCACATCCGACTTGCCAGCCGAACGGGTTTTCCCTAGCATGGGGCCCTATCAAGGCGGCGCTCGTGTTTTGGATGGGCGTCGGCTGCGTTCGTTTTTCGGCCTCACTCCAAAGATCATCATGAAAAAATCGCTCATTCTCAAGTCGACCCTGATCGCCGCACTCGCGGCTCCGATGCTGGTCAGCGCCGAGTCGCAGTTGGTGGTCGGCGCCGGCAGCGCCACGGCCAGGCTCGACTTTCGCATCATCATTCCGCGCGTGCTGTTCCTGGGCGTGGGCACCGGCGCTGCAACGCTAGGCAACAACGCCACCATCGACATGGTGACCTTCGACTACAGCACCAACCCGGCGGCGCTGGGAACCGGCGCGGCTGCGGCCGTCATCACCGGCAACGTGGTGCCGGTGCGGGTGCTGGGCAACAACGGCCAAATCACGCTGAGCGCCTCTACCACCGGCGCCCTGGTCAACGTCGACACGCCGGCCTACACCATTCCCTGGTCTGAGATCAGCGCCACCAGCAGCCTGGCGCAGTTGCCCAGTCCGGTCATTCCGCTGACCGGGCCGGGCGCCGCCAGCAACGTCGTTCTGTCGTCGGGCACCAGAATCACCGACCGCAGCGCCAACTGGACCTTTGCTTTTGCCAACACGGCCCTGCTCCCGCCTGGCATCTACGGCGCGACCGCGGCCAACAACGGCCGCATCACCTACACCGCCGCCATGCCCTGAACCCGGTTGGGTGCCGAACGCTTGATGCTTCACCGGGCCCAGGCCACAGGATGCACCTGCTTCGACGCCGCTGGCTGGGCGAGCCGGACCGTCAAAGCGCGCCCCTCCCCCCGCGGCGGCGCGAAAGTCGCTCCAGCGCCAGCCGCCCGGCGCCCAACCCTCGTGCACCGCAACACCATGCGCGCTCCCAACCGCGTAAAGGCCCCTCGGCGCTTGTTGCCAACGCGCAGCGTCGCCGTGCTGCTGTTGTGCGGCGCGCAGCTCGGCGCCGCCTGGGCCTGGTCGATCGAGGTAAGCCCCGCGCCGCGCCGCGTTTTTCTGCACGTGGGCAACGGCAGCGCCTGGGCCAACAACCCCAGCATCAACCTGGTGCAGGTGAGCGTGAGCGCTGCGCAACTGCTCAGCGGCGCGGCCCTGCCCATGACCGGCAACAGCACGCAGGCCACCAGCTTGCTCGACAACTGGCTCACTTGCCCGACGCCAGCCAGCCAGGTGTTGATCGGCGCCTCGTACCGGCGCAGCAACCGCGGCGATGGACCGGCCAGCGCCACGCTGAGCGTGAACTCGCCGGCCTACCTGAGCACCCCGGGCGGCGACACGATACCGTTCTCGCAAATCAGTTGGACCGTTGCAGCGCCCGGCAGCCCGCGTCCCGACGTGATTCGGGCCGGGACCTTCAGCGGCGCCAGCCAGACCCTGGCCACGGTGCCGGCCAACCGGTATATTGAAAACTGCCACAGCTTTTTCTTTGCCAACAGCGCGCTGCGCGCCGCCGGCACTTATGGCGGCCGGGTCACCTACACCTTGAGCAGTCCATGAGTGCCGCTCAACCCGTGGGCACGGGCTGGCAGTTAAGGCAGGCGGGCTGCGGGCTCGCTTTGCTGCTGAGCGCCGCCCTGGCCCTGGCCAACCCGCACCGGCTCGACGACTCGCTCACCCACACCGTGCCGCCCCAGGTGCAGATGCAGTGGCGCAGCGCGGCCCACGGCGCGCCGCAAGCCGGCATGGAAGCCTGGCTGCACGTGAACGTGCACATCGACACGCGCGACTGGATCGGGCGCAGCGCTCGCATCTACCTGGTGCTGGCGCGTGACCAGCCCCTCTCCAGCATGGAGGCGGTCTGGACCACGCAGGGTCGTCTGCTGGCCGGGCGGCTGGTGGCGGGCGAACGCGCCCTGGTGTTTGCCGGCCCCATCACCAGCGCCGCGCTGCAAGACCAGTTGCAGTTGCGCCTGCGCTCCGAGGCCGATTGGCAAAGCCCGTCGCGGCGGCTGGATTTTCACTTTGAACTCGACGCCGATTAAAGCCCCGTCCATGGTCACTTTGAGCTTTCGCCGCACGTCCGCAGTGGCATCCGGCTGCATGGTTTGCCTGGGCCTGCTGCTGACGACTGGGTTCGCCGCGCTGGCACAGGCGCAGGGTTTTGGCGCCTTCATCACCCCGCCGCGCTTCGAGCTCGTGCTCAACGCCGGTCAGACCTCGCGCCAGGTGATGGAAATTCAGCACGTAGGCGCGCAAAGCGGACGTTTTCGCATCTACAGCAACGACTGGCGCTTCAATGACGACGAGTCGATCCATTTTCAGGACGAACTCGCCGCCGACAGTTGCCGCCCCTGGGTGGCGCTGGAGCGACGCGAGCTCAGCATCGCGCCCGGCGAGCGCTTTCGCTTTCGCTTCGAGATCACGGTGCCGCCTGGCACGCCGGCGCGTGAATGCCGCTTTGCCCTGATGGTCGAAGGCATGGAGCCGGTGCAGGTGCAGGGCGCGATCAGCTTTCCAGTGGGCGGACGCATCGCCGTCATCGTCTACGCGGCCATTGGCGGCGCCGAACCCAAGCTGAGCCTCAGCGCCAGCCGGGTGCAACTGGTCAACGGCCAGCCCGGCGCCGTGCTGGAGGTGCACAACAGCGGCAACGCACACGGCCGACTGGCCGGCTTCGTCAACGGCACCGACGCAAGCGGAGCCCGTTTTGAACTGGCCCCGGCCGACGCCCCGATTCTGCCCGGCCAAACGCGCCACATTGCCCTGCTGCCGTTGACGCAGGAAGGCCAGCCGACGGCCGAAATCCGGTTTCCACTGACGGTCAAAGGCCACCTGGAATGGGGCCGCCAGCGCCTGCCGCTCGACCTGACTTTCACGCCGTGAGGGCGCCGCGCCGCGGGTCGGGCGGCCTGCCGCTGCTCGCCCTCGCCCTCACGCTCGTTCAAGCGCCTGGCGTCTGGGCCCAGGCCGCCGCCGTGGCTGCCGATGCGGCGCCAGGCAGCGCCGCTGCAGCCTTCGAAGACCGCCTGATCGAAGGTTTGCCGCCCGAACCCGATCCGCAACTCGGGCCGGCGTTCGACCGCAGCGGCATGCCGCGCTTTTTGCGGCTGGAAACCCGGCTCGGCACGCAGCCGTTTGAACAGCGTCCGCGCGCCGGCGTCAGTTACGCCGTCTACGGCCTGCTGGAGACGCCCAACCACGGCAGCCTGTCGATCGATGGCCGCTACGCGCCGGACTTGCGCGACGGCACCCTCACGCTGCGCCAGCTCGGTCTGCCGCTGGCCGGCGGCTGGCGGGCGGACCATGCCATCGGCATCGTCCACCCGCCCAGCCCCGGCATCACGCGCCTGCCGACGCGCGTGCAACTGCCGACGACGGTCTTGCAAGGGCTCAGCGGCGAATGGGAAAACCTTGCCAGCGGCTGGCAATTGCAAGCCAGCAGCGGGCAGCCCGGGCGGCTCGAAGGCAGCCACGCCAGCGGCTGGCGGGCTGGGGCGGGCCGGCGCAGCGCGCTGGCGCTGCAGTGGCAACTGGGGCGCAGCACGGCCGCCGTTGCAGGCCCAGAACATCGGGGCTGGACGCTGGCGCTCAAGCACGAGGCCGCGCGCGGCGTAGCGGCGCTGGAGCAACCCGCGCTCGCGCGTGATCTCATCGACGCGGACTCGACCCTGATCGCCTTGCGGCACGAAACCCAGGACCAGCGCGTGCAGGGCCAGTTCGTGCGTACCCGAGCCGGCGACGTCGACGCCACACGCAGCGGCTTTTGGATCGACGCCGAATGGGACGCCGGAGCACGCCGGCACGGCCTGGGCCTGTACCGCCTGCAGCCGCAACTGAGCTGGGCCCAGAACCCCATGGTCAGCAATGTGATGGGCGCCTACGCGAGAACCCGCTGGCGCAGCCGCCAATGGTCGGCCGAAGCGTCGCTGGACTGGTTTCGCAGCCTGGACGCCCGCGCCAGCGCCGGCCTCTACGCCAGCACCCAGGCACGCTGGCGCCTGGACCGCCACAGCAGCCTGGGCGCCGGTTTTGCCCTGCGCCACTCCGAGCGCGACGCCTGGACCGGTTTTGGCGACTGGCGCTGGCGCAACGCCTGGGGCAACAGCGGCCTGCGACTCGAACTTACAGGCGGCGCGCAGCAGCGGGCCTCCCAGTTGCTGAGCTACGACCAGGAATGGCAGTTGCCCCAGGGCTTTGCACTTTCCAGCAGTCTGGGCCTGGGCCGCTACGAGGCATCCCGCGCCAGCGGCGAGCCGGCGCAGCATCTGTGGTCACTGGCGCTGTCGTTTACCGCCCCGCTCACCAGCCGCTCCGATTTGCGCGGCCACCTCAACACCGAGCACGACAACACCGGCAAGCGCCGCCACGGTCTGAACCTGGGGGCCAACTGGCGCATCGCTTCGCGCTGGAGCCTGGAAGGCACCCTCAACCACAGCAGCGGACGCAGCCGCGTGCGCACCCCGCTCGACCCGCTGGCACCCCCGCTGCCCGAACTCCCCCGCATTGCCGAGCGTTCGTTTCAAGTCATGCTGCGCTACCAGTTCCAGGCCGGCAGCCGCAGCGCCCCGCTGGGCGGCTTGCCGCTGGACGGTGGCGGCCGCATTCTGGGAACGGTGTATTTCGATGCCAACCGCAGCGGCACCCAGGAAGCCGGCGAAGCCGGCGTGCCCGACGTGCTGGTGTTGTTGGACAATCGCTTCACGGTTCGCACCGACGCCCAGGGCCGGTTCGAGTTTCCCTTCGTCGCCGCCGGACCCCGCCGCCTGACGGTGCGCAACGACACCCTGCCGCTGCCCTGGAACGTGGCAGACGATGGGCAGGCGCAGGTCGAGGTTTGGCTGCGTGGCACCAGCCAGATCAGCTTTGCGGTGCAGCGCAGCGACTGAGAATACAGACCCTGCCGATGCCAGAGCTGAAGAAGGTCTGCGCCATCTCGGGCTCACAGGCCTGAGCTTGTCGAAGGGCCTGCACTTGCGCTTCCTCCCCAGGCCACCGCTGTGTGAACCCTTCGACAAGCTCAGGGTGAACGGCTGGGTGGGCTCGCCACGCCAGAAACCACCACGCCAGAGACTGTCGCGCCAGAAAACGCCACACCAGAAGCCGTTCGCCCTGAGCTTGTCGAAGGGCCTGAAATGAAAAGCCCACAGCCTCTGGGCCGCTGGCCACAACCGCCGGTCAGCAAGCGGCTCAAGTGGCGCTGGGCCACACCGATGAAGCCGGTATGCCCAGGCGCCTGCGTTCCTCGCTTTGTTTGCTGGCCGCCTTGTGCCTGCTGCTGAACCCGGCCAGCGGGATCGGCGACAGCCGACTGGCGGCGCCGGGCCACAGCGCGCGTGCGGCGCTCGACTTTCGCATCATCATCCCCCCCATGATCGAACTGCTGGAAAACAGCCATCCGGGTCGAATCGACGTCAACGGCGCCGCTGTGCTGAGCGCCTGGCAGCAACTGACGGTGGCGTCGAACATGAAGCGTGGCTTTTGCCTGCACCTGAGCCTGAGCGCAGCCGAGGTGAGCGGCTGGCGGCTGCAATCGACGCCGGGCAACGGCATCACGATCACTCCGCTAGGCCAGGGCTATCGCCTGTGCAGCAGCCGCCCGGGCCGCTACACGCTGCGGCTGCTGCACCAGTTTGACATCACCGCGACCAACGGGGGGCCAGCGAGCCTGCGCTGGCCGGTGCAAACCGACCTGGTGGCACTGTGAGCCGTTCGAACCTTGCGCCAACGCTCAAGGCCGGGGCCACAACACCCACAGTTGCAGCGGCTGCTTGAGCGCTGCGGCCAGCGTGAAGGCCGGGTCGCTCCAACTGCCCCAGCCGGTGAAATAGTCGGCGCGCACGGCGCCGACGATGGCGCCTCCGGTGTCCTGCGCCAGCACCAGTTGTTGTAGGTTGAGCGTCGGGCCCTGGGTCGCCAGCCAGACCGGCGTGCCAAAGGGAATGCTGCGCGGATCGACCGCGATCGAGCGCCCCGGCGTCAGCGGCACGCCCTGCGCGCCGCGCGGGCCAAACTGGGCGTCGAAGTCGGACAGCGGCTCTTCGCGGAAAAACACCATGCGCGGATTGCTCCAGAGCATCTCTTGCAGCCGCTGCGGGTGCTGCGCTGCCCAGGACTTGATATCGGCCCACGAGGCCTGCCGGATGGCGCGCTGATCGAGCAGCCAGCGCCCCACGCTGCGATAGGGGTGGCCGTTGTGGCCGGCAAAAGCCAGCCGCACCAGGCGCACGCTGCCGTCGGGCTCGGTGATCTGTATCCGGCCCGAGCCCTGGATTTGCAGGATCAGGGCCTCGATCGGGTCTTGCATCCAGGCAATCTCCCGCCCGGCCAGCGCGTTCTGGGCGGCCGCCAAGGTGTCGATCTCCTCCCGGCTGAACCAGGTCGGGGCGGCACGCAAACCCGCTGGCGCAGCGAACAGCGGCACCTGATGGCTGGCGCTGCGCAGGCGGCTGGCCTGCATGATGGGTTCGTAATAACCGGTGAGCAGGCCACGCGCTTCGCTGCCGTCGGGCGCGGTCACGCGAAACGGCGCAAAGCGCCGCTCGATCCAGGCGTGGCGCTCGGCCTCGCTGGCCAGAGCGAGTTGCCGCAACTCGGCACACAGCAGCGCATGGCCCGGCGCCGGGCGCTCGCAGCCGCGCACCCAGGCGTTCCAGGCCGGCGCCAACTGGTCTTGCCCCCAGCCCGGCAGGTCGGCCCAGCGCACCGGCACCCAGCGGCTGGCCGGGCGTTGCAGCACCCCTGGCAACGCTGCCTCGTCGCTCGGCGGCAGCGCCAATGCCGGGGCTGCCGTCACGGGTGCGGGTGCGGGCGGCGCGATGCTGGCGCAAGCGCTCAGACTTCCTACAATCAACAGCGCCAGCCCGGTTCGCAGACCCGGCGCCCATGTTCTGGCCGCACGCAGCGGCCACACCCGATCCAGGAGAGCCTCGATGAGCTTGTTGTTGCTGCAGGCGCTGGGCGCCGGCTTGTTGCTGATATTCATCGTCTGGTGGACCATGTTTTCGGGCCGCAAAAAAGGCGAGTTGCCACAGGCGCTGGAGCGGGAAAAGCGCCGCGACCCAAGCGCAAGCCCCGCAGCAACGCCAACGGATGAGGACTGACGCTGCTCATGCCGGACATGCGCAGGTCGAGCAAGACGCAGCCCGGGCGCTGCGGCTCCTGATGCCAAGCATTGATCTCGGCCAAAAAGGTTTCACCACTGGCAAAACCCTCACAGAGCAAGCGCCGCGTGCGCAACAGCCAGGCCAGCGCATCACGCACGCCGGTGTCGTCGTCGACAACGAAAACGGTGGCTCCCGGGTGTTGGCTCATGGCGGTCGCAATCAGTCGCATGGCTTGCATGCCGTTGCGCGCCAGGGCGCGGCCAATTGCCGGCGCGGCGCGGCCAGCGGGTTCACAGGCGCCGGTGCTGCAAGGCCGGCAGCTGCTGGCGCACCTGGCGCAGGCGCGCCAGATCGAGTTCGGCCAGCACCACGCCAGCGCCGTCGGCCTGCAGCGCCAGCACCTCGCCCCAGGGGTCGATCACCATGCTGTGCCCCCAGGTGCGGCGGCCATTTTCGTGCCGTCCGCCCTGCGCGCTGGCCAGCACGTAGGCTTGATTTTCGATCGCGCGTGCGCGCAGCAACACCTCCCAGTGCGCCGATCCGGTGGTGTGGGTGAAGGCCGCCGGCACCAGCAGCAGATCGGCCGCCAGCAGGCGGTAGAGTTCGGGAAAGCGCAGGTCGTAGCAAACGCTTTGCCCGACGCGCCAGCGCTCACCGCTGCGACTGCGACAGTCAAACGCGACCGGGCTGGCACCCGCTTGCAACACGTCGGCTTCGTCGTAGCGTTCGGCGCCGTTATCGAAGCGAAACAGGTGCATCTTGTCATAGCGGCTGATCTGGTTTCCACGCGGGTTGTAGACCAGCGAAGCGTTGGCAGCGTGGGCCGGGTCATTGGTGGCCATGGGCAATGTTCCGCCGACGACCCAGAGCTCGAGCTCGCGCGCGGCATGGGCGAGAAAATCCTGCACCGCACCCAGACCCGGGGTCTCGGCCAGCAGCAGCTTGTCCTGGTCTTGCCGCCCCATGAAGCAAAAGTATTCGGGCAAAACGACCAGTTCGGCGCCGGCGCTGGCGGCCTGGCGCAGCAAGCGCAAAGCCTCACTGAGGTTGTGCTCCAGGCTGCTGCCCGAGACCATCTGAATTGCTGCCACTCTCATGTTTTCTTGCTCCTGAAGACCGCAGCTTACTGCAGCGTCGGCGTCGGCGCTTGCGCCTCGTCGTGCGCGGGTGCGCGCCGCTCGGTGCGCTCGACCTTGGGGTCGGCCCAACTGCCGCTGATGTGAAAATGCTGCGTGGCCGCGCTTTGCAGCGGCTGGCGCAGCAAAAACTGGGCCAGAAAACTGCCCAGGCCGACCGCCGGATTGATGGCGGTGGCAATCAGCGAGGCGGTGCCGGCGTTGATTTCGGGCACCACCACCACCCTGAGGTCTTGCTGTTCGCGCGCCAGATCGGCGCTGCCTTCCATCAACACGGCGGCGTTGACGCCCTTCATTTGCAGGTTGTTGGTCCAGAGCACGCCGCGCTCGACGCGCGCGTCGCCGCGCACGAAGTCAAAGGCAAAGCCTTCGGAAAACACGTCACGAAAGTCGAGCGCCAGCCGTCTGGGCAGCGACTGCAGGCTGAGCACGCTGAGCAACTTGGCCGCGCCGGGGTCGACCTGCAAAAACTGGCCGCGCTCGATGTCGGCGCGCAACTGGCCCGACAAGCTGGCGTAATCGAGCGCCAGCGGCGAGCCCAGCCAGCTCAGGCTGCCTTCGATGCGGCCTTTACCCCCGCGCACCAGACCGGCGTGGCCGAAACGTTCGAGCAAGCGACCCGAATCGTCGATCTCCAGGCGCAACTGCAGCGCCGTGCGCCGCGCAGCGGCGGCCCAGTTGCCGCTGGCGCTGAGCCGGGCCTCGGGCAGGCTGACTTGCAGCCGGGTCAGGTGCCATTCACCGGGGCGCGCCAGCGCGCCCCGGTTGACCGCCTGCACCTCGACGCGGCCCAGGTGGCGACCAGCCAACGACAAGGCGTCGACCACGATGTCCAGCGCGGGCACGCGGTCGGGCTTGTGCTGCAACAGTTGTTCGACTTCGCGCACCGCAGTCGGCTCCAGTTGCAAGTGCGTCAGTCGGGCGAAGACGCTGCCGGCGGTCTGCGCGCCGCCTTGATGGTATTCGATATAGCCGCTGAACTCGTCGGCGGCAAGATTGGCGCGCCACTGTGTGCCCGCGCGCGAACCACCGGCCACGACGCGGTGAAAACTGCGCCCGGCCAGCGTAAGGCGCTCGGCGCGCAGCGCCAGCACGCTCGGCAGGTAGTCCAGGCTGGCGCTGAGCGCCGCCGCCACCGGGGGTGACGGCGAAACGGGACTGCGCGCGTCGGCCCCAGTCACCGCAGTGAACGCGCGCGCCCAGGCGTCGACGTCGATCTGATCGAATTGCATGCTGGCCGCCACGCCTTGGGCCGGCATGGGCAGGGCTGCGCCGCTGGCCAGACCAAGCGCCACGCTGCCACGCAAGACGCGCGGCTCGGCGCTGCTGATGTCGCGCTCAAAGTCCAGCCGCGCCAGCGGCGCCAGCGGCGTGCCCAGCTCGAGCAGCAGCCGGTCGGTGTGTGCCCGTGCGTCCAGCACCGACAAAACGGTGTTCTCAAACCGCAGCGGCAAGTAGGCGGCGGCGCTTTTGTTCAGCGGCGCCGGCAGCCCGATCGCCATACCCTGCAAATTGCTGCTGACCAGCAGTTCCGGCACGCCGGCGCGAAAGCGCAGTTGGGCGCTGTAGGCGCTGCTGCCGCTGGCGTGCCGGAACAGGCGCGAGACATAACCCAGCCCGGCGTCGCGCAGCCCTTCGGCACTGGCCGTTCCCTGGCCACGGAACTCGATCTGTGACTGACCGTTGGCCTCAGGCTGCATGCCGCCTTCGAAGCGCAGCACGCCCCCGTACAGCCGGGCCTGGGCCTGGGTCACAGTAAAGCCGGTCTCGCTGAAGGCGACGCTGGCGCTGCTGCGTGCGAGCAGCGGTGTGTCGGGGCTGAACTGCACGTCGTTGTCGCTCAGGCGCAGCGTACCGCTGACACGGCTGGCCGCACTGTCGAAAATCGGCACCTGCAGACGGAACTGCCCGCTGAGCGCCCCGCTGATGCGCGCCTGCGCCAGCGCCCGCTGGGTCATTTGGTTGAGTGGCGAATGCTGCACAAATGCCAGCACTTCGTGCGCCGGCCCCTGCAACTGGGCATGGGCCACCAGCACCGATTGGTACAAATCGTCAATGGTCACGCCGGCCTGATGCAGCCGCACGTTCGGCGCCCCTTGCACGCCGGCTTGCAGACCGCTGATCTTGAGCGCGCTGCGGTCGAGCAAAAATTCGGCGCTGGCGCCGCGCAGCGCAGGCCAGGGCAAGTCACCGGGCGACTGCAGATGCGGCGGCACATAGTCCAGTTCGACGCCGTGCAACAGCGCGCCGATGCGGAATTCGCCCGCCGCCTGGCGGCTGGCCGGGCTGTGAAACGGCATATCGTACAGATCGCCCCGGATGCGAAAGTCGACCCGGCTGGCGCTGCCGGCGCGCACCGCTTCGCGCACGTAGCGCCGCGCATCGGGCAGCACGGACAGCGGCAGGTAGCGGTGCACCCGGGTGGCGTCGGCGCGCGTGAGCCGAGCGCTCAGATCGAGCACACCCGGAAAGCGCGACCGCGCCGGGCTGCGCGCCGCATCGCTGGTGTGCCAGCGCGCCTGCGCCGTGCCTTCGAGGTCGGCGTTGGCGGCTTGCAAGCGCTCGAGCTCGACCTCGATATGCTCGCCCTGCACGCGCCAGCGGACGGCGGCACTCAGCTGCTGCAGCGCAATGCGGGGGTCTTCAAACACGTCGGGCAACTCGATGACGCCATTTTCGATACTCAACTGCGCCTGGCCGCCGGCCTGGTTGAAATCGAACTCGAGCGTGGCCCCGCTGATGCCGGGCCGCCCTGGCAGCGCATAGTTGCCGTAGGGCGACAGGCGGCCGCTGGGGCGGCCCTGCAGCGACAGGCCGACCACCCGCCCCTGGGCCTGGTAGCGGCTCAATGGCTTGGCAGCCGATGCCGCGTCGGCGCCGCCGCCCTGCCAGCGCGCGTTCAAGCCCTCGACCCGTCCGGCTGGCGCCAGACTGGCCAGCAGCTCCTGGTCTGCGCTGTCCAGCGGCAGGTGGCGCGCCAATGCGCTGAGTGTGGCCAGCTCGAGCCGGTCGGCGCTCAGACTGACTGCCTCTGCTCGCCCGGGGCGCGCTGCGCTGCGCTCCAGCCGCCAGCGCGCCGCCGGCCAGAGCAGACCCTCACGGGTGCGAAAGCGCAGGTCTTCGCTGGCCAATATCAGACCCGCCGAATTCCACTGCGCTTGCAGGCGGCCGTCGAGCTGCGCCAGCGCCAGCGCCGGCCGCTGCGGCTGCAGTTGCGCATGCACATCGCGCAGCGCCAAGTCGGTGGTGACGGATTCGATTTTTCCCTGCCGCAGCCCGGCCCAGGCGCGCAGCGCGCCGCGGCCGCTGTGCAGGCGCAAGCCGGCAACGGAGCCATCGAACGCCGCGCGCCAGGGCAGCAGATCGAGCTGCGGAAAATCGGCGTACAGCTCGCCGTCCCAGCTCTGCCAGATCGGCTGCTCGGCCGCGCCGGCGCGCCAGCCAGCCAGCCAGGGCTGGCGAAAATGGCCGCGCAGACTAAAGCGCTGGCCCCATTCGGGCGGCGGCGTGGCGTCCAGGCGAATCTGATGCGCGCGCACGCCGTTGCGCGCCACCAGCTCCAGCCCCTGCAGCACCAGCGGCGGCTGCGCACGCAGCTCGTCGGTCCAGCGCAGCGTGCCGCCCCGAATGACGAATTCCGATTGCGAGAAAAACCAGTCGAGCGCCGCATCGTCACCCGGCCCCAGCAGGTCAAGTCCGGCCACCTTGATGCGGCCCTGCGCGTCGCGCCGCACATCGAGCACCGGCTGCTCGATCACCACCTGCTCGAAACCCAGCCGCCACAAAGAGCCAACCGAGAGTGCGGCGTGCACCAGCGGCAGGTGCAGCACCTGACGACCCTGCTCGTCGAGCAGCCGCACGTCGCGCAGTTCGAGCGCCGGCATGAAAGCCGGCAACCAGCCGCTGCCGGAATCGGCGCGCACCTCACCCAGACGCACGGCAAGCCCGAGCGAGGCGCTGGCCCAGCGTTCGATCAGCGGACGCGCCTCGCCGATACGGGGCACAATGACCCCATGCAATGCGACCCAGCTCAGCGCAAACAGGCTCCAGGCAGCGAACACGATCCACAGCACCCACCGGGTTGCCACGGCCAGGGTCTTGATGCCTGGCGTGGCTGGGACGACGTGGGTCGGGTTCTGAATCATATGCACCGCAAATTATGACGGCCAGTCAGCACACAGGTTCCGCGGCAGAGGCTGCCGTTTTGTCAACAAATGTCAGTCCTGCGGGCTGCGCCGCTGCGCCGCTGACGAAGCAAACGGGCATGACTTTGAAAGCCACCCCGGCAAATGAAAGTCCTGCCCGTTCTCCCTCACCCCCAACCCCTCTCCCGCACGCGGGAGAGGGGAGCGAAGTGAGTCGCGGCCCGACTTTCACGTCAAACGGTTTGGCGAACTACTCGCGCTTCGTGCAGCGCGTGCGTCGGCGCTACCCGCAAGAACTGGCCTGCTTGGCGGCCGGCGCACCGGTCAAGGCCAGCATGCAAGACGGCCTGCAAAAGCTGCGCGCGCGCGGTCTGGCGCTGCCGGCGGCGCTGCGGGTGTTGCGCCAACTGGTGCTCGAGCGGCTGGTGGTGCTGGACTGCGAACAAGGCGCGCCGCTGGCCCTTGTCACGCGTGCCGTCACCGAACTGGCCGAGCTGGCGCTCGACCTGGCCTGCACGCTGGCGTTCACCGATCTCGACGCGCTGCACGGCGCACCGATGGCCGAGTCGGCGCCGTCTGGCCGCGTCAAGCCAGCGACCGCTGCGCCCAGCATGCCCGGGCGCGCCCAACTCTGGGTGGTCGGCATGGGCAAACTGGGCGCGCGCGAGCTCAACGTCTCGAGCGACATCGACCTGATCTACGTCTACGACGCCGACGGTGAAACGCAAGGCAACGCCGAAGGCCGCAACCGCATCAGCAACCACGAATACTTCGCCAAGGCGGTCAAGCACATTTACGCCACGGTGGGCGAAAGTACCGAGCACGGCAATGTGTTCCGGGTTGACCTGGCGCTGCGCCCGAACGGCAACTCGGGCCCGAGCGCGATCTCGCTGGACGCGCTGGAAGAATATTTTCTGGTGCAGGGCCGCGAATGGGAACGCTTTGCCTGGCTGAAAAGCCGCGTCGTCGCGCCGGCTGTGTGCGTCCAGAACAAGAGCGCCACGCCGCTGCGCGATGTGACACTGCCGTTCGTCTACCGCAAATACCTGGACTACAACGTGTTCGAGGCCTTGCGTGTGCTGCACCGTCAGATACGCGAGCACGCAGCCAAGCGGGCTGCGGGCCACCCCGGCCGCGCCAACGACGTCAAACTCTCGCGTGGCGGCATCCGAGAAATCGAATTCACCGTGCAACTGCTGCAAGTCGTGCGCGGTGGCCCGTTTCCCGAGTTGCGCAAGCGCCCGACGCTCGGTGCGCTCGAGCGCTTGCGCAATGCCAGCCTGATGCCAGCCGCCGCCGCTGCTGCGCTGGCGCAGGCGTACGACTTTTTGCGCCGGGTCGAGCACCGCATTCAGTACCTGGACGACTTGCAGACCCACGTCCTGCCCACGCGCGACGATGACCTGGCCTGGCTGGCCGCCAGCATGGGCTGCGCCGACGTGGGTGAATTCTTGCGCACGCTCGACGCCCAGCGCGAGCTGGTGGCACAGGAATTCGACACCTTGCTCGGTGGCCCGGCGCAGGGCGGCTGCAACGGCAAAAACTGCAACGGCAAGAATGGCGCCACCGCTGCCAGCCCGGCCGCCAGCCCGGATCTGTCGCTTGTATTGGCGCTGCTGCCGCCGGCGCTGGCCGCCCGCGTCGGCCCTTGGTGCGAGCAGCCGCGCGTGCTGGCGCTGCGCGAACAAGCGCGCGCGCGCCTGCTGCGGCTGCTCGAACGCACCGGTGCCTGGGTCAAAGAGGGCCGCGTGAGCGAAACCGCCGCGCTGCGCCTGATCGACTGGATCGAGCCGCTGCTGCGCCGCGAAAGCTACCTGGCGCTGCTGCAGGAACGCCCCTCGGTGCACGAGCGGCTGCTGCGCTTGCTCGGCGCAGCCAAGTGGCCGGCGCGCTACCTGCTCCAGCACCCAGGCGTGATCGACGAACTGGCCAGCACGCAACTGCTGACCGAGCGCTTCAACCCGGCCGCCTTCGAAGCCGAACTGCAAGCCCGGCTGCAGGCGCTGCACGCCAACGGCGAGGACGACGACGAAGCGCTGCTCAACTTGCTGCGCCGCGCGCACCACGCCGAGGTGTTTCGCACCCTGGCGCGCGACGTCGAAGGCCTGCTGACGATCGAGCAAGTGGCCGACGACCTCTCGGCGCTGGCCGACGCGGTGCTGCGCGTGAGCGCGCGCTGGTGCTGGGCGCGACTGAAAAACCGCCACCGCGACGAACCCGCCTTTGCGATCGTCGGCTACGGCAAGCTCGGCGGCAAGGAGCTGGGCTATGGCAGCGACCTCGATATCGTGTTCGTTTATGAAGACGCGCACGACAACGCGCCCGAAATCTACGCCGCCCTGGTGCGCAAGCTGATCAACTGGCTGACAGTGAAAACCAGCGAAGGCGATTTGTACGAAATCGACACCGCCCTGCGGCCCAATGGCAACTCGGGTCTGCTCGTGACCCGCTTCACCGCTTACGCCAATTACCAGCAGCAGCGCGGCAGCAACACCGCCTGGACCTGGGAGCACCAGGCCATGACGCGGGCCCGCCACGTGCTGGGCAACCCCGAGCTGGCGGCACGCTTTGAAGCCGTGCGCGAAGCCGTCATCTGCGCCGAGCGCGACGCGCCCTCGCTGGCGGTCGAAATCGTGGCGATGCGCGACAAACTGCGTGCGGCGCGGCCGGTACCGGCGCAGGTGTTCGACCTCAAACACAGTCCGGGCGGCATGGTCGACGTGGAATTCGCGGTGCAATACCTGGTGCTGGCGCACGCCCGCGCACACCCCGAACTGCGCGCCAACAGCGGCAACATCGACCTGCTGCTGCGCGCCGAACGCGCCGGCCTGCTCTCACCCGGCACGGGGGATGCGGCCGCTCGCGCCTACCGAGCGCTGCGCCAGTTGCAGCACCGCGCGCGTCTCGACGAAGCCCCGACCCAGGTCGACCCGGCCCTGGTGCGCACGCACGCGCAGGCGGTGCGTCGACTCTGGCAGCAGGTGCTGGGCGCGCATACGCCATGAAGGGCTGGCACGGCTGGCTGGCGCTGTGCCTGTTGCACGCCGGTGCCAGCCTGCTGGTCTGGTTTCTGGGCGCTGGCGCAGCCGACGCCCTGAGCTGGCGCGCCGACGACTGGACGCGCCAGCCCTGGACGCTCTGGAGCAGCGCCTGGGTGCACCTCAGCGCCAGCCACCTGATCGGCAACCTGATGTCGCTCGGCGCGCTGGCCGCGTTCGGCTGGCTGGCTCGTCCCTGCGGCCCCAGCAGCCTGGCCTGGCTGCTGGCTTGGCCGCTGACGCAGGCATCGCTGCTGCTGTGGCCGCAGATCGATTACGCGGTCGGACTCTCGGGCCTGCTGCACGCCGCTGTAGCGGTGCTGGGGCTGCAACTGCTGTGCCAGCGCCAGGCGCTGGCGCAGCGCTGGGGCCTGCTGCTGGCACTGGGCCTGCTGCTCAAGCTCGCGCTCGAGCGCGGCTGGACCTATCCGCTGGCGTGGCTGGCCGACGGCGACATGACCGTGGTGCGAGCCGCCCATCTGAGCGGTGCATTCTGGGGCGGCGCACTGATTGTGCTCGGCCAGGCGCTGCGCTGGTGCCAGGCCAAGGCCTCAGGCGCGCCGGTTGCGCAATGAATTGGAACTTTTCGCACCGACCTGCACTCCGATGCCCAGCGCCGCGTGAAAAGCTTCGGTGGGATGTATCGACCGATGCTGGCGCGCCCGTTTTTCACTGCGAAGCCGCTCGGGCGTGTGCCTGAATGCAATCCCGGGACGAAAAAACTCCTCCTCCCCCTTTGATTCGTCTCGGGGCGCTTCGCGGTTTTTTTTCACCTCCGCAGCCCGGCCAGGGCTGCTCAGCCCGGCGGGCTGTCGATGAAACTCTGGCGCAACGCCAGCTTGTCGCTCAAGCGGTCCAGATTCGGGTGCGCTGCGCGCCAGTCGGTCGCCGGGAAGCGAAAGTCTAAATAAGCCAGCGCACAGCCGACCGCCACGTCCGACAAACTCAGGTGGATGCCGGAGCAAAACGGCTTGTCACCCAAGCCCCGACTCATGGCCGCCAAAGCGGCGTCGACTTTATTCAGTTGTCTATCGATCCAGGCCGGACAGCGCTGCGCCGGGCTGCGTCCCGCCCAGGTCGATTCCAGCCGCGCCAAAATTGCGGCATCCATCAGACCGTCGGCCAAGGCCTCCCAGGTCTTGACTTCGGCGCGTTCACGGCCCTGCGTCGGGATCAACTTGCCCACCGGCGAGAGCGTGTCCAGGTATTCGACGATCACGCGCGAGTCAAACACCACATCACCGCCTTCCATCACCAGGCACGGCACCATGCCCAGCGGGTTGAATTCGCCTATGTGGGTGTCGCTGGCCCAAACATCCTCTTGCACGAATTGGTAGTCGAGCTTTTTTTCGGCCAGCACGATGCGGACCTTGCGCACGAACGGGCTGGTGAGCGATCCGAAGAGTTTCATGGTGTGAGTTTGGGTGACGGCTGGAGGGCGTCATTTTATCCAGCAAGGCATTTCAACATGCTGACGGCGAGTACCCGCGCGTCATAGTCCGCCTTCGGCCCACACGGGCGCCCTACAATCCCGGCATGTGCCCGACCCCAGCTCCCACCCCTCCCAGCATGCCCCCCCTGTCTGCGAGCAATGCCTTATCACCGCTGGACGGTCGCTACGCCGCGCGACTCGCCAGCCTGCGCCCACTCATGAGCGAGCAAGGCTATATGCAACGCCGGGTGCAGGTCGAGGTGGCCTGGTTCATCGCCCTGTCCGACGCCGGTTTTGACGAATTTCGGCCGCTCTCTCCCGGCGCACGCACCTATTTGCTGGGCCTGGTGAAAAACTTCTGCGAAGCCGACGCGCTGGCGATCAAGGCGATCGAGAAAGTCACCAACCACGACGTGAAGGCGGTCGAGTACTGGATCAAATCCAAATTCGAGGCCCGCCCCGAGTTGGAAAAAGCAGCCGAATTCGTGCACTTCGCCTGCACCAGCGAAGACATCAACAACACCAGCCACGCGCTGCAACTCAAGAGCGGGCGCGACGCGGTGCTGCTGCCAGCGCTGGACCAAATCATGAGTCGGCTGCGCGCAATGGCGCAGCAGCACGCAGCGGTACCCATGCTCAGCCGCACCCACGGCCAGACCGCCAGCCCGACCACGGTGGGCAAGGAGCTTGCCAACGTGCTGATACGGCTGGCTGCAGCGCGCGAAAAAATCGCCGCCATCAAGCTGATGGGCAAAATGAACGGTGCGGTGGGCAACTACAACGCGCACCTGAGCGCCTGGCCCGACTTCGACTGGGAAGCCTTCAGCCGCCGCGTGGTCGAATCTCCTGAACCGTTCGGCCTGGGCCTGACCTTCCAACCCTACAGCATCCAGATCGAGCCGCACGATTACATGGCCGAGCTGTTCGACGCGGTGGCGCGCGCCAACACCATTTTGATCGACCTCGCGCGTGACATCTGGGGCTACGTCAGCCTGGGCTATTTCAAGCAAGGCCTCAAAGCGGGCGAAATCGGCTCCAGCACCATGCCGCACAAAGTCAACCCGATCGACTTCGAAAACGCCGAGGGCAATCTGGGGCTGGCCAACGCGCTGCTGCGCCATCTGTCGGAGAAGTTGCCCATTTCGCGCTGGCAGCGCGACCTGTCCGACTCGACCGTGCTGCGCAATATGGGCGTGGCGCTGGGCTACGCGGTGCTGGCCTACCATGCGCTGGGTGTCGGTCTGGGCAAGCTCGAACTCAACCGCGCGGCGCTGGCGGCCGACCTGGACGCGTCCTGGGAGGTGCTGGCCGAGCCCATTCAGACCGTCATGCGCCGCCATGGCGTGGCTGGCGCCTATGAAAAACTCAAAGACATCACGCGCGGCCAGACCGTCACCCCAGAGGCCTTGCACGCGCTGATTCGCAGCCTGGAGATTCCCCCAGCAGAAAAAGAGCGCTTGCTGGCGCTGACGCCGCACAACTACCTGGGCAAGGCCGCCGAACTGGCGCTGCGGGCCTGAACCCGCTGGCGGCCGCCGACGCAGCCGGCCGCGGCCGTTGCCGGGCCTGTTTGTTGCCTCATTTCGTCTGCCAAGCGCTGCTGGCGCCAGGCCTGGCGGCAAATCCGGGATAATTCGCGCACCAACATCCGCGCAGCGATCAAAAAGACCCGACGCCAGGATTGCCATTTCACGCGCTGCCTGCGCCCGCAAGCGGTCTGGCGCGCGCAGGCAGCTCAGGGCGACAAGCTCAAAACACACACCATGGCGATCGAACTCTACAACCAAGATGGCCATGTGTGCCTGATGTTTGCCCACCTCTGTGACGACGACGGCGAGGCGGTGCAGGCGAACCAGTTTCTGGTGATCCACGGCGACACCGGCGTCATCATCGACCCGGGCGGCAACAACGCCTACAACGAAATGCTGTTGACCGTGGGACGGTTTTTTCCGCCGTACAAGCTGTCAAAAATCCTGGCCTCGCACGCCGACCCCGACATCATCGCCGCGCTCGACCGCTGGATGACCAGCACCCAGGCCACGCTCTACATCTCGACGCTGTGGGAGCGCTTTGCGCCGTATTTTTGCAAGCCCGGCAAAACCGTAGGCCGCATCGTCGGCATTCCCGACCCTGGCATGCGCATCCCGCTCGGCAGCAGCGAACTGCTGGCGCTGCCGGCGCACTTCATGCACTCCGAGGGCAATTTCCAATTCTGGGACCCGGTCAGCCGCATCCTGTTCTCGGGCGACCTGGGCGTGTCGATCGGCAGCTCGGCCGACGCCAGCAAACCGATCACTTCGCTGGCCGCCCACATCCCCAAAATGGCGGCCTTTCACCGCCGCTACATGGTGTCGAACAAGGTGCTGCGCCTGTGGGCCCAGATGGTGCGCGAACTGCCGATCCATATGATCGTGCCGCAGCACGGCGCGCCGATGGCGGGCGCGGCCGTGGCTGAGTTCATTCAGTGGATCGGCACCGTCGACTGCGGCATCGACCACCTGACGCAAGCCAACTACCGGCTGCCGGTCTGAGCTTGGCGCCCGCCGGCCGATCGCAGCCGATCAGGCCGCCGCCTTGACCCGCAAACGCCAGGCGTGCAGCAGCGGCTCGGTGTAGCCGTTGGGCTGCTCCAGGCCCTTGAAGACCAGTTCGCAGGCGGCCTGATAAGCCATGCTGCGCTCGAAGTTGCCGGCCATGTTGCGGTACAAGGGGTCGGCGGCGTTCTGGCCGTCGACCACTGCGGCCATGCGCTCGAAGGTGGCGCGCACCTGCTGCGCGCTGACCACGCCGTGCAGCAGCCAGTTGGCGATGTGCTGACTCGAGATGCGCAGCGTGGCGCGGTCCTCCATCAGGCCGACGTTGTGAATATCGGGCACCTTGGAGCAGCCCACGCCCTGGTCGACCCAGCGCACCACGTAGCCCAGAATGCCCTGCACGTTGTTGTCGAGTTCTTGCTGTTTTTCGGCTGCGCTCCAGTTCGGCGGCACGGCGACCGGAATCGTCAGCAAGCCGTGGAGCAAGGCGTCGCGCTCCGTGGCCAGGTCGATTTTTTCCAGCTCTTGCTGCACCTCGGACACCAGCACCTGGTGGTAGTGCAGCGCGTGCAGCGTCGCGCCGGTCGGGCTGGGCACCCAGGCGGTATTGGCGCCGGCCTTGGGATGGGCAATTTTTTGCTTCAGCATCTCGGCCATCAGGTCCGGCATGGCCCACATGCCCTTGCCGATCTGGGCGCGCCCGCGCAGGCCGCAGGCCAGCCCGACCAGCACGTTGTTGCGCTCGTAGGCCCCAATCCAGGCGCTGGCTTTCATGTCGCCTTTGCGCAGCATCGCTCCGGCCTGCATGGCGCTGTGTATTTCGTCGCCGGTGCGGTCGAGAAAACCGGTGTTGATGAAGGCCAGCCGGCTGCTGGCGGCTGCGATACAGGCCTTGAGGTTGACGCTGGTGCGGCGCTCTTCGTCCATGATGCCGAGCTTGACCGTGCTCGGCGCCAGACCGAGCAACTGCTCGACGCGGCCAAACAACTCGACCGCAAACGCCACTTCGGCCGGGCCGTGCATCTTGGGCTTGACAATGTAGACTGAGCCTTTGCGGGAATTGCGGATCGCGTCTTGCGGGCCGCGCTGCAGGTCGTGCAGCGCAATGGTGGTGCTGAGCACGGCGTCCAGTATGCCTTCGGGGATTTCCTGCCCCTGCGCGCCCCACAGAATGGCCGGGTTGCTCATCAGGTGGCCGACGTTGCGCAAGAACAACAGCGAGCGGCCGTGCAGGCGCACGCCCGGCTGGCCGTTCGGCGCGCTGTACTGGCGGTCGGGGTTGAGGCTGCGGGTGAAGCTGCGGCCTCCTTTGTCTATCGTTTCGGTCAGCGTGCCCTGCAAAATCTCGAGCCAGTTGCGGTACGCCAGCAATTTGTCTTGCGCGTCCACCGCCGCCACCGAGTCCTCCAAGTCCAGAATAGTCGACAGTGCGGCTTCGAGCACCAGATCGCTGACGCCGGCGGCGTCGCTGGCACCAATCGGCGTGGCGCGATCGATTTGAATTTCCAGGTGCAAGCCGTTGTGCTTGAGCAGAATGGCACTTGGTGCATCGGCCGGTCCTTGATAGCCCACCAACTGCGCCGGGTTGGCCAGCTTGCTGCTGCCGGGCTCGCCCGCGTCGTTCAAGCCGACCACCAGCTCACCGGCGCCGTTCACCGCGTAGCGGGTGCTGTGAAGGTGCGAGCCGCTTTGCAGCGGCGCGCAGCGGTCGAGCACCTGACGCGCGTATGCGACTACTTGCGCGCCGCGCCTGGGGTTGTAACCCCCTTGCGGGCCGGCTTTTTCGCAACCATCGGTCTCGGCAATCACGTCGGTGCCGTACAGCGCGTCGTACAGGCTGCCCCAGCGCGCGTTGGCGGCGTTGAGCGCGTAGCGCGCGTTCAAAATCGGCACCACCAACTGCGGCCCGGCCTGCAGCGCCAGCTCGTCGTCCACGCCTTCGGTGCTGATGCGCGCCTGCGCCGGCTCAGGCACCAAGTAGCCGATCTGCAGCAGAAAAGCGCGATAAGCCGCCGTATCTTGAATCGGGCCGGGGTGCGTCTGATGCCAGCGGTCGAGCTCAGCCTGCAGGCGGTCACGCTCGGCCAGCAGGGCGGCATTTTTCGGCGCCAGATCGGCCACCAGCGCGTCAAAGCCGCGCCAAAAGACGTCGCTGTCGACGGCGGTGCCGGGCAACACACGGGTGTTGACGAAGTCAAACAGTTCGCTATCGACCTGCAAGCTGTGAATTGGGGTGCGTGACGTCATGGTGTTCCTGTAGGTATGCAAGAGCCGCAGCGGGCCGATCGCTTGCGCTGATTCAGCCCTATTAGGTGCCAGTAAAACGTTTGATTTTATAAAAAACGTTTTATCCATGACTTTGCTCATGCAATTCGAGCCAATGACCGACTTCGATGCCGCAGCGCGCACATGCGGGCACTGGCGCAAAGACGCGGCTGCTGCGTCAACCGGTGCTGCGGTTCCACAGCGTGATTTGCTGCGTCACAAAGGCGTTCAGGCTGTTGAGTCTGCCGACCTGCGCGTCCATGGCGTTGTACTGCGCCAGCAGGCGCAGCTCCACTCGCTGGGCGCGCTCGTTGACCCGGTCTTGCTCGCGCCCGTTGCGGCTGATCGACTGCTGAATGCCCGCCTTTTTGGTGCTGACCATGCCGTCGGCGGCGATCAGGCCGTCAGCGAATGCGTCGACCTTCAAACCAAAGCCGCGCGCGCCGGGGTCGCTGCTGGAGAGAGTGAACAAGGCGCGCACGCCCTGAAAATTCGATAGCGCGGCATTGAGCCGGTCGTCCCTGATTTGCAGCGCACCGCCGGTCTGCATTTCGATACCGATGTCGCTCAGGCGCGCAAACGGGCTGCTGGCGCTGACCGAGCGCAGCATGCCGCGCAAGGCGTTTTGCAAGCCAATGGCGGTGGCGTCGCCCTGCAGCGGACCAGCCGTTCGGCTGCCGGCGTCGAAGCGGGTTGCCGTCGTCAAGCTGGTGTTGAGCGTGTTGTAAGCAGCCACGAAGGCCTCGATGTTTTTCCGCGCCGCCGCCAAGTCGGTGCTGACCCTGAGCTCCACCGGTTCGGCCGTGACCTGCGCGAGCTCGATCGTCAGTCCATCGAGCGCATCGTTCAGGCGGTTGCTGGCCGAGGTGATGGCCACGCCGTTGACCGTGGCGCGCGCGTCTTGTCCGGCCTGGGTCAGCGTCTGGCCGGCCGGGTTGGCGGCGTCAAAGGCCAGCCGCGACAGGCCGCTGGCGTCGCCATGGGTGCCGTCGGCGTCGTTCGCGGTGATGCGAAAACCGTTCGCCTCGCCGCTGGCGCTCGAACGCAGCAGCAGCCGCTCGCCGGCAGCGTCGCGCAACACGCTGGCGCTCACGCCTGTGGCGGCGGCGTTGATTTTGCTGGCCACGCTTGCCAGCGTGTCCAGGGGATCGATCGTCAGGCTCACCGGCGCAGCGCTGCCGGGCGTGAAGGCGTTGCCGCTCCAGCGGCCCAGTTGCAGCGTCAGCGCCCCCGCACCTACCGTGCTGGCGCTGGCCAGCGCGACCGATGTGGTCGATTGCGAGCGCGCCAGTTGCTGCACCGTCAGGGTGAGCGAGGTGACGGGCGCACCCGCAGCCGCGCTCACGCCCACCGCCGCCGGGTTGGACGAGCTGGCGCTGACGGCGTTCCAGCCGTCTGGCCGGGCCAGCCGGGCCGCCGCGTCGCCCAGCGCCGAAACCTGCGACTGTATGCTGCCAAAGGTGGAAAGCCGGGTCTGCAGCGAGGCGGCCTGGGTTTGCAACTGCCGCAACGGCGCCCTCTCCAGCGCCACCAGTTGCGTGACGATGCCTTTGACGTCGAGCCCGCTGCCGATGCCGGGTGCTGAAATGGTCGCCATGGGCGCTCCTCAACAAAATGAACGGACCGCACGCAAGCGGCCTGCGCCCGACTCAGCGCAGCAGCGACAGCACGCCCTGCGGCAACTGGTTGGCCTGCGCGATCATGGCGGTGCCGGCTTGCTGCAGGATCTGACCGCGCGAGAGGCTGGCGGTTTCCTTGGCAAAGTCGGCGTCCATGATGCGCCCACGCGAGGCAGCCTGGTTCTCCGACGCCACCTGCAGGTTGGAGATCACCGATTCAAAGCGGTTTTGCACCGCACCGAAGTTCGAGCGGGCGCTGGTGACGGCGTCGATGGCCACGTCCAGCGCATCCATCGCCGCGCGCGCGCTGGCGCCGGTGATGGCGGTCACTGGCGGTGTGCCAGAGGTCGCGCCCAGCGAGGCCGTCGGGCCCTGGGTGGCGGCGGTCATGGCGGTGGCGATGTTGGTCGTGGTGACGGTGATCTGGTTGTCGCCCGCGCTTTCGGCACCCACCTGGAACGTGAAAGCGCCCGCCGTGCCGCCCGTTGCAGTGAGCAGCTTTTGGTTGTTGAATTCGGTGCTGGAGATCACGCGCGCATTTTCCACCGCCAGGGCCTGGAATTCGGTATTGAGCGCGGCGCGGTCGCTCGCGCCGTTGGTGTCGTTGGCGGCCTGCACCGCCAGCTCACGCATGCGCTGCAGGTTGTTGCCGATGCTGCCGAGCGCGCTCTCGGCGGTCTGCGCCAGCGAGATGCCGTCGTTGGCGTTGCGAATCGCCACGTTCATGCCCTTGACCTGCGCGTTCATGCGCTCGGCAATCGCCAGGCCGGCGGCGTCGTCTTTGGCGCTGTTCACACGCAGACCCGACGAGAGGCGCTGCATGGAAGTGGCCAACGAGCCCTGCGAAGCGCTCAGGTTGCGCTGGGCGTTGAGGGACATCACGTTGGTGTTGATGGTGCTCATGTTTAACTCCTAAAAAATGGAAACAAAACAATCGGGCATCGCTGCCGATCTCAACGCCAGCCTTGCGGCCGGCCGCCATGACCGGTGGCTGGTGGCGCGTCGGCTCGGCCCCGGGGCCGCTGACCGTCTCACCGCTTTGCTTGCCGGACGACGAACCTTTCTAGAAGCTCGTTGAGCTCAATTTCGGTGGCCCCGGCGTATTCTTTAGCGCTGCAGCGCGAACCGTGGCCCGAATAAGGCCGATTTGTCGGGTTCAGTTCCGCCCATCGAGGCCGGCCACGCCAGAAGACCATCGGTGATTGAAAACCAAGGATGTACGCCAATGCCCGACATGCGCAGGCGCCACACCTGACAGAGCAAACCGCCATTCGCTGATTCAAGAATTTTTCACCATCGACACAATCCTTCACATCGGGTCAGCGAATGTCTGCACACACCCGCCCCCAAGCGTCTGTATTCAAGGAGAATTTCATGGACAGCGAACAAGTTTTGGCCGAAATCCGCGAAGCCAACCTGAGTTACCTGATGCTGGCGCAAAACCTGATTCGCAAGGATCGCGCGCAGGCGCTGTATCGGCTCGGCATCTCGGAGGAAGCGGCTGAACTGCTGGGCATGCTCACGAGCGCACAGTTGCTCAAAATAGCTGCCAGCAACATGTTGCTGTGCCGTTTCCGGGTCGACGACGATCTGGTCTGGAACCTGCTGACCAGCCACAACGTGAAGAAGGTCGACAACGCCACCACCACGCAACTGCACGCAAGCATTTTGCTGGCCGGGCGCTTTACGGATTCGATGGCGACCGTCCGCTGAGCGGCACCACCCATACCCCAACGCCTCAGCCCTGAGCCAGCACAGCCGTTTGCTCGGCTCTTTGCCTGTGCCAGCCCTTGTTCCTGCCTGGAGTCCGTCATGGCCAGCACAAAAAGCATTCTCAAAGAGGCGCGCGAAATCGAACGTGCCGTGGCGCTGATCCGGCTCGGCGCCCGGCTGCAGGTGCTGGAGTACGAAACCAGCCTGTCCTACGAGCGCCTGCTGCGGCTGTACAAGGAGGTGGCGGGCAAGAGCCCGTCCAAGGGTCAACTGCCCTTTTCCACCGACTGGTTCCTGACCTGGCAGCCCAACGTGCACGCGTCCTTGTTTCTGAACATTCACGAATACCTGGCCAAATCGAGCGTGCTGGAGGAAATCGACACCGTCATCAAGGCATTTGACCTGTACCGCGAGCAGATGCAGGCCAGCGCGATCGAGCCGCTGCTGTCGATCACACGGGCCTGGCGTCTGGTCAAGTTCGTCGACAACGGCATGCTGACGCTGACCTCATGCTCTTGCTGCGGCGGCCACTTCGTCACCGAGCCGTATGAGAATGCGCGCCACTTTGTCTGCGGCCTGTGCCAACCGCCGGCGCGCGCCGGCAAGGGCAGCGCTGGCGGTGGACTGCGCCTGCACTGAAAGAGCAGGCTCAAACACCGAAATAGGCCCGCTTGCGGGCCTATTTCGCTTTCATGTCCCGCCTCAATTCAACCTAGAGTTGGCCGATAGCTAAGGCAGTCAACCGGCTTGCGCGCGCAGCGTGCGGTTCGGCCAGTCATCGGGGTCGAGAACATGTTTGTCATCATTGGTTACCTGATTGCGCTGGGCTGCGTCTTTGGCGGCTTTATGCTCGCTGGCGGCAATATGGCGCCGATCCTGAAGGTGCTGCATGTAGAGTTGATGATCATCGGCGGTGGCGCCCTGGGCGCTTTCATCGTGTGCAACCAGCCCAAGGTACTCAAGGCCACTTTGCAAGCTTTGCCGAGTGCGTTCAAGGGCTCCAAGTACACCAAGGGGCGCTATCTGGAGCTGTTGGCCTTGCAGTACGATATTTTGCAAAAGGCGCGCAAGGAAGGCTTGATGGCGATCGAACAAGACGTGGAAAACCCGGATCAATCGGCGCTGTTCAAGAAGTACCCCACCATTGCCGCCGACCACCACGTGGTCGAGTTCATCACCGACTACCTGCGTATGATGGTCTCGGGCAACCTCAACGCGCACGAAATCGAGTCGCTGATGGACAGCGAAATTGAAACCCATCACCACGAAAAACATGCGCCGGTGGCGGCCATCGCACGGCTGGCTGCCGGCTTGCCGGCCTTTGGCATCGTGGCCGCCGTGCTGGGCGTGATCAAGACCATGAGCTCGGTCGGCCAACCCCCGGCGGTGCTGGGCGGCATGATCGGCGCTGCCTTGGTCGGCACCTTTCTGGGCATTTTCCTGGCCTACGCAATTGCCGACCCGCTGGCCGGCGTGCTGGAGCAAAAGGTCGATGAGAGCAGCAAAGAATTGCAGTGCATCAAGACCACCTTGCTGGCCAGCATGCAAGGTTATGCGCCGACCACGGCGATCGAGTTCGGCCGCAAGGTGTTGATCTCGACCGAACGACCCACATTCACCGAGCTGGAAAGTCACGTCAAAGGCAAGAAGTAACCGGTTCACCCAGCGCAGGAGCAGCACCATGGCAGGCGAAGGCAAGAAACTCCAGCCCATCATCATCAAGCGGATCAAAAAGAGCGGGCACGCCGCCCACGGCGGCGCCTGGAAGATTGCCTACGCCGACTTCGTGACCGCCATGATGGCGTTCTTTTTGCTTATGTGGCTGCTGGGCTCGACCGCCAAGGGCGAGCTCGAAGGCATTGCCAGCTATTTCAGCACCCCGATCCAGGTCGCCCTGATGGGCGGCGCCGGCACCGGCAACAGCGATAGCATTCTGCCCGGCGGCGGACGTGACCTGAGCAAGGCCAGCGGTCAGGTCGACGGCGGCGACGCCGAACGCGCAGCCAAGATGATGGGTGCGCAAATGGCGCGTGCCACGCAGGCGCGCGTCGATGCGCAGCGCATCGACGCGCTGCAGCGCGAAATTGATGCACTGATCGCCGGCAACCCGCTGTTGGCTGAATACCGCTCGCAGATCCAACTCAACCAGACCACAGACGGGTTGCACATCCAGATCGTCGATCAGCACCAACGCCCCATGTTCGAGACCGGCGGCATCACGGTCCAGCCCCATATGCGCAGCATTCTGCGCGCCATAGGCGCGGCCCTGGTCGACGTGGAAAACCGCATTGCGCTGGCCGGCCACACCGACGCCACGCCGTTCGTCGGCGGCTACCGCGGCTACAGCAACTGGGAGCTCTCGGCCGACCGGGCCAATGCCTCGCGGCGTGAACTGGTCGCCGGCGGCTTGCCCGATGACCGGCTGCTGCGGGTCGAAGGGCTGGCTGCCAGCCAGTTGCTGGTACCCGAGCGGCCCACCGACCCGATCAACCGGCGCATCAGCCTGGTGATTTTGACGCACGAGGCCGAGCTTCGCATGCAACTGGCCAAGACACCGGTGGCGGCGCCGCCTGGCATCGCTGGCGTCGTGCCACCCATCGCCGCACCTGTGCCTGGCTTGCCGCCACAGTTGGTTCAGCCCCGGGCAGAATCGGTACGCTGACCGCATGGAACCTGATTTGTTTTCCCCCCACAAGACGCCGCCATGGCCAGCCCGATGAAATTCCTGATCGTTGATGACTTCTCCACCATGCGTCGCATCGTGCGCAACCTGCTCAAGGAACTGGGTCACGCCGATGCCGATGAAGCCGAAGACGGCGTGGTGGCCATGAACAAGCTGCGCGCCGGTGGCTTTGGCTTCGTCGTCACTGACATCAACATGCCGAACCTGAACGGCTTCGAGTTGCTGACAGAGATCAAGAAAGACGAAAAACTCAAACATCTGCCGGTGCTGATGGTGACGGCCGAGGCGCGCAAGGAAGACATCGTGATGGCTGCCAAGGGCGGTGCGGCGGGCTACATCGTCAAACCCTTTACCAAGGCCACGCTGGAAGAAAAGCTGGCCCACATCTTCAAAAAACTCGGTTTGTGAAAAGACCTGCCACATGATCCACGAGCACCCCAACGGCGCCAGCAGCACCGCCATGTTCCAGCAACTCGGCGCCATCACGCGCCAGTTGCACGACGCGCTGAAAGAACTCGGCTACGCCGACCGGCTCAAGGGCACGCTAGACCAATTGCCCGACGCGCAAAGCCGCCTGTCCTACATTGCGCGCCTGACGGGTGATGCAGCCGAAAAGGTGTTGAACCGGGTCGAGGCGGCCAAGACCGAGCAAGGCCAGGTGTTCGAGCTGGCGCGGCAACTGGCGCAGCAACATCCGGCGCTGGCAGCGCCATTGAACCAGATCGCCGTCCGCAGCCAGTCCACCGACGCGCATCTGACCGAGATCATGCTGGCGCAAGATTTTCACGACCTCACCGGCCAGGTGATAGACCGGGTGGCCAAGCTCGCCAGCACGATTGAAGAGCAATTGCTGGCCTTGCTGCTGCAGTCAGCGTCGGCCGGCCAGGCCGGGCCAGGCAGCACCACCGAGCTGGGCGGACCGGTGCACAGGCCCGAAGGCCGAGGCGACGTGGTGAGCGACCAAAAACAGGTCGACGAGTTGCTGGCCAGCCTGGGTTTTTAATGAAAATCAGCGCCAAACGTCGTCGCGCGCCCGGGTCATGAGCGCCAGCGCGAGTTCGTTGACCAGCCGCGCCAGGCTGCGCTCCAGGCCCATGGACATGTGACGGAATTCGATCCCAAGCTGCATCAGTTCAAATTTTTCGGCGCTGGCTACCGCCGGCAGCTTGAATGGTTGAAATTTTGTCGCCCCACCCGCCACGTTCCTGTCCTTGATTTCATCCATCAGGTGATTCAGACTGGGCGGGGCGCTGCGGACGTGCCGAACAATCATTTGCGCTTCGTAGCTGGTGACGGCGCCGTCTGCGTCGCTGCTGAACACACCGGGTGAAAAATGGCGGCCCAGCGGCACCTCGTCGACCAGCGTGCGCAGCAGCACCGAGACGCCACCACAACTGACATCGAGCACGCGCAGATTTTGCAGGTGCTTGTGTTCGGGCGAGAGTGATACCCTGATTTTGTAAGAGCCGGGCACCGGGACGCGAAAGCTGTCCCGGCGTTGCAACCTGAAAAGCCGCCGCGGCAAGCTGGTGATAAGGGCGCTGTCGCGGCCTTGCTGGGACATTCTGGTGCCGATCACCTCGGCTTCGAAAGTGAGCATGACGCCGTGCAACTTGACCGAGCCCCGGAGCAGGTGGCCGCGCGCAACCGGCGGCGCCGCCATCGGCAGGTCGAATTCCATCGTGTCGGCGTCCTGATCGAGTTCGAATACGTTGGAACTGAAGGACTGCACCAACTGAGGCTGGGTCGATTCGTCCGGATTCAGCACCACCAGACTGGCAGATTGCCGCTGCTGCGCAATCTGCCAAAACAGCTCAAATATCTCGGGCCTCGACGTCAGTTCGTAGCTGCTGTCACCCAAGTTCCCGCCAATGAGCGCGCTGGTCAGGCTGCTGTCGGGGCTGGACGGGACGGATCTCATGCCTTGATTTTAGGCTTTTCAAGCCGCCCAGGCGCTCCTCAAAGCGCGCTAAAACCGGGTCGCAACAGGCCTTATCGCGCTTTCTCCTTGCATGCAGGCTTTCAAAATCGGGCTCATCCCCCCGATCCGTCAACACCATGGAAGACTCCAGTCAGGACAAGAACCTACCGGCGACCGAGCAGCGCCTGAAAAAGGCGCGCGACGACGGTCAGGTGGCGCACTCCAAGGACTTGTCCAACCTGGCGGTGCTCGGCGGCGGCTCCCTGTTGCTGCTGGCGCTGCTGCCGCTGGGCTACCACCTGATGCACGACATGCTGCGCCGCCAGTTTCACTTTGACCACCATGCCTTGCTGCAGCCCGAACTGGCGCCGCAGCGGCTGGTGGATGCCACCCTGCAGGGTCTGCTGCTGGTGCTGCCCCTGGGGCTGGCGTTGCTGCTGCTCGAGGTGCTCACGCTGGTGGCCAGCGGCAGCTCGGCGCTGAGCAGCAAACCCATCACGCCCGATATTTCTCGCATCAGCCCGCTGGCTGGCTTTGGCCGCTTGTTTTCGATGCAGCAAATGGCCGAAACCTTCAAGCTGCTGGTGCTGAGCCTGATCATCGGCGTCATCGCCTGGCAGTTTCTGGCCCGCCATTTGCACGCCTTTGGCACACTGCTGCTGCATCCGCTGGAGGCCGCACTCGGTCAACTGGGCGACTGGATTTTGACCGGCGTCGGGCTGCTGGTGGCGGTGCTGTTGCTGTTTGCCGTGATCGACCTGCCGTTGCAGAAATTCTTGCACGGCCGTCGCCTGCGCATGTCGATCGATGAAGTGCGGCGCGAATTCAAGGAAGCCGAAGGCGACCCGCTCATCAACGCCCAGCGGCGCGCACGCCAGCGCCAACTGGCTCAGCGCAACAGCGTGGCTGCCGTGCCCAAGGCCGACCTGGTGATCATGAACCCGACCCATTACGCGGTGGCCATTCGCTACGACGACGCCAGCATGGCCGCGCCGCGCGTGGTGGCCAAGGGGGCTGACCTGATCGCGCTGGCGATCCGCGACCTCGCACGCGCCAGCGAGGTACCGGTGTTGCAAGCGCCGATGCTGGCGCGCGCGCTCTACGCGCACGCTGAAATCAACCAGGAAATCCCTTCGGCCCTGTACACCGCGGTGGCGCAGGTGCTGGCCTACGTGTACCAGGTGCAAGCCGCACTCAAGGGCCAGGGCGTGATGCCGGCTCAGGCGCCGACACCGCAGGTGCCGCCCGAGCTCGATCCGCACTTCAAGGCGCAGCCGAAGGAGTCTGCGCCTTGAAGCAGTTGCAGCAATGGCTGGCGCGCAACGCAGGCTGGGCCGGCGGGCTGGCCGCGCCCATGCTGGTGGTGGTGGTGCTGTCGATGATGGTGCTGCCGCTGCCGCCCTGGCTGCTCGACATTTTCTTCACCCTCAACATCACGCTGGCGGTGGCGGTGATGCTGGTGGCTTCCTACATGAAGCGGCCGCTGGACTTCTCGGTCTTTCCGGCCGTGTTGCTGATCACCACCTTGCTGCGTCTGTCGCTCAACGTCGCCTCCACCCGCATCGTGTTGCTCGAAGGCCACACCGGCCCGGGTGCGGCCGGCGCGGTGATCGAGGCCTTTGGCAGTTTTTTGATCGGCGGCAATTTCGCCGTCGGTCTGATCGTGTTCCTAATTCTGGTGGTGATCAATTTCATCGTCGTCACCAAAGGCGCCGAGCGCATTGCCGAGGTGTCGGCGCGCTTCACGCTGGACGCCATGCCAGGCAAGCAAATGGCGGTTGACGCCGACCTCAACGCCGGCCTGATCGACGAAAAAGAAGCCAAGCGCCGGCGCGCCGAAGTGGGCGAGGAAGCCGAATTTTTCGGCGCCATGGACGGTGCGGCCAAGTTCGTGCGCGGCGACGCCATTGCCGCCATTCTGATTTTGCTCATCACCATCATCGGCGGCTTCGCGGTCGGGATGATGCAGCACGGCCTGTCGGCCGGCGAGGCCGCCAACAGCTATATTTTGCTGGCTGTCGGCGACGCCTTGGTGGCGCAGATTCCGGCCATGCTGATCTCGATTGCGGCCGCCATGGTGGTCTCGCGCGTGGGCAAGGAGGAAGACCTGGGCGCGCAGGTCTCGAACCAGTTGTTCGTCTCCTCGCGCGTGATGTTCATCACCGCCGGCGTGCTGTTGTTGCTGGGGGTGATTCCTGGTATGCCGAACCTGGTGTTCCTGGGCTTTGCCACTGCCGTTGCGACGCTGGGTGCCTGGCGGCTGCATGAAGAGCGCCGACCCAAGCCCGGGCCGACCGCGCCGCCTGCTGCCAGCGATGGCGAAGCCAGTTGGGACGACTTGCAGCCGGTTGACCTGCTCGGCCTGGAGTTGGGCTACCGGCTGCTGGCCATGGTCGACAAGGGCCGCCAGGGCGACTTGCTGGCGCGCATCAAAGGCGTGCGCAAGAAGTTCGCGCAGGAAGTCGGGTTTTTGCCGCCGGCGGTGCACGTGCGCGACAACCTGGAGCTGCGCCCGAGCGGCTACCGCATCACGCTGCGCGGCGTGGTGGTGGGCGATGGCGAGGTGTTTCCCGGCATGTTCCTGGCGATCGACCCGGGTGGCATTGGCACGCCACTGATAGGCACCCCCACCACCGACCCGGCGTTCGGCCTGCCGGCGCACTGGATCGAGGACAAGCAGCGAGAAAACGCGCAGATGGCCGGTTTTACCGTGGTTGATTCCGAGACCGTGCTGGCCACGCATCTTTCACACTTGATGCAAGTCCAGGCGGCCAAATTGTTGAGCCGAACCGAGACCCAGGATCTGGTTGACCACGTCACCCGCCTGGCCCCGAAACTGATCGAAGAAGTCGTGCCGAAAATGATTTCCGTCGCTGCGTTCCAAAAAGTCCTGCAATTGCTGCTGGAAGAGTCGGTGCACGTGCGCGACATTCGCACCATCATCGAGTCGATCGCCGAGCACGCCAGCGCCACCACCGAGCCGATCGAGCTGGCGCGGCGCGTGCGCATGGCGCTGGCACCGGCGATCGTGCAGCAGATCTACGGTGCCGTCAAAGAACTCGAGGTGATCGCCATCGAACCCGGCCTGGAGCGGCTGCTGATGCAGGCACTGGCGGCGGGCGGCGGCGGTGTGCTCGACCCCGGCGTGGCCGAAATGCTCAGCAAGTCGGCGACCGAAATCGCCAACCGCCAGGAGGAAAAAGGCGTACCGGCCTGCCTGCTGGTGCCGGACGCGATTCGCAACGCCATGGCGCGCTTGCTGCGCCGCGCCGCGCCGCGCTTGCAGGTGCTTGCGCACAGTGAAATACCGGATACGCACCTGATCCGCATCGGCCCGATTCTTGGAGAGCTTGCATGAAAATCCAGCGTTTCAGTGCCCCCAGTTCGCGCGAAGCGCTGGCCAAGGCGCGTCATGCCTTTGGCGACAGCGCCGTCATTCTCTCGACCCGCAGCACCGACGATGGCTTCGAGGTGATGGCCGCCGCCGAGGAAAGCCTGGCTGCGCTGACGCCACCCAGCGCTGCAGGCAGGCAAAGCCCGCGTGCCGCTGCGCCACTGGCAACCGCAGGCGACACGGTGGATGAGGACACCCAGACCCTGGCCATGAGCACGCTGTCGTTTCAGGAGTACGTGCGCGAACGCATGCTGCGCAAACGCCGTGAGAGTGCCAGCGACGCCAGCGGGCAGATGCCGCAAACGTCACAGATGCCGACACCGCGCGCCGAACCTGTTCTGTTGCCGCAACGACATGCCCCGGTGGTGGCTGCAGCAGCCCAAGCGCCTGCGACGCTGCGCAGCACCCACATCAGGCCCGAGAGCGGCCAGGCCGATGCGGCGACACCGGTGCGCGGCATCGACCTGAACCAGCGCGCCGTCGCGCTGGAGCTCTGTGCCCTGAAGGACATGATAGAGGAGCGCTTCAACACACTGACCTGGCTCGGCGCGTCCAAGCAAAACCCGGTTCAGGCCAATCTGATGCTCAAACTCATACGCGCCGGCTACTCGCCCAGCATATCGCGCGCCGTGCTGGAGCGCCTGCCGGCTAACAGCGGCGCGCCCGAGGCGGTGCACTGGGTGATAGACGTCATCACCCGCAACCTCAAGGTCGCCGCCACCGATGCCGGTTTGTGCGACGAAGGCGGCGTGCTCGCGCTCATCGGCGCCACCGGGGTAGGCAAAACCACCACCGCAGCCAAAATTGCAGCCCAGTGCGTCAAGCGCTTCGGTGCCGCCAGCGTGGGCATCATCACGCTCGATACGCAGCGCGCCGCGGGTTACGAGCAACTGCGCGCCTACGGCCGGATGCTGGGCGTGGTCGCGCATCAGGCACACGATCACGCTGCCCTGAAGGACTTGCTCACCTTGCTGGCCAACAAACGCCTGGTGCTGATCGACACCCCCGGCCTGGGCCAGCGGGATCAGCGCATCCCAGACCTGCTCGACCTGCTGGCGCTGCCAAAGCTAAAAAAATGCCTGCTGCTCAACGCCGGCGCGCACGGCGATACACTCGACGAAGTGCTCACGGCCTTCAAGCCCAGCACGCTGCATGGTGTGGTGTTGTCCAAGGTTGACGAGGCGGTCAAGCTCGGTCCGGTGCTCGACGTGCTGATCCGCCACCAAGTCACGCTGCGCGGCGTCTCCAATGGACAGGGCGTGCCCGAGGACTGGCAAGCGCCCGATGCAGCCGCATGGGTTCGAATGTCGCTGGGCAGCGCGGGCAAATCGGCTTTTGATCCGCTGCCCACCGACATGGGGCTTTACTTTGCGCATTCGTCAACCCGCCATATCGACCTGGGGGCCGCGCATGTTTGACATCCAGTTCAACCCACTCGCTGACCGGCACGACGGCGCAGCAGCCGAACACGGCACGCGCTTGATGCCGCTGGCCTGTCCGGCCCATCCGCAGCACGCCTACGAGCTGCTTTGCACCCTGGCCGCGCAGCTCACCGCGCTGGGCCAGCGCGTGGTCATCATAGACGCCAGCGCCACCGAGCCGCCCGCGCCGGATCGGGACGGCGGGGGTCCGATCGGTCTGCTGTCGGCGCTGCAAGACCCGTCCATCAGCGGGCTGGGCCGGGCCGCCCATGGCGCCGACTGGCTGGTCATGCCGGGTGCGCTGGGCCTGCATGCCCTGCAGCAAACCGCCCAACTCGCCGGCGCGTCGACGGCGCTGGCGCGGCTGCTTGCGCCCTTTGCCAGCGGCAGCCTGGTGCTGCTGTTTGCACCCGCCTTCGCGCTCACGCAACTGCTATCGGGCCTCTCAGCCCGCGCCCTGGTGCCCGTGCTGAACCAGCCGCAATCCAGCATCGACGCCTATGGCACGCTCAAACTGCTGCACGCAGCCGGCCTGATACCGGTGCTGGCGCCGCTGGAGCTGAGCACGCCCGAGCTGCCCCAGGTGCCGCTGTCGCAGGTGCTCACCCGCGTGAGCGCATGTGCGCAACGCCATCTCGGCCTGCGGCTGCACACCTGGCCGCTTCAGACCTGGGGTCTGCAGGTGCTGCAAGCGGCGCTGGTCTGGCCGCCACACCCGCCGCACACAGCACAGACACCGCCTTGGAACCCGGCTGCCGCGGCGCGGGGTACAAACCGCGCTGGCGTTGCACCCGGCTACTGGAGTTGATTGCGATGTACACCGCCAAAGGCAAGCTGCAGCGAGACGACCAGTTGCGCCAATACACGCCCTTGGTGCGTCGCTTGGCGCACCACATGATCGCCAAGCTGCCGCCGAGCGTCGAGCTCGATGATCTGATCCAGGTCGGCATGATGGGTCTGACCGAAGCGATTGCGCGCTTTGAGCCCGCGCAGGGGGTGCAATTCGAGACCTTTGCCAGCCAGCGCATCCGCGGCGCCATGATCGACGAGCTGCGCGGCGGCGACTGGATGTCGCGCGGCTCGCGCAAGAGTCAAAAAGAGATCGAGCAGGCGCTGCACCGCCTGCAGCAAAAGCTGCAGCGCACGCCGCTGGAGTCGGAGATTGCGCAGGAGCTGGGTCTGTCGCTGACCGACTACCAGAGCCTGCTGGCCAAGGTGCGCGGCACCCAGTTGGTGTACCTGGAAGACCTCAGCGGCCACGGGGAAGACGACGACGGTTTTCTGGAGCGCCACCAGGGTAACAGCGAGGCCGAGCCCAGTGCCGTGCTGCAAGATCAGCGCATGCGCAGCGCGCTGGTGGCCGCCATCGGGCTGCTGCCCGAGCGCGAGCAGCAGATCATGAGCATGTATTACGAACACGACATGAACCTGAAGGAAATTGCCGCCGTGCTCGGCGTCACCGAGTCGCGCATTTGCCAGTTGCACAGCCAGTCGATCGCCCGGCTGCGCGCCCGGCTGCGCGAACACTGAGAACTTATCGCAGCACACGACACCGCAAGAAACACCCGATCACTTATCCAGCGTCAGCCGCGTTACGGGCCGCGGGTGCGTGTTTCCACTCACGTCCTGCAAAACATCGCGCAAGGATTGCGCACCGCACCCGGCTGCACCCGATCCACGCCCCGGCCCGGCAACGGCTCCAGCTCAGCGCCCACGGCGCAAGCCATGGGTTTGTCAGTCGAAACAACGCAACCCGCGCTGCGGCATCCGCCGCCGACCCAAGCCGAATGGACAATCTCGGTTCAACCTAGAAACCGCAGTTGGACCTGCCGGAGTGGGCCGATGCGGGCGCGTCTGGGTAGGCGCGACAACGCGGCAGGCTACTGCCTGCAAGGCGGAGCAACGCCCCCAGGCGCGGCTGCGGCGGCTCAATCCGGCAGGTAGCGCTGTCACCCAGAAGGTGCGTCTGCGCGTGGGTACAAAAGTGAGTGTCCATGCGGCATTCCAAGCGGAAATCAGCGGTCAACTGCGGTTTTTAGGTTTATGTGTTCAAGGCTTTTTCGACGTCGGAAACGGCCAGGCTGCATGCGGATTGAGCGTGGTGTGCGCCGCTTCGGCCGCTGCGGCGGGTGTCTTTTTCGCGGGTGCCGTTTTCTTCACCGCCGCCGCAGCGGTGTTGGGCACGGTTGCAGCGGCTTTCTTGGTGGGCGCGGCCGGTGCAGCCGTTGATTTTTTCGCAGTTGCCATGGTGTTCTCCTGGTTCACGTTGCATGGGACACTTCAACCGGTGCTGGTGCCGGCGAAGTGATTCAAGGCCGGGGCTCGGATGGCTGAGCGCCACGCATTCGACTCCGACGAGTTGAATTCGGTGTAAAAACCAAACCTCGAAAAATGCCGCATTGAAGAAATGGTTTTGAATGCAAAACGAGGCATTGCGGCAGCAAGCACAAGCTCAGTCCCAGGACAATGAGCCGCCGGTCTGGTATTCGATCACGCGGGTTTCGAAGAAATTACGTTCCTTTTTCAGGTCGATCATCTCGCTCATCCAGGGAAACGGGTTTTCTTCGTGGCCAAACATGGGCTCCAGACCAATTTGCGTCGCGCGCCGGTTGGCAATGAAGCGCAGATAGCCCTTGAACATGGAAGCGTTCATGCCCAGCACGCCGCGCGGCATGGTGTCTTCGGCGTAGCGGTATTCCAGTTCGACCGCCTGAATGAACAGCGCCTTGATCTCGGCCTTGAATTCGGCGGTCCACAGCAGCGGATTTTCGAGTTTGATGGCGTTGATCAGGTCGATGCCGAAATTGCAGTGCATCGATTCGTCGCGCAGGATGTACTGGTACTGTTCGGCGGCTCCAGTCATTTTGTTCTGCCGCCCCAGCGCCAGAATCTGCGTGAAGCCGACGTAGAAGAACAGGCCTTCCATCAGGCAGGCGAAGACGATCAGGCTTTTCAGCAGCGTCTGGTCGTTCTCGGGCGAGCCGGTGTTGAAGTGCGGGTCCATGATCGCCTCGATGAAGGGGATCAGGAACTCGTCCTTGTCGCGGATCGACTGGATTTCGTTGTAGGCGTTGAAAATCTCGGATTCGTCCAGCCCGAGCGACTCGACGATGTACTGGTAGGCGTGGGTGTGGATGGCTTCCTCAAACGCCTGGCGCAGCAGGAACTGGCGGCACTCGGGTGCGGTGATGTGGCGGTAGGTGCCGAGCACGATGTTGTTGGCCGCCAGCGAATCGGCGGTGGTGAAAAAACCCAGGTTGCGTTTGACGATGCGGCGCTCGTCTTCGCTCAGGCCATTCGGATCTTTCCAGAGCGCGATGTCGCGGCTCATGTTGACTTCTTGCGGCATCCAGTGGTTGGCGCAGCTGGCGAGGTATTTTTCCCAGGCCCATTTGTACTTGAACGGCACCAGTTGATTGACGTCGGTCTTGCCGTTGATGATGCGCTTGTCGGCCGCGTTGACGCGCTGTACGCTGGCGGCCGGCATCAGGGGGCTGATCGCTGGCTTGCTGGCGGGTGTGGCGGGTTCGTCCCAGGTCAACATGGTCGGTCCAATGCGGTGAATTATCGAGGAGGCCGCACCACTGGCAAAGTAAAGCCTGCCAGGGATGCGAGGGGGTGGCGTTGGCTGTTGCGGTCTTGCATCACAAGCGGGGTTTGCCCCGGGGTGCCAACGGCCTGGGCTTTACTGGCAGGCTTCGCAGCCGGGGTCGTTGATGGCGCAAAATTTCACGTCGCTGGCCACGGGGGTGGCCTCGCTGCCATGCACCGAAACCGCGTTCAACTGGCCGGTGCGGCCGGTTGATTTTTCCGCCTGCGTGGCCGAAGTGGTGCGCAGGTAGTAGGTGGTTTTGAGCCCGCGCAGCCAAGCCAGCTTGTAGGTCTCGTCGAGTTTCTTGCCCGAGGCACCGGCCATGTAGATGTTGAGGCTTTGCGCCTGGTCGATCCACTTCTGGCGCCGTGCGGCGGCTTCCACCAGCCACAGCGGTTCAATTTCGAACGCGGTGGCGTAGAGTGCTCTAATGTCTTGCGGCACGCGGTCGAGCGCGCGCAGCGAGCCGTCAAAGTGTTTCAGGTCCATCACCATCACGTCGTCCCACAGGCCAAGGCGCTTTAAGTCGCGCACCAAGTAGCCGTTGATGATGGTGAATTCGCCCGATAGGTTGGACTTGACCGACAGGTTGCCAAAGCAGGGTTCGATCGAGGCGTCGACGCCGACGATGTTGGAGATGGTGGCGGTGGGCGCAATCGCCACGCAGTTGGAATTGCGCATGCCGTCGGCAGCGATTTTCCGTCGCAGGGCGTCCCAGTCTAGCGTGCTGCTGCGCTCCAGATCGACGTAGCCGCCGCGCGCCTGGCTCAGCAGTTCCAGCGTGTCTAGCGGCAGCACGCCCTGGTCCCAGAGCGAACCTTTGAAGCTGCTGTAGCGGCCGCGCTCGCGGGCAAGTTCGGTGCTGGCCCAGTAGGCGTGGTAGCAGATCGCTTCCATCGAGCGGTCGGCGAACTCCACTGCCGCCTGGCTGGCGTAGGGAATGCGCAACTCGTAGAGCGCGTCTTGAAAGCCCATCAGGCCCAGGCCCACCGGGCGGTGGCGCAGGTTGGCGTCGCGTGCCTTTTTGACCGCGTAGTAGTTGATGTCGATCACGTTGTCGAGCATGCGCATCGCGGTGGCAATGGTTTGTTGCAGCTTGTCGTGGTCGAGCGCGCCGTTCCTGATGTGTTTTTGCAGGTTGATCGAGCCCAGGTTGCAGACCGCGGTTTCGCTGTCGCTGGTGTTGAGCGTGATCTCGGTGCACAGGTTAGAGCTGTGCACCACGCCGACGTGTTGCTGCGGGCTGCGCACGTTGCAGGCGTCTTTGAAGGTGATCCAGGGGTGGCCGGTCTCGAACAGCATAGACAGCATCTTGCGCCACAGGTCGCTGGCCGGCACTTTGCGGTAGGGCCTGATCTCGCCGCGCGCGGCCTTGGCTTCGTAGGCCACATAGGCTTGTTCAAAGTCGGCGCCGAATTTGTCGTGCAGGTCGGGCACGTCGTTGGGCGAGAACAGGCTCCAGTCGCCTTTTTCCAGCACGCGCTTCATGAACAGGTCGGGAATCCAGTTCGCCGTGTTCATGTCGTGCGTGCGGCGCCGGTCGTCGCCGGTGTTTTTGCGCAGCTCCAGGAATTCTTCGATGTCCAGGTGCCAGGTTTCCAGGTAGGCGCAGACCGCGCCCTTGCGTTTGCCGCCCTGATTGACGGCCACCGCGGTGTCGTTGACCACCTTGAGAAAGGGCACCACGCCTTGCGATTCGCCGTTGGTGCCCTTGATGTGCGCGCCCAGCGCGCGTACCCGCGTCCAGTCGTTGCCCAGGCCGCCGGCGAATTTCGATAGCAACGCGTTTTCTTTGATCGACTCGTAAATCCCGTCCAGGTCGTCGGGCACGGTGCTCAGGTAGCAGCTCGAGAGCTGCGAGCGGCGCGTGCCGCTGTTGAACAGCGTGGGCGTGCTGGACATGAAGTCGAACGAAGACAGCAGCTCGTAGAACTCGATCGCACGCGCTTCGCGGTCGATCTCACCCAGCGCCAGGCCCATGGCCACGCGCATGAAGAAAGACTGCGGCAGTTCGATGCGGGTCTTGCGCAGGTGCAAAAAATAGCGGTCATACAGGGTTTGCAGGCCCAGGTAATCGAACTGCAGGTCGCGCTCGGGCTTGAGTGCCGCGCCCAGGCGCGTCAGGTCGAATTGCAGCAGTCTTGCATCGAGCAGCTCGTGCTCCACCCCTTTTTTGATCAACAGCGGAAAGTGTTCGGCGTAGCGCGCGCCCAGCTCGGCCGCGCTCACTTCCTCGCCCAGCACCTCGCGCGCGATGGTGTGCAGCAGCAGGCGCGCGGTGGCAAAGCTGTAATCGGGGTCGCGCTCGATTTGCGTACGTGCGGCCAAAATGGCGGCCTTGTAGACCTCCTCGATCGGCACGCCATCGTACAGGTTGCGCTTGGTCTCGGCCAGGATGGGAGCGGCCAAGACGTCCGGGCTCAGGCCGGCGCAGGCGGCTTCGATCAGGTGCTGCAGCCGCTGCAGATCCAGCGGCACGCGTTCGCCAGCGTCGATCACGTGCAGTGGTGCGGCGGGCGCAGGCGTTTGCCGCTGGCCCTGGGCGGCGCGCTCTTGCGCGCGGCGTTCGCGGTACAGCACGTAGGCACGCGCGACTTCGTGCTGGCCACCGCGCATCAGGCCCAGTTCCACCTGGTCTTGCACGTCTTCGATGTGGAAGGTGCCGCCGCCTGGGCGTGAGCGCAGCAGGGCACGCACCACGGTCTGGGTCAGCGTGTCGACCGTCTCGCGCACGCTGGCCGATGCCGCGCCCTGGGTGCCGTGCACGGCCAAAAAAGCCTTCATCAGCGCCACCGCTATTTTGCTCGGCTCAAAGGGCACCACCGCGCCGTTGCGGCGGATGATTTGATAGTGGGAGAACTCGGAACTGGCCGCTGCGGCTGGCATGGCGTGGGTGCTCGCGCGCAGGGCGGTGTTGGACGATGGGTTGGAGGGGGCGGTCAGCATGCTTGTTTGGGTGTGGTGGGGTGCGCGGCCACCGCATGGGGCAGCGGGCGGGCAGGAGCCGAAGCGGTGCAAAGGCAGAGAATACGGGTGAAAGCTGCTGGGGCAGGGCGCTGGAGGGCGCCATCGACGCGGTTCTGACGTTTGTGAGTTGACGACAACGACACTATATATGGTGTGCCGCCCTATATCAAGCCACTACCGGTAGTGTTTGAGAAAAAAAATTCTGCCGCAAGGAAAAGCTGGACCAGAAGCCTGGCGCAGGACTTAGCCTGAACCTGCGCTGGTGCCGGGTGCAACGCATTCACTCGGCCAGCCCAGCAGGCGCTGCAACAGCGGCCAGTCGAATCCGGCGCCCGGGTCGTGTTTGCGCCCAGGGGCGATGTGTTCGTGGCCGACGACGTGCGCGATCGGGTAGCGCTGGCGCAGGCTGTTGCACAGGTGGGCCAGGCGGGCGTACTGGGCCGACTCGAAGCGATCGCCCTCCAGTCCCTCGAGTTCGATGCCGATCGAGTGGTCGTTGCACTGCTCGCGGCCGCGCCAGCTCGATGCGCCGGCGTGCCAGGCGCGGGCATCGGCGTCGACGAACTGCAGCAGCGCGCCGTCGCGCCGAATGAAAAAATGTGCCGATACCCTCAGGCCGCGCAGGTGCTCGAAATAAGGGTGGGCCAGCCAGTCGAGCCGGTGGGCAAAAAATTGTTCGACCTGGTCGCCGCCGTATTCACCGGGCGGCAAGCTGATGGCGTGGACGACGATCAGATCGACGTCGGTCTGTGCCGGGCGTGGGCCGAAATGGGATGACTCGCAGCGCCGGGCCGCGCGCAGCCAGCCGCCGCTCCAGTCGGTCGTGGCGTTGCCCGGGAACGGCTCAGACGCCATGCTCATCCTCCGAGCTGGCCTGCGCGGGAACGACAATGCCGAGCCGTTGGATGCGGTAGCGCATCTGGCGCAGGTTCAGCCCCAGCCGGGCCGCTGCCGCGGTGCGGTTGAAATCGGCCTCTTGCAAGGCTTTTTGCAGCACCTGACGCTCTTGCTCGTCCAGATAGGCTTGCAGGTCGGACGGCACCCCGACGTCGCTGTGGGCGGGCGCACTCGCAGGCGACGCGGCGCCGGCCGACACCGGCGCAGCGTCGTCAAAATCGGCCAGATCCAGTGTGCGGCCGTCGCTGAGCGCCAGTGCGCGCTGCAGCAGGTTTTCGAGTTCGCGCACATTGCCCGGCAGCTCGCGCGCCGCCAGCCAGGCCAGCGCCTGCGCCGCCAGCTCGGGCGCGTGCTGACCCGATTCGGCGCAGAGGCGTTGCAGCAGCGCGCGCGCCAGCGCGGGCAGGTCTTCGCGCCGCTCGCGCAGCGCCGGGGTGCGCAGCTCGATCACGTTCAGGCGGTAAAACAGGTCTTGCCGAAATTCGCCGCGCTGGACCATGGCTGCCAGATCGCGGTGGGTGGCGCTGATCAAGCGCACGTCCAGCGCTTCTTCCTGCGTGCTGCCCAGGGGGCGCACGCGGCGCTCTTGAATCACGCGCAGCAACTTGGCCTGCATGGGCAGCGGCAGGTCGCCAATTTCGTCCAGCAGCAGGCTGCCGCCCTGGGCGGCCTGGAAATAGCCGTTGCGGTCTTGCGTGGCGCCGGTATAAGCACCTTTGCGCACGCCAAAAAATTCGGCCTCGATCAGGTGCTCGGGTATGGCGCCGCAATTGACCGCTACCAGCGCGCCGCTGGCGCGGTGGCTGCACGCATGCACCGCGCGCGCCACCAGTTCCTTGCCGGTGCCCGATTCGCCCACGATCAGCACCGGCGCCATGCTGGCGGCAACCTTGATGATCCGGTTTTTGATTTGCAGCACGCTCGGCGCCGATCCGACCAGGCGCTCCAGCGCCGACTGCGCCGCACCTCTTGCTGCGTCCTGCGAGCGGGACGTGCGCAGCGCGCTTTGACCCGGCTCACAAGCGGTTTGCCGTGGCCGGCTTTGCAGGGCTGCAGCGACGGTGGCGCGCAACTGCTTGAGGTCAACCGGTTTGGTCAGGTAGTCAAAGGCACCCAATTTCAACGATTGGACCGCATTCTCAGCCGAACCGTAGGCGGTGATGACGATGCTTTTCTCTGCTCGCTGCGCCTGGTTGAGTTCGTCCAGCAGCGCCAGACCCAGACCGTCAGGCAGCCGCATATCGGTGATCAGCACGTCAAAGCATTGCTGCGCCAGCAGGTTGCGCGCTTGCGCCAGATCGCGCGCACACACCACCGCATAGCCCTCGCGCAGCAAGCACAGTTCGTACAGGGTGCACAGGTCGGGCTCGTCGTCCACCACAAGCAAGCGGGGGCTGGTAGGCATGGGCTGGCTCAAGACGTGACAGGTCCGGGCGGGTGAGGCGGCGCGGCGGCGGGCATGAGCAGGTAAAACTCGTTGCCCGGACCTTGCTCAAGGCGCAGGCGTTGGTAGGCGATCTGTGCGCCGTAGCGCTGGCACAGTTCGCGGCAAATATACAAGCCCATTCCGCTGGCGCGGCTGTCCGTGGAGAAAAAAGGTTCAAATAAATGACGCAGCACGCCTGCCTCCAGCGGCGCGCCGTCGCTCCAGACCGACAGGCGCACCTGGGCGCTGCCGCTGGGCTGGCTGCTCAGACGAATCGACGCCGGTGCGCCGCTGCAGTGGCGCCGTGCGTTGTCGAGCAGGTTGACCAGCAACCGGCGCAGATGCTCGTGGTCGAACCCGATCCGCAGTCTGGGGGCACGGGTGTGCAGGCTTAAGATGGCGCCGACCTGGTGTTGCTGGCTCCATTCCCGACTGATCTGGTGCAGCGCCGCATCGAGCGGTAATACCAGCGCTGCCGGATCGGCGGCACCGGATTGAACACGCACGACGTTGAGGATGTCGTCGACGATGCGCGCGAGCCGCTGCACGTTTTGATCGATCATGTGCGTCAGGCGTTTTTGAGTCGCTTGGCTGGCATCCTCCTCCAGCAAGGCGTTGGCCTGCGCAATGGCCGACAGTGGGTTGCGAATCTCATGCGCCACGGCAGCCGACAAGCGGCCCATGGCGGCTAGCTTTTCGGTGCGCAGGCGCGCTTCGACCTCGCGCAGGTCCTCCAGAAACAGCACGCACAGACCGGCCTCGGATTCGTCCGGGACGCTGGTCAGGCGGCTGCGCACGCGCAGTCGGTGGGTGTGGTTTTCGTCCATGGCAAGGTTGAGCTCGGACGTCTGCGGCTGGCCGAGCACGAAGGTTTTATTCACCAACATCGCCAAGTCGGCCCACTCAGCGCGGGCCGATAACCGTGCTCGTGCCTGCTGCGGGTGGGGCAGGTGCATCAGCATGGCTTGTGCGGCCGGGTTGGAGTTGCGCACCACGGCATGGGAATCGACCACCAGCACACCCTCGCTCAGATTTTCGATCACCAGCGCATTGACTTGGGCCTGCGCACGGGCAGAGGATTGGCTGCTTTGCGTCAGCGCTTCCTGGCGCGCCAGCCGCACGGCGAGTTGCTGCGCCAGCAGCGCAATCAGAAAGAAGCCGGTGCCGGTCAGGGCGGCTTGCAAAAAACGGGCGGAGGAGACTTCATTGAAAAAAAACGCACCGAGCGCCGCCTCGGCGAGCAAGAGCAGCGTGACGCAGGCAGCCGTCGTCAAGGCCAGGGTGAGCGAGCCCAGCAGGGCGGCCAGCAGCACTGGCAGAGCGAACAAGGGCGTATAGCTGATGCCGCCGTACTGGAGGTGCTGCAGACAGGCAAACACCAGCACGTCGATGCCAATCGTCAGCAGCCACTGGGGGTGCAGCGGCGGGCTGTTGGGGATGGGATGCAGCCACAACAGCACCGCCAGCGCCGCACCCAGGTGCAGCACGCTGATGAGCAGCAGCCAGCTCGGCCCTGCGGTGTGGGTGGCCAGCACGAACAATTGCAGCGCCAGCAACACGCTGGCAATGAACAGACGGGCGCGCATGAAGGTGCGCCACAGGCGCACAAAACCAAGCGCCTGTTGTTTGCCTACGGCGCTGCTGTGGTCCTGCGCCGAAAACCACGAGGGAGCAAACTGCGAGGGGGTCTCGCGGCTCACCGCGCTTCATCCCCGTGCTGTTGGCGGTGCTCGGGGCAGCAATAAGCGCCCTGTCGGCCGAGCACGGCCTCGCTGTGGGGCAAATGTGTGCCGCAGTGCAGACAAGCCAGCATCGGCGCCGGCTGGCGCAGCGCCTGCGTCTGGGCTGCGCCCGCGCGCTCGCGCTCCAGGCGCCGGTTCACACGCTGCTTGCGCCAAATCCAGAACGCCACCAGCAGCAGCAACAAAACCAGCAGGTATTTCAAGGTCATGGGGCGGCTCCTTCAGACGCGCAGCAGCACTTCGAGCACAAAGCGCGAACCCGCATAGCCCAGCAGCAACAAGCCCGCCCCCGCGTACAGCATGCGCGCAGCCACGTGGCCGCGCCAGCCAAGCCGCCAGCGGCCCCACAGCAGCAGCGCAAGGGTGAGCCAGGAAAGCGCGGTGAAAGCGGTTTTGTGACTCCACATCCAGTCGCGAACGAAGTCCTGTGAAATCCACCAGCCAGCCAGCAAGGTGGCGCTGAGCAGGACAAAACCGGCCGTCAGCAAACGAAACGTCAGCCGCTCCAGCGTCAGCAAGGGCAAGGCGGTATCGGGCAATGCACCCTGGCGCATCGATGTTTCGGCGCGCTGCATCAACCAGGCGTGCAGCACGGCGGCCGCCACCAAGCCGTATGAGGCAATGCCCAGCGCCCAGTGCAGCGGCAGCCAGATCGAATGCACGGCCGGGTAGCGCTGGCCGGGGAACGCCAGCGCCAGCAGCAGCGCCACGGCACCCAGCGCCGCCAGCGTCCAGCGTGCCTGCAATTGCGGGTAGAGCCGGCTCTCCAGCGCGTAGACCGTCAGCACCAGCCAGGCGGTGAAAGAGAGCGCGGGTGCAAAGCCAAAGCGCGCCGGTTGCTCGAACAGGGTGAGCAGCAGCACCAGCAGGTGCAGCAACCAGGCCGAGGCCAGCACGGCGCGGATTTGTCCGCTGCTCATGCGCGGGTGCGCCCAAGCCAGCACGGCGTAGGCCAGCGCGGCCACCGCAGTGAGCAAGGTGACGTGCGGGGTGGTCGCAAGAGCGGGCAGCAGATTCATCGGATTGACAGGGCGCGCAGCGGAAAAATGGGGCGCGGCTAGAATGGGAAGCACAGTTTAACGGCCCTGCCTGCCCGGCGCCCATGCCTGGTCAGGCGTGTTGTCGCCGCCCCCATTCCTTACCCAAGCGCAACATGGCCTCAGCCCTCTCCGACCGACTCTCACGCCTTGTCAAGGAAATGCGCGGCCAGGCCCGCATCACCGAGAGCAACGTGGCCGATATGCTGCGCGAGGTGCGCATGGCCCTGCTGGAGGCCGACGTGGCGCTGCCGGTGGTGCGCGACTTCATAGCCCGGGTGAAAGAAAAGGCGCTCGGCCAAGAGGTGCTGGGTTCGCTCACGCCGGGGCAGGCGCTGGTCGGCATAGTCAACCGCGAACTTGCCCTTACCATGGGCGACGGCGTAGCCGATATCAATCTGGCGGCGCAGCCACCGGCCGTCATTCTGATGGCTGGCCTGCAAGGTGCGGGCAAGACCACCAGCACCGCCAAGCTGGCCAGGCACTTGATCGACAAGCGCAAGAAAAAGGTGCTGACGGTCTCCGCTGACGTCTACCGTGCGGCCGCCATCGAGCAGCTCAAGACCGTGACGGCGCAGGCCGGCGCTCACTGGTTCCCCAGTACACCCGAGCAAAAACCGCTGGAGATCGCGCGCGCGGCCATCGACCACGCACGCAAGCACCACTTTGACGTGCTGTTGGTCGATACCGCCGGACGGCTGGCGATCGACGCCGCGCTGATGCGCGAAATTCAAGACTTGCACACGGCGCTCAACCCGGTCGAGACGCTGTTCGTGGTCGATGCCATGCAGGGGCAGGACGCGGTCAACACCGCGCGCGCTTTCAAAGAGGCGCTGCCGCTGACCGGCATCGTCCTGACCAAGCTCGACGGCGACGCGCGCGGTGGCGCTGCATTGTCGGTGCGCCAGGTCACGGGCGTACCAATCAAGTTTGCCGGTGTCTCTGAAAAAATCGACGGCCTGGAGGTGTTCGACGCCGAGCGCCACGCCGGACGCATCCTGGGCATGGGCGACATTCTGGCGCTGGTCGAACAAGTCACGGCCGGGGTCGACCTGGCGGCGGCGCAAAAGCTGGCCGCCAAGGTCAAGGGCGGTGGCGCATTCAACCTGAACGACTTTCTCGATCAGATCCGCCAGATGAAGCAAATGGGCGGCCTCTCCAGCCTGATGGACAAGCTGCCCAGCGCCATGACGGCCCATGCCGGTGCAGTCGATCTGGGCCGCGCCGAAAAAGACATCAAACGCAAAGAGGGCATCATTTGTAGCATGACGCTGAAAGAGCGCAGCCGGCCCGAACTGATCAAGGCCACGCGCAAGCGCCGCATTGCTGCGGGTGCCGGCGTGCAGGTGCAAGAGGTCAACCGCCTGCTCAAGGAGTTTGAGCAGATGCAGGAAATGATGAAGAAGATGAAGGGCGGCGGCATGATGAAGATGCTCAAGCGCATGGGCGGCATGGGCGGCATGAAGGGCATGCCCAAACTGCCCGGCATGTGAGCCGCAGGCCATGGCCGCTGCGTCGCTGCTCGAAGCCCTGCTCGGCTTGATCCTGCTGGTGCTGGCACTGGCGCTGCAGCCCTGGCGCATGCTGGCTGGCCCCTTGCTCACGCCCACGCTGGCGGCGCTGGCCTTGCTGCCCTGGCTGTGGCTGCTGCCGCAGCACCTGCCGCCGGGTTTGCCGGTGCAATTTTCCGGCGCCTGTCTGCTGCTGCTGATGCTGGGCTGGCCGCTGGCGGTGCTGGTGTTGGCCATCGTGGCGCTGACGGTCTGGCTGCTGGGGCAGGCCGACGCCGCCGCTGTGCTCTCGCAATGGGTCTGGCTGGGGCTGGTGCCGGCCACGCTGGCGCTGGCGCTGGGCGCGGCCATGCGGCGCTGGTTGCCGCCCAACCCGTTCATCTACACCCTGGGCCGCGGCTTTCTCGGCACCGCACTGGCGGTGTTTCTGGCTGGCGTTGCGTACGAATTGATGTACCGCCTGGTCGGCGGGGTGGCGCTGGAGCAGGCGCTGGTGGCGCGCTGGCTGATGGCCTGGGGCGACGCCTTCATCACGGGCATGCTGGTGGCGATTTTCGTTGCCTTCGCGCCGCAGTGGTTGGCCACCTGGTCCGACGAGCGCTATTTGAAATCACCCCCGTGAGGCAAGCTCAAGCCAGCAGCTCGCCGCGCAAGGTGTGTGCCGTCGCCTGGGTGACGCGCAGGTCCAGCAGTTGACCAAGCAGGTTTGACGGGTTGGCCGGGGCGGCAAAATTCAGCACCCGGTTGCATTCGGTGCGCCCCATCAGCTCGGGCGCAGCGGGGGTGGATTTGCGCGACGGCCCCTCGACCAATATGCGCTGCACCGTGCCCAGGCGGCAAGCGCTGATGCGCGCGACGTTGGCCTCGAGCAGCGCTTGCAGCCGTTGCAGCCGCTCGAGCTTGACGGCGTGTGGTGTCTCGTCGCTCAGTTGGGCGGCCGGCGTGCCGGGACGCGCACTGTAGATGAAGCTAAAGCTGATGTCGAAATTCAGGTCTTCGACCAGCCGCAGCAGCTTTTGAAAGTCATCCTCGGTTTCGCCCGGAAAGCCGACGATGAAGTCACTGCTCAGGCTCAGATCGGGTCGGATCGCGCGCAGCTTGCGCACCGTGCTTTTGTATTCCAAGGCGGTGTAGCCGCGCTTCATGGCCGTCAGGATGCGGTCCGCGCCGTGCTGCACCGGCAGGTGCACGTGGTTGACCAGTTGCGCAATCTGGCCATAGGCCTGAATCAGGCGCGGCGTGAACTCGTTCGGGTGGCTGGTCGTGTAGCGAATGCGCGCGATGCCGGGAATCGCGGCCACGTACTCCAGCAGCAGGGCAAAGTCGGCCCACTCGCCGCTTTGGCCCATAGGGCCGCGGTAGGCGTTGACGTTTTGGCCCAGCAAATTGACTTCGCGCACGCCTTGCTCGGCCAGTCCGGCCACTTCCACCAGCACGTCGTCGAACGGGCGGCTGACCTCTTCGCCGCGCGTGTACGGCACCACGCAATAGCTGCAGTATTTGGAGCAGCCCTCCATGATCGAGACAAAGGCCGACGCGCCCTCGACGCGCGCCGGCGGCAGGTGGTCGAATTTCTCGATCTCTGGAAAGCTCACGTCGACCTGTGCCTGCGCCTGCGCCTGGCGCAGGCGCAGCAGCTCGGGCAGGCGGTGCAAGGTCTGCGGGCCGAACACCACGTCAACAAACGGCGCGCGTTTGATGATTTCGGCCCCTTCCTGGCTGGCCACGCAGCCGCCCACGCCAATCAGAACGCCTTTTTTCTTCAGGTGCCGCACCCGGCCCAGGTCGGAAAACACTTTTTCCTGCGCTTTTTCGCGCACCGAACAGGTGTTGAACAAGATCAGGTCGGCCTGCTCGACGTCGCTGGTTTGCTCGTAGCCCTGCGCGGCGCTCAAGACGTCGGCCATCTTGCCCGAGTCGTACTCGTTCATCTGGCAGCCAAAGGTTTTGATGAATACTTTTTTGCTCATGAAAAAAACCGCTCCTCAGCGCTGGGTCACCCGCAGGGTTCAGCCCTGGGTGGCCGCTGGTTTCAGGGGTGTGCGCGCTGCGGCGGCCATTCGGCCTCGGTCGGGCTGAGAATCCAGACCCGGTGCACCAGGCCCAGGTTGTCGCGCAGGTATTTCACCGGCAGTTGCTGGCCCACCAGCGAGCCCGAGAGCACTTGCAGCTGGCGCGGGTCGTGAATGCGCGCGCCGGGCGAGAGTCGGTCGGGTTTGCCGTTCAGGGTGATTTCGGGCGGCTGCAGCACCACCAGCTCGGCACGCAGCGCCTGCTCGGGAAACGGGCGGGCGGGCGCTTGCGCGGCCGCCGACGCAGCCAGCACCAGCGCAGCGCCGGCCAGCAGGGCACGGCGCGGTGTGCGCTGCGCGGTGATCAGACAGCGGTTCATGGTGTAAATCCAGAGGCTGGTGGGGGGGTGGCAGCCGCGCCAGGCTCCCGGGGCCGGATTGTCGCATGCAGTGCGGCTGTGCTTGCTGCATTCACCACAGCCGCACCCGCAGCAGCACTTGCATGGCCAGCAGGCCGAGCAGAAAACCCAGCCCGCCGTAGATGATGGCCTGCAGCAGCCGGTTGGTGCGGCGCTGCTCGTTCAGCAGGTGTTTGAGCTCGTGGCGCAGATCGTGCGGTTTGTGTTGCAAATAATCGCGCAGCAGCCGCGGCAGCGCGGGCAGCAGCTTGGCGTAGTGCGGCGCCTCGGCCTTGAGCTGCTGCAGCAGCTTCTTGGGGCCGATTTGCTCGACCATCCACTTTTCCAGGAACGGCTTGGCGGTGTCCCACAGATCGAGTTCCGGGTCCAGTTCGCGCCCCAGGCCCTCTACGTTGAGCAGGGTTTTTTGCAGCAAGACCAGTTGCGGCTGGAGTTCCACCTGAAAGCGGCGCGAGGTTTGGAACAGCCGCATCAGCACCAGGCCGAGCGAGATTTCTTTCAGTGGCCGATCGAAGTAGGGCTCGCAGACCGAGCGGATGGCAGATTCCAGCTCGTCGATGCGCGTCTGTGGTGGCGCCCAGCCCGACTCGACGTGCAACTCGGCCACGCGCTTGTAGTCACGCCGAAAGAAAGCGGTGAAATTTTGCGCCAGGTATTCCTTGTCGACTTCGGTCAGGGTGCCGACGATGCCGAAATCGAGCGAGATGAATCGTCCGAAGCTGTCCGGCTCGACGCTGACTTGGATATTGCCCGGGTGCATGTCGGCATGAAAAAAACCGTCGCGAAACACCTGCGTGAAAAAGAGCGTCACGCCCTCGCGCGCCAGCTTGGGGATGTCGACGCCGCGCGCGCGCAGCTCGTCGACCTGGTTGATCGGCAGGCCGCGCATGCGCTCCATCACCATCACGTCGGCGTGGCAGTAGTCCCAGAACATCTCCGGAATCAGCACCAGGTCCAGCCCTTGCATGTTGCGGCGCAACTGGGCCGCGTTGGCGGCCTCGCGCATCAAGTCGAGCTCGTCGCGCAGGTATTTGTCGAACTCGGCCGCCACCTCGCGCGGCTTGAGGCGCTTGCCTTCGCTCGACAGCGCCTCCACCCAGGCCGCCAGCATTCGAATCAGACCCAGGTCTTTGTCGATCACTTGCAGCATCTGGGGCCGCAGCACCTTGACCGCCACTTCGCGCCCGCCTTGGCGGCCGTCGCGCAAAGTGGCAAAGTGCACCTGGGCGATCGACGCGCTGGCCACCGGGGTCAGATCGAAGTGGCTGAACACCGAAGCGAGCGGTTTGCCGAAGGCGCGCTCGATGCAGGCGACTGCCACCGATCCCGGAAACGGCGGCACGCGGTCTTGCAGCCGCGCCAGTTCGTCGGCGATGTCGGTCGGCAGCAGGTCGCGCCGGGTCGAGAGCACCTGACCAAACTTGACGAAAATCGGCCCCAGCCGCTCCAGCGCCTCACGCAGGCGTTGGCCGCGCGGCGCGCTCAGGTCGCGGCCGAAGGAAACGATGCGCCGCAGCAGACGAATGCTCGGGTGCTCAAAGCCAGACAGCACCAGTTCGTCCAGGCCGTGGCGCAGCAGCACCCAAACGATGAAGACGCCGCGCAGCAAGCGACCCATGTTTAGGTGCCGCTGTTGCCAGCGTCGGGGGTGCGCGCCGTTGGGTCGTTGGCTGTGGGTGCAGCCGGTCGCACACCGGGCGGCAGACGGGCGGCGAATACCTTGACGGCCTGCGCGGCGGCGCGCGCCAAGCGCGCCAGTGTGTGGGCCGGCGCGTCACCAATCAAGCGCGCCAGGTCTTCTTCCGGGTCCCAGCGCACGTTGTCAATCAGCCAGGCCAGATCGGCCGCCAGTTGCACGTCACCTTGCACCTCGACTGCTGGCTTGTCACCGGCCAGCAGCCGCTGCGCCAGCGCCAGCGGCGAGGTCTGCACCAGCATGACCTTGAGTTCTGGCTGTTGCTCGGGCCCGGCGCGTTCGAGCAAACCGGCCGCACTGGCGGCAAAAACAAAATGAAAATCACCCCACTGCAGCAACACCGGTTTGCCTTGTTGTCGGCGCAGCCGCTCTTGCGCGACCGGCTCTTGCTGCAGCACATGATTGAGAAACAGCAGCACACGGTTTTGCAGCTCAGCGACCACCCATGCGGGTGGGCGGATCGAACTCAGCAGCGACTGCAGAAAGTTCATGGGCGAGCCGCCTGCCGAGGGCTCGGACGAAAAAAGAGGTGGGGCGTGTTTCATGGCTCCCGATTCTGACGGATAAACACGGGTTGTTCACCGTCTGCGGTCCAACTTGGGCAAAACCTGTCCTGCGTTGCCGCAAACACCACACAGGAGTTGCCGCGCCGCCGGCGCGCGCGCGCCGGGCGGCTCAGTCCAGCGCTTGCACGTCTGCGACCAGCCAGATGGCGCTGGGGCTGTGCGGGCGGCTGATGCTCCAGATTTCGCGAAACGGATTCGGGCCGATCGCTGCGTCTTCGCGCAGCAAACCAGAAAACTCCACGCTGGCCAGGTAGTGGCCACCCAGGTTTTCGACACCGAGCAACTGTGCATCGAGCAACACAACGTCGGTCGGACCCCTGGCCCCAGTGCGGGCAGTCGCGCGATCGGTCAGACGGGTCTGAATCTGCTCGAACATGGCCTCGGTCAGCAGAGCGCGCAGGCAGGCTGTGTCGGCGCGGTCCCAGGCGTGTTGCAGCGCGACGAAATGGGTTTTGCAAGCGGCCAGAAAAGGGGCGGCATCAAACTCGGGTGGCAGGGTCCACGCGGGTCGCTCGGTGGCCGGGGTGCCCAGCATGTCGGCCTGCGCTTCCCAGGGTCGGGCCGAAGCGTCGTTGCCGACGTTTTCCGGGCTGTAGCCGCGCGGTGTGGCGGGGTCGAGCTCAGACTGGCCCGCCCCGCGCGCGGCGCCCCGCGCGGGGCGGGCACCGCTGCGCCGGCGCGCCACGCCAGCGATCAGCAAGCGCCACAAGCGGCTCTTCAGCATCGCGGTCGGCCCCCGAAGGCATGTTGCGTGCTCAGCATTTGATACCCAGGTGCAGCGCCACCACGCCGGCGCTGAGGTTGTGCACGTCCACATGGCCAAAACCGGCCGCCTTCATCATCTGGCGCAAGCTTTCTTGATCCGGGTGCATGCGGATTGACTCGGCCAGGTAGCGGTAGCTGTCGGCGTCGTTGACGATCAGCTTGCCCAGCCGGGGCAGCACCTGGAACGAATACCAGTCGTAGGCTTTTTCCAATGGCGGGACGACGCGGGAAAACTCCAGCACCAGCAGCTTGCCGCCCGGTTTGAGAACGCGCTGCATCTCGGCCAGCGCGCGCTCTTTGTGCGTCATGTTGCGCAGGCCGAAGGCGACCGATACGAAATCAAAGGAATCGCTGGCAAACGGCAACTGCTCGGCGTCGCACGCCAGCGTGGGCAGCAGCACGCCGTGTTCGAGCAGCCGGTCGCGGCCGGTGCGCAACATGGTTTCGTTGACGTCGGTATGCACCACGCAGCCGCCGGGGCCGATTTTTTTGGCGAAAGCAAGCGCCAAGTCACCGGTGCCGCCGGCGAGGTCGAGCACGTGTGCGCCAGCCTGCGGATTCGCCACGCTCAGCGTGTAGCGCTTCCAGAGCCGGTGCAGACCGGCCGACATGAGGTCGTTCATCAGGTCGTAGCGTGGTGCGACTGCGTCGAACACGCCGCGCACGCGCTGCGCCTTCTCGCGCTCGTCAACCGTTTTGAAACCGAAGTGTGTGCTGCCCATGAGCCCGATGGTAAAGCCTCAATGGCCAGCGCAGGCGTGGCCCGACTTCGAAGGCATGGCGGCGTCGCGGTCTGCGCCCGCTGCCTGCAGCCGACTGTTGTAATCGGCCCACAACTGGCTTTGCTGCGAGCCCAGAAAGTGCAGATAGTCCCAGGAAAAAATGCCGCTGCTGTGGCCGTCGGAAAAGGTCGGTTGCAGCGCGTAGTTGCCCACCGGCTCCAGCGCCACGATGCCGACCTCGCGCTTGCCGGTTTGCAGCACCTGCTGCCCAGGGCCATGGCCTTGCACTTCGGCCGACGGCGAGTAGACCCGCAGCAGCTCAAACGGAAGCTGAAATTCGCTGCCGTCGGAATAAGCAATCTGCAGCACGCGCGACTGCTGGTGCAGCGTGATTGCTTGCGGTGTCGGGGTGTTTTTGTCGAGTCCGGCCATGACTGTCTCCTGTTGCGTTGCTTGTGATCAGACCAATACCCGTTCGATGCCGCCCTGGTTGGCACGGGCCACGTACTCGGGCAGCCAGTCCTTGCCCAGAATCTGGTTGGCCATCTCGACCACGATGTAGTCGGCTTCGAGCAAGCCGTTGTTCAGGTCGTCGCCATAGCGCGTCAGGCCCTGCAGGCAGCTCGGGCACGAGGTCAGCACTTTGATGTTGTCCTTCGCGCCCACGGTACCGGCGGCGCGCAGTTGGGCCTCACCCTTCTTGATCTCTTCTTCCTTGCGAAAACGCACCTGGGTCGAGATGTCGGGCCGGGTCACGCCCAGCGTGCCGCTCTCGCCGCAGCAGCGCTTGCTCTCCACCACGTTGTCGCCCAGCAGCGCCTTCACCGTCTTCATCGGCTCTTGCAGTTTCATGGGCGAGTGGCAGGGGTCGTGATACAAGTAGCCGCCCGGGCCGCCTGGCAAGGTGATGCCTTTTTCCAGCAGGTATTCGTGGATGTCGATGATGCGGCAGCCGGGGAAAATTTGATCGAATTCGTAGCCCTGCAACTGGTCGTAGCAGGTGCCGCAGCTCACCACCACGGTCTTGATGTCCAGGTAGTTCAGCGTGTTGGCCACGCGGTGGAACAGCACCCGGTTGTCGGTGATGATCTTCTCCGCCTTGTCGAACTGACCACTGCCGCGCTGCGGGTAACCGCAGCACAGATAACCCGGCGGCAGCACGGTCTGCACCCCCGCGTGCCACAGCATGGCCTGCGTGGCCAGCCCGACCTGGCTGAACAGGCGCTCCGAGCCGCAACCGGGAAAGTAGAACACCGCCTCGGTCTCGGCCGTGGTGCCCACCGGGTTGCGGATGATGGGCACGTAGTCCTTGTCCTCGATGTCGAGCAAGGCGCGCGCGGTCTTCTTGGGCAGGCCGCCCGGCATCTTCTTGTTGATGAAGTGGATCACCTGCTCCTTGATCGGCGCCGGGCCCAAGGTGGCCGGTGGTGCGCTGGTCTGCTTGCGCGCAGCGAGATTCAGCACCTGGTTGGCCAGCCGCTGGGCCTTGAAACCCACGCCGACCATGGCCGAGCGCATCAACTTGATGGTCTGCGGGTGGGTGGCGTTCAGGAAGAACATGGCCGCAGCGTTGCCGGGGCGAAAGCTCTTCTGGCCCATCTTGCGCAGCAGGTTGCGCATGTTCATGCTCACGTCGCCGAAGTCGATCTTCACCGGGCACGGCGAGAGGCACTTGTGGCAGACCGTGCAGTGGTCGGCCACGTCCTCGAATTCTTCCCAGTGCCTGATGCTGATGCCGCGGCGCGTCTGCTCTTCGTACAGAAAAGCCTCGACCAGCAGCGAGGTGGCCAGTATCTTGTCGCGCGGGCTGTACAGCAGATTGGCGCGCGGCACATGGGTCGAACACACCGGTTTGCACTTGCCGCAGCGCAGGCAGTCTTTCACCGAATCGGCAATGGCGCCAATGTCGCTCTGCTGCATGATCAGCGACTCGTGGCCCATCAGGCCGAAGCTGGGCGTGTAGGCGTTGGACAGATCCGCGCTGCGCAGGCTGGTGTCGGCGGCCAGGCCTTGCACGCCCGAGAGCTCGCGCAGCAGCTTGCCCTTGTTGAAGCGGCCTTGCGGGTCCACCCGGGCCTTGTACTCGGCGAACGGGCGCAGCTCGTCGTCGGTCAGAAACTCCAGCTTGGTGATGCCGATGCCGTGCTCGCCGGAGATCACGCCGTCCAGGCTGCGCGCCAGCAGCATGATGCGGGCCACCGCCTGGTGGGCGGTCTGCAACATCTCGTAATCGTCGCTGTTGACCGGGATGTTGGTGTGCACGTTGCCATCACCGGCGTGCATGTGCAGCGCCACCCACACGCGGCCTTTGAGCACGCGCTGGTGAATGGCCGTGATTTCGCTCAGGATCGGGCCGAACGCCGCACCGTTGAAGATGCCTTGCAGCGGTGCACGCAGCTGCGTCTTCCAGCTCGCGCGAAGCGAATGGTCTTGCAGCTGGGGAAACAACACGTCCACACCGCTCAACCAGCCAGCCCACAGCGCGCGCACTTCGCGCACCAGCGCCAGCGCCTGTTGCACGCGGTCTTCCAGCAGCTCGGCGCTGGGGATGTCGTTGGCGTCGTCGGTTTTGCCCAGCGGCAGCTGCCCTTGGGCGAAGAAGGATTCCAGCGCTTCACACAGCTTGAGCTTGTTGCGCAGCGAGAGCTCGATGTTGATGCGCTCGATGCCCTCGGTGTACTCGCCCATGCGCGGCAGCGGAATCACCACGTCTTCGTTCACCTTGAAGGCGTTGGTGTGTTTGCTGATGGCCGCGGTGCGCTTGCGGTCGAGCCAGAACTTTTTGCGTGCTTCGGCGCTGATGGCCACGAAACCTTCGCCGCTGCGGCCGTTGGCCAGGCGGATCACCTCGCTGGTGGCGCGCGCCACGGCGTCGGCGTCGTCACCCACGATGTCACCCACCAGCACCATCTTGGGCAGCGTGCCGCGCTTGCTCTTGGTGGCGTAGCCCACGGCCTTCAAATAACGGTCGTCCAGGTGCTCCAGACCCGCCAGGATGGCGCCACCTGGGCGCTTCATCTCGGCGAACATGAAGTCCTTGATGTCCACGATGGACGGCACACAGTCCTTGGGGTTGCCAAAGAACTCCAGGCACACGGTGCGCACGTGCTGCGGCATGCGGTGCACCAGCCAGCGCGCGCTGGTGATCAGGCCGTCGCAGCCTTCTTTCTGGATGCCCGGCAGACCGGCCAGGAACTTGTCGGTCACGTCCTTGCCCAGGCCTTCCTTGCGGAAAGTCGAACCGGGGATCACCAACTGTTCGGTGCGAACGTGCGTCTTGCCATTCGCCTCGAAGTACTTGAGCTCGAAGCTGGCGACCTCGGCGTCGTGGATCTTGCCGCGGTTGTGGTCCAGCCGCGTGACTTCCAGCCACTGCGCCTGCGGCGTCACCATGCGCCAGCTCACCAGGTTGTCCAGCGCCGTGCCCCAGAGCACGGCTTTTTTGCCGCCGGCATTCATGGCGATGTTGCCGCCCACGCACGAGGCCTCGGCCGAGGTCGGGTCCACCGCGAACACATGGCCGGCGCGCTCGGCCGCATCGGCCACGCGCTGCGTCACCACGCCGGCCTCGGTCCAGATCGTGGGCAGCGGCTCGGTGTGGCCCGGCACCGCCACGAACTCCAGCTCGGTCATGGCTTCGAGCTTTTCGGTGTTGATCACCGCGCTCTTGCAGGTCAGCGGGATGGCGCCGCCGGTGTAGCCGGTGCCGCCGCCGCGCGGGATGATGGTCAGGCCGAGCTCGAAACAACCGCGCACCAGCTCGGCCATCTCGGCCTCGGTGTCGGGGGTGAGCACCACGAACGGGTATTCCACGCGCCAGTCGGTCGCGTCGGTCACGTGCGACACGCGCGACAGACCGTCGAATTTGATGTTGTCTTTGGCGGTGAGGCGGCGCAGCGCCTTGGTGGCGCGCTGGCGCAGCGCGGCCATCTCTTCGAACGAACGGGCAAAACGATCCACCGCACCGCGAGCGGCGGTGAGCAGCTCGGCCACCAGCGCGTCGCGCGCGGCATCGTCCTGCGGCGTGCGGCGCTTTTGCACCTCGCCCAGGCGGTGGTGCAAGGCGTCCACCAGCGCGCTTCGGCGCTTGGGGTTGTCCAGCAAATCGTCCTGCAGATACGGGTTGCGCTGCACCACCCAGATGTCGCCCAGCACCTCGTACAGCATGCGCGCCGAACGGCCGGTGCGGCGCTCGGTGCGCAGTTCGTCGAGCAAAGCCCAGGCGCGCTGGCCGAGCAGCCGCAGCACGACTTCGCGATCCGAGAAAGACGTGTAGTTGTAGGGGATTTCGCGCAGACGCGGCGCGTCGGCGGTGGCGCAGCCGAGCGGCAGCAGCGGAAGGGGGGCATTCATGGGCGTGGCAGCGAACAGCAAAAAATGCTGAACGGTCGATGTTAGCGCAGCGCCACATAGACTTGTTTGCCATGGGGAAACCCGAGCAGGCAAACGTTTGCTGTCATCTGACTTGCATCTTTGTGAAATATTCCTGACGCAGCAGGCTCGGACAATCGTCAGTTAGCTGTTTTCAACCGAGATGGTTCAACCAATCCTGGAGTTTTCATGAAACGATACCTGACCCGCCTGGCACAGGCGCTGGCCCTGAGCACTGCCTTGGCGGGCACGGCGCAGGCGCAAGCCCCGGCGCCCGCGCCGGCGCCGACCGAAATTCAGTTCTGGATGGGCCTGACAGGCGTCAACGGCCAGTTGCTGAGCCGCTTTGGCGAAGACTTCAACCGCACGCAAAACGAATACCGCGTGGTGGTGTCGTTCAAGGGTCAGTACCCGGAGCAGCGCGCCGCTGCCGTGGCGGCTTACCGGGCCGGCAATCCGCCGCACATCATGCAGATGTTCGACGCCGGTTCGGGCGACATGATGGCCGCCAGAGAGGCGATTGTTCCGGTGTCGGAGGTGTTTCGCCGCGCTGGCCTGCAGTTCAACCCGGCTGACTTCATTGCGCCGGCGCGTGGCTACTACGGTTTGCCCAACGGCGACCTGCTGTCGATGCCGTTCAACGTCTCGACCACCGTGCTGTTCTACAACAAAGACGCGTTTGCACGCGCCGGCCTGAACCCCGAACAGCCGCCGCGCACCTGGCCCGAGCTGGTTGCCGCGGCGCAGAAAATTCGCTCCAGCAACGCGGCCGATTGCGGTTTCACCACCACCTGGTTGGCCTGGGTGATGCTGGAGCAGTTCAGCTCGCGCCACAATCTGGCGTTCGGCACCCGCGACAACGGCCGCGCCGGCCTGGACGCAGCCCTGCAGATCGCCAACAGCCCGCTGCACATCAAGATGGTGCAGACCCTGGCGGACATGCAAAAAGACAAGCGCTTTGTCTACGGCGGGCGCAGCAACGACGCCGCCGCCAAGTTCATCTCGGGCGAATGCGCCATGATGACGCAGAGCTCGGGCGGGCTCGGCGCCATCACGCAGGGCGCCAAATTCAATTTCGGTGTCGGGCAATTGCCGCACTGGCCCGAGGTTCGGGGTGCGCCTTATGCCACCACCATCGGCGGCGCCTCGCTGTGGGTGTTCAACGCGCCCAATCGCAGCGAGCGTGAATTTCGCGGCGTGGCGCAATTCCTCAACTTCCTGCGCTCGGATCGGGTCATGACCGAGTGGGCCAAGACCACCGGCTTCCTGCCAGCCACCAACAGCGCCTTCAAGGCCATGCAAGACGAGGGCTTCTTCACCCAGAACCCGGGGCGCGATGTGCCGATTCTGTCGCTGATTCAAGCCCGCCAAGGGGCTCACACCAACGGCTACCGTTTTGGCCGCTGGACTGAAATTCGCGACGTCTACCACGAAGAAGTCGAGCGCGTGTTGCAGGGCCGCCAAAGCGCGCGCGACGCGATGCGCAACTTCGAGCGCCGGGGCAACGCCTTGCTGCGCGCCTTTGAGCGCACAGCCCGCACAGCCAACTGATTTGCGGTCAAGCCGCCAGGCGGCTTGACCGCAGCCGCCCTTTGCACCCGGGCAGCACGCCGACTGGCGCGCCGTGCCGGGTGCTTCTGATTTCTGATTCCAGCCCAAGCCGAGCCCGCTCCATGCAACGCCGCGTCATCTTTCCGCACCAGGGGCTGCCGTATTTGTTGTTGGCGCCGCAACTGGTGGTGACGCTGGTGTTTTTTTTCTGGCCCGGTGCGCAGGCCTTGTACATGTCGCTGCTGATGCAAGACCCGTTTGGCCACCAGGTCAGCTTTGTCGGGTTGGAGAATTTCGTCGTCTTGTTCCAGGACCCGGCCTATCTCGAATCGGTCTGGCGCACGTTTTATTTTTCTGCTGCGGTCACCCTGTTGGCCATGCTGCCGGCGCTGTGGCTGGCGGTGATGGTCGACCGCGTGCTGCGCGGCGCCAGCGCCTACACCACGGCGATGCTGATTCCCTACGCGATTGCGCCGGCGGTGGCAGGCGTGCTGTGGCTGTTCATGTTCAACCCCTCGATCGGTGTGCTGGCCTGGTGGCTGGAAGCCGCCGGGGTGGACTGGAACCCGACACTGGACGGCAGCGACGCCATGTGGCTGGTGATTCTGGCTTCGGCCTGGAAGCAAGTGGCCTACAACTTTTTGTTTTTTCTGGCCGGGTTGCAGGCGATTCCGAAGTCCTTGCTGGAGGCGGCCGCCATTGACGGTGCGCGCGCCATGCGGCGCTTCTGGACCATCATCTTCCCGCTGCTCTCGCCCACCACGTTCTTTTTGCTGGTGGTCAATCTGGTCTATGCCTTCTTCGAGACCTTTGGCGTGATTGACGCCGTCACCCAGGGCGGGCCGGCCGCGGCGACCGAAACCCTGGTCTACAAGGTCTACCAAGACGGTGTGCGCAACCTGGACCTGGGGGGCTCGGCGGCGCAGTCGGTGGTGCTGATGACGATCGTGATTTTGCTCACGGTGTTGCAGTTCAAATACATCGAGCGGCGCGTGCACTACGGTTGACACTCTTTTCATTTGGCCCACCCATGCAAACCGCTGCGTCCGCGCGTCAACAAGTGCTGCCCCACCTGGTGTTGTGGCTGGGTCTGGCGCTGACGGCTTTTCCGCTCTACATCGCCTTTGTCGCTTCCACCCTGACGCCTATGGACGTGGCGCAGGCCCCCATGCCGCTGCTGCCTGGGACGCACGGGCTGGAGAACTACAGCGCGGTGTTGCTGGCGGGCATGAGCGGCAATTTCTTGTCGCCGCCGGTCTGGCTGATGCTGTGGAACAGCCTGTTGATGGCGCTCATCATCACCGGCGGCAAAATCGTGCTCTCCATCTTGTCGGCCTACGCGGTGGTGTTTTTTCGTTTTCCCGGCCGCATGTTGGCGTTCTGGCTGATTTTCCTCACCCTGATGCTGCCGATCGAGGTGCGCATCATTCCCACCTACGCGGTGGTGACCGATCTGGGCATGATCAACAGCATGGCGGGTCTGACCATTCCCTTGATCGCATCGGCCACCGGCACGCTGCTGTTTCGGCAGTTTTTCATGACCATTCCGGACGAGCTGGTGGAGGCTGCGCGCATCGACGGCGCCGGGCCGATGCGCTTTTTCAAAGACGTGGTGCTGCCCTTGTCGGCCACCAACATCGCCGCGCTGGCGGTCATTTTGTTCATCTACGGCTGGAACCAGTACCTCTGGCCCCTGCTGATCACGACCGACAACCGGCTCGATACCATCGTGGTCGGGATCACCAAGATGATAGGCACCGGCGACGCCGCGACCGACTGGCCCAAAGTCATGGCCACCACCTTGCTGGCGGTGTTGCCGCCGGCGCTGGTGGTGGTGCTGATGCGGCGCTGGTTCGTCAAGGGCCTGGTGGACTCGGAAAAATAGAAAGCACGACACCGATGGCCGCGATCTCATTTCGTCAGGTATCCAAAAAGTTCGGCAGCGGCGCCCAGGCGGTGCCGGTGATCCACGGCGTCAGTGCCGAAGTCGAACCGGGCGAGTTCGTCGTCATCGTTGGCCCCAGCGGCTGCGGCAAGAGCACGCTGCTGCGCATGGTGGCCGGGCTGGAGCAGATTTCCGGCGGCCACATTTCCATTGGGGGGCGGGTGGTCAACCAGATCGAACCGTCCGAGCGCGACATTGCCATGGTGTTTCAGAACTACGCGCTCTACCCGCACTTCAACGTGTTCGACAACATGGCCTACGGCTTGCGCATTCGCAAATTGCCGGCGGCAGAGATCAAGGCGCGGGTGGAGAAGGCCGCCGCTACGCTCGAACTCAGCGAGCTGTTGCAGCGCAAGCCGCGCCAGCTCTCGGGCGGGCAGCGCCAGCGGGTGGCGATGGGGCGCGCCATTGTGCGCCAGCCGCAGGTGTTTTTGTTCGACGAGCCGCTCTCGAATCTGGACGCCAAGCTGCGCGCGCAGACCCGGCTGGAAATCAAGAAGCTGCACGCCGAACTGGGCATCACCTCGCTGTTCGTCACCCACGATCAGGTCGAAGCCATGACACTGGCGCAGCGCATGATGGTCATGAACGCCGGCCGCATGGAGCAATTTGGCACCCCTGAGGAGGTCTATTCCCGCCCCGCCAGCACCTTTGTCGCCAGCTTCATCGGTTCGCCGCCCATGAACCTGTTGCAACACGCACCCGGCTGCCGCACCGACCGCGTGCTGGGCGTGCGGCCCGAGCACATCGACATCGACACCAGCAGCAGCCCCAGCGGCTGGGCACTGCAGGTTGAAACGGTCGAATTGCTGGGTGCCGAGCGGCTGATCCACGCGCGCCTGGGAGCCGAGCAGCTCATCATTCGCAGCCACGAAGACCAGGGTGCGCCAGCGCTGGGCAGCACCGTTTACGCCCGCCCGCGCGCAGACCGGTTGCACTGGTTCGACGCCAGCAGCGGGGCGCGGCAGTGAATCCGGTTCGGCCCGACTGGCCTTACCCGCGTTGGCTGGCGCACCGCGGCGCCGGCCTGCTGGCGCCAGAGAACACCTTGGCCGCTTTTCGCCTGGGCGCACAACACGGCTACCGCATGTTCGAGTGCGACGCCAAGCTCAGCGCCGACGGCGTGGTCTTTTTGCTGCACGACGACACGCTCGAACGCAGCAGCAACGGCACCGGTCTGGGCGGCGCGCTGACTTGGGCCGAGTTGAGCCAGCTCGACGCGGGTGCTTGGCATTCGCGCTTGTTTGCCGGCGAGCCGCTGGCCACGCTGGCGGCGCTGGCGCGTTTTTGCCTGGCCAACGCCTGCCGGTTGAACATCGAGATCAAACCCACACCCGGGTTGGAAGCGCAAACCGGTCGGGCGGTGGCACGGGAAGCCGCCCAGATGTGGGCGCAGGCCGGCACGCCGCCGCTGCTGACCTCTTTTTCAACCGAGGCCCTGCTTGCTGCGCAGCAGACGGCCCCGCAGTTGCCGCGTGGCCTGTTGCTGCAGGAGTTGTGGGCCGGCTGGCTGCCCGCCGCGCAGCAACTCGGCTGCACCGCCGTGGTGTGCCAGCACCGGCTGTGGGACGCTGCCCTGCAGGCACAAGTGCGCGCGGCCGGACTGCGCAGCCTGAGCTACACCGTCAACGACGCCAGCACCGCCGAGCGCTTGCTGGCGCTGGGGCTGGACGGCATCATCACCGACCGGATCGATCGTTTCGCCCCGGATTGAACCTAAAAACCGCAGTTGACCGCTGATTTCCGCTTGGAATGCCGCATGGACACTCACTTTTGTACCCACGCGCAGACGCACCTTCTGGGTGACAGCGCTACCTGCCGGATTGAGCCGCCGCAGCCGCGCCTGGGGGCGTTGCTCCGCCTTGCAGGCAGTAGCCTGCCGCGTTGTCGCGCCTACCCAGACGCGCCCGCATCGGCCCACTCCGGCAGGTCCAACTGCGGTTTCTAGGTTAATAGCGCGGACACCGCAGCCGTCCACTACGGCGGCCCTTGCGCTGTGTGCTCTTGTTCTATGTGCTGGCGTATGACAGGGCGGATTCATTCGAGTGACATGTGCATCGTCAGCCAGCACCTGCGTGGCCACATCCACCAGCAACGCATATGGGCTCAATCCACTGACCAAACCCTATGCAGGAGGCTTCTCATGCGCAGCTCGGTAGGAATCTCCGGTCTTGCGGCTGGAGATGATGTCAAGCGGTTCACTGCCTCCGTGTAAGCGGGCAATTCCGGCGGGCCGCTGCTGGTCATGTCGGGCCAGCTGGTCAAAGCGCCATCGACGCGCGACATAAAGGCCGCTGAAGTGGGCGAGCTGCCGTACACCCTGGGCGTCTTGGCCAACCCGAAAAGTCCGACGCTGGCCTCCAGCTTTGGAACAAAGCTGCACCTGCCGGGCTCGAAATGCTCACAATCGCGGCCACATGCAAGACTCTTCCCATCCCACGACGCGCAGCCGGCGCTGCGCAAGCGGCAGCCGACCGATTCGGCCCTGGTCGGCCGCGCTGCTGGCGCTGGCCATGCTGGCATTGTCTGGCTGCGCCAGCCGGCAAGCCGGCTCCCCCGCAACACGAGAACAAGCGGCACCGCTGCCGTCTTCAACGCCAGCCAGCCCCTTGGCCAACTGGTGGCAACACTTTAACGACCCGACCCTCAGCGCTTTGGTGGCGCAGGCACTGCAAGCCAGCCCCGACGTGCAGCGTGCGCAGGCGGCACTGCAACAGGCCGACGCGCTGGCCGTGCAGCAGCACGCTCAGCGCTGGCCTCATCTGACGCTGGCGGCTTCGGCCCAGCGCAGCCAGACCGGTGACGCCGCCACCAGCCAGCGTTTCCAGACGGCTTTGGATGCGCGCTGGAACCCGGATCTGGCCGGTGGTCTGGGCAGCGCGGCGCGCGCCAGTCTGGCCGACGCCGCCGCTGCCGCTGCCAGCCTGGCCGACGTACAGGTCAAGCTGGCGGCCGAGCTGGCGCTGACCTACATCGACCTGCGCGGCTTGCAAGCACGCCTGGGCCACGCCCAGAGCCAGTTGCAGGTGCAGTCTGAGGCGCTGCAAATCGCCCGCTGGCGTGCCCAGGCGGGTCTGGGCACAGCGCAGGACATCGAGCGCGCGCTGCAAGCCAGCGCACAGAGTTCCGCCCAGGTACCCCCCTTGCACATCGGCATCGAGCAGGCCTTGCACCGCCTGGCGGTGCTGAGCGGCCAGTTGCCAGGCTCGCTGCCGGGCTCGCTGCGTGATCCGGCTTCGATTCCGCTGCCGCAGCCCGATTTGGCACAGGCGTTTGCGGCTGACACCCTGCGCCAGCGCGCCGATGTGCGCGCCGCCGAGTACCGGGTCAGCGCGGCTTGGGCGCGGCTGGCGCAAGCGCAGGCGGCGCGCCAACCCAGTTTTTCGCTCAGCGGCTCGCTGGGGCTGTCGGCGCTGGGCCTGGGTGCTTTGAGCGGCGGCTCTGCCTTGGCCAGCGCGCTGTTGGCGGGCATTTCGCTGCCGCTGTTCGATGCCGGCGCAGCCCAGGCCCAGGCAGACGCCCAGCAGGCGGCATGGGAGCAAGCGCGCGCGCATCTGCGCGCCAGCGTGCTGAGCGCGCTGCAAGAGGTGCAAGACGCGCTGGTTTCTTTGCGCGGCAACACCGAACGCTTGCAGCACGAGCAGGCCGCCCTGGCGGCAGCCCGGCAGGCCGAACACCTGAGCGCGCTGCGCTTGCAAGCCGGCCTGATCGATGTGTCGGACCTGCTTGACGCCCAGCGCGGCCGCCATGCAGCGCAAGACAGTCTGACGGCCACGCAAGCCCGCTTGAGCGCCGACCATGTGCACCTTTACCTGGCGCTGGGCGGTGGCTGGCGCCCCAGCGTCACCGCACACCCCCCGGCAAAGGCCGCCCAGCGCTCGAGTTCTTGACTCTTTTTGACACCGGAAAACATTCTTTGAGACCGTGAAAAATTCCAGTCCGACTCTCGCCCCGGAAAGCGCCGAGCTGCAAGCTCTGCTTGGCAGCGACCCCACACCACCCTGGTGGCGTCGACCTGCGCTTGGGTTCACGCTGGCGTGCCTGATCGTCGCCGCTGTTGGGCTGTGGTTTTGGCAGTCGCAAGCTCGCAGCGAGGCGGCGCTGAGCTACGTTACCGAACCGCTGCGCCGTGGCGACCTGACGCTGACGGTGAGCGCCAACGGTACGCTGCAGCCGACGCGCACCGTCCAAATCGGCAGTGAACTCTCCGGCACAGTAGCGCGCGTTCATGTCGACGTCAACGACCGGGTACAGGCCGGTCAGGTCTTGGTCGAACTCGATCCTTCACGGTTGGCCGATCAGGTGTTGCGGGCACAAGCGGCGCTGCAAGTCGCGCAGGCCCAACTGACCCAGGCGCAGGCCAGCGAAACGGAGGCGCAGGCCCAGTTGGCGCGGCTGGATGAAGTGGCGCGCCTGTCCCAGGGACAGCTTCCTTCGGCGGCTGAGCTCGACGCTGCGCGCGCAGCGTACGCGCGCGCGCGCGCGGCGCGCGCCAGCGCACTCGCCAACGTGAATGCGGCGCAAGCAGCACTGCAATCCGACCAGTCCCAATTGTCCCGGGCGTCGATTCGTTCGCCGATCGACGGCGTGGTGCTGGCACGCTCGGTTGACCCCGGCAATGCGGTGGCTGCATCGTTGCAGGCCGTCACCCTGCTGACGATTGCGCAAGACCTGTCTCAGTTGCGCCTGGACGTCAACATCGATGAGGCCGACGTGGCGGCGGTTAAAGCCGGCCAGGACGCCAGTTTCACCGTCAGCGCGCACCCCGGGCGGCGCTTTCCAGCCCGCGTCACCCGGGTGGCGTTCGGCGCCTCGCGCACCGACAACGTGGTGTCTTACACCGCCACCTTGTCGGTCGACAACCGGGATCAGCGTCTGCGTCCGGGTATGAGCGCGGTGGCCCGCATCACTGCCACCGAGCGCAGCGATGTGCTGTTGGTGCCCAACACCGCGCTGCGTTTCGCCCCCAGCAGCCCTCCTTCTGAAGGCGGCAACGGCTTTATCGGGCGGCTGCTGCTGAGCCCGCCCCGTGTGGGCGCACCCAAGACGGTCGGCACCGAGCCGGTGGGCGCCAGGTCCACCCGTCAAATTTGGCTGCTACAGGACGGCGTGCCGGTGCCGCAGGTGGTGAAAACCGGCATCAGCGACGGCCGTCTGACCGAAGTCAGCGGCGACGCACTGGCGCCGGGACTGGCCGTCATCACCGACCAACGCATCGGTGCTGCGCCGTGAACCCAACCGACCCATCTGTCGCATCCGCTTTACGTGCCGCTGAGCATTCGGATGCGACTCCTGGCGAAACGGCTGCCACGTCTGCGCTGATTCGCCTGCGCGGCATTTGTAAGGTGTATGGCAGTGGTCACAGCGCATTTGCAGCGCTCAAGGGTGTCGATCTGGACATCGAATCCGGCGATTTCGTAGCCATCATGGGGCCCAGCGGATCGGGCAAGTCGAGCGCGATGAACATTCTTGGTGGGCTAGACACGCCCACGGCGGGACGTTACCTGTTTCAAGGCGTGGGCGTCGAGACCCTGACGCGCGACCAGCGCGCGCGCTTGCGTAGGCGCTATTTTGGCTTTGTGTTTCAAGGCTTTAACCTGCTGGCGCGCACCTCGGCGCAAGAAAATGTTGAGCTGCCGCTGCTGTACCGCGGCGAGTCCAGCGCCAGGCGGCGCGCCTTGGCAGCGCATGCCCTCCAGGCGGTGGGCCTGCACGGCTGGGAGCACCACACGCCGTCAGAACTCTCGGGAGGACAACAGCAGCGGGTGGCGATTGCCCGCGCCATCGTCACCGGGCCAGCGGTGCTGCTGGCCGACGAACCGACCGGCAACCTCGATAGCCAGCGCAGCCACGAAATCATGGCCTTGCTTTGTCACATGAACAGCGAACACGGCATTACCGTGTTGATGGTGACCCACGAAGCCGACATGGCCGCCTACGCCCGGCGCATCGTGCGGTTTGTCGATGGAAGAGTAGCCAGTGACGAGGTCAACCCCAGGCGTGTGACTGTGGCATCGGGTGCCGCATCACCACGGATGGAGTTGAACTGATGTGGCTCAACACGTTTTTGCAGGCGCTGCGATCGATTCGTCGCAACTTGCTGCGCTCATGCCTGACCATGCTGGGCATTGTCATTGGCGTTTGCGCCGTCATCACCATGGTCACGCTCGGCCAGGGCGCAACGCAGGCGGTGCAAGACCAGATTACGAGTCTGGGCACCAATTTGCTGCAGGCGCGCCCCGGCCAGCGCCTGGGGCCCGGCGGCGGGGCGGGTGGAGCGCCTGCGTTCCACATGGCCGATGCCGAGGCCATCGCCACTCAAGTGGGAGGCATCGTCGCCGTGGCACCTGAGGCTCGCACCGGCGCCACCGCAGTCGCACTGGGCCGCAACTGGAGCAGCAGCATCATTGGTAGCAGCAACGACTGGCTGCTGACCGGCAACTGGGCGCTGGCGCAGGGACGTGCGTTTACCGAGCAAGAACAGCGCGCCGGCGCGCCGGTCTGCCTGATCGGAGAAACGGTGCGGCGCGAGCTTTTCCAACAACAACCCGCCCTGGGCGAACCCTTGCGCGTGCGCCAGCTTTCCTGCGAGGTGATCGGCGTGCTCGATTCCAAGGGGCAGGGGGCGTTTGGCAACGATCAGGACGACCTGGTGCTGCTGCCGATCGAGACCGTGCAGCGCCGTATCACCGGCAACACGCGTGTCAACACGCTGCACATCTCGCTGGCCGACGGCAGCGATGCCGCCCGCGTGCAGGCCAGCGTGACGCAGCTGCTGCGCGAACGCCGGCGCCTGGCCGATGGAGAAGAGAACAACTTCAACATCCTGGACACCCGGCAACTGGCGCAAACCCTATCCGGCACCACGCGCGTGCTGACCGCCCTGCTCGGTGCGGTTGCAGCCGTTAGCCTGCTGGTGGGCGGCATTGGAATCATGAACATCATGCTGGTCAGCGTGACCGAGCGTACGCGCGAAATCGGGCTGCGCCTGGCAATAGGCGCGCGCGAATCCGAAGTCTTGTTGCAGTTTCTGATCGAGGCGGTGGTATTGGCCGCACTCGGTGGTCTGATCGGCATCGCGCTGGCAACGCTCGCGTCGCTCGGACTGGCTGCCGTCATGGATGTGCCCTACAGCTTCAACCTGGCTGTCAATCTGCTGGCGTTTCTATTTGCCGCTGCCATTGGCGTGCTGTTTGGCTATTTTCCGGCGCGCCGCGCCGCTCAACTCGATCCGATCGAAGCCTTGCGCTACGAATGAGTCGTCACTGACAAGAGCGACTGCATGCAGTGATGCGTTGCGGCACATGCAAGCTGCGCTTGTTTGCCGAACAACTGCAGACCCACAAAGCCCAAACCCCCAGGCACCGGCAGGCGCGAGGGGGTTTGGGGGGCTGGTAAGAGCCTGACGATGACCTACTTTCACACGGGAACCCGCACTATCATCGGCGCAAAGGCGTTTCACTGTCCTGTTCGGGATGGGAAGGAGTGGTACCACCTTGCTATGGTCGTCAGGCATAACTTGTATTCCGGCTGCGCGCAATGCGCAAGCGGACGAATTCATAGAGTTTGGAATCAGCTGATTTTTGACTGCGGTCAACGTCATGGAATGAACCATGAAGGCATAGGAACTATGTGTTCCAGACATTTGCCTGCTGACTGTCATCAAAGTTATAGGGTCAAGCCGCACGAGCAATTAGTATCGGTTAGCTTAACGCATTACTGCGCTTCCACACCCGACCTATCAACGTCCTGGTCTTGAACGACTCTTTAGGGGGCTCAAGGCCCCGGCAGATCTTATCTTGGAACGAGTTTCCCGCTTAGATGCTTTCAGCGGTTATCTCTTCCGCACTTAGCTACCCGGCGATGCCACTGGCGTGACAACCGGTACACCAGAGGTGCGTCCACTCCGGTCCTCTCGTACTAGGAGCAGGCTTCCTCAAATCTGCAGCGCCCACGGTAGATAGGGACCAACCTGTCTCACGACGGTCTGAACCCAGCTCACGTACCACTTTAAATGGCGAACAGCCATACCCTTGGGACCTGCTTCAGCCCCAGGATGTGATGAGCCGACATCGAGGTGTCGAACAGGGCCGTTGATGTGAACTCTTGGGCGGTATCAGCCTGTTATCCCCAGAGTACCTTTTATCCGTTGAGCGATGGCCCTTCCATACAGAACCACCGGATCACTATGTCCTGCTTTCGCATCTGCTCGACTTGTCAGTCTCGCAGTTAAGCACGCTTATGCCATTGCACTATTAGCACGATGTCCGACCGTACCTAGCGTACCTTCGAACTCCTCCGTTACACTTTGGGAGGAGACCGCCCCAGTCAAACTGCCTACCATGCACTGTCCCCGATCCCGATTCAGGGACCCAGGTTAGAACCTCAAACACACCAGGGTGGTATTTCAACGTTGGCTCCACAAGATCTAGCGACCCTGCTTCAAAGCCTCCCACCTATCCTACACAGATCTGTTCAAAATTCAATACAAAGCTACAGTAAAGGTTCATGGGGTCTTTCCGTCTTTCCGCGGGGAGATTGCATCATCACAAACATTTCAACTTCGCTGAGTCTCTGGAGGAGACAGTGTGGCCATCGTTACGCCATTCGTGCGGGTCGGAACTTACCCGACAAGGAATTTCGCTACCTTAGGACCGTTATAGTTACGGCCGCCGTTTACTGGGGCTTCGATCAAGGCTTCACCCCATCAATTAATCTTCCAGCACCGGGCAGGCGTCACACCCTATACGTCCACTTTCGTGTTTGCAGAGTGCTGTGTTTTTAATAAACAGTCGCAGCCACCAATTTTTTGCAACCCGTTCGTGCTCAGATGTTCTCATCACACTACAAGGGCACACCTTCTTCCGAAGTTACGGTGTCAATTTGCCGAGTTCCTTCTCCAGAGTTCTCTCAAGCGCCTTAGAATACTCATCTCGCGCACCAGTGTCGGTTTGCGGTACGGTCAATTGCAAGCTGAAGCTTAGTGGCTTTTCCTGGGACCTCGTTCAGTTACTTCACGGGCAAGCCCGCTCGGTCGACAGCCTCGGTATATGACACGCGGATTTGCCTACGTATCGCCTACATCTGTCTAAACCGGCACATCCAACCGCCGGCTAACCTATTAAGATCCGTCCCCACATCGCACTTGCAATCGGTACAGGAATATTGACCTGTTTCCCATCAGCTACGCATCTCTGCCTCGCCTTAGGAGCCGACTCACCCTACGCCGATGAACGTTGCGTAGGAAACCTTGCGCTTACGGCGAGGGGGCTTTTCACCCCCTTTAACGCTACTCATGTCAGCATTCGCACTTCTGATACCTCCAGCATCCTTCACAAGACACCTTCACAGGCTTACAGAACGCTCTCCTACCACTTGCAATAAATTGCAAATCCGCAGCTTCGGTAACTGGCTTAGCCCCGTTACATCTTCCGCGCAGGACGACTCGATCAGTGAGCTATTACGCTTTCTTTAAATGATGGCTGCTTCTAAGCCAACATCCTGACTGTTTTAGCCTTCCCACTTCGTTTCCCACTTAGCCCGTTTTAGGGACCTTAGCTGGCGGTCTGGGTTGTTTCCCTCTTGAGTCCGGACGTTAGCACCCGGTGCTCTGTCTCCCAAGCTGTACTCGTCGGTATTCGGAGTTTGCCTTGGTTTGGTAAGTCGCCATGACCCCCTAGCCAAAACAGTGCTCTACCCCCGACGGTAATACTTGAGGCACTACCTAAATAGTTTTCGGAGAGAACCAGCTATTTCCAAGTTTGTTTAGCCTTTCACCCCTATCCACAGCTCATCCGCTGGTTTTGCAACACCAGTCGGTTCGGACCTCCAGTACCTGTTACGGCACCTTCATCCTGGCCATGGATAGATCACTTGGTTTCGGGTCTACACCCAGCGACTGAAATCGCCCTATTCGGACTCGGTTTCCCTGCGCCTGCCCTATTCGGTTAAGCTTGCCACTGAATGTAAGTCGCTGACCCATTATACAAAAGGTACGCAGTCACCCTTGCGGGCTCCTACTTTTTGTAAGCATGCGGTTTCAGGATCTATTTCACTCCCCTCCCGGGGTTCTTTTCGCCTTTCCCTCACGGTACTGGTTCACTATCGGTCGATGATGAGTATTTAGCCTTGGAGGATGGTCCCCCCATGTTCAGACAGGATTTCTCGTGTCCCGCCCTACTTTTCGTCAGCTCAGTACCACACAGGTCTTTTCACGTACGGGGCTATCACCCGCTATGGCCGTCCTTTCCAGAACGTTCCGTTAAGTCTTGTGCTATCACTAACAGGCTTTTCCAATTTCGCTCGCCACTACTTTCGGAATCTCGGTTGATTTCTTTTCCTCGAGCTACTGAGATGTTTCAGTTCACCCGGTTCGCCTCGCATGGCTATGTATTCACCATGCGATACCTACTGCTAGGTGGGTTTCCCCATTCGGACATCTCCGGATCAAAGCTAATTTGCCAGCTCCCCGAAGCTTTTCGCAGGCTATCACGTCCTTCGTCGCCTATCATCGCCAAGGCATCCACCACATGCTCTTATTCACTTGACCCTATAACTTTGACGTCTTGCAACGCAAAAGCCATGTCTCAAGCAAATGTCTGTCAGGTCTTGCACCTGACGCGTTATGCCGCTTCAATTCGTATCTCTCGATAAAATTGAATATTCGTTGACGCAATCAAAAATTCTTGTTGCTGATGGCACGGTGCACATGAAACCTTTACGAATATGTGCTTTCCATCAGCAACGCTGATTCGACTCTATGAATTTTTAATGAACAGCCGTGGCAACTTCGTTGCCTGTCAATCGGTAGATACCGATCCACATCAAAGCTCCCGGCTGCGCCAGAAGCTTTGATGTTGAACGATCAGATGTTTGGTGGAGGATGACGGGATCGAACCGACGACCCCCTGCTTGCAAAGCAGGTGCTCTCCCAGCTGAGCTAATCCCCCCGGGTGATTGCGGAGCAAAGAGCACTTGGTGGGTCTGGTTGGTCTCGAACCAACGACCCCCGCCTTATCAAGACGGTGCTCTAACCAGCTGAGCTACAGACCCCAAGTCGGCCACTAGAGGCCCGGATGAATCCAGACCGCTGGCGACTTCTCTCCAACAACCGATAAGTGTGAGCGTTTGAGCTTGACTGCTCTTTTCCAGAAAGGAGGTGATCCAGCCGCACCTTCCGATACGGCTACCTTGTTACGACTTCACCCCAGTCACGAACCCCGCCGTGGTAATCGCCCTCCTTGCGGTTAGGCTAACTACTTCTGGCGAGACCCGCTCCCATGGTGTGACGGGCGGTGTGTACAAGACCCGGGAACGTATTCACCGTGACATGCTGATCCACGATTACTAGCGATTCCGACTTCACGCAGTCGAGTTGCAGACTGCGATCCGGACTACGACCGGCTTTATGGGATTGGCTCCCCCTCGCGGGTTGGCTGCCCTTTGTACCGGCCATTGTATGACGTGTGTAGCCCCACCTATAAGGGCCATGAGGACTTGACGTCATCCCCACCTTCCTCCGGTTTGTCACCGGCAGTCCCATTAGAGTGCCCTTTCGTAGCAACTAATGGCAAGGGTTGCGCTCGTTGCGGGACTTAACCCAACATCTCACGACACGAGCTGACGACAGCCATGCAGCACCTGTGTTACGGCTCTCTTTCGAGCACGAAGCCATCTCTGGCAACTTCCGTACATGTCAAAGGTGGGTAAGGTTTTTCGCGTTGCATCGAATTAAACCACATCATCCACCGCTTGTGCGGGTCCCCGTCAATTCCTTTGAGTTTTCAACCTTGCGGCCGTACTCTCCAGGCGGTCAACTTCACGCGTTAGCTTCGTTACTGAGTCAGAAGAGACCCAACAACCAGTTGACATCGTTTAGGGCGTGGACTACCAGGGTATCTAATCCTGTTTGCTCCCCACGCTTTCGTGCATGAGCGTCAGTGCAGGCCCAGGGGATTGCCTTCGCCATCGGTGTTCCTCCGCATATCTACGCATTTCACTGCTACACGCGGAATTCCATCCCCCTCTGCCGCACTCCAGTTTCACAGTCACAAGCGCCATTCCCAGGTTGAGCCCGGGGATTTCACGCCTGTCTTACAAAACCGCCTGCGCACGCTTTACGCCCAGTAATTCCGATTAACGCTTGCACCCTACGTATTACCGCGGATGCTGGCACGTAGTTAGCCGGTGCTTATTCTTACGGTACCGTCATTAGCCCAGGGTATTAACCCGGACCGTTTCGTTCCGTACAAAAGCAGTTTACAACCCGAAGGCCTTCTTCCTGCACGCGGCATTGCTGGATCAGGCTTGCGCCCATTGTCCAAAATTCCCCACTGCTGCCTCCCGTAGGAGTCTGGGCCGTGTCTCAGTCCCAGTGTGGCTGGTCGTCCTCTCAGACCAGCTACAGATCGTCGCCTTGGTGGGCCTTTACCCCACCAACTAGCTAATCTGACATCGGCCGCTCCAATCGCGCGAGGCCTTTCGGTCCCCCGCTTTCATCCATAGATCGTATGCGGTATTAGCACAGCTTTCGCTGCGTTATCCCCCACGACTGGGCACGTTCCGATGCATTACTCACCCGTTCGCCACTCGTCAGCACCTTGCGGCCTGTTACCGTTCGACTTGCATGTGTAAAGCATGCCGCCAGCGTTCAATCTGAGCCAGGATCAAACTCTTTAGTTCGATCTTGAATTTACTCATAAAAACGGAATTGAAGTGAACTTCACTTCTATTCTCATGAGCGTTTAAAGTCTTGCGACTCGGACACTTTCGTGTCCAGTTTGGCAATCGCCTTCAAACGCCCACGCTTATCGGCTGTATATTTTTAATGATCTGCAAGCATTCAGCACGGTTGCTGCTGCTTGTTTTTGCTCTGCTGCGATCAGCAGAGCCTCGTATTATCACACGGTTTTCACACGGTTTTTGCAGTTTTTCTAAAAATTTTTTGCTAAGCACCAAAATTTTTTTTCAAGCTGCCCGGCCTCTTGGCCACCGCGCTTCGCTGGCTTTTTGAACTACTCAAGAGCAGAACATCGATCAGCGAAGCCTTGCAGTATACATCGGATTTTCGGCTGCGCACAAAGTTTTTTAAAGATTTATGTCAGCAGCCTGATCGCATCCGCTGTGCTGCGCTGACTGCTTGCCCTCCAATGGCCAGCGGCCTTGCTGCTGGCTGGGCGACGCTGGGATAATGCCGTTCCTTCTCTTGCGACTGGCTCCATGGCTCTTATTACTCTGCAGGATGCGCAACTGGCCTTTGGCCACGTGGCGCTGCTCGACCACACCGACTTTGCTCTGGAGTCACAAGAGCGCGTCGGGCTGATCGGGCGCAACGGCAGCGGCAAGTCTTCGTTGCTGAAGATTTTGGCTGGACTGGAGCGACCCGACGATGGCAGCTTGCAGGTTCAGACCGGCCTGCGTATCGTCTATGTGTCGCAAGAACCGGTGCTAGACCTGCAATCCACTGTTTTTGAAGCTGCCAGCGTGGGTCTGACCGACGCGCGTGCCGCGCGCGATCTCTATTTGAGCGGTGCCGATGATTTGGACCTGGATGCTTTGCAAAACCGCATCGAGGCGCTCGACGCCTGGAACTGGGAACAGCGGGTCGATGAGACGCTGCATCGTCTGCACCTGGATGCACACGTTTTGGTCGGGTCTTTGTCCGGCGGCAACCGCAAGCGCGTGGCACTGGCGCAGGCTTTGGTGAGCCGACCCGACGTGCTGCTACTCGATGAACCGACCAACCACCTCGACTTGGACAGCATCGCCTGGCTGGAAGATTTGCTGCTTGACTTTGCCGGCAGTGTGGTGACGATCAGCCACGACCGCGCTTTCTTAGATCGCGTTGCCACCCGCATGGTCGAGCTCGACCGCGGACGCCTGTTGAGTTACCCGGGTAATTTTGCACAGTATCAGTCGCTCAAGGAAGAACAATTGGCGCAAGAGGCCATCATCAACTCGCGCGCCGACAAGCTGCTGGCACAGGAGGAGGTCTGGATTCGCAAAGGGGTGGAGGCGCGGCGCACGCGCGCGCAAGGCCGCATCACGCGCTTGCAGCGGCTGCGCGAGCAACGCGCGCAGCGCCGCGACAACATGGGCAGCGTCAAGCTGGAGGTCGCCAGTGGCGCGGCCAGCGGCAAGATCGTGGCGGAATTGGATCGGGTCAGCAAATCTTTTCACAACGCAGACGGCAGCCAGCGCTGTGTCATTCGTGATTTTTCGGCCATCATTTTGCGCGGTGACAAGATCGGCCTGATCGGGCCGAATGGCGCGGGCAAAACCACCTTGCTCAAGCTTGTCCTGGGCGAGCTCGCACCCGACAGCGGCTGCGTGCGCCAGGGCAGCAAGCTCAGCGTGGCCTATTTTGACCAGATGCGCGAGCAGATCGACCTCGACACCACCTTGGAGGACTTCATCAGCCCGGGTAGTGAGTGGATTGAAATCGGCAACAAGCGCACGCACGTCAAGAGCTATTTGAGCGACTTCCTGTTTTCTCCTGCGCGCGCCCACGCGCCGGTGCGCACGCTCTCGGGCGGCGAGCGCAACCGCTTGCTGCTGGCTCGCTTGTTTGCCCGCCCGGCCAACGTGCTGGTGCTGGACGAACCCACCAACGACCTCGACATCGACACGCTGGAGCTGCTGGAGGACTTGTTGCAGCAGTACGAGGGGACGGTTTTTCTGGTCAGCCACGACCGGCGCTTTCTCGACAACGTGGTCACCAGCACGCTGGTGAGCGAGGGCGAAGGCCGCTGGCGCGAATACGTCGGTGACGTACAGGACTGGGTGACGCAGTCGGCGCGTGCGCAGGCGCTGCAGCGCGAGCGCGACGGCACGGCCGCTGCGCCGCCAGCTCCATCGGGGGCGTCGAGCGTCGAGCGCACAGCATCTGCAGCCCCGGCGCCGACGGCGCGCAAAAAGCTCAGCAACAAAGATCAACGCGAACTCGATCTGCTGGTCGCGCGGGTGGCGGCGCTGGAGGCGGAGCAGGCACAGCTGGGGCGTGCGCTTGGCGACGGCGAGCTCTATCGCAGCAACCCGGCGCTGGCGGCACAATCGGCAGCGCGCCACGCCGCGATTGAAGACGAGTGGTTGCAAGCCCTAGAGCGCCTGCAACAACTGGGCGCCACCTGAGCGCTTGCAGCCGCGTGGGCCGCCAGCGCAAGCGCTAGAGAATGTAGCGCGACAAATCTTCGTTGCGGCTGAGCTCGGCCAGACGCCGGTCTACGTAGCCGGCATCGACTGTGATGGTCTGTCCCTGCAAGCCGGTGGCACCAAAGCTGACCTCGTCTAGCAAGTGCTCCATCACCGTGGACAGGCGGCGTGCACCTATGTTTTCGGTACGCTCGTTGACGTCGCAGGCGATCTGCGCCAGTTGTCTTATCCCAGCGGGGGTGAATTCGATCTGCACGCCCTCGGTGGCCAGCAGGGCTTGGTACTGACGCACCAGCGAAGCATGGGTTTGCGTCAAAATGGCCTCGAAATCGTCCACCGTCAACGGCTGCAACTCGACCCGAATCGGAAAACGACCCTGCAACTCGGGAATCAGGTCGCTCGGTTTGGCCAGATGAAAAGCCCCGCTGGCGATAAACAAAATGTGGTCGGTCTTGAGCGTGCCGTATTTGGTCGAAACCGCCGTGCCTTCGACCAGCGGCAGCAAGTCGCGCTGCACGCCCTGACGCGAAACTTCGGCGCTGCCGCTGTCGCTGCGCGAGGTCACTTTGTCGATCTCATCGATGAAGACGATACCGTTTTGCTCGGCGTTGTGCAGCGCACGGGTCTTGATTTCTTCTTCGTTGACCAGTTTTCCGGCTTCCTCGTCGATCAGCAACTGCATCGCCTCGGCAATTTTGAGCTTGCGCCTGCGTTTGCGCTCCTGCCCCCATTGGCTGAACATGCCACGCAGTTGCTCGGCCATGGCCTCCATGCCAGCCGGGCCCATGATCTCCATCGCCGCGCGCGGCTCGACCAGGTCGAGCTCGATCTCGTGCTCGTTGAGTTGACCTTCGCGCAATTTCTTGCGAAAGCTCTGGCGCGCCGCGCCCTGCGCCGGGGGCTGCGCGTTCGCGTCTGCGCCTGCCGGGCGTGGCGGCGGAATCAGAATGTCCAGAATGCGTTCTTCGGCCGCGTCTTCGGCACGCACACGCTGTTTGCGCATTTCAATTTCGCGCGTTTGCTTGACGGCCACTTCGGCCAGGTCGCGAATGATGGAATCGACGTCCTTGCCGACGTAGCCGACCTCGGTGAACTTGGTCGCCTCGACCTTGATGAAGGGCGCATCGGCCAGCCGCGCCAGGCGGCGCGCGATCTCGGTCTTGCCGACCCCGGTCGGGCCGATCAGCAAAATGTTCTTCGGCGTGATCTCGACGCGCAATTTTTCATCCACCTGCTGGCGCCGCCAGCGGTTGCGCAAGGCAATCGCCACCGCGCGCTTGGCCGCTTGCTGGCCGATGATGAAGCGATCGAGTTCGCTGACGATTTCCTGCGGTGTCATGGGGCTGGGATGAGGGTCGAGCTGAACGTTCAACGCAACACCTCTATGGTGTGATTCATGTTGGTGTAAATGCACAACTGCCCGGCAATGGCAAGCGACTGGCGCACCACGTCCTCGGCGCTGAGCTCGGTGTGGTCGAGCAGCGCTTTGGCCGCCGCCTGCGCGTACGCGCCGCCGGAACCGATGGCGACAATGCCGTGTTCAGGCTCGAGCACGTCACCGTTGCCGGTGATGATGAGGGCCGCGCTGTGATCCGCCACCGCCAGCATGGCCTCCAGACGACGCAGCACGCGGTCGGTGCGCCAGTCGCGCGTGAGTTCTATGGCCGCGCGTGTCAGGTGGCCCTGATGCTTTTCCAGCTTGGCCTCGAAGCGCTCGAACAGGGTAAAGGCGTCGGCGGTGGCGCCGGCAAAACCGACCAGCACCTGATCCCGGTAGAGCTTGCGCACCTTGCGTGCCGTGCCCTTGACGACGATCTGGCCCAGCGTGACCTGACCGTCACCGCCAATGGCAACCTGCGCCCCCTCGGGACGCAGACGCCGCACGCAGACGATGGTGGTTCCGTGAAATGATTCCATCAATGCAAGTTCAGTTGAGTCGGCTCAGTCGTTACGCAGCACCACTTTGGCGTATTCGGAGATGCCAATGACGTGAAAAAACGCCGCCACCAGGCGGTGTACTTCGACAAACTGAACCTGGCGGCCAGCACCCTGCTGGAGCGCGACCCAGTTCAGCAAGGTGCCGGCGGCGGAAAAGTCGACCCGGATCAGGTGCCGGCAAGAGATGATCAGCACGTCCGCCTGTTGCAGCCGCTGCTCGAGTGCTGCCAGCGTATCCTGCGGGTCACCCCGGATTTCGCCCGAGAGCTCCACCAGCCCGAGTTGGTTGAAGCCGGACTTCGGCTCTAACGTGTCGCCACCGGCTGGCTGGGTCGATGGAGCCGACTCAAACGTGCTCTCGCCCAGCACGGTCTGGACCTGCTCGATCGTCGCATCGGACAACAAGGACTGGAAATGGCAGCGCGGCGCCTCCCAGCTCGGCGGTGAGACTTCGTAGGTGACGCAAAAATCGAGCGCGGTCAACTCGAACTCGTCCGGGCAGTTCATGGCCCGCAGCACCGTCAGGCGCAGCTCCCACCACAGTTGTTCGACATCGCGGCGGCCCGAAGGGGTCTGGGCCTTGAGCCGTTCGCGCAGGCAAGCGGCACCCAAAAAGCACAGTGTCACGTCCTGGTCGCCCCAGAGGGTGAAAATGCCGAGCAGCGCGCGCGCGGCCTTGAGGTCGATCAACTCCAGCGGCGACCAGTCCAGCACCCAGGGCTGGCTGGTGCGCAACAGCACACTTTGCAGCGTGCCGACCGCATGCGCGTCGAGCGTGGGTTCGCACACCCAGGCTGTGCGCCGCTTGTCTGGCGCCGCCTGGACGCGCTTGCCGCTCAAGCCCCGCACGATGGCCGGCAGGTCGTACCACTGCGGCGCCGAACGGTGGAAGCGATTGACGAATTCGACCGCACGGCTCTCAAACGGCGCCATCTGCCCGGTGGCGCGGTACAAGTCAAACAAAGTGAGCCAGTCGTTGGGCTGATCGGCCCGCACGCCCCCGGCGCCCAAACCCTGCAACAGCCCTTGTTCGGCGGCCGCGTCGTCGCCGTTGGCAAAGCGAATCGCAGCCTCCTCGATCTCGGGATCCTGCATGATTTCCTGCACGTCCAGCGCGTAGAACTCGGAGGCGGAAAAGGGCGACTGCTGCCGACCGTCCGCGCCCGGCGCAGTGGCTGCCATCAGTCCGGTGCGCAGCGCCGCCGTCGCCGCAGCAGGCGCCGGTGACGGCGTGCTGCTCTGAGCGCTTGTGGGCTGACGCAGCGCCGCCTCGCCCCCCCTGTGCTCGCCTTCCTCAGGCTCGCTCTGGGGGCCCGATTCGGCGTCGCCGGCCTGCTGTCTGCGCCGGCGCTCGTGCCCGTCCCATGCCTGTGCCTGGGTGCTGCTCTGTGAGCCGCTGCTGATAAGGGATTCCGGCGCCTTGGTTTTCCACCACTGCATCGACATCTGGGCTTCGATATCGTCGATTTTTTTCAGCGTCTGCGCCCGATCGTCGGGCCGAGACGGCAGACTGCTCTGGAAAAACGAGGGCCGCACGCCGCGCTCGGTGCCAGACTGATCGCTGCGACTGCGGATTTTTCGCAGCGCGTCAAATTCGCGCTTGCGCACAAAATCGTTGCGCCGCTTGCGCTCGACCAGGCTTTTGAGCGCCTCCTTGGTGTGGACGCTCTCGCCTTCGACCGACCGGGTGTCCAGATCGGCCCAGCGGGTGGTGGGGTGACGCACGAAGCGCATCACCTTGGACAGAAAACCGCCGTTTGAATCTTCCTTGGGCATGGAGCGTCAGGGGAAAACCAAAACCGTAGAGGCCGAATGGGACTCAGTCGCCAAACATCTTTTGCTTGAGCTCGCGACGCTGCTGCGCTTCGAGCGACAAACTGGCGGTCGGACGCGCAATCAGGCGGCCCACGCCTATGATCTCGCCGGTTTCGTCACAATAACCGTAGTCACCCGAGTCGATGCGGGCAATCGCTTGCTCGATCTTTTTCAGCAGCTTGCGCTCGCGGTCGCGGGTTCGCAGCTCCAGCGCGTGCTCTTCCTCAATGGTGGCGCGGTCGGCCGGATCGGGCACCACGGCCGCATCCTCACGCAGATGTTCGGTGGTTTCACCGGCGTTGGCCAAGATGCCGTCTTTGAGCTGACAGAGCTTGCGGCGAAAGAACGCCAGTTGCAATTCGCTCATGTATTCGCTGTCCGGCATGGCGAGCACGTCTTGATCGGTCAACTGCTCAAGCGGTAGGCTTTTCCAATTGTCGGCCCGCAGCAGGTCTTTCGGAAGCGCAGGGGTGAATGCGGCAGGGATCATCGAAGCACGTGAATTCATGGTGGAAAAAGTGGCCTTGGCGGCATTGGCGGCATGGGTCGGCAGCACAGCAGCCTGCGTCATCTGCTCGAGCATGATTTTTTTTGCCGCCCGCTTGCCCAGCGGCCGCGGCGTAGGCTCGAACGACGACAGCGCTGCGGCTTCGGCCGCAGCGGCAGGGCTGGCAGCCAGCGCTGGCTCCGACGGGGCCAAGACAGGGGATGCGCTGCCGGCTGCGCGCCCAGGCGCCGTTGCAGCTTTTACCGTCGGCGCATGGGCCGCTTTTTTCGGCCGCGTGGCAGCGGCGGCTGGAGTCGACGGCACGCCCGGGTCAGCAGCGACCATCTCGACCTCTGCCGCAACGGATGTGGCTGGGCTTTTTTTGGTGTTCGGGCTGGCCGGGATTTTCACAACGGATCTCCTGTGCGCACCTGGGGGCGTCGGCTCTGGGGTTGAGACAGCAAACGGGGCATCTTGCACGAGGGCTGATGGCGCTGGTGACTTGGGCCGCGATTCTAACGATGGCGACGGGCTGGCAGACAAAACAGCACCCGAGGGAAACCCCAGTTGTTGGAGCAGCGAGACAAAGAGCACGATACGTTCCTTCTTGCGGTCTGGAGTTCAGAGCAAAGCCTGATCCAAGCCCTGTACCAGTATGTCGCGCGGCAAATCAATGCCGATGAACACCATTTTGCTCACGCGCTCTTCGCCCGGGGCCCAGGGCGCGCCGAGGTCGCTGCCCATGAGCTGGTGCACGCCCTGGAAAATCACCTTGCACTCGGTGCCATCCATGTCGAGTACACCTTTGTAACGCAACATGCGCGGCCCATAGACCTGCACGATGGCGCCCAGAAAATCTTCCAGCTTGGCCGGGTTGAATGGCCTGCTGGCGCGATAGACGAAGCTCTTGACATCGTCGTCGTGATGGTGGTGGTGCGCAGCAGCGTGGCCGTCCTGATGTGACGGGTGCGAACAAGGCGTCTCGTGCTGAGAGTGCGCGCCGTGCGCGTGCTCATGCGGGGGGTGCTCATGCTCATGCTCGAGCGCGCGCAAAAAATCGGGGTCTATGTCGAGCTTGGCATTCAGGTTGAAGCCGCGCAGATCGAACACCTCGCTGAGTGCTACCGCGCCGAAATGCACCGCGCGCATCGGTGCGCGCGGATTCATGTGCTTGAGGCGATGGGTGAGCGCGTCGAGCTCAGCCGCACTCACCAGGTCGGCTTTGCTGATGAAAATCTGGTCGGCGAAGCCGACTTGTCGGCGCGCTTCCTGGCGTTCGTTGAGCTGCTCGGCGGCGTGCTTGGCGTCTACCAGCGTCAGGATGGAATCAAGCAGATACTGCTCGGCGACCTCGTCGTCCATGAAGAACGTCTGCGCCACCGGCCCCGGATCGGCCAAGCCGGTGGTTTCGATCACCACGCGCTCAAAATCGAGCTCGCCTTTGCGTCGCCGCTGCGCCAGGTCTTGCAAGGTGGCGCGCAAGTCTTCGCGAATGGTGCAGCAGATGCAGCCGTTGCTCATCTGAATGATGTTTTCGTTCGTGTCGGCGACCAAAATCTCGTGGTCTATGTTTTCTTCGCCGAACTCGTTTTCGATCACCGCGATCTTCTGGCCGTGCGCCTCGCTCAGCACGCGCTTGAGCAAGGTGGTTTTGCCCGAACCCAGAAAACCGGTGAGGATGGTGGCGGGAATGAGGGACATGGATATTCAGTTGGGAGCAACACGAAAGCCTGCTGGCAGCAGCGGTTAAGTGTATGCGAGTAGCCCGCACTTTGTGCCGCGCGGGCAAGATCAATTCGCTGTTTTATGCCGGCCCGGCACAAGCCCGGCCCGCTACGCGCTGGCCGCTTGCTGCAGCGCCCACATGCCGGCGTAAACCCCGCCCTGATCCAGCAGCGCCGCATGCGTGCCACGCTCTGTGATCTGGCCGCGCTCGAGCACCAAAATCTCGTGCGCGTCGACCACGGTGGACAGTCGGTGTGCAATCACCAGCGTGGTCTTGTCGCGCGCTGCGTTTCTGAGTTCGGCCTGGATAGCGCGCTCGTTGGCCGAATCCAGCGCCGAAGTGGCCTCATCGAAAATCATGATGGGCGGATTTTTCAACAAGGTGCGGGCGATCGCCACCCGCTGCTTCTCACCCCCTGAGAGCTTGAGGCCGCGCTCGCCCACGATGGTGTCATAGCCCAGCGGCAGTTTGCTGATGAAGTCGTGAATGTGCGCCGCCTGCGCCGCCTGCACCACCTCGGCGTGGCCGGCCTCGGGGCGGCCGTACCGGATGTTGTATTCGATGCTGTCGTTGAACAACACCGTGTCCTGCGGCACGATACCGATCGCCTGGCGCAGACTGGCCTGCGTGACAGCGCGAATGTCTTGCCCGTCGATGCAGATGCGCCCACCTTGTGCGGCGTTGCTGACGTCGTAGAAGCGGTAGAGCAGGCGCGCCAGAGTGGACTTTCCCGCACCCGAGGGGCCGACCACGGCCACCGTCTGCCCGGCTGGAATTTCAAAGCTCAGGCCATGCAGGATTTCTCGCCCTGGTTCGTAGGAAAAACGCACGTTCTCAAAGCGCAGCGTCGGCGCGCCGCGGCACAGCAGCGCCGGCGCGCCCGCTCGATCGGCGACTTCTCGCTCTTGCTCGAGCAAGGAAAACATCCGGTCCAAATCGGTCAGACTTTGCTTGATTTCGCGGTACAGCACGCCCAGAAAGCCCAGCGGAATGTAGAGCTGGATCATGAAGGCATTGACCATCACCAGATCGCCCAGCGTCAACCGGCCCTCGGCCACGCCCTGGGTGGCGCGCCAGAGCATCAGCAGCAGCGCGACCGCAATCACCAGTTGCTGGCCGGCGTTGAGCATGGACAAAGTGGTCTGTGTCTTGATGCGCGCGCGGCGCAACTGCTCCAGTGCAGCGTCGTAGCGGCGCGCCTCGAAGGCCTCGTTGTTGAAGTATTTGACCGTTTCGTAGTTGAGCAAGGAGTCGATCGCGCGGCTTTGGCTGACGGACTCGTACGCGTTCATTTCGCGCCGCAGCTTCATGCGCCATTCGGTCACCAGCACGGTGTAGCTGATGTAGACCAGCAGGGCAAGCAGCGTGATCCAGACGTAGCCCAGGTCGAACAAGGTGCCCAGCAGCGCCAGCACCAGGGCAACTTCGATCAAGGTCGGCAGCACGCTGTAGAGCGAGTAGGAGATGAGCGACTGCACGCCGCGCGTGCCGCGTTCGATGTCGCGCGTCATGCCGCCGGTCTGGCGCTCCAAGTGAAAGCGCAGACTGAGTGCATGCAAATGGCCAAACACCTGCAAGGCGATGCTGCGCGTCGCGCCTTCGGTGGCCTTGGCAAACACCAGTTCGCGCAGCTCGGTGAATACGGCAGTGGACAAACGCAAGCCGGCGTACGCCAGCAACAGGCCCACCGGCACCACCAGCAGCGCCTGCGCGCTGCCAGGCGCAATGTTCATGCCGTCGACCAGTTGCTTGAGCAGCAAGGGCACGCTGACGTTGGCCATCTTGGCCGCCACCATGAAGCCCAACGCCAGCAGCACGCGCAGCCTGTACTGCCACAGGTAAGGCAACAGACGCTTGAGTGTGTCCCAGTCGCTGCGGCGCGCGGCCCTGGCAGCGCTGGCGCTGCGCAGCAAGGTGGCGTCAGGACCCTCAGGTGCGGGCGAACTGCGGTCTTGGCGCATGCGGGACAATCGGAACCATTGTCCACCGATTGTGCCCATGTCCAGCCAACCCCACCCGAACGCCCAAACCAGCCTGCCGCACGACCGCGAACTGGTGCTCAAAGTCATTCCGATGCCGGCCGACTGCAACCCGAACGGCGATATTTTCGGCGGCTGGGTGATGGCGCAGGTCGACCTGGCTGGCGCCGTGCTGCCGGCACGCTACGTGCGCGGGCGTTTTGTCACGGTGGCGGTCAACCAGTTCATTTTCAAGCAGCCGGTGCGGGTGGGCGACATCCTGAGCTTTTTCGCCCACGTCAGCCGCGTCGGCAACAGCTCGATCACGGTCCAGGTCGAGGTCTTTGCCGAACGCTTTTCGGCCCAGGGCCGCTACGTCAAGGTGACCGAAGCCAGCCTGACTTACGTAGCCGTCGACGCGCAGGGCAAGCCCCGTCCGATCCCGAACGACGCCCTGAACCCGCCTGACTGAAGACCACGCGCTGCGCGCTTGGCCGCTCAGCCCGCCAGCGCGGCGTGGTGCACGTAATGCGCCAGCAGGCCCAGCAACTCGTCCTCCGCATAAGGTTTGCCCAGGTAATGGTCAACCCCCAGGGCGCGGGCGTGTTCCCGGTGCTTTTCGGCCATGCGCGAGGTGATCATGATCACCGGCAGGGCCGCCAGCCGGGGGTCGTTGCGAATGTTGCGCACCAGATCGAAGCCATCCATGCGCGGCATCTCGATGTCAGACAAGACCACCGTCGGGCGCTCTTGCTGCATGCGTTCGATCGCTTGCAGACCGTCGGCGGCCAGAGCGACCCGATAGCCCTCGCGCAGCAGCAGTCGCTGCGTGACGCGGCGCACGGTGATCGAGTCGTCTACCACCAGCACCAGCGGCACCGAACTCGGCACCGAAGCGGCTGACGACTCGGCCCGTCTGTGCGGCACGGCCGACGGCTGCTGGTTGTGCACCCAGGCGGGCACCCGGCTGCCATACACAGCGGCCAGCGCCACCGGGTTGTAGATCAGAGCCACCGCACCCGATGCCAGCGAGGCGATGCCGGCCAGCCCAGGCAAACGCGCCAACTGCGGCCCGAGGTTTTTCACCACCACTTCCTGGTTGCCCAGCACCTCATCGACGTGCAGCGCCACGCGCTGCGCAGCACTGCGGAAAATCACCACCGCATGGCTGCGCCCAGGGGTCTGATACGAATGCGGCGACGACTGCAACAAGGCGCCGGCCCAGTAAAACGCCAGCTCTTGCTCGCCCGCGCGCAGCGTAGCGCTGGCGTAGGCCTGAGCCAACTCGGTGCTGCTGATGCGGCGCACCAACTCGACCAGATGCGAAGGCACACCCAGTGTGAGCTCCCCGGCGCGCAACATCACCACCTGCGTGACAGCGGTGGTCAGCGGCAGCACCAACTTGAAGCGCGTACCCAGCCCCGCCTGGGAGCCGGTCTCGATGCGTCCGCCCAGCGCTATCACTTCGGAGCGCACCACGTCCATGCCGACGCCGCGGCCGGCCAGCGCCGTGACTTGGGCCACGGTGCTCAGCCCGCAGGCAAACACCAGATCGGCCGCCTGTTGATCGCTCAAGGGCGCGCCCGGCACAATGAAGCCTTGGGCCTCGGCCTTCTCGCGCAGCAGCGCCAGGTCCAAGCCGGCGCCGTCGTCCTGGAACACGACCGATACGTCGTTGAGCTCGTGTTTGAGCATGATGTCTATGCGTCCCTCGGCCGCTTTGCCCGCCGCCCGCCTGACTTCGGGCAACTCGATGCCGTGCACCACGCTGTTGCGCAGCAAGTGCTCAAAAGCGGTGGTCATGCGGTCGAGCACGCCGCGATCCATTTCGATACCGCCGCCGCTGATGTCTAGCCTCACCTGCTTACCCGTTTCCTTGGCGGCTTGTCGCACCACGCGGTACAGGCGTTCGGAAATGCCTTCGAATTCCACCATGCGGGTGCGCAACAGGTCGCGCTGCAGCTCGCGCGTCAGCCGCGCCTGCGCCACCAGACTGTCTTCTGTGCTCTGCGCGGCGCGCTGCAGGTTGCGCTGCACGGTGGCCACGTCGCTGACCGACTCGGCCATCATGCGGGTGAGTTCTTGCACCCGGGTGAAGCGGTCAAACTCCAGCGGGTCAAACGACAGCTCGGCGTCGCGCGCCTGTGCCAGCCGCGACTGCATCTGCGTTTCGGCCTGCAGCTCGATCTCGCGCAGTTGATGGCGCAAGCGCTCCAGATTGCCGCTCAGGTCTTGCAGCGACCCGCGCAGACTCAGCAGTTCAGACTCCATGCGCGCGCGACTGCTGATGAGTTCGCCAGTCTGGTTGACCAACCGATCCAGCAGTTCTGGGCGCACGCGCACCGCTGCACCGGGGCGCGCACTCACGGTGGCGGGCGCTTGCGCCAACGGCAGGCCGGCCAGCGCCGAAAGGGGTGCGACCGCAACGGCCGCAGCGACCGCAGCGCTGGGCTGCTCGGGAACGACCAGGAGCACCCCGGGCGACTCGGAATCGCTGCGGCGCAGCCAGTTGAAGCGGGCGTCGATCGCGTCAAACGCCGTTTGCAAAGGCTCCAGATCGGTATCCGGCTGCAGTTCAGACCCGAGCCGCTCGGCCAAGGTCTCAAGCCGGTGCGCCATCTCACCCAGTCGCAAGGCACCGGCCAGACGAGCACTGCCCTTGAGGGTGTGCAGATGGCGCAATACCTCGGCACGGGCGATGCTGTGGTCCGGCTGCGCCTTCCACTGACGCAAAGCAGCGGCCAGGCGCGGCAACAGTTCCTGTGCTTCGTCGGCGAAAATGGGGAACAAGTCGACGTCTATCGTGTCGCTGACGTCGATGTCGTCGTCAATGTCCTGCACCTGCCGCGCCGCAGCTCGCGGCGCGTCTGCGTGGACCGTCCGTGCAAGCGCGGGCTGCGGGATAGGCGTTTGGACTTCGCTTGCAAGCGCGCTTGGCGCGCCGCCAGAGGCCGACAAGAGCTGTGGAGTCGGTGGCAGCGCGGCACGCTCTGGCTCTGGCTCTGGCTCTGGCGCGGCGGCTGTCGTCGGCGTGCCTGCTGCCGCGGGCAGCTCTTGCTGCAGCACGCGCTGCAGCGCGGCCAGCAATTCAGGCTTTGGCTGCTTGAGAAAACCGGCGGCAAACTGGTGCAACAGAGCGTGAATCTCTTGCGCCGCCGCAACGAACAAGTCGGTCATTTCGGCGTTGAGCGCCGCACCGGCTTGCTGACGCATGCCGACCGACTCCAGCGCGTGCTCGAGCGCGCGCGCAAGCTGGGATAAGCCGTCAAACCCGACCGCCGCCGAACTGCCGGCCAGCGAATGCGCCAGCGCCTCGGCCTCGGCAGGCAAGGCCTCCTGCGGCTCGAGTGCGGCTTCGTCGAGTGCGGTGCACAGGCGTCGCGACCACTCGTCTGCCTCGTTCAGGTAGACGTTGTAGAGCTTGATACCGATGCACAGCGGGCCAACGACGCGGACCTGCTCGTCGCTCAGGGCGCCCAGGAAGGGGGCATCGACACCTGCCAACGGCGCTGGGCTGCCTGCCTGCTGCTCGGTTTGCGGCAGCGCCGCTGCGCCGGCGTCTTCGACCGCAGCGGCTGGCGGTGGCACCTCAACCGACAACTCCAACAACCGGTCGAAGTCAATTTCTTGCAGCAGCGGCGACGGCTCAGGTTCCGAGTCAGACCGCTCATCGTCGCTGCCCTGCAGCGGCCCGTCTTCGCATGCCGGGACATCGACCCGCTCGGGGCCTTGCTGGCGCGCCGCGGGGTCGGCGGGCACTTGCTCTGGCGGAAAATCAGGCTCGAAGCCTGGATCGGGGAAAAACAGCGCAGCGGCTGCGGCGTCGAGTTCGCCCACTTCCAGCTCGCTCGACAGCAGCGCGTCTGACGGCGGTGCCGGCGCAGCCTGCTGCGGCTCGGTCCGGTGCGGAAGCAGCAGAGCCTGGTAGCTGGCCTGCGTGCGCCAGGCCAAGGCGCTGTCACAAAAAGCCTGCGCGTGCCAGTGCGCAGCGCTGCCGTCAACGATGTCCTGCACCCAGCAAGACAGCGCTTGCAGCGCCTGCTCGGACAAGTCGATCATCTCGGATTCGGCCGGATGCCGTTCGGCCAGCACGGTATTGAGCAACTGCTCCATGGCCCAGGCGGCCTCACCGAACTCGGACAGGCCGACCATGCGCGAGCTGCCCTTGAGCGTGTGAAAGGCTCGGCGCAGTGTGCTCAAACCCTCCAGATCAGCCTTTTGATGGCGCAAGCGCCGCACCGCCTGCAGACCGCTGGCCAACACTTCCCGGGCTTCTTCCAGGAAGATATGGAGCAGGTCGTCCTCTGGCGGCCCAGACGGCGCAGCGAGCTCGGCACTGGTCTGCGAGACCCGCCCGGTGAGCGGCTGCGCCACATGCTCCAGGCCGACCAGCGCCAGGCTGGCCGCGCCGGCGTCTGCCTGCACCACGGCTTGAGCCGCGTGTTGCGCAGCGCGTGCCCGCTCACCCTGTTCGGCCTGTTCGGCCTGCGAGACTTGCGAGGCCGGCGTGTCCAAGCCTTGACTCAACTCGACCAAATCCAAGCCTTCTGGTGCGCCATCGACCACGCCATCGACCACACGCTCGAGCGCCGCACCGATGAACTGCGCCTCTTGCTGGGCCGCTAGCGGCGCGCTCTCAGGGCTGTGCGATTGGCCGACCAGGGACAGCAACTCGCCTTGTTCCGCATTAAAGACGAACAGCTTCTTGGCCAGCGCGGGTTGGTAGTTGAGCATGTCGACCAAAAAGCCCAGCGCGCTCAGGTTTTTGCCCAGTTGCTCGAAGGTGCCGGCCTGGCACGCCAGCGTCTGGTCGACTTCGGTATCGAGCATCTGTTCGACGCTGGCGCGCATGCGGGTGACCGCCTGCACCGCCTGCTCGAGCCCGAGCACCGAGAGCACGCCGCGCATTTGCGCCAATTGCGACAGCGCCAGGTTCAGCCCCGCCTTTTCCTGCGGCTTGCGGAAAAACTGATCCAGCAGTTTCTCCGTCTGTGCCAGGGAAACCTTGAGCTCGCCGACCACGCTGCCCATGGTCTGGCGCTCGCTGACGCGGCGGTAGAGTTGCTCCATCCAGGCCTGGAGCGGCTGCGCCGGCGCGCCGGCAAGCACCTGCTCGAGCCGCACCGCCAGCGCCTGGGTGCGCTCGGTCATGCTGGCCGCATCGGGGTCGAAATCCTCGAAAGCAGCCTCCAGGTACAAGGTGGTGGTGGCGACCTCCATCGCCAATTCGGTCCGCACGCTGGGCGCTTCGCGCGCCGCCTGCTCAGACGCCCGAACCAGGCTGCGGGCCAGCGCGGTGCTGGCCGGATGCAGCTTCAAGAGCGAGTCCGCCACCAGCCCAAGTTGCTCGACAACCGCGCGCACACGGCCGGCGTCGCCCCCCGCATACAAGGACCAGGCTTCTTTGGCCGCCACAATCCGTTTGCGCGCCTTGAGCAGCAAGGCCGGATCAAAGCGCCCCAGGGTGGCGCGCTGGTAGTCCGCCACGGGCACCGATTCGATTCCAAAGGCCTGCTGCACCGCCTGCAACTGACTCCCGGCGGCCAGCCGTGCACCGCCAGCCTGCGCACAAAAAAACAACAAGTCGTGCAACAGGGTTTCCGACACCTGAGTCTGACCCCGCGCGCATGAGGCAAACTGCAGCAAGATGCGCGAAGTCGCACGCTTGACGAACACGTCCAGCGGCAGCAACTGCTGCTCTTGCGCCTCAAAGAAGGCGGCAGCCACGCGCCAGAACGTCTGGCCGCGCGGCACGTCGGCGCCGGCGGAAAGACGCGCACAGATACCGACCAACTGTTGCGCTGAAGCGATATCGGTATTTTTGACCAACTGCAACACCAGGCGGTCGAACTGGGGCCGCAACGACGCCTCGCAGCGCAGCGGCGCAAGACCCTGCGGCGGCGCCACGTTCAGGCCATGCTGCTCGAACGGCCACAGATCGGCCGGATGCACGCGCTCGGCGCCGGCCAACTCCTGCACCTCGCGGTACTGCACAAACAAAGCCACCGGCGGCACCGGCACCTGGTTGAGCATGGCCTGCAGGTATTCGATCAGGGCAAAGCTGGCGCGCTCGATCGTGCTGGCCGCCTGCGCGGTGCAGGTGCCGGGCCGCTGCACGAAAGCTTGCACGGCAGCTTCCATGGCGCGCAACACCTGCGACGGTGCGCCCAGGCCGACCGCCTCGAGTGCGCCAACGGCCTGATGCAACTGCTGGCGCGCCAGCCGCAGCGGGGCCGGGTCGAGCGCCGCCAGATCGCCCAGGCGCGCTTGCTCGGCTTCCCGCACGAACCGCTGCACCGCCTTGTTGGCGGCTTCGAGGGACTTGCGCAGCTCGTCAAACACCCAGGCCAGCGGACCCAGGTCCACGAGCGGTGCATCTGGCGGCAGACTGTCGGTGGCGGTGTCGAGCATGATGGCGTGCATGAGGCGTGGCCCGCGCAACTCAGGCGATGCGGAAGCGCTGCACCGACTGGCGCAATTCTTCGGCCATGACGGAGAGTTCACGCACCTGGTTGGCGGTCGAGCGCGTGCTCTCGCCGGCCTGCTCGGCCACGGCGAAGATGTGCTGGATATTGCCGGCCACGTCGTTGGCTGAATTGGCTTCGCGCGCGGCGGTGCTCGAAATCTGCTCGATCAGCTCGGCCAGACGGCGCGAGACGCGGTCGATCTCGGTCAGCGCGGCGCCGGCGTTGTCGGACAGCCGGGCTCCGGCGACCACCCCCTGGGTGGAGCGCTCCATGGCGGCCACCGCGTCTTGCGTGTCGGTCTGAATCGCCTTGACCAGCGCAGCGATCTGGCGCGCGGCGTCGGCCGAGCGCTCGGCCAGCCGCTGCACCTCTTCGGCCACCACCGAGAAGCCGCGCCCGGCTTCCCCGGCCGACGCAGCCTGGATGGCGGCGTTGAGCGCCAGCACGTTGGTCTGCTCGGTGATGTCCGAAATCAGCTCGGTGATCTCGCCAATTTCTTGCGAAGATTCGCCCAGCCGCTTGATGCGCTTGGAGGTTTCCTGAATCTGATCGCGGATCGCGTTCATGCCGCCGATGGCGTTTTGCACCGCTTGCAGCCCCGACTCGGCGGCATGCAGCGAGCTGCGCGCCACCTGCGCCGACTCCTGCGCCTGTGCCGAGACCAAGTTGATGCGCTGCGCCATGTCCAGCACCGACTGACCGGTGTCACGAATTTCGCGCAACTGCTCGCTGGAAGCATCCAGCAAATCGGTGGAAGCGCTCTCGACCACCGAGGTGGTCGAAGCCACCCGGGCCGCCGTGATTTGCACGTTGCCCACCAGCGAACGCAGCTCCTCGACCGTGTAATTGACCGAGTCGGCAATGGCTCCGGTGATGTCTTCGCTCACCGTCGCTTCCTGCGTCAGATCGCCCTCGGCCACCGCCTGCAGCTCGTTCATCAAGCGCAAAATGGCTGCCTGGTTGGCGTCGTTGACGCGCTTGGCGTCTTGTTCGAGCGTCTCGGCCAAACGACGCTGCGCATCGGCCACGGCCTGGCGCTGACGGCTGTCTTGCAACTGAACCGATACCAGACCACCCGCGCAGGCCAACACCAGCAAGGCCGAAAGCAGCAAGGCCGCGAGTTCAGCAGCGCCCACGGCGGCGTCTGCAGCCAGTTGCGCGCGCAAACTCTCACCGCCCAGGCGCAACGGCTCGCTGTCGGCAATGATGGCATTCTGCGCCTCACGCGCAGCCACCAGCCCCTGCAAATGGCCCAGAATGGTGCCGGCATAGGTGCGGGTTTGTTCATACAGATTCTGCAAAGCAGTCAGGCTCTCGCGCAGTTGCGGGTCGGCGGTCGCCGCCAGACCCAGCACCTCGCTGCCAGCGAGCAAGGCGTCGCTGATTTCCTTGAAGGTGTTCATGTCTTTGCCCAGCAGAAACACCGCTTCGGGACTGACGCCTTCCATGGTCTGAAATTCGTTGGCCGATTTGCCGATACGCTGCGTCAGCATCAGCAACTGGCCGGTAGCGGCAATGTGGGCCGGCGGGGCATTCTGTTCGAGCTGCTGTGCCGCTACGGCTTCCACCATTTCGAACAGGTCGGAGGACTGGCGGTTGAGGCTGCGCAAAGACGCGCCGACCTCGGTCAGCGCCTCTTGCTGCGCCAGTAGCACAGCAGCATGGCGTTCGGCCCGTTCGCCTTTGGACAGCAAGGAGTCGATTTGCGCCTCGTAGCCAGCGCCCAGGCGGTCGATATCGGCGCTGCCCTGCTTCAAACCGCGCAAATTGTTCGCCAGGATGCCTGAACTCTCACGCACCTCGGCAAAGGCCGCCGGGTTGCCGACCAGCGCCTGCGCCGCGCTCCTGGCCAAACGCTGCGACTGCACCACCGCCTGTCCACTGGCAACGGCTTGCTGTGCGCCGCTGGCGGCCTGATTGAATACGAAAAAGGTCGTCGCGCCCAGTGCCAGCAGGCCAAACAGCAGCAGCGCCGCCAGCATGCGCTGCTGCTGCGGCGCCGGGCGGCGACCGAGCAGGGGCAGAAAAACCCGGCCGTCAGGCGCTGCATCGCTGCCTGCGCCTGCGCGCTCGGCGAGGCGACTCTCCCGAAAATCTCCTGCCGACGGATCGGGTGCCAGCCGCACAGCGGCCCGTTCGGCCAGGTCCTGATCGTCAGACTGAATGGGGTCCGACACCGGTTCAGATTTTTTCTTGAACAGCCCCTGGAGTCGATCGAACATGGCCATGAAACACCTTCAAACAAAAAACAAAACGACCTCGTCGCGCCTTTGACTCACGCCAACCCTCAGGCGGCGATGGCCAAAAAGGCCGGATCTGCCGCCAGCACCTGCAAATCGAGCTCCAGCCACGACAGGCCCTGGTGATCGACCAGACAACGGGCGCCGTAAGGCGGCGCAGCAGCAGCAAGCTGACCCAGACCGCTAAACGACGCCGGGTTGCGCAAACCCAGCAAGCGGTCGACCCACAACACCGCATTAACCCCCAACGCCGGGTGCAAGCCCACCAGCCGCGACTCGGAAGTCAAGCGCCCAGCCACACCCGGCGCCGCCGGTGGCTGCGCGCGCGCGCACAGGCCAGTCAGGTCGACCACGCCGTAGAGCGCGCTGCGCAAGTTGACCACCCCGAGATACCAGGCCTGGGTGTACGGCACCGGGTGAATCGAGGTCAGGGAAAAAATCTCGCCGGCCTGCACCAAGGGCAGCAAAAAGTTCTGCTCACCGGCCTGCACCGCCAGCCAGGCGGCGCTAGGCGCTTGCGACTGGGCACTGCTCAAACGCAGCGCCAAGCGCTCTTGCAGTTCGCGAAGTGACTGTCTGTTGCCCATGGTTTGATACGCTCGATCGCGCGTGCGCAGCGGCGCTGGCGCCGACTCAGCCCAGCGCCCGAATCTTGGAGAGCAGCTCTTCGCTGTTGACCGGCTTGGTCACGTAGTCGCGCGCGCCCTGGCGCAAGCCCCAGAGGCGATCGGTCTCCTGGTTTTTGCTGGTGCACATGATGATGGGAATGGCCGCATACTGCGGATCGCGGGCGATGGCGCGGGTCAGTTGAAAGCCATTTTGGCCGGGCATTACCACGTCCATGAGTATCAGGTCCGGCTTGGCCTCGTCCAGGCGACGCAAAGCCTCTTCGGCATTCTCGGCCGTGCGCACGCTAAAGCCGTGTTTTCCCAGCAGATCGGACAAAACCATGAGCTCGGTTTTGGAGTCGTCTACCACCAGCACATGTTGAATCGACATCACGCAACTCCTGTAGGCTTGGCACCAAACTGCTGCACCGCTTGCAGCAACTGGTCCTTGGTGAAAGGTTTGGTCAAATATTCCTGCGAACCGACCATGCGGCCGCGCGCCTTGTCAAACACGCCGTCTTTGGACGAAAGCATGACCACCGGAATGTCGGCCAGGCGGGCGTTTCGCTTGATGATGGCACAAGTCTGGTAGCCGTCCAGGCGCGGCATCAGGATGTCGCAAAACACCAGATCGGGCATATGGTCGTTGATCTTGGACAAGGCGTCGAATCCATCTTCGGCCAGCAAGACTTCGTGCCCACCCTGCTTGAGAAAAATTTCCGCGCTGCGGCGAATGGTGTTGCTGTCGTCCACCACTAAAACTTTGCGTGCAAGAGGCGTGCTCACGATTGACTGACTCCAGAACAAACTTGAGGGCCAGACAGCCCCGGCTCAGATCGGCACCATTTCGAAGTCTTCCTTGCGAGCCGCGCATTCCGGGCAGCTCCAGGTCGACGGCACCAGGCTCCAAGGCGTTCCAGGCGCAATGCCGTGCTCGGGGTCGCCCTGGGCCTCGTCGTAGATCCAGCCGCAGATCAGGCACATCCAAGTCTTGGTTTCGGTCATGGTCAGCGCAGGCCCTGTCATAGAATGAACGGATTGTATCGAGCACCATGCAGCCTGCCACATTTTCCCGGCCAACCGGCGGCTGACCTGCACGACGCAGGCCTTTGCGTTGCGCCTTCACTCCCGACTGTGCCCATGCCCCATACCCCTGAACCTTCTGCCGCCAGCCCGGACGGCGCAACCGAAGCGGCCGGCCTGCCGTGCGTGATGGTGTTCAACGCCAACGACCCCAGCGGCGCAGGCGGTCTGGGCGCCGACCTGACCGCGATGTCCAGCGCCTCGGTTTACGTGCTGCCTGTAGTCACCGGCGCCTACATCCGCGACACCGTCGAAGTGCACGACCACCTGGCCTTTGATGAAGAAGCCGTGGGCGAGCAGGCGCGCTGCGCGCTCGAGGATGTGCCGGTGCAGGCGTTCAAGGTCGGCTTTGTCGGCAGCGCAGAAAACCTCAGCGCCATCGCCGCCATCACCACCGACTACGCAGAAGTGCCGCTGGTAACCTATATGCCCGACCTGTCCTGGTGGGACGAGCTGGCGATCGAAAACTACCTCGACGCCTGCGCCGAGCTGTTGCTGCCACAAACCACTGTGCTGGTGGGCAACCACAGCACGCTGTGCCGCTGGCTGCTGCCCGACTGGAGTGATGAGCGCGCGCCCGGTCCGCGCGACATTGCGCGCGCTGCTGCTGCGCACGGCGCACCCTACACCCTGGTGACTGGTTTCAACGCTGCCGACCAGTACCTGGAGAGCCACCTGGCCTCGCCCGAGACGGTGCTGGCCAGCGCACGCCACGAGCGCTTTGCCGCCACTTTCAGCGGCGCCGGCGACACCCTCTCGGCCGCGCTGTGTGCACTGATCGCCGGCGGTGCCGACCTGCAGACGGCCTGCATCGAAGCGCTGAGCTACCTCGACCAGTGCCTGGACGCCGGTTTTCAACCCGGGATGGGCCACGCCGTGCCGGACCGGCTGTTTTGGTCGCACGACGACGAACCGGCCCCCGCCGTCGAACCGGCGCCCGATAGCACGCTCGACGCCGAGCATTTTCCACTCGACACCACGCGCCACTGACCGCCATGACCGACCGCAACCAACAACTGTTCGAGCGCGCCAAGGCCGTGATTCCGGGCGGCGTGAATTCGCCGGTACGCGCCTTTCGCGCCGTCGGCGGCACGCCGCGTTTCGTGCAGCGCGCGCAAGGCGCCTACTTCTGGGACGCCAACGGCCAGCGCTACATCGACTACATCGGCTCCTGGGGCCCGATGATTCTGGGCCACGGCCACCCGGCGGTGCTGCAAGCGGTGCAGGCCGCGCTGCTGGACGGTTTTTCCTACGGCGCCCCCACCGAGCGCGAAGTCGAGCTGGCGCAAGAAATCATCCGGCTGCTGCCCAGCATTGAGATGCTGCGCCTGGTCAGCTCGGGCACCGAAGCCGGCATGAGCGCGATTCGGCTGGCGCGCGGCGCCACCGGGCGCAAAAAAATCATCAAGTTCGAGGGCTGCTACCACGGCCACGCCGACGCGCTGCTGGTCAAGGCCGGCTCCGGCCTGGCCACCTTCGGCCACCCCACCAGCGCCGGCGTGCCGCCTGAGGTGGTGCAGCACACGCTGGTGCTCGAATACAACAACGTCGAACAACTGGAAGCCGCGTTCAGCGAACACGCGGCCGAGCTGGCCTGCCTGATCATCGAACCGATTGCCGGCAACATGAACTTCGTACGCGCCAGCCTGCCCTTCATGCGGCGCTGCCGCGAGTTGTGCACACAGCACGGCGCGCTGCTGGTGTTTGACGAGGTGATGACCGGCTTTCGCGTTGCGCTCGGCGGCGCGCAAAGCATCTACGCCGCGTTGATCCCCGGCTTCGAGCCCGACATGACGGTGCTGGGCAAGGTGATTGGCGGCGGCATGCCGTTGGCGGCGTTCGGCGCCAAGCGTGCGCTGATGGAGCACCTCGCGCCACTGGGCAGCGTCTACCAGGCCGGCACGCTGTCGGGCAACCCGGTGGCCACCGCCTGCGGCCTGGCCACCTTGCGCGAAATTCAACGCCCCGGTTTCTATACCGAGCTGGGGGCCAAGACACGCACCCTGGTGCAGGGGCTGAGCGACGCCGCCCGGGCCGAGGGCATCCCGTTTTGCGCTGACTGCGAAGGCGGCATGTTCGGCTTTTTCCTGTTTGACTCGTTGCCACAAAACTACGCCCGCGTCATGCAGACCGACGGGGCACGCTTCAACCGCTTATTTCACGGCCTGCTCGAGCGTGGCGTCTACATCGCACCGGCTTTGTACGAAGCCGGCTTCGTGAGTGCGGCGCACAGCGAGCAAGACATCAGCGACAGCGTGGCGGCGGCACGCGAGGTCTTGCGTGGCCTGCGCATCTGATGTCATGTAACAACAGTGTGCGCCAAACAGCTCGCGCGCCCCAGCTCATAAAACCGTGACCGCTCCCCGCAACGCCGACCTGCACTGCCACTCGACCGTCTCCGACGGCACCCTCACGCCCGAGGCGCTGGCGCAGCGCGCAGCGCGCAACGGCGTAGATTTGTGGGCGCTGACCGACCACGACGAACTTGGCGGGCAAGACCGCGCCATCGCTGCGGCGCGCGCGCTCGGTCTGGCCTACCTGAGCGGCACCGAAATCTCGGTCAGCTTTGCGGCCCAGACGGTGCACATCGTCGGCCTGGGCTTCGATCACACCGACGCCGGCTTGCAAGCCGGACTGCGCGCCACGCGCAGCGGCCGCGAGCAGCGCGCGCGCGCCATGAGCGAGGACCTCGCGCGCGTCGGCATCGCCGGTGCCTACGAGGGAGCGCTCAAGTACGTCGACAACCCGGAACTGATCTCGCGCACCCACTTTGCCCGCTACCTGGTCGAGGCGGGTGTCTGCCGCGACACCAACGAGGTGTTTCGCCGCTACATCACCGAAGGCAAACCCGGCTTCGTGCCGCACCGCTGGGCCGCGCTGCGCGATGCGCTGCGCTGGATCACGCAGGCGGGCGGGGTGGCGGTAATTGCCCACCCAGGACGCTACCCGTTCAGCGCCAACGAGGAATACGCCTTGTTCAGCGAATTCAAAGCCCACGGTGGCCAGGCGGTGGAGGTGAGCACCGCCGCGCACAGCCCGGCCGACAGCGTCAAATTCACGACACTCTGCCAAGAATTTGATCTGGCCGCCTCGCGCGGCAGCGATTTTCACAGCCCGCAAGAAAGCCGCTTCGACCTGGGCCAACTGCCGGCGCTGCCCGCTGGCGTGCGCCCGGTGTGGGAGCTGCTGCAAGCGCGCGTGCTTAGGTGATGCAACCGCAATTGCACCGCAGCGCACGGCCACTGCTTGGCATCGCGTTGCTGGTCGTCGCCACCGCCTGCTTTGCAGTGCTCGACACCACGGTCAAAGTCGTTGGCGCCTATGTTTCGGTGCTGATGGCGGTCTGGTTTCGTTACGTGTTTCAGGCGCTGGCGGTCAGCCTGTTCATGCTTCCCCTGCGTGGGCGCACGCTGCTGCGCACCGCTGCACCGCGCCTGCAACTGCTGCGCGGGGGCTTGTTGCTGCTGGTCAGCGTGCTGTCGTTCCTGGGCGTGCAGTTCATGCCGGTGGGCGAATTCACCGCCATTGTGATGACCACGCCGCTGGTCGTCACCCTGCTGGCGGCGCTGTTTCTCAAAGAGCAGGTGTCGCGGCTGCGCTGGCTGCTGGTGGCAGGCGGCTTTGTGGGCGCCGTGCTGGTGGCGCGCCCCGGCGCCGACATGCTGGGTTGGGCCAGCTTGATACCGCTGGCGATGGTGTGGGTCTACGCCGGCTTCCAAATCCTGACCAGTCAGATGGCGCGCACCGAAGACCCCATGACCATGCACTTTTACACCGGCTGGGTCGGTGCGATCATCGCCACGGCGCTGCTGCCGCTGGTCTGGCAGGCCATTCCCGACTGGCACACCTTTGCGCTGCTGTGTCTGATCGGCCTGATGGGAACGGTAGGGCATTTTTTGCTGATTCTGGCCTTCGCCCGGGCGCCGGCGTCCACGCTCACGCCCTATCTCTACAGCCAGATCGGTTTTGCCACCCTGTGTGGCTGGCTGGTTTTTGACCACATTCCCGGCGCGCAGGAACTCAGCGGCATTGCCCTGATTGCGCTGTGCGGTGTGGGCGCGAGTTGGCTGGCCGCGCGCGCAAGACGCGGATAATTGGAGTCTGACCCCGATTTTCCCGACCCCGATTCTCAGATGTCGCAATTCTTCCGCCTGCACCCAGACAACCCGCAAGTGCGCTTGCTCAAGCAAGCCGTGCAGTTGCTCGAACGCGGCGGCGTGCTGGCCGTGCCCACTGATTCGAGCTACGCGCTGGTCTGCCACCTCGACGACAAAGACGCGGCCGAGCGGCTGCGGCGCCTGCGCGGCATGGACGGCAAGCACCCTCTGACGCTGCTGTGCCGCGACCTGAGTGAACTCTCCAGTTACGCCCGGGTCGACAACCGGCAGTTTCGCCTGCTCAAACTCGCCACGCCCGGCCCCTACACCTTCGTTCTGGAGGCCAGCAAGGAAGTGCCGCGGCGCCTGAGCCACCCGGCGCGCAAGACCATTGGCCTGCGCGTGCCCGATCACCACAGCCTGCTGGCGCTGCTGGCGCTGCACGACGGCCCGCTGCTGGCCACCACCTTGATCGCGCCGAACGAGAGCAGCCCGATGAACGATCCGCACCATATCCGCACGCGCTTCGAGCACGAGCTGGCCGGCGTGCTCGACGCCGGCGCCTGCGCGCACGAGCCCACCACCGTGCTCGACCTCACCCCAATGGGCGGCGGCGGCGCCCCGCTGCTGCTGCGCGCCGGGCGCGGCGCGCTCGCGCCGCTGGGTCTGTGAGACGCGTGCCGGGCCCGCCGAAGCGGTCTGCGTGCGCTGCCGCCCCTTCTGGGACAATGGCGCTTTGACCGGGGCCGCCATGGACTTCGCCCAAATCATTCAAACCATTACCCTCTACGCCATTCCTGTGCTGTTTGCCATCACGGTGCACGAGGCCGCACACGGCTACGCGGCGCGGCACTTCGGCGACAACACGGCCTACTTGCTGGGCCGCATCACGCTCAACCCGATCAAGCACATCGACCCGGTCGGCACCATCGCGATCCCGCTGCTGCTGTTTTTCGCCACCGCCGGGGCTTTCCTGTTCGGTTACGCCAAGCCGGTTCCGGTGAATTTCAACCGCTTGCGCTCGCCCCGACGCGACATGATCTGGGTCGCACTGGCGGGTCCGGGTGCCAACCTGCTGCAAGCGATCGGCTGGACCGTGCTGCTGTACCTGCTGCTGGCCGCCGGGGTGGAAGAACGGTTTTTCCTCGACATGTGCCGCGCCGGCGTGCTGGTCAACCTGGTGATGTTTGCCTTCAACCTGTTTCCGCTGCCGCCACTTGATGGCGGGCGCATTCTGGTCGGTCTGCTGCCGCCGCAGCCGGCTTCTTTGCTCGCGCGCGTCGAGCCCTGGGGCTTTTTCGTCGTGCTGGCACTGGTGCTGACCGGCATCGTCGGCACCTTCTGGCTGCACCCGCTGATGGCGCTGAGCAACGCCGCCATTGAAGCGCTGCTGACGCCGCTGCGTCTGCTGCTATTTTGATTCGATCCCGCACCTTCTGCCATGCAAAACCTGCGCGTCCTCACCGGCATCACCACTTCGGGCACCCCGCACCTGGGCAACTACGTGGGCGCGATCCGCCCCAGTGTGCGCGCCAGCCGCCCAGCGGGTGTGCAGAGCTTTTACTTCCTGGCCGACTACCACGCCCTCGTCAAGGTGGGCGACCCCGTACGGGTGCAGCGCTCGACGCTGGAGATTGCCGCCACCTGGCTGGCCTGCGGCCTGGACCCGCAGCACGTCACGTTCTACCGCCAGTCGGACATTGCGGAAATCCCTGAGCTCACCTGGCTGCTGAGTTGCGTCACCGGCAAAGGCTTGCTCAACCGCGCCCACGCCTACAAGGCCGCGCTGGACAAGAACAATGCCGCAGGCGACGACCCCGACCAGGGCGTGAGCGTAGGCCTGTTCATGTACCCGGTGCTGATGGCAGCCGACATCTTGCTGTTCAACGCCCAGCAGGTGCCGGTCGGGCGCGACCAGGTGCAACACATCGAAATGGCGCGCGACATCGCCGTCAGCTTCAACCACCTCTACGGCGAACACTTCTTGCTGCCCGCTGCGGCGGTCGAGGCCCATGTGGCCACCCTGCCCGGGCTCGACGGGCGCAAGATGAGCAAAAGCTACGACAACACGATTCCCCTGTTCGCGCCGCGTGAGCAGCTCAGAAAACTCATCCTGAGCATCGTCACCGACTCGCGCGCCCCCGGCGAGCCCAAGGACACCGAAGGTTCGGCGCCGTTTCAGATTTACCAGGCCTTTGCTTCGGCGCCGGAGTCCGCCGCGCTGGCGCAGGCCTATGCCGACGGCATCTCATGGGGCGAGGTCAAGCAAGCGCTGTTCGAGCGCATCGAGCGCGAGCTCGCACCGCTGCGCGAGGTCTACGACGAACTGATGCAGGAGCCGGCGCACATCGAGAGGGTCCTGCGCGACGGGGCGGAAAAAGCGCGCGCCAGCGCCACCCCCTTTTGCGCCCGGCTGCGCCAGGCGGTAGGCCTGCGTGCGCTCGAACGCGCAGCGCCAGCGGCCCCAGGCGGCAAAGCGGCCCGGCTTGCCCGGCCCGCTTTCAAGCAGTACCGCCAGAGCGACGGCCTGTTCTATTTCAAGCTGCTGGACGCGCAAGGCCGCTTGCTGCTGCAGAGCGCCGGTTTTGCCACACCGCAGGCGGCCGCTGCAGCCATCGCCCACTTGCAAGGGCGTGGCAGCGCGGCGCTGGCTGAAATGCCGGCCTTGCAGCCCCAACCCGGTCAGAGCCAGGCCCTTGCCAGCGCCTTGCAAGAGCTGAGCAAAGCGGGGGGCCATAAGCGATTTGCATAAGTTTTGCCGCCGCGGCGCCACACAAGCGATCGAAACCCTGATAATCTGGCAGCGGGTGAAAAATTAACCCCTTCTGGCTATTGTTGGATTCCGACACAAACAACCGGCTCCTGCGCTGCGAACAACGATCAACCGTCCGCCATGAGTATTTTTGTCATCGATGACCACCCACTGATGCGCGAGGCTGTGGTCATGCTGCTGCGCCGCATGCGCGCATCGACCCAGGTGGTCGAGCTCGAACGCATGGCTTCGGTCGGCAAAGCAATCGCCGAGCACGGTGAGCCCGAGTTGGTCTGCCTGGACTTGAAGCTGCCCGACACGCACGGCGTCTCCGGGGTGCGCGAGATGCGGCAACTGCTGCCCGATACCTCGCTGATCGTGCTCTCAGCCTCGCCAGCCAGCGACTACGAAGACCTGGCGCACGAAGCCGGGGCCGATGCCTATGTGGAAAAATCGGCCGGTGCGGCCCAGATATCCAAGGTGCTGCGCGAATTTCTGATCGAAGACGGCGAGGACGAAAACGCCCCCACCATTCCGAGCAAACTCTCCAAGCGGCAAAAACAATTGCTCGTCTTGCTCGATCGCGGCCTGTCCAACCGAGACATCGCCGAACAACTCCAGATCAGCGAACACACGGTCAAGGTGCATCTGTGGCGGCTGTTTCGCCGCCTCAACGTCAAGAGCCGTTCGCAGGCCAGCCACCTGGCCCGCAGCGCCGGACTGCTCGAATTCTGAGTCCCCACCCGCTCAGCGCGCCGACGCAATCAGCGTTGGCCGCTGCTGCGTTTGCTGCGGCAACATGATGCGAAACACACTGCCGCGGCCCATGGTGGAAGTCAAGTCGAGCAAGTAGCCCATCAAGGTGGCCAGGCGCGAGACGATGGTCAGTCCCAGGCCCAGACTGTCTTCGGTGCCCTGGTGCTGCGAGACGCGGAAAAACTCTTGGAAAATCGCCTGCTGATGCTCGCGCTCGATCCCAACGCCGGTATCCCAGACTTCAAACGCGAGCACCCCTTCTCGGCGCCGCAGTGTCAGCAAGACCCCGCCCTGCTTGGTGTGTCGCAAGGCGTTGGAGAGCAGGTTGCCCAGCATGCGGCGCAACACCACCGGGTCGGCCCAAAGCGTCATCGGCCGGGTGCGGCTGCGCAGGCGCAGCGACTTGGCGGCTGCGACCGGCTCATACTGCGACAGCAGATCGGCAAACAATTGCTGCACGTCGACCTCTTGCAAACGCAGCTTGTAATTGCCGGCATCGATGCGTGTGAGGTCAAACAGCGAATCAAACAATTCATTGATGGCGCGCGTCGATTGCAGCATGCGCGGCGCAATGTCGCGCCCCATCTCGGGCTCTGCCATCAACCAGTCGGCGTACAGGCTGAGCGCGTGCACCGGTTGCCGCAAGTCGTGCGCGGCCGAGGCGAGAAAACGGTTTTTGGCCGTGATGGCGCGCTGTGCGGCCCGGGTTTGCAAGGTGAGCGAGTCGATCAACTCCTGGTTGGAAAACTGCAGCTCGAAATTGCTCTGGTGCACCTGATTCAAACGCGTGCCAACCCGCATCAGCAGCCACCAAAAAAGCAGGGCTAGCGCCATCATTTCCAAACCGAACAGCGGCACGTCGAGGCCGTGTGCCAAGCGCGCGGTGTTGACCAGCAGACCCAGCACCACCGACCCCATCAAGCTGTGCGCGTAGAGCCGGAACACCGGCAGATAGGCGCTGCAAATGACCAGGGTCAAAAACGCATGGCCGAGCACCACCAGACCGGTGACAAACTGCGTCTGCAGCGTCGCTTGCTGAAAGCTCAGCAGCACCGCAGCGCCCCAGAACAGACCGAGCGCCACCCACATCCAGCGGTAGCGCTCGACGAAGGCCAGCCGCTGCGAGCCTTCGGAACTGTCGTGACGCAAACGGTAAATGCCGATCAGGCGGTAGTGGTACACCAACAGCGCCAGCAAGCCTGCCGCCCAAACCAGCAAGCCGGGCAGACTGACTTCATTGGCCATGTTGTAGACCAGCACCAGCATCGACAGCACGCCCGCCAGCAAGGCCGCCGGCATGCCGTCCATCAACACGCCGATTTGCTTGGACTTCACCCACAACGCCCTCACTTCGGGCGCGGCGGGCTGATGTTGGTGGGTGGCGGGCTGGGTATCGACGAGCATGGACCGGCTGTTATCGTTTGGTGCGCCATTCTCGCACTGGTTTGAGTCGGTACCGCCACCAGCGCTTGCTGCACACTGCGGCGACCCCAGCCTCAAAAGCGTTCGTCGCTGCGCAAATACCGCCACTGCCCCGGCGGCAGATGGCCCAGCAGCACGCGCCCGATGCGCACCCGTTTGAGGCCCACCACATGCAGCCCCACTTGTTCGCACATGCGCCGGATCTGGCGCTTTTTGCCCTCGGTGAGCACAAAGCGCAACTGCTCCGGGTTCTGCCACTCGACCTGCGCCGGCTTGAGCGGCTTGCCGTCCAGGCTCAACCCAAAGCGCAGCCGCTGCAACAGCGCAGGGTCCAGGGCGGCCTGCACGTTTTGCGTCACACGTTCGGCTGGTGCGGCGCCTGCGCTGTCTTGGGGCGCGTAATGCACCCGCACCAGGTATTCTTTTTCCACCCCGCTGTGCTCGCCAATCAGCGCACGTGCCACACGGCCGTCTTGCGTCAGCACCAAAAGACCGCTGGAGTCGATGTCGAGCCGGCCGGCCGGCGCCAGCCCGCGGCTGTGTTCGGGCGCAAAACGACGCTCGGGTGCCGCCGGCGTGCCCGCGTCGCCGCGCCACCGATTGGCGGGCGTTATCAACACCGCCGCCGCCTCGTGACCGTCCTCGGGCTGAGCGCTGACATAACCCAGCGGCTTGTGCAGCACGATCGTGACCCGCCCGTCTTGCTGGTGGCGCGCCTGCGCCAGCACATCGATGCGCGCGTGCGCCGACACCGGCTGACCCATCACCGCCGGCTGACCATCGACGCGCACCCAGCCGCGCGCAATCCAGGCGTCGGCCTCGCGTCGCGAACACAGCCCGAGCTCGGCCATGCGCTTGTTCAAGCGCTGCCCCTCGACGCTCTGGGCGACCGCCCGCTGCGGCTGCTGCGGCACAGCGCCAGCTGGGTGCGGCGCGCTCTGCCGCGCCGCACGGGCCCCGTCGTCTGAGCCGTGCCGCGCGTTTGACGCCGGGCGTTCGATCGGCGCGCGGGCTGGCTGCCGCACGCGAGCGGCCACACTTTGCGCACGCGCCGGGCCGCGCGGGCGCACCGGTGCACGGCGCGCCGGGAATGGCCCGGTCGGGCTATTTTGAGCCGCCTGCGGCTTGAGTTTGAGCGTGTGTTTGAGTGGTTCGGTCGACATGTGGCGATCATCCCAGACTGGCGAACGAAGCGCGCGCCCGTTACCCGATAGGGTTTTCCCTCATGGTCGACTACGCAACTTCCGCTGCAAAAACCTTTGTCAGCGAGCCTATCATGCTGCATTGATTCAACCCTCAGGAGCAATTGCATGAAAAAAATGTTCGCATTGGCCCTGGCCGCCACACTCAGCACGGCGGCCTGGTCGCAGGCCTTCCCAAGCAAAACCGTCACCCTCATCGTTCCCTTCGCCGCCGGCGGCCCGACCGATCTGGTGGCGCGTCATCTGGCCGAAGCGATGCGCGGCCCGCTGGGCAACGCCACCATCGTGGTGGAAAACGCCGCCGGCGCCGGCGGCACCATTGGCGCGACCCGGGTGGCGCGCGCCACGCCAGACGGCCACACCCTGCTGGTCTGGCACATCGGCATGGCCGCCACCGCCAGCCTGTATCGCAACCTGCAGTTCAAGGCGCTGGAAGACTTCGAATACCTGGGCATCATCAACGACGTCCCCATGGTTGTGGTCGGCGCCCCGAGGTTGCCCGCCACCACCTACCGAGACCTCGAAAACCACATCCGCGCCAATGCCGGCCGGCTCAACCTGGCACACGCTGGTCTGGGGTCGGCCTCGCACCTGTGCGGCCTGATGTGGCAGTCGGCCATGCGACTGAACCAATCGATCACCACCATCGCCTACCGCGGCACCGGCCCGGCCATGAACGACCTGATCGGCGGCCAGGTCGACGTGATGTGCGACCAGACCACCAACGTCATGCCGCAAATCGAAGCCGGGCGGATCAAGGCCTTCGCCGTCACCACCGCCAGCCCGCTGTCGACGCACCCGGTGTTGCGGCACTATCCTTCGCTGCAGGAAATGGGGCTCACAGGCTTTAACCTGACCGTCTGGCACGGTCTGTACGCGCCCAAAGGCACGCCAACGGCCGTCACCAAGCGGCTCAACGACGCGCTGCAAGCCGCCCTGCGTAACCCCGAATTCATCAAACGCCAAGAAGCCCTGGGCGCCGTCGTGGCGCGCGACCGGCGCATCACCCCGGCTGGCCATAAAGCCTTTGTGGCAGGCGAAATCACCAAGCTGCGCAGCGTAATTGAAGCGGCGGGTCAGTTCGCCGACTAAGCCTTGACGCGGCGCAAGCCGGCTGGCGCGCCGGCTGTTCAAGCCTGCGCCAGCCCGCTAAGCAGACTGCGCAGCGGGCGTGCAGCCCATTCCGGCTCAAACGCCCCAAATGATCTCGACCCCAGCCTTTTCGCAGCGTTGCAGCATGTCGATCAGGGGGGCGCTGCGCATGCGCAGGCTGACGACGTCGAATTCCGGCGGCGCCTCACCAGCCGCTTCGGCCTCTTGGCGCAGCCGCTGCTGCTCTGCCTCTTCCTGCTCCACCGCGTCGCGCAGCAATTGCACCGCAGCCGCCATTTTGGCCGGAAAAATGATCCCCGGGCCTGTCAGCGGCTTGCCTAAAATCTCCAGCGTGCGTTTGCCATGCGGCTCGAGCATGACCAGGTCGCCGGTTTCGCGCGATTTGAATCGATAAAGAGACATCGAATTTTCCTTCGTGTTTGTACATGCACACCGCGTCTGATTTTGCCTCAAGTCACGTCCGTCACATCCACGCAGCCGACCCGATCAAGCGCCAGCGCCAGCGGCGCGGCGGTTTTGCCCGACACCCGGTTCGAGACTCAAGTCATCAGCAAGGTAACGGCAATGATCAGCACGCCAATCGCCAGGTTGATGCCGGTCCAGGTGCGAATCGACGCCAACGCGACGCCACCGGCGGCCCAGTCGCTGGCGGCTGTTGCGCGCCCCAGGCGCTTGAACAGCGAAAACCGAATGTGCCCAAAAATGATTATCATCAACAACCCCAGCACCGCCATGATTTTCCAGTCCAAAGGCATATTGAAGGCCAGTCCGGCCTGCACGGTTTCCTTGGCCAATCGGGCAATCATCCACATGCCGCTGACCAGCACCAGCGTAGCCGCTACCAGTACGGCAGCAAAAAAGCGCTGCATCACCCCGTGCAGCAAGGGCACGCGCAGCGCCGGCTCCAGAAACTGCGCTGCCGGACGCAGGAAAAAGTAGCCAAACACCATGCCGCCGACCCAGACCACGACGGCCAACAGGTGCACCAGCTTCAAGAATTCATAAACCATGGCGATCAAGGCGGCAGCAAGCCGCAGTAGAGTTGAGGAAACTGATCCTAACCCACCGCGGTGCGGTGAACAGCCCCCCAGCATGAAAACCCTTGGCAGCAGGAAAATGGGTTGGCAGACGGGCCAACGGGCTTGCCAAAGGAAGGACGGACCCACGCCGAACCGCAGGCTCGCCACCCGCACGGACGCACAGCGCGGCCCTGGCCCCTGCCTAGCTTGGACGCGCTACCACGGTGCCCGCGCTTGTCATGGCACATGGCATGGCGGCTCTGGAGTAGGGGTCATCTCGTCCTCCTTCCGGCTTGTGCAACAGCGCCGGGCGCGACATCACAGCAAGTGAACCGCCCGACCGTCGCGCGGCCGCACCTGCATCAGTCGAGCAAACAGCCGCGCCTGCAGCAGCACCGGCAGCGGGGCAAAGCCGGTGCCGCTGACCAGCCGGTCGCCCTGCAGGAAAGACCAGACCAAAAAGCGCATGGCGGGTTCGACGTCGCTGGCGCGTGCCGGCTCGGCGTCGAACAGCAAAAAGGTCACCATGACGATGGGCCAACTCCCGGGTGCCGACATATTCAAGGTGTTGGCGCTGTCGTCCCCGGTGCGATGCACGTCGCTGGCACGCAGCGCGGTCAGAATACTGGCTTCGCTGGCTTGTACCGGACGGCCCGCAGTGTCCTGCAAGCTGATACTGGAGAGGCGTTGGCTGCGCACGCGGTCGTAGCCGACGTAGGTCAGGCCGCCTTCGGTATTTTGCAGCAGCTTGACCACCCCGCTGTTGCCGGCCGCGCTGAGCACCTCACCGGGCCAGCGTGGCAAGCGCGAGGCGCCAACTTCGGTCTCGAAAGTGCGGCTGACCAGCGCCAGGTAGCGCGTGAAGGCGTGCGTGGTACCCGAGGTATCTGAGCGCACGATCCGGCGCACCGGCAGATTGGGCAGCGCCACCCCCGGGTTGAGAGCGACAATTCGGGGGTCGTTCCAGCGCTCGATCCGGCCGCTGAACATCTCGCCCAGCACCTCGCCAGAGAGTTGCAGCCGCCGCCCCGCCAGCGCCCGCAGATTGAAGACCGGCACCACGGCGCCGGCCACCGTCGGCACCTGGATCAGCCGGTGTTCGGCCAACTCTTGGGGCGTCAGCGGCGTGTCGGTGCCACCGAATGCCACCAGGCGCGCCTTGATCTGGCGCTCGCCGTCGCCCGATCCAGTCGCTTGGTATTGGATCTGCGTGCCGGTGACGGCCTGATAGCGCTCGGCCCAGATGCTATAAATATCCTCTGGAAAAGTCGCGCCGGCACCCTGCACGACCAGGGTAGCGGGCGGCTGCGACCAGGCCAGAGCGGCAAGGCCAGCCCAAAGAACGATCAACAGCAAAAATCCGCGCAGTGGACGAATCGGTGTTTTCATTTCGGCAAGAAGAATAAAACCATCAAACCGGAAACAGCACGCCGTTGACGCGCCGCTGCAAGAGGTAGGGCGGCAGGCCCTGGAGCAGGCGACGTCCATAGGCCTGCAGCAAGAGCCGACGATCGTAGCAGACGATCACCGCCTGATCTGCCTCGCTGCGCAAAGCGCGGCCGCTCCACTGCAATAAGCGCACCCCGGTGGCGGGTATCACCAGTTCGGCAAACGGGTCGCGGCCCTGGCTTTTCAGCCAGTCGGCGCGCGCCTGACTGACCGGGTCATTGGGGGATGCGAACGGCAGCTTGGTGATGAACAGCCATTCGCACAACGCGCCCGGCAGGTCCAGCCCTTCACCAAACGATTGCAGCCCGAACAGAATCGAGGCCTGCCCTTGCGCCACGCGCGCGGCGTGCCGCGCCAGCAACTGCGGGCGCGCCGTCTGGCCTTGTACCAGCACCCGCGCGCGCAGTTCGCCGTGCGGCTCGCTCGCCAACAATTCCTGCGCGCTGCGCAACTGCGCCCTGGAAGTGAACAGCACCAGCGCGCCGCGTGGCACGGCGGCCAGATCTTGCAGCAGCGCCGCCAGCATCTCGTCGGTGTAAGCCGACACGTCTTTCGGGTCGGCCTGGGTCTGAACCACCACCAGACGACCCTGGCGTGCGTGGTCGAACGGGCTTTGCACCGCACGGCAGACCACGTCCGGATCGTCGTCCAGACCCGACTCGCTCAAAAAGTGCTCAAAGTTGCCGCAGCTCACCAAAGAGGCCGAGGTCAGCACCGCTGCGCGCACCCGGCTCCAGAGCTGCTGGCGCAACAGGCTGCCGGGCTGCAGCGGGCAGGCGTGGGCGCTGAGCGTGACGAGCCCGCGCTCGGTACCGGCTTGCAACCACTTGGCCAAGGGTGGCTGCTGCGCCTGGGGCTGCTGCAAAAATAGTTCGGAGGTGGCCCACGTGTGCTGCAGGCGCGGCGCAAAAGCGCCCAGGCGGCTGTAGAGTCGCGCGCAACGGGCGGCCTCTCCCGGGTTGTCGCGCGCCTTGGCCTTGATCTGGCCAGCCAAAGCCTCCAGTTGCTTGAGCAGGGCGTTGGCGCGGCTGTGCACCAGCTCCAGCGGGGGCAACCACTCGGGCGGCAGCGCACCACTTTCAAAGCGCTCCAGCAGCGGCACCGCCGGGGCGTCAGTAGCAGCCGTCCCTGCGCCACGGCACAAGACGCTCCACTCGGGCCGCGCAGCGACGCGCGCCAGCGCCAGCCGCGCCAGCTCAGCCAGTGCGGTCTTGAGTTCGCGCGCCAGTGGGGCCACGTTCAAGGCCGGCGTGTGCTGCAAGGCGCTACACACCTCGTCGATCGCGCGTGGCAAGCGATCGAGCCATTGGCTGTGCATCAAGTCCATGGCCTGGGTGAAGCGCCCTTGCGCCACCGCGCCCAAATGGTGCGCCTCGTCGAGCACCAAGTAGCAGTCCGACGGGTCGGGCAGCGCATACATCCCCAGGGTGGACAGCAGCAGGTCGTGGTTGACCACGATCACCTGTGTCTGCGCCAGCCGTGCACGCGCTTTGTAATAGCTGCAACCGTGGTAGCTGGGACAGTGGCGCGCGCTGCAACTGTGGCGCTCGGCGGCCACCGGCTGCCAGCTCGCGGGCGGCGGCGGCACTTCGAGCCGGTCGCGGTCGCCGTCCCAGGCGCCTGCGTCCAATTGCAAGGCCCACTGCGCGTATTGGCGCGCACGTTCTGCCCGGCGCTCGGCGCCGAACCCGTCCGCCACAGCCGCATCCGCACCGACAGCGGCGTCGGCGTCGGCGTCGTTATCAAACAATTCGGCGCTGGCCGCGTCGCCGTCGCTGAGTTGGTCGAGCTTGAGGCGACAGACATATCGACCCCGTCCTTTGGCGAGCGCAAAGGAGAACGGCTCGGACAGCAACGCCGCCAACGCGGGCAGGTCTTTGCCGATCAACTGCTCTTGCAGCGCCACGGTGGCGGTGGAAATCAGCACGCGCTTTTGTTGCGCCAGCGCCAGCGCGATCACGCTGGCCGCGTACGCCACCGACTTGCCCACACCGGTGCCGGCTTGCAGCACCGCAATGCCGCGCCGGGGTGCAGCCGCCGCCTCGGTGCCGGCCAACTCGCCCAGGGTTGCGCCACTGAGGGTTTGCGCGATCTGCGCGGCCATGTCGCGCTGACCGGTGCGCGCACGAAAACCTGGCGCGTGCGCCACCAGATGATCGAACGCAGCCAGCGCCAGCGCCGCCAGCTCTGCTGGCGCGCGTACCGGTGTGGCTGCGCAGGGTCTGGGGTCGGCGGCGTTCATGTTCAGGGCCAGGGACACGGCCGACGCCGATTGTCCCAGAGCCCGGGCAAACCCCGCTCCCGCACTGACAAACGCTTACTGACCCTGACCGAGGGCGAAGCCCTGCACGCCGTCGAACGTGCAGAGGTTTTCGGTTTTGATCACGTCCACACCAGCATCGGTGAGTTGCCCCAGCAGCGCGACGATGTCGCGCTGCGTGATTTCGCCGTCCGCCTGGGCCGCCATGAAACGGCAGCGCCAGTGGTCGGTGCAAAAGGTTTCCGGGAAGCCACCCGGCCAGACCTTGACGCCGCGGTTGGTGATCATCAGCAAGCGCAAGGCCGGCGTCTGGTTGGCCTGCAGGTGCAGGGCCAGCACATCGGCTGACGACTCGGACTGGTGCACGAACACGTCCACGCCCACCATGGCTTTCTTGGCTGCGGGCCGGCGCACGTACAAGGGCGCGACCGGGCCAGTGGGCAGCGGCGGGTTCTGATAACTGATCGGCTTGAACTGCTGCGGCAAACGACCGAGCCGCTCGACGATGGCGTCGGCAAAATCCATGCTGCCAAAAGGCCGGCCAATCTGCGCCCTGCCCTGACCTTGCAGGTCGGCGGTGAAAACGCCGTCTTCCAGCGTACACAACCAGGCGTTGTGCACCTTGGCCGCCACGTCGGCCTGGCGAATGTGCACCAGCATCATCACCGCGCCCAGCAGCAGTCCGCTGGGGTTGGCAATGCCCTTGCCCGCGATGTCGGGCGCGCTGCCGTGAATGGCCTCGAACATGGCGACGTGTTCGCCGATGTTGGCGCTGCCAGCCAGCCCGACGCTGCCGGTCATCTCGGCGGCAACGTCGCTGATGATGTCGCCGTACAGGTTGGGCGTGACGATGACGTCAAACAGCTCCGGGCGCGTCGCCAGTCGTGCCGCGCCGATGTCTATGATCATGTGATCACTGGCGATCTGCGGGTATTCAACGCGAATTTCGTCGAACACCTGGTGGAACAGGCCGTCGGTCATCTTCATGATGTTGTCCTTGCTCATGCAAGTGACCTTGTGCCTGCCGTTGGCGCGTGCGTACTCGAAGGCGTAGCGAACGATTTTTTCGCAGCCCGGGCGGGTGATGAGCTTGAGACACTGGAACACCTCGTCGGTCTGGCGGTGCTCGATGCCGGCGTACAGGTCTTCCTCGTTTTCGCGCACGATCACCAAGTTCAACTTGGGGTGCTTGGTGGCCACAAAGGGGCTGTAGCTGACGCAGGGCCGCACGTTGGCGTACAGGCCCAGGGTCTTGCGAATGGTCACGTTCAGGCTCTTGTAGCCGCCGCCGCTGGGGGTGGTGATGGGGCTCTTGAGAAACACTTTGGTGCGGCGCAGGCTGTCCCAGGCCTCAGGGGCGATGCCGCTGCTGTGGCCGCTGCGGTAGAGTTTTTCACCGATCTCGATCATTTCGGGTGCGATGCGCGCACCGGCGGCCTGCAGCACCTTCAGCGTGGCCTCCATGATCTCCGGGCCGATGCCGTCTCCGTAGGCGACGGTGATCGGTGTCAGAACCTCGAGCGCGCCGGCCTCGGCGGCCCCGCCACTGACCAGCGTCTGGGATGGGTTGTCGATTTTCATGCAAGCGCCTTTCGTTATGCGGGATGAGACGGGCCGACTATAAAACGATCGACTCATGAATAAAAATACATTTTTTTGATGCAACGAATATGACCGGACCTATGAATACACGCCTGCTGCGCGCATCGCCACAGCAACTGCGCGCCTTCGAAGTCACCGCACGCCTGGGTTCGGTGACGCAGGCGGCGCGCGAGATTCACGTCAGTCAACCCACCGTCAGCGTGCATCTGCGCGAGCTCTCGGCGCTGGTGGGCGAGGCCTTGTTCGAGCCGATCGGGCGCGGCATCCGCCTGACCCCGACTGGCGAAGCGCTGCAGCAAACGGTGGCCGAAGTCAACGCCTGCTGGCAACGCTTTGAGAGCCGACTGGCCGACATGCACGGCCTGCTCAGCGGGCGGTTGCGCATCGCGGCGGTGACCACCGCCGAATACTTCGTACCCGACCTGCTGGGGCCGTTCGCGCAGCTGCATCCGGGCGTGGAGATCGATTTGGCGGTGGAAAACCGCGACCGCGTGATCGCCCGCCTGCACGACTGCGCCGACGAGCTGGCGGTGATGATGCTGCCGCCCGACGATCTGCCGCTGCAAAACCTGCCTTTCATGGACAACCCGCTGGTCGTGATCGGTCCCCAGCAGCACGCGCTGGCCGACGGCCCGCCGGTGCCGCTGCGCCAGTTGACGCATGAACGCTGGCTGATGCGCGAACCCGGCAGCGGCACCCGACTGGTGACCGAGCGCCATTTCAGCGCGCGCGGCTTTTCACCCCGCATCGCCATGAGCCTGGGCAGCAACGAAGCGCTCAAGCACGCGGTCGGCGCCGGCCTGGGCCTGGCGGTGATCTCGGCGCTGAGTCTGCGCTGGGGCGCACAGCGCGCAGACGCAGCCGATTCCTGCCCCTGGGTGCGCCTGCCGGTGGAGGGCTTTCCAATCCAGCGCCAGTGGTCGGTGGTCTGGCGCACCGACCGGCCTCTGTCGGCACCGGCGGCGCGCTTCGTCGCTTACTTGCAACAAGTACACAACGAAAACCCCGCCAGCGCCGACTGGTTGGCCTGTCAAGCCAGATAGCCTCACCACTTTCATGCTGCTGTGCACAATAGAGCGCGAACCACACCAGGAGTTTCCATGACCCGCAGCCACAGTCCCTCAGCGTCCGAGACGCCCAGCAAACCCCTGCAACTCGACCTCGCGCTGCAAGGCGGCGGCTCGCACGGCGCCTTCACCTGGGGCGTGCTGGATCGACTGCTGCAAGAGGAATGGCTGGAAATCGACGCCATCAGCGGCACCAGCGCCGGCGCCATGAACGCCGTGGCGTTGGCCGCCGGACTGATGGACGGCGGACGCGAAGGCGCGCGCCGCGTGCTGCGCTGCTTTTGGAGTCGCGTGGCCGAGCTGTCGCCGTTTCATCACATCGAGCGTCACCCCCTGGGGCCTTGGTTCAGCCCCCAAAACCCCTGGCTGGCGCCCTGGCTCGAGCCCATGAAGCAAGCCGGCCGACTGTTCGGCAGCCAGCTCTCGCCGTACCAGTTCAACCCGCTCAATCTGAACCCTCTGCGCGGCATTCTGGAGCAGACGGTAGACTTCGAGCGCGTGCGCCGTTGCCACAAAACCCGGCTCTTCATTGCCGCCACCCAGGTACGCACCGGTGCGCTGCGGGTGTTCAAGCAGACCGAACTGACACCCGACATGGTGCTGGCCTCGGCCTGCCTGCCGCTGTTGTTTCAGGCGGTGGAAATCGACGGCGAAGCCTACTGGGACGGCGGCTACGCCGGCAACCCCACGCTCATGCCGCTGATCGCCGACAGCCCGGCCGACGATTTGTTGCTGGTGCAGATCAACCCGATCGAGCGCGTCGAACTGCCCAAGCGCGCCTCCGATATTCTGGAGCGCATCGGCGAAGTCACCTTCAACACCAGCTTGCTCAAGGAACTGCGCTCGATCGCCCTGCTCAAGCAACTGATCGGGGAGGATGACCGACCGGCGCACCCATACCAACACCCCCTGTTCGAGCGCGTGGCGGCGCTGCGCCTGCACCTGCTCGACGGCGGCGCTTCGCTGGCACCGCTGGGCGCAGACAGCAAGACAAAGACCGACTGGGCGTTTTTGCACCAGTTGCATGAACTCGGGTTTGGCGCTGCCGAGCGCTGGCTGGCGCAGCACGGCGCTGCCCTGGGCCAGCGCAGCAGCTTCGATCTGACGCAGGTGATCGCCGCATGACCAGCATTCTGGGCATCGTACTGGCGCTGGCGCTGTTGATCGTGCTGGCCTACCGCGGCATCAGCGTCTTGCTTCTGGCGCCGCTGATGGCGCTGCTGGCGGTGCTGTTCAGCGCCGACGCGCCCTTGCTGGCGAGTTACACCCAGGTTTTCATGCCGGCGCTGGGCAGCTTCGTCATCGCATTTTTCCCCCTCTTTTTGCTCGGCGCGGTATTTGGCAAGCTGATGGAGGCCTCGGGCGCAGCGCAGGTGATTGCGCACGCCATCGTCACCGCACTGGGAAGCGGGCGCGCCATTTTGGCCATCGTGCTGGCCTGTGCGGTGCTCACCTACGGCGGCGTCTCGCTGTTCGTGGTGGCATTTGCGGTCTACCCAATAGCCGCCGCGCTGTTTCGCCAGGCCGATCTGCCCAAGCGGCTGATTCCGGCCACCATTGCGCTGGGCGCCTTCACCTTCACCATGAGCGCGCTGCCGGGCACGCCGGCGATCCAGAACGCGATTCCCATGCCCTTCTTCGGCACCACGCCGTTTGCCGCGCCCGGCATTGGCCTGCTGGGCGGCGCGCTGATGCTGGCGCTGGGCCTGCTCTGGCTGACACGCCGGGCGGCGGCAGCCCGGGCGCGCGGCGAGGGCTACGGACAGCACGAAGAAGCGGCGCTGCCGGTCGATCCGTCCGCCGGTCTGCCCAGCGCCGCCGTCAAGCCCGCCCCGGCGACCCGGCCCGGTGCCGACGCCAGCGTGGCAGCCGGCCGGGCGGCCTTGGCCTGCGCCCTGGCGCCGGTGCTGCTGGTGATCGTGCTCAACTACCTGCTGGCCACCTGGCTGCTGCCCGCGCTGGACACCGCCTACCTGGCCGAGCCGCGTTTTGGCGCCACCGACATCGCCAGCGTGCGCGGGCTCTGGGCTGTGGTGACGGCACTGAGCGCGGCCATCGTGCTGCTGATCGTGTTGCAGCGCAAGCGACTGGACAAGCTCAGCGACACGCTCGAACAAGGCGCCAGCAGTTCGGTGCTTCCCTTGCTCAACACCGCCTCGCAGGTCGGTTTTGGCGCCGTGATCGCCTCGCTGGCCGGTTTTGCACTGATTCGCGACGCCGTGCTGGGCATTGCGCCCGAGTACCCGCTGGTGTCGCTGTCGATTGCCGTCAACATCCTGGCCGGCGTCACCGGATCGGCCTCGGGCGGCATGACGATTGCGCTGCGCGAACTCGGCGAGCACTGGCTGGCGATGGGGCAGGCGGCGGGCATAGGGCCTGACTTGCTGCACCGCGTGACGGCGATCGCCGCTGGCGGCCTGGACGCGCTACCGCACAACGGCGCCGTCATCACGCTGCTGGGCATTTGCGGCCTGACGCACCGCCAGTCGTACGCCGACATCTTCGTCGTCGCGGTCGCCATTCCACTGCTGGCGCTGGTGGCTGTGGTGCTGCTGGGAACGGCGTTCGGGTCGTTTTAAATGAAAGTCCTGCCCGTTCTCCCTCACCCCCAACCCCTCTCCCGCACGCGGGAGAGGGGAGCGAAGTGAGTCGCGGCCCGACTTTCACGTTAACGGGCATCCGATCAACACCAGCAGCGGCCCCAGTTCGCGGTAGCGGTGGCTGGTGTGGCGAATGTAGTGAATGAAGCGCGGCGCGTCGGCCAGGTATTTTGGCTTGCCGTCGCGCAGCGTCAGGCGGGCAAAAATACCGGCTACTTTCAGATGCCGCTGCAAGCCCATCCATTCCACCGCACGGTAAAAAGCGCCAAAGTCTTGGTGCCAGTCTTCAAAATCCATCAGTCCAGCCGGACGCGCTTTTTCCCAATAGCGCACCGTGAGGTCGATGACGAAGTCTTCGTCCCAGCTCAGAAAGGCGTCGCGCAGCAAGCTGGCGATGTCGTAGCTGATCGGGCCGTGGACGGCGTCTTGAAAGCGCGCAAGGGTCGCAGAACAATCTCGGATAATCGGCGCAGATTCTACTCACCCGGGTGTCGCTGCCGTTTGCTTGCCACCTACACCTCTTTGCCGTGATCCGCCGCTTCGCACCACCGCTTCCTACCCTGCTCCACCGCCTCCCCAGGGCCGCACGCGCGCCGCTGGCACTGCCTGGCCTGTGGGCGCTGCTGGCTGCTGCCGCCTTGGCTGCACCGGCTGCGGGGCAGGCTGCAGAGAACGCCGCCGAGGCAGCGCCCGCTGCTGGCGTGCCGCTGCGCGCCAGCCCCTTGCTGCAAGAACACCTGCCGCCGCAGGTGCACGATTATTTGCCGATCTTTCTTTTTGGCGAACGCCTGTGGGGCCAGGCCGATGCGCAGGTGGTGCTCGAGGGTGCCGCCGAGCTGCGCCGCCACGACATCGTGATCCGCGCCGATCGGCTTGAATTCGACCGTCGCAGCCAGGAGGCGCGCGCGCTCGGGCAGGTGCGGGTCAACCGCAGCGGCGACCGTTTTTCCGGCCCGGAGCTGCTGTTCAACGTGCAAACCCAACGCGGCCATTTTGAGCAGCCCGAGTTTTCCTTGCTCGACGGCATCGGCCTGGGCGACGCCAGCCGGATTGAATTCCTGGGCGAAGATCAGACGGCGCTGGTCGACGCGCGCTACTCGACCTGCCCGCGCACACCCGGCGCCCAATGGCGGCCCGACTGGCTGGTGCGCGCTGCGCGCATTGACATCGACCACGCGCAGGAAGTCGGGCGCGCCCGCGGAGCCGTGCTCGAATTCCTGGGCGTGCCGATTCTGGCCGCGCCGTTTCTGAGCTTTCCCATCTCCGACAAGCGCAAGTCCGGCCTGCTGCCACCGACCTTCAACATCGACAACATCAGCGGCATCGAGTTGACGCTGCCCTATTACCTGAACCTGGCGCCGAACTTCGACGCCACGCTGTACCCGACCTTCATGAGTCGGCGCGGCCTGGACTTCGGGGCCGAGTTTCGCTACCTGCAGCCGCACTACAGCGGCCAGTTGCGCGCTTCCGTGATGCCGTCCGACCGCTTGCGCGACGACGCGCGCTGGGGCTACTCGCTGCAGCATCAGCAGCGACTGAGCGGCGACGGCCTGCGCTTGTTCGACCTCGAAGGCCCACTGGACCTGCGACTCAACATCAACCGCGTCAGCGACGACGATTACTGGCGCGACTTTCCACGCAGCCACACCGGCCTGACCGCGCGCTTGCTGGCCAGCGAAGCGGTGTTGAACTGGACGAACGGCCCCTGGGCGGCCTCGGCCGGCGTGCACCAGTGGCAGACCTTGCAAGACCTGCACGCCCCCATCGTGCCACCGTATGATCGCCTGCCCTCGCTGGCCTTGCGCTACACGCGCAACGACGCCCGCATCGCCGGCTTGGACGGCTGGGACTGGTCGCTGCTGAGCGAGCTCACCCGCTTCCAGTCCGACCCGGCGCGCACGCACCAAGTCAACGGTACGCGCGCGTTGGCGCTGGCGCAAATCGGTCGGCGCTGGCAAACGCCGGGCTGGTTCGTTCACCCGCGTGCGCAGTGGCACAGCACCCACTACCGCTTCGATGCGGCGCTGGCCGACGGCTCGCTCCAGGCCACGCGCAGCCTGCCGACCCTCAGCCTCGACAGTGGCCTGGTGTTCGAGCGCAGCGCGCGTTATTTTGGCCGCCCGTTCACCCAGACGCTGGAGCCACGCGCCTTCTTCACCTGGACGCCGTACCGCGACCAGCGTCTGCTGCCCAACTACGACTCGGCCGTCAAAGACTTCAACTTCAGTTCGATTTTTTCCGAAAATGCCTTCGGCGGCCACGACCGCATCTCGGACACGCGCGCGCTCACGGTCGGCGCCAGCTCGCGCCTGCTCGACCCCGACAGCGGCGCCGAAGTGGCGCATTTCGGACTGGCGCAGCGCTATTTGCTGCGCGATCAAAACGTTTTCCTGCCCCGGGCCAGCGGTCTGCCGGGCGGCGACCCGGTGCGCGAACGCCTGAGCGACACCCTGCTGGGCGCGCGCATTCAGTGGAGCCCGCTCTGGTCGCTCGACGCCAATGTGCAGTTCAACCACCAGACCAGAAACTCGGTGCGCAGCACGCTGAGCGCCAGCTACACGCCCGGCCCGTTCCGGTCTGTGAGCGCCGCGTACCGCCTGCAGCGCGGCGTCAGCGAACAAGTCGACCTGAGCTGGCAGTGGCCGCTGTCCGCTTTGTGGGGCCCGCCCGCCGCAGCGCAACGCCAGCCCGGCGGCGGCCGGTGCGCGCGCCAGTGGTACAGCGTCGGCCGCATCAACTACAGTGTGACCGATGGCAAGGTGGTCGATCTGGTGGCCGGGTTTGAGTACGATGCGGGTTGCTGGATCGCCCGTCTGGTGCTCGAACAGTTGCAGCGCGGCCAGGCCGCTGCGAACCAGCGCGTGCTGTTTCAGCTCGAATTGAACGGCTTTTCGCGGCTGGGCTCGAACCCTCTGCAGGTGCTGAGAGAACACGTGCCACGCTACCAGCCCCTGCGCGAAGAAATCAACCCACCAAGCCGCTTCCACCGATATGACTGAACCCACCCCTCGCAAATCTGCGCACCGGTCCCGCTTGAAGCTCTGCTTGCTGGGCCCGGCCTTGTTGTGCGGCGCGCTGGCGCAGGCACAAACCCTGCGCCCGTCGCCCCAGCTCAGTCTGGCGGCGCCGGCGGCGGCGCGCAGCGCCGACTTCATTGTCGTGCTGGTCAACGCCGAACCGATCACCAACAGCGATGTGCGCCAGCGCCTGCTGCGCATCGAACAGCAACTCAGCCAGCAAGGCAGGGCGCTGCCACCGCGGCCCCAACTGGCGGCCGATGTGCTCGAGCAACTGATCAACGAACGCGCCCAACTCCAACATGCGGCTGCGCTTGGCATCCGCGCCGACCCGGCCACGCTGGCGCAGGCCGAACAATCGATTGCCGCGCAAAATCGCATGAGCGTGCCCGCCCTGCACCGCCAACTGGCCGCCGACGGCATCGACATCCGCCGTTTCCACGACGAGTTGCGCACCCAGATCGTTTTGCGTATGCTGCAAGAGCGTGAAATTGCCGCCCGGGTGCGGGTGAGCGAAAGCGAGATCGACGACGCCCTGCGCGAGCGCCAACCGGTGGGCGACGGCGGGCTGGAGCTCAACCTGGCACACGTGCTGGTGCGGGTGCCGCAAGACACGGCTGCAGACCACGTGCAGGCGCTGCAAGCGCGCGCCCAGAGCGTGGCCGAGCGGGCCCGCGCCGGCGCCGACTTCGCCGCCCTGGCGCTCGAATTCTCCGACGCGCCCGAGCGCGTCCGTGGGGGCGAATTCGGTCTGCGCCCGGCCGATCGCCTGCCCGAACTGTTCGTCCAAGCCACCCGCGCGCTGCCGGTCGGCGCCGTCGTTGGCCCGCTGCGCAGTTCGGCGGGTTTTCATATCCTCAAAGTGCTGGAAAAGCAGCAGGCCGGCCGGCCCGACGTGCTGCTGACCGAGACACGAGCCAGCCACATTCTGCTGCTCCCGAGCGCCCAGCTCAGCCCGCAAGCCGCACTCGACCAGCTCGGGCAGTGGCGCCAGCGCATCATCAGCGGTCAAGACAGTTTCGAAGCGCTGGCGCGTGCGCACAGCCAGGACGGCTCGGCACCGCAAGGCGGCGACTTGGGCTGGGCCCGACCGGGTCAGTTCGTGCCCGAATTCGAGCAAGCCATGAACACGCTGCGCCCCGGCGAGATTTCAGCGCCGCTGGTCTCGCGCTTTGGTGTGCATCTGATCCGGGTCGACGAACGGCGCCAGGGCACGCTGAGCGAGCGCGAGCAGCGCGAGATCGTGCGCGAGCAGTTGCACGAGGAAAAGGCCGAGCAGGCACTGATCGCCTGGGCCCAGGATGTGCGAGGCCGCGCCTTCGTCGAACAGCGCGAAGCGCCGCAGCCCTGATGAAGCATCGGGCGCGCAAACGCTTTGGACAGCATTTCCTGACCGACGCGACCGTCATCGACGCCATCGTCAACGCCATCGATCCGCAAGCGGCAGAGGCGGTGATCGAAATCGGTCCCGGCCTAGCGGCGCTGACGCAGCCGCTGCTGCAGCGCCTGGGTCGGCTGGCGGTGATCGAGCTCGACCGCGACCTGGCCGCCCGGCTGCGCAGCCAGCGCCAGCTCGAGGTGATCGAGTCGGACGTGCTCAAAGTCGATTTCAGCGCCTGGGCGGCGCAGCGCATGTCCACCCGCATCCGCGTGGTCGGCAACCTGCCCTACAACATCTCGACCCCGATTCTGTTTCACCTGCTTGAGCACGCCAGCGTGGTGCAAGACCAGCATTTCATGCTGCAAAAAGAAGTGGTCGAGCGCATGGTGGCGCGCCCGGCCACGTCCGATTACGGTCGCCTGTCGGTGATGCTGCAATGGCGCTACGAGATGGAGTTGCTGTTATTGGTGCCGCCGACCAGTTTTGATCCGCCGCCGCGCGTCGACAGCGCCATCGTGCGCATGCGGCCGCTGGCCGCACCCCCAGCCATAGCCCAAAAGCGCTACGGCGAGCTGGTGCAAACCGCATTCAGCCAGCGGCGCAAAATTTTGCGCAACACCCTGGGCCCCTGGCTGGAACAAAGAAACTTTGCCGGCCACTTCGACCTGCAGCGCCGCGCCGAGGAGGTGCCGGTGGCCGAATACGTGGCGCTGACACAAGCGCTGCCGCCGTAAAGCCGCTCAGACCGCCGCCGTCCAGTAACCGGCGTTGAACGGACTGCTCATGCGCAGCGCCATCGGACTGACGTCGAGCAGCTTGTCGGTTGGCATCGGATCGTCGCTGGCCACGGCAATGGGCTCTTCGCCCTTGGGCGTGCGCGCAACCGAGAACGAATAGAAACAGCGAAACGCAATTTTGCGTTCGGCCCAGTAGTCTGCCGTGTCGCGGAAGACGTCGAGCAACTGCTCGCGCGCTTCCTTGTCGAACTTGGCGTGCGCCGGAATGTGCTCCAGCACGACGATGAAGCCGGTTTGTTGCCCCGACTTGTTGACCAAGTCGGTCATGCAGTCGTAGAGCGCATCGAAGTTCTTGCCAAAATGCGTCGGCAGCGTGTACTGCGACCCAATGCGCTCGAGCACATCCTGCTTGCTCGTGGCCTTGGCCAAGTTGGCGTACAGAAAGTGGTGGCCCAATTGCTCGGCCGCGGCCTGCAGTTCCTTGACGCTGTAGGCGCGAATCGACTGCACGATATTGGGACGTACATTACGAAGGGGCGTGTCCATCTGCGCGTCTCTTTCTAAGTTCAAAGTTGAAAATCTGTTCGGAACCCCATCTCACGGCACGATCAGCCGAAAGCTGTTGTAGTGGTCCTTGGTATAAAAACACGCATCGGTACGCTGTGGCTGCAAGCCGCCGCAAACGATTCGCCGCGCACCCCGGTCACGCTCCCCCGGCGTGGGCACGGTGTACTGGCGGTAAAAACCACGTTTTTGCAGCGGCAACAGGCGCTCACGGTTGCCAAAGACAGCGCCGTCTTTCTGGTAGCGAAACGGCCCGCCGGCGCGAATCTGCGCCAGCACCTGCTGCGCCTGCACCGGCAGTTCGTTCTCCGCCACGGCCGGGGTCTGCGCCCAATCGACTGTGCGCCCCTGCACCCAGACCGCGCTCAGCAGCAGAACCAGCGCAACCGCCAGGCCGACCAGCAGCCTATGGCTCGAAGGTTTTACCGGGTTTGCCTGCCACCCCATGAAATGTATGTGCTCCCAATGCCGTCAACCCACCTGTCGAACCGGCGGCAAGATGAACCCAGCCGCCACGCCAGATGAGTGGGTCAACCCTGTGACTCAAGCGCGCAAGTGTGCCTCAAACAACAAAAAAAAGCAAGCCGCTGCTGAATAAACAGGCATGCTCAGTGGTTAAACCGGATCGAAACTTGCCGCACGCCTTCACGGGCGGCTTCATTGCGCCACACTGGCTTCGGCCACGGTCAGCGCCGTCATGTTGACAATGCGACGCACGGTGGCGCTGGGGGTCAGCACGTGTACCGGTTTGGCCGCGCCCAGCAACACCGGGCCAATGGCGATGTTGCCGCCAGCGGCGGTTTTGAGCAGGTTGTAGGAAATGTTGGCGGCGTCGATGTTGGGGCAAACCAGCAAGTTGGCCTCGCCCTTGAGTTCGCAGCGCGGCATCAAGCCCATGCGGGCCACCGGGTCAATGGCCAGGTCACCGTGCATCTCGCCGTCCACCTCCAGCCAGGGCGCTTGTTCACGCAGCAGCTCCAGTGTTTGGCGCATCTTGATCGCACTGGGCTGGTTCGACGAGCCAAAATTGGAATGTGACAGCAACGCCACCTTGGGCTTGACGCCAAAGCGCAGCATGGTTTCGGCCGCCATCACGGTGATCTCGCACAGCTCGGTGGCGCTCGGGTCGTAGTTGACGTGGGTGTCGACCACAAACACCTGCCGCCCGGGCAGCAGCAGCGCGTTCATGCAGGCGTAAATGCGCACATCCTGCGCCGTGCGCGGGCTGCCGCCGACGCGCTTGCCAATCACCTGATCGATGTAAGCCAGGTGATCGGCGGTGCTGCCCCAGGTGCCGCAAATCATGCCGTCAACCTCGCCCTTGTGCAGCAGCATGGAGCCGATCAGCGTCAGGCGCCGGCGCATCTCGATTTTGGCCAGTTGCTCGGTCACGCCCTTGCGCTCGGCCATGCGGTGGTAGCTTTGCCAGAAGTCGCGGTAGCGCCGGTCTTGCTCGACGTTGACCACATCGTAGTCCAGTCCCTCTTTGAGGCGCAGGCCGAATTGTTCGATGCGGCGCGCGATCACCGCCGGGCGGCCGATCAGGGTGGGGCGTGCCAGGTCTTCATCGACTGCAATCTGGCAGGCACGCAGCACCCGCTCTTGCTCGCCTTCGGCGTAGGCCACGCGCTTGGTCAGCGCCTGTTTGGCCGCAGCGTAGATCGGCCGCATCAGACTGCCCGAGGCCAACACAAAGCTTTGCAGTTTTTCCAGATACGCCGCCATATCGGGCAAGGGTCTGCGGGCCACGCCGCTATCTTGCGCCGCCTGCGCCACCGCCGGCGCGATTTTCAGCATCAAGCGCGAGTCAAAAGGCTTGGGAATCAGGTACTCGGGCCCAAAGCTGAGCTGCTCGCCGGCATAGGCAGCGGCCACCTCTTCGCTTTGTTCGGCCTGCGCCAGTTCGGCAATCGCGCGCACCGCCGCGATCTCCATGTCAGCGTTGATGGTGGACGCCCCGGCGTCGAGCGCACCACGAAAAATGTACGGGAAGCACAGCACGTTGTTGACCTGGTTCGCGTAGTCCGAGCGGCCGGTGGCTATGACGGCGTCGCCGCGCACGGCCTTGACCTCATGCGGCAGAATCTCCGGCGTTGGATTGGCCAGCGCAAAAATCAAGGGGCGCGACGCCATTTTTTCCACCATGAACGGCTTGAGCACGCCGCCGGCCGACAGTCCCAGAAACACGTCGGCGCCGTCTATTGCCTCGGCCAGGGTGCGCTGGCTGGTGACCTGGGCGAACTGGACTTTGTCTTCGTCCATCAGCTCGGTGCGCCCGGTATAGACCAGCCCAGCAAGGTCGGTGGCCCAGATGTTTTCGCGCGGCAGCCCGAGTTTGACCAGCAGCCCCAGACAAGCCAGCGCGGCAGCACCGGCACCCGAGGTGACCAGCTTGATCTGCCGTATGTCTTTGCCGACCACCTTCAGTCCATTGAGCAGCGCCGCGCCGACGACGATGGCGGTGCCGTGCTGGTCGTCGTGAAAGACCGGAATCTGCATGCGCTCGCGCAAGCGACGCTCGATGTAGAAACAATCCGGCGCCTTGATGTCCTCCAGATTGATGCCGCCAAACGTGGGTTCGAGAGCGGCGATGATCTCGACCAGCTTGTCGGGGTCTTTTTCATTGATTTCGAGGTCAAACACGTCGATGCCGGAGAACTTCTTGAACAGCACCGCCTTGCCTTCCATCACCGGCTTGGCCGCCAGTGGCCCGATGTCTCCCAGCCCCAGCACCGCCGTGCCGTTGGTAATGACCGCCACCAGATTGCCGCGTCCGGTGTAGCGAAAAGCGTTGGCCGGGTCGGCGACGATTTCCTCACAGGGCGCGGCCACGCCGGGCGAATAAGCCAGTGCCAGGTCGCGCTGGTTCAGCAGTTGTTTGGTGGCATGGATCGCCATCTTGCCGGCCACGGGTTTTTCGTGGTAGTGCAGGGCGGCACGCCTGAATTCAGCGCGCTTGTCATCGGGGCTGTGGTCGTTGTTCATGGATGTGGTTTCAGTGGGCGCAAGCTCACGGCAGACGGCGCTTGCCGCGCGACAAATCGATCCCCAGCTGCTTGAGCTTGCGGTACAAGTGGGTGCGCTCCAGGCCGGTCTTGTCGGCCACCCGGGTCATGGAGCCGGCCTCTTGGGTCAGATGGTATTCGAAGTAGGCTTTTTCGAAGTCATCGCGCGCCTGGCGCAGCGGGCCTTCCAGGCAGAACGACTGTAAGGACGGTAAGGACGGCAAGGCGGTGTCGAGCGGCGGCGGGCTCAGGCTGGCGCTGGCGCTCACGGCGGCTTGCACGCTCAGTTCGACGAGCGGCTCGTGTGAGATTTTGAGCGGACTGGGTGTGGCCAGCGGCTTGAACTGCAGCTTGTTCAGACCTTGCTCGACCGACTTGAGCAGCTTGACCAGGGTGATCGGTTTTTCCAGAAAAGCCACCGCGCCGATGCGCGTGGCCTCGACCGCCGTGTCGATGGTGGCGTGCCCGCTCATCATGATCACGGGCATGGTCAGCAAGCCGCTGCTCGACCATTCCTTGAGCAGGGTCACGCCGTCGGTGTCGGGCATCCAGATGTCGAGCAGCACCAGATCGGGCCGAAACTGGGTGCGCACGCTACGGGCCTGGGCCGCGTTTTCGGCCAACTCGACCGTGTGGCCTTCGTCGTTCAGAATTTCCCAGAGCAGGTCCCGGATGCCCAGTTCGTCGTCTACGACCAGAATGGTTGCCATGATGCCGTGCGCGCGCCTCGCTGTGTTGTCAATTTGCCACTGCGAATGATAGCGAGACTTGCGCCCCGATCACCTTGGCGTCATGCATCAAGTTGCTCAACTCGACCCGGCCGCCGTGTTCATCCATGATTTTCTTCACCACCGCCAAGCCGAGTCCGGTGCCCTTGGGCTTGGTGGTGACGTAGGGCTCGAAAGCACGCTGCAGCATGTGCTCGGCAAAACCAGGGCCCTGGTCGAGCACCGTCAGGCGCACCCAGCGCCCGGAGTCGGAGCGGCGCGTGCGCAGCAGCACCAGCGCCAGTGGCTGCGAGGCGGTCGCTTCCTGCGCGTTTTGCACCAGGTTGTGCAGAATCTGGCGCACCTGTTGTGGGTCCGCCAGCACCGGCGGACAAGCGCTGTCGAGCTCGAGCTGCAGCGGCGTGGCGGCGTTGTCGTATAGCACCGAAATGTCACGCACCAGCGCGTTGAGGTCTGTCGGTTCCAACTGGGCTGCGGGCAGGCGCGCGTAATCGCGAAACTCGTTTACCAGGCGCTTCATGGCGTCTACCTGATCGACGATGGTGCGCACCGACTTGTCGAGCAAGGCCTGCTCGGTCGGCTGCAATTTGCCTTCGAGCTTCATGGCCAGGCGTTCGGCCGAGAGCTGGATCGGCGTCAACGGATTCTTGATTTCATGCGCCAGTCGACGCGCCACCTCGCCCCAGGCCTGGGCGCGCTGCGCCGAGACCATTTCCGAGACGTCGTCGAACACCAGCAGGCGTTCGTTGCCGGGCAACAAGGCACCGCGCGCAATCAGCGCGATGCCCTGCTCGAACGGGCTGGCGGCGACCGCACCCAGATCAAACGATTGCTGCCAGTGCCCCCCCTCATGCCGGTCGCGCTCGGACAGAAAAGCGGCGAACTGCTGCTGTACGGCGGCGGCAAACGGCTCCAGCCCCGGCACCTCGTCCAGCGGCTGACCCAGGTGGCGCGTCAAGGGCAAGCGCAAGATGCGAGCCGCACCCGGGTTGGCGCTGAGCACGCGACCGTGCGGGTCGAGCACCACCACCCCGGCGGTCAGATGGTCCAGAATGGTTTGCAGGTTGGCGCGCGCCGCGTCCACCTGTTCCAGGCTTTGCTGCACTGCGCTGCGGGCATCGGCCAGGTCTTGCGTCATGCCGGCAAAGCTGCGCGTCAGACCGGCGAGTTCGTCGCGCGCAATCAGGGCCAGCTTCGGCGCCAGATTGCCCGCCGCCACCTCACGCATGCCTTCGGCCAGCACCAGCAAGGGGCGCACCAGATGGTTGCCCAGCAACACCGCCAGCAGCACGGCGCCAAATACAGCCAAAAACAGCGCCAGCGTCAGGGTACCGATGTACATGCGACGCAGCCCCTCACGCGCCAGCGCGCGCTCCTGGTACTCGCGGTACGCCTGTTGCACCGCCAGCGCATCGGCCACCAGCACCGGCGACAACGGCACCACCACCTGCAGATAGCGCGGCGCGGCGTCAAAGCCAAAGCCAGCCGCGTCCACCAGCGCCAGCACCTGAATGCTCGCGCGCCGCGCCAGCTCGGCCGGCGCCTGGTCGCCGTTGCCACCTTCGTCGAGCCCTTCGACCTGCGCCAGCACGCGCACCTGGTGCACCTGGCGCAGCAAAGCAGCACTGGGCCCCTGCGGGACGAGCTCAAAACGCGACTCGCCCGCGCTGGCCAGCACACGCCCGGCCGCACCCCAAAGCACCACGTCGGTGGCGCCGAACTGTTCGCGCAGCCGCTCGAGTTCCAGCACGGCGGCGCCGCCGTTCTGGCGCGCCAGGGCCTGGGCTGCCAGCGCGGTTTTGTTGCCAAGATCGGCGCTCAGGGTATCAAGCGTGGTGCGCCCCAGGCGCAGGCCGGCGCTCAGCGCAGCCTCCACCCGCACATCGAACCAGCTCTCGATCGAGCGCGAGACGAACTGGTAAGAAACGGTGTAGATCAAAACGCCGGGCAAGATGCCCACCAGCGCGAAGATGGCAGCCAACTTGACCAGCAAGCGACTGCCAAACCGGCGCTGGCGAAAATGCAGCAGCAAGCGCAGCAACAACCACGCAATGATCAGCAGCAGCACCAGCGCCACCACCGCGTTGATGCCGACCAGCCAGGCAAAATACTGCTCGTACAGCACCTCGTTGCGTGTGGCCAGCGTGAGCAAAAACAGCAGCACCAGGCCCACCGCAGACATGAAAACCAGGGCGGCCGCCACGGCCCAGCGCAGCCCGCGCCGGCGCGGCGCGCGGGCGGCGCGCGGGCTCAGAGGAAGTGTCGATGGCATGGGTGTCGTTCGCATCGGCCTGCGGCGCACGCAGGCTCAACGCCCGGCATCGGCGGCGCCACGCTCAAGGCCCGAGCGCTGCGGGTCTGGCTCGGTGCTGACTTGCGCTGGCACCGGCAGCCGCCGCCGCACCTGAATCTGCCACTGGGGCTGGTTGACCACGCCGATCTGAAATGGGCGCGGCAGCAGCGACAAATCGAGCTGCAGGCTCCAGGCCAGCCACAAGCGGGCGCCGCCCGGGAGCTGGTCTGCCTCGGCGACCTTCCAGTCTGATACCCGCCCCAGTGCCGCCAGCGCAGCGCCCAGGCTGTCGAAGTTCTGGTGCAGTGCAGGGCGCAAACCAAGGCCGCCGTCGGCGTCGGCGTCGCTCAGGCTGAGCCGCCAGCGCCGGGTCAGCGGCTGATAGGCCAGCCGCAGGGTGCGCGTGACGCGGGCCAGGCGCTGGTCGCTCCAGTACCAGCGGTCGCGGTAAACGTCGGCCTGCCAGACAAAATGCAGCGGCACCGAACGCAGCAAGGTGTCTTGCACCACGGCCGAAGGCTGGATGTCGATCCGCGCCGACAGGTAGACGCCGTCCGGGCTGCGCTGCAAACTCTCCTGCAAGACCTGCGCGCCTTGCCCCTGCGCCACACCAGCCAGCAACAGCAGCCACGCCGCCGCCAGCGCGCGCAGCCAGCGCCGCCAACCGTCGTGGCGCGCGGCATCCTCAGGCCAGCGCCTTGTCGATGCATGCGTAGAAAAAACCGTCGTAGTCACCGGGCCGATTGTCGTTCAACTCACCCACGCTCCCCCGCACAGCGGGTAACAAGTGGCCGGGCGAAGGACTGAGCACGGCCTGCCTGTGGCGCTCCAGAAACGCTTGCACCTGCTGCTCGCCCTCGGCACGAAACACCGAGCAGGTGCAGTAGAGCAAGCGACCACCGGGCTTGAGCAGCGGCCACAAGGCTTCGAGCAGGCGGCGCTGGATCGCCACCAGTGCCTCAATGTCGCTGGCGCGGCGCAGCCAGCGCACATCGGGATGCCGGCGCACGATGCCCGATGCGCTGCAGGGCGCGTCGAGCAAAATGGCGTCGAAGGCGCGACCGTCCCACCAGTCGGCGGGTCGGGCCGCGTCGGCGCACCGCACCTGGGCACACAGTCCCAGACGCTGCAAGTTGTCATGAATGCGCTCACAGCGGCGCGCATCGACGTCGAGCGCGAGCAGATCGAGCTCGGCGCGCTCGAGCAGGTGCGCGGTCTTGCCGCCCGGCGCAGCACAGGCGTCTAGCACGCGCGCGTGCGGCCCCCAGGAGCGGCCGTCCAGCAGCAGCCCGGCGGCGAGTTGGGCTGCGGCGTCCTGTACCGAACAAGCGCCCTGGGCAAACCCGGGCAGACGCTGCACCGGCTGCGCCGCCTCCAGCACCAGCCCATCGTCGCCAACCAGACTGGACTTGCAGCCGAGCTGGAGCAAGTCCTGCCGATAGCTGCTGCGATCGGTGCGGCGGCGGTTGACGCGCAGCGTCATCGGGCCGGCCTGGTTGCCGGCTTGCAAAATGCCTTGCCAGCGCGCCGGGTGGTCGCGCTGCAAACGCTCGATCCACCACAGCGGGTAGTTCCAGCGCGCCTGTGGCTGTTGTGCCAGCAACGCCTGCAAGCGCGCGCGCTCGCGCAAAAATCGGCGCAGACAGGCGTTGACAAACGCCGCCTGTTGCGGCCTGCCGCGCCCCAGCCGAACCGCAGCGACCGCCTGATCAACCACCGTATACGCAGCGTAGCGCAACGCGCCAGCCGCGGTTTCCTGGTCCTCTTGCGCGGCGTCACGCTCAAGCAGCAGCAGCGCCAGCGCGCTGCACAACAGCGCGTGCAAGGCCGGCTCGGGGCGGCGCTGCACCAGCAAAGCGAGCACGGCGCGCGCCGTGCCCCAATGGCGCAACACGTGAAAGCTCAGCGCCTGTACGCCAGGGCGCAGTTCGGCGTCGAGCTGCGACAACACATCGCTCAACGAGCGGCCTTGTTCAACCGCCAGCACGCAGCGCGCGCAGTGTTGCAATTGGCTCGCCAGGCTGGGCGCTTGTTGCGTCAGCACTGGCGGCCCTGTCAAAGCCGCAGTCAACCCAGATGGTCCACGCGGTTTAATCGGCGGTTGCGCTGGCGCTGGAAGCCTCGGCCTGATCGGCCGCCAGCGCCAGCGCATCGGCCTCGCTGATGGCGCGGCGCTCTTCGTCGTCCATCATCTCCTTGGCCTTGCGCGCTTCGTGGAACGCCATGCCGGTACCGGCCGGGATCAGACGCCCGACGATCACGTTTTCCTTCAAACCACGCAACTCGTCGCGCTTGCCCATGATGGCGGCTTCGGTCAACACGCGGGTGGTCTCCTGGAACGAGGCCGCCGAGATGAAGGAATCGGTCGACAACGAGGCCTTGGTGATGCCCAGCAACACGTTGCTGTACGTCGCAGGCAGCTTGCCGTCGGCGCGCAAGGCGTCGTTGGTGTTGAGAATCTCGGAGCGCTCGACCTGCTCGCCGGCGATGTAACTGGAGTCGCCCGTGTTTTCCACCACCACCCGGCGCAGCATCTGGCGCACGATCACCTCGATGTGCTTGTCGTTGATCTTCACGCCCTGCAAACGATAGACGTCCTGCACCTCATCGACGATGTAGCGCGCCAGCTCTTCCATCCCCAGCAGGCGCAGGATGTCCTGCGGATCGGCCGGACCGTCGATCACGCTCTCACCCTTGTTGACCACCTGGCCTTCGTGCACCAGAATGTTTTTCTCCTTCGGGATCAGCTCGTCCCAGACCTTGCCGTCCGGGTCGGTGATTTGCAGTCGCACCTTGCCCTTGGTTTCTTTGCCAAACGAGACGGTGCCGGTCATCTCGGCCAGCCTGCCCGCGTCTTTCGGGCTGCGGGCTTCGAACAGTTCGGCCACGCGCGGCAGACCGCCGGTGATGTCGCGCGTTTTCTGACCTTCGACCGGCGTGCGTGCCAGCACGTGGCCGGGGCCTACGTCTTGTCCGTCGCGCACCTCGAGCAAGGCGCCGATCTGGAAACCGACCGCCACCGAATGATCGGTGCCCGGGATTTTCACCTCGTTGCCGCTGGCGTCTAGCAGCTTGACCAGCGGGCGCACCACCTTGGTCGAACCGCGGTGTTTGGGGTCGATCACCACCAGCGAGGACAGGCCGGTCACGTCGTTGACCTGCTTGGCCACCGTGAGCCCTTCCTCGACGTTTTCGAATTTCACCATGCCGGCGAACTCTGTGATGATGGGGCGCGTCAGCGGATCCCAGTTGGCCAGTACGGCACCGGCCTTGATGCTTTGGTCGGCCTTGACCGACAAAATGGCGCCGTACGGCACCTTGTGGCGCTCGCGCTCGCGGCCGTGTTCGTCGTGAATGACGATCTCACCCGAGCGCGCAATCACCACCAACTCGCCCTTGCTGTTGGTGACGTAGCGCATGGTGGCGTTAAAGCCAATCACGCCGCTGGACTTGGCCTGCACGCTGGAGGCAATCGCCGCGCGCGAGGCCGCACCGCCGATGTGGAAGGTGCGCATGGTCAGCTGCGTGCCGGGCTCGCCGATCGACTGCGCGGCAATCACGCCCACCGCCTCACCAATGTTGACCAGACCGCCACGGCCGAGGTCGCGGCCGTAACACTTGGCACAAATGCCAAAGCGGGTTTCGCACGTCAGTGCGGTGCGCACCTTGACCTCGTCCACGCCGGCGGCTTCGAGCTCGTCGAGCCAGTCTTCGTCCAACATCTGACCGGCCGGTGCCAGCACGGCGCGGGTTTCGGGGTGGATCACCTCTTCAGCCGTGGTGCGGCCCAGAATGCGGTCGCGCAGCGACTCGATCACCTCGCCGCCTTCGACGATGGCACGCATCAGCGTGCCTTTGCTGGTGCCGCAATCCGGGCTGTTGACCACCAAATCCTGCGTCACATCGACCAGGCGGCGCGTCAGATAACCCGAGTTGGCGGTTTTCAGCGCCGTGTCGGCCAGACCCTTGCGTGCACCGTGGGTGGAAATGAAGTACTGCAGCACGTTCAGGCCTTCACGGAAGTTCGCCGTGATCGGGGTCTCGATGATCGAGCCGTCGGGCTTGGCCATCAGGCCGCGCATGCCGGCGAGCTGGCGAATCTGCGCCGCCGAACCGCGCGCGCCCGAATCGGCCATCATGTAGATGGAGTTGAACGATTCCTGCTCGACCTCGTTGCCGTGCCGGTCAATGGTCTTTTGCTTGGCCAGTTGCGCCATCATGACCTTGGAGATTTCGTCGCCGGCCTTGCCCCAGATGTCGACCACCTTGTTGTAGCGCTCGCCAATGGTCACCAGACCGCTGGCGTATTGCTGGGCGATTTCTTTCACCTCGGCTTCGGCGCGCTCGATGATGAGCGGCTTTTCCTTCGGCACCAGCATGTCGTCCACAGCGATCGAGATGCCGGCACGGGTGGCCAGACGAAAGCCGTTTTGCAGCAGTTTGTCGGCAAACACCACGGTTTCCTTGAGGCCGCACTTGCGGAACGAGGCATTGATCAGGCGCGAGATTTCCTTTTTCTTCAGCGCCTTGTTGAGCACCTCGAACGGCAGACCCTGGGGCAAAATTTCCGACAGCAGGGCGCGACCGACGGTGGTTTCGACCAACGTGGTGCTGGCGTTGAAGTGTCCACTGGCCTTGTCCAGCGTGTGCTGGGTCAGGCGCACGCTGATGCGGCTGGTGATCTCGACCGCGCCACTGTCGAGCGCGCGTTGCAGCTCGCACAAGTCGGCAAACATCATGCCTTCGCCGCGGCCATTGATTTTCTCGCGCGTGGCGTAGTACAGACCCAGCACCACGTCTTGCGAGGGAACGATGGAGGGCTCGCCGTTGGCCGGGAACAGCACGTTGTTGCTGGACAGCATCAGGGTGCGGGCTTCAATCTGGGCTTCGACCGACAACGGGATGTGAACCGCCATCTGGTCGCCGTCGAAGTCGGCATTGAAGGCCGAACACACCAGCGGGTGCAACTGGATCGCCTTGCCCTCGATCAGGATCGGCTCAAACGCCTGAATGCCCAGGCGGTGCAGCGTAGGCGCGCGGTTGAGCAGCACCGGGTGCTCTTTGATGACCTCTTCCAGGATGTCCCACACCACCGGCGTTCCGGTCTCGACTTCCTTTTTCGCCGCCTTGATGGTGGTGGCGATGCCCATGGCCTCCAGGCGCGAGAAGATGAAGGGCTTGAACAGCTCCAGCGCCATCAGCTTGGGCAGACCGCACTGATGCAGCTTGAGTGTGGGGCCGACCACGATCACCGAGCGGCCCGAGTAATCGACCCGCTTGCCCAGCAGGTTCTGGCGGAAGCGCCCGCTCTTGCCCTTGATCATGTCGGCCAGCGATTTGAGCGCGCGCTTGTTGGCGCCCGTCATGGCCTTGCCACGGCGGCCGTTGTCCAGCAGACTGTCCACGGCTTCTTGCAGCATGCGCTTTTCGTTGCGCGCGATGATCTCGGGCGCCTTGAGCTCGAGCAGGCGGCGCAAGCGGCTGTTGCGGTTGATGACGCGGCGGTACAGGTCGTTCAGGTCGGACGTGGCGAAGCGGCCACCGTCCAGAGGAACGAGCGGACGCAGGTCCGGCGGCAGCACCGGCAACACGTCGAGGACCATCCACTCGGGCTTGATGCCCGACTTGCGAAACGCCTCCAGCACTTTCAGGCGCTTGGCGTTTTTCTTGATCTTGAGCTCGGAGCCGGTCAGGTCGTTGCGCAGCTTTTCGATTTCGCTGTCGATGTCTATGTTTTGCAGCAGATCCTTGATGCCCTCGGCGCCCATTTTGGCGACGAACTCGTCGCCGAGTTCGCGCGTTTTGGCGTCGAAGTCGTCCTCGCTCAGGATGGCGAATTTCTTCAGCGGCGTCATGCCGGGGTCGACCACCACGTAGGCTTCGAAGTAGAGCACGCGCTCGATGTCGCGCAGCGTCATGTCCAGAATCAGACCCAGACGCGAGGGCAGTGACTTGAGGAACCAGATGTGGGCGCAGGGTGCAGCCAGGTCGATATGGCCCATGCGCTCGCGCCGCACCTTGGTCTGCGTGACTTCAACGCCGCACTTCTCGCAGATCACGCCGCGGTGCTTGAGGCGCTTGTACTTGCCGCACAGGCATTCATAGTCCTTGATCGGACCGAAAATCTTGGCGCAGAACAGCCCGTCGCGCTCGGGCTTGAAGGTGCGGTAGTTGATCGTTTCGGGTTTTTTGACTTCTCCGAACGACCAGGAACGGATTTTTTCCGGCGAAGCCAGGCCGATGCGAATGGCATCGAAGTGTTCGTCGGGCGTGAACTGCTTGAACAGGTCGAGCAAGGATTTCATGGGTCTGTTTCCTTTTCTTCAGTGCATCACGAACGCTCGAGCTCGATGTCGATGCCGAGCGATCGGATTTCCTTTACCAGCACGTTGAACGACTCCGGCATGCCGGCGGTGATCGCGTGCTCGCCCTTGACGATGGACTCGTACACCTTGGTGCGGCCCTGCACGTCGTCGGACTTGACAGTCAGCATTTCCTGCAAAATGTACGAGGCGCCGTAGGCCTCCAGCGCCCAGACTTCCATTTCACCGAAACGCTGGCCGCCGAACTGCGCCTTGCCGCCCAGCGGCTGCTGGGTGACCAGGCTGTAGGGGCCGGTCGAACGCGCGTGCATCTTGTCATCGACCAGGTGGTGCAGCTTGAGAAAGTGCATGTAGCCGATGGTGGTCTTGCGCTCGAAAGCGTCACCGGTGCGGCCGTCGTAGAGCTGCGCCTGGGTGCGGGTTTCGGTCAGGCCCTTCCTCGCGGCAATGGCGTGCGGGTAGGCCAGCTTGAGCATGGTGCGAATGTCGTCTTCGCAGGCGCCGTCGAACACCGGCGTGGCAAACGGCACGCCCTGCGTGAGGTTTGCAGCCATCTCCAGCACCTGTTCGTCGCTCAGCGCCGTCAGATCCTCCTTCTTGCCGGCCTGGTTGTAGACCGTCTCGAGGAACGCGCGCAGCTCGACCACGGCGGCCTCGCGCTGCAACAGGTCGCCAATGCGTTGACCCAGCCCCTTGGCGGCCCAGCCCAGATGGACTTCGAGCACCTGCCCGACGTTCATGCGCGAAGGCACGCCCAGCGGGTTGAGCACGATGTCGGCCGGCGTGCCATCAGCCATGTAAGGCATGTCTTCGACCGGAACGATCTTGGAGACCACGCCTTTGTTGCCGTGGCGGCCGGCCATCTTGTCGCCCGGCTGCAGGCGGCGCTTGACCGCCAGATAGACCTTGACCATCTTCAGCACGCCGGCCGGCAACTCGTCGCCCTGCGTGAGCTTTTTGCGCTTTTCCTCGAACGCCAGATCAAAGCTGTGGCGCGTTTGATCCATCGAGTTCTTGATCGATTCGAGCTGTGCTGCCACCTCGTCGTCTGCCGGACGGATATCAAACCAGTGGTACTTTTCAACCTCGGCCAAATAAGCCTTATCGATCTTGCTGCCCTTGGCCAGCTTCTTTGGCCCGCCGTTAGCGGCCTTGCCGAGCAGCAGCTTTTCGATCCGGTCAAAGGCGTCGGCCTCGACGATGCGCAACTGGTCGTTCAGATCCAGACGAAAGCGTTTGAGTTCGTCGTCGATGATTTGCTGCGCACGCTTGTCGCGCGTGATGCCTTCGCGCGTGAACACCTGCACGTCGATCACCGTGCCTTGCGAACCCTGGTCTACACGCAGCGAGGTGTCCTTCACGTCGGACGCTTTTTCACCGAAGATGGCGCGCAGCAGTTTTTCTTCCGGGGTGAGCGTGGTCTCGCCCTTGGGCGTGACCTTGCCGACCAGCACATCGCCGGGCAAGACCTCGGCGCCGACGTGGATGATGCCCGAGTCGTCCAGGCGGTTGAGTTGCTGCTCGGCCAGGTTGGGGATGTCGCGCGTGATCTCTTCCGCACCCAGCTTGGTGTCGCGCGCCATCACCACCAGTTCCTCGATGTGGATCGAGGTGTAGCGGTCTTCGGACACGACCTTCTCGGAGATCAGGATCGAGTCCTCGAAGTTGTAGCCGTTCCAGGGCATGAAGGCGATCAGCATGTTCTGGCCGATCGAGATTTCACCCAGATCGGTGGACGCGCCGTCGGCAATCACGTCGCCCTTGTCCAGCTTGTCGCCCTTCTTGACGATCGGGCGCTGGTGGATGTTGGTGTTCTGGTTCGAGCGCTGGTACTTGATCAGGTTGTAGATGTCCACACCCACTTCACCGGCCAGCGCCTCGGCGTCGTTGACGCGAATGACGATGCGGGTCGCGTCCACGTAATCGACCACGCCACCGCGCTTGGCGGTGACCACGGTGCCCGAGTCGACGGCGGCCACGCGCTCGATGCCGGTGCCGACCAGCGGTTTTTCCGGCCGCAGCACGGGCACCGCCTGGCGCGACATGTTGGCGCCCATCAGTGCGCGGTTGGCGTCGTCGTGCTCCAGGAAGGGCACCAGCGAGGCGGCCACCGAGACGATCTGTGCGGGCGACACGTCCATGTACTGGATGGTGTCGGCCGGGGTCAGGATCGACTCGCCTTTTTCACGCGCAGAGACCAGCTCACCGGTCAGCTTGCCTTCCTGGTCCAGCGCCGCGTTGGCCTGGGCAATCACGTACTTGCCTTCTTCGATCGCCGACAAGTAGTCGATCTCGTTCGTTACCTTGGCATCAATCACCCGGCGGTACGGGGTTTCGATGAAACCGTATTCGTTCAGGCGCGCGTACAGGGCCAGCGAGTTGATCAGGCCGATGTTCGGGCCTTCGGGCGTTTCGATCGGGCAGACCCGGCCGTAGTGGGTCACGTGCACGTCACGCACCTCGAAGCCGGCGCGCTCGCGCGTCAGACCGCCCGGCCCCAAGGCCGAGACGCGGCGCTTGTGCGTGATCTCGGCCAGCGGGTTGGTCTGGTCCATGAACTGCGAGAGCTGCGAGGCGCCGAAGAACTCTTTGAGGGCCGCAGAAATCGGCTTGGAGTTGATCAGGTCGTGCGGCATCAGCGGCTCTTGCTCGGCCTGACCCAGACGCTCCTTCACGGCCTTTTCGATGCGCGCCAGACCGGTGCGGTACTGGTTTTCGGCCAGTTCGCCGACGCAGCGCACGCGGCGGTTGCCCAGGTGGTCGATGTCATCGACTTCACCGCGGCCGTTGCGCAGATCGACCAGAATCTTCACCACCGACAAAATGTCTTCGTTCGACAGCACCATGGCGCCGACCGACTCGCCGCGTCCGACGCGGGCGTTGAACTTCATGCGACCCACGCGCGAGAGGTCGTAGGTGTCGGGGTTGTAGAACAGGCGGTGAAACAGCGCCTGCACCGCGTCTTCGGTCGGTGGCTCGCCGGGGCGCATCATGCGGTAAATCGCCACCCGGGCGGCAAACTCGTCTGCCGTCTCGTCGCTGCGCAGGGTCTGGCTGATGTAGGCGCCCTGGTCGAGTTCGTTGGTGTAGATGCACTGCAGGTCTTGCACGCCAGCCACGCGCAGCTTCTTCAGCAGCCCCTCGGTCAGCTCGTCGTTGGCGCGCGCGATGATCTCGCCGGTGTCGGCATCGACGATGCTGCGCGCGACCACGCGACCGATCAAAAAGTCTTCCGGCACGCTGATATGCGTGCAGCCCGACTGCTCGAGTTCGCGCGTGTGGCGCAAGGTGACGCGCTTGTCTTTGGTCACCACGACCTTGCCCGCCTTGTCGGTGATGTCAAAGCGCGCCAGCTCGCCGCGCAGGCGATCGGGCACGAAGGCCATTTGTGCGCCGCTGTCCATCAGGCGGAAATGGTCGTTGACGAAGAAGTTGGCCAGAATCGCTTCCGGCGTCAGGCCAATGGCCTTGAGCAAGATGGTGACCGGCATTTTGCGTCGGCGGTCGACGCGAAAATACAGAATGTCCTTGGGGTCGAACTCGAAGTCCAGCCAGGAGCCGCGGTACGGAATGATGCGGGCCGAGAACAGCAGCTTGCCCGAGCTGTGCGTCTTGCCCTTGTCGTGCTCGAAAAACACCCCGGGCGAACGGTGCAGTTGCGAAACGATCACGCGCTCGGTGCCGTTGATGATGAACGAGCCTTTGTCTGTCATCAGCGGGACTTCGCCCATGTAGACCTCTTGCTCCTTGACTTCCTTGACCACCTTGGACTGGCTGGTCGATGACTCGCGGTCGTAAATGATGAGCTGCACCCGCGCACGCACCGCCGAACCAAAGGTCAGGCCGCGCGTCTGGCATTCACGCACGTCGAATGCCGGCCGCGCCAGGCTGTACTCGACGAACTTCATTTCGACGAAACCGTTGTGCGAGACAATGGGAAACGCGGCTTCGAAGGCCGCCTGCAAGCCCTCGCTGCTGCGCTTCTTGGGCGCGCGCTCGGCCTGCAAGAAGGCCGTGTAGGCGTCCTTTTGCATTTGCAGCAGGTAGGGAATCTCGAGCACGTCTTCACGGCTGCCAAAACTCTTGCGGATGCGTTTGCGTTCGGTGTATGAATATGTCGATGCGGATGCCATGAGATCTCCGGGTGAGGCGCTGGCGCCTGTTGGCGGGCGCGCCAGTGCTGAACTCAGCGTAACTGCTCGTCTCACCGGGTGCGCCGCGCGCCCGGTGATCTGCTTGGTGGCTGGCCTCTACCAGCCATTGGCGGACGGTCGGCGCATTGCACGCCAACCCGAACCAAGTCGTCTTCTGCAGTCGGGGTCAGAAGACACTGATAAACACACTCGTCAGAGTTTGCTTATCAGTGTTGCCGCTCCAAGGCGGGCGCAGCGGCGCCCAAAGCACCAAAGGCTGGAGGCTCCCGGGAGCGCTCCAGCCTTTGCGGCATACCGAATTACTTCAGCTCGGCCTTGGCACCGGCGTCCAGCAACTTCTTCAGCGCTGCATCGGCGTCGGCCTTGGCAATGCCTTCCTTAACGTTCTTGGGTGCACCGTCAACCAGGTCTTTGGCTTCCTTGAGGCCCAGACCAGTGATCTCGCGCACTGCCTTGATGACGGAGACCTTGTTGGCTCCGGCTTCGAGCAGCACGACGTTGAATTCGGTCTTCTCTTCGACCACTGCGGCCGCAGCGCCGCCGGCACCGCCAGCGGGGGCGGCCATGGCGGCTGCGCTGACGCCAAACTTCTCTTCGATGGCTTTCACCAAGTCGTTGAGCTCCATCACCGTCATGCTGTCGAGCGCGGTCAAAAATACGTCTTTATCGAATGCCATTTTGATTTCCTAACAATGGGTTTGAACCAAGCACCGGCGCCCTCAGGCGGCGACGGCCTCTGCTGCCGGTTCGGCAGCGTCTTCGTCTCTTTTCGCCGCCAGCGCGCTCAACACCAGAGCGGTGCGCGCAATCGGCGACATCAGCAAGCCGCACAACTGTGCCAGCAGCACTTCTTTCGAAGGAATGCTGGCCAGTTGCTTGACGCCCTCGGCATCGAGGACTTTGCCGCCGTAGACACCGCCACGAATGACCAGCTTGTCGTTGGTTTTCGCGAATTCGGCCACCACTTTGGCGGCTGCCACGGCGTCTTCAGAAAAGCCATAGATCAGCGGCCCACTCATCTGCTCGGCGCCGACGGCGAAACTGCTGCCGGCCATGGCACGGCGCGCCAGCGTGTTTTTCAACACACGCAGGCTGACGCCGTTGCTGCGGGCCGTCACGCGCAGTTTGTCCAGCGACGCCACCGTCATGCCGCGGTATTGCGCCAGCACGAGCGTTTGAGCTTTTGCGGCGAGGCTGGTCACTTCGGAAATGACTGCTTCCTTCTCACTGCGATTCAGACTCAAGGTCTACTCCTTTTATGTGCCTCGGGCCCGGGAGCCGTCGACACGCCTTAATGCAGCGACCACCTGTTTTGGAACCTGTTCCATCTGCAGCGGGATCGCCATCTGCGTTGGCCTGTCAGATTTAAGTCTTGCCGCGCCCTTGCGGGATCGACTCGACACCAACGGTCTTGGATGGCTCTGCGCTCAGCGCTTGACGCGCCGTGCAGCAGACCCACCACACCCGGGCAGCAAGCCGCCCGAATTCTTTGCTTGCGCTGCGCGCTCGATCAAGCCGTGACCGACTGCACTTCGACGCGCACGCCCACACCCATGGTGGACGACAGCGCGAGCTTGCGCAGGTAAACGCCCTTGCTGGTGGCTGGTTTGGCCTTGCTCAAGGCATCGAGCAGCGCCACCAGGTTGCCGCGCAGCTTGTCGGCGTCGAACGAACGACGGCCAATGGTGCCGTGCACGATGCCGGCCTTGTCGACGCGGAACTGCACCTGACCGGCTTTGGCGTTGCGCACCGCTTGCGCCACGTCGGCCGTGACGGTGCCGACCTTGGGGTTGGGCATCAGGCCGCGCGGGCCCAGCACCTGACCCAGCGTGCCGACCACGCGCATGGTGTCGGGCGAGGCAATGACGACGTCGAAATTCATGTTGCCGGCCTTGATGTCGGCCGCCAAATCGTCCAGTCCGACGATGTCGGCGCCGGCAGCCCGGGCTTCATCAGCCTTGGCGCCCTGGGCAAACACCGCCACACGCTTGGTCTTGCCGGTGCCGTTGGGCATGACGACGGCGCCGCGCACCACCTGATCCGACTTCTTGGCGTCAACGCCGAGCTGAATCGCCACATCGATCGACTCGTCGAATTTGGCGTTGGCACACGCTTTGACGATAGCGAGCGCGTCCGCCAGCGGGTACAGCTTGTTGCTGTCTACTTTGCCGGCAAAGGCTTTTTGTTTTTTGCTCAGTTGGGACATTTACACACCCTCCACAATCACGCCCATCGAACGGGCCGAGCCGGCAATGGTGCGCACCGCCGCGTTGATGTCGGCGGCACTCATGTCCTTCATCTTCACCTTGGCGATCTCTTCGAGCTGGGAGCGGGTGATCTTGCCGACCTTGTTCTTGTTCGGCACCGGTGAACCCTTGTCGAGCTTGATCGCCTTCTTGATCAAGGTCGTCGCCGGTGGCGTCTTGATGATGAAGGTAAAGCTCTTGTCGGCAAAAGCGGTGATCACCACCGGCAGCGGCAGACCCGGCTCGACACCCTGGGTCTGGGCGTTGAACGCCTTGCAGAACTCCATGATGTTGAGGCCGCGCTGACCCAGCGCCGGTCCAATGGGTGGGGAAGGATTGGCCTTACCAGCTGGCACTTGCAGCTTGATGAAGCCGACGATTTTTTTCGCCATGCTCAAACTCCTGCGAGTTCAGACGGCCACCGCTTGTGCGGCAGCCTCCTCGCTTTGGGTGACCCGAAAACAAAGAAAGGCGCAAACGTCGGGCCGACCCGTGTGCGCCATGAAAAGACTTAGGTCTTTTCGACCTGGTTGAATTCCAGCTCGACCGGCGTGGCGCGGCCAAAGATCGTGACCGACACGCGCATCTTGTTTTTCTCGTAATTGACGTCTTCGACCGTGCCGTTGAAGTCGGTGAACGGGCCGTCCTTGACGCGAATGTATTCGCCGACGACAAACTCGACCTTGTGGCGCGGTTTGTCTGTACCTTCTTGCATCTGGTTGACGATTTTTTGCACTTCCTGCTCGGAAATGGGCGCCGGTCTGTTCTTGGCGCCGCCCACGAAGCCGGTCACCTTGCTGGTGTGCTTGACCAAATGCCAACTGTCGTCGTCCATCACCATTTCCACCAGCACATAGCCAGGGAAGAATTTACGTTCGGTGGTGCGGCGCTGGCCGTTTTTCATCTCCACCACTTCTTCGGTCGGCACCAGGATGCGGCCAAACTTGTCCTGCATACCGGCGCGCTTGATGCGTTCCAGGATGTTGCGCTCGGCGGCTTTTTCCATGCCGGCGTAGGCATGCACCACGTACCAGCGCATGCCTTGCGCGGCCACTGCAGCGCTCACAGAGGTACTTTGCTCGGTCATCATTCCCTCCAGCCCAAAATCAGGTCGTAAAACACCCAGGAAATCAGCTGGTCGGTCAGCCACAGAAACAAAGCCATGATGAACACGAACACGAACACATACAGCGTCATGTGAATGGCTTCTTTGCGCGCGGGCCAGACCACTTTCTTGGTCTCGCGCCAGGCGTCCTGGGCAAAAGCCCACAAGCGCCGGCCCGACTCGGAAACCCCGAACACCCCGACAGCAGCGGCCAGGCAGGCCAGCAGGGCCGCCCAGCGCAGCAGCACGTCTTGCTGCGGCAAGAGATAAAACGCGACGAAGGCGCCCAGCACGAACGCCAGGGCGAGCGCGATTTTTGCCTTGTCAGCGCCGCTGCTTACGGTTTCAATTTCAGGAGTAGCCATGAAAATCCAGACGATGCGATAGAAAAAAACACGCCCACATCTCAAAAACCCGAGACAGGCAAGCCCACAGAAGCCACTTGGACTTCGGCGGGCTTGAAACCACAGTGCAGGAAAATATTCAGCGCCGCGCGCAGGCCTGCAGTGTGGCAGGGGCAGTAGGAATCGAACCTACAACCTTCGGTTTTGGAGACCGACGCTCTGCCAATTGAGCTATACCCCTATGGTTTGCTTTCGCTGACGCACGCTTAAGCCAAAATCTTCGCCACCACGCCGGCCCCGACGGTGCGCCCACCCTCGCGGATGGCAAAGCGCAGGCCTTCTTCCATCGCAATCGGGTTGATCAGCTTGACCGTGATCGAGACGTTGTCGCCCGGCATCACCATCTCTTTGCCTTCGGGCAGCTCGATCGCACCGGTCACGTCGGTGGTGCGAAAGTAGAACTGCGGCCGGTAGTTGTTGAAGAACGGCGTGTGGCGCCCACCCTCGTCTTTGGACAGCACGTAGATCTCGCCGGTGAAGTGCGTGTGCGGCTTGATCGAGCCGGGCTTGCACAGCACCTGGCCGCGCTGCACGTCTTCGCGCTTGGTGCCGCGCAGCAAAATACCGACGTTATCACCCGCCTGGCCCTGGTCGAGCAGCTTCCTGAACATCTCGACGCCGGTGCAGGTGGTCTTTTGCGTCGCCGCAATGCCGACAATCTCGATTTCCTCGCCGACTTTGACGACGCCGCGCTCGATGCGCCCGGTGACCACGGTGCCGCGCCCGGAGATGGAGAACACGTCTTCCACCGGCATCAGGAAGGTGCCGTCGACCGCGCGCTCGGGCAGCGGAATGTAGGTGTCGAGCGCGTCGGCCAGCTTCATGATGGCGCCTTCGCCCAGCTCGCCTTTGTCGCCTTCGAGCGCCAGCTTGGCCGAGCCGTGCACGATCGGGGTCGCATCACCCGGAAAGTCGTACTTGTCGAGCAGCTCGCGCACCTCCATCTCGACCAGCTCGAGCAGCTCGGCGTCGTCGACCATGTCGCACTTGTTCAGAAACACGATGATGTAGGGCACGCCCACCTGGCGCGCCAGCAAGATGTGCTCGCGCGTCTGCGGCATGGGGCCGTCGGCGGCCGAGCAGACCAGAATGGCGCCGTCCATTTGCGCCGCACCGGTGATCATGTTCTTCACATAGTCGGCGTGGCCGGGGCAGTCGACGTGTGCGTAGTGGCGGTTGGCCGTTTCGTACTCGACGTGCGCGGTGTTGATGGTGATGCCGCGCGCTTTTTCTTCCGGCGCCGCGTCGATCTGGTCGTAGGCCTTGGCCGAGCCGCCAAACTTGGCCGCCAGCACCGTGGTGATGGCCGCCGTCAGCGTGGTCTTGCCATGGTCGACGTGACCAATGGTGCCGACGTTGACGTGCGGCTTGGTCCGCTCAAATTTTTCTTTTGCCATTTTTCAACTCCAAAATCAAAATTGCCGATACACCGATACAAAAAACTGGTGCCCTTGGCGGGAATCGGACCCGCGACCTCTCCCTTACCAAGGGAGTGCTCTACCACTGAGCCACAAGGGCAAGGCGCCTGCTTTTTCCAGGCGACCACAAATTCAGCACCGCGCCGGCACATTGCCCCGGCAGCGGCAAATCAGTCAAGCATACAGCCTGGAGCGGGAGACGGGAATCGAACCCGCATCATCAGCTTGGAAGGCTGGGGTTCTACCATTGAACTACTCCCGCCCGATGCAGCCTGGCCACACGGCCCAGACCACCCAAACGCGGTACCCCGATCGCTCACAGCGCATAATCGACTGGTGGAGGAGGCTGGATTCGAACCAGCGTACGCGTTAGCGGGCAGATTTACAGTCTGCTGCCTTTAACCACTCGGCCACCCCTCCAAAACACAGCCGGTGATTATGCCATGCATTTGGTGCTTTTTTCCTGAGTTGCTCACCAAACAATCGCGTCGCCCGTTTTCGCCTTCAGCCAGCGATTGGCCTGACCCAGGTGTGCGCAACCCAAGAACGGCTGCGGCGCACGGGCCGCCGACAGCGGCGACGGATGCCTGGCGCACAGCACCTGGTGCCGCGCAGCGTCGATCAAGTCGATCTTCTGTTGCGCCTGCGCGCCCCAGAGCAGAAAAACCTTGGGTGCGCCGGCTTGGCTGCAGTGCCGAATGACGGCGTCGCTCAACGCCTCCCAGCCCCGCCCGACGTGGCTGGCAGGCAAGCCGTCTTCCACCGTGAGGCAGGTGTTGAGCAGCAGCACGCCTTGCTCGGCCCAGTGCAGCAGCGAGCCGCAAGCCGGCATCGGCAAACCAAGATCGCGCTGCCGCTCTCGGAAGATGTTGCGCAGACTGGGCGGCAGCGGCTGCCCCGGTGCGACCGAAAATGCCAGCCCTTCGGCCTGCCCCGGACCGTGGTAGGGGTCTTGTCCCAAAATCACCACCCGCACGCGCGCAAGCGGCGTCAGATGCAAGGCGCGCAGCGGCAGCGGCGGGTAAATGAGCGCGCCAGTGGCCAGGCGTTGGCGCAAAAAACGCAGCAACGCGCAGGCCTTGTCGCTGGCCCAGAAGGTCTGCAGCAGCGCTGCCCAATCGGGCGCCACCGGCCAATGTGCCGGGTCGGCATGTTCGAGTCGCGTGGGCGGCGCTGCGCCCGACGCCGGCGGCTGTGGCCTCACCTGGGCTGCTCAGGCAAACAGCTCGACCAGCGCCAGCCCCGGCTCGGGCGCGCACATGAAGGCCTCACCGACCAAGAACGCCTGCACCCCCGCTGCGCGCAGGCGCAGCACGTCGTCGCGCGTGCGAACACCGGACTCGGTCACCAGCAGCCGATCGGCCGGCAGATGCGGCAGCAGGTCGTGTGTGGTTTGCAGCGAGACTTCAAAGCTGCGCAGATCGCGGTTGTTAACGCCGATCAGTGGCGTGCGCAGCCGCAGCGCGCGCTCCAGCTCGCTGCGGCCGTGCACCTCGACCAGCACCGCCATGTTCAGGCTCAGCGCCAGCGCCTCCAGATCGGCCATGCGGGCGTCGTCCAGGCAGGCGGCAATCAGCAAAATGGCGTCTGCCCCTAGCGCGCGCGCCTCGTAGACCTGGTAGGCGTCGACCATGAAGTCCTTGCGCAGCACCGGCAGCTCGCAACTGGCGCGCGCTTGCTTGAGGTCATCCGAGCTGCCCTGAAAGAACTGCCGGTCGGTCAGCACCGAGAGGCAGGCCGCGCTGACCTGGCCGTCGCCCTCGGCGTAGCTCTGGGCCACGTCGGCCGGCACGAAGTCTGCGCGCAACACCCCTTTGCTCGGACTGGCCTTTTTGATCTCGGCGATCACGGCGGCCTGCCCGGCGTCGATCTTGGCGCGCAGCGCGCCCTCGAAGTCGCGCGTCAGCACCCGGCCCTCGGCGTCGGCGCGCACCACGGCGAGCGGCTTTCTCTTTTGCGCCGCCGCCACTTCTTCGTGTTTGACGGCCACGATGCGCTGGAGTATGTCGTTCATGCGGTCAAGCCTTGGGGGTGGTAAGGGCAGCGAGCTCAAGATGCCGCTGCGGTGGTGAATGCAATCAGCTCGCGCAGGCGGCGCGCCGGCGCGCCCGATTCCAAGGCCAGGCGCGCGCGCGCTATACCGGCTGCCATATCGGGGCAGACATTGGCCGCGTACAGCGCCACGCCGGCGTTGAGCAGCACGATGTCGCGCGCCGCGCGCAGGCCGGGTGCGTCGCCGGAGGATTCAAGCACGCCCAGCAGCATGGCCTTGGAATCCTCGGGTGTCTGCACCCGCAGCGTGCGGCTGCTGGCCATGCGCAGACCAAAATCTTCCGGGTGAATCTCGTACTCGCTGATCTGGCCGTTTTTCAACTCACCGACCAGCGTGGCCGCACCCAGCGACACCTCGTCCATGCCGTCGCGGCCGTAGACCACCAGCGCATGCTGCGCCCCCAGGTCTTGCAGCACGCGCACCAAAATGCCCACCAGGTCGGAGTGGAACACGCCCAACAAGATGTGTGGCGCAGCAGCCGGATTGGTCAGCGGTCCCAGAATGTTGAACAGCGTGCGGATGCCGAGTTCGCGCCGCACCGGCGCGACGTTCTTCATGGCCGGGTGGTGGTTGGGCGCAAACATGAAGCCAATGCCCACCTGCTCGATGCAGCGTGCAATCGCCGCCGGCGCCAGGTTGATGTTGACACCCAGGGACTCGAGCACGTCGGCGCTGCCGCTCTTGCTGGAGACGCTGCGTCCGCCGTGCTTGCTGAGCTTGGCGCCCGCCGCGGCGGCAACAAACATGGCGCAGGTGGATATGTTGAAGGTGTGCGAGCCGTCGCCGCCGGTGCCTACGATGTCGAGCAGATGCGTCTTGTCGGCCACCGGCACCGGGATGGAGAACTCGCGCAGCACCAGCGCGGCGGCGCTGATTTCGCCGCTGGTCTCGCCTTTGACGCGCAGGCCGGTGAGGAAGGCGGCCAGCCACACGGGCGACATCTCGCCGCGCATGATCAGCCGCATCAAATGCCGCATGTCGTCGGGCAGGATTTCGCGCCGCTCGATGAGGACTTGCAGGGCTTGCTGTGGGCCAATGGGCATGTTCTATCCTTGCGGCACGGGTGTTGGCCCGGTCGGGCGCTGCGCAGAGGGCGGCTGCGGCTGCAAAAAATTCTTCAGCAGGGCGTGACCGTGCTCGGTCAAGATGCTCTCGGGGTGGAACTGAACGCCTTCAATCGCCAGCGTCTGGTGCTTGACGCCCATGATCTCGCCGTCGTCGGTCCAGGCTGTCACCCGCAAGCAATCGGGACAACTGGCGCGCTCGATCGCCAGCGAGTGGTAGCGGTTGACCGTGAACTGCCGCGGCAAATGAGCGAACACGCCCTCTTGCGTGGTGGTGATGAGGCTGGTCTTGCCGTGCATGAGCGCCTGCGCGCGCACAATACGCCCGCCAAAGGCGGCGCCTATGCTCTGGTGCCCCAGGCACACGCCCAGAATAGGCAGACGGCCGGCGAAGCGTTGGATGGCAGCCACCGAGATGCCGGCTTCGGCCGGCGAACACGGGCCGGGCGAGATTACCAGACGGTCGATCTGCCCGGCGTCGACGCGGCGCTCGACCTCATCCAACGTGATCTCGTCGTTGCGCACCACAGTCACGTCGGCACCGAGTTCGCCCAAGTACTGCACGATGTTGTAGGTGAACGAGTCGTAGTTGTCGATCATCAACAGCTTCATGGCTCGGGGCTCCTGCTGCAAACGGGCGAATTCGCCGCGTTCGAATTCGATAAAGGCGTCGATCATGGCGCGGTAGGTGGCCTCGAGCACTGCCTCGGGCGCGCCCTGCTCGCGCGCCTGCTCGCGCACCCGCGCAATGATGAAGTCGATCCGCGCCTGGTCATGAATCTGATGCGCCCACCGCTTGATGCGCGCGGCCTGCGCCACGCAGCGCGAGCGCTCGACCAGCAAAGCGACGATGCGGTCGTCGAGCGCGTCAATCAACTGACGCAGCTCGGCCATGGTCTGGCACTGCGCGGGCACAGACGCTCTCACTCCAAGCCCTCCTGCACCAATTCGGCCGCGCGCAACAGCGCGCGCGCCTTGTGTTCGGTCTCGCGCCACTCCATCTCGGGCACCGAATCGGCCACCACGCCGGCGGCCGCCTGCACGTAGAGCGTCTGATCTTTGATGATGCCGGTGCGAATGGCAATCGCCACGTCCATGTCGCCCGCGTAGCTCAGATAGCCGCAGGCGCCGCCGTACAGACCCCGCTTGCTGGGTTCGAGCCGGTCGATCAGCTCCATCGCGTGCACCTTGGGCGCACCGGTCAGCGTGCCGGCCGGGAAGGTGGCCTTGAGCACGTCCATGTTGCTCAGGCCGTCTTTGAGCAGGCCCTCGACGTGGCTGACGAGGTGCATCACATGGCTGTAACGCTCGACAGCAAACGTCTCGGTCACTTGCACCGATCCCACCTGCGCGATGCGACCGATGTCGTTGCGCGCCAGATCGATCAGCATCACGTGTTCGGCGCGCTCCTTGGGGTCGTTGAGCAGCTCCTGCTCTGCCGCCCGGTCCAGCTCGGGCGTGGCCCCGCGCGAGCGGGTGCCGGCCAGCGGGCGGATGATGAGCTTTTGCCCCTGCTCGCAGCGCTCCTGGCGCACCAAAATCTCCGGCGACGCCCCCACCACGTGAAAGTCACCGAAGTGGTAGTAGTACATGTAGGGGCTGGGGTTGAGCGAACGCAGCGCACGGTACAGGCTGAGCGGCGGCTCGGTGAAGCGCGTTTTGATGCGCTGGGCCAGTTGCACCTGCATGAAGTCACCCGCGGCGATCAGTTCCTTGGCGCGCTGCACGGCAGCGATGTAATCGGCCTGGGCAAACTCGCGCTGCACCGGGTGGTTGGCGCTGGGCTTGAGCGGCGGCGCGCCAACCGGTTTTTGCAGCGCCGCGCGCAGCTCGCACAGGCGCTCTTGGGCGCGAACGTAGGCCTGCGGCTGCGCCGGGTCGGCGTAAACGATCAGGTACAGCTTGCCCGACAGGTTGTCGATGACGGCCATCTCCTCGCATTGCAGCAGCAAAATGTCGGGGCAGCCCAGGGTGTCGGGCGGACAACTGTGTACGAGCTTGCTTTCGATGTGGCGCACCACGTCGTAAGCAAAATAGCCTGCCAGACCGCCGCAAAAGCGCGGCAAGCCTGGACGCTGCGCGACCTTGAAACGCTGCTGGTAGGCAGCAATGAAGTCCAGCGGGTTGCCGCTGGCGCGCTCGCGCAGCACGCCGTCGTGCACCACTTCAGTTTGCGCCGCCGCGCCAAATCCGCTCACGCGCAGCAGGGTGCGCGCGGGCAAGCCGATGAAGCTGTAGCGGCCAAAGCGCTCGCCGCCGACCACCGATTCGAGCAAAAACGAATAACGCCCGCCGTCTTGGCTGTGCGCCAGCTTGAGGTAGAGCGACAGCGGCGTTTCCAGGTCGGCAAAGGCCTCGGCCAGCAGAGGAATGCGGTTGTAGCCCTGCTCGGCCAGACGGGTGAATTCAGGTTCGGAGATCATGTGCGCTGAAGGGTTCGACACCGCCGCAAGAACCGCTGTGCGGCGCTGGCCTGGAACGGTGTGTGCTGGGGATTCAGGCGGCTGTGCCGCGCCCGGCAACTGCACAGGACGGGACTGGCACGCTCACGCGGGCTTGCGCCAAGGCCAAACGCTTCTGCCAGCCAGAGGCGGAACATGGGTGACCCAGAGGAGGCAGAACTTGAGCATGGCAGTAAAGTGTAGCAAAGAGCCAGCAGCCCATAAGGCTGATTATCATGGTCACGCTGAGATGCAGCCCCAATCAAGCCGAGCGCGCGCTTTTGCCAGCGCTCATGCATCCCGCTTATGCCCTAACCCCAAGACGAACCGGACCCATCATGAATGTCATCACCCTTTGGCGCGCCCGCGCCTGGACACTCCCCCTGATCCTGTTTTTGCTGTTGACACTCTCGCTGAGCCTGAAGCCGCTGGGCGCTGCGGCCCAGACGGTCAGCGTCAGCGGGGTGACACTGGAAAACCGCATCATGCTCGGCGGCAGCGCCTTGCAACTCAACGGCGCGGGCGTGCGTACCCGGGCGGTGTTCAGGGTCTACGTGGCCGGTCTGTATCTGAGCCGCCCGGCCACCAACCTGGAAGAGGTGCTGGCTGCACCCGGTCCCAAGCGCTTGTCGGTCACCATGCTGCGTGATATCGACACGGCCGTCTTGGGGCGCCTGTTTGCGCGCGGAATTGAAAACAACATCGACCGCCGCACGTTCTCGCGCCTGATCCCTGGCGTGATTCGCATGAGCCAGATCTTCACCGACCACCGGCAGCTCAGAGCTGGCGACACCTTCACGATCGACTGGCTGCCGGGCAGCGGCACCGTCATCAGCGTCAAAGGCCAGGTAGCCGGCGAGCCTTTCACGGAGCCGGAGTTTTTCGATGCCATGATGCGCATCTGGCTTGGCGCGCAGCCGGCCGAACAGGCGCTCAAAGACGCCTTGCTCGGCCGCAGCCCCTGAGCCTGCCGCAGCCCCTGAGACCAGCGCACCTTCGATGTCCATCACGACGGCTTGCAGCGCCGGCCAATGCCTGCGCATCAGGCCGCCAGCGCGCTGCGCATCTGTTCGACTGCGGCCCTGCCATCGGGTCGATCAAAAGGGGGGCTGCCACATGAACGGCCTATATTCACAGACCTGCAAGGTCTTGCCGAGTGGCGTTAACATGACGCCCATGTCCAAATATCAGTTCATCTGCGAAGTCGAGCCGCAGTACCTGGGTGAGCAGTCCACGCCCGACGAAGGTCTGTACGCCTTTGCCTACACCATCACCATCACCAACACGGGCGAGGTGGCGGCGCAACTGATCGCACGCCACTGGATCGTGGACGACGCCAGCGGCCACAGCGAAGAGGTGCGCGGGCTGGGCGTGGTCGGCCACCAGCCCTTGCTGCGACCCGGAGAATCGTTTCAGTACACCAGCGGCACGCGCTTGCGCACGGCCGTCGGCAGCATGCGTGGCAGTTTTTTTTGCGTTGCCGAAGACGGCACTCGCTTTGAGGCCCCGGTGGCCGAATTTGCACTGCGCGCGCAGGCCAATGCACCCGAGGCGCGCGTGCTGCACTGAAAGGCTTCGCCCGCATTGCGTTGCACCCTTTCGCTGCCATGAAATGGTTTCCCCGCTGGGCTGCGCTGGCCTTGGTTTTGCTGCTGCTGGTGGGCTTGGCGCTGCTGCTGCACCAGCGCCCCAGCCTGGTACAAGTCGATCTCGTCACGCGCGGCGCGATTGCTCAGTCGGTGCTGGTCAGTGGTCGCATCAACGCGGCGGCGCGGCTGGAACTGGGATCCGAGGTAAGCGCCACGGTACAAGAGGTGCTTGCACGCGAGGGCGATCGCGTGCGCGCCGGCGCTGTGCTGGTGCGCCTGTCAGACGCCGAGGCGCAGGCCGCGCTGCAACAGGCGCAGGCGCTGCTGGCTGAGGCGCGTGCGCGCGCGTCACAACAAGTCACGCTGAATGCACCGCTGGCCGAGCAGACGCTGCGGCAGGCGCAAGCCCAGGCGCAAGCCGTCGAGCGCGAACATCTGCGCGTGCGTGAACTGGTGGCACAGGGCTTTTTCTCACAGCAGCGGCAAGACGACAGCCAGCGCGCGCTCGAGACCGCGCGCAGCGCACTGGCGCAGGCCCAGTTGCAGGTGCAAGCGCAGCAGCGCAACGGGGTCGAGTCGCAACTGGCGCGCGCGCGCGTGCAGCAGGCCGAGGCGGCGCTGGCGCTGGCGCAGGCGCGGCTGGCGCGGCTACTCATTAAAAGCCCGATGGACGCGCTGGTGCTGGCGCGCCATGTCGAGCCCGGTGGCATGGCGCAGCCCGGTCGGGCGCTGTTGTCCCTGGCTGCGCTGGGCGGCTTGCGCATCGACGTCGCCGTCGACGAGCAGCACCTGGGCTTGCTGAGCCTGGGCATGCCTGCGCGCGCGCTGGCCGATGCCTTCCCGAATCAGCCGTTCGAGGCCACGCTCAGCCACCTGAGTCCGGCAGTCGATCCGCAGCGCGGCACGCTGGAGCTGCGACTGGCGCTAGACCCTGCGCCGGCCTTTGTGCGCCCGGACATGACGGTGTCGGTGGAGCTGCTTGGCCCCAGTCGAACGCAGGCGCTGCTGCTGCCGGCGCTGGCGCTGCGCGCAGCGGATACGTCTTCGCCCTGGGTGCTGCGCGTGCGCGACGGCCGCGCCGAACGCGTGCCGGTGCAGTTGGGTCTGCGCGGCATCGGCATGATTGAAGTCCTCAGTGGCCTGGCTGAAGGTGATTGGGTGATTGCGCAGACCGAGGCCACCGTGCCGGGCGAGCGGGTGCGCCCGCGTGCACCGGCAGCGCCAGCGCACGGGCTGCAACTGCCGGGTTTGGTGGTGCGCTGAGATGTCGGCTGGCCTGTGTAAGCAGCAATGACCCGTCAGCGCCGCCCTTTTGCCGCCTCGCTGCGCTGGATGCCCTTCGAGCTGCTGCTGGCGCTGCGTTTTTTGCGCGAGGGCCGCATGCAAAGCGCGCTGATTCTGGCCGGCGTCACTGGTGGCGTGGCGGTTACTATTTTTCTCACCCAACTGATCAACCAGTTGCAAAGCGGCATCATAGACCGCGTGATGGGCGCGCAGGCGCATGTGGTGCTGCGTCCGCTGGAAGAGGCGACGCTGCGCGTGCCGGCGCCGCCCGACGGCCCTGCGCTGGCAGCGCTGGTGCAGCCGCGCGAGCAGCGCCTGCGCTCACTTGACCAGTGGGAACGCGTGGCCGCACAGGTTGCAGCCACACCGCAGGTGCTGGCGGTCTCACCCGTGGTCAGTGGCCCGGCCTTTGCAGCAAGCGGCGCTGCCAGCCGGAGTGTGGCGCTGCTGGGTGTGTTGCCTGATGCCTACCGCCGCGTGGTGCAGATGGACGACAAAATGCTGCACGCTCGCTTTGATGTCAGCGGGAACCGGGCACTAATCGGCGTCGAGCTGGCGCGCGAACTTGGCCTGGGCGTGGGCGACCGGCTGCGCCTGAGCAGCGCCAGCGGGCGCAGCGAGACCTTGCTCGTCGGCGGCTTGTTTGACATGGGCAACCGCGAACTCAACCGCCGCTGGGTATTCGTCACGCTCAGGCTGGGGCAGACGCTGCTGGACTTGCCGGGTGGCGTCACGCATATCGACGTCCGGGTGCGCGATCTGTTTGGCGCCGACGCGGTGGCGAATGTGCTGCGCGCGCAAACCGGTCTGACGGTCGAGAGCTGGATGCAGACCAACGCCGGCCTGCTCAACGCGCTGTCGAATCAGTCCGTCTCGAACAACCTGATACGCAGCTTCGTGGTCCTCATCGTCGCCCTGGGGATCGCCAGCGTGCTGGTGGTCAGCGTGGTGCAAAAGCAGCGCGAAATCGGCATTCTGCGTGCCATGGGCGCCGGACGGCGTCGCGTCATGGCGATTTTTTTGCTGCAAGGTGGACTGGTCGGCCTGGTCGGCTCGGTATTGGGCACCGCACTGGCTTTCAGCCTGCTGCAGGTGTTTTCTCGCATTTTCAAAAGCCCGGACGGCAGCGCCTTGTTTGCCCCCATGCTCGATCCGCTGCTGGTGCTGCTGGCCGCGCTGCTGGCCTGCGTGGTCGGCCTGCTGGCCGCGGTCATTCCTGCGCGCAGCGCCGCGCGCATGGATCCGGTGCAGGCGATCCGCAGCTAGGGTCTCGTGTTCATGCACACCGAACCCGGCCCTGTCTTGCGCCTGCGCGACATTCGCAAGAGCTACCACCTGGGCACGCCGGTACAAGCCGACGTGCTGCACGGCATCGACCTGGCGCTGCAAACAGCCGAATTTGTTGCCCTCAAGGGGCCTTCGGGTTCGGGCAAAAGCACGCTGCTCAACATCATCGGCTTGCTCGAGCGGCCCAGCTCGGGTCAGTTGGAAATTGCTGGCCGCTCCACCGACGGGCTGGGCGACGCCGCTCTGACTGCGCTGCGCGGCGGCACGATTGGCTTTGTGTTTCAGTTTCACCACCTGCTACCGGCCTTCACCGCACTGGAAAACGTGCTGCTGCCGTCGCTGATTGCGCGCGGCAGCGCCACGCCGCAGGCGCTGGCCTGGGCCAGCGAATTGCTGGCGCGCGTTGGCCTCAAAGGAGCCGAATACAAGCGCCCGGGTGAACTCTCGGGCGGCATGCAGCAACGGGTGGCGATAGCGCGCGCACTCTCGCTGCGCCCGCCCTTGATTCTGGCCGACGAACCGACCGGCAACCTCGATACCGTCACCGCCAACGAGATTTTTGCCCTGCTGCGTGAGTTCAATCAGGACCACGGCAGCGCCTGTCTGATCGTCACTCACGACGCGCGCCTGGCTGCTGGCTGCGACCGCGTGATCGAACTGGTCGACGGCAGGCTGGTTTCGTTTTGACGCTGCTCTGGTGTGGTAGTGTCGCACCAGAGCCCGTGGCTGCTCCGGCCAAAATGGTACGCTTTTTCAATCCACTTCTGCGCTCCTGTGCATGACACCGAACGGAATCCAACGCCGCCACCTGCTTTGCGCCACAGCCGGCCTGACGGCGGCCACCTTGCTGCCCACGGTTTCGAGCGCGCGTGATCGCTTTCCCTCGCGCCCGATCACCCTGATTGCGCCCTGGCCTGCCGGTGGCAGCAGCGACACGGTGTTGCGCGCTTTCGCCCAAAGCGCCGGCCGCTCCTTAGGCGTGCCGATGCTGGTGGAGAACCGACCCGGTGCCGGCGGCACGCTGGGCGCAGCCGCCATGCTCAACGCCCGCCCTGACGGCTACACCTTGACGCAACTGCCGCTGAGCGTGTTTCGCTTGCCGCACATGCAAGCCACGCGCTTCGATCCGGTGCGGGATATCAGCCACATCATTGGCCTGGTGGGCTATACCTTTGGCATCGTGGCCACGCCCACCGCAGCGTTTTCCAGCTTGCAAGAACTGGTGCGCTACGCGCGCGCGCGCCCAGGCACACTGGAGTACGGTCACAGCGGCCACGGCACCACGCCGCACCTGGCAGTGGAGGAGTTCAGCCGCCTGGCCGCCATCGAGCTGAACCCGATTCCTTTCGGTGGCACGGCCGACGCCTTACAGGCCATTTTGGGCGGCCATATCCGCGTCATGAGCGGAACGACCGAATTTGCCCCGCATGTGCGCAGCGGTCGGCTGCGCCTGCTGGCCACGCTGGGGCAACAGCGCAGCCCGGCGTTTGCCGACGTGCCGACCGTCAAGGAAAGCGGCTGGAACACCATCAGCGAGTCGCCGTTTGGCATTGGCGGCCCGCGCGGCCTCGACCCTCTGGTGCAGCAAGGTCTGCACGACGCTTTCAAGCAGGCCTTGCACGACCCCCAGGTGCAGTCGGTGCTGGAGCGCTTTTTCATGCCCACCATCTACATGAACAGCGCCGACTACGCGGCCTACGCCGAGCGCACCTTCAGGGCCGAGCGTGCCACCATCGAGCGGTTGGGTCTGGCCCGCAGGGGCTAACCCGGTTCGGCTGACGCGACTACCCGGTTGCTTGCAAGGCCTTGTTGAGTTGGGCGAGCGGCTGCCGCTCGAAGCGGCATCGAATCGGCCCGGTTCGAGCACGCACAGCACCAGGCTCGCAGGCACGGCGCCGCTTCACCTCCAAAACCGGCTCGCGGCCGGTTTATCGTGGCTGGGGAGCTGCGCCGTTCACTTTTTCTGCCGGTACTTGCGCAGGGCCGCAATCTGGGCCGCCATGATGGCGAGCTCGGACGTCGCCTTGGCCAGGTCGATGTCGCTCTTGGCGTTCTTGAGCGCTTCTTCTGCTTGCTTGCGCGCATCGCCGGCCTTGGCTTCGTCGAGGTCTTTGCCGCGAATGGCGGTATCCGACAGCACGACGACGTGGCGCGGCTGCACTTCCAGGATGCCACCGGCGACGAAGACGAATTCCTCTGTGCCGTCGGCCTTTTCAATCCGCACCGCGCCGGGCCTGATGCGGGTGATGAGCGGCGTGTGGCCGGGCAAAATACCCAACTCGCCGGCCTCACCCGGTAGCGCGACAAATTTGGCCGGCCCGGAAAAAATGGACTCCTCGGCGCTGACCACGTCGACTCGAATGGTATTCATGGAATTCCTTGAATGAGACTGGGCGCTTGCACGTCGAACCCAGCGTTTGCGGCGAGCGGGTCAGACGGGTGCGCGCAGCGAATTTCTTCAGGCCGTCTTCTTGGCTTTTTCGAACGCTTCGTCTATCGTTCCTACCATGTAGAACGCTTGCTCGGGCAGATGGTCGCATTCGCCCGCAGCAATCATCTTGAAGCCGCGAATTGTCTCGCTCAAAGGCACATACTTGCCGGGCGAGCCGGTGAACACCTCGGCCACATGGAACGGCTGCGACAGGAAGCGCTGAATCTTGCGCGCCCGCGACACCGCCAGTTTGTCTTCCGGTGCCAGCTCATCCATGCCCAAAATGGCAATGATGTCGCGCAGTTCTTTGTAGCGTTGCAGTGTGCCCTGAACGGCGCGCGCCACTTCGTAGTGCTCTTTCCCTACCACCAGCGGGTCGAGCTGACGGCTGGTCGAATCCAGCGGGTCAACAGCCGGGTAAATACCCAGAGCGGCGATGTCGCGCGAGAGCACCACGGTGGAGTCCAAGTGGGCGAAGGTGGTGGCGGGTGAGGGGTCGGTCAAGTCATCGGCCGGGACGTAGACGGCCTGGATCGATGTGATCGAGCCGACCTTGGTCGATGTGATGCGCTCTTGCAGACGGCCCATTTCTTCGGCCAAGGTCGGCTGGTAGCCCACGGCCGAAGGCATGCGCCCCAGCAGCGCCGATACTTCGGTACCGGCCAGCGTGTAGCGGTAGATGTTGTCGACGAAGAACAGCACGTCGCGGCCTTCGTCGCGGAAGGCTTCGGCCATGGTCAGACCGGTCAGCGCCACGCGCAAACGGTTGCCAGGCGGTTCGTTCATCTGACCGTAGACCATCGCGACCTTGGAGTCTTCCAGTTTCTCGAGATTGACGACACCGGAGTCGGCCATCTCGTGATAGAAGTCGTTACCCTCGCGGGTGCGCTCTCCCACGCCAGCAAACACCGACAGACCGCTGTGCGCTTTGGCGATGTTGTTGATCAGCTCCATCATGTTGACGGTCTTGCCCACGCCGGCGCCGCCGAACAGGCCGACTTTACCGCCCTTGGCAAACGGGCACACCAGGTCGATCACCTTGATGCCGGTTTCCAGCAGCTCTTGCGACGGCGACAGTTCGTCGTAAGCCGGCGCCTTGCGGTGGATGGATGCGGTCAGCGTCTGATCGATCGGGCCGCGCTCGTCGATCGGCGCTCCCAGCACGTCCATGATGCGGCCCAGCGTGACTTTGCCGACGGGCACCATGATGGGTTCAGCGGTGTTGAACACCAGCATGCCGCGGCGCAGCCCATCGCTCGAACCCAGGGCGATGGTGCGCACCACGCCGTCACCGAGCTGCTGCTGAACTTCCAATGTCAGTGTCGAGCCCTGCATTTTCAAGGCGTCGTAGATGCGCGGCATCTGGTTGCGAGGAAATTCGACGTCGACGACGGCGCCAATGCACTGGACGATCTTGCCCTGAACAGCGCTTTTCGTTGCTGCGTTTTCTTGAGACATGATGGATACCTTTTCGATTGCTCTAAATTCTGTTTCAGGTCAGACTGCTGCGGCACCAGCGACAATTTCAGACAGCTCTTTGGTGATTGCTGCCTGCCGGGTCTTGTTGTAGACCAGCTTGAGTTCGCCAATCACGCTGCCGGCGTTGTCGGTCGCAGCCTTCATGGCCACCATGCGCGCCGATTGCTCGGAAGCCATGTTCTCTGCCACCGCCTGGTAGACCTGGGCCTCGATGTAGCGCAACAGCAATTCGTCTATCACCGATGGCGCGTCGGGCTCGTAAATGTAGTCCCAGTCACGCCCACCGGCGCCGTCGTGCAAGGTGTCGGCGTTGAGCGGCAGCAATTGCACAAGCACCGCCTCTTGCTTCATCGTGTTGATGAATCGGGTGTAGCACAGGTAGACCGAGTTGACGCGGCCTTCAGTGTAGGCATCAAGCAGCACCTTGACCGGGCCAATCAGACGATCGAGGTGCGGCGTGTCTCCCAAAGCCGTGACGCTGGAGACCACCTGGGCGCCGATGCGGTTGAGAAAACCCAGACCTTTGTTGCCAATCGCCACGGTTTGCGCCTTCATGCCCTGCGCCTGCACGTCCCTGAGCTTTTGCGTCACGACACGCAACACATTGGTGTTGAGGCCACCGCACAGGCCTTTGTCGGTCGTGACGACGACAAAGCCGGCGGACTTGGCGTCGTTGTGCTGCATGAACGGGTGCGTGTACTCCGGGTTTGCGCGGCTGAGGTTGCCGGTGATCTGACGCACGCGCTCGGCGTAGGGCCGGGCTGCGCGCATGCGCTCCTGCGCCTTGCGCATTTTTGAAGCAGCAACCATTTCCATGGCTTTGGTGATCTTCCTGGTGTTTTCCACCGACTTGATCTTGCCGCGAATTTCCTTGCCTGCTGCCATTGTGTTTCCTTCAAGAAGTCAATGGACCGCTGTCAATAGACGCCGGTTTTCTTGAAGTCGGCAATCGCGGCTTCCAACTGCGCCTGCGCGTCTTTGTCCATGGCGCGGTCGGCCTCGAGTTTGCTCAGCAATGCAGCGTGTTTGTGCTTGAGATGCCCGTGCAGCCCGGCTTCGAACGGCAGCACCTTCTTGACTTCGACATCGTCCAGGTAGCCCTTGTTGACGGCAAACAAGGAAGCCGCCATCAGTGCAATCGACAGCGGGCTGTACTGCGCCTGCTTGAGCAGTTCGGTCACGCGCGCGCCGCGGTCGAGCTGCTTGCGGGTGGCCTCGTCCAGGTCGGAGGCGAACTGCGCGAATGCAGCCAGCTCACGGTACTGGGCCAAGTCGGTGCGGATACCGCCGGACAGGCCTTTGATCAGCTTGGTCTGGGCCGCACCGCCGACGCGCGAGACCGAAATACCGGCGTTGATGGCAGGCCGGATGCCCGCGTTGAACAGACTGGTCTCCAGGAAAATCTGGCCGTCGGTGATCGAGATCACATTGGTTGGCACGAAAGCCGACACGTCTCCCGCCTGCGTTTCGATGATGGGCAGGGCGGTCAGCGAGCCGGTCTTGCCTTTGACTTCGCCCTTGGTGAAGGCTTCGACGTAGTCGGCGTTGACGCGCGCGGCGCGCTCAAGCAGACGACTGTGCAAATAGAACACGTCACCGGGATAGGCTTCGCGGCCGGGCGGGCGGCGCAGCAAGAGAGAGACCTGACGGTAGGCCACGGCCTGCTTGGACAGGTCGTCGTACACAATCAGCGCGTCCTGACCGCGGTCGCGGAAGTACTCGCCCATGGTGCAGCCCGAGTAGGCCGACAGGTACTGCATGGCGGCCGATTCAGAGGCCGATGCCGCCACCACAATGGTGTACTCCATCGCACCGGCTTGCTCGAGCGCGCGCACCACGTTTTTGATCGACGACGCCTTTTGACCAATGGCGACATACACGCAGGTCATGTTCTGACCCTTTTGGTTGATGATGGCGTCGATCGCCACCGCCGTCTTGCCGGTCTGGCGGTCGCCAATGATCAGTTCGCGCTGGCCGCGGCCCACCGGCACCATCGAGTCGATCGACTTCAGGCCGGTCTGCACCGGCTGGTCGACCGATTTGCGCGCAATCACGCCGGGCGCCACTTTTTCGATCACGTCGGTCAGCTTGGCGTCAACCGGGCCTTTGCCGTCGATAGGGGCACCCAGCGCGTTGACAACGCGGCCGATGAGCTCGGGACCGACCGGCACCTCCAGAATGCGACCGGTGCATTTGACGGTTTCACCTTCGCAGATGTGTTCGTACTCACCCAAAATCACGGCACCCACCGAGTCGCGCTCGAGGTTGAGCGCCAGACCGAAAGACGGTACACCGTCCTTGTTGGCTGGGAATTCGAGCATTTCGCCCTGCATCACATCGGACAGGCCGTGCACGCGGACAATGCCGTCGGTCACCGACACCACGGTGCCCTGGTTGCGCACATCGCTCGATGCGCTCAGCCCCTCGATGCGGGACTTGATCAGTTCGGAGAGTTCGGCGGGATTGAGTTGCATGACTCTTTCCTTCTTTCGTTAATGGTGATGCGAAGGCGCCCGAAGGAGCAGCCCTCAGGCCGTCAAGGCGGTTTTCATTTGTTGCAGGCGGGCTTTGATCGACGTGTCCAACACCTCGTCGCCGACCACCACGCGGATGCCACCGATCAAGTCTGGCTGCAACTCGACCTGGAGTTTCAGCTTGCGGCCAAAGCGCTTTTCCAGCACCCCCGACAAGTCTTGCAGCGCTGCAGGGTCGATCTCAAACGCGCTGTGAACCACTGCGTCAAAAACGCCCTGCTGCGCGTTTTTCAGCTCATGAAACTGGGCCGCGATCTCGGGCAGCGCAGCAAGGCGGCCATTGTCGATCACGGTGCGCAAAAAGTTCTGCGCCAGCAGCGGCAGCTCGCTCGGCAGCACGGCGACGATCAGGTCAAACACCTGGGCCGACGACGCCTTGGGGCTGTCAGCGAACTCGCGCAACGCCGCGTGGGCGGCAACGACAACCAACTCGTCGAGCCAGCCGCAAGCAGCGTCCGGAGCGGCGGCGCTGGCCTGGAACAGAGCCTGCGCATACGGGCGGGCGATAGTGGCAACTTCAGCCATGGTTTACCTTTGGATGCCTGGGGACGCTGGCTTGGGGATCACAGCTCAGCCTTGAGGCGGCCCAGCAACTCGGCGTGTACCCCGGCGTTGACTTCGCGCCTGAGGATTTGCTCGGCCCCCTTGATCGCCAGCGCAGCCACCTCCTCGCGCAGAGCCTGACGCGCCTTGACGACTTGCTGCTCGGCTTCCAGGCGCCCGGCAGCGATGATCTTGGCCGCCTCTTCGCTGGCACGCAGCTTGGCTTCCTCGATCACCGTCAGGGCACGCCGTTCGGCCTCTGCCAGCCGCGTGGTCGACTCGTTGCGCGACTGATTCAATTCGGCTTCGACGCGTTTGTTGGCAACTGCCAACTCGGACTTGGCCTGCTCGGAGGCAGCCAAGCCCTCGGCAATCTTCAGCGCACGCTCATCAAGCACTTTGGCAATTGGTGGCCACACGAACTTCATCGTGAACCAGACCAGAATCGCAAAAACGATGGCCTGCGCAAAGAGGGTTGCATTGATATTCATCGCAACGCCTTTCTGTGAGTGGTGAAAATGTTAACGCATGCGCGCAATACGGCTGCAGGCAACGGCGCAGCCAACTGCAGGCAACGGCGCAGCCGGCAGCAGCCGACGTCACCTCAGGTCGGCAGCCCTGCCAGTGGCAGCACGAACGGGTTGGTAAAGGCGAACAGCAGCGCCACGGCGACGGCAATCAGGAAGGCGGCGTCGATCAGGCCGGCCAGAACGAACATCTTGGTCTGCAAATCGTTCATTATCTCTGGTTGCCGGGCCGCCGCTTCAAGGTATTTGCCACCCATCAGCGCAATGCCGATCGAAGCGCCGACGGCGCCAAAGGCGACGATCAAACCACAAGCCAGCGCGACCATAGCCGAAACGTTTTCCATGATGATTCCTTAAAAACAAGAAGTTGACGAAAGACAAAAAACCAACCGATGCACACGCCAGACGGCGTGAGATCAGTGCGCATCATGCGCCTGCCCGAGGTAAATCAGGGCCAGCATCATGAAGATGAACGCTTGCAAGGTGATGACGAAGATATGGAAAATAGCCCACGCCGTGCCAGCGATCAAATGCCCGAGGAATAAGAAGCCACCGCCCAGCGACAGCGCGGCAAAACCACCCAGCAGGGCGATCAGCATGAACACCAGCTCGCCGGCAAACATATTGCCAAACAGCCGCATGCCGTGCGAAACGGTTTTGGCGATGTACTCGATCACCTGCATGCTGAAGTTGAAGATGCCCAATGGGATGGCAATGAAAATATTTTTGCTGGTGCCAAAAGGCGCGCTGACCAGCTCATGCCCCCAGCCGCCCCAGCCCTTGATCTTGATGTTGTAGTAAAGGCACATCAACAGCACGGCGAACGCCAGTCCGAGGGTGGTCGCCAGGCTGGCCGTGGGCACCACGCGCAGGTAGTGCGGCAAGCCGAGCGCCGGCCCGACGGTACCCCAGATATGGGGAAACAGGTCGACCGGAATCAAATCCATGGCGTTCATCATGAAGACCCACAGCGCCACCACCAGCGCCATCGGGGCGATCACTTTGCGGCTGGCGGCGTTGCGAATGTTGGCCTTGGCCTGCTGGTCTACGTATTCGACCAGCAACTCAAAAGCGGCCTGAAAACGCCCCGGCACGCCGGCGCTGGCGTGGCGCACGATGCGCCACATGACAAAGCAAATCAAAGCCCCCAGCAAGGAACTGACCACCACCGAGTCGATGTTGATGACGGTGAAATCAACGATGAAATCCTGCTCTTTGTTGGTCAGATGGACCAAATGCTTGCGAATGTATTCGCTGGGGGTCGGGCCAATATCTTCTAAAGCCATTTTGTTAACCGATCTATCGGAACTTCAACCGTTTTGAATTGAGCGCCGGCGCTGGATCATGAAGCCAAACCAGTTCACCTTCAACACCACCACCAGGCCCGCCAGCAAGGCGAGCCAACTCAGATCAGAGACCACCTGAGGCGCCACCCACAACATGAGCACCGCCAACGCAATCTTGACTCCCTCCCAAAACAAGAACGCCGCCATCGCGATGCGTTCAAACCCGGGAGAGAGCCGGGCCGTGACGCTCATCGTGACCCCAAAGGCCATCACCGCACTCGGCAGCACTACCGCAGCAGCACCATAAAGAACCGACCAAGCCAGAGCAGCCGACTGCGTCAGCCCCCAACCCAGCGCAGCCGCCACCAAACCTACCAGCAACTGCACGCCAAGCAAGCGCCAGACCGAGAAAACAGGTTGACCAGCGCGCCATTGCTGCGCTTGCTCGCGCGACAAGGGCTTGAAATCGGGCTCCTGCACCCCAACTTCATGCTCATCGCTGAAATCTCTGACTTGTTTCACCAAGCCTTGTGACGTTTGCATTGTAGTCGTGACAAATGTCGATCTTGTTGCGGGTGTGTGAGCTGCTGCAAAGCCGCGAATTATACGTAGAAACCCCAGCCTGGCTAGAAGTGTCGGCTGCGCGACCCGCTTCAGATCGTGTTTTTTCTTGCCCTGGAACCGGCGGTCTGCGCAGGTCGCTCCTGAGGCGGCCCGCGCCGAGTAGGCCCGATTACTCCCTCGTGCAAACCGATCCGGTGCGCTTGCCCGGATAATTCGTTCATGAACGTGCCCTCACAGACCACACCCGAGCCGTCGCTGATTGTCTATCCTTGCCGTTTTCCGATCAAGGTAATGGGTGCGAATGCAGATGGTTTTGTGACCGCCATGGCCCAGGTGGCACTCGCCTGTGATCCTGGCTTTGATCTGAGCACGCTGGAGCAGCGCCCGAGCAAGACGGGGCGTTATCTTGGCCTGACCTTGTGGGTTTGGGTACTGAACCGCGCGCAACTCGATGACTTGTATCGCAGCCTGAGCTCGCATCCTATGGTCAAGATCGTGCTATGAAGATGGCGTTGCATTACCTGGGCCGGGTGGAGTATGCAAGCACCTTGGCAGCCATGCAGTCCTTCAGTGCAGCGCGCACTGCACAGACGCCCGACCAGTTGTGGCTGTGCGAGCACCCGCCGGTGTTCACCCAAGGTCTGGCGGGACGCTCTGATCATTTGCTGGCACCGGGTGCCATTGCGGTGGTGCAAACCGACCGCGGCGGTCAGGTCACTTACCACGGCCCCGGTCAACTGATCGCCTACCCGCTGATCGACCTCAGGCGCGCCGGCTACTTTGTGAAGGAGTATGTGTACCGGCTGGAAGAAGCGCTGCTGCGCACCCTCAACCATTACGGGGTCAGCGGCCACCGCGTGGCTGGCGCACCAGGCGTTTACCTGCGGCTGCGTGACCCCTTCGGCCACGCCTTGCTGGCGCAGCGACCGCAGCAACGTGCGCCCGGCAGCGCAGCCGCCAGCCCCGACTTCAACGGCCTGGGCAAAATTGCCGCGCTGGGCATCAAGATCAGTCGCCACTGCGCCTACCACGGCGTGGCGCTCAATGTGGCGATGGACCTGAGTCCTTACGATCGCATCAACCCCTGTGGCTATATGGGCTTGCAGGCGATAGACCTTTCTACAATCGGTCTGCAAGTCACCTGCGATGAGGTGGCGCAGGTGCTGGGTCTAAATCTTTGCGCCATTCTGAGCCCCTGATGCGGCACAAATTCTGATGAGCACTTCCGACACCGCCCCTGAGGCACCCGCCTACGACGCCCGCGTCAAACAAAAAAGCCAGGCCAAGACGGCGCGCATCCCGATCAAAATTGTGCCCGCGCCGGCGCTGAAAAAACCTGACTGGATTCGCGTCAAAGCCAGCTCACCCAGTAGCCGTTTTCACGAAATCAAGCGCATTTTGCGCGCCAACCAGTTGGTCACCGTGTGCGAAGAGGCGAGCTGTCCCAACATCGGCGAATGTTTCGGCAAGGGCACCGCCACCTTCATGATCATGGGCGATAAGTGCACGCGCCGCTGTCCGTTCTGCGACGTGGGCCACGGTCGCCCGGATCCGCTGGACGTGAACGAGCCCGAGAACCTGGCGCGCACGATTGCCCAGCTCAAACTCAAGTACGTGGTCATCACCAGCGTGGACCGCGACGACCTGCGCGACGGCGGTGCAGGCCACTTCGTCGAATGCATTCGCAAGACGCGCGAGCTGTCTGCGGGCACGCTGATCGAAGTGCTGGTACCCGACTTCCGCGGTCGCGACGAGCGTGCGCTAGAGATTCTGAAGGCCGCACCGCCCGACGTGATGAACCACAACCTGGAAACCGTGCCGCGCCTGTACAAACAGGCTCGCCCAGGCTCGGACTACGCCTTTAGCCTGAACCTGCTGAAAAAATTCAAGGCCCTATTCCCGCATGTTCCCACCAAGAGCGGCCTGATGCTGGGGTTGGGCGAAACCGACGAAGAAATTTTGGACGTGATGCGCGACCTGCGCGCGCACGGCATCGAGATGCTGACCATCGGCCAGTACCTGGCCCCGAGCAGCCACCATCTGCCCGTGCAACGCTACGTGCACCCGGATACTTTTCGTCTGTTTGAGCAAAAGGCGTATGAGATGGGATTCAGCCACGCCGCCGTGGGCGCTTTGGTGCGCAGCTCCTACCACGCCGACGTGCAGGCGCAAGCGGCGCTGGCGCACGCCCTCCCTGCCCAGCCTTGAGCGGCGCAGCGGGCAGTCGGCGTCGGCTGCTTGGCCTGCGGGTGTGAAACGCCGCGCTACGCGGCCCAGCGCCGGGCTGCTTTATGGCAAGCTGCGCCGCTGCTGCTTGCCTCATACAGGGCTGCACGTCCTGTGTCTGCGCCGCGCAAGGCGTTCTGGCTCAGGATGTTCGGAATTCACCCGATACTGCACTTGACAGCGGTACATTTCGGCGTTTCAGACACACCCTTATCCTGTGTGCAAAGTCGGCGCTTGTTCTTGTCATCCGTGCTTTCGATCTGATATTTCGTACCATCTACCCGTTGCCTGCGCTGCCAGACTGGGCTGGCGCCGCACCACACATGAACGCTCCCGATCCGAACCCGCCAGCCAACCCGCTCGATACCGCCCGCTGGCGGGATTGGACCTTGCTGCTCGCCAGCCGACGCGGCCCTGCTGCTGCCACCGATCTTGCTGCACCTGCCGCTGCGTCTTTGACGGTGCAGCCTGCGCTTGTGCGCGATCTTGAAATGTCTGCCGCACCCGGTCTGAACGAACGCCGACTCAATCTGGTCGAGCACACCGCCGCTGTGGGCTGCTGGACTATCGATCCGTCCAACGGGCAGCTTGAGCACTCGGTCGGTTGCGCCGTGGTGCTGGGTCTGACCTCGGCCAGCCCTCTGGGCACGCTAGACGAGCTGCTGCACTGCTTTGCGCCCATGGCGCGCGTCCAGTTGCGCCAGCAGCTCGAGCGCTGCACCCGCCATGGGACGATGATCGAGACGCAAGCGCAACTTCTGACGCCGGGGTCGAACCCCAAATGGGTGCGAACGCTGGGCCACGCGGTGTACGACGGCGCCGGCCAGTTGCTGCACATCGAAGGCACGGTACAGGATATTTCTGCACAAAAGCAGGCACAGGATGAAGCCGTTCGGCTGGCCAATCGACTGGCCGCCACACTGGCCAGCATCAGCGAGGCTTTTGTGACGCTCGATCGCCAGTGCTGTTTTGCTTACGCGAACCAGGAGAGCGAACGCCTGCTGCAGCAAACCAGCGCCGACATGCTGGGGCGTCCCTTGTGGCATGGCATGGGGCCCGTCCTGGAGCAGCGGCTGCGCCTGCAACTGGGACGCGCCCTCAGAAGCAAGCACCGGGTCGAGCTGGAGGATTTTTTCCCCTCGCTGGGCAAGTGGCTGGAGCTGCACGCCTACCCGTTTGCCGAAGGGTTGACGGTGTATTTGCGCGACGTCACCGAACGACGCCGCTCGCAAGAACAACTCTTGCTGCTGCAAACCAGCGTGTCCCGGCTCAACGACATTGTCGTCATTGCCGAACTGTGTGCCGACAACGGTCCAGAGCCGCTGATCGTTTTCGTCAATGACGCTTTCGAGCGTCACACCGGCTACAGCCGCGCCGAAGTGCTGGGACAATCCCCGCGCATACTGCTCGAACTCGATGACCGCCTGCAGGACCTGTTGTCGCATTTGCAACAGGTCGATCAGGCTCGCACCGAGCTGCGGCTGCAGCGCAAAAAAGGGGGCTCCTTCTGGATCGAGCTGGAAGTCATGTCAGTGCAAGCCAGCGCTGAGCAGGCGCGCCACTGGGTGGCGGTCGCACGCGATATCACGCAGCGCAAAAACGCCGAAGACATGATCCGCCACATGGTGCTATATGACGCTCTGACCGATCTGCCGAATCGCCAGTTGCTGCTCGACCGGCTGCAAAAAGCCCTCACACACTGCGCCCGCTCGGGTCAGCACGGTGCGCTGATGTTCATAGACCTGGATCATTTCAAGGTCATCAACGACACGCTGGGTCACCACATCGGCGACCATTTGCTGCAACATGTGGCCAAGCGCCTGACGCAAAGCGTGCGCAAGACCGACACCGTCGCGCGCCTGGGTGGTGACGAATTCGTCGTCATGGCCGATGATCTGGGGCTCGACCGCAAAACGGCGCTTCAAAAGGCGGGCGCACTGACCGAAAAAGTGCTCAATATGCTGCGCGACCCATTTCAGCTCGCGGGCCACCAGCACTTTGCCACGCCAAGCATTGGCGTGACGGTTTTCGACGGCCTGCAGCGCGAGGTCGGTGAACTGCTCAAACAAGCCGACCTGGCAATGTATCAAGCCAAGTCGCAGGGGCGCAACGCCGTCTGTTTTTTCGACCCCACCATGCAAGCCACGATGAGCGCCAGCGCTGCCATCGGCGCCGATCTGCGCATGGGGCTGCGCCAACAGCAATTCGAGGTGCACTACCAGCCGCAGGTGGATCGCCTGGGCGAGGTCGTGGGCGTAGAAGCGCTGCTGCGCTGGCAACACCCCCAGCGCGGCCTGGTGCGACCCAACGACTTCATCCCCGTGGCAGAAGACACCGGTCTGATTTTGCCGCTCGGTCAATGGGTGGTGCAAACCGCTTGCGAGCAACTCGCCGCCTGGGCCCACAATTCATCGACTGCTCACTTGAGCATTTCTGTCAACGTCAGCGTGCATCAGTTCCGTCACCCTGACTTTGTCGATCTGGTGTTGCAAGCAATCGAGCAAACCGGCATCCGAGCGCCGCAACTCAAGCTCGAGCTGACCGAGAGCCTGCTGGCCGACCGCATGGAGATCACGATTCAGAAAATGGGTCGGCTCAGGGCGCTCGGGGTCACACTGGCCATTGACGATTTTGGCGTCGGTTATTCCTCGCTGTCGTGTCTCAAACGCTTGCCGCTGAGTCAGCTCAAGATCGACAAAGGCTTTGTGGCCGACGTCCTGAGCGACCCACACGACGCAGCGATCGCACGCGTCATCATTGAGCTGGCCCAGAGCCTGCACCTGCAAGTGGTGGCCGAAGGGGTGGAAACCCGGGAACAACGTGATTTTCTGGCCTCCCAGGGTTGTGAATACTTTCAGGGCCACTTGTTTGCCCCTGCGCTGCCCATCAAGCAGCTCGAAGCCTTCCTGTACAGCGCCCCAAGCCGCCGCCTGCTTCAGGCGTAACCCTCACGCGCGCCTCAGTTCAAGCCAAATCAGGTCGTTGGACGCGCCCAACTGAGCGGTCTTCTGCCAGATTTGGGTTCAACGGCGTGGCGCCGAGCATAAGCATCTGCACCGGCGGCAGTTTGTGAATGCGCTGCAGCAGCTCGCGAATGCTGGTGCTGGCGGTTTTTTCACGCAAGGTCTTGACTTGGCTGCGCACCGTAGACGGCGCCACCCCATGGCGGCGGGCAATCTGGGTCACATTCAAACCCCGGCACAAGCCCATCAGCACCGCCTCCTCGCAGCGGGTCAGGCCGCTGGAGCGGGCAAACATGGGCAGCGCCAAGTTCTCCCAAATGTTCTGGCGCGACATAATCACCAACACCCGGGATGCATCCATAGCCAGCGGCTCTTTCAGAGGAACGAACGCGGTAGGCAATTCGCGCTGTCTGGCGTACAACAGCAGCAGTTCACGCTGGCCGCGGCAGGCGCGCTGAATCGATCGATTGATCTGTGCCGTCAGGTCGCTGCTGCAACCGACCAGGAAACCGCCCCGTGCAAGTACGATGTCCGCCGTCTGCATCTCTTGCTGCGCCAAGCGGTTGTGCTGCAGGATTTTGCCCTGCTCGTCGAGCATCAGTATGCCGTAATCAACAGCATCGAGCACGCCCAGCGCAGCCACAGCGGCCACACCTTCACTCACATCTGACACTGGCAGCATAAAGCAACTCCATAAACGCTTCACATTGTCTCAAATGTAATTCGCCAATATGAAATGTGTCAAGATATTTATGTGTGCGGCTTGATTTTATCGAACGTCCGGTCAGCAAACGCCAGACCGACCGCCGACAGCCGTTCAGTCCGCCGCAAACCGCACGCGCAGGTAGGCCACGATGGCGCTCGAGTCGGTCAGCCACTGGCTCTGCCCGGCGGCGTCGATGATCTTCAGGCAAGGCACCTTGGTGGCGCCGCTGCCTTGCAGCAGTTCGGCGCGCTGTGCTGCGTTGTGCTGCGCGTCGCGCAGCTCTATGGGCAGCGAGAGGCGGCGCATTTCCTGCCGCACTTTGATGCAGAACGGACAGGTGCTGAACTGGTAGAGCGCCAAGTTCTGGCACTGCAGGTTGACGGTGGTTTGCGCGACAGGCTCGCGCAGCACGCCCTTGGGCTGGGTGAGGCGTTCTTTGATCAACATGAACGGACCGAGCACGATCCGAAGAGTTTTGAAGCCGACGCGGATGAGTTTTTTCATGAGTCGTTTGTTGGAAGCGGGCAATTATTAATCCAGCCATGTGAAGCCTTGAGCCGCATAGCGAACAGGGCGGCCCCGCAAGCAGCTCATGATCCGCAATACCGTGCCGACTGGCGTGACTGAACCGCACCGGGATTCGATGAGGCCTGTTGGCTTGAGTCAGACCGAACTGCTCTGCTGGTCACCTTGTCTGTTTGTTTCTTTGGATTTTCTATCATTCAGCCCCAGCAGGGGCCGCTGGAGCCCCCACGGTTGGGCCATGTATTCATGGTTCAAGCCCTCTCTGTTTCGCTGACTCTTTGGCAGATGTTGTTGTGGATGAGGCTTGTGCCTGCGTGCGCCAATAGTTCGCCTCTGCCTCGGTCAGCGCAATGCAGCCGATGGAGGGGTATTCGCCCTGCAGCCACGCTTGCACTGCCACTGGGCTTAGCCCGGATATTTCACCGTACCCCCCGTAAAAGAGGACGACATTGCCCTTGTGTGCCCAAAATCGAGGTATCGAATCTTGATCAAACGAGCGGGCAATGCCGAAGCCAAACTGTACCGAAAAAATTGACGTTGGAACGCTGGACTTTGGCCGATTGGGCAGGCGTGTGGTGGAGGGCAGA
>NZ_SDDV01000003.1 GCF_014773545.1 Hydrogenophaga sp. | reverse complement strand
TCCCCGTTCGCCCTGAGCCGGTCGAAGGGCTTGCACAGGGCTTCGACTTGGCCTGTCCTGAGCTGGTCGAAGGGCTCAGCCCGAACGGAGGCTTCTTTGATTTATAGACTCGCCCTTGATTGTACGGTTGCCGCATGACCGTTCAGATCGTCCCTCGCTTGTGTTGAAATCGCGGCTCTAGCATACAAAAGAAGGCTTTTTCATGACGACGATTCGCAAGGCGGTGTTTCCGGTCGGCGGTTTGGGCACGCGGTTTTTGCCTGCTACCAAGGCGATTCCAAAAGAAATGCTGCCGGTGGTGGACAAGCCGCTGATTCAGTACGCGGTGGAGGAGGCTTATGCGGCTGGTATTCGCGAGATGATCTTCGTTACCGGGCGCAACAAGCGCGCCATCGAGGATCATTTTGACACCGCTTTCGAGCTCGAAGCCGAACTGCAGGCGGCTCACAAGAGTGCGCTGCTCCAACTGGTGCACGCTATCAAGCCCGACGACATGGATTGCGTCTATGTGCGCCAGCCACGCGCGCTCGGACTCGGTCATGCGGTGCTGTGTGCCGAGCGGCTGGTGGGCGACGAGCCATTTGCCGTGCTGTTGGCCGACGATTTGATGATGGGCCATGATCAGGCTGCGGGTGGCCCAACGGTGCTGCAACAGATGGTGCAGGCTTATGCCAGCAGCCCGGGCATGCTGCTGGCGGTGCAGGATGTGCCCCGCTGCGAAACCCGCCGCTACGGCGTGGTTGACGTGCATGGCGCGCAGCAGCCGCTGGCCGAGGTGTTTGGCTTGGTGGAAAAACCGGCTCCTGGGCAAGAGCCTTCCACCCTGGCGGTGGCCGGGCGCTACATCTTGACGCCGACGGTCTTTGACAGCATTCGCCGCCAGCCGCGTGGCGCCGGTGGTGAGATTCAACTCACCGATGGCGTTGCCGCGCTGATTGGCCATGAGCGCGTGCAGGCTTTTCGCTACGCCGGTACGCGCTACGACTGCGGCAGCAAAGAGGGTTTTCTGCAGGCCACGGTTGAACTGGCGCTGGCCGACCCGACGCTGCGCGAGGCGCTGCGTGCGCAGCTCGGCCGCGTGCTGGCGGCTCAGGCGGCGCTGCCGGCTTGAGCGCGCGCAGGTTGCGACTGGTATCGATCAGGCCCCCGGATGGATCTGCGGCTGGCTCGACAGCAGGCCGACTGTGCTGGGTGGTTTGTAGCCGACCGGTAGCGCCACGCCGCTGGCGGAGGCTGCGGCGCTGGTCTGGTCGCCCAGGCTGATGTGCGTCTGCTGGGTGTGGTAGAGCTCTCGCATCGCCTGCACCTGTTGTTGCAGCGCGGGCAAGTCTTCGATCTGGTCTGCACGGTGCAGCAGTACCTGATGGGCCGACTCGATCAGCTTGCCGTTGCGGGTGGACTGCGCCGCATCGAGCAGCATGAGAACGGTGCCGCGCGGATTGCCCTTGAGGCTTTGGGTCATGGCCTGCTCGGAAAGTTTGAGCACCTGGGTGTGCGCCGCGTGGATGCGTTCGGCGAATTCGGGCCGTCCGGCGGCGGCGCAAGCCAGCAGTTCGGTTAGCGCGCGGCTGGTGCAAAAACGCAGACCCAGCACGTCCACCGCTGCGTCCACCTCGTAGAGCTGGATAGAGCGCACGGCCAGTTGCGTTATCAGGGCCAGCAAGTTGCTGGCGGACTCAAAGTCGAAGTCTGGGTCGAGGATGGTCTTGGCCATGCGCCGCACGTTTTCGAGCGCGCGCGCCGTCTGCTGTTCCTTGATCAATTGCAGGGTGTGAAGCGCGTCGGACAGGCGCAGCAGCCGCGTGCTGTCTGGACTGCGCTGGCGCAAGCGGTTGAGTTGTTCGGCGCAGCGTTGCAGGCCGCGCGTGTCCTCGTTTTTCAGTCTGGCCAGCGCCAGCAGCACCAGTGCCTGGGGGTCGTAGAGTTTGGAGTCGAGCCCGATGCGGGTGGCGCGGTCCAGCAGTTCGATACCCACTTCGCGCTGACCGGCGTAAAAGGCCATCATGCCGTGTTTGAGCAGACGTTTGACCGAATCGGGCGTGAGCCGGGTGGCCATCTGAAAGGTCGACAGCGCAAGGTCAAAGTGGCCTTGCTCGAACTGCGCCCGACCCATCAGGTCGTAGGCGTCGGCGTAGCCGGGGTCGGTCTCGATCAGGCTCTGCAGCGTGGTCAGCGCGCGCTGCGGGTAGCCGGCATCGAGTTGGGTGCGCGCCACGCCCAGCCGTGCCCAGGGCAGGGTTTTGGCTTGCACCACCGCTTCGTAGAGTTGTTGCGCTTCAGTAAAGCGCCCGGCGCGCAGCAGCAGTTCGGCGCCGATGCGTGCGGCGTAGAGCCAGTAAGCCTGCTTGGACTCGAAACGTTCCAGGCACAGGCGGACCGCTCGTTCGAGCTGTTGAGCCTCGATGGCGCTGAAAATTTCTTGCAGCACGCTTTTGCGCAGCCGGGCCAGAAAAATCCGCTCGGCCAGCGCCGAGGTTTTGAACGGCTTGATCAGGTAGGCGTCGAGTGCGGACTCGGCCGCTTCGGCCACCATGCTGTATGAGGCTTCGGATGCAATCAGGATGAAGACGGTGTAAAAGGGCAGCAGGTGGTTGCGTCGCAAGTCGTCCAGCAGGTCTTGTCCCGACATGGTTTCGCGCTCGAAATGGTGTTCGCAGAGCACCACGTCGAAAGCCCCAATTTCCAGTTTGCGCCGCGCATCGCTCAGGCGCGAACACTGCGCCACCGTGCCCATGCCGAACTGGCGCAGTTGCGCCACCAGCGTCGAGCGCGACTGCGGGTTGCTGCTGATCACCAAGGCCCGGGCGTCGCTGAGATCGGTGCTGGATTTAGACATGTCTGGCTTGTTGCGCGAGCTAAGGGCCAGCTTACACGCTGGCGAACGGCGCGGACGATGAATCGATGCGGGCCAAGCGCCGCGCCATCCCATGTGTGTGTTATGCCACAGTTGGGCCGAATCCGTTCTTGTCGTCCCGGTGCGGGCCGCATTTTTTCTCCGCCCTGGCGAATCCGTTGGCGCAGCAGTCACGACCAAAGCTCAATCCGGGCGTATGCTTGAGCGTCACTTTGGCCGGCCCGGACTTCGAGGCCTCAGAGGCGGGGAAGCTTTTGCTCATGCCCGCTCACCACACCAAAATCGCTTGACCTCTGATGACTGCGCCCGTTTTCCCGGCTGACTGGCTCGTTCCCGACTGGCCTGCGCCGCCGGGTGTGCGCGCGGTCTTGAGCAGCCGCGCCGGCGGCGTTTCGTTGGCCCCGTTTGACAGCTTCAACCTGGGCGAGCATGTGCGTGACGACCCCCTGGCCGTGGCCGAGAACCGGGCCCGGCTGGCCGCTTTGATTGCTTGCCGGGCGGTATTTTTGCAGCAGGTGCACGGCGCTGCCGTGTTGACGCTGGAGCCTCATACCCCGGACGGGCTGGTGGCCGACGCCAGCCTGACGCAGCATCTCGGGCTGGCCTGCGTGGTCATGGTGGCCGACTGTCTGCCGGTTTTGTTTTGCCACCGCGCAGGCACGGTGGTGGCGGCAGCCCACGCCGGCTGGCGCGGCTTGGCTGGGGTGGATGCGGCCGGGGTGACGGCCGGGCCGGGCGTGCTCGCTGCTTGCTTTGCCGCCTTCGTGCGCGCGGTGCAGGACGTTGAACCGCTGCTCACGCGCGCGGAGGTGGCGCGCGCCACGCTGGCCTGGCTGGGCCCGTGCATAGGGCCGCAGGCGTTTGAGGTCGGCCCTGAGGTGCGACAGATTTTCCTGGAGCGGCGGCCGCAGGCGCAAGCCTGTTTCGTGCGCCGCGCTGCCGATAAATACCTGGCCGACCTGCCTGCACTGGCTCGGCTGGACTTGCAGTCGCTGGGCATCACCCAGGTGTTCGGCAACGACGCCAGCGCGCCCTGGTGCACCGTGACGCAGACCTCACGCTTCTTTTCGCACCGCCGCGACGCTGCCCAACTCGGCAGCAGCGGGCGCATGGCCGCCTGCATCTGGCGCGTCTGATGCGGCGGGCGCAGCGGGCGCTGTCTCCTGCGCCAGCTTGGCCTGCTGCGCTGGCGCCGCTTCGGCCCGGCGCATGGCTTGGCGGCGTTGCGGCGTGCGCACTAGGTAAAGCACCAATGCCAGCGGCAGCAAACCGTAAAAAAATAAGGTCACAATGGCGCCTGGCATGCTGCCGTCCGGACTCAAGGCCTGGGCTGCTGCCATCAGCACCACCACATACATCCAGCCCAGCACAATCAAATACATGGCAATCCTTGAAAACAGCGCTGGCTCTTAGCCTGCATAAAGACACGCCCTGAAAACGGGGTGCGGGCACAAATTTTTTTGCCTGCAAGCTTCGATAATAGAACGCAACAATAACCTTGGGAGATTTGCATGTCGTCTGGATCAGCTTTCGAACAAACTTGGCTGCAGGCTGCTCAGCAGTGGCAGCAAAACCTGCTGGCGCAGTGGACGCAGGCCGCTCAGACGCCTGCCGCGCAAGCGAATGCTGCTGAATCTGCCGCCGATCCGTTTGCCGTTTTCAAGGCATTCATGCCGCCCAGCGGCGCGGCCAACCCGCTGGGCATGCCCATGCCGTCCATGGGAGCGGGCCCGATCGACATGTTCAGTTGGGTCTGTGGGCAGCAGGTCGGCTTCGGTCCGGTCAAGCTGAAAGAAATTCAGGACAACTACCAAAAAGAGTTGAAGGCGCTGTGGAGCCAGGGGCTGGAGGCCAAACCGGTGGGCGACCGCCGCTTCGCCGCCGAGGCCTGGGGCAGCAATCCGCTGGCGGCTTTTTCTGCCGCGTCTTACCTGCTCAACGCCCGCACCTTGCTGGCCATGGCCGATGCGGTTGAGGGCGACGCCAAAACCCGCGCCCGGGTGCGCTTTGCGGTGCAGCAGTGGGTGGACGCCAGCGCGCCCAGCAACTTTTTGGCCTGCAACGCCGAGGCGCAGAAAAAGGCCTTGGATACCCGGGGCGAGAGCATTGCCAAGGGGGTGGCCAACTTGCTGCACGACCTGCGCCAAGGCCATGTGTCGATGACCGACGAAAGCGTGTTCGAGGTCGGCAAGAACGTCGCCACCACCGAAGGCGCGGTGGTGTTTGAAAACGAGCTGTTCCAGTTGATCGAATACAAGCCGCTGACGCCCAAGGTCTTTGAACGCCCCTTCCTGCTGGTGCCGCCTTGCATCAACAAGTTCTACATCCTGGACTTGCAGCCCGAAAACTCGCTTATTCGCTACTGCATCGAGCAGGGGCACCGCACTTTTGTCGTCAGTTGGCGCAACCCGGACGCTTCGCTCGGGCACAAAACCTGGGACGACTACATCGATGACGCGGTGATCAAAGCCATTGCCGTCACGCAAGACATCACGGGCGCCGATTCCATCAACGCGCTGGGCTTTTGCGTTGGCGGCACCATGCTGGGCACGGCGCTGGCGGTGCTGGCTGCGCGTGGGCAGCAGCCGGTGCACAGCGCCACTTTTCTCACCTCGCTGCTGGACTTCAGCGACACCGGTGTGCTCGATGTGTTCATCGACGAGAACTTCGTGCGCCTGCGCGAGATGCAGTTTGCCCAGGGTGGCTTGCTGCCCGGGCGCGATCTGGCCTCCACCTTCAGCTTTTTGCGTCCGAATGACCTGGTCTGGAACTACGTGGTCGGCAACTACCTCAAGGGCGAGTCGCCGCCGCCGTTTGACCTCTTGTACTGGAATTCCGACAGCACCAACCTGCCCGGCCCGTTCTACGTCTGGTACCTGCGCAACACCTATCTGGAAAACAAGCTGGCCAAGCCGAACCAGCTCCAGGTCTGCGGCCAGCCGGTCGATTTGACCCGGCTCGATTTGCCGGTCTACATCTACGGCTCGCGCGAGGACCACATTGTCCCGATTGGCGGCGCCTACGCCAGCACACAGGTGCTGTGCGGCAACAAGCGCTTCGTCATGGGGGCGTCCGGTCACATCGCCGGCGTCATCAACCCGGCCAGCAAAAACAAGCGCAGCCACTGGATCGGGGCCGACGGCGTGTACCCGCCTTCGGTGCACGACTGGATGGCCGGCGCCACCGAACACCCGGGCAGTTGGTGGACCGACTGGGCGGCCTGGCTCAAACCCCTGGCGGGCAAAACCGTAGCGGCACCCAAGGCCTACGGCAGGGGCAAGCAGTACGCCGCCATTGAAGCGGCACCGGGCCGTTACGTCAAGGTCAGGGCCTGATTCCTGCCCTTGTCCCGAAGACACCGATTTCTCGTTCTCAAACTTAAAACCTAGGAGTCAACATGCAAGATATCGTCATCGTCGCCGCTGCTAGAACCGCCGTGGGCAAGTTCGGCGGCTCGCTGGCCAAAACCCCGGCCACCGAACTCGGCAGCGTGGTCATCCGGGCGCTGCTCGAGCGCAGCGCTCTGGCCCAAGACGCTATTGGAGAAGTCATTCTGGGCCAGGTGCTGGCTGCCGGCGTGGGCCAGAACCCGGCGCGCCAGGCCATGATGAAAGCCGGTCTGGCCAAGGAAACACCGGCGCTGACCATCAACGCGGTGTGTGGCTCCGGCCTCAAGGCGGTGATGCTGGCGGCGCAGGCGCTGGCCTGGGGCGACAGCGAGATCGTGATTGCCGGCGGGCAGGAAAACATGAGCGCCAGCCCGCACGTGCTCAACGGCAGCCGCGACGGCCAGCGCATGGGTGACTGGAAAATGCAAGACAGCATGATCGTCGACGGCCTGTGGGACGTCTACAACCAGTACCACATGGGCATCACGGCCGAGAACGTCGCCCGCGCGCACGGCATCACGCGCGAGATGCAAGACGCGCTGGCGCTGGCCAGTCAGCAAAAGGCCGCCGCCGCGCAGGCCGCTGGCCGCTTCAAGGACGAAATCGTCCCGGTCTTTATTGCCCAGCGCAAGGGTGAGCCGCTGCGTTTTGACAGTGACGAGTACATCAACACCAAAACCAGCGCCGAGGTCTTGGCTGGCTTGCGCCCGGCGTTCGACAAGGCCGGCAGCGTGACGGCGGGCAACGCCTCGGGCATCAACGACGGCGCCGCTGCGGTGCTGGTGATGAGCGCCAAAAAAGCGGCCTCACTCGGGCTCAAGCCACTGGCGCGGATTGCCGCCTTCGGCACCAGCGGGCTCGACCCCGCCACCATGGGCATGGGGCCGGTGCCGGCGTCGCAAAAGGCGCTTGCACGCGCGGGCTGGAAGACATCGGACATTGATCTGTTCGAACTCAACGAAGCCTTTGCAGCGCAGGCCTGTGCGGTCAACCAGGCGCTGGATATCGATCCGGCGCGCGTCAACGTCAACGGCGGCGCGATCGCCATTGGCCACCCGATTGGTGCTTCCGGCTGCCGCGTGCTGGTCACCTTGCTGCACGAAATGCAGCGCCGCGACGCCAAGAAAGGCCTGGCTGCGCTGTGCATCGGTGGTGGCATGGGCGTTGCGCTGGCGCTGGAACGCTGAGTTTTTCGGCCCTGTAGCCGTGCTGGCTGCGGGGCCGGTTTTCGTTTTACCAACGGCCAAATGGCCACCCCAGAGGAGCATAAATCATGAATCAAAAAGTAGCGTACGTCACCGGCGGCATGGGCGGCATCGGCACTGCGATCTGCCAGCGCCTGCATCAAGAAGGTTTCAAAGTGATTGCGGGTTGCGGGCCGACGCGCGACCACGCCAAGTGGCTGAGCGAGCAAAAAGCGCTTGGCTTCACGTTTTACGCCTCGGTCGGCAATGTCGGCGACTGGGATTCGACCGTCGAAGCGTTCACCCAAACCAAGGCCGAGCACGGCAGCATTGACGTGCTGGTCAACAACGCCGGTATCACGCGCGACCGCATGTTCATGAAAATGTCGCGCCAGGACTGGGACAGCGTGATCGAGACCAACCTCAATTCCATGTTCAACGTCACCAAGCAGGTGGTGGCCGACATGGTGGAGAAGGGCTGGGGCCGGATCGTCAACATTTCGTCGGTGAACGGCGAAAAGGGTCAGGCCGGCCAGACCAACTACTCGGCCGCCAAGGCCGGCATGCACGGTTTTTCCATGGCGCTGGCGCAAGAGCTGGCCACCAAAGGTGTGACCGTCAACACCGTGAGTCCGGGCTACATTGGCACCGACATGGTCAACTCGATCCGCGCCGACGTGCTGGAGAAAATTGTCGCCACGGTGCCGCTCAAGCGCCTGGGCAAGCCGAGCGAAATCGCATCCATCGTGGCGTGGCTGGCGAGTGAGGACGGCGGTTACGCCACCGGCGCCGATTTCTCGGTCAACGGCGGTCTGCACATGGGGTGAGTGCGCGCCCGCTTCGGCGCCATGGCGTCGTGGCGGGACGCGGCACCGGGCTCAGGCGGCGGCTTCGAGTCCGTTTTGAAAGTGTTCGTGCATGCGCTGCTGCGTCAGCGCCGGGTTGCGCGCGAGCAGCGCCGCCAAGAGGGCGCGGTGCTCGCGCACCGACTCATCGATGCGCCCGCTCTTGAGCAGCGAGTGGTGGCGGTTGAGTTTCATGACCTTGCGCAAGTCAGCCACCATTTGCAGCCGCCAGCGGTTGCGCGCCAGCTCCAGCAGCCGCAGGTGAAAGCGTTCGTTGACGGCAAAGAAACGCTCACGTTCGCCAGCGGCAGCTTCCAGTTCCTGGTGCAGGCTTTGCAGTTCAGCCAGCTCGTCGGCGCTGGCCTGCTGGGCCACAGCGGCGGCCGCGTCCGCTTCCAGCAGGCCCAGCAGATGGTAGACATCGGCCTGGTCCTGTGCTGACATTTCGGTCACGTAGGCACCGCGCCGCACTTTCATGGTCACCAGCCCTTCGGTCGCCAGCACCTTGAGCGCTTCGCGCAGCGGGGTGCGGCTGATACCGTAGGCTTGGGCAATGCCGAGTTCGTCGATCCAACTGCCGGGTTCGAGTTCGCGGTTGAAAATGCGCTGGCGCAGCAGTTCGGCGACTTCCTCGTACAGGGCGCGGGGCGAGAGCGAACGTTCAGTCATGACAGACAAAGGGGCGAGCCGATCGGATGTGTCGGACGCTCATTTTACGGCGCTCGGAATATTTTGCATCAATAATTATGAATAATATAAAATCAGCCGCTTAAGTCGCTCTGTTTCACCTTTGATCCTTGCATCTGTCGTCATGAGCCCACATCAGCCTGAATTCAAGTCCGCCACTTTGCAAGACTGGACCCGCGCAGCGCAGAAATCAATTCCTGGTGGCGATGTGCAGGCGCTGGACTGGGTTACACCGGATGGCATTCGTGTCAAACCGCTGTACACGGCCGCCGACACCCAAGACCTGCCCTACACCAACACGCTGCCGGGCTTGGAGCCCTTCATCCGCGGCCCGCAGGCCACCATGTACGCGGTGCGCCCCTGGACCATCCGCCAGTACGCCGGTTTTTCCACCGCCGAAGAATCGAACGCTTTCTACCGCAAGGCGCTGGCTGCGGGCGGGCAGGGCGTGTCGGTCGCGTTCGATCTGGCCACGCACCGGGGCTACGACAGCGACCACCCGCGTGTGACGGGCGACGTGGGCAAGGCCGGTGTGGCCATCGATTCGGTGGAGGACATGAAAATCCTGTTCGACCAGATTCCGCTGGACAAGGTGAGTGTGTCCATGACCATGAACGGCGCCGTGCTGCCGGTGCTGGCCGGCTATGTGGTGGCGGCCGAAGAGCAGGGCGTCTCGCAAGACCAACTGAGCGGAACGATTCAGAACGACATTCTGAAAGAGTTCATGGTGCGCAACACCTACATCTATCCGCCCGAGCCGTCGATGAAGATCATTGGCGACATCATCGAGTACACAGCCAGGAAGATGCCGAAGTTCAACTCGATCTCGATCTCGGGCTACCACATGCAGGAAGCGGGCGCCAACCAGGCGCTGGAACTGGCCTTCACCCTGGCCGACGGCAAGGAATACGTGAAGACGGCGATTGCCTTGGGGCTGACCGTGGACGAATTCGCCGGGCGCCTGAGCTTCTTCTGGGCGGTGGGCATGAACTTCTACCTGGAAATCGCCAAGATGCGGGCCGCGCGGCTCTTGTGGTGCCGCATCATGAAGGGCTTTGACGCCCAGAACCCCAAGAGCCTGATGCTGCGCACCCACTGCCAGACCTCGGGCTGGTCGCTCACCGAGCAAGACCCGTACAACAACGTGGTGCGCACCACCATCGAGGCCATGGCGGCGGTGTTCGGCGGCACGCAGTCGCTGCACACCAACAGCTTTGACGAAGCGATTGCCCTGCCCACCGAGTTCAGTGCACGCATCGCCCGCAATACGCAGCTCATCATCCAGGAAGAGACCCACATCACCAGCGTGGTCGACCCCTGGGCCGGCAGCTACATGATGGAAAGCCTGACGCAGGAAATGGCGGATGCGGCCTGGGCCATCATCGAAGAGGTCGAGGCCATGGGCGGCATGACCAAGGCGGTGGACAGCGGCTGGGCCAAACTCAAGATCGAAGCCGCTGCGGCCGAGAAGCAAGCCCGCATCGACAGCGGCAAAGACGTGATCGTTGGCGTCAACAAATACAAGCTCAAGACCGAAGACGCCGTCGAGGCGCGCGACATCGACAACGTGGCGGTGCGCGAAGGGCAGATCGCCCGCCTGCTGCAGATCAAGGCCAGCCGCGATGCTGTCCGGGTGCAGGCCGCGCTGGACGCGCTGACGGCGGCGGCGACATTGGGGCAGGGCAATTTGCTCGACCTGACGATCCAGGCCATGCGCCTGCGCGCCACCGTGGGCGAGGTGAGCGACGCGCTGGAAAAAGTTTTTGGGCGCCACCGCGCCGATACCCAAAAGGTGACCGGTGTGTACGCTGCCGCTTACGACTGCGCCGAAGGCTGGGACGCCTTGAAGGCCGAGATCAACGATTTCGCCGCCGCGCAAGGCCGCCGCCCGCGCGTGATGATCAGCAAGCTCGGCCAGGACGGCCACGACCGCGGCGCCAAGGTGGTGGCCACGGCCTTCGCCGACCTGGGCTTCGACGTGGATATGGGCCCGCTGTTCCAGACGCCCGAAGAATGCGCGCGCCAGGCGATCGAAAACGACGTGCACGCGGTCGGCGTTTCGACCCTGGCCGCTGGGCACAAGACCCTGGTACCGGCCATCATCGCCGAGCTTCAACGCCAGGGCGCCGACGACATCGTCGTGTTCGTGGGCGGCGTGATTCCGCGTCAGGATTACGAGATGCTGTTTGATGCAGGCGTCAAGGGCATCTACGGCCCGGGCACGCCGATACCAGCCAGCGCGAAAGATGTGCTGGAGCAGATCCGCAAGGCCTTGGGGGCAGCTTGAATTTGCACTCGGTCAAAGATCCGTTCGGGCTGAGCCCCACTCCGTTCGGGCTGAGCTTGTCGAAGCCCTCACCCACTCCACCGCGTGAAACCCTTTTTCGTCTACCTGCTGCGTTGCGGAGAGGGCTCGTATTACGCGGGTCATACCGATGACATGGAAGCACGCATGCTTCAACACCAGACAACCGACACCGGCTACACGTCGACGCGCAAGCCGGTTGAATGGGTGTGGCATGGCGAGTTTGAAAGCCGTGAGGGCGCGTTGGCGTTTGAGCAGCAAATCAAGGGTTGGTCGCGGGCGAAGAAAGAGGCTTTGATCGCTGGAGACTGGGAGCGGATCAAGTCTCTGGCCCATGCGCATGGACCTATCGCGGAGGGGCTTCGACAGGCTCAGCCCGAACGGAGTGACGTGCAGCCCGAACGGAGTGACGTGCAGCCCGAACGGAGTGACGTGCAGCCCGAACGGAGTGACGTGCAGCCCGAACGGAGTGACGTGCAGCCCGAACGGAGTGACGTGCAGCCCGAACGGAGTGACGTGCAGCCCGAACGGAGTGACATGCAGCCTGCACGGAGTGACCGTTGAGACCCATAACCCCCGTTCGTTGAGACCCACAACCTCCGTTCGGGCTGAGCCTGTCGAAGCCCTCACCCACCCATTTCGCGTGAAACCCTTCCACGTCTACCTTCTGCTCTGCCGGGACGGCACCTACTACGCTGGACACACCGACGAACTGGAGACGCGTCTGTTGCAACACCAGACCAGCGACTCCGGGTACACCGCCACCCGCAAACCGGTTGAGCTGGTCTGGCAGGGCGAGTTCGAGTCACGCGAGGGTGCGCTGGCTTTCGAGCAGCAGATCAAGGGCTGGTCGCGGGCGAAGAAGGAGGCGTTGATTGTGGGGGACTGGGAGCGGGTTCAGACGTTGGCGCGCTCGAAGCAGGGCTTGGATGGGCTTCGACAAGCTCAGCCCGAACGGGGAGGGGTTGTGCCCGAACGGGGAGGGGTTGTGCCCGAGCGGGGTGCGGTTGTGCCCGAACGGGGTGGGGGTCAGCCTGAACGGAGTGCAGGTCAGCCCCAGGGGAATGAAGCAACCCCCGTTCGCCCTGAGCCTGTCGAAGGGCTCACCTACCCCATTGTCTCCGGCACCCCCATGGCCCAGCGCCGCGCCATTGCAAAAGCCATCACCCTGCTCGAATCGACCCGCGCCGACCACCGCGCGCGGGGCGACGCGTTGCTCACCGCCTTGCTCCCGCACACCGGAAAAGCTTTTCGCCTGGGCATCAGCGGCGTGCCGGGTGTGGGCAAGAGTACTTTCATCGAGGCGCTGGGGCTGTTCCTCATCGACAAAGGTCACCGCGTCGCGGTACTGACCATAGACCCGTCGAGCACCGTGTCGGGCGGCTCCATCCTCGGCGACAAGACCCGTATGGAACACCTGAGCGTGCACGAGCAGGCCTACATCCGCCCCAGCCCGAGCAGCGGCACGCTGGGCGGCGTGGCCGAAAAGACGCGTGAGGCCATGCTGGTCTGCGAGGCAGCGGGCTACGACATCGTGATCGTCGAAACCGTGGGTGTGGGCCAGAGCGAGACCTCCGTGCAAGGCATGACCGACATGTTCGTGCTGATGCAGCTGCCCAACGCGGGCGACGACCTGCAGGCGATCAAAAAGGGCGTGATGGAGCTGGCCGATCTGGTAGTCATCAACAAGGCCGACATCGACCCCGATGCCGCCACCCGCGCGCGCGCGCAGATCACGTCTTCGCTGCGCCTGCTCGGCCTGCACGGCCATCCCGAGCACGCTCACCATGATGAAAGCATCTGGCACCCGCAGGTGATCCAGATCAGCGCGCTGCACGGGCAGGGCGTGGACCGTTTCTGGACCGAGGTGTCGAAATTCCGCACCGTGCAGACCGCCAACGGGCGCCTGGCCGCGCGCCGCCAAGGGCAGGCCAAGGCCTGGATGTGGGAGCGCATTGATGCGGGACTGAAGCAGCGCTTTCGCGAGCATCCGGCGGTGCGCCAGGCGCTGGACGATGCCACCCGCTGCGTGCTGGACGGCAGCCTGCCCGCCAGCAGCGCTGCCCGCCAGCTGCTTTTTTTGTACGAAACCACCCCCGCTCGGGCTGAGCCCTTCGACCAGCTCAGGACAGGCTCTGTCGAAGCCCCGGACCACGATCACGCCAACCCTTCGACCCTTCGACCAGCTCAGGACAGGCCAAGCTCAGGGCGATCGGACATTTGAGAACACGACCATGCAAGACATCCTGGACCAACTGGAGAAAAAGCGCGAAGCTGCACGCCAAGGCGGCGGGCAAAAGCGCATCGCGGCACAACACAGCAAGGGCAAGCTCACGGCGCGCGAGCGGCTGGAAGTGCTGCTCGACGAAGGCACGTTCGAAGAGTGGGACATGTTCGTGGAACACCGCTGCGTGGACTTCGGCATGCAGGACCAGAAGATCCCCGGCGACGGCGTGGTCACCGGCTACGGCATGATCAATGGCCGCCTGGTGTTCGTGTTCAGCCAGGACTTCACCGTGTTTGGCGGCGCGCTGTCTGAAGCCCACGCCGAGAAGATCTGCAAGGTGATGGACCAGGCCATGAAAGTCGGTGCGCCGGTGATCGGCCTGAACGACTCGGGCGGTGCGCGCATCCAGGAAGGCGTGGCCTCGCTCGGTGGCTATGCCGAGGTGTTCCAGCGCAACGTGATGGCCAGCGGCGTGGTGCCGCAGATCAGCATGATCATGGGCCCCTGCGCCGGCGGCGCGGTGTACTCGCCCGCCATGACCGACTTCATCTTCATGGTCAAGGATTCGAGCTACATGTTCGTCACCGGCCCCGAGGTGGTGAAGACCGTGACGCACGAAGAAGTGACCGCCGAAGAGCTGGGCGGCGCGGTCACGCACACCAGCAAGAGCGGCGTGGCCGACCTGGCGTTCGAGAACGACGTGGAAGCGCTGCTGATGCTGCGCCGCCTGTACAACTATCTGCCGTTGAACAACCGCCAGAAAGCGCCGGTGCGCCCCAGTGGCGACCCCATCGATCGCATGGACCTGAGCCTGGACACGCTGGTGCCCGAGAACCCGAACAAGCCTTATGACATGAAGGAGCTGATCCTCAAGACGGTGGACGACGGCGACTTTTTCGAGCTGCAGCCCGAGTACGCCAAGAACATCCTGATCGGCTTTGCCCGCATGGACGGCCAGACGGTGGGCATCGTGGCCAATCAGCCGCTGCTGCTGGCCGGCTGTCTGGACATCAAAAGCGCCGTCAAGGCGGCGCGCTTTGTGCGTTTTTGTGATGCGTTCAACATCCCGGTGATCACCTTTGTGGACGTGCCCGGCTTCATGCCCGGCACCTCGCAAGAGTACGGCGGCATCATCAAACACGGTGCCAAGCTGCTCTACGCCTACGCGGAATGCACCGTGCCCAAGATCACCGTGATCACGCGCAAGGCCTACGGCGGCGCTTACGACGTGATGGCCTCCAAGCATTTGCGTGGCGACGTGAATTTCGCCTGGCCCAACGCCGAGATCGCGGTGATGGGCGCCAAGGGCGCGGTGGAGATCATCTTCCGCGAAGACAAGGGCGACCCGGCCAAGCTGGCCGCCAAGGAGGCCGAGTACAAGGCCCGCTTTGCCAACCCCTTCGTGGCCGGGGCGCGCGGCTTCATCGACGACGTGATTCTGCCGCACGAGACGCGCAAGCGCATCTGCCGTTCGCTGGTGATGCTCAAGGACAAGAAGATAGAGAACCCGTGGCGCAAGCACGGGAACATTCCGCTGTGAGCTGCTTCACCGGCCGTAAACCCACACATCCGTTCGCCCTGAGCTTGGCCTGTCCTGAGCTGGTCGAAGGGTCGAAGGGCTTGCACAGGCTTCGACAGGCTCAGCCCGAACGGATGGGGTTTCAGTCGTGCAGATGGAGCTCAGTCTGAGCGGCGAACGGATGGGGTTTCAGTTGTGCAGATAAAAGCCAGCCTGAACGGATGGATGAAGGAAGAAAGATGTTTACCAAGATATTGATTGCCAACCGCGGTGAAATCGCCTGCCGCGTCATCGCCACCGCCCAGAAGATGGGCATTGCCACCGTGGCGGTGTATTCCGAGGCCGACAAGGAAGCGCGCCACGTGCAGTTGGCCGACGAGGCCGTGTTGCTCGGCCCGGCGCCTTCGCGCGAGTCCTATCTGGCGGCAGACAAGATCATTGCCGCGGCCAAGGCCAGCGGCGCGCAGGCGATTCACCCCGGCTACGGTTTCTTGAGCGAAAACGAAGCCTTTGCCAAGCGCTGTGAAGACGAAGGCATTGTCTTCATCGGCCCGCGCCATTTCTCCATCGCCGCCATGGGCGACAAGATCGCCTCCAAGAAGCTCGCGCTCGAAGCCCAGGTCAACACCATCCCGGGTTGGAACGACGCCATCGAAACCGCCGAGCGGGCGGTGGAGATCGCCAAGGACATCGGCTACCCCGTCATGATCAAGGCCAGCGCCGGCGGCGGTGGCAAGGGCTTGCGCGTGGCCTTCAACGACAAGGAAGCCTTTGAAGGCTTCACCTCTTGTCGCAACGAAGCGCGCAACAGCTTTGGCGACGACCGCGTCTTCATCGAAAAATACGTGTTGGAGCCGCGCCACATCGAAATCCAGGTGCTGGGCGACGCGCACGGCAACGTGATCTACCTGAACGAGCGCGAGTGCTCGATCCAGCGCCGCCACCAGAAGGTGATCGAAGAGGCGCCGTCGCCCTTCATCAGTGATGCCACGCGCCAGGCCATGGGCGAGCAGGCGGTGGCGCTGGCCAAGGCGGTGCAGTACCAGAGCGCGGGCACGGTGGAGTTCGTGGTCGGCAAGGAGCAGGACTTTTACTTTCTGGAGATGAACACCCGCCTGCAGGTCGAGCACCCGGTGACCGAGTGCATCACCGGGCTGGACCTGGTGGAGTTGATGATCCGGGTGGCGGCTGGCGAGCCCTTGCCCTTGACTCAGGCCGAAGTCAAGCGCGAAGGCTGGGCGATCGAGTGCCGCATCAACGCCGAAGACCCGTTTCGCAACTTTTTACCCAGCACCGGTCGCCTGGTGCGCTTTAACCCGCCGGTGCAAACCATGCACCAGGCCGATAGCGCCGAGCGCTACGGCGTGCGCGTGGACACGGGCGTGGTCGAAGGCGGTGAAATCCCGATCTACTACGACTCGATGATCGCCAAGCTCATCGTGCACGGCAAAGACCGCGCCGAGGCGATGGCCAAGATGCGCGAGGCGCTCAACGGTTTTGTCATCCGAGGTGTCAGCAGCAACATCCCGTTCCAGGCCGCGCTGCTGGCGCATCCCAAGTTTGTCTCGGGTGACTTCAATACCGGCTTCATCGCCGAGCACTACGCCCAGGGTTTCCGCGCCGAAGACGTGCCGCACGCCGACGCCGACTTTCTGCTGGCGCTGGCGGCTTTCGTGCGACGCAAATCGCGCGAGCGCGCCGCCGGCCTGAGCGGCCAGTTGCCCGGTTACGGTGTCAAGGTCGGGCACGATTTTTCCGTCATCGCGCTGGGTGCCTCGGGCCAGCACCGCTACACGGCGGTACACGTCGATGAGGTGCTGGGCCAGATCGGTTCGGCCGTGCTGGCCATCGACGGCAAGCGCTACGCCATCAGCAGCCCGTCGCGCTTGAACGACATCTGCATTCACGGCACATGCAACGGGGCCCCGTTTACAGCCCAGATCGAGCGCGGCACCAAGCGCAACCCGCTGGCGCTGGTGGTGCAGCACAACGGCACGCGCATCGAAACCATGGTGGTGTCGTCGCGCATGGCCGAGTTGCACCGGTTGATGCCGTTCAAGGCCGCACCCGACCTGAGCAAATACGTGCTCTCGCCCATGCCCGGGCTGCTGGTTGAGGTGGCGGTGCAGGTGGGCCAGAAGGTGCAGGCGGGTGAGCGCGTGGCAGTGATCGAGGCCATGAAAATGGAAAACGTGTTGTTCGCCGCTGCCGACGGCGTGGTGGCCAAGGTGCTGGCGGCCAAGGGCGATAGCCTGGTGGTCGATCAATCCATCGTCGAGTTTGTTTGAAACCTTTCTGCCGCTGTTTTGTAAAACCGTTTGCAAAATCGGCTACCCTTCGCGGCGTTCTATTATTTTGAGGGGGCAGTGAAATGAGCAGTTTGGCCTTTGCATTGAGGTGTTTGCGCGATCCTCGTCGTATCGGGGCGATTGCGCCAGCCTCCAAGGCTTTGGCTCAAACCATCGCCAAGGAGGTGCGGCGCGCCGACCCGGGCGTGTTGATCGAAGTGGGCGCGGGCACCGGAGCCATCACGCGCGCGCTGGCCGCTGGCGGTCTCGCTTCGGATCGCTTTGTCGTGATCGAGCGCGACCCGGATTTCGCGCGCTTGCTGCGGCGCAATTTCCCGGCGCTGGAGGTGCTCAACCGCTGCGCTTCCAGCGTCAATTCGCTCGTCGTCGATGCCCTGTCGGTGGTCACGCTGGTCTCCTCGCTGCCGCTGATGTCCATGCCCAAGGCTGAGGCCAGACAAAGTGTTGAAGCCATGCTGGCTCTGATTACGCGCCAGCCCGGCTCGCGCTTGATTCAATACACCTACGCCGCGCCGCATTTGCAGCCGTTCAAAAGTGTTCCGCCCGGTTGGCGCTGGCGCCGGGTGGCCTCGGTTTGGATCAATTTGCCGCCGGCGACGGTCTGGTCGCTCGAGCCGGTGGCTCATATGGCACCCCATGCTTACTAGCGGCATGAATCACAGCGCACGGACACCGGTCATGGCAAGCCAGCGGCCCTTCAAAGTGCTGGGCATCCAGCAGATCGCCATTGGCGGTCTGGACAAAATGCGGCTGCGCAAGCTCTGGGTCGATATGCTGGGGCTGGAAGTCACTGGCACCTACCGCAGCGAGCGCGAAAACGTCGACGAGGACATTTGCGTCATTGGCAGCGGCCCGTTCCAGGTCGAGGTCGACCTGATGCAGCCCTTGGACGCTGCGATGAAACCCGCGGTGCACGCCACGCCGCTCAACCATGTGGGGCTGTGGGTCGACGACCTGCCGCAGGCGGTGCAGTGGCTCACGGCGCAGGGCGTGCGCTTTGCGCCGGGCGGCATTCGCCCCGGCGCGGCCGGGTTTGACATCGTTTTTTTGCACCCCAAGGCGAACGCTGAATTCCCCATTGCCGGAGAGGGGGTTCTGGTCGAGCTGGTGCAGGCGCCGCCCGAGCTGGTGCAGGCCTTTGCGCAACGGGCGATGCAGCCGGTCCAGAGCGACTGAGAGGCCGAGAGCCGCCGAGCGGGTGCGCGGCCAGCCGCTGCTGCTTGACTGCGGGTTGTGGCGTCCCGATCTGGGCGCAAAAGCGCCTTTTGTTCCGGGTTTTGTCTGCGGCAGGCACCCTTACCCTTGAGCCGCACGTGCACGGCTTGGCAGCCGGCTTCAGTTCAGCCCCCTGCCGCCGATACCCGGGGTTGCCGTCAAACCAGCAGGTTTTTTCGAATATGTCAGGCTTTATCGTTTTTCGCCCCGGCATCTGGCTGATGCGGCGGCTTCGTCTGCCCGCAAAGTTCGGCCTTTTGTGCGCCGTTTTGCTGCTGCCGCTGCTGGTCGGTGGGGGGTGGCTGCTGCAGCAGGTGCAGCAAGACCTGCGTCTGGTCCAGGACGGGCGCGCGGGCGCGCAGGCGGCGGCGGGGCTGCTCGGCCTGACCCAGGCCTTGCAGGCGCAGCGGGATCAGGCCGGTATGCTGCTGGCGGGTGCTCAGGACGCGCGCAAGGCGCCAGAGCCGTCCCGCGCGCCGCTGCGCTTGGCCATTGCCAGCACCGATGCGGCGCTGCTGGCGCAGCGGCCCGATTGGGGGCTCGGGCCGGACTGGCTGGCCCTGCGTGCGCGGCTGGACCCTGTGGGGGTTACGCAAGCCGCATCGGCAGCCGAACCGCTGGCCCCGCACAGCGCGTTGCTGCTGCAGTCGCGCCACCTGTTGCTGGGTGTGGCGGAACGCTCGCACCTGTTGTTCGACCCGCAGCCAACGGTTCATTTCCTGCTCGAGCTGCTGCTTGCACGCCACATCGGCTGGTCTGATGCGCTGGGCCAACTGCGCACCCTGGGCGCGCAGCACCTGCTGGCGCCCGAGCCACCGATTGATTCGGCGCGTCTCTTGCAGCAGCAGTTACACGCCTTGCAGTTGCTGCTGCAAGAGCAGCGGGTGGTGATCGCAGGGCTGGAGCGTCACGGCCGCAGCGACCCGCAGAGTCAGGCCGCGCTGGCGGCGTCCGAGCGTTTTGTCGATACGGCGCGGCAAGCCTTGGAGCAGCCCGGTGCGCTGCCTGTCGCTGCTTTTTTAACGGCTGGAACCGAGGCCATTGAACAGGTGAGCGCCTACCAGGCCGGTATGCTGGCGCAGCTCGACGCCGTGCTGGTGCAGCGCATGGGTGCTTTGCAAGCCTGGCGGGCGATCCTGATCGGGGCCGCCGTGGCTGGTCTGGCGGTGCTGATTTACCTGGCGCTGACGCTCTACCTCAGTTTCGTGCGTGATTTTCATCGGGTCACGCAAGTCATGGGGCAAACCGCAGCAGGCAACTTGCGCGCCCATGTCCAACTCAAAGGGCGCGACGAACTGGCGGAACTCGCTGAGCGGCTCGAGCGCATGATAGGTCGGCTCTCGGCCATGGTGGCCGAGGTGCGCAGCAACGCCGCACTGGTGGCACAGGCGGGCAAAGCCCTGGCGCAGGGCAACCGCGAGTTGGCCGACCGGACCGAGCAGCAGGCGGCCAATCTGCAGCAGACGGCAGCCAGCGTGCAGCAGCTCTCGAGCACCGTGCATCAAAACGCGGCCTCGGCCGGCGACTCGAACACCCAGGCGGCGCGGGTGCGCGACCTGGCCGAGATGGGGGCGGCTTCGATGGAGCGCGCCGTTGCTTCGGTCGAGCAGATTCAAAAGGGCGCGCGTCAGATGAACGAGATCATCGGCGTGATCGACAGCCTGGCGTTTCAGACCAACATCCTGGCGCTCAACGCCGCGGTGGAGGCGGCCCGTGCCGGCGAGCAGGGCCGGGGTTTTGCGGTGGTGGCCAACGAGGTGCGCACGCTGGCCCAGCGCTCGGCTGCGTCGTCGAAAGAAATTCGTCAGCTCATCGAGGCATCAGCGGCACAGGTGCAAGCCAGCGTGGCGCAAATTCGGGCCGTTGGCGGCACCATTTCGCAAATCGTCAACGGTGTGCGCGGCATGGCGGCCAATATGTCGCAGATTTCGTCGGCCAGCGCCGAGCAAAGCACCGGGTTGACGCAGATTTCGTCCGCCGTTGGCCAGCTCGACCAAATCACCCAGCGCAACGCGCAAATGGTAGAACGCGCCGTGCTGCAAGCCAACGAGCTCGAACAGCGCGCAGCGCACTTGGCGCAGACCGTCGCCACCTTCTTGCTGCAGCAAGGCACCGCCGAAGAGGCGATGGCGCTGGTGCAGCGTGCGCTGGCGCACCGCAGCCAAGTCGCACGGGAGGCGTTTGTGCGCGATCTGAGTCGGCCCGACGGTGCTTTTCACGACCGCGACATGTATGTTTTTGCGCTCGATGAAACGGGCGTTTACCGTGCCTTTGGCGGCAAACCGCACAAGGTGGGCAGCCGGGTGCAGGATATTGCGGGCGTGGACGGTGCGTCTTTGTTGCAGGCCATCGTGGCGCAGGCCCGGGTCGCGCCGGGCTGGGTCGAGTACGACATCGTCAACCCGGTCACGGGCAAGGTGCAGGGCAAGATGTCGTACGTGGTAAAGGTTGACGATTTGTACGTCGGCTGCGGCATCTATAAAACGGCCGCGCTGGCGGCTTGATCGAGCTCTCTGCGCGGCCCGTCGAGTGGCCCCGCTGCGCTGGCTTACACTGGGCCGTGCTGCGCTTTGGCCGACACCGGCGTCGCTTCCTTTTTCGCTGCCAGACCCATTTGAGAGACTCATGCAAGACGACCCCGATCGCCCCGATCCTCCTGCCCAAGCCTTGCGCCAGCGCCGCAAAGGCATTTACATGTTGCCCAACATGATTACACTGGCGGCGCTGTTTTGCGGTTTTTATTCGGTCGTGATGGCGATGGACGGCCGCTTCGATCTGGCCACCGTCGGTATTTTCGCCGCCATGTTTCTCGACAGCATGGACGGCCGGGTCGCGCGCCTGACCAACACGCAAAGCGCGTTTGGCGTGCAGATGGATTCGCTGGCCGACATGGTGTCCTTTGGCGCCGCGCCGGCCCTGATCGCTTACGAGTGGGCGCTGCGCGGTCTGGGCCGCTGGGGCTGGATCGCCGCTTTTGTCTACTGCGCCTGCGCCGCCCTGCGGCTGGCGCGCTTCAATGTCAACACCGAGGTGGTCGACAAGCGTTTTTTTCAGGGGCTGCCATCGCCCGCCGCCGCCGCGCTGGTGGCCGGCTTCATCTGGCTGGCCACCGAGTACGGGGTGGCAGGCTCAGAACTGGTCTGGCTGATGTTTTTTCTGACCTTGTACGCCGGCCTGACCATGGTTACCAACGTGCCGTTCTACAGCTTCAAGGAACTCAGCCTCAAGCGCAGCGTGCCCTTTGCCGTCATTGTGCTGGTGGCGCTGGCGATCGCGGTGATCAACATCGACCCGCCCGCCGTGCTGTTTGGCATTTTCGTGCTGTACGGCTTGTCGGGTTATGCGGTCTATCTGTGGCGCAAGCTCAAGGGTCAGCCGACCAGTGTCATCAGCACCTCGACCCGCGAACCAGAAGAACGCGGTCTGCACGAATGAAAACCTGCGGGGCGACGAGGGTTTTTCACTCTCACCCGATGCCTGGCTTTGTGCTACATTGGCCGCCATGACGTTTATTTCCTTCGCGCTGCTACTGGGTGTCCAACACGGGCAGTTAGGGTAGCGCGCGCAAGTTTCCCTCCAACGGCCCGTTTGCAACTGCAGCGGGCCGTTTGTTTTGGGGCTGCAGTTTTTCTCAGTGCCGCCCATGAGGCGGCTGACCGGAGTATGGCGATGAGCGACAAACTGATCATTTTCGACACTACCTTGCGCGACGGCGAGCAGTCACCCGGCGCGTCCATGACCAGGGACGAAAAGCTGCGCATTGCGCGCCAATTGGAGCGTCTGAAGGTGGACGTGATAGAGGCCGGTTTTGCCGCCAGTTCACCGGGTGACTTCGATTGCGTGCAGGCGATTGCCAACACCATCAAAGATGCCACCATTTGTTCGCTGGCGCGCGCCAACGAACGTGACATCGAGCGCGCGGCCCAAGCGCTCAAAGGCGCCCGACGCGCGCGCATCCACACCTTCATTGCCACCAGCGCGCTGCACATGGAAAAAAAGCTGCGCATGACGCCCGAGCAGGTGTTCGAGCAGGCGCGCCAGTCGGTGCGGCTGGCGCGCAACGTGTGCCCCGACGTCGAGTTCAGCCCCGAGGACGGCTACCGCAGCGACTTCGACTTTCTCTGCCGTGTGCTCGAAGCCGTGATCGATGCGGGGGCGAGCACCGTCAACATTCCCGACACCGTGGGCTACGCCGTGCCCGAGTTGTACGGCAACTTCATTCGCGCCCTGCGCGAGCGCGTTCCGAACGCCGACAAGGCGATCTGGTCGGTGCACTGCCACAACGACCTGGGCATGGCGGTGGCCAATTCGCTGGCGGGCGTCAAGATCGGTGGCGCACGCCAGGTCGAGTGCACCATCAATGGCCTGGGCGAGCGCGCCGGCAACTGTTCGCTGGAAGAAGTCGTGATGGCAGTGCGCACGCGGCGCGACTACTTCGGGCTCGACGTCGGCGTCGATGCCACGCAAATCGTTCCCGCCAGCCGCATGGTCAGCCTGATCACCGGCTTCGTGGTGCAGCCCAACAAGGCGGTGGTGGGTGCCAACGCCTTTGCCCACGCCAGCGGCATCCACCAAGACGGCGTGCTCAAGGCGCGCGATACCTACGAAATCATGCGCGCCGAAGACGTGGGCTGGAGCGCCAATAAAATCGTGCTGGGCAAGCTCAGTGGCCGCAATGCGTTCAAGCAGCGCTTGCAAGACCTGGGCATTGAGCTGGGGTCGGAGACTGAAGTCAACAGCGCGTTTGCCGCTTTCAAGGAACTGGCCGACCGCAAGAGCGACATTTTCGACGAAGACATTCTGGCCTTGTGCAGCGACGAGAGCGTGAGCGCCGAGAAAGAGCAGTACGGGCTGGTTTCACTGGCGCAGCACAGCGAGACCGGCGAGCGTCCGCAGGCGCACGTGGTGTTCACCATCGACGGCCGGGAATATCAGGGTCGCGCCGACGGCAACGGGCCGGTCGATGCTTCGCTCAAGGCGATTGAAACCCACGTCAAAAGTGGCGCGGAGCTCTTGCTCTACTCGGTCAACGCCATCACCAGCGGCTCGACCGAGAGCCAGGGCGAGGTCACGGTGCGCTTGCAGCACGGCGGTCGGGTGGTCAACGGCGTCGGTGCCGATCCCGACATCGTGGTGGCTTCGGCCAAGGCCTACCTGAGCGCGCTCAACAAGCTGCACAGCAAGGCCGAGCGGGTCGCTGCGCAAGGCTGATCGTCGTTGGCGCGCTTGCCAGATGTCCTGACCCTTCGACCGATTCCGATCATCCTGAGCTTGTCGAAGGACAGGCTCAGGGCGAACGGTTGACTCTTCACTGGGCCGAGGCAATAGTTCTTGCGTTAATTGAAGAACAGGGCGCAAGCTTTTGATGTTGCATGTTTTTTTTAAATTCCCTATACTTTGCTCCAAACCCATCTTTCTGGCCAGAACGAAGTCATGTCATTTAGTGCGAACCCGCTGCGAAAACTTTGCCCTGTGACAGTCCTGGTGCTGGTTTTGCTCGCGCTGCTGTTGCCGCTGAGCGCCCCGTCGGCAGCGGCGGCGGTGGCCAGCGCCACAAAAAAACCGCAAATCGCCCCGTCGGCGTCGCAGCTCGGCAGCAGCCGGGTGACAACGCAGCGCGAGCTGCGCGTCAACGGCCAGCGCAGGGCCGAAGCGGTCCGGGCCTCGTCCCAGACCAAGCAGCTTCGCAATACGAAGCGCCCGGCCCAGGCCAAGGCCGCGCAGCGGCGCGTGCAGCAAACGCGCGCGGCGCCGAACCGCCGCGCAGTGGCCCAGCGTGAGCGACCGGCGGCTGCCGGGCCTCGGGTGTCTATGGGGCAGCGCCTGGGCTTGCGCGACGATGAAGACCTGCTCGGCCTGAACTCGAGCGTGGCGCTGGTGGTCGATCAGGAAACCCATGAAGTCCTTTTCAGCAAGAATGACAGCGTCGCGCTGCCGATCGCGTCGGTGACCAAGCTGATGGCCGGGCTGGTGATCGCCGACGCCGCGTTGTCGATGGACGAGCCGATCACCATCACCCAGGACGACGTAGACGTCTACAGAGGCAGCAGTTCGCGGCTGGCGGTGGGCAGCACGCTGACCCGCGCAGAGCTGATGCATTTGTCGCTGATGTCGAGCGAAAACCGCGCCGCACATGCGCTTGGCCGCACCTATCCGGGCGGCATGCAGCAGTTCGTGCGCGACATGAATCTCAAAGCCCGTCTGCTGGGCATGTTCGATACCCGCTTTGTCGAGCCGACTGGCCTGTCCAGCGGCAACCTGTCGAGTGCGCGCGATCTCGCCGCACTGGTGGCTGTGGCCTATGAGCGCCCGATTTTGCGCAGCCTGTCGACATCACCCGGCCACCAGGTGGAGCTGGGTGAACGGGTGTTGCAGTTCAATAATTCGAACCGGCTGGTGCGTGACCCGCAGTGGCAGATTGGTCTGCAAAAAACCGGTTTCATCTCTGAGGCGGGCCGTTGCGTGGTGATGCAGGCCAAGGTGGCCGGACGCCGGGTCATCATGGTGTTTCTCGACTCGGCCAGCTCATTGAGCCGCGTGCAGGACGCCGAGCGCGTGCGCCGCTGGGTCGAGGCGCAGAACTATATTCAGCTCTTTGTCCGGCCGCAGGGCTGAGCGGGCGGCTTCAGCGCGAGACCTTGCACCCGATCAGTTGGGCTGGGCGCTGCCCAGCGCGGCAGAAATTTCGCCTGCGGTAGCGCGCAGTTTGTCGAGCCAATTTTCATTGATCCGGTCGGCCGGGGCTGAGATCGAGAGCCCGGCCACCAGCTTACCCTGATCGTCGTAAATGCCTGCGGCCATGCAGCGCACGCCGATTTCGAGTTCCTCGTTGTCGCGCGCCACGCCGGTTTGGCGGCACTGCAGGAGTTCGCGCTCCAGCGCGGCCAGTTGCGTCAGGCTGTTGCGCGTGTTGCCCACCAGCCCGGTGCGCGTGGCGTAATCGCGCACCCGCTGCGGGGGATCGCAGGCCAGGAACAACTTGCCGACCGAAGTCAGGTGCAGGGGTGCGCGTCCGCCAATGGCGCGCACCACTTGCATGCCCGATCGTTCGCTGAAGACGCGCTCGACGTAGACGATTTCGTCGCCCTGGCGCAGGCTCAGATTGACGGGTTGCTGAATCAGTTTGTGCAGTCCGCGCATAGGCGTCAGCGCTGCGTCGCGCACGCTCAGACGGGCCTTGACCAGGTTGCCCAGTTCCAGCAAACGCATGCCCAGACGGTAGCTGCCGGCCTGCGGGCGCTCGACGAAACGGCCTATGGTCAAGTCATTCAGGATGCGGTGCGCGGTCGAGGGGTGCAAGCCGGTTTTGTCGCTGATGTCTTTCAGCGAAACCGCGTCTTCCCGTGCGGCCAGCACTTCCAGCAAATGGAACATGCGCTCGATGACTTGTACCGATGGCGTGCTGGGCGGCTGTTTGGCTCGTTTCGTCATGGGCAGCGGGTAGGCGTTTGCCCGCATTTTACAAGATGAAATTCAAACGGCTTCAGCCGACTTCGACCCAGCGGCCACTCAGCAGCCGTTCGTGCGGCCGGAAGTTGGCCTTGTAGTTCATTTTCGGGCTCTGTTCGATCCAGTAGCCCAAGTAGACGTGTGGCAGGCCCAGCAGTCGCGCTTGCTCGATCTGCCACAGAACGTTGTAAGTGCCGTAGCTGGCCCGGTCCTGCGGTTCGTAGAAGGTGTAGACCGCCGACAGACCGTCGTTGAGCACATCGACCACCGACACCATTTTCAGTCGGGCGGCCTGGCCGTCCCGTGCCGGCTGGTAGAACTCGACCAGGCGCGAATTGATGCGGCTTTGCAGCAGGAACTGGGTGTACTGGTCGACGCTGTCGTGATCCATGCCGCCGCCGGCGTGCCGGCTGCGCTGGTAGCGCAGATAAAGCTGGTAATGCTCGGGGACGAAGCACAGCCGCAGCACGCGCGTTTGCAGCGTCTCGTGCTGCAGCAGGCAGCGGCGCTGGCTGCGATTGGGCCGCCAGCGCGCCACCGCCACCCGCAGCGGCACGCAGGCTTGGCACGCATCGCAACAGGGGCGATAGGTGAACAGGCCGCTGCGCCGAAAACCCTGTTTGACCAGGTCGGAGTAGGCGTCGTTGTGAATCAGGTGGCTGGGTGTGGCCACCTGCGAGCGGGCCAGGCGCCCCGGCAGGTAGCTGCACGGGTAGGCTGCGGTGGCGTAAAACTGCAAGGCCTGCAGCGGGAGTTCTTTGAGCTGCGTCACTCTGGCGGGCCGTGTTCGACAAGCAGATGGCGCCAGTATAAAGGCTGAAACTGCCACACGGGTGAGCGCTGTGGCACGGCCAGGCGCACCTGTGCGGCAAACGTTTGGCGCGACATGCAGTGCGCTCCCAGCGAGCTCAGATGCGCCGTTTCCTGCTGGCAATCGATCAAGGGCAACGCGTGCGCACGACAAAAGGCCACCAGGGCCGCCAGGGCGATTTTGGAGGCGTTGCTTTGACGGCAGAACATCGATTCGCCAAACACCATGCGCCCCAGGTTGACCGCATACAGACCGCCGGCGAGTTCACCGTCGATCCAGGTCTCCACGCTGTGCGCCAGGCCGGCGCGGTGCAACTGCAAATAGGCCTCGATCATGGCTGGCAGCAGCCAGGTGCCGCTGACGCCCGCGCGCGGCGTCTGCGCACAGGCGCGAATCACGCGCTCGAAATCGTGGTCTATGCGAATGTCGAGCCGGCCCTGCCGCAGCAGGGCTGCAATCGACTTGCGCAGCGAACGGTGCAGCCGAAAATGCTGGGTCTGCAACACCAGGCGCGGGTCCGGGCTCCACCACAGCGGCGGCTGGCCATCGCTGAACCAAGGAAAAATGCCTTGCGAATAGGCGCTGATCAGGGTGGGCAGGTCGATCGCAGCGCCAGCGGCCAGCAAGCCTGGCGCCGGGTCATCGGGTCCCCAGGCGTTGTCAATGGGCGGAAAAGCCTGGCCCGGCTCCAGCCAGGGCAGGATGCGGGTCGGCGACTGTGACATGGCGCTATTGTGGTCGATGCCGGACGCCAGCCGCCGGTGCAGACGCTTCCATGGCAGGGTTCAGCCGCGCTGCGCCAGCGCCTTGGCGATTTTGCCGCGCTTGACGCTAGGCCGTGGCACCGGTTGCGGCAGGTGTTCGAACCAGCGCCGCACCTCGTCTTGCACGCACAGGCCGTGCATGTAGTTGTAGATCGCCTTGCGCAGGCCGCTGCCCAGCGCATCGTGATCGACACCGGTGGGGTCGATGAAGCCGATGTCGTTCTTGGCAAAACTCACCGGCGGCAGCGCGATCAGCTCGATGCCATAGGCCGCCGGGTCCATGCCCACGGGGGAATGCACGGTGCAGCTGAAACGGTGGAAGAAGCCGCTCTGGATGCAGCCGGCCTCGAACAACTGGCGCACGTATTCGAGCGCGTCCACCGTGTCCTGCAGCGTCTGGGTGGGAAAGCCGTACATCAGGTAGGCGTGCACCAGGATGCCGGCGTCGCTGAAGCCTTTGGTCACGCGCGCCACCTGCTCGACCGACACGCCTTTTTTCATGAGGTGGAGCAGGCGGTCGCTCGCCACTTCCAGCCCGCCGCTGATGGCGATGCAGCCGCTTTGCGCCAGCAGCTCGGCCAGCTCGGGCGTGAAGGTTTTCTCAAACCGGATGTTGCCCCACCAACTGATCTGCAGCTCGCGCCGGATCAGCTCTTGTGCCAGCGCTTTCAGGGCCTTGGGCGGCGCGGCTTCGTCGACGAAATGGAAGCCGGTCTGGCCGGTCTCGTTGACGATCTTTTCGATGCGATCGGCCAGTGTGGACGCGGTCGCGGCCTCAAAGCGGCCGATGTAGTCCAGGCTCACATCGCAGAAGCTGCACTTCTTCCAGTAGCAGCCGTGCGCCACCGTCAGCTTGTTCCAGCGGCCATCGCTCCACAGGCGGTGCATGGGGTTGAGCAGGTCGAGCAGGCTGAGGTAGCGGTCCAGCGGCAGGCCGTCCCAGGTGGGTGTGCCCACGTCTTCAAACGGGATGTCGGGCTCGACGAAGTTGATGTAGCGCACGGTGCCCGCGTTGGCTGTGGCTCCCTCTCCCTCTGGGAGAGGGCTGGGGTGAGGGCTGTCTTCACGCACAAAAGTCCGCTGCAGCCGTTGGCGCCCACGCTCGCCGCGCAGGTGCTCGATCAGCGACAGCACCGGCCGCTCGCCGGCGTCCAGCGTCACATAGTCCACGAAGTGAAACACGCGCGGGTCGGACAGTTCGCGCAGCTCGGTATTCACAAAACCGCCGCCGAGCGCAATGCGGATGTTCGGGTTATGCGCCTTGATGGTCTGCGCGATGCGCAAGGCCGCATAGACCGAGCCGGGAAAGGGCACCGAAAGCAGCACCAGCGCCGGCTGGTGCCGGTGGAGGGCGGCCAGCGTCAGCTCGTGCAGCAGCTCGTCCACCAGCGTGGGTGGCGCGGCCAGCGCTTGCGCGAGCGGGTCGAAGCTGGGCTGGCTGCTGGCGAGCGACTCGGCGTAGCGCACGAACTCGAAGCGCGCGTCCACCGCGTCGCGCAGCACGTCGGCCAGGTCGTTCAGGTACAGCGTGCACAGATGCCGTGCCTTGTCCTGCACGCCCAGCGCGCCAAAGGCCCAGGCCAGCGGGTCGCCGCCGCCGTCGCCCATGTCCACGTTGTCGTAGGCGTCGAGCGCCGCAAAGCGCGGGCCTTCAGGCAGCAGGCCGCGCGCGGCCATGCGGTGCGCCAGCGTGGCGTCGCGCCCCTGCAGGTAGGCGATGGCCGGGCCGATGCTGCTGCGGTAGGCGCCAAACTGGTCCAGAAAGGCGTGCACGCTGCCCGAGCGCCGTGCTTCGGGCTGGGCCAGCGCACGGCTGCGCACGGCCGCCAGCCCGGCGGGCGTGAAGATTTTCAAGACCAGCGCCAGCGCCAAGTCTTCCTGCACGGCGCTGATACCGCGCGAGCGCAGGAAGCCGGTGAGGTAGGCGGTGGAAGGGTAGGGCGTGTTGAGCTGCGTCATCGGCGGGATGAGGCTCAAGACGCGCAGGCTGGGCTGGGTCATGCGGGGATCGGTGGCGGGCCTGTGCCCGGTCTTGCAGTCGAGTGATCAGGCGCTGGCGTATTCGCTCACCGGCACACAACTGCAATACAGGTTGCGGTCGCCGTAGACGTTGTCCACTCGGCCCACTGACGGCCAGTACTTGGTGTTGAGTGCGTGGCCCTGGGCCGCGGCGGCGAGTTCGCGCGGGTAGGGGTGGGTCCAGTCGCTCATGAGCACGCTGGCCGCAGTGTGCGGCGCGTTCTTCAGCGGGTTGTCGTCGCGCGGCCACTCGCCGGCTTCAATGCGGCGGATTTCGTTGCGGATCGCGATCATGGCGTCGATGAAGCGGTCCAGCTCTTGCAGCGTTTCGCTCTCGGTGGGCTCGACCATCAGCGTGTTGGCCACGGGGAAGCTGAGCGTGGGCGCATGAAAACCGTGGTCCATCAGGCGCTTGGCCACGTCTTCGGCCAGCACCCCGCTGGTCTCTTTCAGGCCGCGCAGGTCCAGGATGCACTCGTGCGCCACATGGCCGTTGGCCGAGGCGTACAGCGTGGGGTAGTGGTCGGCCAGGCGCTTGCTGATGTAGTTGGCGCTCAGGATGGCGGCCTCGGTGGCGTGCTTGAGGCCGTCGGCGCCCATCATGCGGATGTACATCCAACTGATCGGCAGGACCGCGGCGTTTCCGAGAGGGGCGGCGCTGACCGCCCCCACCAAATGCCGTTCGGGCTGAGCTGATATTTCCGACTGTCCTGAGCTTGTCGAAGGAAGCCCTTCGACAAGCTCAGGGCGAACGGATGGGCTGGCAGCGGCTCCCGTGGCGTGCCCGGGCAGGAAAGGCACCAGGTCTTGCACCACGCACACCGGGCCGACGCCTGGGCCGCCACCGCCGTGCGGGATGCAGAAGGTCTTGTGCAGGTTCAGGTGGCTCACGTCGCCGCCGAACTCGCCCGGCGCCGCCACGCCCACCAGCGCGTTCAGGTTGGCGCCGTCCACGTAGACCCGGCCGCCGTGCTGGTGTACCAGGGCGCAGAGTTCCTTGACCGTGGTTTCGAACACGCCGTGCGTGCTGGGGTAAGTGATCATCACGCAGGCCAGGTTCGCGCTGTGTTTTTCGCACTGGGCTTGCAGGTCGGCCATGTCCACGTTGCCGCGCTCGTCGCATCGGGTCACCACCACCTGCATTCCGACCATTTGTGCCGTGGCCGGGTTGGTGCCGTGCGCACTGGAGGGGATCAGGCAGATGTTGCGATGACTCTCGCCGCGCGAGGCGTGGAAGGCCTTGATGGCGAGCAGACCGGCGTATTCGCCCTGCGAACCGGCGTTCGGTTGCAGGCTGATGCCGGCGTAACCCGTGGCCTGGCACAGCCAGGCGCGCAACTGCTCATCCAGCTCTTGGTAGCCCTGCAACTGCTCGGCCGGGGCGAACGGGTGCACGTGGGCGAACTCGGGCCAGGTGATGGGGATCATCTCGCTGGTGGCGTTGAGCTTCATGGTGCAGCTGCCCAGCGGGATCATGCTGCGGTCCAGCGCCAGGTCTTTGTCGGACAGGCTGCGGATGTAGCGCAGCATGCTGGTTTCAGCGTGGTGGCGGTTGAACACCGGGTGCGTGAGGTAGGCGCTGGTGCGGCGCAGCTCGGCCGGAATCATCGGCTCGATGCCTTTTTCGAAGCTGTCCCATATGTCCGTTCGCCCTGAGCTTGGCCTGTCCTGAGCTTGTCGAAGGGTCGAAGGGCTCTCTGTCCGACCGTCCTGAGCTTGTCGAAGGGTCGAAGCCTCGATGGAGGTGTTGGCGTGCCCTTCGACAGGCTCAGGGCGAACGGGGGCGGCATCAGGGCGAACGGAGGAAAACACTGTCCACAGCTTCTCGATATCCTCGCGCGTGGTGGTCTCGTCGAGCGAAATCGTGATGCTCTGCTCACAAGCCTGGCGCAGGTTCATGCCAGCCTCGCGGGCGCGGGCCAGCAGCGCGGCGGTGGCGTCTTTGGTCAGTACCCAGAGGGTGTCAAAGGCGGTGTCTTTGCGCAGCGTGTGGCCCATGCTTTGCAGGCCCTGGGCCAGCACGGCGGTGTAGGCCGCCACGCGCTGGGCGATGCGCTTCAAGCCCTGCGGGCCGTGGTACACCGCATACATGCTGGCCACCACAGCGGGCAGCACCTGCGCGGTGCAGATGTTGGAGGTGGCCTTTTCGCGCCGGATGTGCTGTTCGCGCGTTTGCAGCGCCAGCCGGTAGGCCGGGTGGCCGTGCACGTCCACGCTCACGCCGACCAGTCGGCCCGGCAGCGAGCGCTTGAATTCGTCGCGGCAGGCCAGGTAGGCCGCGTGCGGACCGCCCGCGCCCATGGGCATGCCAAAGCGCTGGGTGCTGCCGACCACGATGTCGGCGCCCATTTCGCCCGGTGGCTTGAGCAGCGTCAGGGCCAGCAGGTCGGCGGCCACAATGAAGGCGGCCGACTGGGCGTGGCTGTGCCCGGCGTAAGCGCTCAGGTCTTCCACCACGCCGGTGCTGCCGGGGTATTGCGCCAAAGCCGCGAAGTGTTCTGATTGCAAGGCCGCAGTCCACTGGTCGGCGCTCTGGGGCACCAGCACCTCAATGCCCAGGGGCTTGGCCCGGGTCTGGATCACTTCAATCGTCTGGGGGTGGCAGGCGCGCGACACCACAAACACCCGGCTCTTGCTTTTCACCGTGCGCATCGCCAGCGTCATCGCCTCGGCGGCGGCAGTGGCTTCATCCAGCATCGATGCGTTGGCGATGTCCATGCCGGTCAGGTCGGTCACCAGGGTCTGGAAGTTGACCAGCGCCTCCATGCGGCCCTGCGAAATCTCGGCCTGGTAAGGCGTGTAGGCGGTGTACCAGGCCGGGTTCTCCAGCACGTTGCGCAGGATCACACCCGGGGTGTGCGTGCCGTAATAGCCCTGGCCGATGAAGCTCTTGAACACCTGGTTCTTCGAGGCGATGGCCTTGAGCTCGGCCAGCGCGGCGGCTTCGGTGACGGCTGGCGGCAGCTCCATGGGGCTGCGCCGCACGATGCTGCGCGGCACGATGGAGTCGATCAGGGTGCGGCGCGAGGCCTCACCGATGACCGACAGCATCAGCGCTTCGTCGGCCTCGCTGATGCCGATGTGGCGGGCAACGAACTCGCTGGCGTTTTCGAGTTCATTCAGGGGTTTTATAGAGGGCATCAGCATGGCGGCGACTTCCACAGACCGTTCGCCCTGAGCCTGTCGAAGGGCGGCGAACGGAAAAAACGTGCAAGGGCTTCGATCCTTCGACCCTTCGACAAGCTCAGGACAGGCCAAGCTCAGGATGAGCGGGGTCGGGCCCGGGCGGATAAAAAACGGCTCAGGCGTTGGCCGAGAAGGCGGTGTAGGCGGTTTCGTCCAGCAAGGCATCCACTTGCGAAACGTCCGACAGCTTGACCTTGAAGAACCAGCCCGCACCCAGCGGGTCGCTGTTGGCCAGCGAAGGGTCCTTGCGCAAGGCTTCGTTCACTTCCACGACTTCGCCACTGATCGGCATGTAGATATCGGCTGCCGCCTTGACGGACTCGACCACGCCGGCCACGTCTTTCTGGGCAAAAGTCTTGCCCACTTCGGGCAGGTCGACAAACACCACGTCGCCCAGCGCGTCCTGCGCGTGGGGGGTGATGCCGACGGTGGCGATGCCGCCGTCAACGGTGATCCATTCGTGGTCTTCGGTGTATTTGGTGATCATGGTGTTTCCTTCAGAAAGCGGTAGATTCCGTTCGCCCTGAGCCTGTCGAAGGGCTGCGAGACGGGGGGGATGAGGGCTTCGATCCTTCGACAGGCTCAGGATGCGCGGATTTCAGCCCGAATGGGCCTGACTTTAGCCGCGGAAATAGCGGTTCGGCACAAAAGGCATGGGCGCGACTTCCATCGGAACGGCCTTGCCGCGCACGATGGCGTTCACGCGGGTGCCCACGGCGGCGAACGCGGGCGAAACATAGCCCATGGCGACCGGTTTGTCGACGCTGGGGCCAAGCAGACCGCTGCTGACTTCGCCGATGGTCTGACCGTCCAGACTCTGCAGTTCCACATGTTCGCGCACCGGCACACGCTCCAGCGCGATCAGGCCGACGCGCTTGCGCGTCAGGGCGACCGTGCCGTCGAGCTGGCCGAGCACGCGTTCGGCGCCGGGGAAACCGCCGGCGCGTTCGCCCCCGCTGCGGCGCACTTTCTGCATGGCCCAGTTCAGCGCGGCCTCCACCGGGCTGGTGGTGGTGTCGATGTCGTTGCCGTACAGGCACAGCCCGGCTTCCAGGCGCAGCGAGTTGCGCGCACCCAGGCCCACGGGTTTGACTTCGGGCTGCGCCAGCAGGGCGCGGGCAAAAGCCTCGGCGCTGGCGGCGGGCAGGGAGATCTCGAAACCGTCTTCGCCGGTGTAGCCGCTGCGCGTCAGGTACAGATCGGCGCCGTTCCAAGTGGCGGCCATGCCGGTCATGAACACCAGCTTTTCAACGCCAGGCAGCAGGCGGGCCAGCGCGGTCACGGCTTGCGGGCCTTGCAGGGCGAGCAGGGCGCGGTCGAACTGCGGGGTGACGCTGCAGCGCTTGCCGATGCGCTGGGCGATGTGCGCCAGGTCGCCGTGCTTGCAGGCGCCGTTGACGATCACGAAGATGTCCGACCCGCGGTTCACGAACATCAGGTCGTCGATGATGCCGCCGGCGTCGGTGAGCAGCAGGCCGTAGCGCTGCTTGTTCAGGCCCAGGCCGATCACGTCCACCGGCATCAGGCTCTCGAACGCGGCAGCGGCATCGGGGCCGCAGAGCGTGAGCTGGCCCATGTGCGAGACATCAAACAGGCCGGCAGCGGCTCGGCTGTGCTGGTGTTCGGCCATCAGGCCAGCGGGGTACTGCACCGGCATGCTGTAGCCAGCAAAGGGCACCATGCGCGCACCGAGTTCGAGGTGCAGCGCGTGCAGCGGGGTCTGGAGCTGGGCGGCGGAATCGCAGGGGGCGCAGGAGGTGGACACGGGTGGACTCTCGGTGAATGGGGCAGCTGCCAGGGTGCAGGGCCACGGCGACGACACGCAAGAGCATCGTGTGGCTTGTGTAAGGATTTACGAGTTTTTGCGCACATGCATGCGACGGCCAGCGGGCACCACGCACGCGCAAGGCGCCCTCACATGCCCGCGTAATTTGGCCCACCGCCGCCCTCGGGCGTGACCCAGACGATGTTCTGCGTCGGGTCCTTGATGTCGCAGGTCTTGCAGTGCACGCAGTTCTGCGCGTTGATCACCAAATGGTCCGCGCCATCTTTGTGCACGAACTCGTACACGCCGGCCGGGCAGTAGCGGCTCTCGGGCCCGGCGTACTTCGCCAGGTTGATGCTGACCGGCACGCTGGCGTCTTTCAGCGTCAGGTGCGCCGCTTGCTGCTCTTCGTGGTTGGTGTTGCTGACGAACACGCTGGAGAGCCGGTCGAACGTGATCACGCCGTCGGGCTTGGGGTAGCTGATCTGCGGCATGTCGGCCGCCGGTTTGAGCTGGGTGTGGTCACGGGTGGTGTTGTGCAAGGTCCAGGGCGGGCTGCTCACACCCACCTTGGGCAGGAACCAGTGTTCTACCCCGGTCATGAGCTTGCCCAGCAGCGGGCTCTTCTTGAACCAGTTCTTGAAGTTGCGGTAGGTCCAGAGTTCATCAAACAGCCAGCTCTTCTGGAAGCCTTCGGGGAAGGCGCTGAGCTCGTCGCTGCTGCGCCCTGCGGCCACGGCTTGGAACGCGGCTTCGGCGCACAGCATGCCGCTCTTGATGGCCGCATGGCTGCCTTTGATGCGCGCGGCGTTCAGGAAACCGGCGTTGCAGCCCACCAGCGCGCCACCCGGGAACACCAGCTTGGGCAGGGCCTGCGGTGTGCCGTTGTTCAGCGCCCGCGCACCATAACCCAGGCGCTGGCCGCCTTCGATGTGGGCGCGGATGGCGGGGTGCGTCTTCCAGCGCTGCATCTCTTCGAACGGGCTCATCCAGGGGTTCTGGTAGTCCAGCCCGATCACATAACCCAGCGTGACCTTGTTGCCCTCCAGGTGGTAGAGGAAACCGCCGCCAAACGCGTCGTCGTTCAGCGGCCAGCCAGCGGTGTGCACCACCAGGCCGGGCTTGGCTTTGTCGGCCGGCACTTCCCACAGCTCCTTGATGCCGATGGCAAAGGTCTGCGCGTCCTTGCCTTCGTCCAGCTTGAACTTCGCGATGAGTTGCTTGCCCAGATGGCCGCGCGCGCCCTCGGCGAACACGGTATATTTCGCGTGCAGTTCCATGCCGATCTGAAAGCTCTGCATCGGCTCGCCGTCCTTGCCCACGCCCTGGTTGCCGGTGGCCACACCCTTGACCGAGCCGTCGTCGTTGTAGAGCACCTCGGCGGCGCTGAAACCGGGGAATATCTCCACGCCCAGCGCCTCGGCCTGTTCACCCAGCCACTTGGTGAGCGCGCCCAGGCTGATGACGTAACAGCCGTGGTTGTCGAAGTTGCGCGGCATCAGCCAGTCCGGGGTGCGGGTGGCGCCAGTCTCCGACAGCACCAGCAGGTCGTCGCCGGTCACCGGCTGGTTCAGCGGCGCGCCGAGTTCTTTCCAGTTCGGAAACAGTTCGGTGATGGCCCTGGGGTCCATCACGGCGCCCGAGAGGATGTGGGCACCGGGCTCGGAGCCTTTCTCCAGCACGCAGACGCTGACTTCATGGCCTTTTTCAGCCGCCAGTTGCTTGAGTCGAATCGCGCTCGACAGGCCGGCCGGGCCGCCCCCTACCACCACGATGTCGTACGCCATCGTCTCGCGCGGGCCATAAGTGCTAAGGAGGTCGGCTGGGTTCATGGGCTGTTGTCTCTTGTGGGGCGCACGCAACACTACACTAGTGCCGCCTGGGGCGGTTTGGCTGCTTGCAGATTTTAGTGTGCCTGCGCTCGATCGCTCAGAAAACGCGGGCGCTCAGCAAGGGCCGGGTCACAGCCGGGCAAAGCGGTGCGTGCCGTCGTTTTTAAACCGAGATTGTCCATGAGACGCAGCTGCGGTGCTGTTGGGGTGCTGGCGGCGCATGGGCGGTCATTGTTGCCCCTCTTCGGCGCCCATGGCACAGGCCATGGGCTTCGCGACGTCGGGACAAAACTGCCTCGCCCCTGCATCCACCAGCCCACCCAAGCCCAATGGACAATCTCGGGTGAACGGTCTGCGCCGCTGGAGGCGCAAGTCGAATCAGATGACTGACATATTGATGTCACAATCTTCGTCAAGAATCGAAATCGGTCGGCAACCCGCGACTGTCGGGCCGTTTATTCCATCACCACCTGCGAGGTAACATATGAAGCGTCATTTTTCTACCCTGGTCGTTGCGGCAACCGCAGCGGCCGCATTCAGCGCGCCGGCTCTGGCGCGAGACGTGATCCAGATTGCTGGCTCGTCGACCGTGCTGCCGTTCTCGGCCATCGTGGCTGAAGAATTCGGCAAAACGTTTCGTCAATTCAGGGCGCCCGTGGTGGGTTCCGGCGGTACCGGCGGCGGCCTGCGCATGTTCTGTCAGGGTGTGGGCCCGCAGTTCATGGACATCGTGAACGCTTCGCGTCCCATCCGCCCGGCCGAGCTCGCCGCTTGCAAAGCCAACGGCGTCGACCGGATCATCAAGGCCAGGATCGGTTTTGACGGCATCGTGTTCGCGTCGCGTCTGGGCGGTGGCCGCTTTGCGCTCGACCCGGTGCACATCTTCTTGGCCCAAGCCAAAGAAATTCCGGTGGGTGGTCGCATGGTGCCCAATCCTCACACCCGGTGGTCGCAGATCGACCGCACGCTGCCGAACCAGGAAATCACGCTGGTGATTCCGGGCAGCGCCCACGGAACGCGCGATGTCTACGAAGAGCGGGCCGTGTTTCCAGGTTGCAACAGCCTGCCAGAAGTCAGGACCATGCGCGCCGCCAACGCCGCCCAGGCCGACGCCTTTTGCAAAGCCCTTCGCACCGACGGCCGCGTGATCGAGATCGCCGGTGACTACACCGAGACGCTGGCACGGCTGGCCGCGCAGCGCGATGCCGTGGGCGTCTTCGGCCTGAGCTTCTACGAGATGAACCGCGACCGCTTGCAGGTCGCATCGATCAGCGGCGTGGCGCCAAGCGTAGAGACCATCGAAAACGGTACCTACCCGATTTCGCGCCCCCTGCACTTCTACATCAAGGACGCGCACATCGGCGTCATCCCCGGTCTGATGGAGTTTGTCGAGTTCTACCTGTCGCCGCAAATGTCCGGCCCAGGCAGTGCGCTTGACCGCGCCGGTCTGATCCCGCTTAGCGCGGCCGAGCGTGCTCGCGTGCTGGCCAATGTGCGTGCCCGCACGCCGGTCGTCGCCAGGTAATGTGCTGCCTGACAAGGGCGGCGCCGCAAGGTGCCGCCCTTGTTTGCGTATTGAATTCCCAAGCCCTCGATAGGTGCCAGTGAACAACCTTACGTTTGCCCTCATGTTGCTGGTGCTGCTGGCGTTGGCGTATCAGGTCGGACTGGTGCGCAGCCGGCGGGTTCTCGCCGCCGATCCGGATCAGCGCTTGCATTCGCGTCCCGGCTATCACGGCTTGCTGTCGGTTTTGTACGCCGCCTTGCCGGCTGTGCTGGTCTATTTTCTCTGGCTCATATGGGGCGACGCGGTGCTGCGATCCCTGCTGCTGGCCAGCCTGCCGCCGGCTCATTTGCCGGTCGATGCCGCCGCGCAGAGCGCGTTGCTGCAGAGAATCGAAAACCTGGTGGCCGGTTATGCGCCGCTGGATCAGGCGCAGGCGTTCGAGCAGACCGCAGCAGCCTATTTGCAGCGCCTGCAGGCAACCGGGGCCTTGTTTGTCGCAGCGCTGATGGCCTCGGTGGCTGCCTTGGGCCTGTTCATGTCGTGGCGACGCACCACCGCGCACACGCGTGCGCGCAACCAGGTCGAGCGTTTCGTTCAGTTTGCGCTGCTGGCTTGCTCGGCCGTGGCGGTGTTCACCACGGTCGGCATCGTGTTGTCGATGTTGAGCGAGTCGCTGAATTTCTTTCGCTTCGTCAGCCCGCTCGACTTCTTTTTGGGTACCGTATGGAACCCGCGCTTCGTCGGTGTCGGGGTCGAAGGCCAGACCGGCTTTGGCTTGCTGCCGCTGCTGGCGGGTACCTTGCTGGTGACGGTGATCGCCATGCTGGTGGCGGTTCCGCTGGGGCTGATGACCGCTATCTACATGGCTGAATACGCGCCTCCTGCGGTGCGTTCGGTCGCCAAGCCGGTGATCGAGGTGCTGGCCGGCATACCGACCATCGTCTACGGCTTTTTTGCCTTGTTCATGGTCGGCCCCTTTCTCTCCGAGCTGGGGGCGACCTTTGGCTTGACCGTGCCTGCCACCTCGGCGCTGACCGCTGGCGTGGTGATCGGCATCATGATCATTCCCTTTGTCTCTTCGCTGTCGGACGACATCATCACCCAGGTGCCCCAGTCCATGCGTGACGGTTCGCTCGCACTGGGTGGCACCAGGTCGGAAACCGTCGTCAAGGTGGTGCTTCCGGCTGCCTTGCCGGGCATCGTGGGTGCGGTATTGCTGGGCGTGAGCAAGGCTCTGGGAGAGACCATGATCGTCGTGCTGGCGGCCGGCAACGCGCCGGTCTTGACCGCCAATCCGCTCGATTCGATCGCCACCATCACGGTCTCCATCGTCAATCAGCTTCTGGGCGACCAGGACTTTGCCAGCCCGCAATCGCTGGTGGCTTTCGCCCTGGGCATGACGCTGTTCGTCATGACGCTGATCCTGAACGTGATTGCCTTGGTGGTGGTGCGCAGGTACCGCGAGCAATACGAATGACACGGCGGAAAATGCAATGAACGACAACAGCTCCGAAAAATCCTACACGCCGCTGCAGTTGCGCGTGATCGACTCGCTGCGGCGGCGGCGCCGCAAGGAAATGGGGTTTCGCCTGCTGGGTATGACGGCGGTCACGATCTCGCTGGCGCTGGTCGTGGTCTTGTTCGCCTCGATTTTGTCCAAAGGTTTGCCGGCGTTCTGGCAGGCGACCTTTGTCATGAACGTGCACTTCGACCCTGCGGTGGTCACCGTCGGCCCCAAGCCAGAGCGACAAAGCGGCGAGACGGACGCGCAGTTTGACGAGCGCATGATGGCGTGGGAGATGGAGCTCGGCTTCGTCGACTTCAATCAGTTGATCTTGAATGCGCTGGCCAAGGTCAAGCCAGAAACCGCCGACCACGTGCGCGACGCCATGGCGCTGGTGACCTCGGGTGAGCGTTTTGCACTGCGCGACATGGTGGCCGAGAATCCGGCCCTTGTCGGGCAGACCCTCACGCTGTCCTTGCTGGCTGATGCCAACGTAGACGTCTGGATCAAGGGCAACATCGATCGCACCTTGCCGGACGACCGCCAACAACTCAGCGCGCGCGTGCGCCAATGGGCTGACGAGCTCTACGCCGCCGGTGTGATCCAGAACAAGTTCAGCACCGCGCTGTTCATGAATCCCGATTCGCGCAGCTCGCTGGCGTCGGCCGGTCTGGCCGGCGGCTTCATCGGCTCCTTGATGATGATGCTGATCGTCATCGTGCTCGCGGTCCCGGTGGGGGTCGCTGCAGCGATCTACCTCGAGGAGTTTGCGCCCAAGAACAGGTGGACTGATTTGATCGAGGTCAACATCAACAACCTGGCGGCGGTGCCGTCGCTGATTTTCGGTCTGCTGGGGGCGGCGGTGTTCATCCAGTTTTTCAAGCTGCCGATGTCGGCTCCCATCGTCGGTGGTCTGGTGCTGACGCTGATGACCTTGCCGACCATCATCATTGCCACCCGCTCCACCCTCAAGGCGATTCCACCGTCGATTCGGGAAGCTGCGCTCGGGCTGGGTGCTTCGCGCCTGCAAACCGTCACCGACCACGTGCTCCCGCTGGCCTTGCCCGGCATTCTGACCGCCACCATCATCGGCGTGGCGCAGGCGCTGGGCGAGACCGCGCCGCTGTTGCTGATTGGCATGGCGGCTTTTGTCGCCAGCGTGCCAGCCTCGCCGTTCGACCCATCCACCGCCCTGTCTTCGCAGATTTATCTCTGGCAGGCCAACGAACTGCGCAATTTCTTTGAAGCCCGCACCTCAGCGGCCATCATCGTGCTGCTGGCCCTGATGCTGATCCTCAACTCGCTCGCCATCTGGCTGCGCAAACGATTCGAAACGAGGTGGTAAATGACCGCAACCGCAACCGCAACCGCAACCGCAAGCGCAAGCGCAAGCGCAAGCGCGAAAATGCCCAACGGCCTGATCATGAAAACCATTCGCGACGCCGCAGCGTCCCGTGCCAAGACCGTTGCGGCGAGCGAGACGGTCAAGCTGCAGGCCGAGGGCGTCTCGGTCACGTATGGCGACAAAGCGGTCTTGCACCAGATTTCGCTCGACATCATGCACAACGAGGTGGTGGCCTTCATCGGTCCGTCGGGCTGCGGCAAGAGCAGCCTTCTGCGCTGCTTCAACCGCATGAACGACACCATTCCAGGGGCCCGGGTGACGGGCAAGATCACGCTCGATGGCAAAGACATTTATGACGCCAAGGTCGACGAGGTGTTGCTGCGCGCCCAGGTCGGCATGGTGTTCCAAAAGCCCAATCCGTTTCCGAAGTCTATTTTCGAAAACGTGGCCTACGGCCCGCGGCTGCACGGGCTGGCATCGTCGCGCGATGAGTTGCGGGAAATCGTTGAAGCCAGCCTCAAGCGCGCCGGCTTGTGGGGTGAGGTGAAAGACAGGCTCGACACCCCGGGCACCGGCTTGTCGGGCGGGCAGCAGCAGCGGCTGTGCATCGCGCGCTCGATTGCGGTCAGTCCAGAGGTGATTTTGATGGACGAGCCCTGTTCGGCGCTCGACCCGATTGCCACCGGCATCATCGAAGATCTGATGCACGAGCTGAAACAAAATTTCACTATTGTCATCGTCACGCACAATATGCAGCAGGCCGGCCGGGTGGCTGACCGCACGGCATTTTTTCACCTCGGCAACCTGATCGAAATCGGAACCACCGAGCAGATTTTTCTCAACCCCAAAGAGCGCCGCACCGAAGACTACGTCACCGGCCGCTACGGCTGAACCGGGTTTTCTGCCTTGCGCGGTTTCACGCGCCGCCTGGGGCGAGGTGTGGCAGCGCGAGGGTCTGGACCGCAAGCTGCTCAGCCTGCCAGCAGCCCCGCCAAAATCGCACGCGCCCGAAACGACGGCCAACTGCGACGCGGGATAAATCGCACGGAACCCGACACCTGCGCAATACTGCGCAGGCTGTGACGCGTTATCGTACGTACTTTCCTGTTCAACCCGTGGAGCCTTGCAACGTGAATAAAATCTACCCCAGCGCGGCGGCCGCGCTCGATGGCATTGTGGCCGACGCGCAGCTCATTGCTGTTGGCGGCTTTGGCCTGTGCGGCATCCCTGAGGCCCTGATCGACGCCTTGCGCGACAGCGGCGTCAAAGACCTGACGGTGATTTCCAACAACGCCGGCGTCGACGGCTTTGGCTTGGGTAAGCTGCTGGAGACGCGTCAGATCAAAAAAATGATTTCGTCCTATGTGGGTGAAAACAAGGAATTCGAGCGCCAGTACATCGCGGGTGAACTCCAGCTCGAATTCACCCCGCAGGGAACGCTGGCCGAGAAATTGCGCGCCGGTGGCGCCGGCATTCCGGCTTTTTTCACCAAAACCGGGGTTGGAACTGTCGTCGCGCAGGACAAGGAACTGCGCGAGTTCGATGGTGAAACCTACGTCATGGAGCGTTCTTTGGTGCCCGAGCTGGCCTTGGTCAAGGCGCAGCGCGCTGATCGTTCGGGGAATTTGCAATTTCGCCTGACGGCGCGCAACTTCAACCCGGCGGTTGCCATGGCGGGCAAGATTTGTGTCGTTGAGGTGGAGGAAATCGTTGAAACCGGCGCCCTGGTGCCGGATCAGGTTCACCTGCCAGGCATTTATGTGCACCGCATTGTGCATAACCCCAAGCCCGAGAAGCGAATCGAAAAGCGCACCATCACCGAAAAACCTGGAGTTTGACCATGCCCTGGAATCAAGATCAAATGGCCGCGCGTGCGGCACAAGAGCTCGAAGACGGTTTTTACGTCAACCTGGGCATTGGCATTCCAACCCTGGTGGCCAACCATGTGCCGGCCGACAAAGAGGTCTGGTTGCAGAGCGAAAACGGCATGCTGGGCATTGGCCCGTTCCCGACCGAAGACGAGGTTGATGCCGACCTCATCAACGCCGGCAAACAGACCGTCACCACCATTGCCGGTTCGTCTATCTTTGGCAGCCACGACAGCTTTGCCATGATCCGGGGTGGCAAGATCAACCTGAGCATTCTGGGCGCGATGCAGGTGAGCGAAAAAGGCGATCTGGCCAACTGGATGATTCCCGGCAAGATGGTCAAGGGCATGGGCGGTGCGATGGACCTGGTTGCCGGTGTCAAGCGCGTGATTGTGCTGATGGAGCATGTCGCCAAGAAGAAAGACGGCAGCGAAGAGCTGAAGATTTTGCCCGCCTGCACCCTGCCGCTGACCGGCCTGGGCGTGGTCGACCGCATCATCACCGACCTGGGCGTGTTCGACGTGCTGCCACAAGGCCTCAAGCTGGTCGAACTCGCCCCCGGCGTGACACGCGAATTTGCTCAGTCCAAGACCGGGGTGACGCTGCTGTAGGCAGCGCCTGCGCTGCACCATCGCCCGGCGCTGTCAAGGTGCCGGGGCTCGGTCCAGATACTGCGTCACACCCCTGGCCTCAGCCAGGGGTATTGGCGCAAAGCGCGTTGCGCCCGTCAGCGCGTTCAGGACTGCAGGCGCTTCAAGGTGGCTTTGATGATGGCTTCCATTTCTTCGCCAGACTTCCTAATGATTGTGGCGGCGCCGGGGTGTCCGACCATGGTGGACATGGCGACGGAGTTCATGCGCGAGATGATGACTTGGCCGGTGCTGGTCTGGTAGATGGCGACACGGCACGGGATCATCGAGGCGACGAAGCGTGTTTCGTCGCGGGCCAGCAGTTCGGAGCTGTATTTGCCGCTGCAGGCGTCAAACACCAGCACGGGGTGCAGGGTGTGGCCGCGTTCGGACAGGATGCCGGCCATGTTGGTGACGCCCAAAATGCTCCAGCCAGCGGCTTTGACGGCTTCTTTGAAGGCATCTACGGTGGGCACCAGGGCTTTGGGGCTGGTGTTTTCCAGGAATATGGCGGGCGGCTGCAGGGCGGCCTGGGACTGGGCTTGGGCCAGGGCGGGCGTGACCAAGGTGGCTGCCGCCAGGGCGAGCGCGGCGACGAACAAGGCACCCACTTTGTGCGCCTGGCTGTACAGCGGGGACGTCCGGACGGTTTTGTTGCAGCGGGTCAGGGGGGTGTTCATACAGGTGTCCTTGGGCTAACGGTGGATCAAACAAAGGCGGGCATGGATGCCCGCCAAGACAATATACACCACCCAGTATGTTTCCGGTGGAATTGCCGGAGTTCCCAACGCCCAGGGCCCGGCACAAGGGCGCAGCGGATGGCGGTCAGGGCGCTGGCGCGGGCTAGGCCGCGCCGCGTTCAAGACGGGGCAGCTTGTGACAGGCAGCCGGTGTGTGCCGGGGTTGCAAGTGGTTGCAGCGCGTGTATATCTGGTCCGGAATTTTCCGGCGCTCACGCCAGCCCCAACGTGGCACTGAAAAACATCCAGAACACCCGTGGACCCGCAGATGCGTTGGGGCATGACCAGAATCGTCTGGCAGCGGCGCGTTTTTTGCAGCTTGGAGCACAATCGACCGACGGGCGGGCGCGGGCTTGCGCCGTGCCCCTCACAGAGGATGCGTCGATGTTTCAAAGTCTGGATGCACAACGCCTGTTGGCGCTGTTTTTTGCCGGCCTGACGGTGTTCAGCTTCCCGCTGCTGACGCTGTGGGACCGCTTGGGCTACTTCTTTGGTTTGCCGCTTTTTCCGCTGGCCTTGTTCGTGCTCTGGGCGCTGCTGGTTGCCGCAATGGCCTGGCTGGTCGAGCGTGGCGCTGACCCCCATCAGAGCTAAAACTGCGCCGTCCCAGCATGCTCAGCGCCCCCCTGGTCATCGGTGTTTCGTTTGCGTACCTGCTGTTGTTGTTTGCGGTTGCCTATTACGGCGACAGGCGCGCCGCACAGGGCCGCTCCATTATTGCCAGCCCCTGGGTTTATGCGCTGTCGATGGCGGTGTATTGCACCGCCTGGACTTATTTTGGCAGCGTAGGTCTGGCGGCCAGCTCGGGCGTCTGGTTTTTGCCGATCTACCTCGGGCCGACGCTGGCCATGGTGCTGGCTTGGATGGTGTTGCGCAAAATGATACGCATCGCCAAGACCTACCGCATCACATCGATTGCCGACTTCATTGCCAGCCGCTACGGCAAAAGTCCGACGCTGGCCGGCCTGGTGACGCTGATCACCGTGGTGGGCATCGTGCCCTATATCGCGCTGCAACTCGAAGCCATTTCCAGCGTCTACGAACTGTTGACCACCCTGCCGGGTCAGCCCGCCACGTCAAACACCGCCTTGTGGGGGGACAGCACCTTCTATATGGCGCTGGTGTTGGCTGGTTTCACCATTGCTTTTGGCACCCGCCGACTCGATAACGCCGAACGCCACGAGGGCATGGTGGCAGCGGTTGCGTTCGAGTCGCTGGTCAAGCTATTGGCTTTTTTGGCCGTTGGCGTGTTCGTCACTTATGGCATGTTCAACGGCCTGGGCGACCTGTTTGAGCAGGCGCAGGCCAGCCCCACGATCGAACGCTTGTTTCAATTTGACCAGGGGCAGCCGTTTCCCTACGTGCAGTGGATGGTTTTGACCTTGTTGGCGATGCTGGCGGTGCTTGTTTTGCCGCGGCAATTTCAGGTCATGGTGGTGGAAAACGTGGACGAACGGCATCTGCGGCGCGCGATCTGGGTCTTTCCGCTCTACCTCTTGCTCATCAACCTGTTCGTGCTGCCGATCGCCGTTGCCGGCTTGCTGCATTTTGGCCCCGGACAGATGGACCCGGAGATGTTCGTGCTTTCGTTGCCGCTGTCGCAGGGCTGGTACGGGCTGGTGCTGCTGGCGCTCGTGGGCGGCCTTTCGGCGGCTACTGCCATGGTGATCGTCGAGACGATTGCCGTCTCCACCATGGTCTGCAACGACCTGGCAATGCCGTTCTTGCTGCGACTCAAGCGCTTTGGCGCGCGCGCCAGCGGCGACCTGACCCGGCTGCTGCTGCTGATTCGTCGCCTGGCGATTCTGGGCATCATGCTGCTGGGCTACCTGTACTACCACCTTGCGGGTGATGCGTATGCGCTGGTGAGCATCGGTCTGATCAGTTTCGCCGCCGTGGCGCAGTTCGCTCCGGCCATGCTGGGCGGCATGTACTGGAAGGGTGGCACCCGCAACGGCGCGCTGGCCGGCTTGCTGCTCGGGTTTGGCTTGTGGGTCTATACCTTGATGCTGCCGTCGCTGGTCAAGTCGGGCTGGTTGGCGACCGATTTGCTGCTGCACGGCCCGTTCGGACTGGCCTGGCTCAAACCCGAGGCTTTGTTCGGTTTGACCGGTCTGGATCACTTGAGCCACGCCTTGTTCTGGAGCCTGCTGGCCAACGTCGGCGCTTACGTGGGGGTGTCGCTCTGGCGCGCGCCTTCGGTGGCTGAGACCGGCCAGGCGCTGCTGTTCGTTGACGTGTTTCAGCGCGCGCCCGACGCCCGGCCGGTGTTCTGGCAAGGCCGGGCCCAGGTGGCGGCGCTGCTGCCGCTGGTCAGCCGTTTCCTGGGCGCCGAGCCGGCGCGGCGTTTGTTTGAAGATTACGCCAAGAGTCTGGGGCTGCCAGACATGGGGCAGCTTGCGGCCGATGCGCGCCTGGTGCAGTTCGTCGAGACGCGGCTGGCTGGCGTCATCGGCAGTGCATCGGCGCGCGTGATGGTGGCTTCGGTGGTGCAGGAGGAGTCGTTGAGCCTGGACGACGTGATGCGCATCCTCGACGAGGCCACGCAGTTGCGCATCCACTCGCAGGAACTGGAGCAAAAGTCGCGTTCGCTCGAACGCGCCACGGCAGAGCTGCGTCAGGCCAACGAACAGCTCAAGAGCCTGGATCGGTTGAAAGACGATTTCATGTCCTCGGTCACGCACGAGCTGCGCACGCCCTTGACATCGATCCGCGCCCTGGCCGAGCTGATGCGCGACGACGAGCAGATGTCGTTGGCACAGCGCCAGCAGTTTTTGGACATCATCGTGGCCGAGACCGAACGCCTGAGCCGGCTGGTCAATCAGGTGCTCGATCTGGCCAAAATCGAGGCCGGCCACGCGCAGTGGCATACCACCGAGGTCAATCCGTGCGACCTGTTGCAGCAGACCGCAGACAGTCTGGGCCAGCTCTGCCGCGAGCGCGGTGTAACGCTGCAACTGGAGCTGCCCGGCGCGGTGCAGCCGATTCAGGCCGACGCCGACCGCATCACCCAGGTGGTGCTCAATCTGCTGTCGAACGCGATCAAGTTTGCACCACGCCAGCACGGCCGGGTGGTGCTGCGCTTGCAGGACGAAGCCGACGGTGTAACGATTTCGGTGCAAGACAATGGCCCCGGCATCGCGGCCGACCAGCAGGCGCTGGTGTTCGAGAAATTTCGCCAGCTCGGCGGCGCCGAGCACTACCGCCCTGGGGGTACCGGTCTGGGCTTGCCGATCAGCCGCCAGATCGTCGAGCACCAAGGTGGGCGCATGTGGTTGAATTCCAGCCCGGGGCAGGGCGCGTGCTTCGGGTTTTTCCTGCCGCGCCAGCCGCGTATCATGGCGCAAGACAAGCGAAAATAAAACGACCAGAGACAGGCCTTTATGAGTCAAAGAATACTGATTGCCGACGACGAGCCCAACATCTTGCTCTCGCTCGAGTATCTGTTGCGACGCGAGGGCTATCAGGTGCTGCTGGCGCGCGACGGCCAAGAGGCCATCGACGCCATTGTGCGCGAGCGCCCGGCGCTGGTGCTGCTCGATGTGATGATGCCGATCAAGAATGGTTTTGACGTGTGCCACGAGGTGCGCGCCAATGAATCGGTGGCCGACACCCTGATCCTGATGCTGACCGCCAAGGGGCGCGACACCGACGTCGCCAAGGGCTTGGCGCTGGGCGCCAACGCCTACATGATTAAACCTTTTTCGACCAAAGAGCTGGTGCAAAAGGTGCGCGAGCTGCTGGGGGTTCAGACATGAGGCCTGGTTCGACGCCACGCCGGTCGTTCGGCGCCTGCAACAGCGGCACGGAGCTTGCTCCATGAGCGCGCCACGCCAGACCGACCGGCGGCTCTGGTGGCTGCTGGCGGCAGCGGCTTTGCTGTCGGTGGCCTGGTTACTGCTCACGCTGGCCTTGCTCGGCGCTACCTTGCCAGCCGACGCACGCGCCACCGTTTGGGCCTTGCTGGGCGAGCGCTTGTTGTTGATCAGCCTGAACTGGGGTCTGGGCATGGCGGCCATTGCCTGGGGCTTGAAGCGCTGGTTCGACCATTGGGTGCGGCCTTCGGTGCAACTGGCCGAAGAAGCCCAGGTGCTGCTGCGCACCGACGTGGTGCGCGCGCTGCGCCCCAAGGGCAACGTGGAAACCCAGGTGCTGGCGCTGCTGTTCAACCAACTGGTCGAACAGCGCGAGGACTTGCGCCGCCAGATGGACGAGCGTGTGCAGCAGGCGGCACAACACATCGAGCAAGAAAAAAACCGACTCGCCGCGCTGATGGCCGAGCTGACGCAAAGCGTGGTGGTGTGCAATCTGGACGGTCGCATTTTGCTCTACAACCAGCGCTCGCGGCTGCAGTTTCGGGCCCTGTCCCAGGTGCCAGGGGTGGCCGGCGGCAGCGAGTTGATTGGCCTGGGGCGTTCGATCTACAGCGTGTTCGACCGCAAGCTGGTGGCGCACGCGCTAGAGAGTATTCAGCAGCGCATGCTGCGCGGCGTGGCCCAGCCATCGGCCCAGTTCGTCACCAGTACCGCTGCCGGGCAGTTGCTGCGGGTGCAGATGGCACCGGTGCGCTCGGCCCAGGCGCAAGCGGCCACAGCGGCGGCCGACCGCATCGAGCTCAGCGGTTTTGTGCTGATGCTGGAGAACATCACGAGCGACTATGAGGCTGAATCGGCCCAAGACCAGGTGCTGCACGCGCTCATCGAAAGCAGCCGGGCGGCGCTGGCCAATATGCAGGCCGCCCTCGACATGCTCGACTACCCCGACCTCGAGCCTGCCATGCGCGGGCGCTTTTTGGCCGTGATTCGTGAGGAAACTGGCGCGTTGGGGCAGCGTGTCGGTAAACTGCAAGCCGATTCAGCCGCCAGCCTGAAATCGCGCTGGCCGCTGGAGGATATGCTGGGTTCCGATTTGATCAACGCCGCCGCGCGCCGCATCGAGACCGTGACCGGCTTGGCCGCTTCGGCTGCCGAGGTGGATGCCACACTTTGGCTCAAGGTCGAGAGCTTTTCCTTGCTGCAGGCGCTGGTTAGCCTGTCGGGCCGACTGGCCGATGAGTTTGCCGTGCGTTTCGTGCAGTTGCGCCTGTCGCGCGCCAGCGGCAGCACCGGCAAGGCCCAGCTCGACCTGATCTGGTCGGGCCAGGCCATGAGCACCGAGACCGTCATGAGCTGGGAAATGGACGTCATGAAGGTCGGCGCCGAGACCTTGCGGCTGACGGTGCGCGACGTGGTCGAGCGGCACGGCGGCGAGTTCTGGTTCGAGCGCGAGCGCGTGCGCCACCAGGCGTTTTTCCGCTTTTTGCTGCCGCTGGCCGACGTGCGCGATCAAGTCGACGCCGCCACCTTCATGCGCAGCGACAGCCGCCCGGAATACTATGATTTCGACCTCTTCAAGACCACCGAGCTGACGCGCACGCTCGACGAGCGCCGACTTTGCGATCTGGCTTACACCGTATTCGATACCGAGACCACCGGCCTGAACCCCTCGCAGGGCGACGAGATCATCCAGATCGGCGCGGTGCGAGTCGTCAACCAAAAGCTGTTGCACCAGGAATGTTTCGATCAACTGGTGGATCCGCAGCGCCCAATACCGCAGGCGTCGATCCCGATCCACGGCATCGAGCCCGAGATGGTGGCGGGGCAACCCACCATCGATACGGTGCTGCCAGCCTTTCACGCTTTCGCGCAGGACACCGTGCTGGTGGCACACAATGCCGCGTTCGACATGCGATTTCTGCAGATCAAACAAGAGCAGGCCGGCGTGGTGTTCGATCATCCGGTGCTCGACACCTTGCTGCTGTCGGCCCTGCTGCACCCGAACCAGGACTCGCATCGACTGGAAGCGATCGCCGAACGCCTCAACCTCACCATCATTGGCCGCCACACCGCATTGGGCGATGCGATGGTGACAGCCGAGGTGTTTTTGCGGCTGATACCGCTGCTGGCTGAAAAGGGCATTCATACCCTGGGCCAGGCGCGTGAGGCGGCGCAGAAAACCTATTACGCCCGTTTGACTTATTGAGTTGCTTGCCTTCGGCAGACTCCCTGTCTTGCGGCATCATCCCGGGCTTTTATGTTAACCCTTATCACAACGATCAAGCTGGTGACTGAAATAGCCTTGCTGGCCTTGCTTGGGTAGTGGGTGCTTAGGCTGCTGATAGGCGCGCGCCGCGAGCACAATTTCTTCTATCAAATTTTGCACCTGGTGAGCAGGCCCTTTGTCGTCGCGGCTCGCTGGCTGACGCCGCGTTTTGTGCTGCAGCAGCACCTGCCCCTGGTGGCGTGTTTGCTGCTGGGCTTGGTCTGGTTCGCCGTTACGGTGGCAAAAGTTTCGTATTGCCTGCGCGTCGGGGTGGCCGTTTGTCAGTGATTTGCACCATCGAGCGTGGTTTTGCGCTCTGGCAGACCCGGCTGCTGCTGCTGCTGGGCCGCCGGCGCGCTGCACTCCAGCGCGTGACCCGGCGGCTCGAGCGTCATCCCAACGACCTGTACGCCCTGGCCACGCGCGCCCATTTGCGGGCCGAATGGGGTGACAAGCCGGCTGCGTTGGAGGATTTTCTGCGCCTGGTGCAACTGGCGCCGGCGCAGGCCAGCGCCTGGTTCAATCTGGGATTTCTCAGTGAAGCATTGGGCCTGCTGGCGCAGGCCGAGGCGGCTTTTGTGCGCGCCATCGAGCTCGACCCGGCGCTGGATCGGGCCTGGTATGGGCTGGCGCTGTGCCTGATCGCCCAGCGTCGCTTGGACGAAGCGCTGCTGGCGCTGCGCAGGAACACCGAGCTGCAACCGCTCAGTCCCTACGGCTGGTATCAAATGGCCCGGGTTCAGGTCGATCGGCAGCAGCCCGAAGAAGCGGCGCGGCTGATTCGCCATTTGCGTAGTTTCGAGCCCAAAGTGGCGGCGCAGCTCGAGCGCGAAACTGGTCTGGGCCAAACCCGGGCGTGAAGCCGCCGGCGGTGTCGCAGGCGTGTTTGCCCGGACGCAGCAGCAAAAGACAAAAAACCATGGCATCGAGCGAAACACACGAACACAGCGCAGCGACCGAGAACCAGCGGCGCTACTGGCGCAAGAACCTGCGCCTGAGCGCTGGGCTGATGGCGGTCTGGTTTGTGGTGAGCTTTGGTGTGAGTTACTTTGCGCGCGATTTGAGTTTCAACTTTTTTGGCTGGCCGTTCAGTTTCTGGATGGGCGCGCAGGGCGCGCTGCTGGTGTACGGTCTGATCATCGGTTTTTACGCCTGGTATATGAACCGGCTCGACGTCGAGCACGGCTTTGATGAGGCCGAGTAAGGCCATGGCAGACAAGTCTGCTGCTGACCAGCGCAGCGCCGCTGCAGCCGGCGAGAAGAGTGCCAGGCGGCAACTCGACAAGCTGTTCGCCTGGTACATGGGAGGTTTTTTCGTCTTCGTCGCCGTGCTGGCGCTGTGGGAGCAAAAGGGGCTGGCGCGCGAGTGGATCGGGCTGATCTTTCTGTTTGCCACCCTAGGTTTGTACACCGGCATCGGCATCATGAGCCGCACCATTGACGCGGCCGAGTACTACGTCGCGGGTCGACGCGTGCCAGCGGTATACAACGGCATGGCCACCGGGGCCGACTGGATGTCGGCGGCGTCATTCATCGGCATGGCCGGCACCTTGTACCTGACGGGTTACAACGGCCTGGCCTTCATCATGTGCGCGCCGCGTCACCCTGTCCAAGTCTTTGTTGTTGCTGGTCACGCTGCTGGCGGCTTACGTGGCACTGCAAAAACCGGCCGACATTTTGTTTCTGGTCTCGGCGGCGTTCTCGATCGCAGCAGCGGGCTTCTTTCCGGCCCTGGTGCTGGGTATTTTTTGGCGCCGCACCACCGCAACAGCCGCCGTGCTGGGCATGTTGTCCGGCGTCGGCGTCACCTTGTACTACATGGTCATGAATCAGGCCTGGCTGCGTGATGTGTTCAACGTGTCGGCGCCAGTCGATCTCTGGTGGGGCATTTTGCCGATCTCAGCCGGTGTATTCGGTCTGCCGGTTGGTTTGGCCGTGATCGTGGTGCTCAGCCTGCTTGGCCCGGCCCCGAGCCGCGAAGCGCAGGCGCTGGTGGAATACGTGCGTTACCCCGGTTCGACGCCCGGTAGACACTAAAACTGTCAGCTATAATGGCGGGCTTGCCTTGCCGCACCCCAATCGACGCTGGGGGCGGCTTTTCAGGTTCTGTCACCCCGCTGGCAGGGCCACATCCACAAGGAGAGTCCATGCGTCATTATGAAATCGTTTTGCTGATCCATCCAGATCAGAGCGAGCAGGTTGCGGCCATGCTGGAGCGCTACAAGGGCATGATCAGCGCCGGCGGCGGCAAGGTCCACCGCGTTGAAGACTGGGGCCGGCGTCAGTTGGCCTTTCAGATCAACAAGCTGTCCAAGGCCCACTACCTGTGTGTCAACATCGAGGCCGATCAGGCTGTGATGGCCGAACTCGAGCACGCCTTCAAGTTCAACGACGCTGTCTTGCGCCACCTGACGGTGCTGCGCAAGAAAGTCGAAACCGCACCATCTTCCATGATGAGGCTGGTCGAGCGCGAAGAAGCCCGCAAGCTGCAAGCGCCTGAGTCACGCGAGCCGCGCGCCGAAGCCTGATACCGGGCGTGACGGCGTCGCAAGCCAACCATTTCCAGTTGACCGCTATGGTGCTCGAGGTGCAAAACCTGCGCTACACCCCGGCTGGTATTCCAGTGCTCAACTTGCTGCTCGAACACGAGTCGAGCGTGACGGAAATGGATGCGCCCAGGCGGGTCAAGCTGCAGGTGCGGGCGGTCGCTTTCGGCGTTTTGGCCGAAACACTGTCGCGCCAGGCGCTGACTTCTGTCTGCCGCTTTGCTGGTTTTATGGCGCATGCACGCAACGGCAAGGGTCTGGTATTTCACATTCAAGATTTCAGCAAAACATAGGAAAGGCCGACCATGGCTGCCCCCAAGCGTTTCAACAAAGACAAGCGTCCCAAGCGCAACACCCAATCGCTGCTGTTCAAGCGCAAGCGCTACTGCCGCTTTACCGTCGCCAAAGTCGAAGAGGTCGACTACAAAGACGTCGATGTGTTGCGCGACTTCATTGCCGAGAACGGCAAAATCATCCCGGCACGCCTGACCGGCACGCGCGCGTTCTACCAGCGCCAGGTCAACACCGCCATCAAACGTGCGCGCTTTTTGGGCATGCTGCCCTACAGCGACCAGCACCGCGTCTGAAAGAGAGCCCGATATGCAAATCATTCTGCTCGATAAAGTGGTCAACCTGGGTGCGCTGGGCGATGTGGTCCGGGTCAAAGACGGCTACGCACGCAACTTCCTGATTCCTGCTGGCCGTGCGCGCCGTGCCACGCAAAGTGCGGTGGCCGAATTTGCCGAGCGCCGTGCCGAGCTGGAAAAGTCGGCGGCGGCCAAGCTGGCTGACGCTCAGGCGCTGGGTGAAAAGCTCGCCGCCGTGACAATCAAACTGTCGCAAAAAGCCGGTGTCGATGGCCGTTTGTTCGGCTCAGTGACCAACCACGACGTGGCCGACGAACTCGTCAAACAGGGTTTCTCGGTCAACAAGTCGCAGATTCGCATGCCCCATGGCGTGCTCAAACTGGTCGGTGACTACACGGTCAAGGTCCATCTGCATACCGACGTGACGGTCGATGCCCGGGTCTCGGTGCTGGGCGAGACGGCCTGATCTGCTCGCGTGCGCACAGACTGCCGCCGTCCGTTGGGATGGCGGCTTTTTTTTGGCCTGCTACTCTAGTGCAGTGTTGCGCGCTATCTGGAACATAAAACCGCGTCTTTTCGCCCCTGATGTCGTTGCAAATCCGCGCCATAGTGAAACTATGGCTGTGGTTTGCGCCTAATCAGGGTCAAAAATCCATCGGTTTTATTTGTTCCATCAAGCACACAACACTGCACTAGCCTGTTTTATTGTGGCCATGCGCTGGATCACTTCGCGCTTTGACATCGACCTGGGCCAGCCTCAGGTGATGGGCATCGTCAACGTCACGCCTGATTCGTTTTCTGACGGTGGGCGCTATCTCGGCACGCGCGCGGCGCTGCGGCACGCCGAGCAACTGCTGGCTCAGGGCGCGCATCTGCTCGACATTGGCGGCGAATCGACCCGGCCGGGCAGCGTGGCGCTGCCCCTGGAGCAGGAGATGGCGCGCGTGCTGCCGGTGCTGCGCGAGGCGGTCAAGCTGGGTGTGCCGATTTCTGTCGATACCTACAAACCCGAGCTGATGCGCGCTGCCCTGGACCTCGGCGTCGATATCGTCAACGACATCTGGGCCTTGCGCCAGGGGGATGCGCTGGCCTTGCTGGCTTTGCAGCCGCGCTGCGGCGTCTGTTTGATGCACATGCACCGCGATCCGCAGACCATGCAGGTCGCACCGATGGCGGGCGATGTGTTGCCGTCGGTGTGCGATTTTTTGCGCCAGCGCGCCGCTGCCCTGCTGGCGCTGGGCGTGGCGCGTGAACGCGTGGTGCTCGACCCCGGCATTGGTTTTGGCAAGACGCTGGCGCAGAACTTCAGCCTGCTGGCGCGCCAGCACGAATTGCTGGCGCTGGGTTACCCCTTGCTGGTCGGCTGGTCGCGCAAATCGTCCCTGGGCCAGGTGTGCGCTCGCGAACAGCCCGGCGAACGCGTGGCCGCCAGCGTGGCCGCTGCCGTGCTGGCGCTTGAGCGCGGTGCGCGCGTGCTGCGCGTGCACGACGTGCGCGAGACGGTCGATGCGCTCTTGGTCTGGCAAGCCAGTCGCTGCGCCTGATGCGGCCGCGATAATGTCCGACGTTTTCGCTGGTGACCAAGCGGTTTGCCGGCTCGGCAACAAGGGGGAGAATTTTTGATGACACGCCAATACTTCGGCACCGACGGCATTCGAGGCACCGTTGGCCAGCCGCCTATCACGCCCGACTTTGTGCTGCGCCTGGCGCACGCGGTCGGCCGCGTGCTCAAGCGCACGCAAGCCCGGCCCACGGTGCTGATCGGCAAGGACACGCGCATTTCTGGTTACATGCTCGAGAGCGCGCTCGAATCGGGCTTCAACTCGGCCGGGGTCGACGTGGTGCTGCTCGGGCCGGTGCCCACGCCGGCGGTGGCCTACCTCACGCGCGCGCAGCGCGCCAGCCTGGGCGTGGTGATCTCGGCCAGCCACAACCCTTTTGCCGACAACGGCATCAAGTTCTTCAGCGCGCTGGGCAGCAAGCTGCCCGATGAGTGGGAGCTGGCGGTGGAGGAGGCGCTGCTGGAGGCGCCGGTCTGGGTCGATTCGATCAACCTGGGCAAGACGCGTCGGCTCGAAGACGCGGCCGGACGCTACATCGAGTTCTGCAAAAGCACCTGCTCGCATTTGTTCAGCCTCAAAGGTCTGAAAATCGTGGTCGACGGCGCCCACGGCGCGGCCTACCACATTGCGCCCGACGTGTTCCACGAGCTGGGCGCCGAGGTGATCAAGATTGGTTGCGCGCCCGATGGCCTCAACATCAATCAGGGCGTGGGTGCCACCCACCCGCAGGCGCTGGTGGCCACCGTCTTGGCGCAGCGGGCTGACTACGGCATTGCGCTTGACGGCGACGCCGACCGCTTGCAGATGGTCGACGCCAGCGGGCGCTTGTTCAACGGCGACGAACTGCTTTATTTGTTGGCCGTCGATCGGATTGCGCGCGACATTGACGTGCCCGGCGTGGTCGGTACGCTCATGACCAATATGGCGGTGGAACTGGCGCTGCGAAAAAAGGGCGTCAAGTTCGTGCGTGCCCAGGTGGGCGACCGCTACGTGCTGGAGGCGCTGGAGCGCTGCGGCTGGACCTTGGGCGGCGAGGGCTCCGGCCACTTGTTGGTGCTGGACCGCCACACCACCGGTGATGGCCTGGTCAGCGCCTTGCAGGTTTTGCACGCCTGCGTAGACAGCGGCCAGACGATGGCGCAACTGCTCGCTGCCGTGACGCTGTTTCCGCAGGTGCTGCTCAATGTGCGCTTGCAAGCAGGGCAGGATTGGAAAAGCAACGCCTTGCTGACTGAGGAAATCCGGGCCGTGCAGGCCGAGCTGGGCGATGCCGGGCGCGTATTGATCCGCCCCAGCGGCACCGAGCCCCTGCTGCGCGTGATGGTCGAGGCGCGCGATGCGCAGCAGGCCAAAAACTGCGCCGAGCGCCTGCTGCAAGCGGTGCAGGCGCAGGCCTGAGCCGAGACGCACTCAATAGAGCAAAAAAGGCTCGCGCGCGTGCTGCCAGGCGGCCTCGTCGGGTTGGGCCAGCGCGTCCAGTTCGGATGCGCCGGCACCGGCGTCGTCGACCCATTGGCGCAGCAAGGGGCTGCCGTTGATCAGGTCTATCGCCAGCCGGTCGTGCTCGTATTCGTAGGCAAAGTCGCGCCACAGCGCGTAGTCTGGTGCTTGCAGGCGCAGCGCCTTGAACGCCAGTGCCTGCAGCCGCCAGGGCGTAAACGCGGCGTGTTCGTAGTGCAGCGGGTCTTGGACGTGGATTTGCAGTCCGGCACAGAGCTGCCCGGCGTGTTTGTGGAAAGTCGGCTCGAAGAAGCACTCGCGCAGCACACAGCCGCGCAGCCAGTGCGGCGCCAGTCGCTGCATGTCCTGCAGCAGGCACCGGGCGTCGATGTCGGGCGCGCCCATCAGTTCCAGCGGACGGGTCGTGCCACGCCCTTCCGACAGCGTGCTGCCTTCGAGCATGACGGTGCCGGCGTAGGCGCGCGCCATTGACAGGTGGGCGGCGTTCGGGCTGGGGTTGACCCAACTGCGCTCGCTCGGCCAGCCGTGGCCGGGTGCGGCGTCGGGCTGCCAGCCCTGCATGGCAATGACGCGGTATTCCAGCTCCAGCCCCAGCGTGGCGATGAACCAGTGACCCAGTTCGCCCAGCGTCAGACCGTGGCGCATAGGCAGCACTCCAGCGCCGACGAAGCTCTCCCAGCCGGGGCGCAGCAGCAGGCCTTCGACCGGGCGGCCGACCGGGTTGGGCCGATCCAGCACCCAGACCGCCTTGCCCTGCGCCGCCGCTGCCTCGAGCACGTAGCGCAGCGTGGTGATAAAGGTGTAGATGCGGCAACCCAGGTCTTGCAGGTCAACCAGCAGCACATCGAAGCGCTCCAGCATCTCTGGCGTGGGGCGGCGCACGCTGCCGTACAGGCTGTAGACCGGGATGCCGAGTCGGGGGTCGACGTAGTCGGGCGACTCGATCATATTGTCTTGCTTGTCGCCGCGCAGCCCGTGCTGCGGGCCGAAGGCGGCGCACAGCTTCAGGTCGGGCAGCGCCGCCAGCGCGTCCAGCGAATGGCTCAGATCGCGTGTCACCGACGCCGGGTGCGCCAACAGGGCCAGGCGGCGTCCGGCCAGCGGTGCGCGCAGCGTGGGTTCTTGTAAAAAACGTTCGAGACCGAGTTTCATGGGGAATTCAGGATGCAGCAGGGCTTGGCTTGCGGCAAGCGGGCGCTCCGTTCGTGTTGTGGGGGACGTGCAGCACGAAACCGCCGCGGTGATGAAAATCGGGCCGCTCGCCTGGGTGGCGCAGCGCCCAATAGCTGAGCTGGCCGCAGCGGGTCTCAATCACCGCGCTCAGGCCGAGCTGCAGACCGCAAGCGGGCGCTGACTCGGGCAGCGCGGCGCCGGGCAGCCAGGCCAGCAGCTTCAGTTCGTCGGCGCTGCGTTGCCAGCGCAGCTCAGGTGCCGGTTGCGGCGGGCGGGCAGCTTGGGCGACGGCGCGCACGCGCACAGCGTCAAAAGGATAAGCCGCCCACTGGCCCGAGGGGGAAAAATTGAACTCGTGGTAAGCCGTCTGGCCGGGGCAGGCGACAAAAGCTTCCAGGCAACAGCGGCGCCACAAATCGTCGGCCGGGCCGGGCGTGGCGGCAGCGGGCAGACGCAGGCCGCTCACCTCACCCAGCAGCCGGTAGTGCAGCAACAAGCCGCGCGTACCCAGCCAGTCTGCCCAGCCACATTGCACCGTGATCGCCAGTGCCAGCGCGCACGGCGTGGCTGGGTGGCAGCTCAGGTGCTGCTGCGCGGCGGGCGGGTGGGTGTTGGCGGCAAAGATCACGGCCCGCTATTTTGGCAGGCTGGCGCTGGGCACTGCGCGCGGCGCTGCTGTTTTGCGGGCTTGCAGTTGCAGCGCCAGCAGCAGGCCGAGCGCGCCGCCAACGCACTGGGCCAGCACAAAGGCTGGCGCGCTGCTTGGCGCAATGCCGGCAAAGCTGTCGCTGAGCAGCCGCCCCAGAACGGCGGCCGGGTTGGCAAAACTGGTGCTGGCAGTGAACCAGTAAGCCGCGCCTATGGTGCAGGCCACCAGCGTGCTGACCCGGGCCTGCACCCGGCCATCGAAGCTGCGGCAGATGACCCAGATCAGCGCCGCCGTGGCCACCACCTCGGCCAGCCACAGCCCGGGTCCGCTGCGCAGCTTGGTGCTGGTCTGCAACAGGTCGAGCCCGAACATGGCGTGCGCCAGCCAGGCACCGAGCACGGCGCCAGCGAGCTGGCAGGCGATGTAGCCCAACGCGGTCAGCGCCACGCGCTGTGGGCCGAGTCGCCCACTGACAGCCAGCGCCAGCGTGACCACCGGGTTGAAGTGCGCGCCGCTGATCGGCCCCAGGGTTTCGATCAACACATAGAGCGCGAACACGGTGGCCAGTGTGTTGGCCAGCAGGGCCAGCGCCACGTTGCCGTCGGCCAGACGCTCGGCCATGATGCCCGAGCCAATCACCACGCACAGCAGCGCGCAGGTGCCCAGCCCTTCGGCCAGCAGTTTTTGTCCCAGTGAGTTGTCGTCCGCCGGGGCCACGCTGGCGCCGCTCATGGCTGCTCTTGCGCCAGCGCCCGCGCCTGTTGCTGCAGCGCCAGGCGGTCCATGCGGGCGGGAGCCAGGCTGAGCAGCCGTTCGATTCGTTGCTGCAGTGCCAGCAGCGTTTGTTGGAAGGCGGCCAGTTTGTCAGCGTCACTGCCTTGTGTGTGGGAGGGATCGGGGTAGCCCCAGTGCGCACTCGCAGGCTGGCCCGGCCAGTAGGGGCAAGCCTCTGCGGCAGCGCTGTCGCATACCGTGATGACCAAATCCATGCGCGGCGCGTCAGGTCGTGCGAAAACGTCCCAGCTTTTGCTGTGCAGCCCGGCGCTGGCGATGCCGGCCGCTTGCAGCGCTTGCAGGGCAAACGGGTTCGGCTGTTGATGCGCGCGCGGGCTGCTGCCGGCCGAGTAGGCGGTCAAAAGTGTGCCGCCCAGGTGATTGAGCACCGCCTCGGCCATGATGCTGCGCGCCGAGTTGTGGGTGCAGAGAAACAGAACGTTCAAAGGTGTGGTGGTTTGCATAGGGCAGCTTGGCTTTGCAGGGGTGAAGTACTGAGAGGCGCAGCACAGGTGCTGGGCACGAGATCGCAGACCTGGCCTTGGCAGCAATGCTCGCTCAGGTAGGCCAGCACGGCATTCATGCGTTCGAAGTTCGCGCGGTAAATCAGAAAGCGGCCTTTCGGGTGGCTGTAAATCAGTCCGGCATGCACCAGTTCCTTGAGGTGAAAGCTCAGCGAACTGGGCGCCAGTTCAAGTTGCTGTGCCAGCGCGCCGGCGCTCAAACCGGCCGCACCGGCGACCACCAGGGCTCGAAACGCACGCAGCCGCTGCACCTGCGCCAAGGCGGACAACGCATGCAGGGTCTGGTTTTCTTCGGACAGCGGGGAAATCATATTTCGATTGTAGTTGAAGCGTGCAAATGATTTTTCGTTGTCTATTCAGAACGCCGCAATGTCATCCAATGTTCTTTGGAATGTCGCAAATTATTCACGTGCGCTTTGCAGAATAGGTATGCATGACGCTTGCCTGCCACGCTGAACAACACGCGCCGCCACGCGGCCACACAACCCGGGAGATGCCTGCCATGAAAGAGTTGCCTACGCCCACGCTGGATATTTCGCCGCTTGCGCGGCCACGGGGGTCGCTTCATCCGGGCTCCGATGGCGCTGCTTGGCCGCTGGTGGGCGCGCAGGCGTCCAAACCCACGCCGGCCGGTATCGAGGTTTCGTGGGCCCGGCATCTGGACGAAGTTCGCGCCGCGCAAAGATTGAGATACAGCGTTTTCGCCTCTGAGATGGGGGCTCGGCTGCCGCAGACCGTGCCCGGACACGACGTCGATTTGTTTGACGATTTTTGTGAACATCTGCTGGTGCGCCAGGTGGACAGCGCCGAGGTGATCGGCACCTACCGCGTGCTGACCCCAGCGCAGGCCAGGCGCGTTGGCAGCACCTACAGCGATACCGAATTCGATCTCACCCGCTTGCGCCATGTGCGCAGCCGCATGGTCGAGCTGGGCCGCAGTTGCGTGCACGTCGAGCACCGGCACGGCGGTGTCATCATGGCCCTGTGGGGGGCGCTGGCCGAGTTCATGGTGCGCAACCAGCTCGACACCATGATCGGCTGCGCCAGCATCCCCATGCAGCACGAAGGTGCGCACGGTTTGATCGGCGGCGGTCATGCCGCCGCCAGCATCTGGCGCCAGGTGAAAGAAAAGCATCTGGCACCGATCGATTTTCACGTCCGTCCACGCCTGCCGCTGCCGGTCGAGCAGCTCGACGATTCACTGGTCGTCGAGCCACCGGCCCTCATCAAGGGCTATTTGCGTCTGGGTGCCAAGGTGCTGGGGCCGCCGGCCTGGGACCCGGATTTCAACGCGGCCGATCTGCCGATGCTGATGCGCATTGCCGATTTGCCGCCGCGCTACCGCAAACACTTTTTGGGGGTCTGATGGGCAGCGCATTTGATGCCCTGGGTGGCTGGGCAGCCAAGTCCGGTTTTGCAGAAGGCATCGAACGCACCCATGACACGCCCGAGTGGGACGCGGATGAGGGCAGCGACGCTGGAGCCGACCCGCATGAGCGCCCCCGTTATCGAGCTGTTTTCATCTCCGACCTGCATCTGGGTACGCCGGCTTGTCAGGCCAAGCCCTTGCTCGAATTCCTCAAGCAACACCCCAGCCAGATGCTTTATCTGGTGGGTGACATCATCGACGGTTGGCAGTTGCGTCGCAAGTGGTACTGGCCGCAGGCGCACAACGATGTGGTGCAAAAGCTGTTGCGCCGCGCACGCAAAGGCTGTCGCGTGGTGTTCGTGCCGGGCAACCACGATGAGTTCGCGCGCCAGTTCGACGGCCATAACTTCGGCAGCATCGAGGTGGCGAATGAAATTGTCCACACCACGGCCGACGGCCGTCGGCTGTGGGTGGTGCACGGTGACTATTTCGACGGCGTGATCCAGTGCGCCAAGTGGTTGGCCTACCTGGGCGACAACCTCTACGGCCTCACCTTGCGGCTCAACCGCCACCTCAATTCCCTGCGCGCGCGGCTGGGTCTGCCGTACTGGTCGCTCTCGCACTACCTCAAGCACCGGGTCAAGAAGGTGGTCAGCATCGTGTCCGACTTCGAGCGCGCCGTCGCCGCCGAGGCCAGGTCCAGGGGTTATCAGGGCGTGGTGTGCGGCCATATTCACCACCCCGAGATGCGCAGCATCGACGGCACGCTGTACTGCAACGACGGCGACTGGGTCGAGAGCCGATCGGCGCTGGTCGAGCACTTCGACGGTCGACTCGAATTGCTGCATTGGAAGTTGCTGCCCACAGAAGAACAGCGTGCGGCAGAGCTGACACGCCTGGAGTCGCAACGTGACCTCGTTTGAGAAATAAGCCAGCAGTCGAGTCCAGCATGAAAATCCTTATCGTCACAGACGCCTGGCAGCCCCAGGTCAACGGCGTGGTCACTACGCTGCTGGAGTTGGTGCGCCAGACGCAGGCGCTGGGGTACGCGGTGGACGTGATCCAGCCTGGCCAGTTTCGCACCCGGCCCTGCCCGGGCTACGCGGGCATCGACCTGGCCCTGTTTCCCGGCTCCGAACTCGTGCGCCTGATGGATCAGGCGCAGGCCGACGCGATCCACATCGCCACCGAAGGCCCGCTGGGCTGGGCGGCGCGGCGTTATTGCCTGCGCCGCAAGCTGCCGTTCAGCACCGCTTTTCACACCAAGTACCCGGAATACGCGACGGCGATGCTCGGTGTGCCCACCTCTTGGGGTTACGCGCTGCTGCGCCACTTTCACCGCCCCAGCAGCGCCATTCTGGTGCCCACCGCAGGGGTGCTCCAGATGTTGCATCAGCGCGGTTTTCCCCATTTGAGGGCCTGGACGCACGGAGTCGATACGCAGTTGTTTGCGCTGGCAGAGCAGGCCAGCAGCTGCCGGCTGCTGGGGCCACTGGCGCGGCCGGTCAGTTTGTTTGTGGGGCGCGTGTCGGCAGAAAAGAACATTGAAGCCTTTTTGGCGCTGGACGTGCCGGGCAGCAAGGTGGTGTGCGGCGTCGGTCCGCTGGAAGCCGCGCTGCGCAGCAAATACCCCAACGTGCACTGGCTGGGTTTGCTCAAGCCTGTGGAGCTGGCGCAGGTCTACGCCGCAGCCGATGTGTTTGTTTTTCCCAGTCGAACCGATACCTTTGGGCTGGTGATGCTGGAGGCAATGGCTTGCGGGCTGCCGGTGGCAGCCTATCCGGTCGACGGTCCGCTGCAGGTGGTCGGTTCCGGCGGGGCGCTCGACGTCGATCTGCGCCAGGCTTGGTCGCAAGCGCTTAAAATCAACCGACGCCAGGCGCGCCAGCGCGCTTTGATGTTCGACTGGCGCGCGGTGGCCGAGCTGTTCGTCTCATTTTTGGTGCCGCGCCAACATCCGGTCCATGATGCACCCTCGCCGTCGGCACTGCTGGAGTCGCCGCGTGTGAAAATAGCGCACAAGCATCCCCCCTTCGTTGAATGAGCGCTGAAGTGGCCCGGCCCGTTCTGGGTCGAAAGCGAGTGGGGTGGGGCGCAATCGACAAAATTCATGAGTTCCACCGCACACAACGGCCGCCTGCATTTTCTGGATCGAGACCAAAGCATCTTGGCTTTCAATGAGCGGGTGCTGAGCTGGGCTCGAAAGCCCGGCGTCCCGCTGCTCGAGCGGCTGCGCTATCTGAGCATCGTCTCCAGCAACCTGGACGAGTTTTTCGAAGTGCGCATGGCGCTGCACCTGAGCGCACGCAAGTCCAACGAGCAAAGCGGTCTTTACTCGGTGCAGACGTACGACCGGGTCTCGGCCCAGGTGCAGGTGCTGGTGGCGCAGCAATACGCCATTTACAACGACGAATTGCTGCCGCTGCTGGAGAAAAAAGGTATCAAGCTGGTCGAGCACGGCGAGCGCAATCTGCGCCAGCGCCGCTGGGTCAAGGACTACTATGTGCGCGAGGTGCAGCCCTTGCTGCTGCCGGTGGGGCTGGATCCGGCGCATCCGTTTCCGCAGGTGGCCAACAAATCGCTCAACTTCATCGTGCGGCTGGTCGGAAAAGATGCTTTTGGGCGCGAAAACGAAATCGCCATTGTCAAGATCCCGCGCGTGCTGCCGCGTTTCTTGCGCATGCCGCCGGTCAACGGCTCGCGTCAGACGCACTTTGTCTCCATCGCCAGCCTGATGCGTTCGCATCTGGCCGACTTGTTCCCGGGGCGCTTGGTGACCGAGTTTTCGCAGTTTCGCGTCACCCGCCATTCGGACCTGGCGGTGGACGAGGAAGAGGTGAAAAATCTGCGCACGGCGTTGCGCATCGGTTTGCAGCAGCGGCACTACGGAGAGGCCGTGCGGCTGGAAGTCGCGGCCGGCTGCTCCGAGCACTTGTCGCACTTTCTGCTGGAGCAGTTTGCCTTGCCCGAGCAGGCCTTGTACCGCGTGCCGGGTCCGGTCAATCTGGTGCGGTTGAATCAATTGATCGAACAAATCGACGCGCCTGCGCTGCGCTTTGAACGCTACAGCCCCGGCTGGCCGGCGCAGCTTGCGCCGGGTCAGTCCTACTTCGACCGGCTGCAACACGGCGACGTCTTGATCCACCAGCCCTATGAGAGCTTCGACGCGGTGCTATCGTTCTTGCGCGAAGCCGTGCAAGACCCCCGGGTGTTGGCGATCAAACAAACGATTTACCGCACCGGCGCCAAGTCTGAGCTGATGGACTTGCTGCGGGAAGCGGTGCGCCGCGGCAAGGAAGTCACGGCGGTGGTCGAGCTCAAGGCGCGCTTTGACGAAGAAGCCAATATCAATTACGCCGAGCGCCTGGAGTCAGTTGGCGCCCAGGTGGTGTATGGCGTGGTGGGTTTGAAGACACACGCCAAGATGCTGCTGGTGACGCGGCGCGAAGAGGGCTCTTTGCGGCGCTACGCCCATTTGTCCACCGGCAACTACAACCCCGGCACCGCCAGGCTCTATACCGACCTGAGTTACCTGACGGCAGATGATGCCCTGACCGCCGACCTGGAGCAGGTTTTTTTGCATCTGGCCAGCCAGAACCGCCTGGCACGCATGAACAAGGTGCTGGTGGCGCCGTTTCACCTGCACCGCGCCATGCTGGAAAAGGTCGAAGCCGCAGGGCTGGCTGCCAAGGCTGGCAAGCCGGCGCTCATCGTCCTCAAAATGAACGCCCTGACCGACGAACCGCTGGCGCGGGCGCTGGTGGGGGCCTCACAGCAAGGGGTGAAAGTCGACCTGATTGTGCGCGGGGCCTGTATCTTGCCAGCTCAGGTGCCCGGCGTGAGCGACAATCTGCGCGTGCGTTCCATCATCGGGCGCCTGCTCGAACATTCCCGGGTGTTTTATTTCTCGGTCGACGGGCAGGAGGAACTGTGGTTGTCGAGTGCTGACTGGATGAACCGCAACATGCTGCGCCGGGTGGAGCTGGCATGGCCGGTGACCGACCCGGCACTGCGCCAGCGCATCGTAGACGAGTGCCTCACACTCTACCTGCAGGACAACAAAGACGCTTGGCTGCAGCAACCTGGTGGGGGGTATCTGCCGGCGGCGGCTGCAACCAGTGGTCGGGGCCGGGTCGCGCTGCATTCGGCGCAGGCCACGCTGATGGCGCGCTACGGCAGCAAAGCTTGATCAGGAGGGCAGTGGCATGGATTTGATTCTCTGGCGTCATGCGCAGGCGCAGGACCACCCCGATACCTTGTTGGGCCGGCAGGGCGACGCCCAAGATCTGGCGCGCCGCCTGACGCCGCGCGGTGAGAAGCAGGCGGCGCGCATGGCGGCCTGGCTTGATCTGAAGCTACCGCAAGCCGCCCGCATCTATGCCAGCCCGGCGCAGCGTACCGAACAGACCGTGCGCGCGCTCGGGCGCAAGTACAAACTGTGCGAAGAACTGGCGCCTGAAGGTGACCCGCTGGCCCTGCTCGAGCTGGTTCAGTGGCCGCACGGCAAGTTGCCGGCGGTGGTGGTCGGTCACCAGCCTACGCTGGGCCGGGTGATTGCGCGCCTGCTCAGCTTGAGCGAAGAGGATTGTGCGGTCAAAAAAGGGGCCATCTGGTGGCTGCGCGACCGCAACGATGACGGCCAGACCGTGCTGGTGACGGTTCAGACGCCGGAAATGCTATGACGGGTGCATAGACTCGAGAGTGCACCGCCACCGGGCCTGGGTGAGCGGCGTGGCAGACAGCGTCACACCGTTTTGTCACCTGGCGTCGCCGGTTCCCGTCGGTTGGCCGCTTTGCGCGCCGCTGCCGGCTTTGCAGCAGGCGAGGCCGCTGCTGGCGGCGCGGCAGCCGGGGCTGGGCTGGTCTGATCGGTTTTTGCTTGGACGGCTGGCTTCAGCGCTGCTTTCACCACGGGTTTGCGGGCGGCTGTTTTTGCTTCGCCTGTTTTGCTCGGGCGCCCCGTTTTCAGTGTCGGCACGCCAGCCAGGGCAGCTTTGAAGGCGCCCTCATCAAGGCCTTGCAGCAGCAGCAAGCCGGCACGAAGCAGCTCGCTTTTTTTGACCGAGGTGCCGAGCGCGACGGCGCGCGTTTTCAGGCTGTCGATGGCGGCAAACTCTTCTTTGGGGATGGTGAAGCTGTCGCGCACCAGTTTGGATTTCTTCGGGCCGGGCTTGTTGTCGGAAATGGTCATGTGGGTGCTCCCGCTGAGGTTTAATAACAAATGGGATAAACAGTTTATATCGTTCTTCAGGATTGTCAACGGGCTGCTCAACGAATTTCGGCGCTGAACGTCCAATCCGATTTCTGCCATGCCAGCACTTCTTCGCTCAGCAGCCAGGCCGACTGCGGGAAGCGTTTGGCCCAACCCGCACGGGTACTCAGGCTGAAACAGCCCGTCTGGTAGCGCAGGCTGACCGACTCGTGCTCGGGCATGCGCCGCGCATGGCACAGCAGCACCGCTAGGCGCAGACACATCAGTTGTTTGACGAACAATTCCTCTGCGAGCAAGCTGCCGAGCTTGCGCAGCTTGCCGCGCTGGCCCAGCACCAATTGGCTCATGCGGTGCAGCTCCGAGCATGAAAACCCGGGTGCGTCGACGTGATCCAGAATGTAGGCACCGTGGTGGTAGGCGGCGTCGTGCGAGATGTGGGTGCCGATTTCATGCAATTGCGCGGCCCAGGCCAGCTTGCGCGAGTAGGGATCGTTTTGCGCATCGACCTGCGCGACCTGGGAAAACAGCGCCCGACTCACGTTGCTGACGCGCTGCGCCTGCGCCTGATCGACCAAAAAACGCTCGCCCAGCCAGCGTACGGTGCGTTCGCGCACGTCGGCGCCGTCGGTCTCGCGATCGATCAGGTCGAACAGGGCGCCCTGGCGCAGGGCGCCTTCTGCGGGCAGCATTTTATCGATGCCGAACAAATCAAAAATAGCCCGCAGCACGCTCACGCCGCCACACAGCACCGGGCGCCTGTCGTCGCGCAGGCCATCGAGCCGGACTTGATCAACGTGACCAGCCTTGGTCAAGCGATCGACCAGCCAGTCCAGACCGCAGCGGCTGACTTCACCCGGCGCCCAGCCAGCCGCTGCGAGCAAGTCGGCCACGGCACTGACCGTTCCCGAGGAGCCGTAAGCCAAGTCCCAGGAAGCGGGGCTGAAAATCTCCAGCGCTTCGTCCAGCACCGCCTGCGCGGCGATCTCGGCGGTCTGGAAGGCGTTGTGAGCGATGACGCCAGCAGGAAAATAGCGGCCCGACCAGGCCACGCTACCGAGTCGATACGACTCCATCTTGTGCGCCGTGAAGTCCTGACCCAGAATCATCTCGGTCGAGCGGCCGCCGATATCGACCACCAGCCGCCGCTCGTGGGATTGCGGCAGCAAGCGCGAGACGCCCTGATAAATCAAACGGGCTTCTTCGTGACCAGACACCACCTCGATGGAAAAGCCCAGGATCGATTGGGCGTTGCGCAGAAAATCCTGCCGGTTTCTGGCTTCTCGCAGGGTTTGGGTGGCGACGACACGCACCTGGTGCTTTTTGAAGCCGTGCAGCCGCTCGGCAAAGCGGGCCAGGCATTCCCAGCCGCGCTCCATCGCCGCTTGGCTGAGATTTTTCTCGGCATCGAGCCCATTGCCCTGGCGCACCGGCTCTTTGATGTATTCGACCCGTTCGATGTGGCCCGAATGGTAGCGGCCGATCTCGAGCCGAAAACTGTTGGACCCCATGTCGATGGCGGCCAGTAGGGTTCCGTTATCCATGTGCAATCTGCTCAGACCGACGGGGACTGAGGGAGCGTCCTTCTGGGGACAGTGCACGGATTGTGCCGCATCCGGTGGCGGTGTCTGAGGACGCACGGCGTCAACCCGCCGTGAACGAGGCCGCAGCCGCAGCGCTGACACCGGATTTATGACAGCAAGAAAAGTTGTCATAACATTGACACATGCAAACCGTAGATTCGGTCACTTCGTGGAGCGTCGTTGTGACGCGGGCAAACGGTTTGCATGCTATGCGGCCGATCCGGTTCTTGCCCCTCCCGTCGAAATTCGACAACGAAAATCACAGAAAGCTTTGCCTGACATGAGTGACAAACACATTTCCAGTCAGTTCGACGCCGAGCTCAACGCCATCTCGACCCACGTGCTCGAGATGGGCGGTCTGGTCGAATCCCAGTTGCAGCAGGCGCTGCACGCGCTGGTGCACATGGATAGGGATGCGGCCGACCAGGTGCTCGAACTCGAGCCCAGAGTCAATCAGATGGAGGTGTACATTGACCGCGAGATCATCTCCACCATCAGCCGGCGCCAGCCGATCGCGCGCGATTTGCGTTTCCTGATGGCGATCGCGCGCACGACCCAGAACCTCGAACGCGCCGGTGACGAGGTCGCGCGCATTGCCCGCATGGTGAAATCGATTCTGCAAAGTGGTTCTGCCCGCGGGCTGCCCAATTCCGAGTTGCGGGTGGCGGCAGATTTGGCCGCCGGGCTGCTGCGCAAGTCGCTGGACGCTTTTGCCCGGCTCGACGTCGCCATGGCCGTCAGCATCCTCAAGGAGGATGACCGGATCGACGTCGAGTACGACGGTTTCCTGCGCAAGCTGATCACCTACATGATGGCCGACCCGCGCACCATCTCGGCCGGCATGGATTTGCTGTTTCTGGCCAAGGCGATCGAGCGGGTCGGGGACCATGCCAAAAACATCGCCGAACAGATTGTTTTCGTCGTCAAGGGTGAGGACATTCGGCACAAGCCAGCCGATCAAGTAGACGCGGTGACTCGATGAGAAAGTTGCCGCGCGTGCTGGTGGTCGAAGACGAGCCCTCGATCGCCGAACTGATTGCCGTCAACCTGCGGCACAACGGCTTTGCGCCCACGGTGGTATTTGACGGCGCAGCCGCCCAGCGCGAGGTGGACGCGGTTTTACCCGACGTGATTTTGCTCGACTGGATGCTGCCCGGCGAGAGCGGCGCGGCACTGGCGCGCCAGTGGCGCAAGAATGAGCGCACCAAGACCGTGCCCATCCTCATGCTCACCGCACGCAGCGACGAGTCCGACAAGGTGCAGGGCCTGGACGCCGGCGCCGACGACTACATCACCAAACCGTTCTCCACCCAGGAATTGCTGGCACGCATTCGCGCCGTGCTGCGCAGGCGCGCGCCCGAGATCGTCAACGATACGGTGCAGGTGGGTGAGTTGGTGCTGGACGCGGCCACTTATCGCATCACCTTTTGCGGCACCGAACTCAAGGTTGGCCCGACCGAGTTCAAACTCTTGCACTACCTGATGAAGCACGCCGAGCGGGTGCATACGCGCGGCACGCTGCTCGACAAGGTCTGGGGCGATCACGTTTTTATCGAAGAACGCACGGTAGACGTGCATGTCAAACGCCTGCGCGAGTCGCTCGGAGAAGCCGCCTGCATGATAGAGACCGTGCGCGGCGCTGGCTACCGCTTGACCGGCAGCAACGGCAACTCCCGTCCAGCACCAGGCTCCTCGCTCAGCACCGCCTGATCTTGGGATGATTCGCCGTGCCAGCGAACTGTTGCTGCTGGTGTCCTTGGGTGCGCTGTGGGGCTGGTACGCCGACTCGACCCTCTGGGCCGTCTTCGGTGCCCTGCTGGGCAGCCTGATCTGGAGCTTGCTCGACCACCTGCGCGCGCGCCGCTTGCTCGACTGGCTCAACAAAGCCGAGGCCAGCCGGGCACCCGAAATGTCCGGGGTCTGGCGTGAGCTGACCGAGCGCAACCGCAAGATCATCAAGAAACTGGAAAAAAAGGCGCAAAACAGCGACGCTCGGCTGGAGGAATTTCTGGCGGCGATCCAGTCTTCACCCAACGGCGTGGTCTTGCTCGACGCCGCCGGGCGCATCGAGTGGTCGAATCTGACCGCCGCCGCCCACCTCGGTTTTGATCCCCAGCGCGATCTCGGTCAGTCCGTGCGCCATCTGGTTCGCGCGCCTGTTTTCGCGAGCTATCTGGCCCATGCCGATTTCGGCCGCGAAATCCAGATCGACGGCCCAGGGCCGCGGCCTTCGCAGCCGTCCCAGATTTCCTTGCAAATTCACCCCTACGGAAAAAAGCGCAAGCTCATGCTCACGCGCGACGTCACGGCTTTGCAATGGGCTGAGGCCATGCGGCGCGATTTCGTCGCCAATGTATCGCACGAAATTCGCACCCCGCTGACCGTGCTGAGCGGTTTCGTTGAAACCCTGCAGACCATAGAGCTCGAAGAAGCCGACCGTGTGCGCTACCTCGCGCTGATGAGTCAGCAGGCGCAGCGCATGCAAACCCTGGTCAGTGACTTGCTCACGTTCTCCCGCTTGGAGGGCAGTCCGCCGCCAGGGCTGGGTCAATGGACAGACAGCGAGGAATTGCTGGCGCAGGTGCTGCAAGAAGCGCAGGGCTTGTCACAGGTGCTTGCCCAGCCGGTACACGATATTCGAGCCGTTGCAGCGCCCGCCATCTGGATCGCAGGCGCCAAGACCGAGTTGCTCAGTGCCCTGTCCAACCTGCTGAGCAACGCCGTGCGCTACACGCCCGGTGGCGGCCAGATTGTGGCTGGCTGGCGCTTGCGCCCGGATGGATGGGCTGAGTTTTTTGTCACAGATACCGGGCCCGGTATTTCGTCCGAGCACTTGCCTCGTTTGACCGAGCGTTTTTATCGGGTCGATCGCAGCCGCTCGCGTGAAACCGGCGGCACCGGCCTGGGGCTGGCGATTGTCAAACACGTCGCGCAGCGCCACGGCGGCCTGATCGATGTGCAAAGCGTGCTCGGTCAGGGGTCGACCTTTGTCATCTCGCTGCCGCCGACGCGGGTGCGGCCGCACCCGCTGGCCTAAAGCCGCTGCTCAATCGCTTGCGCGCCGGTAGACCAGCAAGCGCTCCCGGTCGTCGTTGCGTCGGCCGACCGTGCTCACATAAGTCCATTGCCGGTAGTCGCTGCGCTGCACCAGCATATCTCGCTGCGCTGGCGCAAGCACCAGCGTCAGGCACGGCGTTGCTGCGCTGCCCTTGCTGCGCCGCAAGTCCAGGCCGCCGTGGTATTGCAGCGCCGCGATCTGCGCTGGAGACAGACCTTTGACCAACACACAGCTCTGCGGCGGCACCAGCGCGGCAATGCGGCGCACCGCTGGCCCATAACTCAGGCCGAAATCGAGCAGCGGCAGCCACAGCGTCATCAGCAGCAGCCAGCACAGCGTGCTGCCGGCCGCCGGCAACACCAGACTTTTCCAAATCTGATCGCGGTGGCGCCACATCCGCCAGGCCACCAGCCCCAGCCAGGCGGCGCTGGCCAGTGCGGCCGGAACAAACAGCAGCCAAGAGAACTCGTGCACGAAATTCGGTGCCAGCCGGGCCACATTGGCAGCCGGTCGGGCCGGAACGCCGGTTTGTATGGCCAGCCAGATGACCCAGATGATGAAGGCACAGGCGGTGAAAAAAACAAGCGTGAACCAGTCAATCAGCGCCGCCATGCTGCGCCGCAGTGTCGGCAGGGCAAATGCCGCCAGCGCTGCCAGTGCCGGCAGCGCCAGCAGCAGGGCGCGGTCGCGCTCGTTTGAGAGGGCGCTGAGCGCCACGCCGACCAGTGCAACCCACAAGGGCAGGGCCAGATGGGGCTCTAGCAACTGGCGGCGCCAGCGCCACAGGGTCCAGAGCACCAGCGGCCAGGCCGGCCAGGAAAACCACAGCAGCAGCCGGGCCCAGCGCAGCCAGTGCTCGGGCGAAAAGTCGATTCTCGGTTGCGGCAGCGCTGCCAGGCCGGCCCCGATGGCGCTGGCGACGACCAACAACAGCACCCCGGCTGACCAGTACAAGAGATCAGGCGGTGTCGGGTTGACTTCGATGGCCTGATGGCGCGGCCGCCGGCGTGCCAGCCAGATCGCTCCCAGCAGGCCGCTGCCCAGAACCGCGCTGAGCCAGATGCCGCCGCTCAAGGTCAGACCGAGCGCGGCCAGTCCCCAGGCTGCCAGCGCATGCACCGGCTGGCGCTCAGTCTGATGCGCCAGGCGGGCCGCCGCGTACAACATCAGCGCCACCAGCGACAGACGAACCAGATCGGGCGTGGTTTCGTGCGCGAGTTGCGCCAAGCCTAGGCAGGCCAGCAGGGCCAGCAGGCCGGCGTCGGCCAGCGCACGCGCGTAATCGGCTGGTCTGGCCTCGCCGCCAAACGCGAAACTCACCGGCTGTGCCGCCGGTTGGCGCGCCAAGTGGTAGACGGCGTACCAGGTACACGCCAGGGTCAGCGCCAGCAACAGCGCAAACGGGATGCGGGCTGCCAGGTGAGACGAGAAAAAAGGCAGCAACTCGATCGCCACGGCGCCCAGCCAGTAGGGCAGGGGGCCGGATTCATCGACCGCCAGGCCAAGCAATTGAGGCTGCCACCAACTGCTGCGCCCCGCCGCCATTTCCAGCATGACGCCAAACGCGGTGACGTCGGCGTCTTTCCACGGCTCGCGCCCCAGAAATCCGGGCAGCACATAAGCGGCGCAAAACAGGATCAGTGCCAGCCGGGGCAGGCGGCGCACGGCCGCTTGGCTGACAATCGCTGGGGTGGCGGGGGTGGGAGGATTCACTGCGGGAAATGTACAGGGCGAAACCGCAAAACTGTACTTTTAGCTGCGCTGCCAGCAGCCGACGGTAAAAAAAAACAGCCGGAATCAGCGGCTGTTTTTTCAGAGGCCCACCAGAATGCAGTGGCTGCGGCCGTCTTACTTGGTGCTGCTCGTCTTGCTGTAGCGGTTGCGAAAACGTTCGACGCGCCCGCCCATGTTGTCCACGCTCTTTTGTGTTCCGGTGTAAAACGGATGCGATTCGCTCGAGGTGTCGAGCTTGTAGAGCGGCAGTTCGCGACCGTCTTCCATTTTGATCATCTCTTTCGTGTTGGCGCAGGAGCGCGTGACGAATTTGAAGCCGTTGGACAAATCAACGAAGCAGACTTCACGGTATTTGGGGTGAATGCCGTTTTTCATGGCGAATCTTTCTGTTTCAAGCGTGGTAGCCGCAGGCCAGCGGATTTGTTGGCTTGGCCAATGTACTTGCCACAAGTTGCAAAGCCTCTGATTCTATCAGGGTGCAAGACCGTAGCGCGGGTCAGCCGGGTCAGCCGCCGCGACGCATCATGTCGAAGAACTCGGAGTTGTTCTTGGTCGACTTCATGCTCTTCAAGACCATCTCCATCGCCTCGATCTCGTCCATGTTGTACATGAACTGGCGCAGGATGCGAGTCTTTTGCAAAATCTCCGGCTGCAGCAGCAGTTCTTCGCGGCGCGTGCCGCTGCGGTTGAGTTGTATCGAGGGGAAGACGCGCTTTTCATAGAGGCGGCGATCGAGGTGGATTTCGCAGTTGCCGGTGCCCTTGAACTCTTCAAAAATCACCTCGTCCATGCGGCTGCCGGTATCGATCAGCGCGGTGGCGATGATGGTCAGCGAGCCGCCTTCTTCGACCTTGCGCGCCGCACCGAAAAAGCGCTTGGGGCGCTGCAGGGCGTTCGCGTCGACGCCGCCGGTCAGCACCTTGCCCGAGGACGGCAGCACGTTGTTGTAGGCGCGCGCCAGCCGGGTGATCGAGTCGAGCATGATGACCACGTCTTTTTTCAGCTCGACCAGCCGCTTGGCGCGCTCTATCACCATCTCGGCCACGTGCACGTGGCGCGCGGCCGGTTCGTCAAAGGTGGAGGCGATCACCTCGCCGCGCACCGTGCGCTGCATTTCGGTCACTTCTTCCGGGCGCTCGTCGACCAGCAGCACCATCAGTTCGACATCTGGGTGGTTGGCGGTGATGGCGTGGCAGATGTGTTGCATCATGACCGTCTTGCCGCTTTTGGGCGGCGCAACGATCAGCGCGCGTTGGCCGCGACCTACCGGGGCAATGATGTCGATGATGCGACCGGTGATGTTTTCTTCGCTCTTGATGTCGCGTTCCAGCCGCATCTGCTCCTTCGGGAACAGCGGCGTCAGGTTCTCGAACATGATTTTGTGCTTGTTGTCCTCTGGCGGCAAGCCGTTGATCTTGTCGAGCTTGTTAAGCGCGAAGTAGCGTTCGCCGTCTTTTGGAATGCGCACCTCGCCTTCTATCATGTCGCCGGTGTGCAAGTTGAAACGGCGGATCTGACTGGGCGAGATGTAGATGTCGTCGGTGCTGGCGGTGTAACTGGTGTCGGGCGCGCGCAGGAAGCCAAAACCATCGGGCAGAACTTCGAGCACCCCGTCTGCATTGACCAATTCGCCGCCCTTGGCGCGCTTTTTGATGATGGCAAACATCAACTCCTGCTTGCGCATGCGGCCGGTGTTTTCAATCTCAAGCGCCTCGGCTTGCTTGAGGACTTCAGACACGTGCAGCGCCTTGAGTTCGTTCAGGTGCATGGAATTCGCTCCAAACAACTCCGGTGCTGGAGTCGGGTAAAAAATCGAGGGGGTGGGGGCGCTGATTTCCGGTTGCCGGACAGGGCGCGATGCGATGGCCGGTCGCGGATTGACCGGTAACGGTGCGAATTATGACAGGAAAAATGCGGCCGGCAAACCGCTCTGCTGCAAGCGGCTCTGGCCTTTGACTCGGGTGTAGGGCCAGAGCCGGCGCGCGGCAATCAGGCCAGATGCTGATCGATGAAAGCCGTCATCTGTGACTTGCTCAAGGCGCCAACCTTGGTGGCATCGAGCTTGCCGTTCTTGAAAATCATCAAGGTGGGAATGCCGCGGATGCCGAACTTGGCCGGCACCTCGCGGTTGTCGTCCACGTTCATCTTGGCCACCAACAAGCGGCCGTTGTAGGTGCCGGCGACGTCGTCCAGGATAGGGGCGATCGTTTTGCAGGGACCGCACCATTCGGCCCAGAAATCAACCAGCACGGGCAGGTCGGCATTGAGCACGTCGGCTTGGAAACTGGCATCGGAAACATATTTGATCAGGTTGCTGGCCATGATTCGTCCTAACTGCATTGAACGGGGAGGTTAAAGTGTGGCGCAAGCGTCTAACAGGCCGACTGCCACAGGCAATGGCTGCTGGTTGCGATTCTCGGCATTGTGACAGAAACCATCGTTTTATGATCGATCCGCTGCTCCCTGGGGCTGCCGACGGCAGCGCCGATTTGAACGCCGTGTCGGCCGCATCTGGCCGCCACCCGGCGGCGCAGCGCTGGGCGACGCTGGTCGAGCGCATCGAGCAGTTCATGCAGGTGCAGCAGGTTCGCGCCGACCGAACACTGGTGCTGGTGCCGTATGCGCAGCTCATGGCGCTGGGGCGTCGTGCCTGGGCACAGGCACACCCGAACGGGTTTGTTCCGCGCTTTGTCTCCAGCCGCCACTGGGCCGCTGCGCTGCACGCCTTTGTTCCGGCAGCGACCGACCTGTGCCTGGACCTGGCGCGTGAGCAACTGGTGGCCGCTGCCCTGCTGGAGCGGGTGGCGCCGGGTGACGTCGACGCCGCGCTGCGCGCCAGCCTGGTGCGCCGACTGGTCGAGGCTGCGCACCAGCTCGCGCCGCTGGCCGCCGCCGTCGACCCGCAGCAACGCCTGGCTTGGGCCGAATCGCGGCGCTGCACCCTGGCGTCGGACGCATTGACCACCGCCGCACCCTTGCACTGGGAAAATCTGCTCGCCGCGCTGGCACTGACCTGGGTCAGCACCTCTGCTTATGCCACTGATGTGCTGTGGGGCCCGCTGGCGCAGCCGGGGGCCGATGCCGACGCCCTGATCGTGTTGCAGGGTTTTCAGCCAGACCCACTGGCAGACGCGCTCTGCCGCCGTTGGGGCGAGCGTGCCTGCGTCTGGTCCTTGCGCGTTGACGAGGCCACGCCTGGCGTGCGCCGCTTGCACGCCTGCAGCGACGCTGAAGACGAAGCGCAGCGTGCTAGCGCCTGCGTGTTGGCGCAGCTCAATGCGGGACATACACCGCTGGCGCTGGTGGCGCAAGACCGCTTGCTCACGCGCCGCGTGAGCGCCTTGTTGCACAGTGCCGGCGTGACGCTGCAAGACGAGACCGGCTGGAAACTCTCCACCACGCACGCCGGCGCACAACTGATGAGCCTGCTGCGCGCGGCCGACGCGCGTGCCGGCATGGACGAGGTGCTCGACCTGCTCAAGTCGGCCCGGCGCTGGCCTGATGCGCAGGTGCAGACCCTGGAGCAGCAGGCCCGCGCAAGCGGTGTTTCGCGTTGGAGTGCCGCCGTGCGCTCGCCCGCCCTGGCAGCCGCGCTGCCGGAGGGATTGACGGCCTTGCTGGCTGGCTTGCGCTCGGCGCGGCCGCTCGAGCGCTGGATCGGCGATGTGGCTGCTGCGCTGCGTGACAGCGGCCTGTGGGAGCTGCTGCAGCGCGACCCGGCGGGTCAACAGGTGTTGCAGGCCCTGCGCTTGGACACGGATGCGGCGCGCGAGCTGGGCGAGCTGAGCCAGGCGCTGGCGACTGTGCTGGGCGCGCCAGCCGGTCGGTTCGCCGCGCCGCTGAGTCTGGCCGCGTTCACCACCTGGGTGCGTGAGGTGCTCGAAAATGCCAGCTTCGTGCTGCGCGGCGAAATCGAGCCGGCGGTGCTTGTTGTGCCCTTGGCGCAACTGCTGGGCCGCACGTTTGCCGCGGTGGTGCTGCCCGCTTGCGATCAGACACACCTCAGCCCCAGCCCCGAGCCGGGTGGCCAATGGAGCGTGGCGCAGCGCGCAGCGCTGGGTTTGCCGACGCGCGCCGCGCTGGCGCAAGCGGCGGCGCAGGCGTGGCAGGAGGCGCTGGCGCAACCGCAGCTCGATTTGCTGTGGCGCACGCAGCAGCGCGGCGAAGCCGTGCTGCCCAGCGCCTGGGTGCAGGCGCTGCCGGACTTTGACGCCGGCCCAGCAGCGGCAACCCGCAGCGACCCGCGTCGCTGGCGCCCATTGCAAGCCCAGTTGCCGGCGCGCCCGGCGCCGGCGGCGGGCGATCTGTTGCCGCAGGTGATTTCGGCCAGCGCCTACCAAGACTTGCGCGACTGCCCGTACCGGTTTTTTGCCTTGCGCCAGTTGCGCTTGTCCGAAGCCGCCGAACTGCAGGACGAACCCGACCAGCGCGACCTGGGCAACTGGCTGCACGCGGTCTTGTGCGCCTTTCACGAGCAGCGCGGCGCGGCGCGTCCCGGCCGCACGGCCGACTGCGCGGCGCTCGATCGGCACGCCGCTGCCAGCGCCGCCGCCATGGGTCTGAACGCTGCCGATGGAGGGGGTGGTTTTCTGCCCTTTGAGGCGCTGTGGCCGGCGCTGCGCGACGGTTATCTGGACTGGCTGGCTGGTTTTGAAGCCGACGCAGAGGGTAGGGGGCCGCGCTTTGAGCGCGCTGAAGCCGCGTTCAGTGTTCAGGCCGAGTCCTGGAAGCTGGTCGGCAAGATCGATCGCATCGACCGCCAGGCCAGCCCCGAAGGCGACATCCGCTTCGTCATCGACTACAAAACCGAAGGCCGCGACAAAACGCTGGCGCGCGTGAAAGAACCGCTGGAAGACACGCAACTGGCTTTTTACGCCGCGCTGCTGCCAGATGAGAACCTGCGCGCCGCCTACCTCAGCATCACCGACCAAGACGGCGCCGGCGCGCGCCAGCAAGCCACGCGGCTGCTTGAGCAGACCGAGGTGTTGTACGCGCGCGAGCAGTTGCGGGTCGGCCTGGCGCATGATCTCGCGCGTGTGGCCGCCGGCCATCCCATGGCTGCGCTGGGAGCGGGCCGGGGCTGCGATTATTGCAGCGCCCGCGGCCTGTGCCGCAAAGATTTCTGGGGCCAGGCATGAAGCCGTCTGACCTGTTGCACCGCTGCCGCTCGAACCCATACCCACTGCCGCCATGACGCCTGCAGCCTACCGCATCGATGGCGAGCTGGTCTCGCGCGAGGCCTTTTACGCCCTGGCCTGCGACCCGGCGCGCAGTCTGGCCGTGCAGGCCTGCGCGGGCGCCGGTAAAACCTGGATGCTGGTCTCGCGCATCCTGCGCGCCTTGCTCGACGGCTGCGCGCCACAGGACATTTTGGCCATCACCTTCACCAAAAAAGCCGCCGGTGAAATGCGCGCCCGGCTCAACCAGGAGCTGCGCCGCTGCGCCAGCTTGTCAGACGACGAACTGGCGCAGGCCTTGCGCGAGCGCGGACTGAGCGCGGCCGATGCGCGCGCCCGCGCGGCCGAATTGCGCGGCCTGCAGCAACGCGTCGACGCGCACGGCCGCTCGGTGCAGTTGCGCACCTTTCACAGCTGGTTTGCGGCCCTGCTGCGCAGCGCGCCGCTGTCGGTGTTGCAGCAACTGCGCCTGCCGCCCCAGTACGAGCTGCTGGAAGACGACAGCCTGGCGCGGGCGCAGGTCTGGCCGCATTTTTATGCCGCGCTGGCCAGCCGCCCGCTCGAGCGGCAGGACTATATGGATTGCGTGGCCGAACACGGCCGCCACCAGACGCAACAGGCGCTGGAAAATGCGTTGCAAAAACGGGTCGAGTTTGCGCTGGCCGACGCCGCCGGGGTGGTGCAGACTTCGGTGCAGCCGTTTGGCCAGCTTTATCCCGAGCTGGCGGCACTGGCCACGCCGACGCAGTACCTGGCGCAGCCCGGCCCTGAGCACGCCGTACTGTGGGCGGGCGCGCGCGCGCTGGGCGGCGCCCATGCGCCCAGCTTTGTTGCCAAAGGCGTCGCACTGGAGCAGGCCTTGAGCGCGTGCGACGTGGCGGCGCTGCTCGATGCCTTGCTGACCAAAGAACGCGGCGCGCGCAAATTCAGTGAAAAAATCAAAGACCTTGCCGCCGTTCGGGCCGCGCAAGACCTGGCGCTGCGTTTGCACGCTGCCCTTGAGCAGCACGCCGCCTGGCAGCACCAGCAGCGCATGGCGCGGCTGGTGCGCGTGTTGCTTTGCGCCTACGCCGACGGCAAGCGCGAGCGCGGCTGGGTCGATATGGGAGACGTCGAACTCGCGGCGCAGCGCCTGCTTGGCGATGCCACCCTCTCGGGCTGGCTGCAGCAGCGGCTTGACGCGCGCGTGCGCCACCTGCTGATCGACGAATTTCAAGACACCAACCCGCTGCAATGGCAGGCCTTGCACGGCTGGTTGTCGGGCTACGTCGGTGCCGGTGCAGGCCAGGCACCCAGCGTGTTCCTGGTCGGCGACCCCAAGCAATCGATCTACCGTTTTCGCCGCGCCGAGCCGCAGGTGTTTTTGGCCGCGCAAGACTTCGTGCGCCACGGTCTGGCGGGTGCGCTGCTCAGTTGCGACCACACGCGCCGCTGCGCCCCGCAGGTGGTGCACGCCGTCAATACCGTCTTGCTGACGGCGCTGCAGGCGGGCGAATACAGCGGCGACTTTCGCGCCCACAGCACCGAGAGCACGGCGCCGGGCGCCGTGCTGGCGCTGCCGCAGATCGCCCGCAGCCAGCGCAGCGCCCGGGCGCAGCCAGGCGCTGGCGATGCGCCCGCGCTCTGGCGCGACAGCCTGCGCACGCCGCGCGTGCTGCCCGAAGACAGCCTGGCGGCGCTCGAAGCGCAGCAAGCGGCCGACTGGCTGGCGGCGGAAATCGCCAGCGGGCGCCTTCAGCCCGGGCAAGTCATGGTGTTGTCGCGCCGGCGCGAGCGCCTGGCCTGGCTGCACACCGCCTTGCTCGAGCGCGGCATCGCCAGCGAACAGCCCGAAAAGCTCGACCTGTGCCAAGCGCCGGCGGTGCAAGACGTGGTGGCACTGTTGGACGTGCTGGTCTCGAATCGGCACGACCTCAGCCTGGCGCGCGCGCTCAAATCGCCCCTCTTTGGCTGGAGCGACGAGTTGCTGGCTCAGTTGGCGCGCCTGCAGCGGCAGGCCTGCCAGCACACCCGGCCCGATGCTGGCGCAAGCCCGGCGCTTGCGCTCAAGCCGGCCTGGTGGGACGTGCTGCAAGAGCTGGCCGCAGTGCCGCCCGAGCAGCAAGTGAGCCTGCTGCGTCCTTACTGTCCCGACGGCGAGGCGGCCCAGACGCAGGCGGCGCTGTTGCGCACCAGCGCCGAGCGCTTGGTGCAATACCGCGACTGGCTGCGCAGCCTGCCGCCGCACGACGCGCTGTCGGCCATTTACCAGCACGGCGACCTGCTCGCGCGCTTTGCCCAGGCGGTGCCCGCCAGCCAGCGCGAGGGGGTACTGACGCCCTTGCGCGACCTGTTGACGCAGTCGCTGGCGCTCGACGGTGGACGCTTTCTCACGCCCTATCGGCTGGTGCGCGCGCTCAAAGCCGGTGGCCTGGCAGCCACGCCGGTGCAAACGCCGGCGGCCGTGCGCTTGCTCACCATTCACGGCGCCAAGGGCCTGGAGGCCGACACCGTGCTGATGCTCGACACCGACAGCGCGGCCGCGCGCCCCGCCAGCATGGACGTGCTGGTGGACTGGCCCGGCCAGGCCAGCGCGCCCAGGCGTTTTGTTTTTTTGCTCAGCGAAAAAACACCGCCGGCCTGTGCGCTTGAGGCGCTGCAATTGGAGCAGCAGGCGCGTTTGCTTGAAGAATTCAACGCCTGCTACGTGGCGCTGACCCGGGCCGAGCGCCGGCTGGTGCTTTCCAGCTTCGAGCCACACCAGCGCGGCAACGGCCCCAGTTGGTTCGAACGCCTGCGCCCCCTGGCCAGCGTGCTGGACGCGCCCGTCGCGTTGCAAAAAATAGACGTCGCTGTGCCCGCCGCTGCGCATGCGGCGGCCTTTACGCTGCCGGAGTTGCCGTGCAGCGCCGGCTGGCATGCGCCGCCGCCTGCGGCAACGGCGGCCGGCAGCACCGCTGCGGCGCCAGGCGCAGACGCCGAGCAAGCCCGCATCGGTCAGGCGCTGCACCGCCTGCTGCAGTGGCACCCCACGCCGGGTGGGGGCTTTGACTGGACGGCGGCGCACGAGCAGGCGGTCGCGCGGGAGTTTGGCCTGAGCGCCGAGCAAGCGCGCCTGGCGCGAACAATGGCACGGCGCATGGTTCAGGGAGAAGCCGCCTGGGTGTGGGACTGCGGCGTGATCGATCACTGGAGCAATGAAGTCGAGCTGCTGCACCAGGGCCAAGGGCTGCGGCTGGACCGCCTGGTGCGCCAGCGCAGCAGCGGCATCTGGTGGGTGCTGGACTTCAAGAGCGCCGCGCGGCCCGAGCAGCAGCCTGAGCTGCTGGCGCAAATGCACCGCTACCAGCAGGCCATGGCGCAGACGCTGCCGGGGCAGACGGTGCGCCTGGCCTTCATCAATGCGCTCGGCCGTGTAATCGAGTTGACATACCCCTGAAACATGGGCTGGTGAAGATTCCAAGACCGTTGCAGTGTTTGCCCAAGCGGGTCAAAGGCCGTTTGAGGTCGGCGTGTTGCGGTCTTCCATTTCATTATCAAAACTTCTCACAGGGCTTACGAATGCAAAAATTTTCATTTTCCACGCTGGCGGGCGCTGTGCTTGCCGTCGGTTTGCTGGGCAGCGGTGCGGCCGCAGCCAGCGGCACCCCTGTTGCGAACACCGTCTTTTTCCACCCGGACGGCACCGGCTTGAACCACTGGACGGCGGCGCGGATTTACTGGAAGGGGCCAGACGGCACGCTGAATTGGGACCGGCTAGGGCAAATGGCGGCCTACCGCGGCCACATGAGCGAGTTGTTGACCGGCACCTCCAACGGCGGCGCCACGGTGCACGCCTTTGGCTACCGGGTCGAGGGCCTGGGTTCGTTTGGCAAAGACGGCAACGGCAACGCCACGCCGCCAACCGACCGTTTCATCAACGCCTTGTCGGGCTATCGGGGCAGTCTGATGCGCGAGGCGGCCAACAAAGGTCATCCGGTTGGTCTGGTCAACGATGGCAACATCAGCGAACCCGGCACCGCAGCCTTTGCCGCTGAAGTTGGCAACCGCGACAACTGGAACGCGATTGCGCTGCAAGTCATTGCCGGACGTGACACGGCGCAGCCGATCCAAAACTCGCGCGACCGGCCGATACACGTCATTCTTGGCGGGGGCGAACGCAACTTCCTGCCTGCCGGCACGCCCACCTGCGCGCCAGCCAGCGCCGGCAGCACGATGCAGCAGGGCGTTGCCACCTTCCCGCTTAACTGTATGGTGCACACGCTGGACTGGAGCAAACCCGCAGCGGCCGGCAGCGGGCCGCTGGGCATCGGCCGCGTGGCCACGCCGGACCGCGCCGACGGTCGCAACCTGCTGCAAGAAGCGGCTGCCGCTGGTTATCTGGTGATTCGCACCCGTGCTGAGTTTGCAGCCGTGCAAAGCAGGCTCGAGCGCGAGCGCAACTGGCAGCCCAGAATTCTGGGCTTGTTTGCCGCGCACCACACTTTCAACGACCGCAACGAGGAAGACCTGATTGCCAACGGCTTTCGTGACGCTGCCGTCGACGTCAACGCCAAGACTTCCAACCTGGTGCTGTTTGGCAACCCCAGGGCAGCCGACCCAGGCTTTAACCCGCCGCGCGGCAACGAGTTGATGGGCATGGCGATGCTGGTGCTCGCGCGCGCGGCCGACCAAGCCGCCAAGCCCTACTTCTTGGTGGCAGAGGCCGAGAGCCCCGACAATTTTGGCAACAACAACAACGCCATCGGCGTGCTGGTGTCGACCCAGATCGCCGACGACATGATAGGGGTGGTGCTCAGGGCGCAAGCGGCGCGCCGGGCCGACTTGTTCGGCTCGCGCTTTCCCACCACCGTGCTGACGGCGGCTGACAGCGGCGCCGGCGGCATGCAACTGGCCTCTTTGCCGGCACCGCTGGAGAAGGTGGCCGAGCTGCCCTTGAATCCGGCCGCCGGGCTGGCCGCATTCACCAGCCCGCTCGACGGCTTGTACGGCCGCGCCACCCAGTCCTTTCTGGCCGCGCCCGACAAGTTGGGCCGTCGCGGCAGCTTTGGTATTGTCTGGGCGGGATCGCCTGACTTTGCCGGCGGCATTCTGGCGCGCGCCAGCACGGCCCAGCGCGCCCCGCGCGAGCGGCGCGCAGGCCTGCACCTGAGCGACTTCAGCAGCCGTTTTGACAACACAGACGTGTATCGATTCTTGCACGCCAGCTTGTTTGGCGGCCTGCTCAAGCCGCCGACGACTGCTGCGCCGGATCGTCGCTGACGCCAGCCGCAGACGGTGCGAGCGCAAGCTCTCGGTGGTCGCAGCGCCGTCTGTGCGGGTTCAGGACTGGGCGGCTTCGATCGCTTCGCCCAGTTCGAGCCAGCGCGCTTCGAGCGCTTGGGTCTCGGCGGCAATGGTTTTCAGGCGCCGCCCCGCTTGTGCGATCTCGCTCGGGTGGGGCACTTGGCCCAGGCTGGTTTGCAGCCCTGCCTTTTCTTGCGCCAGTTCGGCCAGTCGCTGCTCGATTTTTTCCAGCTCTTGGTGCAGCAATCGGCTCGCCCCGCCGGCTGCTGCGCGGCCGGGTTCGGATCTGGTCTGGGCTGGCGCAGCGCGCCCGGGCGCCGGTGCGGCTGTGCTGCGGCGCTGCTCTTGCCGCTGCGCCTCGCGCGATTGTTTGGCCAGCTCCAGCAGGTAGCGCTGGTAGTCGTCCAGGTCTCCGTCAAAGGGTTCGATGCCGCCGTGCGAGACCAGCCAGAATTCGTCGCAGACCGTGCGCAGCAGGGCGCGGTCGTGGCTGACCAGCATCACCGTGCCTTCAAATTCGTTCAGTGCGACCGACAGCGCTTCGCGCGTGGCCAGGTCCAGGTGGTTGGTGGGCTCGTCGAGCAGCAGCAGATTGGGGCGCTGCCAGACGATCATGCACAGCACCAGGCGGGCTTTTTCACCGCCGCTCATACTGCCGACGGCTTGTTTGACCTGGTCACCGCCGAAGTTGAAGTTGCCCAAAAAGCTGCGCAGGTCTTGTTCGCGCGTGGCCTGACCGCATAAACGGTTTTGCGCAGCCCAGTCGCGCGCCAGCCGAATCATGTGCTCCAGCGGGGTGTCGGCCGGGCGCAGCACGTCGAGTTCTTGTTGCGCAAAGTAGCCGATGTTGAGGCCACGGCCTTCGGTGATCTGTCCGGCCAGCGCTTGCAGCTCGCGCGCAATGGTTTTCACCACAGTGGACTTGCCCTGGCCGTTGGCGCCCAGGATGCCGATGCGCTGGCCGGCCAGTACCGAGCGACTGACGTTTTTGACGATGACGCGGGGTGAACCACCGGCGTGCGCAGCCGGGTAGCCGAAGCTAACCTCGCTGAGCGCCAGCATCGGGTTGGGCAGGTTTTGCGGCTCCGAAAATTCAAAGTTGAAATCGGCCTCGGCCAGCACCGGACCTATTTTCTCCATCCGCTCCAGCGCCTTGACCCGGCTTTGTGCCTGTTTGGCCTTGCTGGCTTTGGCCTTGAAGCGGTCGATGAATTTTTGCAAATGCGCCATCTTGTCTTGCTGGCGCGCAAAAGCCGATTGTTGCAAGGCCAGTTGTTCGGCACGCATGTCTTCAAAGCGGCTGTAGTTGCCGCCGTAGCGTGTCAGTTGCGCGTTGTGTATGTGCAGCGTGACGTGGGTTACTGCGTCGAGAAACTCGCGGTCGTGGCTGATCACCAGCATGGTGCCCTCGTAGCGCTTGAGCCAGGCCTCGAGCCAGACCAGGGCGTCGAGGTCGAGGTGGTTGGTCGGCTCGTCGAGCAGCAGCAGCTCACTCGGGCACATCAGCGCGCGCGCGAGCTGCAGCCGCATGCGCCAGCCGCCTGAAAAGCTGTTTACCGGGCGCTCGAGCTCGTCGGTGCGAAAACCCAGGCCCAGAATCAGGCTTTGCGCGCGCGCAGCGGCGTCGTGTGCGCCGGCGTCGTGCAGCGCGAGGTAGGCGTGCGCCATGCGCTCGCCGTCGCCGCTGTCTTGTGCCGCACTCACTTCTTGTTGCGCTTGCAGCAGGATGCTGTCGCCCTCGACCACGAACTCGGTGGCGGGCTGGGCGGTCTCGGGCATGTCTTGCGCCACCTGCGCCATGCGCCACTGCGCCGGCAGGTAAAAATCGCCCTTGTCTTCGTGCAGGCTGCGGTTGAACAGGCCAAACAGGCTGGATTTGCCGGCACCGTTGCGGCCGACCAGACCGACTTTTTCACCCGGGTTGATGCTGGCCGACGCGCCGTCGAGCAGCACTTTGCTGCCACGGCGCAAAACGACGTTTTTGAGTGTGATCATTGCAAGTTCAGGGGTTCGTCTCGGGTGCGCGGGCCCAGGTCGCCAGGGCTTGGGCGCTCAACAGCAGCACCTGGTCGTCGCCCGCGCTGGTGCTGAGCCAGAGGGGTTCGAGGTGTGGGAAGGCGGCTTCGAAGTGTTCGCGTTCGTGGCCGATTTCGAGCACCAGCACGCCGTCGGGATGGCGCAGCACGGCTGGTTGCTGGCGCAGGCGCTGCAACAGCGCGCGAATGAAGTCCATGCCGTCGCAGCCACCGGCCAGCGCCAGCGCCGGTTCGGCGCGGTATTCTGCCGGCAGGGCGGCCATGCTGTGGGCGTTGACGTAGGGTGGGTTGCACACAATCAAGTCCCACGGGCCGGGGCAGTGGTTCAGGCCGTCGGACTGCAGCAGCGTGATGCGCTCTTGCAAGCCGTAGCGGTCGACGTTGATGCGTGCCACCGCCAGCGCGTCGGCGCTGATGTCGGCCGCGCACACACTGACTTCTGGCCAGGCCAGAGCCGCCAGCACCGCTAAGCTACCGTTGCCGCTGCACAGGTCTAGCACCTGTTGCGTGTGCGGGCTCAGCCAGGGGTCTATGCTGCCCTGGACGATCAGTTCGGCGATGAAGCTGCGCGGCACGATGGCGCGCCGGTCGACATAAAACGGCAAGCCTTGCAGCCAGGCCTCGCGGGTCAGGTAGGCGGCCGGTTCGCGGCTTTCGATGCGGCGTTCGACCAAGGCCAGCAGCGCGGCTTGCTGCTCGGCGCTGACGGCTTGTGCGGCCCGTGCGTCCAGGTCGGTGTCTAGCGGCAGACCGAGCTGCCACAACAGCAGCCAGGCGGCTTCGTCGCGCGCGTTGTCGGTGCCGTGGCCATAGGCCAGAGGAGCAGCGGCCAGGCGTTCGGTGGCCTGGGCCAGCAGTTGTTGCAGCGTCATGGGCTGGGGTGGCTGGCGCGCGCTTGCTCGTCCAGCAGCTCCAGGGTGCGACGGTAGATGTTTTTCAGCGGCTCGATGTCGGCCAGCGCCACGTGTTCGTTGACTTGGTGGATGCTGGCGTTGGGCGGGCCGAGTTCGATCACCTGCGGGCAAATGCGCGCTATGAAGCGGCCGTCGCTGGTGCCGCCGCTGGTCGAGAGCTGGGCTTGCAGGCCGGTTTCGGCCGCGATGGCCGCGCGCACCGCGTCGACCAGCGTGCCCGGGGCGGTCAGAAAAGGCAGACCGCTGACGGTCCAGGCCAGTTCATAGTCTGTGCCGGCTTGCAGGCCGTGGCCTTGCAATATCTCAGCCACGCGCTGCTGCAAGTCCGGCGGCGTGGTTTCGGTGCTAAAGCGAAAATTGAAGTCGAGCACCAGCGTGCCGGGAATCACGTTGCTCGCGCCGGTGCCTGCGTGGATGTTGCTGCTCTGGAAACTGGTGGGCTGGAAGAAGGCGTTGCCGACGTCCCAGACCGTGGCAGCGAGCTCGGCCAGCGCCGCTGCGGCCAGATGGATAGGATTTTTAGCCAGTTGCGGGTAGGCAATGTGGCCTTGTATGCCGTGGATCGTGAGTTTGCCGCTCATGCTGCCGCGGCGGCCGTTTTTTATTGTGTCGCCGCTGCGCTGGCTCGCCGTCGGCTCGCCAACGATGCACCAATCCAGCCGTTCACCGCGTTGCTGCAGGGTGTCGCAGACGACTGCGGTGCCGTCGAGCGCCGGGCCTTCTTCGTCACTGGTGAGCAAGAAGGCAATGTCTATGGCGGGTTGCGGGTGTTGCGCCAAAAATTCCTCGCACGCCACCAGCATGGCGGCGAGCGAGGTTTTCATGTCGCTGGCGCCGCGGCCATAGAGCCGGCCATCGCGCTGGCTGGGAGTGAAGGGGTCGCTGTGCCAGGCCCCCAGCGGGCCAGTCGGTACCACGTCGGTGTGGCCAGCCCACACCAGGGTGGGCTGCTGGCCGTTGCCGCGGCGCGCCCAAAGGTTGCTGACGCGAAAGTCGGCCGGGCCGCTGTCCAGGTGTTCGCAGGCAAAGCCCAGCGTACCCAGTCGTTCGGCCAGCAGCGCTTGGCAGCCCGCGTCGTGCGGGGTGACGGAGGCGCGGGCGATCAGTTGTTCGGTCAGGCGCAGGGTGGCGTTCATTGGTGTTTGACGTCGAGGGTGAACTCGGTGAAGGTGGCGTGGTCGCTCTGATCGTCGTCGCTTGCGACGGCCGCTTGGGCCGGGCTGGGTTTGAAGTCGTTTTGCAAGCGCCACATCAGATTGGTCGGCGAGTCGGCATGCGCGAGGCCTTCGTTGCGCGCAATCAGGCCGACGTTGATCAGGCGCGCGAGATCTTGCTCGAAACTTTGCGAGCCTTCGGCGAGCGATTTTTCCATCGCTTCGCGCGCGCCGGCAAAGTCGGCTTTTTGAATCAGGTCGGAAATCAGTGCGGTGTTGAGCAACACCTCCATCGCCGGCGTGCGTGTGCCGATGTGGGTGCGCAGCAGCCGCTGCGAGACGATGGCACGCAGCGCGGCGGCCAAGTCGCCCAGCAGGGTCGGACGCACTTCCACCGGGTAAAAACTCAGAATCCGGTTCAGTGCCTGGTAGCTGTTGTTGGCGTGCATGGTGGCCAGGCACAGGTGGCCCGACTGGGCGTAGGCAATCGCCGCCGACATGGTTTCGCGGTCGCGGATTTCACCGATCAGAATCACGTCGGGCGCTTGGCGAAGCGCGTTTTTCAGGCCGACCTGTAGCGAGGCGGTGTCGGTGCCGACCTCGCGCTGGTTGATGACCGATTTTTTGTTGCGGTGCACGTATTCGATCGGGTCCTCGATGGTCAGGATGTGGCCGCTGGCGTGGTTGTTGCGGTGGTCAATCATGGCCGCCAGCGTGGTGGTCTTGCCCGAGCCGGTGGCGCCGACCATCAGCACCAGACCCCTTTTTTCCAGCACCAGATCGGCCAGTATCGGTGCCACAGCAAGCGAGTCCAGCGCCGGCACGTTTTCCGGCACGTAGCGGATCACCAGCGCGTAGCTGCCGCGTTGACGCATGGCGCTGAGGCGAAAGTTGCCCACGCCGTCCAGGGGAACTGCCATGTTGAGTTCGCCGGTTTCCGACAACTCTTCCAGGCGCGTGGCCGGCACAATCTCAGACAGTAGCTTGCGCGGCGCGTCGGGCGGCAGCACCTGGTTATTGATTGGCAGGGTTTGGCCGTTGATCTTGATCATGGCCGGCGCATGGGCCGACAGGTATACGTCCGAGGCTTTCTTTTCTGCCATCAGGCGCAAGATGCGCCCCATTGTTCCGTTGCTCATGCCGGTTTCTGTGCCGGATTTAGTCTCTGAGCAAGTCGTTCAGGCTGGTCTTGCTGCGGGTCTGGGCGTCAACGCGCTTGACGATGATGGCCGCGTACAGGCTGTAGGTGCCACCCTCTTTGGGCAGGCTGCCGCTAATGACCACCGAACCGGCTGGCACGCGGCCGTAGCTGACGCAGCCGCTGGCACGGTCGTAAATGGGGGTGCTTTGGCCTATGTACACACCCATCGAAATGACCGAGTTTTCTTCCACCACCACGCCTTCGACCACCTCAGAGCGCGCGCCAATGAAGCAGTTGTCCTCGATGATGGTCGGGCCGGCTTGCAGCGGTTCGAGCACGCCGCCGATGCCTACCCCGCCCGAGATGTGTACGTTTTTACCGATCTGGGCACACGAGCCGACCGTGGCCCAGGTATCGACCATGGTGTTTTCGTCCACGTAAGCGCCAATGTTGACGAAACTGGGCATCAAAATGGCGCCACGGGCGATGTAGCTGCCGCGGCGCGCCACCGCGGGCGGCACCACGCGCACGCCGCTGGCTTTCATCTGCGCCTCGGACAAATGGCCGAATTTGGTGTCAACCTTGTCGTAGAACGCCAGATCGCCGCTGCGCACAAGACGGTTGTCGTTCAGTCGAAAAGACAGCAGCACGGCCTTTTTGATCCACTGGTGCACCGTCCACTGGCCCACACCGGTGCGCGTGGCCACCCGCAGCCGACCGGCGTTCAGATCGGCAATCACGTGCTCGACGGCGTCCATCACTTCTTTGGGCGCGCTGGTGGGGCTGAGTTCGGCGCGTTGCTCCCAGGCGGATTCGATCAGGGTTTGCAGGACTTGGGTCATGTGGGGTGTCACGGGTTCAGGGTTGGTGTTCGAGTCTGTGCGGTGCGGTTCAATTCAGCGGCGCTGCCGACTCGCAAAAGCGCACGATGCGCCCAGCCGCTTGCAGGCATTCGGCTGGATGTGCCACCAGCGCCATGCGCACGCGGCCTCGGCCCGGGTTATGGCCGTCGACCTCGCGTGCCAGATAGCTGCCGGGTAAAACCGTCACATTGTATTGAGCCAGCAGGTCGCGTGCGAACGCCTCGTCGGCACTCAGACCGGGCCAGCGCGCGGCAAATAGCGCCGGCACGCCGGCCCAGAGGTAAAAAGAGGCGTCGGGCAGCGCCACGTCGAGCACCTGCGCCAGCAGCGGCGTGACCTGCGAGAACTTTTCCCGGTACAGACGGCGGTTGTCCTGCACGTGCGCTTCGTCGCCCCAGGCGGCCCTGCTGGCGGCCTGTACCACCGGGCTCATGGCGCTGCCGTGGTAGGTGCGGTAGAGCAAAAAGGCTTGGATCAGCGCCGCGTCACCGGCGACGAAACCGCTGCGCAGACCGGGGACGTTGCTGCGCTTGGACAGGCTGGAGAAGGTCAGCAGGTTTTTGAAGTCGCTGCGGCCGAGTTGCTGCGCCGCTTGCAGCGCGCCCAGCGGCGCCGCGCCCGCGTCATCGGTGCCGAAATAAATCTCGCTGTAGCACTCGTCAGACGCAATCACGAAGCCGTGCCGATCGCTCAGATCGAACAGATCGGCCCACTCCGACAGCGGCATCACCGCACCGGTCGGGTTGCCGGGTGAGCAGGCGTAGAGCAGTTGCGTGCGCGCCCAAACGGCAGCGGGCACGCGCTCCCAGGCGGTGGCGAAGCGGCGTGCCGGATCGCTGGCCACATAAAACGGCTGCGCGCCAGCCAGCAGCGCAGCGCCTTCATAGATTTGGTAGAACGGATTGGGAAACACCACGGTGGCGCCCGGTCGCGCGGAATCGATCACGGTCTGGGCTACGGCAAACAGGGCTTCGCGCGTGCCGTTGACCGGCAACAACTGGCGGTTCGGGTCGAGTAAGACGCGGTAGCGCCGCTGCAACCAGTCCGCGCAGGCCTGGCGCAGCGCCGGCTCACCTGCGGTGGCGGGGTAGTTGCTCAGGCCGCTGTCGAGCGCGCCGGCCAGCGCTGCCTTGAGGAAGGCGGGTGCGGCGTGCCTGGGCTCGCCAATACCCAGGCTGATGGGGGAGAAAGCCGGGTTCGGGGTCACGCCGGCAAACAACTGGCGCAAGCGCTCGAACGGGTAGGGCTGCAGGAGCGACAATTTCGGGTTCATGGGCGCTGCATTATCCGGCATGGCAGATCAGGCGGCTGTCGTGACCTGATCTGATCTGCCATGCCCAGCCAAGCAGTCGTCGCCAAAGGCCAGGCAAGCGGGTGCGTCGCCGCAACAGGCTCGCAGCGGCCGCTTACGGCGTTCTGGGGACGATGGCCCAAGTTGGGTCGGAAGCGAACGTGGCGTCCATGCGCGGCGTCATCGCTCTCCACCGAGTGTAGGCCTCGGCGGCCCGGCTCACCCCCACGTTGGCTGCCGACGCCAGCATGGCGCGTGAAACCGCGGCATAGCCGGCCGAATGAATCGCCAGGCCGCTGGCCGGGATACTGGCGCAGGGTGTGCTGACATGTTGCGGGAAATTGCGAACGAAAAGATCTCTCCAAGTCGTGATCATTTGGCCATCGGCGTGTGCGATATGCCAATAAAACCCGGGTGCCTCGGCCGCGCAGAAACCGTTCTGGTCGTTCAGATAGCGGCCCACATTGAATTCACTGATGGCCGCCAAGGCACTGGCCGCTCTGGGTTCGCCGTGAAGCGCCAGCCAGCTGAAAACCATGCCGGTGAAATCGCTCTGCCAGGGCAAGTGTCAAGTTCCGCCCGTCCAGACCACCTGGCGCCAGCGGGCCTGATGGTTGTGGGTGAAACGGGGTTGCGCATGCACGACTTGACCGTTGCGACGGATGGTCAACTCGTAGCGGATGTTGCCCTTGTTCGGCGTGAACGTGCGGGCGTTTTCCATCATCACTTCGTCACCAGCGCGCACGTGTTGCCGCCCGAGCAAGGCGGCGCCGATGCGCCGGAATTGGTGGTGCAACTGCGCCAGGGGCAGGACGGCTGGCAGATGCGCGCGGCCCGCTTGCAGGGCCAGGATGGCGCGCGCGATCTGGCGCTGCTGCGCATCGAAGGCCCCGGCGGCCCGGTGCTCGCGCTGGGCGACTCCAGGCGCGTGCGCGAAGGAGACGATCTGGCTTTCATGGGTTTTCCGATCGGGGGCGTGCTGGGTTTTTCCAGTGTCACGCACCGCGCCACCGTCTCATCCATCACGGTCGCGGCCTTGCCCAGCCCGTCGGCGCAGCGCTTGACTGAACAGGCGATCCGCGGTTTGCGCGCCGTCAACTTTGAAATTTTTCAGCTCGATGCCACGGCCTTTCCGGGCAACAGCGGTGGCCCCTTGTTCGACCCCGCCAGCGGGGTGCTGCTGGGCGTGGTCAGCATGACGCTGGTCAAGGGCAGGCGCGAATCGGCGCTGAGCCATCCCTCGGGTATTGTCTATGCCGTTCCGGGCCGGTACGTCAAAGACCTGTTGGAGCGGCACCGCTGAGGCGGGCGCGATTGCTGTGCTTTGCTGCCGGGTCAGCGCAGCGCGTGCGGCAGGCGGCGCAGCGCCCCAATGGCCTGCGCCGCCTGCCGCACCAGGGCAGGCCCCTGGTAGATCAAGCCGGTGTAGATTTGCACCAGGTCGGCACCTGCCTCGATTTTGCTGCAGGCGTCGGCCGCGCTCATGACGCCGCCCACGCCGATGAGGGGAAAACCCAGACCCAGGCTGCTGCGCAGGTGGCGGAGCACCCGGTTGCTGGCCTTCAGCAGCGGCGCACCCGAGAGGCCACCGGCTTCTTGCGCGTGCGGCAGCCCGGCCACTGCGTTGCGGCTGAGGGTGGTGTTGGTGGCGATCGCGCCCCACGCCTGATTGGCCTGGCCGTCGCTGTCGGCGCCGTAGCGCAGCAAGGTGGTGGCGATGGCGTCGATCTGGCCGTCGTCCAGGTCGGGCGCAATTTTCAGGAAGATGGGAATGCGTCGTCCCCAGCGTTGCGCCAGCCATTCGCGCCGCTCGCTCACCGCGCCCAACAGGGCGTCCAGGGCGGCGTCGCTTTGCAGGCTGCGCAGGTTTTGTGTGTTCGGGCTGGAGACGTTCAACGTGACGTAGTCGGCGTGCGGATAGACGCCGTCGAGGCAGTGCAGGTAGTCTTCGCTGGCGCGCTCGATCGGCGTGCTGGCGTTTTTACCTATGTTCAGGCCCAGCAGCATGGGCTGTGGCTGGCTGCGAAAGCGCGCCCGCTGCACATTGGACAGAAAGACCGGCAAGCCCTGGTTGTTGAAGCCGAGCCGGTTGATCAGCGCGCGCGCCTGCGGCAGGCGAAACAGGCGCGGTTTCGGGTTGCCGCTTTGGCCCAGTGGCGTGACGGTGCCGACTTCGACGAAACCAAACCCCATCGCGGCCAGAGCGTCGATGCAGCCGGCGTTCTTGTCCAGCCCGGCCGCCAGGCCGACCCGGTTTGGAAAATGCAGTCCGGCCAGAGTGAACGGGTCGCTGACCCGGGGCTCGGCGTACAGGCAGCTCAGCGGCGAGTGCTGCAACCGGGTAAGCCCAGCCAGTGTCAGGTCGTGAGCGGTCTCGGGGTCCAGACCGAACAGCAGCGGGCGGGCGAAGGCGTAGGGCAACAGCGACATTGGATAAACTGGAATGCTTTATAAACTTTGATTGTCGCAAATGACCCAAGACGAGCTCAAAACCCTGGTCGGCCTGGCCGCCCTGCGTTACGTGGTCCCAGGCGAAGTCGTGGGTGTCGGCACCGGCTCGACCGTCAACAAATTCATCGACGCGCTGGCTGCCATGAAAAACCAGATCGCTGGAGCGGTCTCGAGTTCGCAGGCGTCCACTGCGCGCCTGCAGGCGCTGGGCATCCCGGTGTTCGACGCCGCTGCGGTGCCCGAGTTGTCAGTCTACATTGACGGCGCCGACGAGATCGACCACCAAGGTTACATGATCAAGGGCGGCGGTGCTGCGTTGACGCGGGAAAAAATCATTGCTGCGCAGTCGCGCCAGTTTGTCTGCATTGTCGACGCGTCCAAGCTGGTCCAGACCCTGGGCGCGTTTGCGTTGCCGGTGGAGGTGATTCCGATGGCTGTCGCGCGCTTGCTGCGTCAGTTTGCAGCGCTGGGCGGGCAGGCGCGCTTGCGGCTCAAGGACGGCGTGCCCTTGCTGACCGACAACGGGCAGCAGATGCTGGACGTGAGCGGCCTGCAGATCAGCGATCCGCTGGCGTTTGAGTCCACCGTCAGCCAGTGGCCGGGGGTGGTGACGGTGGGTGTGTTTGCCTACCAAAAGGCCAACGTGTGCCTGCTGGGAACGACCAGCGGTGTCAAAACCATGACCTTTTGAACCCGGGCCGGCGCTGCGGCAGGGCACTCAGAAGCGAATGCCAGTAGGCGGGGCAAGGGCAGGCGCGGCGGCTGCAGCAGGCTGGTCGGTTTGCCGCGCCGCAGCAGCAGCGGCATCCGGCGCCGGGATGTCCACCAGGGCGGTGGGCGCTGGCTGGCGGTAGTTCGCAGGCAGAATCGATCGCGCTGGATAGCCGGCGCGGTCAAGGAGTTGCGTCCAATCGGGCTCTGAAAAGCCCTTGATCTGCTGGCTGCCAACGGTCAGCAAGGGCAGTGCGTCTGAGCCGCTCAGGCGCCGCAGCGCCATGCCGTCTTGCGCCGTGTTGACGGTTTTTTCTCGGTAGGGAATACCGCGCGCCTGCAGCAGGCTGCGTGCGCTGTCGCAGGGCGCGCAGTCGTCGCTGCTGTGCAGCGTGACCGGAAAGCGGCTGACCAGTTGGCGCAGCACAAACGGCAGCGCCGGCTCGGCTGCCTGCGCAGGAGCGCCAGGGGCGGCTGGGTCAACCGGTCGGGCCGCGGCCTCGTGCGTGGGCGGGCGGTCGGTGAAGGTGACGCGCCCGTCGGGACCGACGATGCGGTGTACGCCCTGTGCCAGTGCCGGCGCAGCCAGCACGCCCAGCAGCAGCGCCCAGACCAGCCGGCGCCTGCCGCCTGGGTGAAAGTTCTTTGCTGCACTGGAATTGATGCGCATGGCAACTCCTATTGACAGAGCGGGCGTTTTTCAATCCATGCCCTGGTGGCGCAGCAAGGCGTCGATCGACGGTTCGCGGCCGCGGAAGGCATGGAACGACTCCATGGCCGGACGGCTGCCGCCGACTTCGAGAATCTGCTGCCGAAAGCGCCGTCCGCTCACCCGGTCCAGCGCGCCTTGGCCGCTGCGCTGCGCGGCTTCTTCGAATACGGCGTAGGCGTCGGCCGACAACACTTCGGCCCATTTATAGCTGTAATAGCCGGCCGCGTAGCCGCCAGCAAAAATATGATTGAAGGTGTTGGGCGTGCGGCTGTAGGCCGGTGGTCGCAGCAGTGCCACCTCGTCGCGCACCTGTTCTTGCAGCGCCACAATCGCCGCGCCGCAGTCAGCCGGCTGGGGCTGGCAGTGCAGCAGCATGTCAAACAGCGAGAGCTCGACCTGGCGCAGGGTTTGCAGGCCGCTTTGGAAGTTCTTGGCCGCCCGCATTTTGTCGAACAGCTCGCGCGGCAGCGCTGCACCCGTCTCGACGTGCGCTGTCATGCGCTTGAGCACGTCCCACTCCCAGCAAAAATTCTCCATCAACTGGCTCGGCAGTTCTACCGCGTCCCACTCGACGCCGCTGATGCCTGCAACGTCGCGCTCGTCGACTTGCGTCAGCAGGTGGTGCAGGCCGTGGCCGAATTCATGGAACAAGGTGATCACGTCGTCGTGCGTGAGCAGCGGCGGCTGGCCGCCTGCGCCTTCGGCAAAATTGCACACCAGATGCGCCAGCGGGGTTTGCAGCTTGCCGCTGTCCGGGCGCAGCCAGCGCGCACGTGCGTCGTCCATCCAGGCGCCACCGCGTTTGCCGGCGCGCGCGCCGGGGTCGAGGTAGAACTGACCCAACAGCTCCAGCCCCTGGAGCGATTGCCGTTCGATGCGGTAAAAGCGCGCGCTGGGATGCCAAAGGGGGGCTGCATCGGGCCGGATCGATACCTCGAACAGCGTCTCGATGATTTGGAACAGCCCGGCCAGCACCTGGGGCGCGGTGAAATAAAGTTTGACTTCCTGTTCGCTGAAAGCGAAACGCGCTTCTTTCAGCCGCTCACCGATGTAGGGCCAGTCCCAGGTTTGCGGCTCGTTCAAGCCCAGCTCGCGGCGGGCAAAGTCGCGCAGGTCGGCCAGGTCTTGCTCGGCATGGTGGCGCGCTTTGGCCGCGAGTTCGCGCAGAAAAGTCAGCACCTGCTCGGGCGACTCGGCCATCTTGGGAACCAGCGACAAGTCGGCGTAATGTCGGCAGCCCAGCAGTTGCGCCTCTTCCTGTCGCAGCGCCAGCAGCTCGGTCATGACGGCGGTGTTGTCAAAGCGCACCGCATCGCCTTCGGCCTGGTCGCTGGCGCGTGTGACGTAGGCGCGGTAGAGTCGTTCGCGCAGGGCACGGTTGTGGGCAAACTGCATCACCGGCAGGTAGCAGGGCATTTTCAGCGTCAGCTTGTGGCCGCTTTGTCCGTCGGCCTGCGCCGCTGCCGCACTGGCTTGCAGCACGTCTGCGGGCACACCGGCCAGTTCCTGCGTTGGCAGGTACAGCGCAAAGGCGTCGGTGGCGTCTAGCGTGTTTTCGCTGAATTTCTGGCTCAGCTCGGCGCTGCGTTCTTGCAGCCAGGCATGGCGGGCCTTGGCTGCACCTTGCAACTCGGCGCCGCCCAGTACAAAGCTGCGCAGCGCGTTTTTGTGCGCCTGGCGCTGCTCGGGCGTCAGACCGGCCGCGTCAATTGCCTTGTACTTGGCGTATAGCCGCTCGTCGGCGCCGAGTCGGGTCCAGAATTCGGTGACCCTGGGCAGTGCTGCGTTGTAGGCTGCGCGCAGCGCGGGCGTGTCGGCCACGCTGCTCAGGTGGCTGACCACACTCCAGGCGCGCGACAGGCGCTCGGTCGGCACGTCCAGCGTGCGCGCGATGTGCTCCCAGGTGGTGGGTGAGTCGCTGGCGCACACCTGTTCCAGCGCGGCGCTGGCTTGTTGCAGCAACTGGTCGATGGCGGGCTCGACCAGTGCCGGCGTGACGGCGTCGAACAGCGGCAGGCCGCAGTCGTGCAGCAATGGGTTTAGTGCCCGGGCGTCCAAGCGGTCGTTCATGGGTTGTTGCAGGATGGACAAGCCAGGCCGTTCCTTGTGTTCTGGCTCACTGCGCCGCCTTCTTCAGGCTCTTCTTGAGCACCTTGGCGCGCTTGACCAAACCAGCGCTGGTCAGGCGTTGGTTGCCCAGCACGCGCACCAGCTTGACTTCGGGCCGCTGGCCGCCGCGGCTGCTGAACTTGAGCACTTTGACCTCGCGCGGGCCGGGTTTGCGGTCTGCCTCCAGCGCTTTTTCTTTTTCTGGCAGCGGCCGCCAGAGCACCAGCAGCTTGCCGATGTGCTGAATCGGAGCCGCGCCCAGAACGTCTGCCAGCGATTGCAATAGAGCCTCGCGCGCGCTGCGGTCGTCGCTAAAGACGCGGATTTTTATCAGTCCGTGTGCCTGGAGCGCTGCGTCGGCTTCTTTTATCAGCGCTGGACTCGCGCCGTCGTTGCCAATGAGGACGACGGGGTCGAGGTGGTGGGCCTGGGCGCGGTGGACTTTGCGCTGGGCGGGGGTGAGATTGATCTGGGGCATGGGACAATTATCGTTTAGTCTGCACGCGAGCGTCCCCGATGGGCATGAAAGTCAAAACTCAGAGCAAAAAGGTCAACAAGGCCTGGCTCAACCAGCACGTCAACGATCCCTACGTGCAGCTGGCGCACAAGGACGGCTACCGCGCCCGTGCCGCCTACAAACTCAAGGAGCTGGATGAAGCGCTGGGCCTGATACGGCCCGGACAGTCGGTGCTCGACCTCGGTTCAGCTCCGGGTGCCTGGAGCCAATACCTGCGCCGACGCCTGAGCCCGCAGGGGGCGGCCGTGGGTGAATTGTGCGGCCACATCTTTGCGATCGATCAGCAGTCTATGGAGCCGATCGAAGGGGTTCACTTCATTCAAGGCGACTTTCGCGAACCGCAGGTGCTGAGCGCACTCGAGCAGGCGCTGACGCAGCGCGGCGTGGCAGCACTTGATCTGGTGCTGTCCGACATGGCGCCCAATTTGTCTGGTGTTGGCGCGACCGATGCGGCCCGTATTGCCGACCTGGTCGAACTGGCGCTGGATTTTTCCTCTCAACACCTCAAGCCCCAGGGCGCGCTGGTGGTCAAGCTGTTTCATGGCGGTGCATACGATGCGCTGGTGGCCCGGTTTCGTCAAACTTTCACCCAGGTCAAGGCGATCAAGCCCAAGGCTTCCAGAGAGAAATCATCCGAAACCTTTTTGTGCGGTCGGGGTCTGAAGCGGGTGTCGCAGAAGTGCCACGCGCCCAATGACGCTGCGACCCTCATGGCTTCATCGCTGATTCCTGGTGTCCGTGCTTGAAAGACTTAAAATAGAACCCATATGCCCTTATCTGTCAATACCCCCGCCAGGAGCTGCTCTTGAACAACCAGTGGTTTTCGAAAATCGCCGTGTGGATGGTTATCGCCATGGTGCTTTTCACGGTCTTTCAGCAGTTTGACACCCGTCCGGCGCAGGGTGCTGCCATGGTGGGTTATTCTGAATTTCTCGATGAGGTCCGGGCCGGTCGCATCAAGAGCGCGACCATTCTGGAGGGCCAGGGTGGTACCGAGATTTTGGCCGTGACCCACGACGACCGGCGCGTGCGCACCACCGCCACCTTCCTCGACCGCGGCTTGGTCGGCGACCTGATCTACCACGGCGTCACCTTCGATGTGCGCCCGCGCGAAGAAGGTTCGCTGCTAATGACTCTGCTGGTGAGCTGGGGCCCCATGCTGCTGCTGATCGGCGTCTGGATTTACTTCATGCGCCAGATGCAAGGTGGCGGCAAGGGCGGTGCTTTCAGCTTCGGCAAGAGCAAGGCCCGCATGATGGATGAGAACAACAACACCGTCACCTTTGCCGATGTGGCCGGTTGCGACGAGGCCAAGGAAGAGGTCAAGGAAGTGGTTGACTTCCTGAAAGACCCGGCCCGGTTCCAGAAGCTCGGCGGGCGCATTCCGCGCGGCCTGTTGCTGGTGGGTCCGCCGGGCACCGGCAAGACGCTGCTGGCCAAGGGCATTGCGGGCGAAGCCAAAGTGCCGTTTTACAGCATCTCGGGTTCCGACTTTGTGGAAATGTTTGTCGGCGTGGGTGCGGCCCGCGTGCGCGACATGTTCGAAAATGCCAAAAAGAATGCGCCCTGCATCATCTTCATCGATGAAATCGACGCGGTCGGCCGCCAGCGCGGCGCTGGCCTGGGTGGTGGCAACGACGAGCGCGAACAAACGCTCAACCAGATGCTGGTCGAGATGGACGGTTTTGAGACCAATGCAGGCGTGATCGTGGTCGCCGCCACCAACCGGCCCGACATTCTGGACGCGGCTTTGCTGCGTCCGGGCCGCTTTGACCGCCAGGTCTACGTCACACTGCCTGATATTCGCGGCCGCGAGCAGATTTTGAACGTGCATATGCGCAAGGTTCCGCTGGGCGCCGACGTCAACCCCAGCGTCATTGCGCGCGGCACGCCCGGCATGAGCGGCGCCGACTTGGCCAATCTGTGCAACGAGGCTGCGCTGATGGCGGCGCGGCGCAGCGCCCGCGTGGTCGAGATGCAGGACTTCGAGAAGGCCAAGGACAAGATTTTCATGGGCCCGGAGCGCAAGTCCATGGTCATGCCCGAGAGCGAGCGCCGCAACACCGCTTACCACGAGTCCGGGCACGCCCTGATCGGCAAGCTGCTGCCCAAGTGCGACCCGGTGCACAAAGTCACCATCATTCCGCGTGGCCGTGCGCTCGGTGTCACCATGAGCCTGCCGGCGCAAGACCGCTACAGCTACGACAAGGATTACATGCTGAGCCAGATCAGCATGTTGTTTGGCGGCCGCATTGCCGAAGAAGTGTTCATGCACCAGATGACCACCGGCGCGTCCAACGACTTCGAGCGCTCCACCACCATAGCGCGCGACATGGTCATGCGCTACGGCATGTCAGACGCTCTCGGTCCGATGGTCTATGCGGAAAACGAAGGCGAGGTGTTTCTGGGCCGCTCGATCACCAAGACCACTCACATGAGCGAGCAGACCATGGAAAAAGTCGACGCCGAGGTGCGTCGCATCATAGACCAGCAGTACAAGCTGGCGCGTGACCTGATCGAGCAGCACAGCGACAAAGTGCATGCCATGGCTGCGGCTTTGCTGGAATGGGAAACGATTGACGCTGACCAGATCGACGACATCATGGCCGGCAAAGCACCGCGTCCGCCCAAGGACTTTGTGCCGCGCAACCCGCCTGTGGGTGGCGGTGGTGGAACGCCTGCGGTAGCCAGCGATCCGGCGCCCACGGCAGCCTGAGCGCGCCTTGAGCGGCTGAGCGTCGCTCGGCTCATGCCCGCTCGCTCCACTCCCACCTCCCGCGCATAAAAAAACGCAGCCTCGTAGAGACTGCGTTTTTTTTTGATGCTCAGCTTGCGTGGTTCAGTGCCCGCATGGCTGGCAGTCTGCGCCATCCGCACATTCGCAGCTGGATCATGTGCGGGCCGCGCAGGCGCGGCCTGATGCTGCGGGGTGCGGGCATGGGCGCAAAGCTCAGCCTCTTAGCGTAGGCGGCCGAAGCTGGTGCGCAACGGGTCGGCCGGGCCGCCGCTGCGCTGGCCGCCTTCTTTGCCCTTGCCTTTGCCGCTGCGCATCGAGTCGATGCTGGTGCGTAGCGGGTCGGGTTGGCCGCCAGGTGCGGCGGCGCGCGGACGCGGTTCACGAATGCGCAGGCTGCCTAGATGGGCGTTTGGACCGGGCTGGCGCTCTTGGCCTTCGCCGCGGGGTTCGCGTTCCTCGCGCGCTGCGCGGTTGTTTCGTGCCTGGCCTTGGCCTTGGCGCGGCAGACCAGCGCCAAAGCGGGTGCTGCCCGCGTTGCCTGCACCACTGCGGCCGCCGACGCTGCGGCGGCTCTCGCTGTGTTCGGCGTCGCTGCGCGGCTGCTCAGGGTTGGCGCCAGCCGAGCGCTGGCGCCGGTCGAGCGCGCGTCCGGCGGGAGCGTCGGTGCGCTTGTCGCGTACCCGGGTCAGCATCTCGCTGCGGGCTGCCTTGGCGGCCGCCGCCATCACCTCGCGGCTGGGTGGCTTGCCCGCGCCGCCCCAGATGGTCTGGCGACCCATGGCAATGGGTTCGGCCTTCTCGCCCGGCTCAGGCATGAATTCAGGAAAAATCTGCACCGGAATTTGCTGCTTGGTGAAGCGCTCGATTTCCATCATGAAACCTTCTTCGTCCAGGCTCACCAGGTTGACCGCCTCGCCGCTGTTGCCCGCGCGGCCGGTGCGGCCAATGCGGTGTACATAGTCTTCGCACACGTTCGGGATCTCGTAGTTCACCACGTGTGGCAGCTCGTCGATATCGATGCCGCGCGCGGCAATGTCGGTCGCCACCAGGGCGCGAATGTCACCGCTCTTGAAGCCAGCCAGCGCCTGGGTGCGCGCGCCTTGGCTCTTGTTGCCGTGCAAAGCCATGGCTTGAATGCCGTTTTTGCTCAGGAATTCGGCCACGTTATTGGCGCCGAACTTGGTGCGGGTGAAGACCAGCACCTGACTCCAGTTGTGCTGGTTGATGATGTGCGCCAACAAGGCCTTCTTCTTGCCGCGGCCCACCGGGTGGATCACCTGCGTGATGCGTTGCACCGTGGTGTTGCGCGGCGTGACCTGGATGCTCAGCGGGTCTTTCAGCAGGTTGTTGGCCAGGTCGCGGATTTCGTCGCTGAAGGTGGCGGAGAACAGCAGGCTCTGCTTTTCTTTTGGCACCAGGGCCAGGATCTTCTTTACGTCGTGGATGAAGCCCATGTCGAGCATGCGGTCGGCTTCGTCCAGCACCAGCATCTGCACCTGGCTCAGATCCAGAAAACCTTGCTGCTGCAAATCGAGCAGACGACCCGGCGTGGCCACCAAAATATCAACGCCGCGTTTCATGGCGTTGATCTGCGGATTCATGCCGACGCCACCGAAAACGACGGTGGAGCTCAGGGAGAGGTGTTTGCCGTACACGCGCGCCGATTCTTCCACCTGAGCGGCGAGTTCACGCGTGGGCGTGAGCACCAGGGCACGGATGGCTACTCCGCCAAAGCGGTTCTTGCTGCGTTCACCCTGGCTCAAGCGTTGCAGCATGGGCAGGATGAAGGCGGCGGTCTTGCCGGTGCCGGTCTGGGCGCCGCCGAGCAGGTCGCGCCCGGCCAGCACGGCCGGAATGGCCTCGACTTGGATCGGGGTGGGGGTTTCGTAGCCGTGCTCGCGCACGGCTTGAACGATGGCCGGAGCCAGTTTCAGATCGTCAAAGTTCATGTAGATGAGGCGCCCGTCCAGGGCGCTGTGGGGATCGGCCACTCCGCTGGTCGCTGCCTGGTGGCAGGCGACAAACGGTCAGTCTGGGGCAGATGGATGCAGGAATTTGGTGCAAGCACGCGGGTTGCGCACACCCCAGCGAAGTGCTGGAGCCGGGCCAACTGAAGTGCCCGACCGGGCGCATTATGGCACGAGCGCCGCAACACAACAGCCTGGCACCCGGCGCAGTGCCGCTGCGGGTGCTGCAAGCGCCGACCCAGGCGCGCCGCGCCTGCGTGCCTGGGCGTGGCCAGCGACTGCTTCAGGTCGCCATGGGCAGCAGCGGCACGATCAGCAGCGCGACGATGTTGATGATCTTGATCAGCGGGTTGACCGCCGGGCCGGCGGTGTCTTTGTAGGGGTCGCCCACGGTGTCTCCGGTGACGGCGGCCTTGTGCGCTTCGCTGCCTTTGCCGCCGTGGTTGCCGTCTTCGATGTACTTCTTGGCGTTGTCCCAGGCGCCGCCGCCGGTGCACATGGAAATGGCGACGAAGATGCCGGTGATGATGGTGCCCATCAGCAGGCCGCCCAGCGCCTGTGGGCCCAGCAGCAGGCCAACCAGAATCGGCGTGGCGACCGGCAGCAAGCTGGGTATCATCATTTCCTTGATCGCCGACGCCGTCAGCATATCGACCGCTTTGCCGTAATCGGGCTTGGCCGTGCCTTCCATGATGCCGGGTATTTCACGGAACTGGCGCCGCACCTCGACCACCACCGAGCCGGCCGCGCGTCCGACCGCCTCCATCGCCATGGCGCCGAACAGGTAGGGAATCAGGCCGCCGATGAACAGGCCGACGATCACCATCGGGTTGCTCAGATCGAAGCTGATCTGATGGCCGTGCGCCTCGAGCTTGTGCGTGTAGTCGGCGAACAGCACCAGCGCGGCCAGGCCGGCCGAGCCGATGGCGTAGCCCTTGGTGACGGCCTTGGTGGTGTTGCCCACCGCGTCGAGCGGGTCGGTCACGTCGCGCACGCTCTTGGGCAGTTCGGCCATTTCGGCAATGCCGCCGGCGTTGTCGGTGATCGGGCCGTAGGAGTCGAGCGCGACCACGATGCCGGCCATGCTCAGCATCGAGGTGGCGGCGATCGCAATGCCGTACAGACCGGCCAACTGATAGGCCACCAAGATGGCGACGCAGACGCAGAGCACCGGCCAGGCGGTCGAGCGCATCGACACGCCCAAACCGGCAATGATGTTGGTGCCGTGACCGGTGGTCGAAGCCTGCGCGATGTGGCGCACCGGGGCAAACTGGGTGCCGGTGTAGTACTCGGTGATCCAGACCAGCAGCGCGGTCAGCACCAGCCCGACGGCGCAGGCGGCCCACAGGCGCAACTGCGTGCCCGATTCCAGAATGGCGTTGTCTGGCATCACCCAGGCAATGGCGAAGTAAAAGCCGATCAAGGACAGCAGGCCCGAGATTGCCAGGCCCTTGTAGAGCGCGGGCATGACGTTTTTCATGCCCGGGCTGGCCTTGACGAAAAAGCAGCCGATGATGGAGCCGATGATCGAGACGCCGCCCAGCACCAGGGGCAACAGCACCGCTTGCATGGGTGCGGCCGCCACCAGCAGGGCGCCCAGCACCATGGTGGCGATCAAGGTCACGGCGTAGGTCTCGAACAGGTCGGCGGCCATGCCGGCGCAGTCGCCCACGTTGTCGCCCACGTTGTCGGCAATCACCGCCGGGTTGCGCGGGTCGTCCTCGGGAATGCCGGCTTCGATCTTGCCGACCAGGTCAGCGCCGACGTCGGCGCCCTTGGTGAAGATGCCGCCGCCCAGACGCGCGAAGATCGAGATCAGCGAAGCGCCAAAGGCAAAGCCGATCAAGGGGTTTAAACAGTTCGCTTGACATCTATCTATATCTATGCAACACTGCGCAATATGGACAGATATGTAGCGATAGGCGAAGCCTCTGAAGCGTTGGGTGTGTCGATCACAACCCTGCGGCGCTGGGAGGTCGAGGGTAAGCTGATCCCGGAGCGCACGGCGGGGCGGCAGCGCCGGTATGATCTGGCCAAGCTCAAGCCGGAATGGTTCCATGCCGCGCAGGAAGACCGTAAAACCATCGCCTACGCCCGTGTTAGCAGTCATGACCAGAAAGATGATCTGGAACGGCAGAAGCAGGTGCTCGAACTCTACTGCGCCAAGCAGGGCTGGACGTTCGAGGTGATTGCCGATCTGGGCTCCGGCATGAACTACAACAAGAAAGGCTTGAAACGGCTGCTCGACGAAATCATCGAGGGGCGTGTCGGTCGCCTGGTCATCGCCCACAAAGACCGTCTGTTGCGCTTTGGCGCGGAACTGGTTTTTGCAATCTGCGAAGCGAAAGACGTGGAGGTGCTCATCATCAACAAAGGTGTGGATACGAACTCGCGGAGCGACGCCAGCCCTGCGCAGCAGGGTACAGACGCGGAGGAAGATTTGGCGAAAGACGTGCTGGAGATCATCACTGTGTTCAGCGCCCGCCTGTACGGCAGCCGCTCGCGCAAGAACCAGAAGCTGCTCGATGGCGTGAAGCAAGCCGTGGAGGCAGCCTCATGCTGATTGCCCACCGAATAGCGCTCGATCCGAACAACGTGCAGGCGACTTACTTTGCCCGTGCCGCGGGGACGGCGCGCTTTGCCTACAACTGGGCGCTGGCCGAATGGCAGCGGCAGTACGAAGCATGGAAACACGACAGCATCCTGCCCAAGCCGTCACAAATGGCGCTGCGCCGCCACCTCAACAGCATCAAGGCCGAGCAGTTCCCGTGGATGCTGGAAGTCACCAAGAACGCGCCGCAGATGGCGATCATCCAGTTGGGCGCGGCCTTCAAGAACTTCTTCGCTGGCCGCGCCAAATTCCCGAAGTTCAGAAAGAAAGGTCTGCATGACCGTTTCAGCCTGAGCAACGACCAATTCGACATCGACGGCTCCCGCATCCGCATCCCCCATCTGGGCTGGGTGCGGATGCGTGAGACCTTGCGCTTCACTGGCAAGATCATGTCGGCCACGGTCTCCCGTGTGGCCGACCGCTGGTTTGTCAGCATCACCGTCGATACCCCGGACGATTCACGCGTGCCAGAAGCCAAAAACCAAGGCGCGGTGGGTGTGGATTTGGGCGTATCGGCACTGGCGACACTCTCAACGGGAGAAATCATCACGGGGCCAAAGGCGCACCAGGCTTTGCTGTGCCGGTTGAGACGACTCTCACGCGGCTTGTCGCGCAAGGTCAAAGGCTCGGCGAACCGCAAGAAGGCCAAGGCCAGGTTGTCCAGGCTGCACGCCAGAATCGGCAATGTCAGGAAGGATGGGCTGCACCAACTCACGACTGATCTGACGCGCCGGTTTCACACCATCGGCATCGAGGATTTGAACGTGCGCGGCATGGTCAAGAACCGGCGCTTGTCGCGGGCTGTTTCCGACATGGGCTTCTTCGAGTTCCGCCGGCAACTGGAGTACAAGGCGGCACAGCGCGGTGGCGTGATCGTCTTGGCTGAGCGCTGGTATCCGAGCAGCAAGACGTGCTCGGACTGCGGACATAAGTTGGAAACCTTGCCGCTGGCGCTGCGCGAGTGGGCTTGTCCTGCCTGTGGCGCGGATCACGACCGCGATGTGAACGCAGCAATCAATTTAAGAAATCTGGCGGTGAGTTCCACCGTGTCAGCCTGTGGAGAAGTTGGCTCTGGCCTTGGGCGCAAGCTCAAGACGAAACCAGCCTCGGTGAAGCAGGAATCCAGCAGCAAAGCTACCTATGGTTAGCTTTGCGTAGGTATGGACGAACGGTTGAGCAACTGGCTCAGGTTGGCGACCGGGGTGAAATTGCTGTTGCCCACCAGCAGCCAGAAGAAGCCGGCCACGCCCAGCAGCCCCAAGCCAACCACCAGCATGCCGGTGATGGCGCCGCCGCGAAACGCCACGTCGAGTGCGGGCCCGATGCCACGGCTGGCGGCCTGCGCGGTACGCACGTTGGCGCGCACCGAGATGTTCATGCCGATGTAGCCGCACAGCCCCGAGAGCACGGCGCCGAGCACGAAGCCCAGGGCGCTCAAGGGTTCGAGAAAAATCAGCATCAAAAGCGTGATCGCCACGCCGACGATGGCAATCGTCTTGTACTGACGCGCCAGGTAAGCCGCGGCGCCGGTCTGGATGGCGCCCGCGATTTCCTGCATGCGGGCGTTGCCCGGGTCTTGAGAAAGAATCCAGCGGCGCGACCAGAAGCCATAAGCGACTGCCAGCAGCCCGCAAACCAACGCAAAGATCAGCGCAGATTGTCCAACCATAGGTTTCCCCCGCTTGTTACGACGGAAAGGGACAACGCTTCCAAGGGTGGCCCCGGCGGCGTTGCTTCCTCGCGTGCGGCCGCTGCGCTTGTGTGCGGCGGGGCAGGGCGATTGGCCAACTGCTGGAATTTGGCCGCAAACGTGTCAAACAGAAAATGATCCGACTCAAAAAGTCAGCTTCAGACCAGTAAAATCGGGGTGGATACTGGCCTGAAGTCTGGTTTTTTCACTATCAACCCATCTGCACCCCACTCTATGTCGTTCGACAACGTCACCCCTGGCAACAATGTTCCTGAAGCGTTCAACGTCATCATCGAGATCCCGATGAACGCCGACCCGATCAAGTACGAAGTGGACAAAGCTACCGGAGCCATCTTCGTGGACCGATTCATGAACACGGCGATGCACTACCCGACCAACTACGGCTACGTGCCCAGGACCATTTCCGGCGACGGCGACCCGGTCGACGTGCTGGTGATCACCCCGGTGCCGCTGTTTCCGGGTGTGGTGGTGACCTGCCGCGCCATCGGCATTCTGAAGATGCAGGACGAGGCCGGCGAAGACGGCAAGGTGCTGGCGGTGCCGACCAACAAGCTGCTCTCGCTCTACAGCCGCTGGGAAAAGCCGGAAGATCTGAACCCGATGCGCCTGAAGACCATTCAGCACTTCTTCGAGCACTACAAAGACCTCGAGCCCGGCAAGTGGGTCAAGATCATCGGCTGGGAGGGCAAAGACGCCGCTCACCAGGAGATCATGGACGGCATCGCCAATTACGCCAAGGCCCAGGACTGAAGAACATGCCCCAGGGCCTGCGCGACGGCTTCGCGCAGGCGTCTCGTCAGGTTTCGTCCGGGGGTGCGGCGGCGTCGATATCGCCGCGAAACTCGATCTTGCCCCGCACCCGCGCGCGTGGGTGTACATCGATCAGTTCGTCATAGCTGGCGTCTCCCAGCAGCGTGGCGGTGCCTGTGATCTCCAGCGCCTTGCGCGCGACCACGCTGCCTATCACCTTGCCTTCGATGAATACGTGATCGGCCTCGAGTCGGGTGTTTTCGATCACGCCGCGCGGACCCACGTGCAGCGTGCCACCGGTATCGAAGCTCACGTTGCCCTTGAGGTGGCCGTCGATCTTGATGCCTTGGTCGCGCGTGGTGTGGAAGTTGCCCTCGAACACCGCGCCTTCGGCGATCAGGCTGTCGATGGCCGCGAGGCGTTCGACCGGAACGAGGCGGGTGCTGGCGTGGTTTTGGCTCATCGGGTCAGGGCTCCTGACGGTGCAATCCGTCTGTGGGTTTGAGGAATGGGTGCATGAGATTTTTGCACGCGGGCAGCAACACCATTGCGGTTCAAAGCAGCCAGCGGCCCAGCGCGCCGAGCGCGGCCAGCAGCAGCAACGCCGCTGGGCCGTAGCGCCAGCAAGCCCACAGCAGCCAGCGCCAGGCCAGACGGCGCGCGCGTACCCAGCGGTCGCGCCGCCAGCTCGCTTGCAGCGCTGAACGGCGCAGGGTTTCAGGGTCTGGCAGGGCATGGCTGGACGATGACGCAACAGGGTGGGCCGGACGCGGTTTGGCCATGGCTGGGCAGCGTGCAAGGCCGGCTCAATGCCGCGCCGTCGGTACGCGCTCGAGTGTGGCGTTGAGGTCGGCGCCGTTGACCTGGATGCGCCCGTAGCGCACCCGACCCGACACACTGGCGCTGTCGTGCAAGGTCACTTCGCCCTGGCCCGAGTCGAGCAGACCGTCGGTCTGACCCATGACGGCGATCTTGTGCGCCGTGATGTCGCCCTTGACGCGGCCACTGGGTGCCACCACCACCGCTGCCAGTGTGCCGGGCGCCTGGCTCAGATTGCCCTCGAACTGGCCAGCCACGCTGCACGGGCCGCGCAGCACGGCGTTGCCGACGAACTGCATGCCCTCGGCCAGCAGGCTGCAAGCCGGTGTGCGGGGCGGCATGGGGTCGGATGCGCTGGCCGGCACGTGCAGCAGCGGCAGATAGGCCGACTGTGTCGGCGGCATGGCCTTGCCTGCGTCCACCTCCAGGCGGCTGGCAGCGTCGGTCGGGCCTGGGTTTTCCTCGTTGAAATCGGGTGTAGGGGTGGGCGCATCGGCTGCTCGTGCGTGCGTGCTTGAGTCGTGCTCGTTCATGTCCGGCTCCAGGTGGCGGTTGGGGAGGATGTGGCGTCTGGCTTTCATGTGTGTCAACTGGGGCTTGAGCCTGGACTGGCCTGCACATCATGCAGTACCGGCAGTTCGTCGCTCCCTTTGAGGGTTTTGAACGGGCCTTGCAAGTCGGCTCCCTCGTAGACCTGTAGTCGCCGCGCCAGCAAGGTGCCGGTGGACACGGCGGTGTTGCAGACGTAGGCCGTGCCCAGGCACTCCAGGCTGCTGTCGTGCGCTGCGGCGCCGGGTGCGCCCAGGCGGCCAAACAGATAGAGGTCGCCCAGCACCCGCACCCGGCCCCGCACCACGCCGGTGCCCCAGACGATCAGACTGCCGTTGACGCGAAGGCGTCCTGAAATCTCGCCCTGCACCAGCAGGCCCCCCTCGAACTCAAGCTCGCCGCTGAGCCGGCTGCCCGCAGCCACCCGGTTGACCACGTTCATGGCGACCGGATCCAGCGTGAGTGTGTCCTGCACCAGGTTCAGCGCCATGCCACCGCCCCCCAGAATACCCCGCTGGCCAGCAGGCCGAGCAGCGCCAGCACGGCCAGCCACAGCGCGTGGCGCTCCAGCCGGCGCCGCCAGCGTCCCGGGCGCCGGCGCGGCAGGCCGGGACAGTTGTCGGCGTGGTTCAGTAGCAGCCAGCCCTGCCAGTCTTGGCAAAAATGCTGTGTGGCGCGGCCCAGATCAACGTGCAGCCCCTGTGCCTGCGCCTGAGCTGGGCCAAGTCGGCGTCCCAGCGGCACAGATAAAGGCGCACCGACAATGGTGTGCGTGAAAAAAACATCGGTTTGGTTCATGTGACAACACTACACCAGTTTGGCGAGCGCTGGCGCGCTGCCGGGCGCTGCTCACCCCCTGCTGCTCGCGCAGCAAGACGCCGCAGTTGGTGCTCGATCTCTGAAGCCCTGGGTGGACGCCGCCAAAAGACTGGCCGGGCGGCAACCGGTCTGCGAGAATAAACCTGTTTTGACTTCTTTTGCCGAAAGCCTGCCATGCTGCTCGACGCCTCTGACTCCCAACTGGTGCTGGTCGATTACCAAAGCCGCTTGTTGCCAGCCATTTCTGACGGGCCGCAGGTGCTGGCGCAGGCGCAGCGACTGGCTCAGGTGGCCAAGCTGATGCAGGTGCCGATCTGGGGCACCGAGCAAAACCCGGACAAGCTCGGCCCCAACGATCCCGTTTTGCGCGAGCTGTGCCAGCACACCTTGGCCAAAATGCACTTCAGTGCCGCCGCCGACGGCCTGATCGATCTTTTGCGCCCGCCAGCGCGCGCGCCGGCGGGCAACGCACGCAGCCTGCCCAAGCACTTGCAAAAACCGGCCGTGGCCGCGCCCGAGCGATCAACCCTGGTGCTGGCCGGCTGCGAGGCCCATGTCTGCCTGCTGCAGACCGCGCTCGAGTTGATCGAACAAGAATTCGACGTCTGGGTGGTGACCGACGCCTGCGGCTCGCGCACCGAGCGCAACCGCGACGCCGCCTTTGACCGCCTGGCTGGTGCCGGTGCCGAGTTGGTGACGACCGAGATGGTGGCTTTTGAGTGGCTGCGCAGCGCCGAACACCCGGCCTTTCGCGCTGTTCAGGCACTCATCAAGTAAGTGTCTGCCCGTGCGCCGCTCACCAGCACCGCTGGTCCTGGGCCGTCCGCAGCGCTTGATGTGGTCTTTCGGGCGCGTGGACTGAGCAAGGTTTACGGCAGCGGTGCCAGCGCCGTGCATGCGCTGCGCGGCGTCGATCTGGAGGTGGCGCGCGGCGAATTTGTCGTGTTGCTGGGAGCCTCGGGCAGCGGCAAGTCGACCCTGCTCAACATCCTGGGCGGGCTGGATACGGCCAGCAGCGGCTCGGCCCAGTGGCTGCACGCTGGCCAGAGGCACGAATTGACCGGTGCCGACGACGCCGCGCTGACGCGCTATCGGCGCGAGCACGTGGGTTTCGTTTTTCAGTTCTACAACCTGATTCCGAGCCTGACGGCGCGTGAAAACGTGGCGCTGGTGACCGACATTGCCACCGACCCGATGACGCCGCAAGAAGCGCTGGCCCTGGTTGACCTGGGTCCGCGCATGGATCACTTCGTGGCGCAACTCTCGGGTGGCGAGCAGCAGCGGGTGGCGATTGCGCGTGCCATTGCCAAGCGGCCGGCGGTGTTGCTGTGCGACGAGCCCACGGGCGCGCTCGACTGCGCCACCGGGGTGGTGGTGCTGCAAGCGATCGAGAAGATCAACCGCGAGCTGGGCACCACCACCGTGGTCATCACGCATAACGTTCCGATTGCCGACATGGCCGACCGCGTGCTGCGGCTGGCCGACGGGCGCATCGTGCACAGCCATGTCAACCCGAGCAAGGTGGCAGCGGCAAGTCTGCACTGGTGATTCGTCATGACGGCCTTGCAGACCAAACTCTGGCGCGACCTGAACAGCTTGCGCGCTCAGGTGGCAACGATAGGGCTGGTGGTGGCGATTGGCGTGGCCGGTTTCGTCGGCATGTTTTCGGTTCATCAGTCGCTGCACCAGTCGCGCGACGCCTTCTACCGCGAAAACAGCCTGGCCGACGTGTTCGCCAGCGTGCGGCGTGCGCCGCTGCCGCTGGGTCAGCGCTTGGCGGCGCAGGACGGCGTGGCCCAGGTCAAGCTCGAAGTGGTGTTTGACGCACAACTCGACCTGCCGGGTGTAGAGTCGGTGCTGACGGGCCGCTTCATTGGTCTGGCGCTCGATCGGGCGCACGCCGATCGCCAAGGGCTCAACGCACTCACCCTCAAGAGCGGGCGCTGGCCCGAGCGCGGTGCGGCGCTGGAGGCCGTGGTCAGCGACCGTTTTGCGACGGTGCGCGAACTGAACCCGGGTGACACGGTCTACGCCATGCTGGGCGGGCGCCGCGAGCGCGTGCACGTGGTGGGCACGGTGGTCTCGCCCGAGTATGTGTTTGCCGCGCGCGGTGCGCTGCCCGACGATCAGACCTTTGGCATCTGGTGGATCGACGACGAGGTCATGGCCAGCGCCTTTGGCATGCAGGGCGCGTTCAATCAGGTCGCGTTGCGGCTGACGCCCGACGCTGCGCTGGCCGACGTGTTGCAGCGGGTTGACCGCCTGTTGCGGCCCTACGGGTCGGTCGGGGCGATCGGGCGCACCGACCAGCTCTCGGCCCGCTTCGTCGAAGACGAGATGGCGGCGCTGCGGGTGATGGGAACGGTGTTGCCGTCGATTTTTCTGCTGGTCTCGATGTTTGTCCTCAACGTCGTGCTCAGCCGCCAGGTGAGCACGCAGCGCAGCCAGATCGCCGCGCTCAAAGCGCTGGGCTATCCTGATACCGCCATTGCCTGGCACTACATGCAACTGGCCTGGGTGATCGCCGGTCTCGGGCTGGCCGCCGGGCTGGCGCTCAGTGTCGTGGTTGGGCGCTTGATGCTCGGTTTGTACGACGAGGTGTTTCGCTTCCACGCCTTGACCTACGTCAGCAGCGGCGGGCTGCTGGCGGCGGCCAGTCTGATCGTTTTGGGTGCCGCCACGCTCGGGGCCTGGAGCGCCGTTCGCGCCGTGCTGCGACTCAGGCCGGCACAGGCGATGCAGCCTGCCACGCCGCCGGTCTACCGGCCCACGCTGATCGAGCGCCTGGGTTGGGGCCGCCGGATCGGCACGCGCGCGCTGATGGTGATTCGCCAGTTCGAGCAGCGCCCGCTGCGCGCCACCTTCACCGTCGCCGGTCTGGCGCTGGCGGTGGCGCTGCAAATTTCGGGCGCGTTCTGGCTCGACACCATAGCGCACATCATGGACATGCAGTTTCGCCAGGTGCAGCAAGGTGATGTGCTGGTCAATTTTGACCGCCCGCTGCATCCTGGCGCGGTGCGCGAGCTCAAGCAACTGCCCGGCGTACTCGACGCCGAACCCTACCGCGTCGAACCGGTGCGCCTGCGCCTGCGCCAGCGCAGCGAAGACAGCGTCCTGCTGGGGCTGCGCAGCGACGCGCAACTGCTGCGGCTGGTGGACGAGCAGCGCGGCCCGCTGGCGCTGCCGCCCGACGGCGTGGTGCTCAGCAGCTTGCTGGCGCGCGCGCTCGGGGCGCGCGTGGGCGACCGGCTTGAGCTGGAATTTCGGCTCTGGTCGCAGGTGCGCACCGAAGTGGTGGTGGTCGACGTCGCACAGACCCTGCTCGGCCAGCAGCTCTACATGAATCTGGAGGCGATGAACCGGCTCGCGCGGGACGGCGAGGGCATCAGCGATGCGGCGCTGCTTGTCGATCCGCAGGCCATGAGCGCGTTCTGGGCCGCGGTCAAAACCTCCCCGGTCATCAATGCGGTGTTCGACAAAGCCGGCGCACGCGCCGCCTTTGAGCAAGTCACTGCGCGCAGCATGGCGGTCTTCAGTGGCATTCTTACGCTGTTTGCAATCGCGCTGGCGGTCGGCATCACCTACAACGCGGCGCGCATTTCGCTCTCCGAGCGCGCCTGGGAACTGGCCAGTCTGCGCGTGCTGGGAATGACGCGCGCCGAAGTCTCGCAACTGCTGCTGGGCGAGCTCGGTGCCGAGTTGCTGGCGGCGCTGCCGCTGGGGGCGCTGGCCGGCTGGGGCTTGGCTTGGCTGCTGATGGGGCTGATGGCGGTCGAGCACATCGACTTTCCGGTCGTGATCGAGCCGTCCACCTACGCCTCGGCGCTGCTGATCGTGCTGGCCGCAGGCGCCATCAGCGCCTTGCTGGTGCGCCGCCAGATCGATCGGCTGGATCTGGTTGCTGTTTTGAAGGTACGCGAATGAACGACGGAAAAACAAGCCTGAGCCGGCGCCGGCGCTGGTTGCTGCTGGCGCTGTTGGGCGCGCTGGTCTTGCTGCTGGTGCTGGCGGCGTACTGGCCGCGCGCGCTGGTGGTTGAAGTCGCCAGCGTGAGCCGGGGTGACTTCGAGCGCAGCATCGAAGAAGACGGCAGCTTGCGGCCGCAGCAGCGCTACCTCATCACGGCACCCAGCGCGGCCCAGTTGCAGCGCCCCGTGCTGCGCGTGGGCGATCCGGTGCGCAGGGGCGACGTGGTGGCCCGCCTGACGCCGCTGGCCGCGCCCTTGCTCGACGCGCGCACGCGGCTGATGTTGCAGCAGCGCGTGGGCAGCGCCGACGCCGCCCGCCGTGCCGCTGCCGCGCAGGTGCAGCGGCTGCAAGCGGCGCTGGCGCAGGCCAGCGCGGACGCCGAACGTGCGCAGCGCCTGGCGCAGGGCCACTTCATTGCCGCCGCCGCGCTGGAGCAGGCGCGGCTGGCGCAGCAGGCAGCGCAGCAGGCGCTGGCAGCCGCGCAGGCCGAACAGGCCATGGCCGAACACGCGCTGGCCGAGGCGCGCGCCGCCCTGCGCGGCGACGATACGGCCGCAGCAGCGCCGCCTGCACCGGGCTGGACCTTGCGCAGCCCGGTCGACGGCCAGGTGATCAAGCTGCATCTGCAAAGCGCTGCCGTGGTCGCTGCCGCGCAGCCCTTGCTCGAACTGGCCGACTTGCGCGCCCTGGAGGCCGTGATCGAGGTGCTGTCGCAAGAGGTGGGTCAAATCCAGGTCGGCGCGCCGGTGCGGCTGTCATTCGGTCGCACCGCTGCGGACGTGCCGGGTCGGGTGCTGCGCATCGAACCAGTCGCCGTGACCCGGGTCTCGGCGCTGGGGATAGCGGAGCAGCGCGTCAACGTCATCGTCGGTCTGGACGCAGCCGCGCCAAGCACCGCCAGCCTGGGCGACGGTTTCCGCGTCGACGCCCGCATCACCGTGGCCGCGCAGCCAGGCGTGCTGCTGGTGCCTACCGCTGCCTTGCAGCGCGGTGCGGCGCAGTGGCAGGTGCTGCTGCTCGAACAAGGCCGTGCGCGCGCCCGGGTGGTGCAGGTGCAAGACCGCAACGCCGAGCAGGCGTGGATTGCTGCTGACCTGGAGCCTGGTCAGGCTGTGCTGCTGTTTCCGGGTGACATTCAAGACGGCCAGCGGGTGCGCACGCGCGCGCCAGCGCGCTGAGGAGGCGCTGAAAAATCCGGCTCAGGAATTTGCGGTGTTTGAGCGCCCATGCGGCGTTGGATGTTTCCGGACACGGCTGCAAGGCCGGCCCCTGGGCTGCATTTCATTCGGTGCAGGCCGCGCCCTCAAGGGCCGGATTCGGGTCCAAGGTCAGCAGGCGGCTGCGCAACACGTCGGTCGCGTGCGGGCCCAGCACGCTCAGGCCCAGCACACGCTTGCCATCCGGGACGCTGAGTACTTTGACCCAGGTCTGCGCCTGCGGGCCAGCAGGCGCATCCGGCGCGTCCAGCACAAACTCGCGCAGCGCCACCGAAACCCCTTGTTCCTTGGCTGCTTGCTCGGTCAGGCCGGCGCGTGCCAGTTCGGGGTCGGTTCCGATGCGGCAGGCAAACAGGTGTTCGTCGGCCCGCAGCGGATGGTTCTCATCCAATAGCACCTGCAGCAGCGCGCCCCAGCTCCGCTGCGCCGCAGTGCCGCCCAAGGGTGTGCCAGCGGCCGCTTCGCTGGCCACGTAGACATGCGGGCAAAGGGCTTGCAGACAGGTGTTGCTCGGCAAACGCAGTGAAGTCGCCATGCCGAGCGCTTGCAGTCCGTGGTCTGGAAGCAGCGCCAGCCGGCCCAGGGCGCAGACGAGCTGGTCGAAAACGATGCGACGCTGCCCCCCGGCGTGTTCGAGCTGCAAGGTTTTTTCTTCGCCCTGGCGCGCGCAGCGCAAGGCCTGGTGCTGCAGCAGCACCTGCACGCCGTCGGCCAGCAAAGACGAAAACACCCGTGCGGCCACGTCCTCGTCTTCGTGCGCCAGCAGGCGCGTGGCCTGCTCGACCAGCGTGACCTGCGCGCCCCGGCGGGCGAAGGCCTGCGCCAGCTCGCAGCCGGTCGGGCTGCCGCCCAGCACCAGCAGGCGCTGCGGCACGTGCTCGGGCGCGGGCACGGCAAGGCTTTGCCAGAGCGCGTCGCTGTCGGTGCAGCCAACGTCCTCCAGCCCGGGCAGGTCTGGCAGCACCGGCTGCGTGCCGGTGGCAAAGACAATGCTGCGCGCAGTCAAGCGCCGGCTGCCGCCAGCACGCAGAGCGACGTGCAGCGTCCAGGGATTGAGCAGCTTTGCCGCACCCTGCAACAGCTCCACGTCCGGGCCTGTGCGCTGCGGCATTGGCTGCAGGCACGCACCGCCTGCGGTGGGCGCCGGCACAACCCGTGTCAGGCGAACGCCGGCTTCGACGCAGGCGCTCTCCAGGCCGGTCAAGCCAGCACCGATGACGACCAACTCACGGTCAAACGCAGTCGGCCGCGCGCTGCGTCGGCCCAGCCAGCGCAGGCTTTTGCGCAACCTCGAAAGAGCTCGGCGCGCCAGCAGGGGAAACAGGCCCAGCAGCAGCAACGAGCCGAGCAAGGTGGGACTGAAAATATCCTGCGCTGTATCGATGCGGGCGAGTTGCGTGCCGACGTTGACGTAGACCACGGTGGCGCCCAGCATGCCGATTTGACTGACCCAGTAATAGGTGCGGGTTTTGATCTGCGTCAGTCCCATCGCCAAGTTGATGATGAAAAAAGGCAGCACCGGAATGATGCGCAGGCTAAACAGATAGAACGCACCGTCCTTGGCGATGCCACGGTTGATGTGGAGCAAGCGCTTGCCAAAACGGGCCTCGATCAGGTCGCGCAGCACGAAACGGGCGCTCAGAAAAGCCAGCGTGGCGCCGACGCTGGAGGCGAACGAAACCAGCACCACACCCCAGAGCAGGCCAAAAATGGCGCCGGCGGCCAGGGCGAGAAAACCCACTCCGGGCACCGACAGCGCTGCCCCCAGCGCATAGATGACGAAAAAACCCAGCGCCACCGTCAGCGGCTGTTCGGCGTACAAAGCGGTGAACGTGGCCTGCTGTTGCTGGAAATAAGCCAGACTCAGATAGCGGTCCAGATCGAACGCGAAAATGGCGCTCAGGCCCAGCAGCATGGCCAGCAGCAGCAAGGTTTTGCGCTTATCCAAGGGGGATCCGTGCGCGGGTGGCCGCTCTCAATAGCGGCGTTTGGCAGAGAGTTCTTCGAACAGCTCGCGGTAAATGCGGTAGCGGCATGCGCTGATCTGGGCCGCCGCATCGACCGCCTGGCCCACGCCTTGCACGCGCTCGCGCACCGCGCAGCCGGGTTCGTGCAGGTGGCTGCAGTTGTAGAAACGGCATTGGCCCAGCGCGGCGCGCAGGTCGGGCATCAGGTGCGCCAGTTGCATCGGCTCGATCTGGTTCAGGCCGAATTCCTGGAACCCGGGCGAGTCGATCAGGGCCGTGCGGTGCTGCGCGTCGCTCCAGTACCAGGTGGTGCTGGTGGTGGTGTGCTTGCCGGCGTTGAGGGCGCGCGATATTTCGCCCGTGAGCGCGCGCGCGTGCGGCACCAGGCGGTTCACCAGCGTGCTCTTGCCCACGCCCGAAGGGCCGAGCACCAGGCTGGTTTTGCCGTCCAGCAGATGTTGCAGCGGCACCAGCCCGGCGTCGCTGGGGGCGGCGGTGTCGCCTTGGAGTTGCAGCGGCAGCACGGCGCAACCCATGCGGCGGTAGGCGTCGAGCCGCTCCCAGGCGCGGGAAAAATCGGCTTGCAGATCGCTTTTGTTGAGCACGATCAGCACGTCGATGCGCTCGGCTTCGGCTGCGATCAGCGCACGCGCGAGTTGGCTCTCGGAAAACTCGGGTTCGGCCGCCAGCAGCACCAGCACCAGGTCGAGGTTGGCGGCAAACGACTTGGTGCGCAACTCGTCTTGCCGGTACAGCAGGTTGCGCCGAGGCAGCACTTGTTCGATGCTGCCTTCGTCGCCGCTGGCCTGCCAGCGCACCAAGTCGCCTACCACCACCTGATTTTTCTTGCCGCGCGGGTGGCAGATGCGGCGCTGCCCGTCGGGGCTCTCAACCAGGCAGTGGCGACCGTGGGCGGCCACCACCAGGCCGTTGCTGGGCGGGGTGAGCGCGCTGGGCAGGGCAGGGGTTGGGCCGGGGCGCGGCATTCAACCTAACCTAAATCCGGCAGGTGAGCGCCTTCGTGGTCAAATGAGTGTGTGTTCATGGGTGTTTCCAGCGGGAACGGCGCGGTCAACTGCCGGATTTAGGTTCAGTCCTTGAACAGCGCGTCCACCGCAGCCGCGCACGCAAAGTCGCGCACCGTGATGCCAGCCGGTTCGTGCGTGACCCAGCGCACCGTGCACCGCTGCGGGCTCAGGTGCAGCGTCGGGTGGTGGTCTCGGCGCTGGGCGATCCAGGCCACGGCGTTGGCCAAGGCCATGCCGTGCTCGAAGCTGGCGCAGGCAAAGCCTTTTTCCAGCGCGCCGTCGATCAGCCGCCAGCCGTGCGCGACGGCGCCGTTGAGCTGGGTCAGCCGGGTCACGATCTCGGTCGGGGTGAGCGCGCGCAGCGGTGCAGGGCTGGGGTGCATGGCGGGTGGGGCGGTTCAGCAGGCCGGCGCGGCCCGCAGGCGGGCCAGCCGCTCGCTGGCGCTCGGGTGCGAATAGTAAAAACGCGCATACAGCGGGTCGGGCGTGAGCGTGCTGGCGTTGTCCTGGTAGAGCTTGAGCAGCGCGCTGGCCAGGTCGGCGGCCTGCGTCTGGGTGGCGGCGTAGGCGTCGGCCTCAAATTCGTGCTGACGCGAGAGCTGCGCCAGCAGCGGCGAGAAGAAAAACGTCAGCAGCGGCAGCGTCAGCAAAAACAGCAGCAGCGCCAGCGCGTCGTTGGGCGCGTCCATGGACGGCGTGACCCCCAACCCGATGTAGAACCAGGCTTGAGCCGAGAGCCAGCCCAGCAGGGCAAAGCCCAGCAGGCTCAGGCCAAACAGCAGCGCGATGCGTTTGACGATGTGGTGGCGCTTGTGGTGGCCCAGTTCGTGCGCCAGCACGGCTTCCACTTCGGCCGCGCTGAGTTGGCGCAACAAGGTGTCGAAAAACACCACCCGCTTGGCGGCGCCCAAGCCGGTGAAATAGGCGTTGGCGTGTGCGCTGCGCTTGCTGCCGTCCATCACGAACAAGCCCTTGGCGGCAAAGCCGCAGCGCTGCATCAGCGCACTGACTCGGGCTTTGAGTGTTGCATCGGGCAGGGGCTCGAATTTGTTGAACAGCGGCGCAATCAGGCTCGGGTAGATCAGCAGCGCCAGCAGGTTGAACGCCATCCACACGCCCCAGGCCCACAGCCACCAGGCCGGGCCGGCCGCGTCCATCAGCCACAGCACCAGCGCGGCAATCGGCAGCCCGAGCAGCGCGCCCACCAGGCTGCCTTTGAGTAAATCACTCAGCCACAGCCCCAGCGTCATTCTGTTAAAGCCAAAGCGCTCTTCGATGCGAAACGTCGCCCACCAAGCCAGTGGCAGCGAGAGCAGGCCGCCGATCAGGGCGAACGCCGCCAGCAACGCGAGCTGCTGCAGCATGCCCGCACCCAGCGCCGCCAGCAGCGTCTGGTTGAGCCAGTTCAGGCCGCCGAGCAATGTCCAGCCCAGCAGCAAGGCGCTCGAGAGCAAGAGCTCGAGCAGGCCAAAGCGGGTTTTGACGATGGTGTAGTCGGCCGCCTTTTGGTGCGCGCCGAGTGTGATGGTGTCGGCAAACGCGGCCGGCACGGCGTGGCGGTGGCGCGCAACGTGGCGGATCTGGCGGCTCGCCAGCGCGGTGCGCACGACCAAGCCAAGCGCCAGCAGGGCGCAAATGAAGACGGAAAAAAGCATTGCGGGGTTGTCCATGTGGGTGAGTCTATCCAACACCGTGCTGGCGTGCGCATGCGGTGCGGGCATCGGTGAAAATCGACGCATGAACGACACCCAAACACCCTCCTTGATGCTCCCTGAGGCGTCAAAAATTGCAGACGCGCCCGTGCTGGGCAAAAGCGATCAGAACCTGGTCTGGATCGACTGTGAAATGAGCGGGCTCGATCCAGACAAAGAATTTTTGCTGGAAATCGCAATCGTCATCACCGGCCCGCAACTGACGCCGCGCGTCGAAGGCCCGGTGCTGGTGATCCACCAGAGCGAGGCCGTTCTCGATGCCATGGACAACTGGAACAAGGGCACGCACGGCCGCAGCGGCCTGATCGACAAGGTGCGCGCCAGTCGCACCACCGCGGCGCAGGCGCAGGCCGAGTTGCTGGCATTCATGGCCCGCTACGTGCCCAAAAACAGCAGCCCCATGTGCGGCAACACGATCAGTCAGGATCGCCGTTTTTTGCTCAAATACATGCCCGAGCTGGAAGCCTATTTCCACTACCGCTGCCTGGACGTGAGCACGCTCAAGGAGCTGGCCAAGCGCTGGCGACCGCAGGTCTATGACGCCTTCAAGAAGCAGCAAAAACACACCGCGCTGGCCGACGTGCACGAGTCGATCGACGAGCTCGAACACTACCGCACGCATTTTTTGCGATGAAGGCCGCCGCCTGGTTTTGCCGCACCCGGCGTTGCGGCTTTGCCCGCTGAACGCGGGCTTCGAGCGCGATCTGGAGCCGGTCTATAATCGCAAAAATAGAACGACCGTTCGTTTTATCGGGTCTGCGACCGAAAGCAAGCCGGTTGCGCTCGAGCATACACTTCCCCTTTTGACGTTTGCGTCAATCGAATGCGTCACTTCGCTTCACCCTCAGCAACCAGCAGGAGTCAGCCAACATGAAGGTCATCGTCCCCGTCAAGCGCGTGGTGGACTACAACGTCAAGGTGCGCGTCAAGAGCGACGGCAGCGGCGTGGAGCTCGCCAACGTCAAAATGAGCATGAACCCGTTTGACGAGATTGCGGTCGAGGAGGCGGTGCGGCTGCGTGAAAAGGGCGTGGCGACCGAGGTGATTGCCGTCTCTTGCGGGGTGGCGCAGTGCGCCGAGATCTTGCGCACCGCGATGGCGATTGGCGCCGACCGGGCCATTCTGGTCGAAAGCAGCGAAGACTTGCAGCCGCTGGCGGTGGCCAAGCTGCTCAAGGCGCTGGTCGAGCGCGAGCAGCCGGGCCTGGTGATTCTGGGCAAGCAGGCAATTGACGACGACTGCAACCAGACCGGCCAGATGCTGGCCGCGCTGGCCGGGCTGCCGCAGGGCACGTTTGCCTCCAAAGTCGAAGTCGCAGACGGCCGCGTCAGCGTCACGCGCGAGGTCGACGGCGGGCTCGAAACCCTGAGCCTGAGCCTGCCCGCCGTCGTTACCGCCGACCTGCGCCTGAACGAGCCGCGCTACGTCACGCTGCCCAACATCATGAAGGCAAAGAAAAAACCGCTCGACACCCTGAGTCCGGCCGCCCTGGGCGTGGACGTGGCGCCGCGCATCAAGACCTTGCGGGTGGCCGAGCCGCCCAAGCGCGGCGCCGGCGTGAAAGTGGCCGACGTGGCCACGCTGGTCGAAAAACTCAGGAACGAAGCCAAGGTGATTTGACAGCCACCAGCGTCTGGCCGGTGGCGCTGCGCGCCGCCGCACAAGCGTCAAACAAAGCTCAACTCAGGAACGCCCTCATGACCGCACTCGTCATTGCCGAACACGACAACAACTCCATCCGGCCTGCCACGCTCAACACCGTCACCGCCGCCGCCCAGTGCGATGGCGTGGTGCACGTGTTGGTGGCGGGACACAACGCGGGCGCCGCAGCGGCCGCAGCAGCCCAGATCGCCGGCATCAGCCAGGTCATTCACGTCGACGCCGAGCAGTTCGCGCACGGTCTGGCCGAGCCGCTGGCCGAGCAGGTGCTGGCCTTGGCCGCGAACTACAGCCACATTTTGTTTGCCGCCACCGCCAGCGGCAAAAACGTCGCGCCGCGGGTGGCGGCACGGCTCGATGTCGCTCAGGTCAGCGACGTCACCAAGGTGTTGAGCGCCGACACCTTCGAGCGCCCAATCTACGCCGGCAACGCCGTTGCCACCGTGCAGGCGCAAGACGCGGTCAAAGTCATCACCGTGCGCAGCACCGGTTTCGACCCGACGGCCGCCAGCGGCGGCGCTGCGGCAGTGCAAACAACGCCGGCCGTGGCCGACGCTGGCCAAAGCCGTTTCGTCGGCAGTGAGATCGCGCAAAACGACCGCCCCGAACTGACCGCGGCCAAGGTCATCGTCTCCGGTGGTCGGGCGCTTGGCAGTGCAGAAAAATTCAACGAAATCATCGCGCCGCTGGCCGACAAGCTGGGCGCGGCCCTGGGCGCCAGCCGTGCTGCGGTGGACGCCGGCTACGCGCCCAACGACTGGCAGGTCGGGCAGACCGGCAAAATCGTCGCGCCGCAGTTGTATGTGGCGGTTGGCATCAGCGGCGCCATTCAGCATTTGGCCGGAATGAAAGACAGCAAAGTCATCGTGGCCATCAACAAAGACCCGGAGGCGCCGATTTTCTCGGTCGCCGACTACGGTCTGGAGGCCGATTTGTTCAGCGCTGTGCCCGAGTTGATCCGCACCTTGTGAGTCATCGCCAGCCTGGGCATCGTTCGCCATGCCCGGGCCACATCTGCAAGTTTTCACGGAGCCGAACCCATCATGAGCTACACCGCACCTGTCAAAGACATGTTGTTCAACATCGAGCATCTGGCGCGCATCGACCAGGTCAGCCGCCTGCCGGGTTTTGAAGATGCCGGGCTCGAAACCGCGCAGGCCGTGCTGCAAGAGTGCGCCCGCTTCAATGAAAACGTGGTCGCGCCGCTCAATTTCGAGGGTGACAAAAACCCCTCCAGCTTCAAAGACGGGCAGGTCACGACCACGCCCGGCTTCAAAGAGGCGTACCGGCAGTACACCGAAGGCGGCTGGCAAGGCTTGCAGCACCCGAGCGCATTTGGCGGCCAGGGTTTGCCCAAGACGATTGGCGCGGCCTGCGGTGAAATCCTCAACGCAGCCAACCTGAGTTTTGCGCTGTGCCCGCTGCTGACCGACGGCGCGATCGAAGCCCTGCTGACCGCCGGCAGCGACGAGCTGAAGGCGCGCTACCTGGAAAAACTGGTCAGTGGTGAATGGAGTGGCACCATGAACCTGACCGAGCCGCAGGCCGGCTCGGACTTGGCCGCCGTGCGCTGCCGCGCCGAGCCGCAGCCCGATGGCAGCTACAAGCTGTTTGGCAGCAAAATTTTCATCACCTACGGTGAGCACGACATGGCCGACAACATCGTCCATCTGGTGCTGGCGCGTGTCAGCGGCGCGCCCGAAGGCGTCAAGGGCATCAGCCTGTTCGTGGTACCCAAGTTTTTGCCCAATCCGGACGGATCGCTGGGCTTGCGCAACGACGTGCAGTGCGTGAGCATCGAGCACAAGCTGGGCATCAAGGCCTCCCCGACAGCGGTGCTGCAGTTCGGCGACGGCGTGGCTGCGGTCTGCGGCGGCGGCGCCGGCCCGGGCGCGCTCGGCTACCTGGTGGGGCAGGAAAACCGCGGCCTCGAGTACATGTTCATCATGATGAACGCGGCGCGCTACGCCGTCGGGGTGCAAGGCATTGCGGTGGCTGATCGCGCCTACCAAAAGGCGGTGCAATACGCGCGTGACCGCGTGCAAAGCCGCCCGGTCGACGGCAGCGCCAAGACGGCCGTGTCCATCATCGAACACCCCGACGTGCGGCGCATGTTGATGACCATGCGCGCCTTGATCGAGGGCTGCCGCGCCATGGCCAGTGTGGCCGCTGCTGCTTACGACGCCGCGCACCACCACCCGGATGCCGACGCGCGCCAGCAAAACGCCGCTTTTTACGAGTTTTTGGTGCCGCTGGTCAAAGGCTACAGCACCGAGATGAGCCAGGAAGTCACCAACCTGGGCGTGCAGGTGCACGGCGGCATGGGATTCATCGAGGAAACCGGTGCCGCCCAGTATTACCGCGACGCCCGGATCTTGACCATTTACGAAGGCACCACCGCCATTCAGGCGAACGACCTGGTGGGCCGCAAGACCGCGCGCGACGGCGCCGCGCTGGCGCAGTCGATAGCGGCGCAAATCGAGCGCACCGAAGCCGAACTGCAACAACAAGGCGGTGCCGATGCGCTGGCGGTGCGCCAGCGTCTGGCAGCGGCGCGCCTGGCCTTTGTCGAGGTGGCGCATTTCGTTGCCGACAAGGCCCGCAGCGACCCCAACGCCGCCTACGCCGGCAGCGTGCCCTACCTGATGCTGGCCGGCAATCTGGTGGCGGGCTGGCAGTTGGCGCGCGCGCTGCTGGTGGCGCAAAAAGAGCTGGCGGCCGCGCGTGAGAGCGACTTCATGCAGGCAAAAATAGTCACGGCGCGTTTTTACGCCGACCACATTCTGAGCCGGGCGCCGGGTTTGCGCGATGCGGTCGTCGATGGCGCGCCATCGGTGATGGCGCTGGCAGTGGAATCGTTTTGAATGAAAATCTGCAGCAGGCCATGAGCGCACCCGGTCGCTTTTTGCCAGCCGCGCTGGCCCAGGTCAAGTTTCCCGTCGTTGGTGCGCCGCTGTTCATCATCAGCACACCGGCCTTGCTGATTGCCCAATGCAAGGCCGGCGTGGTGGGTGCCATGCCGGCGCTCAATGCGCGACCGGCGGCGCAGTTGGACGACTGGCTGGCCGAAATCACCGAAACCCTGGCGGCGCACGACCGCGCCCACCCGCAGCAGCCGGCCGCGCCGTTTGCCATCAACCAGATCGTGCACAAAAGCAACGACCGGCTCGAGCAAGACCTGCAGGTTTGCGCGCGCTACCGGGTGCCTATTGTCATCACCAGCCTGGGCGCGCGCGAAGACGTGAACCAGGCGGTGCACGGTTGGGGCGGGGTGGTGCTGCATGACGTGATCAGCAACGTGTTTGCCCACAAAGCGATCGACAAAGGCGCCGACGGCCTGATAGCGGTTGCCGCCGGAGCGGGTGGCCACGCCAGCGTGAAAAGCCCGTTTGCCATGGTGCAGGAAATTCGCGCCTGGTTTGACGGTCCGCTGGCGCTGTCGGGCTCGATCGCCTCGGGCGGCGCCATTTTGGCAGCGCAGGCCATGGGGGCCGATTTTGCCTACATCGGCTCGCCCTTCATTGCCACCCCCGAGGCGCGCGCAGCCGACGCTTACAAGCAAATGATCGTGCAAAGCGACTCAGACGACATCGTCTACAGCAATTTCTACACCGGCATTCACGGCAACTACCTCAAGGGCAGCATCCGAAACGCCGGCATGGACCCGGACCATCTGCCGCAGAGCGACCCGAGCAAAATGAATTTCGCAGGCGGCGCAGACGCCAGCACCGCCCGGGCCTGGAAAGACATCTGGGGCTGCGGCCAGGGCATTGGCGCGATCCATGAGGTGCTGCCCGCGGCCGATTTGATCGCGCGCTTGCAGCGCGAATACGCGCAGGCCAGGGCGCGGCTGTGCGCGGGCTGAGCGGTGTTCGTGCGTGCGCCGCCTTTTCTTCCTGCTGAACACCCGGGGTGAACACCCCGGCCCGTGATCACCCTGGTGAGACTTTCGACCGGCTCCGTGCGAACGCAGCGGTGGACGATCTGACGGGCCTGCGCCAGCCGCCCCGCTTAAACTGCTCCTCCCACACGGCCAGCACACGGACGAAGACGCGATCATGCAGGGACAGCTATTCACACAAGATTTCCTGACCCGCGGGGTCTTGGAAACACCGCCTTACCAGGAACTGACCGACGCGGCGTTTGCGGCGTTCACAGCGGCACTGCACCGCATATTCAGCGGACTCGACAGCGCCTCCACCATCAACGAAGCGCAAACCGAGGCCCTGGTCATCAACAAGGTGCTGGTCGAACTGGGCTGGGCTGAGGACTTCCTGCCGCAAGTCAACCTGTCCGGCAAACGCCGCGAAGACGTGCCCGACGTGCTGCTGTTCGCCAACGCTGCGGCCAAGGCCACGGCCTTGCCGCTCAAGGACGACCAGCGTTACCGGCACGGCCTGGCCATTCTGGAGGCCAAGCGCTGGCTGCGCCCGCTGGACCGGGGCGACGCCAGCGAAGCCCACGACCCCGACGCACCTTCATCCCAGATGCTGCGTTACCTGAGCCGCGCCGACGTGGTGTCGGACCGCGCCGTGAAGTGGGGCATGCTGAGCAACGGCGCTGTCTGGCGCCTCTACTGGCAAGACGCCCGTTCCCGCGCAGAAGAGTTCTTTGAAGTCGATCTGTCGGCCGCGCTGGGCGTACCCGGCATACAGCACGAGCTGGACGAAATCGCCCCCGAGCACGCGCTCAGGCTCTTTTTCCTGTTCTTCCACCGGGTCGCGTTCCTGCCCCAAAGCTGGGACGACAGCGGGCGCAGCTTCCATGCCTATGCGCTCAACGAAGCGCGCCTGTACGAAGAAAAGGTGTCGCATGACCTGGGCGAGCGCGTCTTTGGCGATGTGTTTCCCCGCCTGGCCGATGCGCTGGCGCGCGGCGACCTGCACGCCACCAGCCACGAGGTCGGCTACGGCCAGTTCAAGCGCCCCCAGTTCAACAGCGAATACCTCGACGAGGTGCGCGAAGCCGCGCTGGTGCTGCTCTACCGCCTGCTGTTTCTCTTCTACGCCGAAGACCGCAACCTGCTGCCCGTGCGCGACGAGCGTTACGCGCCCTACAGCGTGCGCCGCATCCGCGAAGAGGTGCGCGACAAAGTCGATCAAGGGGCGTCGTTTTCCAGCACGATCGGCCACATTTGGTTGTCGCTCAAAGGCGCTTTTTTGCTGATTGATAAGGGAGATGACGAGGTGGGCATGCCCGCCTACAACGGCGGCCTGTTCGACCGCGCACGCGCGCCGCTGCTGGAGCGCACCAACGTGCCCGACAAAGTGATGGCGCCCATCATCGACGCGCTCTCGCGCCGCCGCCCTTCGACAGGCTCAGGGTACTCGGAGTCCACCTGGATCAACTACCGCGATTTGTCTGTCTCGCACCTCGGCGGCATCTACGAACGCTTGCTGGAATACAGCCTGGTGCACGAAGTCCAGGCGCGGGACGACTACAAAGACAAGCCCGAGATCAACCGCCTGATCGCCACACCCGCCAGCTTTGCGCGCAAGCTCTCAGGCAGCTACTACACGCACGACGATCTGGTGCGCCTGATCCTGCGCGAATCGGTGGGCCTGCTCGCGGGCGAAAAAGCCGCTGCCTTCGAGGCGCAGATCAAGAAACTCGCCAAGAAAACCGCGATGAACCCCGGCGACTGGGATGCGCTGGACGCCAGCGACCCCGCGAGCCAGATCCTGGAGCTGAAAATCTGCGACCCCGCCATGGGCAGCGGCCACTTTCTGGTGGCCCTGGTGGACGACCTGGCTGACCGCATTCTGGAAGCCATCACCAGCGCCACCCTGCGGGTGAACGAACAACGCTGGGCAGCGCACCTGGCCGAAGCTGGTCGGCCCTGGCAAAGTCCGGTGCTGCAACGCATCGCGGCCATTCGCAGCAGCATCAAGAAAACCGCCAAGCACCACGGCTGGGCCGTCACCGACGCACAGCTCGACGACCGCCACATCGTGCGCCGCATGATCCTGAAGAAGTGCATCTTCGGGGTGGACAAGAACCCCATGGCGGTGGAGCTGGCCAAGACCGCGCTCTGGCTGCACACCTTCACCGTGGGCGCACCGCTGAGCTTTCTGGACCACCACCTCAAGATCGGCGACAGCCTGCACGGCGAGCAACTGCCCACCGTGCAGCGCGGCCTGCAACAGCTCGGCGCGCTGCTGCTGCAAACCGAGTTCGACCGCCTCGCCCTGGCCTCCATAGCCATGGCCCAGGTGGCCGACCTCACCGACGTGGACATCGGCGAAGCCGAACTCTCCAAGCAGCTCGCCACCGAGGCGCAGGCCCAGCTCGCGCCGCTGCACGCCGTGCTCGATTTCTGGCGCGCCCTGCGCTGGCTGGTGCCGGGCTGGCCGGTGGAGAAGATCAGCCAGCTTCCGCGTTTGCTCAAGCTGCCCCAAGACGCCGAGCAAGCCAAGGCGGAAATCGCTGCGGGCAAGCACCCGGAATACGCCGGTCTCATGCGGCTGCTGGACCCGAACCACAACCTGGTCACGGTGCTGGCCGCTGGGCGACTCGATGGCAACGACCCGGCCACCGCGGCGGCCAACACCCTGATGGACCGCGCCCGCGCGCTGGCCCAGCGAGAAACCTTTTTCCACTGGTGGACCAGCTTTCCCACCGTGTTTGGCGGTAGCGCTGCGGGTTTTGACGCGATCATTGGCAACCCGCCCTGGGACCGCATCAAGCTGCAAGAGGTGGAGTGGTTTGCCGAGCGCCTGCCCGCCATCGCGGCGCAGCCGCGCGCCGCCGACCGCAAGCGTTTGGTGGCCGAGTTGCAGCAGAAAAGCTCGCCGCTGTGGGCGCAGTACGCACAGGCCACCGAGCGCGCCGAGGCCAATGCCCGCGTTTTGGGCAATGGCAAGTTGGGCAGTGGCGACTACCCGCTGCTCGGTGGTGGCGACGTGAACCTCTACAGCCTGTTCGTGGAGCGCGCGCAAGCCCTGTGCGCGCCGCAGGGCGTGGTGGCTCTGCTCACGCCCAGCGGCATCGCGGCCGACAAAGGCGCGTCCGCCTTCTTCCGCTCCCTCAGTGGCAGCGGGCGCCTCGGTGCCCTGTTCGACTTTGAGAACCGCAAGGGATTCTTTCCCGATGTGGACTCGCGCTTCAAGTTCTGCACCCTGGTCTTCGGTGGTGCGCAGCGCGTGTTCTCCAGCAGCCGCTGCGCCTTTTACCTGCACCGCGTCGATGAGCTGGACGACCCGGCGCGCACGCTGACCCTCAGCGCCGACGACTTTGTGCGCGTGAACCCCAACACCGGCGCTGCGCCCATTTTCCGCAGCCGGCGCGACGCCGACATCACGCTGGCGCTGTACGCGCGCCACCCGGTGCTGGTTCGTCACGGAGGCGTGAGCGAGAGCCTGGGGCAACAACCCGACCACAAGGTCTGGCCGGTGAAGTACGTGACCATGTTCCACATGACCAACGACTCGGCCTTGTTCCTGAAACCCGTCGAGCTGAAGAAGCAGGGCTGGGTGAGCGCACCGCTGAACCGCTGGACCAAAGACGGCGCAGAAGCCGTGCCGCTCTACGAAGGCAAGATGGTGCAGATGTTTGACCACCGGGCGGCCGATGTGGTGGTGAACGCGAGCAACCTGCACCGCGCCGCGCAGCAGGAAGCCATTTCTCAGGTGGAGAAGGCCAGCCCAGACCGGTATCCCCAGCCTCAGTTTTTCGTGAAATCCGAGGAAACAGCGGCCCATCCGTGGGCCTGGGCTCTGGCTTTCAAGGAAATTTCCGCGCCGACCAATGCGCGCAGCATGATTGCCACCCTGATGCCCGGCGTTGGGTTTGGGAACAAGCTGCCGTTGTTGGTCCCGCAAGCAGACAGCGCTTCTGCCGCTGCCCAAATGGCGGCATTGCTGGCGGCCAATTTGAATGCCTTCGCGTTCGATTTTGTCTTGCGCCAGAAATTGCAAGGGCAAACCATCAATTTGTTCATCCTCGAACAACTGCCCGTCATCGCCCCGGAGCGCTTCGAGGCCAGCATCGGCGGCCAGCACATCGCCACCTTCATCCGCCAACACGTCCTGGCCCTGACCTACACCGCCCACGACATGGCGCCGTTCGCGCGCGACCTGGGGCACGTGGACGCGCAGGGCCAGGTGCTGCCGCCCTTCGTGTGGATTGAGGAAGACCGGCGCGAGCGCATGGCTTGGCTGGACGCGCTGTTCTTCCACCTCTACGGCATCGACGCCCAAGACGCGGCCTACATGCTGGACAGCTTCCCCATCGTGCGCGAGCAGGACATGAAGCTGTCTGGCCGCTTCCGCACCCAGGACAACATCCTGGCGAAGCTGAAAAACATAGCGGACGGCCAACTGGGGGTCGTCTCAGAAAACGTAAAAACTGTACGCTAAGCTGATGGCAGCGGCCGTGGCGTTTTGAACTTGCCTGTGCCGATTTTGGCGTTGCTGCGCCAGAGGCCGAGGCAGCCGACGCGGCACGGGAAATCAAGGCATGGCTGTTCTCAAATTGGCACCTGAAATTTCATTCTTGATTGCATACATGTCGGGTTGCGCGTGATGCCCCATGCGTGGCGCATCATCTGGATGGTCGGCGGATTGATGGCCGTGACCACCATATTGCCCAGCGACACGGCACGGCCAGCCTTTGAGGCCCCGGCTTGGGGCGCGTGGCCTGGCGCACGTGCACGGTACGGCCATCGCGGCGCTGCAAGGTGAGGCTGATGCGGCCTTTTTTGCTGCGAAGGTGACCAAATCCGCTTGAATGAAGCAGCTCGCGGTTTATGGGTGGCTTTGCGCAGGCATGGGCGCAGGTCTGGCCAGACCTTCCACCAGTTCTTGCAGGCTCTCGGGCGTGGCTTGCGGGCCGGGGCCGGGTTCGACCTCGGCACCCGGCGGCAGCGGCGCTGCAGCCACCGTCGCTAGGCGCGTTTCCTGGTCTGATAGGTGGCTGACCCAGCCCCCGCTCAACCATTCGCTGTAGCGCCAGTCACCGTCGGCGTGTACCAGGCCGGCCGGCGGCGTCGGCGCTGGGCTGACAGGCGTTTGCCGCAAGGCAGCGGCCATGAAGTCGATCCAGATCGGCAGCGCCAGGCGCCCGCCCGACTCGCCCGCGCCCAGGCTGCGCGGCTGGCTGTGGCCGACCCAGACGGCGGCTGCCAGCGTCGGGTGGTAGCCGACGAACCAGGCATCCACCGCGTTGTCGGTGGTGCCCGTTTTGCCGTAAATGTCGCGGCGCCCGAGTTGGGCCTGGGCCCGCGCGGCGGTGCCGCTGCGCGTGACGTCATTGAGCAGGCTGGACATGACGAAGGCGTTGCGCTCGGAGATCACGCGCCGTTCTTCGCTGGCCGGGCTCGGCGGCGCTGCTTCAAACAAGACCCGGCCTTGCGCGTCGGTGATGCGTTCGATCACCACCGGATTGACCGGCCAGCCCCCGTTGGCCAAGGTGGCGTAGGCGCGCGCCATTTGCAAGGGCGTGCTGCTGCCGCTGCCCAGCGCCAGCGTCAGATTGTCCGGCTGGCGCGCTGCGTCCAGGCCAAAACGGCTGCTCCAGTCGCGCATGCGCGGCATGCCCACGTGTTGCAGCACGCGCACGCTGACCAGGTTGCTCGAGTGTTCCAGCGCGCTGCGCAAGGTGATCGGGCCGCGGTGCAGACCGTCGCTGTTGTCTGGGCTCCAGCCGTTGGCGGCGCGCCAGGGCAGGTCGTCGATCAAGGTGGCGGGCATGACGCGCTGCTCCAGCGCGGCCGAGTACAGCAGCGGCTTGATCACCGAGCCCGGCTGCCGCCAGGCCTGGGTGGCGTGGTTGAAGGGCTGGCGTGTGAAGTCAAAGCCACCCACCAGCGCGCGCACGCGCCCGCTGTGCGTATCCAGCGCCACCAGCGCGGCCTCGACCTCTGGCCATTGCGCCAACTGCCAGTCGGTGCCGGTTTGCAGCAAGCGCACGATAGAGCCGCGCGTGATGCGCAGCGCCGCCGGGGCGTTTGGGCCCAGACCGCGACGGGCCCAGCGCAGACTTTCACCGCGCACGCGCACCTGCTCGCCGCTGGCCAGTTGCAGCCGCAGCTCTTGCGGGCTGGCCGCCAGCACAATGGCCACGCGCAGCAGTTCGTCGTCGCGTTGCTCGCGCAGCGCTTGCGCGGCTGCGTATTGCAGGTGCGTGCCCTCGGCAGACGGCAGCGCGGCATGGTCGTGCGGGCCGCGCCAGGGGCCACGGCGGTCAAACGCCAGCACGCCGCGGCGCAGCGCTTGGTGTGCCGCTTGCTGCTCGGCGGCGCGCAGCGAGGTCAGCACCCGCAGGCCGCGCGAATACGCTTCGGTGCCAAAGCGCTCCACCACCAGGCGGCGCGCCATCTCAGCCACGTGCGGCGCGTGTACGCTGCGCTGGCCTGGGGGGCGAATGCGCAGCGGCTCGGCGCGCGCGCCGGCGTGCTGCGCGGCGCTGATGACGCCAGTCACGCGCATGCGTTCGAGCACCACGCGCTGGCGCTGCACGGCGCGCTCAAAGTTGGCCACCGGGTTGGCAAAACTCGGGTTTTGCGGCAGACCCGCGAGCATGGCGATCTCGGCCAGGCTGAGCTGGTCCATCGGTTTGCCAAAGTAGGTCTGCGCCGCCATGGCGAAGCCGTAGGCGCGCTGGCCGAGAAAAATCTCGTTCAGATAAATTTCCAGAATGCGCTCTTTCGACAGCACCTGTTCGACTTGCAGCGCCAGCACGATTTCCTTTGCCTTGCGCTCGGCGCTGAAGGCGGGCGTCAGCAGCATGGTGCGCACCAGTTGCTGCGTGATGGTGGAGGCACCCTGTCTGCGCCCGCCAGTCAGCATGGCTACCGCAGCCCTGGCCATGCCTTTGGGGTCTATGCCCGGGTGCGCGTGAAAGCGCGTGTCTTCCACCGCCAGTACGGCTTGTTGCAGCAGGCGCGGCGTGCGTGCGAGTGGCACGAATTCGCGCCGCTCGGTGCCAAACTGGGCAATCTCCACCCCGTCGGCCGTCAGCACCGTCAGCGGCAGCTTGGGTTGGTAGTTGACGATCGGATCGATCGAGGGCAGGTCGAACGCCGAGCTGGCGCCGGGCGGATTGGCCCAGGTGGCAGCGGGGGTCAAGGCCAGCACCAGCATGGCCGGGCGCAACAAGGACAGGAGCATGGGGCTGAATTATCTGAGGTCAACCAACTTTGATCTTCGACTGGCAGCCAAAGTTCGTGCGCTGATGCGGGGACAATCTCGGATAATCGCAGGCAGTGCGGCCGCACAAGCTCGACCAAGGCGTGCGCTTTTTGCACGTCTTCGGGTGTTGCTGGGCATTTTGATGCCCGCTCTGAGGCGCGCGGCGGTTTTTTAAGACTCACATTTTTTTGCTATGGCTCAATACGTTTTTTCCATGAACCGGGTCGGCAAGATCGTGCCGCCCAAGCGGCATATCCTCAAAGACGTATCGCTGTCTTTTTTCCCTGGCGCCAAAATTGGCGTGCTGGGCACCAACGGTTCCGGCAAGTCCACGCTGCTCAAGATCATGGCCGGTCTGGACAAGGAGATCGAGGGCGAGGCGATTCCCATGCCCGGCATCCGCATTGGCTATTTGCCGCAAGAGCCGCAGCTCGACCCAAACCAGAATGTGCGCGAAGCGGTCGAGGCCAGCATGGGCGCGCTGAGAGCAGCGCAAAAACGGCTTGACGAGGTGTATGCAGCCTACGCCGAAGAGGACGCCGACTTTGACGCGCTCGCTGCCGAGCAAGCGCAGTTGGAGGCCGTCATCGCCACCTCGGGCAGCGACGGCGAACACCAGTTGGAGATCGCTGCCGACGCGCTGCGGCTGCCGCCCTGGGACGCCAGGGTCGGCGTGCTCTCGGGTGGCGAGAAGCGCCGCGTCGCGTTGTGCTGCCTGCTGCTGTCCAAGCCCGACATGCTGCTGCTCGACGAACCGACCAACCACTTGGACGCTGAGAGCGTGGACTGGCTGGAGCAGTTTCTGGCCCGCTTCCCTGGCACCGTGGTCGCCATCACCCACGACCGTTATTTTCTGGATAACGCGGCCGAGTGGATTTTGGAGCTCGATCGCGGTCACGGCATTCCCTACAAGGGCAATTATTCGAGCTGGCTGGAGCAAAAAGAGGCCCGGCTGGCGCAGGAGCAGCGCGGCGAGGACGCGCGCGCCAAGGCGATGAAGAAGGAGTTGGAGTGGGTGCGCCAAAACCCCAAGGGCCGCCAGGCCAAGAGCAAGGCGCGGCTGGCTCGCTTTGAGGAATTGAGCGACGTTGAATACCAAAAGCGCAACGAGACCAACGAGATTTTCATTCCGGTGGCCGAACGTCTGGGCAACGAGGTGTTCGAGTTCAAAAACGTCTCGAAGAGCTTTGGCGACCGCTTGCTGATCGATAACCTGAGTTTCCAGATTCCAGCCGGCGCCATCGTCGGCATCATCGGCCCCAACGGCGCGGGCAAGTCCACCTTGTTCAAACTGATCTCGGGCAAGGAGCAGCCCGACAGTGGCGAGGTCAAGATCGGGCAGACGGTGAAAATGGCGTTCGTCGATCAAAGCCGCGAAGGCCTGGCGGGCGACAAGACGGTGTGGCAGGACATCTCCGGCGGCCTGGACACGATCACGGTGGGCAAGTTTCAAATGCCCAGCCGCGCTTACTGCGGGCGCTTCAACTTCTCTGGTGCCGACCAGCAAAAGCGCGTCGGCAGCCTCTCGGGCGGCGAGCGCGGCCGGCTGCACCTGGCCAAGACGCTGGCCGAAGGCGGCAACGTGTTGCTGCTCGATGAACCTTCGAACGACCTTGATGTGGAAACCCTGCGCGCGCTGGAAGAGGCTTTGCTGGAATTTGCCGGTTGCGCGCTCGTCATCAGCCACGACCGCTGGTTCCTGGACCGCATCGCCACCCACATTTTGGCCGCCGAGGGCGACAGCCAGTGGGTGTTTTTCAACGGCAACTACCAAGAGTACGAAGCCGACAAGAAAAAACGCCTGGGCGAAGAGGGCGCCAAGCCCAAGCGCATGCGGTTCAAGGCCTTGAAGTAAAACAACAATCGGCCCGCACGCCTGCGGGGCTTTCCCCCGGGGCACCCATTGGGCTGCTGGGGCCCTGGAGACCGACATGGAATTGACTGACGAAATCGTTTTGAACGACACCCGGCGCTGGATCGAGAAGGCCGTCATCGGCCTCAATCTGTGTCCGTTTGCGCGTTCGGTGTACGCGAAGAACCAGGTCCGCATCGTACTCAGCCGGGCGCGGCACTTGGATGCCTTTTTGGACGATCTGGACCGCGAACTGCTGTTGTTGGCGCGCACGCCGGCCGAGGAGATCGACACCACGCTGCTGGTTCACCCCAGCCTGTTTCCTGACTTCCTGGACTTCAACGACTTGCTGGACCTGGTCGACGAAGTTCTGGTCGAGCACGGACTCGAAGGCGATCTGCAAGTGGCCAGTTTTCACCCGCAATTCGTGTTTGAAGGCGTGGCTGCTGACGATATCAGCCATGCGACCAACCGCGCCCCCTACCCCACGCTGCACCTGCTGCGCGAAGCCAGCGTGGCGCGCGCCGTCGCCAGTGAAGGCGGCGACGCGCAGGCAATCGTCGAGCGCAATATCGAGACCCTGCGCCGCCTGGGCGCAGCCGGCTGGCAGTCGCTGCTGAAAAACGACTGAAAGTGCGGGTTTTTGCTGGCTTTGGCGCTTTTCCTGCCGTCTTTGCGCACAGATTATCTCGGATAATGCCTGCATCCACCCCGTTGGCGGCCCCAAAAAGAGCGAAGCGAGCGTGCGCATGCAGACCGATTCTTTTGATGCCTGCCTGAAGGAAGCCTTGGTGCAAACGCGCCAGTGGGTGCCGCGTTGGCTGGACCAATTGCACGCCACCTTGCTCGAACGCGAACGGGCGGTCGGTCATCTGCACGAACGGCAGATACTGTTGCAGGCTCGCGTGACGCTGGAGAGCCACCGCGAACTGATCGCCAGCCGTTTTCTGGCGGCTTTTTCAGAATCGATCGAGGGCGCTTTGCCGCAGCAAGGCCGTCCGGTGCGCCCTCTGGATGCGCTCAGCCTCGATGAGCTCGAGCTGATGGGGCACGAGCAGGTGCAAGAAACGGTTGAGTTCGCTCGGGTGCAGCAGCTCATCATGATGGCGGTTGACCTTGAACTGGTGGCCTTGAACGCTCGCATCAGCAGCGCCCGCGGGCTGCAGGGGGTGCGTTTGCAAGCCAATCCGCTGCGCCCGGAGCTGGTGATCGCGGCCCTGATGCGCGCGCTCAATGGCGTGCATGTCGACCCGGTGCTGCGTTCGCGCTGGCTGCAAACCGGTGCGCTGGCGCTGGGCAAGGAGTTGCAAGCCATGTATGCGCGTTTGAGCGCGCTGCTCGATGGCTGGGGTGTGGCACCGGCGGGCTTCGTCGTGACCCAGCATGTCCAGAACCGCGCTGCCCATGCCTCATTGGCGGGCCTGGGTCCTGTTGCCCAAGCGGTGCCCAAACCGTCCTTGCCGGGCAACGAGGCCTTGCTGACGCTGGATCACTTGCATCAATTGCTGGTGGGTAATTTGCAGCCAGCCGTCGGCCCAGCCGGCGCAGCGGATCAAACCGATGCCAGCAGCACCATGGTGCGCGTGCTGGCGGCTGAGGTGGTCACACTGATGCTGCAGCGCATTGCCGACGACACCCGTTTGCTGGCGCCGCTGCGCGACCTGTTGCTGCAGATGAAGCCCGCCCTGCTGCAATTGGCCCGCAGCGAGCCGCGATTTTTTGCCGACCGGGACAACCCGGCGCGCCAGTTGCTCGATGCCATTACGGCACAAAGCCTGGCGTTCCCGAGCGAGGATAAACCAGGTTTCTCCCAGTTCGCCTCACAGGTGCAGCACATCTTGCGCACACTGCAGCAGCCGGGGGTCGATTTGCAACAGTGCTTTCCCGTCTTGCTGGCTGAGTTCAAGCGCTCGCTGGCCGAATCGGTCGAACCGGCCCAGTTGCAAGCACGCGGGCTGGCAGTGCAAACGCTGCTGCGCGTGGAGCAGCGCAATCTGCTGGCCGAACGGGTGGCGGCCGAATTTCGCGCCCGCAGCGACTATGCGCGTGCGCCCGGCGTGGTGCGACGCTTTCTGACCGGGCCCTGGGCGCAGGTGGTGGCGCAGGCGCGCATGAATGAAAACGATCCGGCGGCAAAGCCGGGGGCGCCGTTGCTGGCAACATCCACCGCGCTGCGCTACAGCGGCCTACTGAGCGATCTGCTGTGGTCGGCTCAGCTCCAGCAGGCCAGTCAGAACCGTCCGCGCCTGGTCAAGATCATCCCCGGCCTGCTGCGCACCCTGCGCGAAGGACTCGACGGCATCGACTACCCGCGCAAGCAGACCGAAATCTTTTTTCAGGCGCTGCTGGGCCTGCACGAAGCGGCCTACAAGACCCAGCGCATCGAGCGCGCGCCGGCAGAGGAATATCCCAGTCTCCAGCCCGAAGAAGAGCCCTGGATGCAGCGTGCAGAAGCGCGCGACACCGGCTTCATGGAAGATGCGCCCGCCCCCGTGCAGCCGGTCTTTGCCGATACCCTGCCGATGCAGGGCGACTGGGTGGACATAAAGGTCGACCCGACGCCCGACAGCGCCACAGATGTGACGCGAGACCTGAAGGTGGGAACCTGGGTCGACATCTGGCAGCAAGGTCAGGCCCTGCGCTGCCAGATCAGTTGGGCCAGCCCGCACGGCACCATGTATTTATTCACCGGCTCCGGCGGGCGTTCGTTGTCGATGACCCGGCGTGGACTCAAACGCTTGCTGGCGCAAGACCGGCTGCGCGTGGTGGCCGAGCAAGGCGTGGTGGACGAGGCACTGGACGCGGTGGCGCGCCAGGCCTGGATCAACAGCGCAGCGGTGCAGCAACCCGGTGACCCGGGCTGATTTCGGCTGCGCGCCAGTTCAGCGAAAATACGACTGGTAGACGCGGCTGCTGCCGTCGGCAAGCACCAGCAGCACATCGTAGGGGTCGCGCCGGCCGGCGTATTCAGGGCCGTCCATGCCCGGGCTGCCCAGCGGCATGCCAGGCACCGCCAGACCTAGCGCCCGCGGTCGCTCTTGCAGCAGGCGGCGGATTTCGCGCGCGTTCACATGGCCTTCGATCACGTAGCCGGCAATCAGCCCGGTGTGGCACGAGGCGTACTGCTGCGGCAGGCCCAGGCGCTTGCGCACGGCGGCGTTGCCGCTGTCGAACACATGGAGCCGAAAACCGTCGCGCTGCAGGTACTCGATCCAATCTTTGCAACAGCCGCACTGCGGGTCTTTCCAGACTTGCAGCACCGGCAACAAGGGGCTCGCCGACGCGCTGGCTGCCCACACGGGAGCAATGGCCAGCGCCAGCTTGGCGCCGGCAACAAGAAAAAGGGATCGTCTTTGCATGCTGTGACCGGTGATCGGGATTGGCTTGTATTGTCCAGCAAAATGGGTGGGGCAAGCCAAGTGCAACAGCTTGCTGGCAAGCCGCCATAATCCGCGCATGAATGCTACTGTTTCGTCCCCCGCTGTCCTTGTCGCTTGGCCGCGTATTGCGGTCTACAGCGGCAGCTTCGATCCGCCGACCCTCGGGCATGAGGACGTGGCTCGGCGTGCTGCGCTTTTGTTTGACCAGGTCATCATCGCGGTGGCGCAGGCGCACCACAAAAAACCCCGCTTCAGTTTGTTGCAGCGCCTGGAGATGGTGAGCGAAGCGGCCACTCGTTTGCCGGGGCAGGTGCGGGTGTTGCCGTTTGACGGTCTGCTGGTCGATTTTTGCCGCCAGCAAGGCGCTTGTGCCGTGGTGCGCGGCATCCGCCATCCGAGCGATTTTGACTACGAGGCCCAACTGGCGGCCATGAACCGCAAGTTGCACCCGACGCTGGAGACCGTTTTTTTGCTGCCGCAGGCCGACTTGCAATGCATCTCCAGCACGCTGGTGCGCGAAATCTCCGCTCTCGGCGGCGACGTCTCTACCCTGGTCAACCCGGCGGTGGCGCGCTGCCTGGCGCCGCCGGTGTTGCAGGCATGAAGCGCTTGCGTCTGGCCGCCGAGTGGCGGGACCGTGTTGCGCACGGCAAGGCGCTGTGCTGTGCTTGCCAGCAGGGGGGCGCGGCATGGCTTTGATGATTACAGACGAATGCATCAATTGCGACGTTTGCGAGCCCGAGTGCCCGAACCAGGCCATTTATCTCGGCCCCGAAATTTATCAGATCGACCCCGCCAAATGCACCGAATGCGTGGGTCATTTCGACGCGCCGCAGTGCGTGCAGGTTTGTCCGGTGAGCTGCATACCGGTCGATCCGGGGCATGCCGAGAGCCAGGCCACGCTGTGGCAGAAATACCAGCGGCTGCAAAAGCAGGTGCAGACTCAGAGACTCTCAGCCTCTCAGGCTTCGTCGCTGGCCGCAGCGTCCGACAGCGGCGCTTGAGCGCTCGGCGTGACGGCGATTTGGGCCGGCCGCGGCGGCTTGGGCCGCGCGGGTTTGCTGGTGTGTATCAGTGCCGTGGCCTGTTCCATGTCACCCGCGAGCAACAGCGCCAGCGCTTTGAGGCTGCGCTCTTGCGCCTGCGCGATGGCGATGCGTTCGTCGGCGCTGGGTTTTTTGAGTACCCAGTTGACCACGTCATTGCGCTGGCCGGGGTGGCCAATGCCGACGCGCAGCCGCCAGTAGTCGGCGCTTGCGAGCTGGGCGTGGACGTCGCGCAGACCGTTGTGGCCGGCGTGGCCACCGCCGCGCTTGAGCTTGACCTCCCCGGGCGGCAGGTCAAGCTCGTCGTGCACCACCAGCACTTCTGGCGGTGTGATTTTGAAGAAGCGCGCCAACGACGCCACCGAACGGCCCGAGTGGTTCATGAAGGTTTGCGGCTTGAGCAGCCAGACGCTGTGGCCATCGAGACTGGCGCGCGCGACCAGTCCGGCGTGGCCGCGCTCCATCTGCAAGGGGGCCTTGAGCAGCCGCGCCGCTTCGTCCACCCACCAGAATCCGGCGTTGTGGCGCGTGTGTTCGTATTCGGGGCCGGGGTTTCCCAGCCCGGCGATAAGTCGGATCATGCGCGGGATTATCCTGGTCGAACGGTGGGTCGTGCCTGACCTTAATGCAAACGGCCCGCCAGGGCGGGCCGTTGCAGACAGCAAAACCGCAGTGGTCTTACTTTTTCTTCTTGGCCTTTTTGTCGCCGGCGGCGGGCGCAGCCACCGGGGCCACCACCACTTCGGCCACCGGCTCGATCACGCTGGCCACGGTCAGTTTGGAGCGCCCGTGCAGCACCAGCTTGATGTCCTTGTCCAGGACGATGTCGCTGGTGTGGACGGACGAGCCCTTGGTGACGGCGCCCAGGTCAACCGTGATGTGCTCGGGCAACTGGATTGCCAGACACTCGATTTCGACCTCGGTCAGCACGTGGTTGATGGTGCAGCGGTCGATTTTTACCGCCGGTGAATGCTCGGCGTTGACGAAGTGCAGCGGCACTTTCTTGTGCAGGCGGGTCTTTTCGTCCACGCGCTGGAAGTCCACGTGCAGCACCTGCGGCTTGTAGGGGTGGTACTGCACGTCGCGCAGCAGCACTTTTTCCAGCGTGCCGGCCAGCTCCATGTCTAGGATGCTGGCGTGGAAGCCCTCCTTTTTCAGCGCGTGCCACAGGGCGTTGTGATCGACCTCGATCATCGCCGCCGGGGTCTGGCCACCAAAAACGATACCGGGCGCGCGACCGGTGTTGCGCAGACGGCGGCTCGCACCCGTACCCTGCTTGGCGCGCTCAAAAGCGACAAATTGCATGATTTTCTCCATTGTGGGGGATTCCGCGACCAGAACGCCCCGGTTTTAAAAGAGCCAGCCCCATAGGTGGGGTGACCCGCTTTTTGTTGCTGCCAAGACCTGCTCAGAAAAGATGGTCCTGATCGGCAAACAAACTCATGACCGATTCGCCCGAGGCAATGCGCGCAATGGTTTCGGCCATCAGCGGCGCCACGCTGAGTTGACGAATCTTGGTGCAGGCCTGGGCGGTCTGCGACAGCGCAATGGTGTTGGTCACGACCACCTCGTCGAGTGCGCTGCCCTGGGCAATGCGCTCGATCGCCGGGCCAGAAAAAATGGCGTGCGTGCAGTAAGCGTAGACGTTTTTGGCGCCGCGCTCTTTGAGCACTTCTGCTGCCTTGAGCAAGGTGCCGGCGGTGTCAATCATGTCGTCCATGATGACGCAATTGCGTCCGTCGATGTCACCGATCACGTGCATCACCTCGGAGACGTTGGCTCTGGGGCGACGCTTGTCGATGATGGCCATGTCGCAGTCGAGCTGCTTGGCCAGTGCGCGCGCGCGCACCACGCCACCGACGTCGGGCGAGACCACCAGCAGGTCCGGATAGTTCTTGGTGCGCAGGTCGCCCAGCAACACCGGCGAGGCGTAGATGTTGTCGACCGGAATGTCAAAAAAGCCCTGAATCTGGTCGGCGTGCAGGTCCATGGTCAGCACGCGGTTGACGCCCACCGCCTGTAACATATTGGCCACCACCTTGGCGGCAATCGGGACACGGGTCGAGCGCGGGCGGCGGTCTTGGCGCGCGTAGCCGAAGTAGGGAATGACGGCCGAAATATTCACCGCCGAGGCGCGCTTGAGCGCGTCGACCATGATGATGAGCTCCATCAGGTTCTCGTTCGTCGGCGCGCAGGTCGACTGGATCACGAACACCTGGCGCGCGCGCACGTTCTGGGTGATCTCGACCGAGACCTCACCGTCAGAGAATCGTCCAACGTTGGCAGAGCCGAGTTGCGTGCCCAGATGGCGGGCGATTTCGGCTGCCAGCAAGGGGTTGGCGTTGCCGGTAAAAAGCATGAAATCGGGGGCGTGAGCTTGCATGTGTTTCCGATCTGCAGCAACGGCGCGACTCAGGGCCGCCACACGGGCGCGCGCGAACAAGCAGGGGCCGGGGATGATTCAGAAAGAGTGGCAGGGGAGGAAGGATTCGAACCCTCGCATGCTGGAATCAAAATCCAGTGCCTTTACCAACTTGGCGACTCCCCTACGCAGGGCGCTGGCCAGACGAAAGCGTCTGGCTGGCAACCCGTGATAACCGCATAGCGCACATCGTTTTGCTAAACCGCGTGCAGCGGGTATTTTACCCGCAACACCAGTCGCGCAAAGGATGCGCATCCATATTGCTGCATTCGTGAACCGTCCAATTCGCCGGTGCATCCGTTGGCAGCGGCGCCGATTGAGCCAGCGCAAACACCGCCGTTCCCGAGCCGGTCATCCGCCCTTGCAGGCCGTGGCTTTGCAGCCAGTTCAGGCACTGAGCCATATCGGGGCACAAATGTTGTACCACCGCTTGCAAGTCGTTCTGTCCAAAGTTCAGAATGCTCTGAATTTGGCTGGGCGACTCGGGTTGTTCGTCGATTGCAGCAAAGCCTTGGATTCTAGCAGGCTTTGTGTCGCGCTTTAGGTCGGGCGCGCTGAAAATGTCTTTGGTGGACGCGCCCGTCGGCGGCTTGACGACCAGAAAGCGCGCGCAGGCCAGTTGGAGCGGGGTCAGTCGTTCGCCCACGCCTTCCACCCAGGCATTGTTCCCGCCAATGAAAAAGGGCAGATCGGCGCCGAGTTGCAAGCCCAGCGCAGCGAGTTGCTGGCGCGTCCAGCCCAAGCCCCAGAGCCGGTTGAGCGCCAGCAGGCAGGTGGCCGCGTCCGACGATCCGCCGCCCAGGCCGGCCTGGGCCGGCAGGTGTTTTTCCAGCCCGATGTGTACCCCCAGCGAGCAGCCGCTGGCTTGGCGCAGGGCGTGGGCGGCGCGCACCGTCAGGTCTTGGGCGGGCAGTTCGCCCGGGCTGAGGTCTTCGCGGCTGATGCCGCCGTCGCGGCGCAGCTCCAGGTGCAGCCGGTCGCACCAGTCGAGCAGCATGAACACCGATTGCAGTTGGTGGTAGCCGTCGCTGCGCCGTCCGACCACGTGCAAAAACAAGTTGAGCTTGGCTGGGGCGGGCAGGTCGTACAGGCCTTTGAGCGGCGCTGAGTGGGCAGGCAGACTCATGGTTGAAAAACGATGCGCAGTTCAGCCGTCGGCAGCGGGCTGCTGCGTCGGGCGACCAGGCGGCCTTCGGCGTGCCGCGTCAGATCGACTTGCCAGTCCAGGCTTTGCTGGGCGCGTCCTTGCAGCCACTCGAACAGGGCCGCCAGCGGCAAGCCGCTGGCACCGAGCCCGGTAGCCAGATCTTCCAGGTTGGGGTAGAGCGTGAGCCGATCACCCTGGCGCAACTCGACGCCGTGCTCGCTCCAGCGCACGCTGGCCAAGGTCTGCCCCAGCGCAGAGCTGAGCAAGAGTTCGCCGTTTTGCGCCGAGCCGCTCAAATCAAAGGCGGCGCTGAACGACTGCGGCGGATCGCTGTGGACCTGCAGCGCCAGCCGCCCGCTCCAGTACGGGGCCGCTGGCAAGCTGCTGTGCGGCTCGCTGGTGCGCTGCGGCGTGGCACAACCGACCAGCAGCAGCAGTGGCAGGCACAGCAGCGCCAGCCAGCACAGCCGTTTCATGGCTGCACCTGCAAGCGCTGGAGGGTTTCTTGCAGGGTTTCGTTGTCGCTTGCGCGCGTCCAGGCGGCGCGCCAGACCTGCAGCGCTTCGTCACGCCGGCTCAGGCTCCAGAGCACCTCACCCAGGTGCGCGGCGATTTCGGCGCTGGGGTCTTTGCGGTGTGCGGTTTGCAGATAGCTCAGTGCGCGCTGCAGGTTGCCAAGCCGGAATTCGACCCAGCCCATGCTGTCCAGAATATAGGGGTTGGTGGGCGCGAGTTGCAGCGCACGCTCAATTAGCGCCTTGGCTTCTGGCAGCCTGGTGTTGCGGTCGGCCAGCGAATAGCCCAGCGCGTTGTGCGCGTGGTAATGCTGTGGCTGGGCGGCGATGAGCTGGCGCAGCAGGCGCTCCATGGTCTCGTAGGCGCCTGTTTTTTCGGCCATCATGGCTTGGTTGTAGAGCAAGTCGGTATCGGCCGGGAAGCGCTGCACGGCCTCGGCGTAGACTTCAAAGGCGGACTGCCAAGCCTGGAAGTCGCGCAGCAATTGGGCCTCGGCCAGCAGCAAGAGACGCGCATCCTCCGGGCTGCGCTGGGGCTGTCCGCGCAGCAGGGCGCGCGCTGCTGTCATGTCGCCCTGCCGAGCCAGCAGCGATGCGCGGCGCAGCTGCACCGCCAGCAAGGTGTCGGCGCCCTCGATTCTGTCCAGCCAGGCCCGCGCCGCCTCCAGCTCGTTTTGTCCTTCGGCCACCTGGGCCTGCAGCAAATAGGCGTGCATGCGGCTTTCCAGCACACGCTGGTCGTTCGACCGGTCGGCCAGCGACAGAAAAGTTTGCAGCGCTTGGCCGGCCTGCGCCCAGGCCTGGGTCTGAACCTGCAGCGAGGCCAGCAACAACCAGGCCGACGCCAGCTCAGGCTGGCGCGCAGTCAGTTGTTCCAATTCATGCTTGGCTTCGGCGGTGCGCTGCAATTGCAGCAGCGTTTGCGCGTAGGCCAGTTGCACCGCGTGCGCGTGCGGCTGGGCAGGCGTTGGCGTCTGGACCAGCAGGTGCTGGCGAACCAGGGTCTCAGCCTGAACCTGCCCGCGTTGCAACAGTTCCAGTGCCAGCAGCGCAGGTAGCGGGGATGTGGGTTCGGCCGCGTGGCCCCGGCGCGCTGCCGCCAGCGCTTGCGGCAAGTGGTTTTGTGCCAGTTCCATGCGGCCCAGCGTGGTCCAGGCGGCGGCCGCGTGCATGGGCTGACGCAGCGCGCCTGCCAGCGCCGAACGCACCGCCGCCAGCGCTCGCGCGGGCTCGTTGACGCGGGCAAAGGTCTGCGGTATGGCGCTGATGACTTCGTTGCGCTGGGCTGGAGGAGTGCGCGCGAGAATGGCGCGCAGCACCGGAGCGGTTTCGTCCACGCGGTTGAGCGCCAGCAGCAGTTGCAGCACAAAGCGGTCGGCTTCGGCATCTTGTGGCAGGTCTTGCGACCAGGCGCGCGCGGCCGCCAGGGCGGCATCGCCCGATTGCGCTTGCAGCGCGATGTCGACCGCGCGCCGATAGAGCTGCGCGCTGCGTTGCCGGCGTGCCGCGTCCAGGAGCAGCGAATAGCCGGTGCCTGCGTCGCTGGTGCGCACACTGATTTCAGCCAGCAGCAGTTGGTAAAACAGCGCGGCGTCGAGCGCCGACTGTGGCGCTGCGCTGGCGCTGATCGACGGCGGCGTGGTGGCCGTGGTTTGCGCCCCTGCGGCCAGACTCAAGACCAGCAGGCCGCTGGCCAGCGCCCGGCGGCGCGTGCTGGCCAGCGCCGCGCACGGCCGCAAAAGATGGCGCCAGCGAGGCAGGGCCGCAGCAGCGGCATGGGGTAAAACGTCACGAAACAAGCGCATGGCAGCTACTATAGCCCGGCTGCCGACAAGTGCGGGCAGGCTTCTTTGGTGTCGGTCGCGGGGTTTGGGTTCCCATGCGGGCCGAAGGTTTTCCATCTGGTGCGCTTGCTCTGCCGCAGCCGGGCCCGGGCAGGTGGTGTTTGTTCGTGCACGACGGGCAAAGCCCCTCAATCTCGACCTGCTCATTTCAATCGCTCCGAGTTTGATCCCCGCGTTCGTCCTGAGATCCGTTCGTCCTGAGATCCGTTCGTCCTGAGCCTGTCGAAGGGGTCGAAGGGGTCGAAGGGGTCGAAGGGGTGGCCGCTGAATACGCCAGACAAAGGCCCTCAGGCAGGCGCTTGGTCCAGCACGCCGCAGGCCTGAAGCGGCAGACGCGGATCAAACTTGGCGCGCTTGAGGCTGAAAAAAGTCTTCACGTTGCGCACATTGGCCTGGCTGGTGAACAGTTCCTGCGCCAGCTCCAGGTGGGCTTGCATGTGCGCGCAGTGCAGCACCAGCATGAAGTCGGGCCCAGGGCTGACGCGGTAGCACTGCTGCACCGCCGGGTGCTGCAGCACGTGTGTCTCAAACGCCTGCAATTCTTCGGCGCCCTGGCGCTCGAGCGTGATTTCCACCAGCGCCGTCAGGCCGTGACCGATCAGTGGAGCCAGCCGGTCGGCGTCGAGCAGTGCCACCTGGCGCTCGATCAGGCCCAGCCGACGCAGCCGCTTGACGCGGCGCAGGCTGGTCGCTGGCGACAGATGCGCTTGTTCGGCCAGCGCCTGGTTGCTGCGCGAGGCGTCTGTTTGCAGCAAATCCAGCAGCCGCAGGTCGATCTTGTCTATGAAATAGTCTTTCACTGCAAGTCAATTATTGAAAGTTTTCTGATTTTATGATTTTATTCAAAATTTTCAGTCAAAAACATAAAAAATTAAATTGATTATTTCATTCTTGATGAACTAGCATTCAGGGCATTCAAGGAGTGGCTTATGTGCGGAATCGTGGCGGGGGTGAGTGGGCGCGACATCGTGCCGGTGCTGGTACAGGGCTTGCAGCGGCTGGAGTACCGCGGCTATGACTCGTGTGGCGTGGCGGTGCATACCGGCGCGGCTTTGCAGCGCGCGCGCAGCACGGCGCGCGTGGCTGAGCTGGCGCAGCAGGTGCAGCGGGAGGCGATTGCCAGCGGTACCGCCATTGCCCATACCCGTTGGGCCACGCACGGCGCACCGCTGGAGCACAACGCGCACCCGCATTTCAGCAGCGGCCCCAACGCAGCCGCAAACACGCCGGGCCGCTTGGCGCTGGTTCACAACGGCATCATCGAAAACCACGACGAGTTGCGCGCCGCCCTGCAGGCCAAGGGCTATGTGTTCGAGAGCCAGACCGATACCGAGGTGATTGCGCATCTGATTGATTCGCTCTACGACGGCGACTTGTTCGCCGCCCTGCAAGCGGCGCTGGCGCATTTGCGCGGCGCCTATGCGCTGGCGGTGTTTCACCGCGACGAGCCGCACCGCGTGCTTGGTGCGCGCGCGGGTTCGCCGCTGGTGCTGGGTGTGGGGGCGTCCCAGGGTGGCCTGGGGCCAGAGCATTTCCTGGCCAGCGATGCCATGGCGCTGGTCGGCGTGACGGATCAAATCGTCTATCTGGAGGAGGGTGACTTGGTGGACTTGCAGTTGGGGCGCTATTGGATCTGCGACGCCAGCGGGCGCGCGCTGCAAGCCAGTCAGCGCCCGCTCCAGACCGTGCAGGCGCACAGTGGTGCGGCCGATCTAGGCCCTTACCGGCATTACATGCAAAAGGAGATTTTCGAGCAGCCGCGCGCCCTGAGCGACACGCTTGCCGGGGTCGCCAGCGTGACGGCCGAGCTGTTTGGCGACGGCGCCCACCGGGTGTTCAAAGAGATCGACAAGGTACTCATATTGGCCTGTGGAACCAGCTATTACAGCGGCTGCACGGCCAAGTATTGGCTGGAGGAGATTGCCAAAATTCCGACCCAGGTCGAGGTGGCGAGCGAATACCGCTACCGTGCCAGCGTGCCCGATCCGCGCACCCTGGTGGTGACCATTTCGCAAAGCGGCGAGACCGCCGACACCCTGGCCGCCTTGCGCCACGCGCAAAGCCTGGGCATGAAGCACACGCTGACCATTTGCAACGTGGCGACATCGGCCATGGTGCGCGAATGCGCGCTGGCCTACCTCACCCACGCTGGGGTGGAGATAGGCGTGGCGTCTACCAAGGCGTTCACCACCCAGTTGGCCGGCTTGTTCTTGCTCACCCTGGTGCTGGCGCAATTGCGCGGGCGCCTGAGTCCGGCGCAAGAGGTGGAGCACCTGAAGGCGCTGCGGCACCTGCCGCAGGCCTTGCGCGCGGTGCTGGCGCTGGAGCCGCAGATCATTAGCTGGTCGCAGGATTTCGCCCGCATGGACAATGCGCTGTTCCTCGGGCGTGGCCTGCATTACCCGATCGCCCTGGAGGGGGCTTTGAAGCTGAAGGAGATCAGCTACATCCACGCCGAAGCCTATCCGGCCGGCGAGCTCAAGCACGGCCCGCTGGCCCTGGTCACGGGTGCCATGCCGGTGGTGACGGTGGCGCCGAACGACGCGCTGCTCGAAAAACTCAAGAGCAATATGCAGGAGGTGCGCGCGCGCGGTGGCGTGCTCTACGTACTGGCCGACGCCGGAACCCGGATTCAAAGCGGTGAAGGCATACACGTCATTCGCATGCCGGAACACTACGGGCCGCTGAGCCCGCTGCTGCACGTGGTGCCGCTGCAATTGCTGGCCTACCACACCGCCCTGGCCAAGGGCACCGACGTCGACAAGCCGCGCAACCTGGCCAAGAGCGTGACGGTCGAGTGAGCCCAAGATGCCTCCCCCGTGCCAGGCCGGGCGATGGCCAGCGCCATGGCCGCTCGATTGATTGCAGCCATCTGATGGGTGCGTAGCGCTCTCACCCAGCAGGTGACGGCCTTCGTGGTCAAATGAGTGTGTGTTCCTGGGCGTTTCCAGCGGAAACTGCGCGGTCAACTGCGGTTTCTAGGTTGAATCCGGATGGTCTGACAGAACGCGCGCCGATGGCGAGGCGGCGTGCTGGCGCAACTGGCGCCGCAGCACAGCGCTCAGTTGCGCCCGGGGTTTCTACAGATGAGGGCATCGACGGAAATCTTTCCCGGGCCGTGCGCCATCAGGTAGAGCAGCACGGCGGCCCAGACCCCGTGTGTGGGGTAGGCGTCGGGGTACACGAACACCTGGATGACGGCAGTCATGCCCAGCAGCGCCAGCGCCGAGAAACGGGTGGACAGGCCGCTCCAGACAGCCTGGGAATGATCGAACGCCGCAGCATGGCTCGCACCCACAGACCGTGCTACTGGAAGGAAAGCCCCGGCGAGCTTGAGAAACTGGCGTCGGGTGGGGGTCATGCGCGCTCCCAGTTGTGGTACCTGGCAATCCACTGCAACAGTTTCTTCGGTGCATGGGCCCGTTTCCATTCGCCGGCCACGTATTTGTTGGCCTCGGCCAGCGTGGGATAGGTGTGAATCGTGCCCAGAATCTTGTTCAGACCCAGGCCGTGCTTCATCGCCAGCACGTACTCGGCCAACAGGTCGCCCGCGTGCTCGCCCACGATGGTGACGCCTAGGATTTTGTCCTTGCCAGGAACCGTGAGAACCTTGACGAAGCCGTGGGCCGATCCGTCGGCAATTGCCCGGTCCAGATCGTCGATGCCGTAGCGGGTGACTTCAAAGGGGACGCCCTGATCCGTGGCTTCGGTCTCCGACAGCCCGACCCGGGCCACCTCGGGATCGGTGAACGTCGCCCATGGGATCACGCGGTAGTCGGCCTTGAATTTTTTGAAGCGCCCAAACAAGGCGTTCACTGCGGCGTACCAGGCCTGATGGGCCGCCGTGTGGGTGAACTGGAAGGGGCCAGCGACGTCACCGACGGCGTAGATGTTCGGATACAGCGTCTGCAGATAGGCGTTGGTTTCGACGGTCTTTCGCGATGTCAGGGGAATGCCCAGTTCCTCCAGGCCGAACCCGGTAACCCGGGGCGCGCGGCCCACCGCACACAGCAGCTCGTCAAACGCAATCACCACCTCTTGGTCGCCGTGCCGGGCGATGAGCCGCTTTTCACCGGCCACCATCTCCACGCGAACCGCCTGGTGTTGCGTCAACAGGCGCACACCATCGGCTTGCAGCGATTGCGCAACGATCTCGGATACCTCCGGGTCCTCGCGCACCATGACGCGCGGGGCCATTTCCACCTGCGTGACTTCGGAGCCCAGCCGGGCAAAGCTTTGCGCGAGTTCGCAACCAATCGGTCCGCCACCCAGCACGAGCAGGCGCTTGGGCAGAGCAGTGAGCTTCCATACGGTGTCGCTGGTGAGAAAACCAGCGTCCTGGAGTCCGGGTATCGGCGGCACAAAAGGGCTGGCACCGGTTGCAATCACGATGTTGCGGGTCGTGAGCGTGCGCTGTCGCCCATCTGCCTGCGTGATCTCGACACTCCACGGCGAGGTGATGCGCGCATGCCCTTGCACCACGTCGACGCCCAGTCGGGTGTAGCGCTCCACCGAGTCGTGCGGCTCGATGTCACGAATGACGCCATGAATGCGTTGCATCACGGATGCGAAGTCGAGACTGGCAGCGGCGCCCTTGAAGCCGAACGCTTCGGCCTTTTGAAACTGTTTGGCCATCTTGGCCGACCGGATCAGGGCCTTGCTGGGCACGCAGCCGTAGTTCAGGCAATCGCCACCCATCTTGTGGCCTTCGATCAAGCTGACTTTGGCCTTCACGGCAGCCGCGATGTACGACGACACGAGACCACCTGCACCCGCGCCGATCACGACAAGGTTGCGGTCAAAAGATGCGGGTTTGGGCCAGCGCGCGTATACCTTGCGGCGCTGCGACCAGCCGACAAGCGCCTTGGAAATCAACGGAAAGATGCCGAGCAAGGCGAAACTGCCCAGCATCGCGGGAGAGAACACATCCCCGGCTGACTCAAGGGCAGCAACGCGGGTGCCGGCGTTCACGAACACGGCCGTTCCTGCCAACATGCCGATCTGGCTGACGATGTAGAAACGCGTGGCTGTGATGCTGGTCAAGCCCATCAAGAGATTGACCAGCCAGAAGGGGAAAACGGGCACCAGCCGCAGGGTCAGCAGGTAAGCGGTGCCGTCGCGCTGCAAACCTTCGTTGATGGGTGCCAGGGCGCGGGCGTATTTCGCCTGCAACCAGCCACGCAGCAGGTAGCGCGACGCGAGAAAGGCCAGCAGCGCGCCCACGCTGGAGGCAAACGACACGATCAGCAGGCCAACCCAGAACCCGAAGATTGCGCCGCCCGCCAGTGTGAGGATCAAGGCGCCAGGGATGGACAGCGCGGTGGCCACCACATAGAGGCCGAAGAATGCCAGGATCGCCAAGGCGGGATTCGCCTGGTAGGCGGAAATCAAGCTGTCACGGCTGAGCTTGAGGCGCTCCAGTGTCAAAAGCTCACCGAGCCCGAAGTGCTGGTACAGCGCCACGCCGAGCACGGCGGCGAGAGCAAGACCGGCCCAGAGCCACGCCCGTTGCGGGAATCGCGACCCTGACGCCGGGGCCGGCTGAGGCACGCTGGTGCTGTTTGCGGGAGAGGCTTGCATCGGGGACGCCTTGAAAAATTGAAAGGGCATGGAGCGCCCCTTCTTTACGAATCCCAAGCGCCTTTGGTTACAGGCAGTGCAGAATTCCCGGGTCGACCCTGTGCCTGGGCGGCATTTGATCTCACCTTCACCGACCCTTGTAACCAAAGCAGCCGCTTCAACGAAATGCCCTCAGAGACAGGTCCCAATGACTTCGAGGCGAGCCTGAAACCGCTGTGGCTGCGTGCGCAGCAGGGTGACGAAGTGGCTTACCGCGAGGCGTTGGAGAAGATTGCGTTGCGCATCCGGGGGTTTCTGCGGCGGCGCATGCAATCGACGCCAGATGAAATCGAGGACCTGGTGCAAGAGACTTTGCTGGCGCTGCACCTGCAACGCGCAACGTTTGATCCGACTTTGCCGGTCAGTGCCTGGGTCACGGCGATCGCCCGCCACAAGCTGGTCGATCTGTGGAGGCGCCGTGGACGCAGAGAGAGCCTCCACGACGCGCTGGACGATGTGGACGAGGCCTTGCTGGCCGCCGAGCCGACCGAAGATGGTGCGCGGCGCGATCTGGAGCGGCTGCTCCAGGAACTGCCCGATGTGCAGCGACAGGCCATCGTGCTGACAAAGATCGAAGGTTTGTCGGTCTCCGAAGCCTCGCTGCGCACCGGCATCTCGGAGTCGGCCATCAAGGTTCAGGTGCACAGGGGGTTGAAGCGGCTGGCGCAATGGGTGAAAGACACAGGATCATGAAAACGCAATCGCTTATCGACATGTTGGCCAAGGGCGCCGGGCCTGCTCCGCAGGCGCCGGTGTTGCGTCGCCTGGCTCCGGCGATGGCTGTCGGCCTGTTCGCCAGCGCCCTGTTCGCGCTGTTGAGCATGGAACCCATTCCTGCGGCCATGTACACGACGCCGGCACCGTGGATGAAGCTGATCTACGGCGCCAGTCTGGCGCTGGCGGCAGGCTGGCTGACCGCCCGACTCGCTCGGCCAGTGGCGCGCACGCAATGGCCCCTGCGGGCCATTCTAGCCGTCTTCGCAAGCATGTTGGCCTGGGGTGCGCTGACCCTGCTGAGCAGTGCGCCGGATCAACGCATGGCGGCATTGCTCGGTGAAATGTGGCTCGTCTGCCCCAGAAACGTGCTGCTGCTGTCGCTGCCGGCGCTGGCCGGTGCGCTCTGGGCCTTGCGCGGGCTGGCGCCCACCCAACTGCGGGCGGCCGGCTTCAACGCCGGATTGATGGCTGGCGCATTGGGCGCCATGGGTTATTCTCTGGTGTGCTCCGAAGTCTCGGCCACGTTCGTGGCGGTCTGGTACTCACTGGGCATCTTGCTCACCGGTCTGCTGGGCGCCGTTCTCGGGCCACGCTTGCTGCGCTGGTGAGGCAGCGCCAAGGCTGCCGACGGCATTTCTCTGCCGAGCTGTAACCGGTACGCGGCGGCGCACGACAGGCGAGTCTCAACCCTCAAAACATCCGAACGCCCCATGCACGCCACCCTGCCGCTGCTCATCGCCACCGACTTTCCCGCCATGCGTCGCCAACACCTGAGCACCCTGCAGGTCAATCTGGGCTACCGCTGCAACCAGTCTTGCCTGCACTGCCACGTCAATGCCGGCCCCAAGCGCACGGAGATGATGGACAGCGACACGGCGGACTTGGTCATCGAGGTGCTGCAAGCGCGGCGCATTGCCACGCTGGACCTCACCGGCGGTGCACCGGAGCTCAGCGTGCATTTCAGGCGCCTCGTGGCGGCGGCTCGATCGCTCGGCGTCGAGGTGATCGACCGCTGCAATCTGACCATCCTCAGCGAGCCAGGTCAGGACGACCTCGCCGCTTTCCTGGCTGCGCAGGGCGTGCAGGTGGTGGCTTCCCTGCCGTGTTATTCCCCGGCCAACGTGGACCGCCAGCGAGGCGATGGCGTGTTCGACCTCAGCATCGCCGGGCTGCGGCAACTCAACGCCCTGGGCTACGGGGTCGAGGGCAGCGGCCTCACGCTGAACCTCGTCTACAACCCGCAAGGACCGTCGCTGCCGCCGCCGCAGGGTGCGCTGGAAGCCGACTACAAGCGCGAACTGCTGCAGCATTTCGGCATCCGCTTCAACCACCTGTTTGCGCTGACCAACATGCCGGTGCAGCGATTCGGCAGCACGCTGGTGTCCAAGGGAACGTTTGGCGCCTACATGCAGATGTTGCGCGGGGCTTACCAGGCCGACAACCTCGACACCGTGATGTGCCGCTCCATGATCAGCGTGGATTGGCAGGGGGATCTGTACGACTGCGATTTCAACCAGATGCTGGGTCTGCCAGCGCGTCTGGGCAAGACCTTCCGCCCGCACCTGCGGGATCTGTTGCAGGTCGACCCCGAGGGCGAGTCCATACGGATCGCCGACCACTGCTACGGCTGCACAGCGGGACAGGGCAGCAGTTGTGGCGGTGCGCTGGAGTCGGGTGGGGTGTTGCAAGGCACGCCGTGAGCAGGAGCTGCATCGTGGTGCTGGCGAAGGCGCCGCTGGCAGGGTACGCCAAGACGCGGTTGATTCCAGCCCTGGGGCCCCACGGTGCTGCCAGGCTCGCCGACCAGTTGCTGAGCCATGCCGTGAGCCAGGCGGCCGGTGCCGGCGCGGATGCGGTGGTCCTGTGCGCAGCGCCCGACCGCCATCACCTTGCTTTCCAGCGCCTGCAGCAGCAACAGAACGTGCAACTGAGCGAACAGGGCAGCGGCGATCTGGGTGCGCGCATGCACCGGGCATTCCAGCAAGCCTTCGTGCTGCACGGCCGTGTGCTGTTGATGGGTACAGATGCGCCTGCGCTGAGCAGCAGCGTGCTGCGCGCGGCGTTGCAACGTCTTGAAGCCCCCCCGTCCCATCCGGCTTCGAGCACGGAGCGCGGCTGCGAGGCCATCGATGCGGTGTTTGTCCCTGCGCTCGATGGCGGCTACGCGCTGGTGGGACTGCGGCGCGAATGTCCCGCTCTGTTTCATGACATGCCGTGGAGCACGCCCCAGGTGATGGCCCTCACACGACAGCGCGCCCGGGAGGCCGGGCTTCGATTCACCGAGCTGCCTGCGGTGGCCGACATCGACGAGCCGCAAGATCTTGTGCATCTGCCTGCCGGCTGGACCGGGTGCGAGGCCAGCTCGTGAGGCGCCTGCTGCTGATCGGAGCGGGCCATGCCCACGCACAGGTCTTGCTGGATTGGGCGCATCGCCCGGTTCCTGGCGCCGAGCTTTGCGTGGTTTCGCCCCACGCGCTGGCGCCCTATTCGGGCATGGTCCCAGGCTGGCTGGGGGGCAGCTACGGCTTTGAAGAGATCTGTATCGATTTCGACCAGTTGGCACGCCGCGCTGGCGCCACGTTTCTGACGGACGAGCTGCACGCCCTGGACCCGGGCAGCAACAGCGCGCGATTGGCCAGCGGGGTTGTCGTCGACTTCGATGTGGCGTCGCTCAACGTGGGCTCCACGCTGCGTCCCCCCTCTGTCGACGGCCCACAGGTGCTTGCGCTGCGCCCGCTGGGAGAGCTCAAAACCCGATGGGACCGTGTGCTACAGGATGTCTGCAGCGGCGAGATGGCCGCCGGCAATGCCATTCGCGTGACTGCCGTGGGCGGTGGGGCCGCAGGCTTCGAGTCGCTGCTGGCTGTGCTTGCACGGCTGCGCGCACTTCAGCCCCAGCGGCCGGTGCAGGCCGAGCTGGTGACCCGAGGGGGGCAGTTGCTGCCAGGTCTGGCGCGGGGCGCGGTTCGATCGGCTGAACAGGCGCTGACCAAAGCGGGCGTTCGACTGCGCGTCGCAACCCCCTGGACGCCTGCGATGGCCGAACACACGGACCTCTTGCTGTGGGGCACGGGCGCGCAAGCACATGCGTGGCAGACCGATGCGGCTCGCCGCGGGGGTCTTGCTGTCAGCGAGCAGGGCTTCGTGCGCGTCAACCCTGAGCTGCGCAGTGTCTCCCACCCCAACGTGTACGCCGCGGGGGACTGTGCGCACTGGACCTTCCCGCTGCCCAAGGCGGGCGTGTACGCGGTTCGCATGGGACCGGTGTTGAGCCGAAACCTGCGCGCGGCTTTGGGTGACGCAGCGCCCGCTTCGTTCAAGCCTCAGCACAATTTCCTGGCCTTGCTGGCCACGGCCGACGGACGCGCCATCGGCTCACGCGGCCGACTGCATGCCGAGGGCCGCTGGCTCTGGCGCCTGAAGGATCGCATCGACCGTGGCTTTCTGGCCCGGTTCCAGTCCCCCGCCGCGCACTGCGGCCTTGTCCAACCCGTTTCATCTGGAAACACCCCATGACCGTGCGGTGTCTGTCTGGGCAGCCTGTGGGTCGCGGGCGAGCTGGCGGCGCTGGGGCACGCCACCTGGGTCACGTTCCAGATCGCCACCCCGGGTTCGCTGCTGGGCGCCTTGCTGGGCCAGTAAAGGGCTGCTCGATGTGCTGCGCGCGAACCTTGCTGCGGCTTCAAGACGCCGTGCGCCCACAGGAGAACTGAACCATGCTCGCCATCATCGGAGGCACCGGCCTCTACGAACTCGACGGTCTGGACATCCACGAACGCCTGGGCGGCGACACGCCGTTTGGAACGCCTTCGGGTGAGGTGTTGCGCGGCACGCTGCACGGTCAATCGGTGCTGTTCTTGGCGCGCCACGGAGCTGGCCACCGCCTGTTGCCGCACGAGGTGAACTACCGCGCCAACGTGTATGCGCTCAAGCGCGCCGGCGCCACCCTGATGCTGGGGTTTTCGGCCGTGGGCAGCCTGGCGATGGAGGTCGCCCCCGGTGATCTTGCGATGCCCGAGCAATACATCGACTGGACCCGGGGTGCGCGCGAGCGGACCTTCTTCGGTGGCGGTGTCGCCGCACACGTTTCCACCGCCAAGCCGGTGAGCAGCGCGCTGGTCGATGCGGTCATGGCCGCCGCTGATCGGGCCGGCCTGTCGGTGCACCGGGGACTGACCTACGCCTGCGTGGACGGTCCCCGTCTGGGCACGCAGGCCGAGAGCCACTTGCTGCGCCAGATGGGCTGCCACCTGGTGGGAATGACCAACGCGCCCGAGGTGTTCCTGGCGCGCGAAGCCCAGATGGCGTACGCCACCGTGGGCCTGGTGACCGACTACGACTGCTGGCTCGACGACCCCGCACAACACGTCAGCGTGTCGGCCGTGTTCGAGCTCTACGGGCAGAGCCTGGCCAAGGCGCGTCGGCTGCTGGACGCGCTGTTGTCCGGCGAGGCTGTGGTCCCCGAGGCTTCGACCCGCACAGCCCTGACGGGTGCATTGCTCACGCCTGACGAGGCGATGACCGAGGCCCAGCAGGCGTGGGTGTCCCAACTGCGTTCATGAGGAAACGACTTGCCAAGGTCTCCTGTGAGTGGTGTTGAGTCTCCCTGGCTGAGCGTGATCGTTCCGACCCTGAACGAAGCAGCCGGCATCTCCGCGTTTTTGCAGCAGCCTTCGTTGAAGGGAAACGACGGTATCGAAGTCGTCGTTGTCGATGGCGCAAGCACTGACGGGACCGGGGACCTGGCCGCACTCCATGCCCACCGCGTGCTCCTGGCCCCTCGCGGACGGGCCAGACAGATGAACATGGGCGCGCATGCTGCACAAGGGAGTTGGCTCCTCTTCCTGCACGCCGATACCGTGCTTCCTCCGCGTGCCCTTGCACAGATCCAGGCTGCGGCCCGTGCGGGACGTGCATGGGGCAGATTCGACGTCGCCATCGATGGCGTGAGTCCTGTGCTGCGCCTGGTCTCCGCCATGATGAACCTTCGATCGCGGTGGAGCGGCATCGCCACCGGGGACCAAGCGATTTTTGTGCGGCGCGACGTATTCGACCTCGTGGGTGGATACCCTGATCAGCCGCTGATGGAAGATGTCGAGCTGAGCGCACGGCTGATGTCGCTGCGCCAGCAGATTGGAAAACCAGCCTGCCTACGGGAGCGCGTGATCACCTCGGGCCGGCGCTGGGAGAAGAGAGGTGTGTGGCGCACCATTTTTCTCATGTGGTTCTTGCGCTGGCGCTACTGGCGCGGAGAACCGGCATCCTCGCTGGCTGACCGCTATCGCTGAATTGATCGGTGCCGGTTACTGGACTGGGATCACGCGGATGCATCGGTCCCGGTAGTCAAGGAAGCGTCGTCGATCAAGGCCGCAATCGGCTGGCATCGCACCTTTTCAATAGTACGACTCCGCCGCCGTGTGCAGTCCGACCGAATTGTTGCGCTGCAGCAATACCGCTGCCGCCAAAGTGTTTCGACCACTGGCTCTGGGGAGACACGGCTGCCTGCGTTTTCCAGCCAAAAACCTGAGCAGGCTGCTGAGAAAATGCCAGAGATCTCGCAAAATCTCGATCCTGCGGGCTCCATACTTTCGCTCCCGGCGCTTGGTGCACCAGGCGCTGGGCCTGCGCGCGGGCAGCCAGCACAGCGCCTGCGAGAGCGAATACCACATCGAGCGCGCACTCGGCACGGCCTGCGCGGTCAGCGCGGCGCCCTTGCTGCTGCGCGCCGATTCGGGCTTTTGCTCGCAGCACCTGATCGCGCGCACGCTGGAGCAAGCGGCCCGGCTGGGTCGCCAAGTCGATCTTCTGATCAAGTGGAACTCGACACCTATCCTTGGCTGAAGACGCCCAGGGTGCACGCTCGCAGCCAAGTCAAGCAGCAGGGTCACGACTGGGAAGCAAAGTAAATGCCATTCCAATCAAGGGCGCTCTTGAGCCCGCGGGCTAAAGCAGGCGTGCCAGCAAGGCCCCATCGCTTGGCCCGGGCAGCGGCAGCCAAACCCGCAGCGGGCTGCCCGCCGCCACCGCAATCGGTTGACCGTCGGGGTTGTGCATGGTCTGGACTTGCAGCACGCGGTTGCCGCTGGGGTGGATGACTTCGATCCAGTCGCCAACGGCAAAGCGGTTCTTGGTCAGTACCTCGGCCCAGCCGTCTTCGCGCACGCGCAAGACTTCACCGACAAACTGGCTGCGCTGGCTCTGCGAACTGCCGCTGAGGTAATTCTGATAGTCCTGGCTGGGGCGGCGCTCGAGCAAGCCGCCGGTATAGCCGCGGTTGGACAAGCCTTCGAGTTCGCGCAGCAACTCGGGGTTGAAGGGCCGGCCGGCCAGCGCGTCATCGATCGCGCGGCGGTACACCTGCGCGGTGCGTGCCACGTAGTAGTGGCTTTTGGTGCGGCCCTCGATCTTGAGCGAGTCGACGCCGATCTGCACCAGCCGCGCTACGTGCTCGACGGCGCGCAAGTCCTTGCTGTTCATGATGTAGGTGCCGTGCTCGTCTTCCATGATGGGCATCAGCTCGCCCGGACGTTGCTTTTCCTCCAGCAGCCAGACCCGGTCGGCCAGCGGGTGGCGCTGGCCGCCGCCGCAGGTCGATCTGGACTGGTCGGCGGTCTGTTGGTCTTCTTGTGCAAAGTCGAAGTCGCCGCCCAGGCGCTGCGGCACAGCGGCGTCGCCGCTGTCGGTGTCGGTGTCGGCGGCACTGGTTTTGTAGTCCCAGCGGCAGGCGTTGGTACACGTGCCCTGGTTTGGGTCGCGCCGGTTGAAGTAGCCCGACAGCAGGCAACGGCCCGAGTAGGCAATGCACAGCGCACCGTGCACAAAGACTTCAAGCTCGACGTCGGGGCAGTCTTGCCGAATGGCAGCCACTTCATCCAGGCTGAGTTCGCGCGAGAGGATGATGCGACTGACGCCTTGCCTGTGCCAGAACTTGACCGCCGCGCTGTTGGTGGTGTTGGCCTGCACCGAGAGGTGGATCGGTACTTCGGGCCAGCGGCCGGCTTGCATCTCGGCGCGCACCAGCATGATCAGGCCGGCGTCGGCCATGATGATGGCGTCGGGCTGCAGGGCCACCAGCGGCGCGAGGTCGCGCAAGTAGCTGCGCAGCTTGTCGTTGTGCGCGATCAGGTTGCTGGTGAGAAAGAATTTTTTGCCGCGCGCCCGTGCCTCGGCAATGCCTTGCGCGATTTGCTCGGCACGAAATTCGTTGTTGCGCGCGCGCAGGCTGTAGCGCGGCTGGCCGGCGTAGACGGCGTCGGCGCCAAAATCAAAGGCGGCGCGCATGCGCTGCAGCGTACCGGCGGGCAACAGGAGTTCGGGGGCTTTTGGTGGGGTCACGGCCCGATTGTCGCGCAATACGTTCCTGTGCCGAAGGCGGCACTGCAAACGGGACTCCAGGGCGATCCACTACAATCGCGCCTCATGTTTGCCGCTCGACTGTTCGCTCTGAACCCGGCACCCGCCGCCTTGGCCGGTGTCGTCTTGCGTGCAATCAGCATTGAAACCACGACCATCAAGGACTGATTCAGTCTAGGCACGTCGTGCGCCCTCCCGGCCAGACGAGCCGGGCAAGTCGGTCGGGTCTGGGCCTGTTTTATCTGCTTGAAGGGGTCTGTAATGAGTAAGTTGGTTGGTTTGGTTGGCTGGCGTGGCATGGTCGGCTCGGTGTTGATGGGCCGCATGGTCGCGGAAAATGACTTCGACCTGATCGAGCCGGTGTTTTTCTCCACCTCCAACGCTGGCGCTCAGGCCCCCGCGTGGGCGAAGAACGAAACCACGCTGCAAGACGCGTACGGTATCGAGGCCTTGCAGCGCTGCGACATCATCGTCACGGCTCAAGGCGGCGACTACACCAGCGCGGTTTTTCCCAAGCTGCGCGCCGTCGGCTGGCGCGGCCATTGGATCGACGCCGCCTCCACCTTGCGCATGAATTCAGACGCCGTGATCGTGCTCGACCCGGTCAATCTGCCGGTGATCAAAAACGCACTCAGTCGCGGCGGCAACAACTGGATCGGCGGCAACTGCACCGTCAGTTGCATGCTGATGGGCGTGGGGGCGCTGTACAAGGCCGGTCTGGTGGAATGGATGAGCACGCAGACCTATCAGGCCGCCAGCGGCGGTGGCGCCCAGCACATGCGCGAGCTGCTGACCCAGTATGGAACGCTGTATGCCGAAGTCAAAGAGCTGCTGGACGATCCCGGCAGCGCCATTCTTGAGATCGACCGCAAAGTGATCGCCAAGCAGCGTGCGCTGACCGAGGCTGAAACCGCCCACTTCGGCGTGCCGCTGGGCGGCTCCCTGATTCCCTGGATCGACAAGGACCTCGGCCTGGGCAAGAGCCGCGACGAGCCCGGCTGGGGTCAGTCCAAGGAGGAATGGAAGGGCATGGCCGAAACCAACAAAATCCTTGGCTTGGGCGAGGGTTTTGGATCGAGTCCGATTGCGGTCGACGGCTTTTGCGTGCGCATCGGTGCCATGCGCTGCCACAGCCAGGCGCTGACCTTCAAGCTCAAGAAAGACGTTCCATTGGCCGACATAGAGGCCATGATCGCCGCCGACAACGCCTGGGTCAAAGTGGTGCCGAATACGCGCCAAGCCAGCATCAAAGATTTGACGCCGGTGGCAGTGACCGGCAGCATGACGATTCCGGTCGGACGCATGCGCAAGTTGGCGATGGGCCCCGAGTACCTGGGTGCGTTTACTATCGGGGATCAGTTACTCTGGGGTGCAGCCGAGCCGCTGCGCCGCATGTTGCGCCTGCTGCTGCAGGCTTGAGTGCGTGTGCCGATGGGAATCGGCGTCGGGTCTGTGCGCCCGACGTAGTGGGTTTGCAACGCCATGCGGCCGCACGCGGTGGCATCTGGCCTGCTTCGATACTCAAGTGAATGCTGAGCTTGTCTCAGCAACACCTTGATGTTAAGGTCGAAAATCGGTTTTTTGTCGAGGTCCTCGTGCCATTTTCCTCTCCTCACCACGGCTCTCATTCATTGACCCCGGCTGTTCCAGGGTCGGCTTCACAGCGCTTTGCTCGCCTGCAAACGGCAGCGGCAGCCTTGCTGCTGTGCATCGGTCTGTTGCAGCCGGTCGACGCGCAAGCGCTGGCGCTGGGGCGTCTGGTGGTGCAGTCTGCGCTGGGGGAGCCTTTGCGGGCCGAAATCGACGTGCCAGACATCAGCGCCGACGAAGCCGCCACGCTGCGCGTCGGGCTGGCTTCGGCCGAGGTATTCCGTGCCGCCGGCATCGACCCCAGTGCGGCTTTGGCCGATCTGCAAATCAGCCTGCAACGACGCCCGGATGGCCGTGCCTACCTGCGCCTGAGGGGGCCGCGCCCGGTCATGGAACCCTTTGTCGATGTGATCGTCGAGGCCAACTGGGCTGCCGGGCGCGTGGTGCGCGAGTACACGCTGCTGTTTGATCCACCCGTTCTGCGGGCGGCGGCACCTGTGGCTGCTGTGCCGGCCACCGCAGCCCAGGCAACAGCTCCCGCCGTGCTGCCACCGGTGGCGCCAGCACGGCTGGCGCCACCGGTGGCAGCACCAGCCCGCGCGGTGCCGCCGGTGCCAGCCACACAGGTCGCGCCGCGTCAGGTTCGCGTCCAAACGGGCGACACCGCTGGTCGCATTGCCGCGGCACACCTGCCAGCCGCCGTCTCGCTCGACCAGATGCTGGTGGCCATGCTGCGTACCAATCCGCAGGCTTTCATTGGCGGCAATGTCAACCGCATCAAGGCGGGCGCCGTGCTCGATCTGCCAGATGCTGAGCAGGCCAGCGCCGTGCCTGCGCCGCAGGCGCGTCAGATCATCGTCGCGCAAAGCCGTGACTTCGCTGAGTTCCGCCATCGGCTGGCGGCTGCCGCACCGGCGGCAGCGCCCGCGCAGGACGAGCGCGAAGCGGTCGGACGCGTACAGGCGCAGATACAGGATCAGCGCGCCGCTGCGCCGGTGCAAGACAAGCTGGTGCTGTCCAGACCCGAACCGCCCAGCCCCGCAAACCAGGAGGCTGCCATTGCCCAGCAGCGGCAGCAGCAGCAAGCAGCAGCGCGCGAGGCCGAGGTTCAGCGCAACATCGAACAACTGGCCCAACTGGCGGCGCGCGCTGCTGTGCCGGCCCAGCCAGCGCCGCTTGCCCCGCCAGCAGCCGAGCAGTTGGCTGCGGTGCCCGCCGTCGAGCCGCCAGCAGCGCTGGCAGGGCCCGCCGCTCCTGAACCCGCACCCGCGCCGCAGCCCGAGCCTTTGCCTGCGCCGACCGTCGAGGCGACGCTGCCCGCTCCTGTGCCCGCGCCCGCAGCGCCGAACCTGATGGAACAACTGCGCCACAACCCCTTGATGTTGCCCGCTGCCGCCGCCCTGCTGGCTTTGCTGGCGGGGTTGGGTCTGTACCGGTTGCGTAGGCGCAAAAGCAAATCGGAAGCCGACAGCTCTTTTTTGGGCAGCCAGTTGCAACACGACTCGTTTTTTGGCGCCAGCGGCGGGCAGCGTATCGACACCGCGCAAACCGGCACGGCGGGCTCATCCATGGTGTATTCACCAAGCCAGCTCGACGCTGCGGGTGACGTCGATCCGGTGGCCGAGGCGGATGTCTATCTGGCCTACGGCCGTGATTTGCAGGCCGAGGAAATTCTCAAGGAAGCCATGCGCAGCGCACCCACGCGGGTGGCGATTCACCACAAGCTGTTGGAGATTTACGCCAAGCGTCGCGATGTCAAGGCCTTTGAGGTGGTGGCGTCCGAGCTCTTCGGCCTGACCCAGGGACAGGGCGTGGAGTGGGCGAGCGCTTGTGAACTCGGTCGCGAACTCGACCCTGCAAATCCGCTGTACCAGCCGGGCGGCGGCCCGGCCGTGAAGGCCACAGCGGCTGCCGCTGCCCCGGTCGGCGCCATGAATACCGTTCCCTTCGCGGCCAGCCAGCCAGCCGAGATCGGCAACCGGGACGCACAGTCGGCCCCTGCAGAGCTCGATCTTGATCTCGACTTTGATTCCGAACTGACGCCGCTGCAACAGAGGCTTGCCCCGGCAGCGCAAGCGGATGCTGTGATATCCGGTCTGGACGACCTCAGTCAAACCGAGGAACTGACCCGCAGCGTCGAGCGTGAGCCCGCGCCGGGCCCGTTGACGATAGATTTCGAACTGGACTTTCCGGTCGATCCGGTTCAGATCGATACGATTGCCGCTACCGAAGGCAAAGCAGCTTTCGATCCGCGGCTGCCAGCCCGGAGTGAACCGATCATCGAGCCCGACTTCGACTTTGACGCGCCGGCAGCCGCCGAGCCGAGCCGCGTGGCCGAGCCAAGCGTCCGGCTCGACGACCAGAGCGCTGGCGCCGTTGCCGCACCGCTTGATTTTCCCGCCTTTGACCTGAATCAGATCACGCTCGACCTGGACGGACCGCAGGCGTCCCTTGCTCAGCCCGATGAGTGCTCTGACGAAGAAAATCCGCTCGACACCAAGCTGTCGCTGGCGCAAGAATTTCGTGCCATTGGCGACTTTGAAGGCGCGCGCTCGCTGGCCGAGGAGGTGCTGGCCGAGGCTTCCGGTGCGATGCAGAGCAAGGCGCGCGTGTTCCTGGCCGAGCTGTCCTGATCGTTTTGCCCGAGCGCGCGCCGACTTTGTCGACTCTCGCCACCGATGCGACCCACGCCGGTGCCGGCGTGGGTGGGCGTATCGCGCTTGGCGTGAGCTACCACGGTGCGGCCTACGAGGGCTGGCAAAGCCAGCCCAGCGCTCGCACGGTGCAAGACCGGCTTGAACGGGCGCTGGCGCAGTTCTGCGCCACCGACGCCGTGCACACCCTGTGCGCTGGCCGCACCGACGCCGGCGTGCACGCCCTGATGCAGGTGGTGCACTTCGACAGCGCGCTGCAGCGACCCGAAAACGCCTGGGTGCGCGGCAGCAACCGTTTTTTACCCCCCGACATTGCGGTGCAATGGGCGCGCCAGGTGCCGGCCAGTTTTCACGCCCGCGCCAGCGCGCGTGCGCGCCGCTACGCCTACGTGTTGCTGCAATCGCCGGTTCGCCCCAGCGTGGAAGCGGGTCGGGTGGGTTGGGTGTATCGCCCACTGCAGCTTCAGCCCATGCTGGAAGCCGCACAGATGCTGCTGGGCGAACACGATTTCAGCTCGTTTCGCGCCTCGCAGTGTCAGGCGCACACGCCGATCAAGCAGATGCGGCGCATCGACATCAGCCGTCGCGGCGCCTACTGGCGCTTCGACTTTGAAGCCAACGCTTTTTTGCACCACATGATCCGCAACATCATGGGTTGCCTGATTGCGATTGGCAGCGGCGCACGGCCTGCGCACTGGATCAGCGATGTGCGGCAAGCGCGCAGCCGTGCGCTTGCCGCGCCCACATTTGCCGCCGATGGTCTGTACTTTCTTGGGCCGCAGTACGATGCATGCTTCGGACTGCCCGAACGCACGGCGGCTTTTGACAGCCTGCCCTAGTAGCCTAAACCCCGCACCAAACCCAGCAGCAGCCTGTTCATGTACCGCACCCGCGTCAAAATTTGTGGCCTCACGCGCGAGGCCGACGTTGCCGCCGCCGTGCAGGCCGGTGCCGACGCGATCGGCTTTGTGCTCTACGCCCACAGCCCGCGCGGCATCACGCCCGAGCGTGCGGGTGAGTTGGCGCGCGCTCTGCCGCCGTTCGTCACCCCGGTGCTGCTGTTTGTCAACGCCAGCCCGGAACATATTGGCCGCGGCCTGGCCGCCGTGCCCAACGCCGTGCTGCAATTTCATGGCGACGAGTCGGTGGCCGATTGTGCAGCCGCCGGCCGTGCCTACCTGCGCGCCGCTCGCATACCCGGCGGGGCGGCGGCGGCGGCGTTCGATCTTCTAAAATACGCGCAAGACTATGCCGGCGCGCAGGCGCTGGTGCTGGACGCCCTGGTCGAAGGCTACGGCGGCGGCGGTCAAACTTTCGACTGGACGGCATTCCCTTGGTCACACCCGCTTCTAAACGCCAGCGCTCGCCTCGTTTTGTCTGGTGGACTCGGTCCTGCAAACGTGGCCGACGGCATCCGACAACTGCGGCCCTGGGCCGTTGACGTCAGCTCCGGTGTCGAGTCGAGCAAAGGCATCAAAGACGCCGGGCTGATGCACGCTTTCGTCGCCGCCGTGCGCGCCGCCGACACCTCCTTGCAGCGCCCCAACTCAAGCCGTGCCGGCGGCAGCGCTTGCGGGCCATAGACAGACCCTCAAACCATGCAAACCTACCAACAACCCGACGCCCGCGGTCATTTTGGCATTTACGGCGGCAGCTTCGTTGGCGAGACGCTCACGCACGCCATCGACGAGCTCAAGGCCGCCTACGCCAAATTCCAGCACGAGCCCGAATTTCTGGCCGAATTCAAACGCGAGCTGGCACATTTTGTTGGCCGACCCAGTCCGGTCTACCACGCCGAGCGCATGAGCCGCGAGCTGGGCGGAGCGCAGATTTTCCTCAAACGCGAAGACCTCAACCACACCGGCGCGCACAAGATCAACAACGTGATCGGCCAGGCCATGCTGGCGCGGCGCATGGGCAAGTCGCGCATCATTGCCGAGACCGGAGCCGGCCAGCACGGCGTGGCCACCGCCACCATCTGTGCCCGCTACGGCCTGGAATGCGTGGTCTACATGGGTTCGGAGGACGTCAAGCGCCAAAGCCCCAACGTCTACCGCATGAAGCTGCTGGGCGCGCGCGTGGTGCCGGTAGACAGCGGCAGCAAAACACTGAAAGACGCGCTCAACGAAGCCATGCGCGACTGGGTCGCCCACGTCGACAACACCTTCTACATCATCGGCACCGTGGCCGGGCCGCACCCCTACCCGATGATGGTGCGCGACTTCCAAAGTGTCATCGGTCAGGAGTGCGTGCTGCAAATGCCCGAACTGCTGCGGGCCGCCGGTTGCCACGGCGAACAACCCGACGTGGTGCTGGCCTGCGTCGGCGGCGGCAGCAACGCCATGGGCATTTTCTACCCCTACATAGAGCACACCGGCACACGGCTGATCGGCGTCGAAGCCGCTGGAGCCGGCCTGGACAGCGGCCGACACGCGGCCTCGTTGCAAAAAGGCAGCCCCGGCGTGCTGCACGGCAACCGCACCTACGTGCTGCAAGACCAGCACGGCCAGATCACCGAGACGCACAGCATCAGCGCCGGACTCGACTACCCCGGCGTCGGCCCGGAACACGCCTACCTGAAAGACATCGGACGCGCCGAATACGTCGGCTGCACCGACGCGCAAGCGCTGCACGCCTTTCACCACCTCTGCCGCACCGAGGGCATCATCCCGGCGCTCGAATCGAGCCACGCCGTCGCCTACGCCATGCAACTGGCGCCGACGCTGCGTGTCGACCAGTCGATTCTGGTCAACCTCTCGGGCCGTGGCGACAAGGACATAGGCACCGTGGCCGATCTGTCGCAGGCCGAGTTTTACTGCCGACCGAGCTGCCGCGGCCAAAGCGTCAAAGGCGACGAGGCCAGCGTGCGGGTGGGCGTGCAGCCATGAGCCGGATCGATGCCACCTTGAGCGGCTTGCGGGCCCAGGGGAAAAAAGCCTTGATTCCTTTCGTCACCGCGGGTTTTCCCAGCGCCGACATCACCCCGGCGCTGATGCACGCCATGGTGCAGGCCGGGGCCGATTTGATTGAACTCGGCGTGCCTTTTTCCGACCCGTCGGCCGACGGGGCGGTGATCCAGCGCGCCGGTGAGCGCGCGCTGGCCAGCGGCGTCGGCCTGCCGCAGGTGCTGGCGATGGTGCGCTGCTTTCGGGCGCGTGACTCGCACACCCCGGTGGTGTTGATGGGCTACGCCAACCCGATCGAACGCTACGACCAGGTGCACGGCGCGGGTCGCTTCGTGTGCGACGCCAGCGCGGCCGGCGTCGACGGTGTGCTGGTGGTCGACTACCCGCCGCAGGAATGCGAGGAATTTGCCGCCGCCTTGCGCGCCGCCGACATGGACTTGATCTTTCTGCTGGCGCCCACCTCGACCGACGAGCGCATGGCGCAGATTGCCAAGCTGGCCAGTGGCTACGTCTACTACGTCTCGCTCAAGGGCGTCACCGGCGCCGGCAACCTCAATGTTGCGCAGGTCCAGGCCATGCTGCCGCGCATCCGGGCGCACCTGAGCATTCCGGTCGGCGTTGGTTTTGGCATCCGCGACGCGCAGACCGCGCGCGCCATCAGCCGCAGCGCTGACGCGGTGGTGATCGGCAGCAGGCTGATCGAGCTGATCGAGCACGCGCCGGCTGATAAGGTGCTGGCGGTGGCGGTCGATTTTCTGCGTACCATACGGCACGCACTCGACGATTGAGGCTCGCGCGGCTGTCCGCCGCGCTCTGGTCTTGTTTCACGAAGGAAAACCCCCATGTCCTGGCTCGAAAAACTGCTGCCGCCCAAGATCACGCGCACCGACCCGGCCGAGCGCCGCAGCGTGCCCGAAGGGGTGTGGATCAAATGCCCGAGCTGCGAAGCGGTGCTGTACAAAAACGATCTGGAGAAAAACCAGAACGTCTGTCCGCGCTGCAGCCACCACCACCGCATCAGCGCGCGCGCCCGGCTCAATGCCTTTTTGGACGCCGAAGGCCGCTACGAAATAGGCCAGGAGGTGCTGCCGGTCGATGCGCTCAAATTCAAAGACAGCCGCAAGTACACCGAGCGCTTGCAAGACGCGCTCGAGACCACCGGCGAGACCGACGCGCTGATCGTCATGGGCGGTTCGGTGCGCGGCATCAGCCTGGTGGCGGCTTGCTTCGAGTTCGACTTCATGGGCGGCTCCATGGGTTCGGTGGTGGGCGAGCGCTTTGTTCGCGGCGTCGATGAAGCCATGGCGCAAAAAGTGCCCTTCATCTGCTTTACCGCCACCGGCGGCGCTCGCATGCAAGAAGGCCTGCTGTCGCTGCTGCAAATGGCCAAGACCAACGCCGCGCTGACCCGGTTGGCCAAAAAAGGCCTGCCCTACATCAGCGTGCTGACCGACCCGACCATGGGCGGCGTCAGCGCTGGCTTTGCCTTTGTGGGCGACGTGGTGATTGCCGAGCCCAAGGCGCTGATTGGTTTTGCCGGCCCGCGCGTGATCGAAAACACCGTGCGCGTCAAACTGCCCGAAGGATTCCAGCGCGCCGAGTTTTTGCAAACCAAGGGCGCGGTGGACTTGATTTGCGATCGGCGCGAACTGCGCGCCACGCTGGCCAGCCTGCTGGCCATGCTGCAGCGCCAAAGCGCCGACGCCGTGTTCGGCGATTGATCTCTGCGCTCTGGCCGCGGCTGCCCGGGCCAGGCTGCCCGGCTTGCCGCGGCGGTGGCCGAACTCGATGCGACTTTGAACAACTACATGTTTACGTACAACCACCACATCCCGCAGCGCTCGCTTGGACATCTTTCACCGGTCGATGCCCTCAAGTCCTGGCGCGAGAAAAAACCGGAACTCTTCATCAAGCGTGTCTATAAACAGGCGGAACTTGACAGCTGCACAAAGTGCGCTTTGATGCGGGCGCAGACTTTTGCAACTGGCTCGCTCAGCTACCCGGTTGGCGCGGCTTGGAGAAAAACTCTCGCGCTCTCAGTAGATCAGCCGCTCCGGTCGGATTTCCTGCAGGATGGTGGTGGCAATTTCCTCGATCGACTTGGTGGTCGTCGAGAGCCAGCGTATGCCTTCGCGGCGCATCATGGCCTCGGCTTCGCTGACTTCCATGCGGCAGTTCTCCAGGCTGGCGTAGCGCGAATGGGGGCGGCGTTCGTTGCGGATTTCGCTCAGACGCTCGGGTGCAATGGTCAGGCCAAAGATTTTCTTGCGCCGACTCAGCAGCGCCGGTGGCAAGCGGCGGCGCTCGAAGTCTTCTGGAATCAGCGGGTAGTTGGACGCTTTCAGGCCGTACTGCATCGCCAGATAGAGCGAGGTTGGCGTCTTGCCGCTGCGGCTGACCCCCACCAGAATGACGTCCGAATGCTCCAAATTCTGATGGCTCTGGCCGTCGTCGTGTTCGAGTGAGAAGTTGATTGCCTCAATACGGTCGTGGTAGGCCTGGCTCTTGGATACGTCGGAAAAGCGGCCGACCCGGTGGTTCGACTTCAGGCCCAGCTCCAGCTCCAGCGGCTCGACAAAAGTGCCGAACATGTCGAGCATCATGCCTTTGCACTGCGTTTTGATGACTTGCAGCACCTCCGGATTGACCACGGTGGTGAACACCAGTGAGCGCGCACCATCGATCTCGACGGCGTGGTTGATCTGGCGCACCGCCTGGTGCGCCTTGTCCACGCTGTCCAGAAACGGCAGCCGCACCCGACGCAGCGGCATCTCGAATTGAGCCAGGATGGCGTTGCCGAAGGTCTCGGCGGTGATGCCGGTGCCGTCGGAGATGAAAAATACGGATCTGTTGGGCATGAATAGAAGTCGCAGAGACTGGTATGCGGGGTTCGATCGCCACGGGGCCGGCGGCTTGCTGCGCCGCAGCGCACAGGTGGGCAATCGAAGGCGAAGCGCCACCTACAATCGCGGCTTGCAGCCAGCCCGCAGCCAGCCCGATTATCCGGGCTGAAGCTGTTTTTATTTTTATCGTCCTGGCGCGCGACCTGAGCCAAAAGAAGAACGACAGCGCAGGCGCTCGACCCCAGACGTCCCGGTTTTTTTATCTTGAGGAGTTTTTTCCATGTCTGACCTGTTTTCTGCGACCGCTCTGGTCGTGCCCTTCGAGCTGCTGCGCATGAGCGACGTCGAGGCTGTCGGGGGCAAGAATGCCAGCCTGGGCGAGATGATTTCCCAACTGCCCAGCGGTGTCAAAGTGCCCAGTGGTTTTGCCACCACGGCGCACGCTTTTCGTCAGTTTTTGCAGCATGAGGGTTTGGCCGACCGCATCAACGCCCGGCTCGATGCGTTGGACGCCGACGACGTGCGCGCCCTGGTCGAGACCGGTTCCGCCATTCGTGCGCTGGTCGAAAACCAGCCGCTGCCGGCCGATCTGGAGCAAGCCATACGCCGTGCCTTTGCCACCTTGTGCGGCGGCAATACACAGGCCACTTTTGCCGTGCGTTCGTCGGCCACCGCCGAAGACCTGCCCGACGCTTCCTTTGCCGGCCAGCAAGAAACCTTTCTCAACGTGCACGGCATCGACGAGGTGCTGCACAAGGTGCGCGAGGTGTTTGCCAGCCTCTACAACGACCGCGCCATCAGCTACCGCGTGCACAAAGGCTTTGCGCACGCCGAGGTGGCGCTGTCGGTTGGCGTGCAACGCATGGTGCGCTCTGACTTGGGCGCGGCCGGCGTTATGTTCACCATCGACACCGAATCGGGTTTTGATGACGTGGTGTTCATCACCTCCAGCTACGGTCTGGGTGAAACCGTGGTGCAAGGGGCGGTCAACCCGGACGAGTTCTACGTCCACAAGCCCATGCTCAGGGCCGGCAAGCGCGCGCTGATTCGGCGCAACCTGGGCTCCAAACTGATCCAGATGACGTTCAGCACGCCCGAAGAAAAGGCCGGCAACGGCACACTGGTCAAAACGGTCGACGTGCCGGTCGAGCAACGCAACCGCTACAGCCTGAGCGACGCCGACGTCGAGCAACTGGCGCGCGATGCACTGGTGATCGAGCAGCACTACGGGCGCCCGATGGACATCGAGTGGGGCAAGGACGGGCAAGACGGTCAACTCTACATCCTGCAGGCGCGCCCCGAGACGGTCAAGAGCCAGAGCAACGGCAAGACCGAGCTGCGCTACAAGCTCAAGGGCAAGGGCGCGGTGCTGGCCGCCGGGCGTGCCATTGGCCAGAAAGTAGGCACCGGCCCGGTGCGCCTGGTGCGCCACATCAGCGAGATGGATCAGGTGCAGGCCGGTGACGTGCTGGTGACCGACATGACAGACCCGAACTGGGAGCCGGTGATGAAGCGCGCCAGCGCCATCGTCACCAACCGGGGCGGGCGCACCTGCCACGCCGCCATCATCGCGCGCGAGCTTGGCATTGCCGCCGTGGTCGGCTGCGGCAACGCCACCGAGGTGCTCAAAGACGGCACGCTGGTGACGGTCAGTTGCGCCGAAGGCGACACCGGCCATATCTACGACGGCTTGCTGGAGATCGAGGTCAGCGAAGTGCAGCGCGGTCAAATGCCTGCGCTGGATGTCAAGCTCATGATGAACGTGGGCAACCCGCAACTGGCGTTCGACTTCTGCCAGTTCCCCAACAGCGGGGTGGGTCTGGCGCGGCTCGAATTCATCATCAACAACAACATCGGCGTGCACCCGAAGGCGATTCTGGACTACCCGAACATCGACGCCGACTTGAAAAAAGCGGTCGAATCGGTCGCCCGTGGCCACGCATCGCCGCGCGCTTTTTATGTCGACAAAGTGGCCGAGGGCGTGGCCACCATTGCGGCGGCGTTTTGGCCCAAGCCGGTGATCGTGCGTCTGTCGGATTTCAAGAGCAACGAATACCGCAAGCTGGTCGGCGGCAGCCGTTACGAGCCGGATGAGGAAAACCCGATGCTGGGTTTTCGCGGTGCGGCGCGCTACATCAGCGAAGATTTCCGCCAGGCTTTTGCCATGGAATGCGAAGCCTTGAGGCGCGTGCGCGAGGACATGGGCCTGAGCAACGTGCAGGTGATGGTGCCGTTCGTGCGCACACTCAAACAGGCGCAGCGCGTGACCGAGCTGCTGGCTGCGCAAGGACTCAAGCGCGGCGAGAACGATCTCAAGCTGATCATGATGTGCGAGATTCCCAGCAACGCGGTACTGGCGCACGACTATTTGCAGTATTTCGACGGTTTTTCCATTGGTTCCAACGACCTGACCCAGCTCACCCTGGGCTTGGACCGCGACTCTGGCTTGGAGCTGCTGGCGCAAGACTTCGACGAGCGCGACCCGGCCGTCAAAGTCTTGCTGCAAATGGCGATTGCCGCTTGCAAGGCCGAGGGCAAATACATCGGCATTTGCGGCCAAGGCCCGAGCGACCACCCCGACTTTGCCCAGTGGCTGCAAAAAGAGGGCATCAGCTCGATTTCGCTCAACCCGGACTCGGTGGTCCAGACCTGGCAATTGCTGGCGGCCAGCCAATGAGAGGCTGAGCCAGCAGCAGCACCGCCGCTCCAGCGGCGGTGCTGTGCCGTGCAAGCCGCGCGGCTGGAGCTTAGCGCGCCGCTGCGGCTGCCGGGCTGGCTGCCGGGCTGGCTGCTGCCGTCGCGGCGCCACCAAAGGCCGCACCGTTGACCCGCAGCCCTTCGGCCGAGAGCCGGGCGGCGCGCCGCTCGCCCACGCCCGGCACACGGGTGATGAAGTCGGCCCAGTCTCTGAACGGCGCAGCCGTTCTTTGCTCTACGATCTTGCTCGAAGTGCCCGGCCCTATGCCTTTGATGCTGTCGAGATCGGCCACTGTGGCGCGGTTGACGTCGACCGCAGCGAAGGCGGTGGCAGCGAGCAGGGCGAGCAATGCCGCCAGGGATTTTTTCAACATCGGTTCATCCTTTAATGGTCAACAGGTAAAGTCGGCCCTGGAGTGGCTGCGCGCCGACGGGCCGCTGACGGCACCTGCCGTCGGCGTTCATATTGAATTGGCCGGGGTAGGGGCTTTCCCTCAAGGTGGGGGACGTTTGGCGTTTGCGATGAGAAGCACAAGCGGATTCGGGTTAACGTGAGAGTCGGGCCGCGACTCACTTCGCTCCCCTCTCCCGCGTGCGGGAGAGGGGTTGGGGGTGAGGGAGAACGGGCAGGACTTTCATTTTTTGGGGTGGCTTTCAAAGTCATGCCCGTTAACCCGAGTCCATCCGCGGCATGGTTGACATGGAAGGATTAGCGATGGTGGTTTGGATGCGATGGGCTGGGCTGTTGCTGTGCGCCGCGCTGGCGGCTTGTGCGGCGCCGCCCCAGCAGCCGAGCGCCTATCCCGGGCAAGAAGACCTGCGGGAGCCGACGCCGCCACACGAGTTAAGCCCGGCCCTGCGCGCAGCCAGCCAGGCGCTGCTGGTGACGCCGCAGAGTGGGCACGCGTGGGAACCGTTTGCCTTGCCGGGCAAGCGCTACATTCAGTTTGAGCCGGCCGAATCGGGTGGACGGGCTGCCCTTCTGGTGCAGGCGCAAAACTCGGTCAGCATCCTGCGTCAGCGCTTTGAGCCTGCGCTGGCAGCGCCGGGAATGCTGCGCTTTTCCTGGAAAGTGGACGCTTTGCCGACAGGGGCGGACTTGCATGACCCGCAAAACGAGGATGCACCGGTGCGCATCGTGCTGAGCTTCGACGGCGACCGCACGCGGCTGTCGTCACAAGCCCACCGGCTCTCGGAGTTGAGCCGCTTGCTCACCGGCGAAGAACTTCCCTATGCCACACTGGTTTACGTCTGGAGCACGACCGACGCACTGGGCGCCGTCGTCCCCAATCCGCGCACCGACCGAATCCGCAAGCTGGTGGTGGACTCCGGGACGGCCGGGCTGGGTCAGTGGCGCGAGCATGTGCGAGACGCGCAAGCCGACTATATGAGAGTCTTTGGCGAGCCGCCCGGTCCATTGCTCTCGGTGGCCTTGATGACCGACACCGACAACACGCAAACCATTCTGCAGGCTTGGTACGGCGCACTCAGACTGGATGCGGCACTGCTGCCATGACCATCAGTCTCCCGCAGAATGCATATGAATCAACGGGTTACCGCGCTTTTGTCGCCGCCACTTCCGCCCTTGGACAGCTTTCAAAGCCCGTATTGGCGCGGTGCCATTCCGATGATGCGGAGGTTGTGGCACCGCTTTAATGTTTATACAAAAAACACTTTACATGACAATTTTGTGTTTATACAATAAATCCCGTGAACTATGAATTCGATCCGGCCAAAGACGAGAGCAAGCTCGACAAGCACGGCTTGTCGCTGGCTGATGCTGACGGCTTTGAGTGGGAAACCGCCGTAGAGAGGAAAAGCGATATGCCGAAACTTGAAGTCGGGCACATCAGCCCCACCCGGGAAGAAGATGCCGCCATCAATGCGGGCATTGCGGCTGACCCGGATAGCCGTGAATTGGATGCGGAGTGGTTTGCCAAGGCCAAGCCCGCGAGCGAGGTGCTGCCGCCGGAAATGTACGCCGCTCTGGTTGCCAAGCGCCCACGCGGTCGCCCGAAGGCCGACGAAACCAAGGTGTTCACCGCGATTCGTCTGGATGCCGATCTGCTGGAAGCCTTCAAGGCCACCGGCAAGGGTTGGCAGACCCGTGTGAATGCTGCCCTGCGTCAGTATCTGAACGAGCATCCCATCGTCCACTGACCACCGCCTCAGGCGTAGCGCTTGCTGCGCAGGTTGTTCTTCATTTCCTGCAGCATGGGTTGCAGCTTGACGCCGCCGATGCGCAAGGCTAGGCAGGTCGCCACCACGTCAATCACCATCAGGTGCATCAGGCGCGAGGTCATCGGGCTGTAGCGGTCATAGCCCTCTGGATGGTCGGCCGCCAGGTGCATGTGGCCGGCCTGCGCCAGCGGCGAGCCGCTGGCGGTGATGACGATCACCGTTGCGCCGTGTTGGCGGGCAATCTCGGCTGCGTCTATCAGATCGCGCGTACGACCCGAGTTCGAGACTATCACCAGGCAGTCGCCCGGCCGCAGCAGTGAAGCACTCATGACCTGCATGTGGCCATCGCTGTAAGCAATCGCGTTGATGCCGAGGCGAAAGAACTTGTGCTGCGCATCCTGCGCCACGATGCCTGAATTGCCGGCGCCAAAGAACTCGATGCGGCCGCGGTTGTGGTAGGTGGCCAGCAGCGCGTCGACCACTTTTTCGATCGCGTGGATCGAGGCGTCGTTGCGGTACTTCAGAAAAGCTGCCAGGGTGTTGTCTATCACCTTGACCAGCACGTCGCCTACTTTGTCGTCGACATCGACGCTGCGGTGAATGAAGGGCACGCCCTCGCTGACCGTGCCGGCCAGCTTGAGCTTGAAGTCCGACAGGCCATCGTAGCCGACGCTGCGGCAAAAACGAACCACGGTCGGCTTGCTGACGTGAGAGCGCCTGGCCAGTTCAGACACCGGCAGGCTGGCAAAGCTGCGCGGATCGAGGAGCACGAGTCTGGCCACGCGCTGTTCCGCAGGAGCCAGAGAAGGCAGGCAAGCTTGAATGCGGTCGAGCATGGTGATGAAGAAGTTGGCGTCAAGGTTGGTAATTTTATTACCGCATGATAATTCAACCGAGATGCCCCGTTCGGGTTTCGTGGGCTGGTGGAGGCCTTGGCGAGGTCGGTTTTCCTCTCTTTGGCAACCCTGTCTGGCGCCATGGACGCCGACGAGGGGTGAATCGGGTTTTTCGCTGCTCGGCCTGACTCGCGGTGTGACCGAGCTCGAACTGCTGAGAGAATGACAATCGCTGCGCGGTTTCCCCGCGCGTGGCAACACCATCCAGGAGACTCGCAAGATGAAACTCGAAACCCTTGCCGTGCACGGCGGCTACACGCCCGACCCCACCACCAAGGCGGTGGCGGTGCCGATCTACCAGACCGTGGCCTACGCGTTTGACAACACGCAGCACGGCGCCGACCTGTTCGACCTCAAGGTCGCGGGCAACATCTACAGCCGCATCATGAACCCCACCAACGGCGTGCTCGAAGCGCGCCTGGCGGCGCTCGAAGGCGGCATTGGGGCGCTGGCCATGGCCTCGGGCATGGCGGCCATCACCGCAGCCATCCAGACCATTGCCGAAGCCGGCGACAACATCGTCTCGGCTTCCACGCTGTATGGCGGCACCTACAACCTGTTCGCCCACACCTTCCCGCAGCAGGGCATCACGGTGCGCTTTGCCGACGCCAGCAACCCGGCGGCGTTCGCCGCGCTGATCGACGAGCGCACCAAGGCGATCTACTGCGAATCCATCGGCAACCCGCTGGGCAACGTGACCGACATCGGCGCGCTGGCCGCCGTGGCGCACGCGGCCGGTGTGCCGCTGATCGTGGACAACACGGTGACCAGCCCCTGCCTGTGCCGCCCGTTCGAACACGGCGCCGACATCGTGGTGCACTCGCTGACCAAATACCTCGGTGGCCACGGCACCACCATCGGCGGCGCCATCGTCGACAGCGGCAAGTTCCCGTGGGCAGCGCACAAAGCCCGCTTCAAGCGCCTGAACGAGCCCGACGTGAGCTACCACGGCGTGGTCTACACCGAAGCGCTGGGCGCCGCGGCCTACATCGGGCGCGCCCGCGTGGTGCCGCTGCGCAACATGGGCGCGGCGCTCTCGCCCATGAACGCGTTCCAGATCCTGCAAGGCATCGAGACCCTGGCGCTGCGCATGGACCGCATCTGCGACAACGCCGAAAAGATTGCCCAGCACCTGCAGAACCACCCGAAGGTGGCCTGGGTCAACTACGCCGGCCTGCCCGGCCACAAGGACCATGCGCTGGTGCAGAAATACATGGGTGGGCGCGCCTCCGGCATCATCAGCTTTGGCTTGAAGTCCACCGATGCGATCGCCGCTGGCGCCCGCTTCCAGGACGCGCTGCAACTGTTCACCCGCCTGGTCAACATCGGCGACGCCAAGTCGCTGGCCTGCCACCCGGCCACCACCACGCACCGCCAGCTCAATGCCGACGAGATGAAGAAGGCCGGCGTCAGCCCCGACATGGTCCGCCTGTCGATCGGCATCGAACACATCGACGACCTGATGGCCGATCTGGAGCAGGCGCTGGAAAAGCTGTGATCCCCCCTGCGCCGCTGCGCGGCTTTCCCCCAGGGGGAGCACGCCCTTGGACCGGCGTCGCCGGCTCTTCGGCGTGTGCTGCTGAGGGGCACGCGCTCCGGTTCGGGATGTGAAACCGCCATGGCAACCCAGCGAATCCTCCGGGCTCTGAGCGGGATGCTTTCAAGAGCTGCTGCTGGGCTGGCCTTGCTGTACCTGGCGGTCTGCGTCTTCATGTTCACCCTGCAGGGTGCGCTGCTGTACCACCCGCAGCCCGCCCGGCAGGCGGTGGCATCGATCACGCTGGCGGTGCAGGGCGCATCGCTGCAGGTCAGCGTGCAGGCCCGGCCCGGTGCGCCGGCGATCCTGTATTTCGGCGGCAATGCCGATGATGTGTCGGGCAGCCTGCAGCGGCTGGCACAGCTGTTCCCCGACCATGCGCTGTACCTGATGCACTACCGCGGCTTCGGGCAGAGCACCGGCAAACCCAGCGAGCCCGCCCTGCACGCAGACGCCCGCGCGCTGTACCAGCACGTGCGGCGCGAACACGCCGAGATCAAGCTGATCGGGCGCAGCCTGGGCAGCGGTGTGGCCGCCCGCCTGGCCAGCGAACAGCCGGTGGCCCGGCTGGTGCTGGTCACCCCCTTTGACAGCATCGAGAACGTGGCGGTCGAGCTTTTCCCCTGGTTGCCGGTGCGCTGGCTGATCCGGGAGCGCTTTGACTCGGCGGCCGTGGCCGGGCGCATCGGCGCGCCCACCGTGCTCATTGCCGCCGAACGCGACACGCTGATCCGGCCCGAGCGCACGGCACAACTGGCCGCCCGTTTCCAGCCGGGTGTGGCGCGTCTGGTTGTCGTGCCGGGGGCCGACCACAACGACATCGGCCAGCATCCGGCCTATGAGCGTGCGCTGGTGCAAGCGATGCACTGAACCTAAATCCGGCCCTGTGAAGTCTCAATTTCCCCGCAGGTAACGGAGTATCTGCGCCTGCGCGGTGTCTGTATGGCGCACGGCCACGTCGCGCAGCCGCCCGGGTGTGAGTAACGACAACCCGTATTCGGAGTCTTTGTTCAGGACGCTGAAGTACCGCCCCGATTTGCCGGTGAAGCCTTTTGAGGGCCTGCTGCAGGCGCGGCGCTGGGTGGGCAAGCTGGTGGATTGGTACAACCAAGAACACCGCCACAGCGGCATTGGTTTCGTGACACCTGATCAACGCCATGCGCTGTTGGATGGAGCTCTTTTGCAGGCCCGCCATGAAGCCTATGAGGCCGCTCAAAGACGCAACCCGAACCGCTGGTCCAGGCACACACGGGATTGGTCACGCCGAGATGTCGTTCACCTCAATCCCGACAAGTCCAGCGAGGAGGATGTGCTCAAAAAGACGCATTGAGCTTGTGCTTTTTGGCGACAAATAGCTTGACAACTACCGCATGGCATCGTTCACGCGCGTCTGCCAGCCTTTGCCTGAGAGGCTGACTCAAATCGCTTTTTGCACCAACCAGCCCTGGAACAGATAGGGCAGTCGCGGCCCTTGCTGCTCGGCCACGCCGCCCTTGTCTTCGACGCTGATGGCCAGTTGTGTGGCGCCCGCCAGCGCGGCTTCTTGCGCCGGCAGTTGCAGGGTTTTGTGCTTGCTGGTGATGACGCCCAGCGAGCGCGGTGGCTGGCCGTCTCTCAGTGCCCACAGTTGCATGCTGTCTTGCGGACCTTCGGCAACGGCGTTGAGGCGCTGCAACTGCAATACGCCCGACTTGGGATCCATCGTGACCAGCAGGGCAGGCAGTTGCTTCGCATCGAGCAGCACCGCTACGTGGCGCACCTGCGGCACGTGCACCAGCCGCTCTTGCAGGTGCCCGATCTGGGCCTTGAGCTGCTCGTGCATGCTGGCGGCCGCAGCCCAGCCCAGCAGGACGACGATGAGCAGAAAAACGCTTAACAAACGCCACCAGTAGCTGACGCGGCGATCGGGGGTGACAGAGGTGGGCTGAATAGAAGTCATACGGTTTCAAGTGGGAAAAGTGCCGGGTAGGAGTATGTTTTTGTCAACCTGGTCGATTTTCGTGTGACCGCAAAAAGCCATCGTCAGGTCGAGTTCTTTGTGGATGATTTGCAGCGCCCGGCTGACGCCGGCCAAGCCCATGGCGCCCAGGCCGTAGACCATGGCGCGGCCGATGTAGCAGCCGCGCGCACCGAGCGCGCGTGCCTTGAGCAGGTCTTGTCCGCTTCGGATGCCGCCGTCCAGGTGGACCTCGATCTGATCTCCGACGGCGGCGACGATGGCTGGCAGCGCTGCGATGCTCGACGGCGCGCCGTCGAGCTGGCGCCCGCCGTGGTTGCTGACGACGATCGCGTCGGCCCCGCTGTGCGCCGCCAGCCGTGCGTCTTCAACGTCCATGATGCCTTTGAGAATCAGCTTGCCGCCCCAGCGCTCTTTGACCCACTGCACGTCAGCCCACGACAGGCGGGGGTCGAACTGCTCGTGGGTCCAACTGGCCAGCGAGTTCATGTCGCTGACCGCCTTGACGTGGCCGACCAGGTTGCCAAAGCTGCGTCTGCGCGTGCCCAGCATACCCAGGCACCAGCGCGGCTTGGTGAGCAGGTTGATCAGGTTGCCGATGGTGGGCCTGGGGGGCGCGGACAGGCCGTTTTTCAGGTCTTTGTGGCGCTGGCCGATCACTTGCAGATCCAGCGTCAGCATCAGCGCGCTGCAACGCGCGGCGCGCGCGCGCTCGATCATGCGCGCCATGGCGTCGCGGTCGCGCATCATGTAGAGCTGAAACCAGAACGGTTTGCTGGTGTGGGCGGCAATGTCTTCGATCGAGCAGATGCTCATGGTTGAGAGCGTGAACGGTATGCCAAATTGCTCGGCCGCGCGCGCGGCCAGAATTTCGCCGTCGGCGTGCTGCATGCCAGTCAGGCCGACCGGCGCAATCGCCAGCGGCATCGCCACGTCCTGCCCTATCATTTGGCTGGCGGTGCTGCGGTTTTCCATGTTCACCGCCACGCGCTGGCGCAGCTTGATGGGCGAGAAGTCGCTCTGGTTGGCGCGGTAGGTGGTTTCGGTCCAGGAGCCAGAGTCGGCGTAGTCGTAAAACATGCGCGGCACACGCTTCTTGGCCAGCAGGCGCAGGTCTTCGATGCAGGTGATGGCGGTCATGATGCGGTTTTAGATGGGCGTGCGCTGCTCAGGGCGGGCAGGCGCTTATGGTAGCGGCCCCATCAGGCGCAGGGCAAACACAGCGCCCGCTCGCTGGCGTCGAGCGGCTCGATCCAGCCGAGCTGTTGCTCCAGCACCGCTAGCGTGGCCTCGGAGGCGTCGTTGCCGCTGGCCTGGCGCTGCGCGATGCGCGTGCGCAGCAGCGCCAGCGGTGCCACCGGGGCAATGATGTGAAACGGACACTGCAGCGTCTGTGCCAGTGCGGCGAAAGCGGCGCGCTCGTGCAGGCGCAAAAAAGCCGCGTCCACCAGTACCGTCCAGCCCTCGGCCAGCAGGGCCTGGGCGCGTTGCAGCAAATGGTCGTAGGTGGCGCGGTGTTGCTGTGGGCTGTACAGGCCGCTGTCCACGCCACTGGCGCTGCTCTGCAGTGCCGACAGGCGGTGGAGGTGCTTGCGCTCGACGTCCGAGCGCAGGCGGATGGCGCGTCCGGCCGGATCGGTCAGCAGCCAGCGCGTTGCCGCCCAGGTCTTGCCGCTGCCCGAGAGCCCGTGCGTGATGAGCAGTTGCGGCTGGGCGGGTTGCGCAATGCGCTGCGCCAGCGCCAGGTACTCGCTGGTCTGGGCCTGCGCCGCCGCCGCGTCGGCACCGCATTGCGTGCTGCGCAGGGCTGCCACCTTGGCGCGCACCAGCGCGCGGTAGACGGCAAAGAACGGCAGCACCTGCGCGGCGCTGGCGTCGCCGCTGGCGTCCAGCCACTCGCACAGCAGCCAGTTGGCCAGACCGGGTTGGCGGTGATCGAGCAGGTCCATCCAGGCAAAGGCGATGTCGCTGGCGACGTCTATCCAGCGCAGCGCGTCGTTGAATTCGATCGCGTCGAACGGCAGCACCTGGCCATTGATCAGCACCAGATTGGCCAGGTGCAGGTCGCCGTGGCCTTCGCGCACCCGGCCCGCTTGCAGCCGCTGGCGCAGCAGCGGCGCGAGTTGCACGGCGCGCGCCTCGCTCCAGTCGGACAGCCAGCGCAGGCGACCGACCGCCTCGGGCGCGCTCAGGCTGGCGCGTAGGGTCTCGAGGTTGTCGCGCGCAAAGGCCAGCCCGTCGTCTGGCTGGCCCCAGGGGCCGTCGGGCGCGGCCACGGCAGCGGCCGATTGCAGCGCCGCCATGCGCTGCGCCAGGGCGCTCAGGTGCGCCGGGCTCAGTTCGCCGCGGGCGCACAGGTGGTCGAGCCGGCCGGTTTCGTCAAAGCGGCGCATTTGCAGCGCGTACTCGATCGCGCAGCCGTCGTCGCGGCCCGGCACCCCCCACAGCGGTGCTTCGGACGTGCCGCAGATCGGCAGCACCTGCAGGTAAATGTGCGTGGCCGGATCAGGCGTGGCAAAGCGCTGGTTGACGCGGATTTCGGCCGCGCAGGCGGCGCGGCGCTGCGCCAGCGTGCCAAAGTCCAGGAACGACAGGCGCAGCGGCTTTTTGATCTTGTAGGCCCAAGCACCCGCCAGCAGCACCCAGGCGGTGTGGGTTTGCACCAGATCGACCTGTGCCACCGGGTGCGGGTAGCGTGCCGGATCGAGCAAGGCCCGGATCAGCGGCGGCAGGTCTTGCGGCATGGGACTGGCGCCGGCTTGACGGGCCACAGTCTGGCGCGGGGTTGTGCAGCCAGCGCCGCCGCGCCCGCTCAACTGCAACTGACGCTGCCGCAGCCCGAGATTGACGACGGGCGCACGTTCTGCGGGTCGGCCAGGGTCTCGCTGCGGGTGTCAAAACCCACTTCCTGCAGGTGCAGCGCCAGTCCGGCGTCCATGCTGGCGGCGTGCTGCGGGAACCAGTCGGCCAGCGCCTGCGCCAGCCGGTTGATGATTTGCGCGTCACCCTCTTCAAAGTGACTGACGACGGCGCGCATGGTCTCCAAAATGGTGGCGTGGTGCGCGGCGTGACAGTTGTCGGGCGCAAAACCGGTTGCCAGCATCCAGCGTTCTTCTTGCGCGAAATGGTCTACCGTGTGCGCCACGAAGGCCTGATACAGCGGCAGTTGCTGCTCGGGCGGCGTGGCCAGAAGTTGCTGGAGCTGTTCGACGAATTCCTGGTGCGTGTCGTCCATGCGGGCGTCGCCCACCGACAGGGCGCTGGACCAGTTGAGTTGGGCCACGGTGGCCGGGGTTTCTGGGGTGGCGGTAGAGTTCATGCGCTCGAAGGCTAGGGTTTTTAATGGAGTTCGGGCTTGATGCAGGTCAAATGGTGGCCACATGCGCCGCTGCAGCGAGCCGGCTGCGGTGGCGCTCGATCTGTGCGCGCACCTGCGCTGGCGCGGTGCCGCCCAAGGTGTTGCGCGCATGCAGCGAGCCGCGCAGGCTCAGACAATCGTAGACGTCTTTTTCGATCCGGGCGTCAAAACCCTGCAACACCGCAAGTGGCAGCTCCGAGAGGTCGCAGCGGTGCGCGCTGGCGGCCTTGACGGCGTGCGCCACGGTTTCATGTGCGTCGCGAAACGGCAGGCCTTTTTTCACCAGGTAGTCGGCCAGGTCGGTGGCGGTGGCGTAGCCTTTGCTGGCCGCGTCTTGCATCGCCTGCGCGTTGACCGTGATGCCACCTTGCTTTTGACCGCTGGCCGGGTCGGTCTGGCCGCCAATCATTTCGGCAAAGATACGCAAGGTGTCCTTGAGCGTGTCCACCGTGTCGAACAAGGGCTCTTTGTCTTCCTGGTTGTCCTTGTTGTAGGCCAGCGGCTGCGCTTTCATGAGCGTGAGCAGGCCCATCAGGTGACCGAACACGCGCCCGGTTTTGCCGCGTGCGAGTTCGGGCACGTCGGGGTTTTTCTTCTGCGGCATGATGGAGCTGCCGGTGGTGAAGCGGTCGGCAATTTTGATGAAGTCGAAGTTCTGGCTCATCCACAAAATCAATTCTTCGCTCAAACGGCTGACGTGTACCATGCACAGGCTGGCGGCGGCGCAGAATTCGATGGCGAAGTCGCGGTCGCTGACGGCGTCCAGGCTGTTTTGGCACAGTTGCGGGCGGCCTTGTTCGTCCACCATGCCCAGGCGGCGCGCCACGCGCTCGCGGTCCAGCAAGTAGGTGGTTCCGGCCAGCGCGGCGCTGCCCAGCGGCAACTGGTTGGTGCGCCGGCGCACCTCGCTCAGGCGTTCGGCGTCGCGTGCGAACATCTCCACGTAGGCCAGCAGGTGGTGTGCAAAACTGACCGGCTGCGCCACCTGCAAATGGGTAAAGCCGGGCAGGATGACCTCGGTGTGGTGCTGCGCCACCTCCAGCAGCGCGCTTTGCAGCTCGCGCAGCAGTTGCGTGATGGCGTCGATCTCGCTGCGCAGCCACAGCCGCAGGTCGGTCGCCACCTGATCGTTGCGGCTGCGCCCGGTGTGCAGCCGTTTGCCGGCCGGCCCCACCAGTTGCGTCAGGCGCGCCTCGATGTTGAGGTGCACGTCTTCCAGGTCGAGTTGCCAGACAAACGCTGCCGACTCGATTTCTGTGCTGATCTGCGCCATGCCGCGTTCAATCGCCGCATAATCGTCGGCGCCTATGATGCCTTGCGCGGCCAGCATGTCGGCGTGCGCCAGACTGGCGGCGATGTCGGCCCGCCACAGGCGCTGGTCAAACGCGACGCTGGCGGTGTAGCGCTTGACCAGATCGCTCATCGGCTCTGAAAACAGCGCTGACCAGGCTTGTGATTTTTGCTCGAACTGGTTGCTGGACATGGTGTGGTGTTGATCCGCGCTGGGGTGATGGTTGTATGCTGAGGCAGGGTGCCGAAATCTGAGTTTGAAGCGGCGCGGCTCTGTGCCGCCGGGCTTGCCGCCAGAAGGCTGCGCCCGAGCAAGGCGATCATCGACCAGCAGGTGCAGTCATGAAAGATTCGCGCATTTTATCGACCTTCCAGACCGTGTCGCATGCTCGCAGCGCTCCTGCGAGCGCGCCGGAGCTGGTGTTCGACACCTGTCAGGCGGGCGTGGTGCTGCGGGCGGTACTGTTCGTGCAGGCGGTGGTGGCGGTTGCCGCACTGTATGGGGCGATGGGCGCATGGGACTGGCTGGGGCGAATGGCCTTGTTCACCGGCGCGGCGCTGCCCGCCGTGCTGGTCTGGCTGCTGGCGGTGTGCGCACTCAGGCGCTGGCTCGCGCGCCTTCCCATGCCTGCGCAGTGGGGTGCCGGCGTGCTGCTGGGCGCGCTCGCCGCTCTCTACGGCTGCGCCCTGCTGGCCTGGATGGGGCTGATTCAGCCCGCACCCTGGCTGGCCAGCGCCGCCAGCGGCGCGTTGCTGGCGGCGCTGCTGGTGGCGGCCTTGGTGTGGCGGTCCAAGGCACGCGCACCGGCTGGCGCCACCGCCCGGCTGGCCGAGCTGCAAGCGCGCATCCGGCCGCATTTTCTGTTCAACACGCTCAACAGCGCCATAGCGCTGGTGCGGGCGGAACCGGAGCGGGCCGAGCGCTTGCTGGAAGACCTCAGCGAGTTGTTTCGTCACGCCCTGGCCGAAACCCAGGATGCGGTGCCGCTGTGGCGCGAACTCGCGCTGGCCGAGCATTACCTGGCGATCGAGCAGGTGCGTTTTGGCGAACGCCTCAAAGTCGAGTGGAGTCTGGACGAGAACGCCGCCCAGGCCAGGTTGCCGCCGCTGATTCTGCAGCCGCTGGTGGAAAACGCCGTCAAGCACGGCGTCGAGCCCAGCCCGAACGGTGCCGTGCTGCGCATCAGCACCCAGCGCCGCGCCGGTGTGGTGGTGATCAAGGTCACCAACACCGTGCCGGCGGGCAGCGGGCGGCGCGGTCACGGGCTGGCGCTGGAAAATGTGCGCCAGCGTCTGCGCCTGTTGCACGACGTGCAGGGGCGCTTTCAGAGCGCGCTGGTCAACGGGGTGTTTCAGGTTCGGCTCGAAATACCGATATAAGCTGTCAGTGGGTCTGGCAACGGAGCGCGCAATGGCACTGAGAGTTTTGATCGTGGATGACGAAGCGTTGGCCCGCTCGCGCTTGCGCTCGCTGCTGGGCGAGTGCACCGAGCCGCGTGCTGACGTGGTGGGCGAGGCGGCCAACGCGGTGCAGGCGATGGAGCAAGTGCAGCGCGGCATCTGTGATCTGGTGCTGCTCGACGTGCAGATGCCGGGCGTGGACGGCGTGGCGCTGGCGAGCGCGCTGCGCCAGCTCGCCGCGCCGCCGGCGCTGGTGTTCGTCACCGCCCATGCCGGTTACGCGGTGCAGGCTTTTGAGCTGGAAGCGGTCGATTACCTGACCAAGCCGGTGCGGCGTGAGCGGCTGGCGCAGGCGCTGCAAAAGGTGCTGCGCCTGCGCGCCAGCGCCGCTGCGGCGGCACTGGCGGGCAATGGCACTGGCCTGGAGAGCTTGTTGATTCAGGAGCGCGGGCGCAGCCTGCGGGTGGCGCTGTCCGAGGTGGTCTACCTCAAGGCCGAACTGAAATACATCACCGTGCGCACAGTCGAGAAAGAGCATATTTTCGACGGCGCGCTCAGCGACCTGGAGCAGCGCTTCATGCACCTGTTTGTGCGCATTCACCGCAACGCGCTGGTGGCGCGGGGCGCCGTGCGGGCACTGGAAAAGCAGCACGACCCGCTGTCTGGCGAGGTCTGGGTGGTGCGCCTGGACGGCGTCGATGAGTGCCTGGCGGTCTCGCGCCGGCAATTGACAGCGGTGCGCGAAGCGCTGCTGGCTGGCTGCGGGCCGGCTTCCGCGTTCTGAACGGCTGCTGCGGTGGAACGGCTTTGTTGCGCAAATCGAAAGCGAAACGAGATGACCCAACCCCAGGCGCAGCCATGCCATGGCGAGCACCGGCACCGCGGTCGGGCGCCCAAGCTGGAGTTGACCCCATTTCACGGACACCTTACTGTTCACCAAGAAGGAGTCCGAAATGCCCATACCGAAGCCGCTGTATCCGGCTGCGTTCCGTCAACAAATGGTCGAGCTGGTGCAAGCTGGACGCAAGCCCAGTGAGTTGGCACAGGAGTTTGGTTGCCATGTCACATCCATCCTGGCCTGGGTTCGCCGCGCTGGGGTGATCGCCCCAGCCACGACGCAGGGCGCTGCCTACGCCGCGCTCAACGCGGCAGAGCGCCAAGAGCTCATGGAACTGCGCCGCAAGTTCAGACAAGTCCAGATGGAGCGCGACATCTTGGCAAAGGCTACGGCCTGGTTTGCGCACAACGGCGCGCCGACGTCCACACCGTCTACGCGCTGATTGCAGCGAACCAGGCCGACCTACCCATCAAGACCATGTGCCGTACCCTCAAAGTCTCCTGCAGTGGTTTCTACGACTGGCGCCAGCGCACACCCTGCGCCCGGGCATTGGCCAATCAGGCATTGAGCGCGAAAATCCGGCAGGCGTTTGTGGCCAGCGATGAAACCTACGGTATGCCGCGTGTGCGAGCCGACCTCATCGAGATGGGAGTCACAGCCAGCCGCAAGCGCATTGCCCGCCTGATGCGTCAAGGCGGCATGCGCGGTGTGAGCCGCCGCCGGGGTTATGTCGTGACCACCGAGCGCGACAAGCGTCAGCGGCCTGCTCCAGACTTGGTCAACCGCCATTTTGTAGCCCACAACATCAACGAGTTGTGGGTGGCCGACATGACCTATATCCCGAGCTGGGCGGGCTTCATTTACCTGGCTGTGGTGCTCGATGTCTACAGCCGCAAGGTGGTGGGCTGGGCTTTTGGCGAGCACATGACCGCCGATTTGGTGGTGGCGGCGCTGAACATGGCGTTGCACACCCGCAAGCCCGGTTCGGTGATTCACCATTCTGACCAGGGTAGCCAATACACCAGCCTGGCCTTTGGCAAACGCTGTCAGGAAATGGGCGTGCGGCCCTCCACGGGCACGGTCGGTGATGCCTACGACAACGCCATGGCTGAAAGCTTCTTTACCAGTCTGGAATGCGAGTTGATTGCCCGGCGCAGCTGGCGCACCAAGGCTGAGGCTCGCACCGCCGTCTTCACCTGGATTGAGGCTTGGTACAACCCGCGGCGCAGGCACTCCGCTCTGGGTCACATATCACCCATCAACTTTGAAAGGAAACACCAGAATTCACTACCCCTGACACAATCACCTGAAATTCATGCTCTCTGAAGAGTCTTCAAACCGTCCGTGAAAACGGGGCAAGTCCATTCAAGACCGGCGGACACTTCGCAGAGAAACCGGCCGACTGGGGCAACCCGGAGCAGGACCTCAGGAGCCGCCAGTTCATGAGCATCCTGGACGCTTGCACCGAGAAGCTGCCGCCGGTACAGGGGCGTCTGTTCCTCATGCGCGAGTGGCTGGAAATGTCGAGCGAAGACATCTGTAAGGAGCTGGCCTTGACACCGACCAACCTGTACGTCCAGCTGCACCGTGCCCGTTTGCGCCTGCGCGAATGCCTGGAATTGAACTGGTTTGCTGCCCCGTGAATGCCCTGATGAAGAAACTGCCGCTGATGCGTTCCTGCAAGGAAGTGACCGCCCTGGTCATCGCCCGGGAAGACCGCGATCTGCCACTGGCCGAGCAACTGGCGTTGCGTGTGCACATGGCCATCTGCAAGGCCTGCCCGACCTTTGAGCGCCAGGTGCTGACCATGCGCCATGCGATGAAGCAGTGGCGCAACTACGGCGCCGACAACGACGAATAGGGAGTAAAGGCGATCCGGCGCCGGTTCAAACGCGTCGCGATAAATGCCTGGTTCGGGGCGCGATATTTGTGGCGGCGAGGGATTTTGCGCTGGACAAGGAAATTGCGGCACAGAAAGCCCGCCGCCTGTCACCGGCTCCGAATTCCCGGCTCCTGGGCTTTTTTTGGGGCTTGCCAAACCTCGGCCGACACATGGGTAAGGGTTGGCGCTGCGCCATCTATGGGGGCCGTCTCGCACGAAAACCCTTGCGCCTATGGGGGCCTCGCCGCGGGCTTGAAGTCGTCCGCCGCCAGGCAAGTCTATGGTGGCCACGCCGTCAGCGGCCGAAACGCCGCACTTTGGCCCAGCGGTGTGGCTGGCGTGGCAGGATCAGCGCAGCCTCCTGCGCAGCAGCTTGTCCGAACGGGGAAAGGACGTGGCGCCTTTCATCCGCAGGCGTATTTATGGGTCTGACGGTCCTTCAAGCCCCTGAAGTTCAGCAAGCCGTAACTTCGTTGTAATTTATTGCGTGAATACTTGAAATAAAATTACATCGTTGCCTGTCCATCACATCCCCTGGAGAATCCTTTCATGCTGCACCGCGCCACCAAAATCGTCGCCACCCTCGGCCCAGCGTCTAGCGATCCCGTTTTGCTGGAGGCGATGATTCGCGCTGGCGTGAACGTGGTGCGGCTGAATTTTTCGCATGGCACGGCGCAAGACCACATTGACCGCGCTGCCATGGTGCGCGCAGCGGCGCAGCGCGTCGGGGTCGAGGTCGGCATCATGGCCGACCTGCAAGGCCCGAAAATCCGGGTCGGCAAATTTGTCCAGGGCAAGGTGCTGCTGGAGCCGGGGCAGCCCTTTGTGCTCGATGCCTCGCGCAGCGAGCCGGGCGATGTCAACGGCGTTGGGCTGGACTACAAGGAGCTGCCGCGCGAGGTCAAGGCGGGCGACACATTGCTGCTCAACGACGGTCTGATCGTGCTCACGGTGGACCGGGTGGTCGGCCCGGCGGTGCACACCCGCGTCAAGCTCGGCGGTGAGTTGTCGAACAACAAGGGCATCAACAAGGAAGGTGGCGGCTTGACCGCACCGGCGCTGACGGCCAAGGACATGGACGACATCAAGACCGCCATCGGCCTGCTGGCCGACTACGTGGCGGTCAGTTTTCCCAAGAGCGCGTCCGACATGGAACTGGCGCGCCAGCTCTGCAACGTGGCCGGTGCGTCGATCGGGCACAAAGCAGCGCTGATCGCCAAGATAGAACGCGCCGAGGCGATTCCGGCGCTGGCCAGCATTTTGCAGGTATCGGACGGCATCATGGTCGCGCGCGGTGACTTGGCGGTCGAAGTCGGCAACGCGGCCGTGCCGGCGCTGCAAAAGCACATGATCCGGCTGGCGCGCGAGATGGACAAGGTGGTCATCACGGCCACGCAGATGATGGAGTCGATGATCGTCAACCCGGTGCCCACACGCGCCGAGGTCAGCGACGTGGCCAACGCCGTGCTCGACGGCACCGACGCGGTGATGCTGAGCGCCGAAACCGCGGCCGGCAAGTACCCACTCGAGACCGTCAAGGAAATGGCCAACATCTGCCGTGAAGCAGAAAAAACCGAGTACAGCGAACTGGGTGCTGCCTTCAAGGGCAAGACGTTTCAACGCATCGACCAGTCGATCGCCATGGGCGCGCTGTTTACGGCGCATTACCTGGGCGCGAAGGCGATCGTGGCGCTGACCGACTCGGGTTCGACTGCCCTGTGGATGAGTCGGCATAACGTGCGCATGCCGATCTACGCCGTCACCTCCAGCCGCTCGACGCAGCGCCGCATGGCGCTGTATCGCAATGTGCGCCCGCTGCTCATGGCCACCAGCACCGACCGCGACACGGCGCTGGCCGACGCCGAGGCGCACTTGAAAGAGCGCGCCATCGTCAACAGCGGTGACGTCTACGCCATCACCTTTGGCGAGCCGATGGGGCAGGCTGGCGGGACCAACACCTTGAAAATCTGTCGCGCCGCCTGAGCGGCCAGGCTGGGGCGCTGCGCCAGTCACCCTGGCGCTAGTGTGGGAACGGTAGAATCTAAAGAATTACAGACCGGTTACCAACTGCCTTGAAAGGGAATGTTATGGCGCTTGTCTCCATGCGCGAACTGCTAGACCACGCCGCCGTCAACGGCTACGGCATTCCGGCGTTCAACGTCAACAACCTCGAACAGGTGCAGGCCGTCATGGCGGCCGCCGACGAAACCGGCGCGCCGGTGATTTTGCAGGCCAGCGCCGGAGCCCGCAAATACGCCGGTGAGGCGTTCATCAAGCACCTGATTCAGGCCGCCGTCGAGGCGTATCCACATATTCCGCTGGTGATGCACCAGGATCATGGCCAGAGCCCGGCGATTTGCCAGGGGGCGATCGCGCTCGGCTTTGGTTCGGTGATGATGGACGGCTCGCTGCACGAAGATGGCAAGACGCCGGCCAGTTTTGATTACAACGTGCAGGTGACGCGCCAGGTGGTCGAGCTGGCACACCCAGTCGGCGTCACAGTCGAAGGCGAACTGGGTTGTCTGGGCTCCCTCGAGACCGGTGAGGCGGGCGAGGAAGACGGCGTCGGCGCGGTGGGCAAACTCGACCACAGCCAGATGCTGACCGACCCCGAAGAAGCGGCTCGCTTCGTGCTGGCCACACAGGTCGACGCGCTGGCGATTGCCATCGGCACCAGCCACGGCGCCTACAAATTCAGCCGCAAGCCCACCGGCGATATTCTGGCCATCAGCCGGGTGAAAGAAATCAACGCCCGCATTCCGAACACGCATCTGGTGATGCACGGATCCAGCAGCGTGCCGCAAGACCTGCTGGCGCGCATCAACCAGTACGGCGGCAAGATGAAGGAAACCTACGGCGTGCCGGTGGAGGAAATTCAGCAGGCGATTCGCTACGGCGTGCGCAAGATCAACATCGACACCGACATCCGGCTGGCGATGACCGGCGCGGTACGCCAGTTCATGGCCGAAAATCCGGACAAGTTCGACGCCCGCGAGTGGCTCAAGCCCGCGCGCGCCGCCGCGCAGGCGATTTGCAAGCAGCGCTACCTGGAGTTTGGTTGCGAAGGGCAGGGCGGAAAAATCAAAGGCCAGAGCCTGTCGGTGATGGCAGCCCGATACGCGCGCGGCGAACTCGCGCAGCAGGTCAAGGAATCAGCCCTTGGCTGATCCGGCGATAATTGGGCTCCAGCCCGTTGGATCTGCAACGGGCTTTTTTCTTTCTGCGCCGCCACCAGCCCTGCTTTGTTCACATAGACCATGATTGCTGCTTTGCACACCTCGGCTCTCAAATCCCTGCCCTTGCTGGCGCGCGGCAAGGTGCGCGATAACTACGCGGTCGGTGACGACCGTATCCTGATGCTGGCGTCGGACCGCATCAGCGCCTTCGACGTCATCATGGGCGAGCCGATTCCCGGCAAGGGTGAGTTGCTGACCCGGCTCTCATTGTTCTGGTTCGATCGGCTTGGCCCGCGCGGGCTCGACATCTGCCCGATTCATTTGACCGGTCAAGCGCCCGAGAGTGTGGTGGCTGCTGACGAGGTCGAACAGGTCAGGGGGCGTTCGATGCTGGTGCAGCGCCTGCGGCCGATTCCGATCGAGGCGGTGGTGCGTGGCTACTTGGCCGGCAGCGGCTGGAAGGAGTACCAGGCCACGCAGTCGGTCTGCGGCGTGCCGCTGCCGGCCGGGCTGCAAAATGCCGCCCAACTGCCCGAGCCGATCTACACCCCGGCGGCCAAGGCGGCCGTGGGCGAGCACGACGAAAACATCACGTTCGAGCGCACGGTCGAGCTGGTCGGACCGGCGCTGGCGCAGCAGATCCGGGCGCTGTCGATGGCGCTTTACCAGGCGGCGGCACAGATCGCCTGGAACAAGGGCATCATCATTGCCGATACCAAGTTCGAATTCGGGTTGGACGCGGGCGGCCGTCTGGTGCTGATGGACGAGGTGCTCACGCCCGACAGTTCGCGCTACTGGCCCGCCGAGCAGTACGCCGTGGGCAGCAACCCGCCGAGTTTTGACAAGCAGTACCTGCGCGACTGGCTCGAGCGCGCCCCAGTCAACGGCAGGCCTTGGGACAAAACCGCACCGGCACCGCGCCTGCCGCAAGAAGTGATCGAGAAAACCGCCGCCAAGTACCAGCAAGTGCTGACGCGCTTGCTGGGCTGAGAAGCCCAGCGGCGCTGAGGTCTTCAGCTCAGCACCACGCTCGAGAGCCGGCGCCGGTAGCTTGCCAGCGTCGGGTCTTGCGGCGGCACCTGGCCTTCGGCCACCTTGACCTTGGGCGGCTCGATGAGCTCGAGAATGGCGATGTAGGTTTTGCGCGCCAGTTCTTCGCTCCAGCCCTTGTCGCGCAGCAGAATTTCCAGCAGCTCATCCATTGCCTCGGTCCAGCGGCGTTGCGCCATTAGCCGCTGCGCCAGAGCGAAACGGGCCGGGAAGTCGCGTTTGTTGGCGCCAATCGCGGCGCGCAGCTCGGCCTCGCTGGCAAGCTGGGCGTCGCGCGCGCGCATCCAGTGCGCCAGTGCGTCGAGCCGGCGCACGCTTGCGGCCTTGGCGATGACAGGCGAAAAAACCAGCTTGGCCTCGTCATCCAGCTCTTGCTCCAGCAGCAGCCTGACCAGATCGAAGCGCGCGTCGTCGTTGTCGGGGTCGATCTTCAGTGCCGCGTGCAGCTTGTCCAGCGCGCCTTGCACGTCGCCCGCGGCCAGCGCAGCCAGCGCGTCTTCTTCTTGCGCCTCGGCTTCGATTTCTTCTGGGCTGGGCACGTGCTTGTCCAGAAAAGCCTTGATCTGGCCTTCTGGCAGGGCGCCGGCAAAGCCGTCCACCGGCTGACCGTTCATCAGCAGCACGCAGGTCGGGATGCTTTTGATGCCGAAGGCGGCTGCGAGCTGCTGCTCCTGGTCGGAGTCGATCTTGACCAGCTTGAAGCGGCCTGCGTAGGCGGCTTCTATTTTTTCCAACAGCGGGCCGATGACCTTGCATGGACCGCACCAGGGGGCCCAGAAGTCCACCAGTACGGGGGTGTGCATCGAGGCTTCGATGACTTCGGTTTCAAAGTTGGCAAGGCTGACGTTGATCATGGCAGTGGGTCTGGCAAGCAGGAGTGGTGGGGGTGGCGCAGCAGTCGTCGGCGCGAATTGTAAAATCGACACTTTACCGGAGCCGGGCCGCGCAGGGCCGGTTTTGTTCTTAGGGCCGTGCGCCAGCGGCCATGCACAAGGCTTTCGTATGAACCCCATCCAGGTGGGCGTGGTCATGGGCTCCAGCAGCGACTGGGACACCATGCAGCACGCCGTGCAGTTGCTGCAGGATTTCAGCATCGGCTTCGAGGCGCGCGTGCTCTCGGCGCACCGCACGCCCGACGACATGTTTGCCTACGCCGATGCCGCGCTCGGTCGCGGCCTCAAGGTCATCATTGCCGGCGCCGGTGGTGCTGCGCACCTGCCGGGCATGATCGCGGCCAAGACGCTGCTGCCGGTGCTGGGCGTGCCGGTGGCCAGCAAGCACCTGGCTGGTGTGGACTCGCTGCACAGCATTGTGATGATGCCCAAGGGCGTGCCGGTGGCCACTTTTGCCATTGGCAGCGCAGGCGCGGCCAACGCGGCGCTGTTTGCCCTGGCGCTGCTGGCCAACGAAAACCCGATGTTGCGCACAAAACTCCAGGCTTTTCGCAACGCGCAAACCGAGGCCGCGCGCGCCATGACGCTGCCGCTTTGATCCGATGCACGCATGAGTTTTCAACCCTTGCTGCCCGGCAGCACTTCGCCAAGCGGCCAGCAAATCACCCTGGGTGTGATGGGTGGTGGCCAGTTGGGCCGCATGTTCGTGCAGGCCGCGCAGGCCATGGGCTACTTCACGGCGGTGCTCGACCCCGACCCGGCGAGTCCGGCCGGGCTCATCAGCCACTACCACATTCGAGCCGCGTTCGACGACCAGCAAGGCCTGGCCCAGTTGATGCAGCGCTGCGACGCCGTCACCACCGAGTTCGAGAACGTGCCGGCACCGGCGCTGCTGAGCCTGGGCGCGCAGCGGCGGGTGGCGCCGTCGGCCGCCTGCGTGGCGCTGGCGCAAGACCGGGTGCAGGAAAAAAACCTTTTTCTGCGCTGTGCGCCGCACAGCGGTGTGCGCCCCGCGCCTTACGCGGTCATTGACAGCGCAGCGGCAGCCGCGGGTGCAGCGCACGAGCTGCTGCCCGGTATTTTGAAAACCGCCCGCCTGGGCTACGACGGCAAGGGCCAGGTGCGCGTGGCCACCCGGGCCGAACTGGTTGACGCCTGGGAACAGTTGGGCCAAGTCAGTTGCGTGCTGGAAAAAATGCTCGATCTGCAGGCCGAATGTTCGGTGCTCGTCGCGCGCAGTGCCAACGGTGCCTGCGTCAGCTTTCCGGTGCAGAAAAACACCCACCAGGGCGGCATCTTGACGCGCACCGAGGTCTACCCCGGCGTGCTGCCCGAGGCGCTGGCACAGCGCGCGCAGGCCAGCACGGCGGCGCTGGCGCAGCAGCTCGACTACGTGGGCGTGCTCTGTGTCGAGTATTTCATCGTGTCAGCGGGCGCCGCTGCGCTCGAACTGGTGGTCAACGAAATGGCGCCGCGCCCGCACAACAGCGGGCATTACACGCAAGACGCCTGCGATCTGTCGCAGTTCGATGCCCAGGTGCGCACGCTGGCTGGCCTGCCGCTGCCCACGCCGCGCCAGCACAGCCCGGCCCTCATGCTCAACCTGCTGGGTGATCTGTGGTTCGAGCCAAACGCGCAGCGCAGCCAGCGCAGCGAACAGGCGGTCTCGCCACCCTGGGACCAGGTGCTGGCGCTGCCAGGAACACACCTGCACCTGTACGGAAAACTGCAAGCCCGGCACGGCCGCAAAATGGGCCACATCAACATCACCGCGCCCAGCGTGGCGCAACTGCGTCAGACCAGCGTGCAGGCGCAGGCCTTGCTGGGCCTGGCCGATTGAAGCCGCTGGCACCAGGTGCAGCGCCAGCGCAACCCGGCGCGGCCCACCACCCCACTCAAGCCCTGTCATGCCGCCCTTGCTGCTCCCGGCTACCGACCCCGCCGCCATCGAACAGGCGGCGCAGCGGCTGGCGGCGGGCGCGCTGCTGGGCCTGCCGACCGAAACCGTTTATGGCCTGGCGGCCGATGCCGACAACGCCAGCGCGGTGCAGCGCATCTTTGCCGCCAAGGGCCGCCCGAGCGAACACCCGCTGATCGTGCACCTGGCCAGCGGTGCCGGCACGCAGGGCTGGCGCGCCGGGGTCGAGCACTACGCGCGCGAGCTGCCGCCGTTTGCGCTGGCGCTGATGCAAGCTTTCTGGCCTGGCCCGCTGACCCTGATTCTGCCGCGTCGCCCCTTTGTGGCGACCAGCGCTGCGGGCGGCCAGGACTCCATTGGCCTGCGCTGCCCGGCGCATCCGCTGGCGCAGGCGCTGCTGGCTGCTGCCCAGGCGCACGGCGTGCGCGGCGTGGCCGCGCCCAGCGCGAATCGCTTTGGCCGTGTCAGCCCCACTACCGCGCAGCACGTGGCGCAAGAGTTTGCTGACCTGAGCGACGACGAGCTGCTGATTCTGGACGGCGGTGCTTGCCCGGTGGGCATCGAATCGACCATCGTGGATTGCACGCGCAGCCAGCCGGTGCTGCTGCGCCCCGGCGTGCTGACTCCGGCGCAGTTGCAGGCCGCCTGCGGATTGGCCTTGCAGGTGCGAGACGCCGGCGCGCCGCGCGCTTCGGGCACGCTCGAATCGCACTATGCGCCGCGCGCGCGCGTGCGCCTGATGTCGGCGCCGCAGTTGCAGGCCGCGCTCGACCTGCTCGGACCGGCGGCAGACCAGGTCGCGGTGTACGCGCGCGCGCCGCTCAGGCCGGCGCCGGGTCTGCGGCTGCGCCGCATGCCCGACGACGCCGCTGCTGCCGCGCAGGCGCTGTTTGCCACCTTGCGCGAGCTCGACGCGACCGGCGTGCGCCTGATCTGGGTCGAGACGCCACCGGCTGGCCCGGCCTGGGACGGCGTGCGCGACCGGTTGCAACGCGCGGCGGCTTGAAGGCTGCCCTTACTGTGAAAGAACGCCACTCGAAGCAAAAAAGCCCCTACCCCATGGCAATGCTGGGGAAAAAACTCTGCGTTAAAAGCCGTTGGGCTGAGAGGCTCAGACGCCAGCCACGCGGAAAAAACGCCTTCCTGTGCGGGGTTTCACTTCGCCTGCAGGAGGGCGCCCACCTCCAGCAGGATCAGCTCGTTGTCGTCGGCTTTGTTCGGATCGCGGCTGCTGGAAAACGGCAGGTTGTTGTCGTTGCCGACCACGATGTGTGTGGCGTCCACCACATCCACGTTTTCAATCGTGAAGAACGGAAAGCTGAACACGCCGTTCACCAGCGGCTTGCGTGCCAGTCGGTCCGGGTCGGCGATGTTGAGCAGGTCGATGTGGCCGATCTTGCGCAGCGGGCCATTGACGTTGGCTTCGTTCAGCTCCACCTTGACGACTCGCTTGAACTGGGGCAAGTTGTGAAAGCAGTCGCTGCGCCTTTGTCCCTCGGGGCAGGCCCTGTCCGGCGTACCTTCGCCGCTGTCACGTTCGATGATCAGGCCTGTCGTGGCGTCGATCATGTTGAAGTCGCCGATGGCGTGGTGGTTGGCCTCGAGCACGTACTTCCAATGCCGGCCGGTCCACTGCTCGGTCTTCACGTCGAACTCCAGCACGCGCAGGAACTGCTTGCCGTCCAGCGATTCGGGCGCCTTGGCCGCCTCGTCCCACAGCGGGCCTTCGAGCAAGGCGTAGAGCTTGCTGCCGTCGGGCGACGCGGCCAGGCCTTCGAAGCCCCTGGAGCGGCGCACCTGGAATTTCACCTCGCCATCCGGCGTGCTCGGCGTGATGACCGACGGATGGTCGGGCGAGACGATGGTCTTGCCATCGACCTTGGTTTCGTGGACGGCCCGGACCCGGCCCCGCATGTCGGTCTTGATGAGGTAGGGACCAAACTCGTCGCCGATCCAGAAGTGCCCGTCCACGATCTGCAAGCCTTCGGGGTCAAAGTCGGAACCGGTGAGGTAGCGCATCTTCGTGCCCTCGTGGACGATGCGAAACGGTACCTTCTTGTCCGGGTCGTGCAGGAAGACCGTTTGCAGGCGCTTGAACTGGCCGCTCCTGAAGTCCACCGTGTGTCGGCTGAGAAACAGCATGAAGTCGGGTGAATTGGCCTTGGAGCCGGCGCCGTTGTCGGTCAGCAGCCAGAAGCTGCCGTCGGCCATGCGCTTGATGCCCGAGTGCCCCTGCACGGGCTGGCCCTTGAAGGGCAGGAATACCCCGGTGGGGCGACCGGCAGACCGGCCCTCGACGCTGCCGACGGTTTCGACTCGCTGACCGGTGGTGAACTTGCCGCTGAGCCGCAGGTCGGCCGGAGCGTCTCGGGGCGTGGCGATGAAGGTCTGCGCAGGCAAAATGGCGTGGCCCCTCAAGGTGGCGGGGAATTCGGTCTGGGCCTGGGCCGAGTGGGCGCCGAGCGCCAGGGCGGCAGCGAGTAAGAGGTGCAAAGGATGGAGTGGCATGTGCAGACGGCGTGAGTTGAGGTCGCGCCAGCTTGCCTGCGACCGGTGACGGTTTTGTGAACGGGTATTCAAAGCACCGTGACGCCACGCATGAAACATGCCGAAAAAAACCAGGCGGCAAGGCCGGGTGTCTCAAGCAGCGGCATGGAACCGCTTATTTGGGTGAGAGCCTCTAAAACTGCTGCAGTGCAGCATAAACGCTTGCCATCTGCGGGATTTCCCGTAGAATCGCGATCATGCTGCACTGCAACATAACTCGGCGAGCCGGGACATGTTCGAGCGCGGCTCCTTTGTCTCAACTCTCTTCAAGGAACCCGAAATGAACAACCCCGCCGAACAAATCATCGCCGCCAGCCAAACCCATCTGCAAGCATTCGAAGGCGCCGCCATGAAGGCTTTTGCCGCAGCAGAAAAGCTGGTTGAGCTCAATATGGCTGCCTCCAAGGCCGTCCTGGGCGAGAGCTTGGGCCACGCCAAGGCCGTGCTGTGCGTGAAGTCCCCGCAGGAATTCATGAGCCTGCAGACAGCCTTCTTCCAGCCCGTGGCTGAAAAATCGGCTGCCTATTTCCAGCACGTGCAAAGCATTGCCACCGAAGGCGGCACGGACTTCTCCAAGCAGATCGAGACCAGCTTGGCCGAAGCCAAGAAGGCCTTTGCCGCATCGGTGGATCAGTTGGTCAAGAATGCACCCGCTGGTTCCGAGGCCGCCGTGGCCGCGCTCCAGAACGCCATGAGCCAGGGTCAGAAGGCAGTGGAAACCGCCCAGGCCAACTTCGCCGTCGTGACCAAGCAGACCAGCGACATGGTCAAGAAGACTACCCAGGCTGTCTGATCCCGGTCTGAGGTAAGCGGCTTGCGGGCCGTGACCTCTCACCCCGCGACAAAGGCACCTTCGGGTGCCTTTGTCGTCTTATGGCTGAACGGGGCACAAGCCATGCGCGCCCCGTTCAGCCTTTGGCCGACTCGCGTATGCCCGGCATGGAGATAGTAGTCGGTGTTTTCTGCCGCGAGCGCCCGTTTGGGATGGGAATCACATGCTGCGCCGGTACTGACCGCCCACTTCGAACAGCGCGCGCGTGATCTGGCCCAGCGAGCAGCAGCGCACCGCGTCCATCAGCACCTCGAACACGTTGCGGTTCTCGATCACGGCTTGCTGCAGGCACGCCAGCATCTGCGCGGCTTGCGCCTGATGGCGGCAGTGAAAGTCAGCCAGACGTTGCAACTGCGATTGTTTTTCTTCCTCGGTCGAGCGCGCCAGCTCGAGCTGGTCCGGCACCGCTTGAGCGTGCGGGTTGCGAAAGGTGTTGACGCCGATGATGGGGTATTCGCCGGTGTGTTTGAGCATTTCGTAGTGCATGCTCTCGTCTTGGATTTTGCTGCGCTGGTAGCCGGTTTCCATCGCTCCGAGAACGCCGCCACGGTCGGCTATTTTCTCGAATTCGACCAGTACCGCTTCTTCCACCAGCTCGGTCAGTTCGTCGATGATGAAAGCGCCCTGGTTCGGATTTTCGTTCTTGGCCAGACCCCATTCGCGGTTGATGATGAGCTGGATCGCCATCGCGCGGCGTACCGAATCTTCGGTCGGCGTGGTGATGGCTTCGTCAAATGCGTTGGTGTGCAGGCTGTTGCAGTTGTCATAAATGGCAATCAGCGCTTGCAAGGTGGTGCGGATGTCGTTGAACTGAATTTCCTGCGCGTGCAGGCTGCGCCCGGATGTCTGGATGTGATACTTCAGTTTCTGGCTGCGTTCGTTGGCGCCGTAGCGGTCGCGCAGGGCCACGGCCCAGATGCGCCGTGCCACGCGCCCGAGCACGGTGTACTCCGGCTCCATGCCGTTGCTGAAGAAGAAGCTCAGATTGGGCGCAAAGTCGTCGATGTGCATGCCGCGCGCCAAATAGGCTTCGACCAGCGTGAAGCCGTTGCTGAGCGTGAAGGCCAGTTGCGAGATCGGGTTGGCTCCGGCTTCGGCGATGTGGTAGCCCGAGATGCTGACCGAGTAGAAGTTGCGCACGCCATGGTGCACGAAGTACTCGGCGATGTCGCCCATCACCTTGAGGCTGAATTCGGTCGAGAAGATGCAGGTGTTTTGGCCCTGGTCTTCTTTCAGGATGTCGGCCTGCACCGTGCCGCGCACGTTGGCCAGCACCCATGCGCGGATTTTCTGTGTTTCGGTGTCGCTGGCCTCGCGGCCGTTGTCGGTCTTGAATTTATTCAGATTCTGGTCGATGGCGGCGTTCATGAACATCGCCAGAATGGTCGGCGCGGGGCCGTTGATCGTCATGCTGACCGAGGTGTATGGATCGCACAGATCAAAGCCGTCGTAGAGCACCTTCAAGTCGTCCAGCGTGGCGATGGAGACGCCCGCGTTGCCGACTTTGCCGTAAATGTCGGGCCGCAGGTCGGGGTTGTTGCCGTACAGCGTGACCGAGTCGAACGCGGTGGACAGGCGTTTGGCCGCCATGCCTTCAGACAGCAGTTTGAAGCGGCGGTTGGTGCGAAAGGCGTCACCCTCGCCAGCGAACATGCGCGTCGGGTCTTCGTTTTCGCGCTTGAAGGCAAAGGTGCCTGCGGTGTACGGAAAGCTGCCCGGTACGTTGTCGAGCATCAGCCACTGCAAAATTTCGCCGTGGTCCTCGTATTTTGGCAGTGCCACCTTGCGGATTAGGGTGCCGCTGAGCGACTGGGTGGTGAGCGCGGTGCGGATTTCTCGGTCGCGAATTTTCACCACATATTCGTCGCCAGCGTAGGCTTTTTGCAGGTCGGGCCACTGCGCCAGCAATTTGCGTGCGGCCGGTTCTTGTGCCTGTTCGCGCTGCTGCGCCAGGTCGATGGCGGCTTCGGCAGCCTTTGGGCGGGCTGGTTTGTCCAGCGTCAACAGGCGTGCGGCGGCGCGCAGTTGCTGAATCTCACGCGCCAGCCTGGCTTGCGCGTGTGCACGCTGCTTGTAGCCGCGCACGCTGGCGCTGATCTCGGCCAGGTAGCGCGTGCGCGTGGTCGGCAGCACCGGCGCTTGCTTGCTGCTGTGGCGCACAGACGCCGGCGGCAGGCGGCCGTCGCGCAGTGGCAGGCCGAGTTCGCGCAGGCGCGGCTTCAGAGCCTGGTAGAGCGCGGTCACGCCGTCGTCGTTGAAGCGCGCCGCCATGGTGCCAAACACCGGCATCTGCTCGGGGTGCAGGGTGAATGCCTGCCGGTTGCGCTGCACCTGCTTGGCAACGTCGCGCAGCGCGTCGAGCGCGCCTTTGCGGTCGAACTTGTTGATGGCGACGAAGGCGGCGAAGTCGAGCATGTCGATCTTCTCCAACTGGCTGGCGGCACCGTATTCGGGCGTCATGACGTACAGCGGCAGATCGACCAGCGGCACGATGGCGGCGCTGCCCTGCCCGATGCCCGAGGTCTCGACCACGATCAGGTCAAAGCCCGCCACTTTGCAGGCCGCGATCACCTCGGGCAGCGCGGCGCTGACTTCGCTGTTGGAGTCGCGCGTGGCCAGGCTGCGCATGAAGACGCGCTGCGGCGCTGCGGCATCGGCGTCTTGCTGCGCCGCACCCAGCCAGGGCCCAATGGCGTTCATGCGGATGCGGTCACCCAGCAGTGCGCCGCCACTCTTGCGGCGCGACGGATCGATCGAAATCACCGCCACCCGCAGCGCGTCGTCCTGATCCAGCCGCAGACGGCGGATCAGCTCGTCGGTCAGGCTGGACTTGCCCGCGCCACCGGTGCCGGTAATGCCCAGCACCGGGGTGCTGCGTGTGGCGGCTTGCTGGTGCAGGTGCTTGCACAGCGCGGCGTCGGCGCGGCCGTTCTCCAGCGCGGTGATGAGCTGCGCCAGGGCGCGCCAGTGGGTCTGGCCGTGGCCTTGAATGGCGGTCAGTTGGGTGGGTGCCAGGGCGCACAAGTCTTGGTCGCAGCGCATCAGCATCTCGCCTATCATGCCCGCCAGTCCCATGCGCTGGCCGTCTTGCGGGCTGTAGATGCGGGCCACGCCGTAATCTTGCAGGGCGCGGATTTCGCTCGGCACGATGACGCCGCCGCCGCCGCCGAACACCTGAATGTGCGCGCCGCCGCGCTGGCGCAGCAAGTCGACCATGTATTGAAAATACTCGACGTGGCCGCCCTGGTAAGAGCTGATGGCAATGCCTTGCACGTCTTCTTGCAAGGCGGCCGTCACCACCTCGTCGACGCTGCGGTTGTGACCCAGATGAATCACCTCGGCGCCCATGTCTTGCAAGATGCGGCGCATGATGTTGATGGCGGCGTCGTGACCGTCGAACAAACTGGTGGCGGTGACGAAGCGAACCTTGTGGCTGGGGCGGTAAGCGGCCAGGGCCTGATAGTCGGCGTTGAGTTGGGTCATGGTGGGTCTCGAGGTGGACGATGGGCTCACTCGACGCGCAGCCCGCTCAGCGCCGGGTCTTCGGGCGGGTACCGCAGCTCCAGCGCCTTGAGGGTGTCTCGAATCAGGGTGGCGACCATCAGGTTGCGCTGGGTTTTCGAGTCGGCCGGCACCACCGTCCAGGGCGCCCAGGCGGTGCTGGTCGCGTTCAGCAGGGCTTCGTAGGCGCGCTGGTACTCGCTCCACTGCTGACGCACCTGCAGGTCGCTCAGGCTGAATTTCCAGTGCTTTTCCGGGTCGTCCACACGTTCTTGCAGCCGCCGCCCCTGTTCCTCGAAGCTGAGGTGCAGCATGAATTTGAGGATCACTGTGCCGGTCTGTGTCAGCAGGCGTTCAAAGTCGTTGATGTGTTCATAGCGCTGGCGCGTTTGCTCGGGCGTGATCGAACCGTTGACCACCGGCACCAGCACGTCTTCGTAGTGACTGCGGTTAAACACCATGATCTCGCCCGCACGGGGCACTTTTCGATGGATGCGCCAGAGAAAGTCGTGCGCGCGTTCGATCTCGTTGGGGGCTGTCCAGCCGACGGTGTGCACGCCCAGCGGGCTGGTGCGCGAGAACACGCTGCGCACCGTGCCGTCCTTGCCCGAAGTGTCCATGCCCTGCAGCAGCACCAGCAGCTTGTAGCGTCCATCGGCGTAGAACAGGTTTTGCAGCTGATCGATTTGTTCCGCCAGCGCCTGCACGATGGCCAGATCGACGGCCTTGTCGCCGCTGGCGTAGGGCTTGGCCTGGGGGTCGAACGACTTGAGCGTCACGCTCAGGGATTTTTTGCCGTTCTTGCCGCTCCTGCTATTGCCCTCGCTCGCGTCTGCCACCTGCCAGTTTTCCCATGGGCTGTCTTTGTCGGCCCAGATGGCGTTGATCGGGAACGGCAAGGAGCTAGCACTCGGGCCGGGCATGGGGGTCTCCAGATGGCTTTTGTTTTTTGTTGACGTTTACGTAAACGTAAGGTTTTGATCTTACCGCAAGCACTGTCGCAGCACCAGAGTCTTCCCTGGTGCTGCCGGATAATCGAGCGCTGCCCACCATCGGTGTTTTCTTTTCTCGCCTCTGCGCGCCATTCGCATGTCAACTTCTTCGCCTGGGGCGCTCATCTGGTTCGACCTGCAAGACCTGCAATCCGTGCTCGACCCGCAGAACTGGTCGCGCGGACAAAGTCTGTTTCTGCACAACCGGGTGCTGAGCATCGACATCGCCCCCGATGGCGCGCACTGGCGGGTCACGGGCATGGTGCAGGGCGAGCAGCGTCTGCCTTACCAGACTTCGGCGGCGATCACGCTGGACAGCGCGTCCCGGCTGCAGAACTGGTCCGGCGCGTGTTCCTGTCCGGTGGGACAGAATTGCAAGCACGCCGTCGCCCTGAGCATCAAGGCCGCTTATCAGGGGCGGCGGTTGTTGCAGCAACAGCCGCACGCAAGGCCGCCGGCGGCGCAACTGGAGCAGGCCCGCCTGGCCGAGCAGGCACAACTGGCGCAAAAAGCGTTGCAGGCTGCCGACCGCCAGTGGCAGGACTGGCTGGAGAAAATTGCGGTCTCCCGCGGCCCGGCCACAGCCGCGGGCCCGTCATCGGCGCACGAGCGGGCCGAACAGTACCTGTATGTGCTCACCAGCGCAACGCACGAAGGCGTGACGCAGTTGCAGCTTACGCTGGTCAGCTCGTATCTGAAAGTCAACGGCGGCTGGGCCAAACCGCGCAGCGTGGGCTACGAACCCTATCCCGGCCAACGGCTTTATGACTGCGCCACGCCGGCCGATCACCAGGTGCTGCGCCTGATGCGAGCCTGCAAACCGCTGCAGGGCCGCTACGGTTATTCGTTTCCCGACGCGGTGCTGCCCAGCGGCGAGGCCGGCACCTTGTTGTTGCGCAAGGCCGCCAGCACCGGGCGCTTGATGACGCGCGCGAGCAACGGCTACCCGCAAGACCCGATCGAATGGGGAGAGCCCCAGGCGCTGGCCTGGCGCTGGCAAGACAGCCCGCCCGGCGACGCCGGCGAACCGGTCTGGCGCTTGCTGGCCGAGCTGGACAGTCCAGGTGCGCTGCTGTGCAAAAACGACCCACCGCTGTATCTGGACGCAGAGCGTGGCCGCTGCGGTCTGGTCGACGTGCAGGGTTTGAGCATGACGCTGGTTCAAGCCCTGTTCAAAGCGCCGGCGGTGCGCGAATCGGTGTTGCGCAAACACCAGGATCGGTTGAGCGAACAATTGGGCATGCTGGCCTTACCCGCCGTGCTCGAGCCGGTCGAAGTCATCAGCGGCTTGCTGCCGCAAGCCTGCTTGCATCTGAGCAGCACAACGGCGCCGGCGGCCAACCCGGCCGGCCTGATCTGCGCCCGGATCAGCTTTGATTACGCTGGCCAGCGCGGCTGGTGGACCACGGCGCAGGCCAACGTGCCCTTGCCTGCGGTCGAGCCCGATGGCCCGCGCCGCTTGCTCCAGCGCGACATGGCGGCTGAGCAGCGCGCGCTGAACGCGCTGGCGGCGCTGGGCTTGCAGGTCACGCCCGCAGGAGAGCTGAGATTGAGCAGCGAGGCCGACCCGCTGAGCTGGCTGCACTGGGCCGACAGCGACTACGCCGCGCTGCGCCAGGCCGGTTTTGCCCTCACCCTGGAGCCGAGCTTGCACGACTGGGTGCAGCGCGCCGACGGGCTGCAACTGCAGATGCAGGCCGAGGGGGACGACGAGCAGACCTCGCCCTGGTTCGACCTGTCGCTTGGCATAGAGATCAACGGCCAGCGCCGCAACGTGCTGCCCTGGCTGCCTGAACTGATTGCGCTGGCCGCCCGCGCCGCGCCCGCTGCTGCCGACACGGCAGCGGCGCTGCCAGAGCATGTGTACCTGCGCGACCCGGCCGGCCCGGGCTTTGTGCGCCTGCCCGGCGCCGCCTTGCAACCCTGGCTGAGCGCACTGCTGGAGCTGGTGGGCGAGCGCGGCCTGGACTTGAGCGGCGAACAAATCAAACTCTCGCGCCTGCAGGCCTTGCGCACCGGCGCCGCGCTGGGCGAAGGGGTTTCCTGGGCCGGCGCGCCCAGCCTGCAGCGCTTGTTGCAGCACATGCGTGGCCCCTTGAGCCTGCCTGATGTGGCGCTGCCGCCGACCGTGCAGGCCAAGCTGCGACCCTACCAGCAGCAGGGGCTGAACTGGTTGCAGTTTCTGCGTCAAAACGCGCTGGCAGGCATCTTGGCCGACGACATGGGGCTGGGCAAAACCCTGCAAACGCTGGCCCATATTCAGGTCGAGAAAGACGCCGGACGCCTGGACCGGCCCGCGCTCATCATCGCGCCGGTCAGTTTGCTGGGCAACTGGCAGCGCGAAGCGCAGCGCTTTTGTCCGACGCTGCGCTGCTTGTTGTTGCACGGACTGCAGCGGCACGAAAAGGCCGAACAAATCATCGACCACGATGTCGTGATTGCGCCTTATTCGCTGTTGCAGCGCGACCGCGACCGTTGGCTGCAGTTGCAGTGGCATGTGGTGGTGCTGGATGAGGCGCAAAACATCAAAAACGCCAGCACCCAGGCCGCGCAGGTGGCGTGCGAGCTGCACACCCGGCACCGGCTGTGCCTGTCGGGCACGCCGATGGAAAACCACCTGGGCGAAGTCTGGAGCCTGTTTCACTTTCTGATGCCGGGCTTTCTGGGCAGCCAGGCGCGCTTCAAAGAGTTGTTTCGCAACCCGATCGAGCGCTCGGGCAGCCCCGAGCGCATGGCGCAGTTGCGCGCGCGCATCACGCCCTTCATGCTGCGCCGCACCAAGGCGCTGGTGGCCAAAGAGCTACCGCCCAAGGTGGAAACCATCGCGCGCGTCGAACTCGCCGGCAAGCAGGCCGACTTGTACGAAACGATTCGGCTGAGCATGGAAAAGACCGTGCGCGAAGCGCTCGAAACCAAGGGGCTGGCCAAGTCGCAGATCGCCATTTTGGATGCCTTGCTCAAGCTGCGCCAGGTCTGCTGCGACCCGCGTCTGCTGGCGCTCGATGCGGCGCAAAAAATCAAGCGCTCGGCCAAGCTGGACCATTTGATGGAGCTGCTGCCCGAAATGCTCGAAGAAGGTCGGCGCGTGCTGTTGTTCTCGCAGTTCACCAGCATGCTCACACTGATCGAGGTCGAGCTGAAAAAGCGCGGTCTGAACTGGGTCAAGCTGACCGGCCAGAGTCAAAAGCGCGACCAGCTCATCGAGCGCTTTACCAGCGGCGCGGTGCCGCTGTTTCTCATCAGCCTCAAGGCCGGCGGCGTCGGACTGAATTTGCCGCAAGCCGACACCGTGATCCATTACGACCCGTGGTGGAACCCCGCGGTGGAGAATCAGGCCACCGACCGCGCGCACCGCATCGGGCAGCAGCACAGCGTGTGGGTGCTCAAGCTGGTGGCTCAGGGCACCATTGAAGAACGCATACTGGCGCTGCAAGAACGCAAAGCCGCGCTGGCCAACGAGGTCTACAGCGGATCGGCGGCCCGGCGTGAGCCGCTTTTTGCTGAAAGCGATCTGGCCGAGCTGCTCAAGCCCTTGGGCCAGTCCTGAGCTGATAAACCGTTCGCCCTGAGCTGATAAACCGTTCGCCCTGAGCTGATAAACCGTTCGCCCTGAGCTTGTCGAAGGGCTCAATCCAAAACCAAGCGCATCACAGGCGCTGAGCCGGGCCGCCATCTGGACGGCGCGGCTGGAGCAACCAAGCCCGATGCAACGGCCATCGGGGCCGTCCGCACGGATTGCGCTGCAACAGATGTTGCATAATCGTCAAAAAGTCTTTAACCGTTCTGACATATGAAGTACAGCTCTGCGCACCAATTTTTGAGCCACGTGGCTCAAGCCAACCCCGGTCAGCCCGAATTTCTGCAGGCCGTCACGGAAGTGATGGACAGCCTGTGGCCTTTCATTCTGACGCACCCGAGGTATGCGGAGCAAGGCCTGCTGGATCGTCTGATCGAACCCGAGCGCGTGCTGATATTTCGTATCTCCTGGGTCAACGACCACGGCGACGTGCAGGTCAACCGCGGCTACCGCATCCAGCACAGCTCAGCCATTGGCCCCTACAAGGGCGGCATGCGTTTTCACCCTTCTGTCAACTTGTCGATCTTGAAGTTTTTGGCCTTCGAACAAACCCTCAAGAATGCCCTCACCACCTTGCCCATGGGCGGCGGCAAGGGGGGCTCAGACTTCGATCCCAAAGGCAAAAGCCCAGGCGAAGTGATGCGTTTTTGCCAGGCGCTGATGGGTGAGTTGTTCCGCCATATCGGCTCCGACACCGATGTGCCTGCGGGTGACATTGGCGTGGGCGGGCGCGAGGTGGGTTACATGGTCGGCATGATGAAAAAGCTCAGCAACCGCGCCGATTGCGTCTTTACCGGCAAAGGCTTGAGCTTTGGCGGTTCGCTCGTGCGCCCTGAGGCCACTGGCTACGGCACGGTGTACTTTGCGCAGGAAATGCTCAAGCAAAAGGGGCGCAGCTTTGACGGCTTGCGCGTGAGCGTCTCGGGTTCGGGCAATGTGGCGCAGTACGCGGTGCAAAAAGCCATGGCACTGGGCGCCAAAGTGGTGACGGTGTCCGACTCCGGCGGTAGCGTGATCGACGAAGACGGCTTTACCGACGCCAAGTTGGCCGAGTTGATGGAGGTCAAGAATCACTTGTACGGCCGCGTGAGTGACTACGCCAAGCGCACCCACACCCGTTTCGAGGCCGGCATCAAACCCTGGTCGGTTCCGGTCGATGTGGCACTGCCCTGTGCGACACAAAACGAACTGGACGCCAGCGACGCAGCCACGCTGATCAAGAACGGTGTGCTGTGCGTGGCCGAAGGCGCCAACATGCCAACCACCATCGAGGCGGTCAAACTGCTCGAAGCCCAGGGCGTTTTGTACGCACCCGGCAAAGCCAGCAACGCCGGCGGCGTGGCCACCTCGGGTTTGGAGATGAGTCAAAACGCCATGCGCCTGAATTGGCCGAGTGACGAAGTGGATCGTCGCCTGCACGACATCATGGTGGGCATTCACGAGGCCTGCTTGAATCACGGTCGCCGTGCCGACGGCTCCATCAGCTACGTCGATGGCGCCAACATTGCCGGTTTTGTGAAAGTGGCTGACGCCATGCGCGCGCAAGGCGTGATCTGATTTTTGCGTGGCCAGACGCAAGCGGATCGAGTCGCAGGGGGGTGAGCAATGATTGCCGGCGGCGCTTGTGGCCGCTGATTCCGGTGCGCGGGCACAGGCTGCAGACCGATGCCGTTGCCTGCGACCTCACGAAGAAGGCGTGCCCCCAGGTGGTCCAGGTCTGCCGCAGCGGGTGCCGACCCCGCCAAATGTGCACCTGCACCTCACCACTGCCCGCTTTCCATGCGGATGGCGACTTCGCAGTCGTCAAATATTTCGAGCTTGGCGATCCTCACCCGCACGCCGATGACGCCGGGCAGTTGCAGCAGGCGGCGGGTGAGCTTGCCGATCAGGCTTTCCAGCAGGTTGACATGCTCGGCGCTGCATTCGTCGATGATGATCTGACGCACCTTGCGGTAGTCCAGCACATGGCTGATGTCGTCGTCGTGCGGCATCAGCGGCTGGCTGCCCTGGTTGAGTTCGGCGTCGACCAAGATCGGCTGTGGCGCCGACCGCTCGTGGTCGAGGATGCCCAGGTTGGCGTCGAAGCGCAGGCCGGTGAGCGCGAGGATCTGGGTGCCGGTAGAGGTGGATGGGTTCATGCTGATCGCTCGCGCAGCGCTCACATCAGAGAGAAGTCGCGCTCGAAGCGCATCAGGTGCTGGCCACCGTCGACCAGCACCGTGGTGCCGGTCAGTGAGCGGTTTTGCAGCGCGAACAGCACGGTGGCCGCCACGTCCTCGGGCGCCGACGAGCGGCCCAGCGGCGACTGGCGGTGCAGATCGCGAAAGCGTTCGTCGCTGAGCAGGTGGCTGCCCAGCGTCAGGCCGGGTGCCACGCCGACAACCCGCACCCGGGGCGCCAGCGCCAGCGCCAGCATGCCGGTGGCCGCTTCCAGCGCCGCCTTCGACAGGGTGTAGCTGAAGAAATCGGGGTTGAGGTTCCAGAGCTTTTGGTCCAGCAGGTTGACGACCGCGCCCTCGCGCTCCTTGCCGCCGGCGCCGAGGTGCTCGGCCAGCGCCTGGGCCAGCAGCACCGGTGCGCCGGTGTTGCTGCGCAGGTGTTTCTCCAGGGCTTGGAAACCGAAGCTGGCCGCTTCGTCGTGCTCGAACAGCGAAGCGCTGTTGACCACCGCGTCGACCGCGCCGAAGCGCGCGGCCACGGCGGGCAGCAGCGCGCGCACTTCGTCCTCGACCGACAGATCGGCGTAGAAGGTGGCGGCGCTGCCGGGGCGCCCGGTCAGCGTTTGGCAGTCGGCGGCGGTGCGCTGCGCGCCCTCGGCCGACTGCCGGTAGTGCACCGCGACGTTCCAATGGGCGCGGGCCAGCGCCAGCGCGATTTCGCGGCCCAGGCGCCGCCCGGCGCCCGTGACCAGGGCGGTGCGGGGAATGTCAGGTGCCGTGCGATCGGTCATGAAGGACAATCAGATGATGAATCAAGCAGCCGGGGGGCGCAGCGCCCCCGTCGCCTCAGGCGAACATCCGAGTGTACCGAGTGCCCTGCGGGAACGGGTTGCCGAGGCCGTTCGCGCCTCGGGCGGCTGGTTGCCCTTTGACCGCTTCATGGCCCAAGCGCTGTACGAGCCGGGCCTGGGTTACTACGCTGGCGCAGTGCCTAAGTTCGGGCACATGCCCGCCGGCCCAGCCGGCCCGGGCAGCAGCGACTTCGTGACCGCGCCCGAACTGACGCCGCTGTTTGGCCAGACGCTGGCGACTCAGGTGGCGCAAGCCCTGCAGCAGACCGGTGTCGACGAGATGTGGGAGTTCGGCGCTGGCAGCGGTTGCCTTGCGCAGCAGGTGATAGAGGCGTTGGATGCGTCGGGCGTGGCTTGGCGGCGCTACACCATCGTCGACTTGTCGGGCAGCCTGCGCGAGCGTCAGCAGGCCAGGCTGGCAGCCCATGCGGACCGCGTGGCCTGGGTTGATCGCCTGCCCAAGCGCCTGTCGGGCGTGCTGCTGGGCAACGAGGTGCTCGACGCCATGCCGGTTCAACTGCTGGCGCGACGGGCGGGCCAATGGCACGAGCGCGGCGTGGCGCTGGCGGCCGATGGATGCCTGGCCTGGGCCGATCGCCGCACCGAGCTGCGTCCGCCGCTGGAGATCGACGGCACACACGACTACATCACCGAGATCCACCCTCAGGCTGAAGCCTTCGTGCGCACGCTGGCCGATCGCTGGGAGCGCGGTGCCGCTTTCTTCATCGACTACGGATTTCCCGCGGCCGAGTACTACCACCCGCAGCGCCACATGGGCACGCTGACCTGCCACCGGGCGCACCGGCGCGACGACGATCCGCTGTCTGACCTCGGGCTCAAGGACATCACGGCGCATGTGAATTTCACCGGCATTGCGCTGGCGGCGCAAAACGCGGGTCTGCAGGTGCTGGGCTACACCAGTCAGGGCCGTTTTTTGCTTAACTGCGGTTTGCTGCAGCAGGCCGCGCGCGCAGGCATACGCGAGAACGCGCTGATGCAAAAGCTGGTCAACGAGCACGAAATGGGCGAGCTGTTCAAGGTGTTGGCACTGGCGCCGCCCGCCAGTGCGCACGGCTGGGAGCCACTGGGTTTTGGTGTGGGCGACCGCTGCCACCGGCTTTAGGGCACTTCTATAAATACCCGTTCGCCCTGAGCTTGGCCTGTCCTGAGCTGGTCGAAGGGTCGAAGGGTTTGCGCCATCAGGGGTTGCTGCATATCGCAAGCAGGCTTCGACAGGCTCAGCCCGAACGGAGGTTTCTTGGATTTATAAAAGTGCCCTGTGGTGTGCAAGGCTGCGTTGCGCTTGGACTTCAGGCGGCCACGCCGACTTCAGGCCAAACCCGAGACAGCGCCTGGCAGCGTGCCGCGTGAACCGCCTCGGCAATGCGCGCACCCAGTGCAGGCGTGGCAGCGGGGGTTGGCGCGCGTGCGGCGGCGCGCGCAATTGCAGCGGCAATCGCGCCGCCATCGACCGCCTCGATGGCGGCCAGCGCGCGCAACAGGCGCGCGCGCGGCGGGTAGGGCTTATCTGCCTGGCCGGGTGGCGCGCGCGCGTCGCACTCGCAGGCCAGCAGCACCTGTTCAAAACGCTGCGGCCGGCGCAGCGCGTCACAGCGTTCGAGCAGCCGCACCAGTGCGGCAGCGTTGAAGCCGCCGCTGTGGTGGATGTGGCCACGCTCGCGCGCCACCACCTCGGCCAGCTCGCGGCTCTCGCGCGGCACGCGCCAGCGCAGGCACACGCCACGCAGCAGCTCAGCCAGCGCCGGTCCCCGGGCCAGGCCATGACAAAAACAAGCAAAACGCACCGGCAGCGGCGCCTGCAGCGCAGCGCTCAGGTCAAGCACGCGCAGCAGATGAGAAAAATCGGGGTCAGATTCCGATTTTTCTCGTTTTGAATCTCGATCTGAATAATTGGAATCTGACCCCGATTTCACCGATTTCAACTCGGGCAGCAGATGTTCCAGGGCACCGCAGGCGTGCAGCACTTCGAGCAGGCGGCTGGGGCGGTGCTCCATCAGGCCGCGCGCGATTTCTTGCCAGACGCGCTCGGGCACCAGGTGATCGACTTCGCCGCGCTCGACCATTTGGCGCATCAGGGCCAGTGTTTCGGGTGCGACGCTGAAGTCGGGCAGGCGCGCGGCGAAACGCGCCAGCCGCAGGATGCGCACCGGGTCTTCCGCGAACGAGGCGGTGACGTGGCGCAGCACGCGCGCTTGCAAGTCGCGCTGGCCGCCGTAGGGGTCTATCAGTTGCGCTGTGCTCGGGTCTTTGGCTTGGGCTTGCGATACCGCCATGGCGTTGATGGTCAGGTCGCGCCGGGCCAGGTCGTCTTCCAGCGTGACGCTGGGGTCGGCCTGAAAGGCAAAGCCGTGGTAGCCCGGCGCGGTGCTGCGTTCGGTGCGGGCCAGCGCGTATTCCTCGCGCGTGCTGGGGTGCAGAAAAACCGGAAATTCGCGCCCGACCGGCAAAAACCCTTGTGCCTGCATGGCCTGCGGCGTGGCCCCGACCACCACCCAGTCGCGGTCGAAGTGGCTGGCCTGCGTGGGCGTGGCCGCCGCCGACAGCAGAGCGTCGCGCACCGCGCCGCCGACCAGATAAACCTTCATCGTCTGGTGTGGGATCGGTCTTGTGCGCCGCTGCGCAGCGCCAGCAGTGGGCTGCGTGCGCCGCGCCGGCCCAGGTAGCTGGGCGCGATGGCGTACACGCTGGCCGGGGCGATGCCGAGCGCACCCAGGCCGGGCCATTGGCTGCTGGCGACGTTGTCGACCGCCATCGAGTCCAGGTTGTCGCGGCTGATCAGGGGTGGACCGGGCAGCAGTTCCATCAGCAGCGCTTGCAGCTGGCCCAGGGCGCGCGGCAGCGGCAGCAGCGCGCGCTGCCGGCTGCCCAAGCGACCGGCCAGACGCACCAGTTCGGCCAGCGTGAGCACATCCGGTCCGCAGCACTCGTAGGTCTGGCCTATGCTGCTTTGCGGCAGCTCGCTGTCGCGCAGACAGGCCAGCACGGCGTTGGCTACGTCTTCCACCCAGACCGGCTGGAAACGCGCGTGCGCGCAGGCCAGTGGCAGCAGCGGAAAGACCGCTTGCAGATCGGCAAACAGGTTGAGGAAGCGGTCGCCGGCGCCAAAGATCACGCTCGGGCGCAGTACGGTCAGATCGAGCCCGGCCTGGCGCAGCCGTTCTTCGCCGCGCGCCTTGCTGCGCTGGTAGCGCGATGGGCCGTCCAGGTTGGCGCCGAGTGCGCTCAGGTGCAGCACGCGGCGCACACCGGTGGCGGCACAAGCCTGCGCCAGTTGGGTCGGGAGTTCGACGTGGACGCGCTCAAAAGCGGCCTGATTGCCGTGCAGTATCGCCACCAGGTTGACCACCGCGTCGTGGCCACTGAGCAGCCGCTGCAGTTGCGCTGGGTCGTGCACGTCGGCGGGCAGCACGGTGACCAGCGGCAAATGCTGCAAGGCACGGGCACGGCTTGGTTGGCGCGTCGGTACGCTGCTGCGCCAGCCCTGGCGCTGCAGCTTTTCGCACAGGTGTCGGCCGACAAAACCGCTGCCGCCCAGAACGAGGATGTTTTTCACACAGGTGTTCCTTTGCTTGTTGCGCACGCGTTCAGGGCCGGGTGCGCTGCGTTGCCGCCGCCGTCTCGGTGCGCGGCCCCACCACGCCCAGGCGCTCGCGCAGCGACTGCGGCTGGCCACTCAGAATGGCGGCGTAGATGGTGGTGTTGGCCAGCACTTTCTGCACGTAGTCGCGTGTTTCCTCGAATGGAATGTTCTCGATCCAGATTTCCGCCGGCAGCGTCGGGCCGTTGCGCCAGGCGCGCGGGCGGCTGGCGCCGGCGTTGTAGGCCGCAGCGGCCAGCGGCATCGAGCCGTCGAAGTTGTCCAGCGCAAACTGCAGGTAGGCGGTGCCGATCAGGATGTTGGTGTCGCGCTCGGTGATGTGATGCGGCTCGAAATGGTTCAAGCCGATCTTGCGCGCCGTCCAGCGCGCCGTCGCCGGCATCACCTGCATCAGGCCAGCGGCACCCACATGCGAGCGCGCGTCCATGACGAAACGGCTTTCCTGCCGGATCAGGCCGTACACATAAGCCGGGTCGAGGCCTATTTCATTGCTGCGCTGCACCACTTCGCGCCGGTGCGGCATGGGAAAACGCTGCGCAAAGTCTTGCTCCAGCACGGTGCGTTCGCTGGTGTTGATGCAGCGGTCCCACAACTCGTGCTGGCAGGCCAGTTGTGCTGCCGCCAGCAGCTCGCGCTCGCTCATCACGCCGATCGGGCGGTTCAGGCCTATGCTGTGGTTCCACTCGCGCACGCCGTCGCTGCGCAGACCGAGCCGAAACGCCGCCAGCGCGCGTTGCAGGCCGGGATGCTGCTGCGCGGTTTGCCGTTCCTGCGCGCTCAGCGGCGCGGGGGCGGGCGGCAGCTCTATCCGGCGGCCCAATTCTTCCAGTGCCAGTTGCGGGTAAAAGCCATTTGGCGCGGCGATGGAGGCGAACAAGCCGCGCGCTTGCAACTTGGCTGCCAGTGCATCGGTTGCGGGCAACTCCTCGATGGCGCGGGCGCGCCAGAAGACCCAGACGGGCTCTTGCTGCTGCGCCGGGCTCATGGCGGCAATCGCATCGCGCACCCGGTCCCAGGCGCCGGCGCGCAGACCGGCGCGTGCCTTCCAGGCCAGGTGGTCGTCGTGCATGAAGCGCAACTGCCCCTGCGCGAAGTGCGTCAGCGCATCGTCTTGCAGCCGCTGTGCCGCGCGCTTGCCAACCACGCCCCAGGCCCAACTGCGCTCCTCTTGGCTGAGCTGGGCTTGCCAGCGCGTGCGGTTGAGCTCGCGCGCGGCGGCAGCCGGGTCGTCGTTGGCCAGCCCGATGAGGGCCAGCGTGACCAACTCTTTGGTGCGTGGGCGAATGGCGGTGATTTTTTCGTTTAGGTACGCCGCCGGATCAGCGGCGATGGCGCTGACGATGGTGGCCCATTCCGGGTTGAGCAAGGCCACTGCCTGCGTGGCCACGCGCGGGCGGCGCGTCTCGATAGCCAGGCGCGCGCGCTGCCAGGCCACGCTGGGCGGCAGATGACCGCTGGCCAGCAGCGTCTGGGCCGCGCTGGAGCAGCCCGCGTCGGCGGCGCTTTGGCCCAGCCAGCGCTCTCGCACCCGCTCGGCCAGCTCAGACAGAGGCGCGCGCCGCTGCAGCGCGTCTCGCAGCAGCGCAAAACACTGCAGCTGTCGGTCGCCGTTGCTGCGCAGCAGCGGGAACTCGGCATCAAAGTCGTGCCAGTCGCGCTGGCGGCCCAGTTGCAGCAGCCAGTCGCTGCGCAGCCGGTCTTCCCAGAAGCTGCCTGCCAGGCGTGCCAGTGCGGCGCGAATCTCGGTCGCGCTGGCGCGGTCGAGCCGCTCGCTGATTTCCCAGTACACCGCCATCGGTTCGAGCACATGGCCTTGCACGCGCGGCAGCAAGGCCGTCAGTTGTGCGCTGTTGTTGCGCTGCTGCGCCTGAGCCATTTGCAGCAGCGCCGCGTCGCCCGTGCCTTGCGCCCACACCGCTGCCGGCAGCGCCAGCGCAGCCATAATGACGGTGAGCATGCGCCAGCACCATCCCTCTGTCGGTTGAACCCATTTCATGCGCCTATTATGGACAACAAAGACAACAAAGACGGCTCTAGTTCCCATCCGGCCCCGCAGGCGGCGCTAGAAGATGCCGCGCTGGCGGGCCAAAAAACCATCTGGCGGCTAGCGCTGGTGAAAAAACGCCAGTTGCTGGCAGACCGCGCCTGGCGAAACGATTTGTTGCAGCGCGTCATGCGGGTCTGGTTGATCGGGCGGCCCGACACCACCATCGGCGCTTACTGGCCGATCAAGGCCGAATTCGACCCCTTGCCGGCGCTGTTTCGCTGGCAGGAGGCCGGCCAGGAAGAAGACGCCCAAAGCGCCCAGCGCTTGCGCCGCATTGGCCTGCCGGTGGTCAACAAGGTGCACAAGACCTTGAGTTTTCACACCTGGTACCCCGGCTGTCCGATGGACGAAGACGCCTACGGCATTCCCAAGCCCAAGGACACCGAGGCCGTGGTGCCGACGCTGATTTTCGTGCCCTGCGTCGGTTTTGGGCCGGGCGGCTATCGGCTGGGCTACGGTGGCGGTTTTTATGACCGCACCCTGGCCAGCCTGAACCCCAGGCCGTTCACGGTCGGCCTGGGCTACGACTTTGGCTACCTGCCGCAGTTGCGAGCGCAGGCGCATGACGTGCCGCTGGATGCCATCTTGACCGACGCCGGGGTGATCTGGCCGCCGCCTCGGGGCGTTTGAAGACGCAGGCGTTCAAGGTGCAGCGTGGGCAGCAGGGTAGGGCAGCAGGCGGCTGGAGCGGGTGAAGGGAATCGAACCCTCGTATGAAGCTTGGGAAGCTGCCGTTCTGCCATTGAACTACACCCGCAGCAGGGCTGACATTCTACGTGATCGGGGCCGCTCGCTGGCTCAGCGGCCCAGCAAAAACACCGCGGGTGCTTGCAGCGGCAGCTCGCCCTGCCAGTGCGGGTTCTTTTTCCAATCGCTCAGCAGCGCACTGCGGCAGCTTTGCTCGGGCAGCGTCAGCGCGCAACACACCGCCAGTCGGGTGTGCGCTTGCAGGGTGTGCAGCAGGCTTTGCAGCATGGCACTGTTGCGATAAGGCGTTTCAATGAAGAGCTGGGTCTGCCCGGTTTGCAGCGCCAGCGCTTGCAGCTCGCGCAGCCGTTGCGCGCGTGCGGGCGCAGCCTGCGGCAGGTAGCCGACGAAAGCAAAGTTTTGCCCGTTCAGGCCGCTGGCGGCCAGTGCCAGCAGCAGCGCGCTCGGGCCGACCAGCGGCAGCACGCGCAGCCCGAGCGCATGTGCGGCGCGCACCACCGAGCTGCCCGGGTCGGCAATGGCGGGCAGGCCGGCTTCGCTGACCAAGCCGATGTCGTTCCCGAGCAGGGCGGGTGCCAGCAGTAGGCGCGCTTGCGCCTCGCTGGCGGCGTCGATGACGTGGTCGCCCGCTTTGTGCGCGGCGCGCGCCAATTCCACCATGTGCTGCGATTGCAGTGGCGCTGCGAGCCCAGTCTCTGCCTGCACGCGCTTCAAAAAAGCGCGTGTGCTTTTGGCGTTTTCCGTGATCCAGTGCGTCAGACGGCTGGCGCAGGCCAGGGTTTCGCTCGGCAGCCACTGGCCGAGCGGGGCCGGATGTGGCGTCGGGCAGCCAAAGTCCAGCGGCGTCGGCACCAGGTAGAGCGCGCCGTGTTGCGGCGGCGGGTTCATGGAATTTGCAGCCCGGCCGCACGAAGCAGACGGCAGACGCGGATCAGCGGCAGGCCGATCAGCGCGGTCGGGTCGTCGCTGTCGATGCGCTCGAGCAGGGCAATGCCCAGCCCTTCGCTTTTGGCGCTGCCGGCGCAGTCGTAGGGTTGTTCGGCGCGCAGGTAGCGCTCAATTTCGGCCTCGCCCAGCGTTCGCACCTGCACGCGCACGGTGGCCAGTTCGCTTTGTTCGAACCCGGACTCCAGGCAGACCAGCGCCAGCGCGGTCTGAAAGACCACGGTTTGCCCGCTCATGCGCCGCAACTGGGCTGCGGCGCGCTCGTGGCTGCCGGGTTTGCCCAGCGGCTCGCCGTTCAGGTCGGCCACTTGGTCGCTGCCTATCACCAGCGCGCGCGGTTGGCGCTGCGCCACGTCGCGCGCCTTGGCCAGGGCCAGTCGAAGGGCCAGGTCGGCCGCAGCTTCGCCGGGCCGGGGCGTTTCGTCGACCTGGGGCGCGATGACGTCAAACGGCAGCCGCAGCCGCTCCAGCAGCTCGCGCCGGTAGCGCGACGTGGAGCCCAGCACCAGGGTGCGCGCAGGGTGTTCGGGGCAGGACGTAAGGGGTTTTGACATGCCGCTATTCTCGGTGCTTTCATCGGGTGCGCCGAAAATGGCGCGCCTTCTTCTTGCGCCATGAAACCCATCCGAATCCATTGGCTGCCCGGCCTGCTGCTGCTTTGTTGCTGGTGCGCAGCCAGTGCCGCCGTGCCGGCATCGGAGCTGCGCTGGCTGGACCATGGCCGCCCGACGGCACACGCCTGGCAGGCGCTGGCCCTGCTCAGCGATGCCGCCAGTCATGGGCTCGATCCGCAGGACTACCACAGCGCCGCCCTGATGCTGGCCGCACAGGCTGCCACGCCAGCGCGGCCAGCGCGGCCCGACCTGGAGCAGGCGCTGACCCGCTCCATGCAGCTTTATCTGCGCGATCTGCACCAGGGCCGGGTTGATCCGCGCCTGTTGGGCGTGCACTTTCGTCCGTTGCAGCGCCCTGACTTCGACCCGATGCCGCTGCTGCGCAAGGCGCTTGCCGCTGGCGACCTGGAGCAGGCGGTGCGCCTGGCGCAGCCCCGCCTGCCGCAGTACCAGGAGCTGCGCGCCGTGCTGGCGCAGTACCGCGCGCTCGGCCAGCACCCGGCTTGGCAGCAGGCTTTGCCCGCCTTGCCGCCCAAGCCCGGGCGACGCCTCGGGTTGCTCAAGCCCGGACAAAGCTACGCCGGGCTGGCGCTGCTGGCCGAGCGCTTGCGCGTGCTGGGCGATTTGCCGCCTTCGCCAGACCCGGTGCCGCAGGCCGAACACGCGCAGACGCTGCTCTACCAGGGGGCGCTGGTGCAGGCGGTGCGCGCGTTTCAGGCGCGGCATGGCCTGCTGGTTGACGGCGTGCTGGGCCCGAACACGCTGGCGCAGATCGAGCTGAGCCCGGCCGCGCGCGTGCGCCAGATCGAGCTGGCGCTGGAGCGGCTGCGCTGGATGCCGCTGCAATGGGGCCCGCGCATGGTGGTGGTGAATGTGCCGGAATTCGTATTGCGCGGCTACTTGGTGATTGATGGCCGCAGCGTGGTGCAGACGCAGATGAACGTGATCGTCGGACGCGCGCGCGACGCCCGCACACCGTTGTTCGATGCCGACATCCAAGTGGTCGAATTCAGCCCGTACTGGCATGTGCCGGTCTCGATTGCGCGGCGCGACATTGTGCCGCGCATGCGCCGCGACCCGACCTATTTCAGCCGCATGGGTTTTGACTTCGTGTGGCCCGATGGCCGGGTTGATGCGGCCAAGACAGCGGCCCGGCTCGACGCCGTGGCCGAAGGTTCACTGCGTTTGCGCCAGCGACCGGGGCCGCACAATGCCATGGGGGACGTCAAGCTCGTCTTGCCCAACCCCCACACCGTCTTGTTGCACCACACGCCGGCGGTCGATTTGTTTGCGCGCGACCGACGCGATTTCAGCAGCGGTTGCATTCGGGTCGAAAAACCGCTGGAGCTGGTGCAGTTCGTGCTGGGTGATCAGCCCGGCTGGACGCGCCAGCGCATCGCGGCCGCCCTGGCCGCAGAGCAAATGAGAAAAGTGCGCCTGAACCAGCCGGTGCCGGTGCTGATCGTTTACCTGACGGCACGGGTCGAGCAAGGGCGAATTTACTTTTTCCGCGACATCTATGGCCATGACCGTCGGCTGCAGCAGGCGCTGCAGCAGCGAAGCCAGTTGCTGCAAAGGCAGCGCCAGCGCCTGCCGCTCGCGGCCGATTGAGCGGCGCATCGGCGCGCGACTGCGTTCAGCGCGGCCAACGCGGGTGCATGTCGTCAATCACGAAGGCGTGCGAATGTTCGTCCGCTCTGGCCTGTCCCGGCGCGATCGTCCCCAGGTGCGGGTGCCCGGGTTCGAGCTCATCGTGCCGGTGCGGCACTTCGAGCGGATCGTTCTTGGGCCACAGGCGCAGGCTCAGCAGCACGGCGCCTGCGGCCAAGGCTGCCAGCGTGGCAAATACCACGGCTTGCCCGAACTGCGCGCCCAGCCAGCCGGCCAGCGGGTAAGTCAGCAGCCAGCAGGCGTGCGAGAGGGCAAACTGGGCGGCAAATAGCGCCGGCCGATCGGCCTCGGCGCTGGAGCGGCGCAGCAGCCGCGCGGCCGGTGTCTGTGCCAGCGAGTAGCCCATGCCGAGCACAAACCACAGCCCCAGCAGCAGCGCGAAACTGCTTGCCAGCAGGCCGCCGGCGAGCAGGCCGAGCACGGTCAGACTGGCGCCGGCGAGCATGGCGCGGCGCTCGGGTACGCGCTCAAGCAGGCTGGGCAGTGCCAAGGCCACCAGCATCGAGCCGGCGCCAAAGCTGGCCAGCGCAAAGGCGGTGGCCGACTGCGTCAGCCCGAGCCCGGACTGCACCAGCACCACGGTGTTGACGATCACCATTGCGCCGCCGGCGGCAATGGCCAGATTGAGCGCCAGCAGGCCTTGCAGCCGTGGCGTGGCCAGATAAATGCGCAGCCCGCGGGTGGTGCGATCCAGGATGCCGCGCTTGGTCGGAGCGCTCGCAGGCGGCAACAGCACCGAAACCAGCAGCGCCGCCGAGGCCAAAAAGCCCAGCGCCGTGCCACCGAACAGGCTGTGAAAACTCACCAGCGTCAACAGCAGGGCCGCCAGCATGGGGCTGAGCAGGCTCTCCAGATCGTAGGCCAGGCGCGACAGCGACAGCGCTTTGGTGTAGTCGCGCTCGTCGGGCAACGCGTTCACGACGGTGGCCTGAAAGGCGGGCGTGAACGCCGCCGAGGCCGCCTGCAGCAAAAAGATCAGCACGTAGACCTGCCAGATCTGCGTCACGAACGGCAGCGCCAGCGCCAGCGCCGCGCGCACCAGGTCGAGCAGCACCAGCACCTTGCGGCGCGGCAGCCGCTCGATCAGGGCAGCGGCAATCGGCGCCACCCCGATGTAGGCCAGCATTTTGATGGCCAGCGCCGTGCCCAGCACGGCCCCGGCATCCGCGCCTGCCAGGTCAAAAGCGAGCAGGCTCAGGGCGACGGTGGCCAGCCCGGTGCCCAGCAAGGCAAGCGCCTGCGCCAGAAACAGGTGCCGGTAGACTTTGTGGGCGAGAATGTCGAGCACGTTCGGTGAGTCACAAGACGCGTGGCTGGCATCATGCCATGCTGTTGCCTGCCAAACACTCGTGCCGTCCCGTTTCACTCATGAATCCATCTGCCGACTCCTGTGCGCCGGTTTTTCACCGGGTGCTGCTGTTCACCGACAGCGACGGCCGCGCCCGCTTTCGGCACGACATGCTGCCCCTGAGCGAGGGCAGCGCCGCCGCGCGCCTGTCGCCGCTGCTGCCCGCCAGCGCTTGTCAATTGCGCCAGAGCCCGGTCGGCTTTTGCAGCACGTTTCATTGCACCGCAACGCCCCAGTGGCTGTTCGTGTTGCAAGGGCAGATGGAGATTGGTTTGCAGGATGGCAGCGTGCGGTTGTTCGGCCCGGGCGATCATTTCTATTCGGCCGACACCTTGCCAGCCGGCGCCGTGTTCGACCCGGCTGTGCACGGCCACCGCAGCCGCTCGGTGGGCGATCAGCCGCTGGTGACGCTGTTTGTGCGCGACTGAGTTGAGGCTGGCAATGGGCCAGTTGCGAACAAGTGGCAAGCGTTGTCTGAACCTGCGGCCAAGGCATTCAAGCTCAGCTCTGCGGCGTCGATAAGCAGGACAGTGACCAACCCAGGCTGATCGATTGCTCGCCATGACCCTCCAGGAGCTGCTGAATTTCCCGCGTGCGCTGCCGCCGATGCCGCGCAGCGTGTCGGATCTGTTGACTGAAATGGGTCGGCCAGACCCCAGTCCGAAGCGTGTCGCTGAGCTCATCGGCCGCGACCCGGCCCTCACCACGCGCGTGCTGCGCTTGTCGAATTCAGCTTGTTTTCGCCTCAGTCGACAAATCGGCAACGCCGATGAGGCACTGGCTTTGCTGGGCCTGACGCAAGTGCGTTCGCTGGTGATGGCCGCTGCACTCGGCGCCAGCTTCACGAATGTGCCGGGGGTGAATCTGCCGCAGTTCTGGCGTTACAGTCTGCGCGTGGCCGATATTTCGCGCTCGCTCGCCGGCGTGCTGCGGCAGAATCAGGGCAATGCCTTCACCGCCGGTTTGATTCACGCCATCGGCGACTTGGTGATGCACATGGCCATGCCCGACGCCGTGGCGTCGCTCGATCTGCGCCTGCCCTCGCTGGACTTGCAGCGCGCCAGCGCCGAGAAGACGGTTTTTGGCTATTCTTACGCTGACGTCGGCGCCAGACTGATAGAAAAATGGCAGTTTCCACCCGACTTGGTATCGGCGCTGGCAAATCAGGTTGCACCCTTCGAGGGTCAGGCCTGCGACACGCTGGGCGCCGTGCTGCACCTGGCCTCGTGGCGCGCGCGGGCTGAACAGCTCCAGCTCGACAGCAACGGTCTGGCGGCTACTTTCCCGGACTGGGTCGGACTGACACTGGGCTTGGACATCGACAGCGTGCTCAGCAAAGACCCGTCCGAGTGGTCGTCCGGGCAGGCGCTGGCTGCTTTCACCGAATGAAGGCAGAAAATTCCCTCAAGTCTGGCGCCTGCTCGACGATGAAGACTCAGGCACACGGCGAATTGTTCAACCCTTGGCGACTGGCAGGTTCATCATGCAACTCGAAAAGCTTCTGAAGCAACCCAACGCGCTCCCGTCCGCGCCCAAGGTGGTGCGCAAACTGATCGAGACTTTCGACAAGGAAGATGTCGACGTGATGCTGGTGGCGGCCTACATCGAGGACGACCCGGTGTTGACCGCGCGCTTGCTGAAAACCGCCAATTCGTCTTTTTTTGGCCTGTCGCGCACGGTCTGCACCGCGCGCGACGCGATGAGCGTGCTCGGCCTGATCAAGGTGCGGGCGCTGGTGATTGCCGCCTCGCTGGGTGAAGGCTTTCACCGCGTCGGTGGCGTCAATCTGAATCAGTTCTGGCGCTACAGCCTCAACACCGCCAACCTGGCGCGCTACATTGCGCTGCCGATCAAAATCGACGAAAACACCGCCTTCACGGCCGGTCTGATCCATTGCATTGGCGAGCTGGTCATGCACGTGGGCATGCCCGAGGCCATGATAGACCTCGATCGCAGTGTGCCCATGCTAGACCTCAAGCGCGCCAAGGCCGAAAAGGGCTTGTTTGGCTACAGCTACGCCGAGGTGGGGGCTGCGCTGGCGCGCGATTGGAATTTCCCCAAGCGCATGATCAACGCCATCGAACACCAGAATGCGCCGTTCGACAACGAAGTTTATGAGCCGATTGCCGGCGTCATTCACATCGCCGCCTGGCGCGCCCGTGCCGAAGAGCAGGCCATGCGCAGCGAACTGCTGATCAACACCTACCCCGACCCGATTGGTCTGGTGCTTGGCATCGATCCCGATACCGTGGTGGCGGAGGAAATTCCGTCGCTGCAGCGCCAGAGCGAAACCCAGGCGCACTGAGCGGCTGCTCTCACAGCAAGGCTTGCAGCAATTCGCGCTGGTTCTGCGCGCTGGCTGGGCGCGGCCTGCCTGCGCCAGCAGCGCGGGCGTGCCGAAGTCGATCAAAATGGGGGTCAGGTAGAAAATTTGCGCCATGCCGGACCCGCCGTGCGGTGAAGGAGTGCAACAAACAAACTGCATTCTGTGCTGCCCGCCGTCCAACACCGGGTCACGCATAGGGCAGCCAGGCCCACTCAACCATGTCGCGTCGCACCCATCCGCGTGCCCTGCTCACCCCCCAGATGCGCGCTTTGCTCCTTCGCATGGAGCGCGCCCGGCAGTTGCCCTTGCATGCGCTCACACCCGTGCAGGCGCGCCAGTTGCACGCCTGTGGCGCCGGGGTGCTCGACATCGAGCCGCACCCACTGGCGCGAGTGCAGGCGCTGCGCGTACCGACCCGTGACGGCGCCGAGCTGACGGCGTGTTTGTTTGCCCCAGCCGCTGCTGCCGCGCTGCCGGCGCTGCCGGTGCTGCTGTACCTGCACGGCGGTGGCTTTACCCTGGGCAGCGTGGCCACGCACGAACCCCTGTGCAGGCATCTGGCGTATCTGGCGCACTGTGCGGTGCTGTCGCTTGACTACAGGTTGGCGCCGGAGTGGAAGTTTCCGACCGCCGTCAATGACGTCTGGGACAGTCTGGCCTGGCTGCGCCAACAGGCGCCGGCCTTGCGAGTCGACGCCGATCGAATCGCCATCGGCGGCGACAGCGCCGGCGGTACGCTGGCGGCGGTCACCGCCATTGCCGCGCGCGACGCCGGCTGGCCGCTGGCGCTGCAACTGCTGTTTTATCCGGGCTGTGCCGGGCACCAAAACACGGACTCGCAGCGCACGTTCGCCCGCGATTTTTTACTCGAAGAGTCGCACATCAATTACTTTTTTGAGCACTATCTGCGCAGCCGCGCTGACCTTGACGACTGGCGCTTTGCCCCGCTGGACGGTGTCGATGAAAGCGCACAGGTGCGTGACCTGGAGGACGTGGCGCCGGCCTGGATCGGTCTGGCCGAATGCGATCCGCTGCACGACGAAGGGCTGCTCTACGCCGACCGGTTGCGCCAAGCAGGGGTGGCGGTCGCGCTGGAAATTTATCCGGGTGTGGTGCACGGTTTCATCAACTTCGGGCGCGTCATTGCCCAGGCGCTGCAAGCCCACGGCGACGCCGCGCGTGCGCTGCGGCGCGCCTTTGGAGAGCCCTGAAATGCAGATAAATCGATCTGATTTTCGCTTTGTCCACCGCCTGCGCGTGCGCTGGGCCGAGGTGGACATGCAGCAAATCGTGTTCAACGCGCATTACCTGATGTACTTTGACACGGCGATCAGCGATTACTGGCGCGCGCTGGCGCTGCCTTATCAGGCGGCCATGCAGCAGCTCGGCGGCGATCTGTACGTGGTGCGGGCGGCGCTTGACTTTCACGCTTCGGCGCGGCTGGACGACCAGCTCGAAGTGGCGCTGCAGTGCAGCCGCGTCGGTCGCTCGTCAATCGTGTTCCGGGGCGCCATTTTTTGTGCCGATGCGCACCTGATTTCAGCCGACATCGTCTACGTGTTCGCCGACCCGGCGACGCAAACCTCGCAGCCGGTGCCAGCGCCGTTGCGCGCTGCCATGCAGGCGTACGAGCGCGGCGAAGCGGTGTGGCAACTGCAGGTGGGCGACTGGGCCACGCTGGGGGCTGCCGCACAGGCGTTGCGGCGCGAAGTTTTTGTGCGCGAGCAAGGCGTTCCCGAGCACCTGGAGTGGGACGAAGCCGACGCCGGCGCCCTGCACGCCGTGGTCTGTAATCGACTGGGGCAGCCGGTGGCCACCGGACGGCTGCTGGCGTATCGGCCCGGCGTGGTCAAGGTCGGACGCATGGCGGTCAGCCGCGTGTTGCGTGGCAGTGGGCTGGGGCGGCAGGTGTTGCAGGCCTTGGAAGACGCCGCGCGCGCAGGCGGCGAGCGCGAGCTGCTGCTGCACGCCCAATGCAGCGCCCAGGCCTTCTATGCCCGCCTGGGCTTCGAGCCCGAGGGTGAACGCTTCGATGAAGCCGGTATGGCCCATGTGGCGATGCGCAAGCGGCTGTAAACGCTGGCCCTGCTGCTGGACCTGGACGCAGCTACCAGAGCAGGGTTTGCTGGCGTCGGCTGGCGCTGTGCGGCTGCGGCGCTGTCGCATCGGCGGCAACCAGGTGCTGCCATTCGTCCAGCCTGACTTGCCAGCGGCCTGCGCCGCCGGGGCGAACCCGCAGCAGCAGGCTGCTGCGCGTGCCGTAGCCCAGGCTGGGCAGGCGCACGAACGGGCTGGAGAGCGCGCGCTCCCATTCCAGCGGCACGCCGGTGGCCGGCAACTCGGCGTCGGCCGCCACGCGCGCGTCGAGCAGGGCCGCGCACAGCGGTCGCCGCCAGTGCGGCGCGGTCTGCGGCTGGCACAGCAGCGCCAGCGACGCGCCCAGCGCCTGCTTGATGCGCTGCGTCTTGGGCCAGGGGGTATCGAGTGCGGCGTTGGACAAGCCGTACAGACCTGCGCCCAAGATGTGGCTGTGCAGCAGGTCCGACGGCTCCTGCTGCGGCGCGTGCGGCTTGCGGTTGCTCAGCCAGGCCCAAAAGCCCTGGTGAAAATCACCCACCACCAGGTTGAAGCCGGCGTAGTCACGTGGCGCTATGCTGGCTTGAAGACCAGTCCAATCCAGCTCACCTTGCAGCCAGCGCGTCACCAGTTCGCCCCGGCTGCGCGCGCCCGGCCCCGGCTGCGCCGAACGCACATTGGTCAGCAGCGCCACCCGGCCGCCCGGGTTAATCCCCAGCCAGGTGCCGCCGCTGCGCAGGTCGCGCCCGGCCACCACCTCGGCGCCGCTGGGCAGGTGCCAGCGTTGCAGGGCGGCGCTGGGTCGGTCATAAAACTCGTCGCGGTTGGCCGCGATCAGCAGCGGGCAGGAGGCGTTGACGCCGATGGCCAGGGCAATCAGGCACATTGCTGTCAGCGTTCAAACATCGTCCAGCAGCGGGTAGGGCAGCGCCAGCAGTTGCAGCTCGGCGCCGTCGGCGCTGCCTGCGTGCAGGCGGCCAGCAGCGGCGGCGCTGATCTGCATCGAGACGATGGCGTTCCAGCCGCCCGTGGGGCAGGCGGCGGCAGCGGCCAGCGTGCCGCAGGGCTGCTCGGCGTCGCCCTCATGAAACACCGCCTGACCTACCACCAGTTCAGCGCTGCTGTGTGCCAAAAAGGCGCGGCGCTTGAGCGTGCCGCGAAACTGGCTGCGTGCCACCACTTCCTGGCCAGGGTAGCAACCCTTTTTGAAACTGACGCCGCCGACCGATTCGTAATTCAGCATCTGCGGCACAAAAGCGTCTTGCACCGGCGCGCTCAGCAGCGCCACGCCGCTCATTACCTCAAGCCAGGGCCACAGAGCGGGTTCCAGCAGCGGTCCGGCCGGCTGCGCTGCGCTGGCGCCTGTCAGCGGGGCCAGCCAGAGCGCGCGCCCCAGGCCCAGCGCCGGTGGCAGCCGCAGCCAGTGGCTGCCGTCGTCTGGGCTGAGCTTGCTCCAGGGTTGCTCGGGCAGCGGCGCAGTGCTATGGCCGACCACGCCCCAGAGCGCGAACGCGGCGCTGGCGTCGCTGAGCTTGACCTGGGCGCGCAGCACGAACATCGACAAGCGTTTGAGTGTGGCGGCCAGCAGGTCGCGGCTGCAAATCAGCAAAATGTCGTCCTGGCTGAGCTTGCAGCCGATGAAACTGGCCAGCATGCGGCCTTTAGGCGAGCACAGCGCGGCCAGCCGCGCCTGCGACAGATCAAGCAGTGCAAAGTCTTGCGTCAACTGGCCGTGCAAAAACGTGGCCGCATCGCTGCCCTGGGCGCGCAGCACGCCCCACTGGGGCAAGGGCGTGACGCCGCTCAGGCGGGCGGGATCTAGGTCTGGTGAGACGGGCAGATGCATGGGGTGGTCCGGGCTGGGCAAAGGCTGGCAAAGGCTGTCGATTATCATCAAGCGCTCGTGTTGGCGCTTCCGTGCGGGTCGTTTGCCCCCGCTTTTTCCACCCCTTTTCTGCTCACGCCCTGCCATGCTGCGCCTGTTCAAACTGCTGTTGCTGCTTGCCGTGGCGGCGTCTTTGCTGCTTGCCGCCGCGGGCGCGTGGTGGTTGCAACATCCGTTGTCGCTGCCCGCCGAGGTGAATGCCCAGGCGCCGCTGCAGGTGCGCATTGCGCCCGGCGCATCGGCGCGCGCGGTGGCCCAGACGCTGGTGCGCGCCGGTGTGCAGACCTCGCCCAGCCTGCTGCACGCCTGGTTTCGGCTCTCGGGTCAGGCGCGCGCCATTCAAGCGGGCAGTTACGAGTTCGCGCCCGGCACCACGCCGCGCAGCCTGCTGTCCAAGCTGGTGCGCGGCGAGCAGGCGCTGCGCAGCATCACCTTGATCGAAGGCTGGAACATTCGCCAGGTGCTGCAGGCGCTGCGCAATTCGCCCGATCTCCAGCAAGACCTGGAAGGTCTGGGCCATGCCGAGCTGATGGCGCGCATCGGCTTGCCCGGGCGCCACCCCGAGGGGCGGTTTTTCCCCGACACCTATCGCGTGGCGCCGCACACGCCGGCCTCCGAGGTGCTGCGCCTGGCAGCGCAGGCGATGGACCAGCGCCTGGCCCTGGCCTGGGCGCAGCGCGCCAGCGACACCCCGCTGCGCAGCGCCGAAGAGGCCTTGATTCTGGCCAGCATCATCGAGAAAGAAACCGGGCTGGATAGCGACCGGGCCCAGATCAGCGGCGTGTTCAGCAACCGGCTGCGCATCGGCATGCGCTTGCAGGCCGACCCGACCGTGATCTACGGTCTGGGCGAGCGCTTTGACGGCAACCTGCGCCGCATCGATCTGGAAACCGACACGCCCTACAACACCTACACCCGCGCCGGCCTGCCACCGACCCCGATTGCCATGCCGGGCTGGGCTTCGCTGCTGGCGGCGGTGCAGCCCGCCAGCACGCCGGCGATGTACTTCGTTGCGCGCGGCGACGGCTCCAGCGAGTTCAGCGCCACACTGGCGCAGCACAACGCGGCGGTGCGGCGCTACATTCTGGGGCGCTGAAGTGATTCTGGCGCCCGCGCACACCTGCGATCGAACCGCCGCCAAGTCCGCCACGGGGCTTTTCATCAGCTTTGAGGGCATAGACGGTGCGGGAAAATCAACCCACATCGGTCGCCTGGCTGATGTTTTCAGACGGCAGGGCCGCCGCGTCACGCTCACGCGCGAGCCGGGCGGCACGCCGCTGGCAGAGCAGTTGCGCACCCTGGTGTTGGGTCAGCCCATGGACCCGCTGTGCGAGGCCTTGCTGATGTTTGCCGCCCGGCGCGACCACCTGCGCTTGGTGATAGAGCCGGCGCTGGCGCGCGGCGACGTCGTGCTGTGCGACCGCTTCACCGACGCCACCTTTGCCTACCAGGGCCACGGCCGCGGCTTTGACCTCGACGTGTTGCGCCAGTTGGAGCGCTGGGTGCAGTCCACACCCCAAGCCGGCGCCGGCTTGCGCCAGCCCGACGGCACGGTCTGGTTCGACCTGCCGCCGGCAGTGGCTGCGCAGCGGCTGGCGTCCAGCCGAGCGCCGGACCGCTTCGAGTCTGAATCGATCGCTTTTTTTGCCCGCGTAGCCGCCGGCTACGCGCAGCGCCAGCGCGATGACCCGCGGCGCTTCTTGCGCATCGCGGCCGACCAACCGCCCGAAGCGGTCTGGCTCAGTGTGCGTGCGGCCTTCGAGCGGCGTGGTTGGCTGGCGCTCAGTCCTCCAGCAGCCGCACCTTGACGCTCTTGCCCTTGATGCGCCCGGCGTTGAGCCGACTGGCGGCTTGCTGTGCAATGTCGCGCTGCACCGCCACGTAGGTTGACCAGTCGTTGACGTTGATCTTGCCGACTTGCTCGCGCGTGTAGCCCAGGTCGGCGGTGAGTGCGCCCAGCACGTCGGCGGGGCGGATTTTTTCTTTCCGTCCGCCCTGGATGTGCAGCGTCACCATCGGCGCCAGCAGGGCGCCCTGACCGCTGGGCACCAGTTCGGCCAGCGGGTACCAGTCGGACTCGCGGCCCTGCAAGAGTTCGATCTTGCCCACCCGGCCCATTTCGTCCAGACTGGCCAGGTTCAGCACCAGCCCGCTGGCGCCAGCGCGGCCCGTGCGGCCGATGCGGTGCACGTGCACCTCGGCGTCGGGCGTCACGTCGACGTTGATCACCGCCGCCAGCTCGGCAATGTCTAAGCCGCGCGCGGCCACGTCGGTCGCCACCAGCACCGCGCAACTGCGGTTGGCAAAGCGCACCAGCACCTGGTCGCGCTCGCGCTGCTCGAGCTCGCCAGACAGCGCCAACGCGCTGACGCCCTGCGCTTGCAGCACTGCCAGCAGGTCGCGGCACTGCGCCTTGGTGTTGCAAAACACCAGCGCGCTCGCGGGCCGAAAGTGCGCCAGCGCCAGGCCCACCGCGTGCAGGCGCTCGCTTTCCTTGACCTGGTACCAGCGCTGCGCGATCAGGCCGCCGCTGTGCTGCGCTGGCAGCGTCAGCAGCAGCGGTGCGCGCATGAATTGTGCTGCCAGCGCCTCGATCCCCGGCGGGTAAGTGGCCGAGAACAGCAGCGTCTGGCGCTGCTTGGGACACTGCCCGAGCAGCTTGGCGATGTCGTCGAAAAAGCCCATGTCGAGCATGCGGTCGGCTTCGTCGAGCACCAGCGTCTCGAGCGCGTCCAGTCGCAGACTGGCGCGCTGCAAGAGGTCCAGCACGCGCCCGGGCGTGCCGACCACGATGTGCGCGCCGTGCTCCAGCGTGGCCAGTTGGCCGCGCAGCGGCACGCCGCCGCACAGCGTGACCAGTTTGACGTTGTCTTCGGCGCGCGCCAAGCGGCGGATTTCGTGGCTGACCTGGTCGGCCAGTTCGCGCGTCGGGCACAGCACCAGCGCCTGCACCGCGAAGCGGCGCACATTCAGCTTGGCCAGCAGCGCCAGCGCAAAAGCGGCGGTTTTGCCGCTGCCGGTCTTGGCCTGGGCAATCAGGTCTTGGCCCCGCAGCGCCGCTGGCAGGCTGGCGGCCTGAATCGGCGTCATGTGCCGGTAGCCCAGTTGCTCCAGGTTGGCCAGCGTGGCGGGCGACAGGGGCAGGGTGCAAAAGGCGGCGTTGGCCGCTGCGGGGTCGGGTGTGGCAGTCATTCCCGATTATCGATGCCACAGCGGCCAGGCGCTGCCGGCTCAAGCGCTCAGCAGGTCGTCCAGCTCCGGCTGGTTAAAGCCGGCGGCACGCCTGGCCGTCTGGTTGAACGGCGGCTTGAGCTTGGGGGCTTGGAAGCGCTGCGCCAGCACGCGGTAGTGCGCCAGCGGCTCCTGCCCCTGCTGCGCGCACAGCCAGCCGTACCAGTGGTTGCCAATGGCCACATGGCCGATTTCGTCGCGCAAAATCAGCTCCAGTATGTCTGCCGTGCGCTGCGCTTGCGCGTGCTTGACCCGGCGCAGCCGCGCCTGAATCAGCGGCGTGGCGTCCAGGCCGCGCGCCTCCAGCGTGCGCGGCACCAGTGCCATGCGGGCGGTGCAGTCGTGCTGCGTTTTTACGCACATCTCCCACAGGCCGTCGTGGGCGGGAAAATCACCATAGTCAAAACCCAGTTGCTGCAACTCGCTGCGCAGCAGCGCGAAATGCTTGGCTTCCTCTGCGGCCACGCGCAGCCAGTCGCGGTAAAAGCCCAGCGGCAGGGCGGGAAAGCGCCAGACCGCGTCCAAGGCCAGGTTGATTGCGTTGAATTCGATGTGCACCATCGCGTGCAGCAGCGCGGCCAGCCCCTCGGGCGTGAACGCCGAGCGCTGCGGCACTTGCAGCGCGGGCACCAAGAGTGGGCGGGCCGGCCGCCCGGGCAGCATCGCCTGCGGAACCGGCGGCACCAGCGTGGCCGCAGCCAGTTGTTCTGCGTCGCCATCGCCCGCCGGACGCAGCGCCGCCCACAGCGCCTGCGCAGCGACCTGCTTGCGGTTCGGGTCGCGTTCGCACAGGGCTTGCAGCGCCTGCTGGCGCAGCGACGGCGTAGCAGGCAAAGCGCTTGTGTCCATCTTTGCAATTCTAGCCCGGATATTTCACCGTACCCCCCGTAAAAGAGGACGACATTGCCCTTGTGTGCCCGAAAATCGAGGTATCGAATCTTGATCAAACGAGCGGGCAATGCCGAAGCCAAACTGTACCGAAAAAATTGACGTTGGAACGCTGGACTTTGGCCGATTGGGCAGGCGTGTGGTGGAGGGCAGATTCGACGGCACGCTGCATCGCCGATCCGCGCAGCCCGCTCTTGATCAAACACGGTGTGCGCGACATGTTGCGCCAGCGGGTATACGGACTGGCACTGGGCTGGGAAGACCTGAACGATCACGGCGCACTGCGCCAAGACGTGGCTTTGCAAACGGCCGTGGGCGTGGAGCGCGAAGTGGCCAGCGCACCCACCCTGTGCCGCCTGGAGAAGTGGGCCGACCGTGCCACGGCCTGGCGGCTGCACGAGGTACTGGTCGATCAGTTCATCGCCAGCTTCGACCGTGCCCCCGAGGAGTTGGTGCTGGACTTCGACGCCACCGACAACCCGCTGCACGGCCAGCAAGAGGGCCGCTTCTTTCACGGGTACTATCGAACAGCTACTGCTACCTGCCGCTGTACGTGTTCTGCGGCCAGCAACTGCTGTGCGCTTACCTGCGGCCCAGCAACATCGATGGCGCACGCCATACGGCGGCCATCCTCAAACTGCTGGTGCGCCGACTGCGCACGCAGTGGCCCGACGTGCGCATCGTGTTTCGTGGGGATTCGGGCTTTTGCCGCCAGCGCATCCTGAACTGGTGCGAGCGCGCAGGCGTGCATGACATCGTGGGTCTTGCGCGCAACGCGCGGCTGCAAGCGCAGGTCGAGTTCGCTGAGCTTTGGATGAAGGACGAGTACGAGCGCACGGGACTCAAACAGCGCATGGTGGACGAATTCAAGTACGCTGCACAAAGCTGGGCGCACGAGCGGCGCGTGAGCACGCGGCTTGAATGGGGTGATCAAGGGTGCAACCCGCGCTTCATCGTGACCCACCTGCCTGGTCAAGCCCAGGCGCTGTACGACGACGTGTACTGCCAGCGCGCGCTGGC